>NZ_BLTJ01000009.1 GCF_013282095.1 Enterocloster alcoholdehydrogenati
GCGGTCATCTGCGCTTTCTTTTTCTTCTTTTCGGTCTTCCACTCTTCTGTAGTTAATTCTTTCTTTTCCATTTTTCTGAAAGGAACCTGCTATAGCATTACCCCGGCCGGAGGTTCCAGCTCCTTTCTTAAGTTTTAATTGTCAGTTTACCAAATCAGTTTCTGGCCACATCTATTACAATAATTCTGTGATCCCGAAACAACTCCAAGGCACTCTGGACAGTAATGTACCTTTGTTCCCGCTTTAAATACTACGATTCCTGCGCTTACATCTTCGTTTAAAATCTTTACTATCGTTTTTCTTGGGATTTGCAACTGCAATGCCGTATCTGCATCCTCTAATGCTTTGTATAAACTGTCATTGCACATATTACGTCCAGCATTTCCCATAAAATTTCGTATCACACTGATACTTCCAACTGCATCCACCTTTTTTTTCCTCCATCAAATCTTAATTTTCTTCATTCAGCCAGTCACGTATAAAATCCCGGCCAGCATCATGCGTACACGTTCCAAGGCAGCCATTCCCAAAACCAGGACATCTTTCCGCACAATCGAATGGAATTTCATGAAATAATTCCGTCAGTTCTTCTTCGCTCATGCTTTTTATGCGATCTATGTTTTTCATCTTCTCCTCCAAAGACTAAATTATCCCAAACTCACGTAACGTCAGCTGCGCCCTATGCGTTTCAAGCCTCTGTTTCGACATCTCATACCGATTAGGATCAATCTCAAATCCTACATATGGAATCTCAGCCTCCTCGTACGCTATCAGACTGCTTGCGCTTCCTACATGAGTGTCCAGTACCTTCCACCCGGGTTGTATGTACTTCTGGATCAGCCAGCGGTAGAGATTGACTGGTTTCTGGGTTGGATGGATCCGTTTCTCATTGAGTTTCTTATTTCCCTGCTGTATCCATCCTTCCTCTATGCTCTTTCCCTGCATCATCCCATTCCACATATACCGGAACAGACGGACTGAATCATGCAGGCTGCAGGAAGCTATCTCACAATCTGAGAAACTGCTGCTCCCATTGCACTTGTCCCACACAATTCTCCCCGCCGGGAAAATCCAGTTAAAATAATTACATCCCCATACGATCCGATGCTTGGAGACACGTTCCAGTTCCCGGAAGTAATCTTCCCCTGGCACCTCCCAACTCCCTGATGGCTCATAATGCCGCTGTACACCTATTGGGCTTACTTTCCTGCCGTAATATTCTCTGCGTTCTGGGCCAGAGAAGTAAGGCGGATCAACAATGGCAAGGTCAAAATACTTGTCCGAAAACTGCTTCATCCCGTCCATACAATCCATGTTGTAATATCCGAAATCCATACTCTCCTCACTCCTCTGGCCGGTATGGCTCCGGCAGCGGCTGCCAGGCATTAACATACAGATCCTCTGATAGACAGGTATCTCCCTCATCATTATCGCCCAGATAGAACGCTCCTCCACCATCATTATCAGCCTCATATCTTCCAATCAGCGGAAGAGAGAAATTGCTGAACGATAGTAGAATATAATTATCATCTTCCGGCAGCCTCTCCTCCACCGGGATCCAGCGGTGCTTGCGCTCCAATTCACGATATTTTTTTAATTCTTCAAGCCATTCTGCGAGTTGCTCATGCTCCTTTGCGCATTTAATGCACCCATCATTTTTCTTATTATTCTCAATATTTCCGCTATTCGCATAGCAGAGAAATCCTTCTATATATTTTTTCTCTGCCACCGCCCTTGCATGAATTATTGCTTCGTCAATGCTTAATCTCTCCGCTCTCGCTTCCTCCTCCCATTCAAGTGCCTCGCTGCATATCTGGCAGTATTTCTGCCCCGGCTCAATCCTCTCATTCTCACATACTGGGCACATAAATCTTTCTTTTCCCTGCATCAAAATCTTAGCCATGGCTATTTTCCTTCCTCTCACTCTTCAAAACGCCATCATCATTCTGGTGTCTATATTGATCCTTCGGCAGCCTCTGGATCTTAAACCTGTATTTTCGGGCATCGTCTCCTATTCGCTGAAACAATCTGGCTTCGGCCAGCATCGGCGTATCTTCGCAGATGCCAAACTGGAATTCCTTTCGGACGCTGTTCCAGATACCATATTTTTCTCCCTCACGGCCATAAATCCATTCAAAATGCTTCATTCTGTATCCTCCAACATCTCTATCTATTCAATCCCATCTATTTTCTTATTCTCCCACATCTGACGAAAACGTTCCCCTGCTGCTACCCGCTGCTCCTCTGAAACCTTCCTTGGAGGACTGCATTTAATCCAGGCAACTGGTACATGAAAAAATGCTGAACCGTCTTCATTAACCGCTATAACCTTTACATCCTCTGGATGTGATTCTGCATATCGGAGGAGTTTCGTTTTCCAAGCTGTACCACTGGGAACCGTCACACCTGCATAGTCCCGATCCTTTGTCCATTCAATCGCATATTCATTCATCGTCTTTTCCTTTCCTGACTGGCATACACCCATAATGGATATGCAGCTCTGTTCCTCTCCTTGTTTTGATATATACATGATCCCCGGCTATATCCTTCCCGCATATGCTGCAGATATAGACCGGTTCACTCTTTAGCTGTTTCATTTCTTCTGCCCCTTTCTGCTTCTGGCCTCCAGTTCATCCATAACAAAATTAACAAGTGGAGACGCTACCGGCTCTTCCTCCGTTGTAGGGGATGTACCTTCCCACTTCCGAACCATATGGTTCCCGTACTTTTCCTTGATTGCATCTGCTTCCGCTCTCAGTACATCCCATTCCCCTGAATCTTCTGGCGGCACACGGTCGCGCCATTTCATCCAGAACCGGTTATAGACATCCACGAAGATATCTGATATAGTTTTATTATCCATTTTTCCTCCTGTCGTCACAATGCGTTACAGCTTCATGTAACCAAATGATAGGCCTCAAACCCGCATAAATACTGGTTTTTTTATGACCGGTTACAAAGTTACAAGGTTACAACACTTTTTTCCCTATACGCGCGAGGCACATAGATGATTAAATTGTCTGACTTCTTTTACATACATATGCCTTCCTATAAGCTTATAAAAAACCTGTAACTTTTGTAACTTTGTAACCGCACCCCTCAAACCCGCATAAACACTGGATTTTTCGGTTACAAAATACGCTTTTTAAATTGTAACCCTGCCTCAGGATTCTGTAACGGCTTCATTTAAACGGCAGTTCGCCGTCCTCCACAGGGATAAATTCTTCCTGCGGGTAAATCTTCTCAGCCATGTTGATACACGCACACCGGGCCGCCTTTCCATTGACCTTGGCAGATTTATACAGGTTATCCTTCCCTTTTGACAGCCTTCCCGCCTGATCCAGCCATGACAGCAACGCTCTGGGATTGTATCCCCCTTCTTCACAGATGCGCTCAAACACGCTCTTGATTATACGCACCTCATCACCGGATACAGAGCCGTAGCAGGGATCTGCGCTGGGGTCAAACCTGGCAGCATTGCTGACATAAAAATCCTGGATATATTCATATCCGCGGGCACCGATATCTACCGCCTCCCTGGAATGGAGGTATGGTTCTATATCCCCAACCGTCAAACCCCTGCCATCGCAGAAGATCCATTCCGTAGCCAGCGCATCGGCTGTCAGCAGGATTGCAGCTGCCATGGTCTGTTTTTCCGTGCTGGATGTCCCTATATCACGGTAAAACTGCTTATAGATGCCGGCCGCCTTTTCTTTTGCCTGATCGGTGGATATAAATGCCATGAACAGTTTCCCGGCATACCCATAGTTAGACCGGATCACATCCAATACCTCAACTGCATCCTCAAACAGCATCTCCCTGCACTCAATTTCTATGATACGGTTTACCGCACCCGCACCGGATGCAGCATGGGTAATGGGGGATTCTCCTGATGTAATAGTGCAGTTCTTCCATGTAGGGGTCTTCTGTAAGCCTCCGGCTTTTGCCCCTCTTGTCTTCCCAATTCCTTCACACAGCATATATACGGTTTGTTCAAAGGATTTTTTATCTTTCACAAGCTGGAATTCATCCAGTATCAGGGGCAGGTTGTTCACAAAACCGGCCAGCTGCTCCAGGCCTACAAGGGTGCCGTTAAATGTCTGGAGATACCCGGCCCCGTCATTTGGGTCAGCCCATACAGAAACTGCCAGAAGCTGTGCCACTGTCTTTCCTGTTCCAGATCCGCCCCACAAATGCAGGAGGAAATTCAGCTTTCCAATGGCTTTAATGACGATTGATGCAAAGGCTGCTGCCAGAGCGATCCTCGCCGCCGATCCTGCCTGCCTGACTTTTCTTGTCATGCCGAGCCATTTCTCATAATCTCCATAAGGGTGCACCGATTCAAACACTTTCCGAAAGTTCTCCAGGCCGTCAAACTCCAGGTTTTCCATATACGGACTGAACAGCCCGTTGGATGTCCATCCCAGATGGCTCACGGACTGGGCCTCCGGGATGGTGTTATGGTTCAGATCCTCCAAGTCCTGAAGGTATTCCACCAGGAAGGCTGCGTTCTTGTCCGAGACCGAAATGTCCTTATCTGCCAGCTTCTTGATCTCCCTGGAACTGAAAAGGGTGCTTTTATTGGCAATCACCTCCCGCCAGCCGCGGAAATCCCTCCGAAACATAATCCGCAGCCGCACGGTCCCGTCATCAATATTTACCAGGCGCTGCACGGGCAGGATCGGGTGCACACAGGCAACATCCATCCCCTGTTCGCCGTTCCTCCGGAGGATCCCGTCATCATTGGCAATCCAGTCTCCGGTCAGCAGTTCAATGGGCTGGTCCTTAAAATCCGTCAGGTTATTTACCACGCTGCTCAGCCCGCTCCTGCGTTCTTCGTGCTGTTTCATATATGCCTTTACCATGGTCCCGAAACGCCTGAACCCGACACGTTCTGCGTTTGCATTCAAGTCATTATAAAGCTGCAGGTATGCAAACCCATTGTCCTTATGTTCAAACAGGAGACGGTATGGCTCTTCTGTATTAAATTCTTCCCTGCTGTACTCCTTCCTGATCTCATCCATCCCTGTTTTTCATTTCCTCCTGTTCCTGTTTCGTTCCAAATGCCAGTATCTCGTAATAATAGCGGCTCCTCTCCCTCAGGCTGACTGCTGCCTCCCAGACCTCCGAATACGGCTCCATACCAGGGATCAGCCTGTCCAGCATCCGGAGGGTCCGGCAGACTTCGCCCAGACGGCTCCATTTCCAGGCGGTTCTTTCCCGCTCCGCCTCACGCTGCTCTTCCCGTTCCCTTTTTATCTGTTCCCTCCGCCTCTGGGATGCAATCCGGCTGCAGGGCCGGTATGTGCCTCCCAGGCTCAGGAATGCTTCTTTGAATGAAACGCCCTCCATTTCCTGAACAAATGTAAAAATATCCCCGTTTGCCCCACAGGCATGGCAGTGGTAGTCTTTTTCATACACCTTCAAGGACGGGGTTCTGTCCCCCTGGTGGAATGGGCAGCTGATAAAGCCGGCCCGGTTCGGATGGAACCCATAACGCTCCACGATATCGCGCATACTGTATGTATTCTTAATCTCACTGCAATCCACATCTATCACCGCCCAAAAGCTCAATGATCCGTTTTCCCGTATCCTTCTTATCGCAGAATAGAAAAAGGCATCCATACTTTTCCTGGAATGTGCGCAATATCTTATACAGCTTGTCCCCTGTGATTGCTTTTGTCTCACGCTCCGTCCACTGGCCTGTCTCTGGATCTACAAACCGCTTATGCCGGCGTGGATTATCCCACCATATCACATCCTCCAGCTGTTCAATCCCTTTCCCATGTTCACACAGGATTATCATTTGTATTCCATGCTCCTGTGCCCGCAGTATTTCATTCCGAAACCGGCTGTGTCCCTGGCACACATTGCTGCACAGCTCTGTCAGGTTCTGTTTCCTGTCTATAATCAGACGGGGATTATCATAATTCATATAATCCCCCACATACAGCTTTGATACGAAATGATCCACGCCCCGGCGGTCAAATTCCTCTACAATCACTCGGATTGCCCTCGCTTTTTCCCTTGAGTCAATCTGTATATTCATGCAGCCACCTCTAGTTAAACGGCAATTCTTCGTCTTCTACATCATCCGGAATATCCATGAACCCATCTCCTATATCTTTTCCCTGGGATTGGGCCTGCCTGTCCCCCTGTTTACTGGATCCACTCCTGCTTTCTACAAATTCTGCTGTGTCCACCACAACATCTGTTGTATAGACTTTTTTTCCTTCCTGATTTGTATAAGATCCTGTCTGTATCCGGCCAGTCAGGCCCAGCCGCTGGCCTTTAAAGAACCATTTTTCCAGAAATTCCGCTGTTTTTCCAAATGCTACACAGGAAATAAAATCAGCGTTTTCTCCCCCTTCCTTTTTTATTCTTCGGTCCACTGCAAGGGTAAATCTTGTTACTGTAGATCCATTGTCCAAGTAACGGACTTCCGGGTCTCTGGTCAATCTCCCGACCAACTGAACATTATTCATTCTTTGGCTCCTCCCTCTTTTTCGTATAACTTCAACTTTTCCATGCAGTCCTTATACTGCTCTGTATCCATATCCGTAATTTCAGTCAACTTATACATGGAAAGGATTTTATCCATCTTAAGGCCCTTGGCACTGTAACGTTCTGTCATAGACTGCAACGTACGTATCATAGCTTCCGTAACCTTTCCTGCCTGTCCCTGGACTTTCCGTGCGTCATTTTTCCTGCTGCCCTTAGATGTCCCTTTCCCCGTTCCCCCGGAGGCATTATTCTGATTATCTGCATCCTTTACATCATCAATGCAAAACAGGCCATTCAGTGCATATTTCCTGGCATAGCTGCTCGTACTGCCAGTAACCTGTGAAACGTCCATGCCCTTTTTTTCCTGTTCTTCACGGGCATATGCCGTATTTTCCACAGTTTCTCCAGATTCGCAGTCTATGAACCTAGCAGTGGCCTTTATGTAATACCGATCTCCAATCAATACTAACTCATCCCCCACCACCAGCGCCGCCTTCACTGCTTTCAGGAGCGGCTTCACTGCCTCCTGAATATCTTCACAATTCCGATAATTATAACCGCCAAATTTGTTGTACTGGTTCTTGGGAGCCTTCAAATCGGATTGTACCTGCTGCAGTTTCTCATGTATGTTCATTCCATATCCTCCTCAATCTTAATAATCGTGTCATTGGACGCATATTTAATCATGCTGGATGCCAGTTCCTTTACTGACAGGCTTCCCCGCGCTTCACGGAGGAGCCGCTCCAGGGTATCCGCCGCTTCTGAGTTGATCTTTATCACTGCATCCCCGTGTACATCCCGGTTGATTTTCACGCCCTTGGGCTTCCTAACCATAATCACGTTAGGCATTTTCCACTACCTCCACAATCTCTTCCGGCTCCAACGCCAGGGTTGTATATATGCTGCCTGCGTGGCAGTCCACATTGATATATCTTCCATCCGGTTTTACCGCATCTACCTGGAACTTAACCCAGTTCCCGTAATCACCGTACTCCACCCGGATCGTCTGTCCTGAGATCAGTTCTTTTGCTTTCACTTTCATTCTGCTTTTCCTCTCTGTTCGTTGTCTTTATTCTCAGCCAGTTCAAAGCCCAGCGCCGCCGCAACCACTTCACGGTCAACGAAATACTTGCTTGCCTGGATAATCCCTGCCAGCGCATTGACCCGGCCCATAAGCATCAGAGCCTCCTCATACTGATTTTCAGCGCAAAATACATCATTTTTTCGATTTGCCATCTTGTTTCCTCGCTCATTCTCCCTTATAATAAGGGTGTGTTATTTGTTTTTTTGGACCCGCCACAGTTGCCGCTGTGCAGGTCCTTTTTCAGTTGCTTTAGCTGGCCGATCATCTCCCCTAGTTCGCCGGAACGGGTGATACGGGAAAGCAGCCGCTCTCCTATACCTACATACGGTTCCCAGCCATACCGAAACACACGTACACCCACACCTGCTGCACGGCCGTTAAACTCAAAAAATGCGGTGGGGTGATCCCCCGTAAGACTCCGCTTACTCTTCTGCAGCCCGTTGATCTGCAAACACAGATCCAGGGCCTCGCAGATCTGCTGCCTCCTGCGTTTCTCCGCCTTACGCTTCAATCTCTTGTTCATCCTTCCTCGCCTCCCTTCACAGCGCGATCACGCCATATGCCACCAGAAACAGCACCACTGATTCCGCTCCCAGCAGAAACGCCATCGCCGCGGCCAGGTTCCACGCCCAGCGGTTGTCCTGGCGGTATCTCTGAAGCTCATCCCCTACCAGGCCGCCCAGTGCCAGGATGTCGTCATATTCCTCCGGGGTGATGGTGATGGGGGCCTCTGGCTGGGGGGTATGTTTGATTACTTCCATAGCTTGTCCTTTCTGACCGCTCTCAGGCGGTCTTAGCTTTTTTTCTCATTTGGGCCACTGCCATGACCTGTTCCTGCATGGCGTATGCGACCTTCTTAAGCTCCTCAGGGCTGAGGGAATCCATTGGGACATCCTGCCCTGTATTTCCTATGTCGATGTAATTTGTGAAGCCGTATTCCCTCACTACAACCACCTCCTTCCTGATTCTATGCCTTATGGGCTGTACAACTTACGTTGTCCACCCTACCTAAGCTACTCCAAAATTCATTTGGGCATTGGCTATTTCAATTAGTTCTTCCAAAAATGTAGGAGCCTCGTAGCAGTCAATCAGCTCATGGGCATCCGCTATGTACTTCCGTTTCAGCGCCTTATAAGACTTCGGCCGTCCGCTGTCATCATAAATACCGAACTCCCTCTTGATCTGATCGTAAATATCCCGGTACACCTTGGAACGAATTTCTGTATCCTTATAAGCTTCTGACTGCTTTCCTCCTAATACAGACACGCCTTTGCGCTTAACATGACTGGACAGCTCGTCCGCTTCGGAACCATATAGAGGAATGTCATATTCCAGCTTATCCATACGCTGCTCCATCTTAACCTGCTTCTGATCGATCATCAGAATGGCTTTCATTTCAGTGGACAGATTAGGATTCTCGTAATATCCGTTTTGCCGGATAGCTGGGAGAACCTCATCAAACACCCAGCTTTCAAAACGTTCTGCTGATTCTAACTTGCTGTGTGTAATAAGGCGGTACATATCACCCTCTCCAATAAAATTCACATCCTGCATTTTCCCGCTGATAGGGGTAGAACGTTTCGTTATAGCCCTGCAATGGTCATTGATTGCTTTGTTAGGGTTTGTATATCCCAATGCCTTTGCTACATCACTTGCCATAAAGTATGGCTTTCCATCAATCTCGACCGTTCTGATTTGACCGAACTCCTCATTGTTAAAAATCTGTAACTCGTGCATTTTGTGTTTCCTCCTTTCTAACCTTTAAACTGCCTTGTCTTTTCTTCCCCTCCGCCCTATACTGTACTCACAGGCCCCGCTAGGCCGAGTACCAAAGAAAGGGGGAAATTGTTTTGACTAAAGAAACTGCCAAAATACTTGAAGACGCTATTTTGAAACGTATGGAAGAAATTTATCCGGAAGACAAAAGCGAGGATTACGCTCTTGCAAATGTCATTGCTCAAATTTCTGCCCGAACTGCTGTTGTTGCAATTTCTGAATATGAAAAGCTTAATCAAGATGATTGACTACAACCTTTTTTAATTCTTCAGCAAGTGCACTTGAAATATCGCTACCTCTTAACTGAGCTTTGATATTTTCAGAGAATCTTATCGGCTGGCTTTGAACTTGTCCTTCAAGGTCAGCTACTCTTTTTTCAAGAGCATCCCACTTCTTTTTTGAAATCCACACCTCTCTCACCTCCCTTCCTCTGATTTCCCGGAAGCTTTTGCACTTCTCTTTGCTTTCGCTTCCTTTTTCTTACTCATGGCAGCGGCCGTATTGATGGTTCCCATCATGTAGCCTTTTTCGTACTGATCCATTCCCGGAAGTACCTCTGCCAATGTATTAAGAATTTTTTGCTGTTTCTCCGACATTGTGATCGTCTCCTTTCTGCGCTTGTGAGGCGCTTTTTTGTTTCTGAGAATATAATACATCACAAAAACAAATTTGTCAACATTCATTTTTGTTTTTGTGAAGTTTTTTGTTTTTGTGAAGTTTTTTCTTGACTAAACAACTGAGGGGTTGTATAATCTTATATAGAAAGCGAGGTGAGCTGAATGACTACCGGCGAACGAATTAAGAAATTAAGAAAAGACTTAGATTTAACACAGCAAAAATTCGGTGAACGTCTTGGAATTAAAGGAAATACAGTAGCGCAATATGAATTAGGACGTAACGAGCCTATAGATGCAGTTTTATCCCTTATATGTAAGGAATTCCACGTTAATGAAGAATGGCTTCGCACTGGATCTGGCAATATGTTTGTAGAGCAAAGCGACGATGCTCAAATCGCTTCATTTATTGGAGATATCCTTAAAGATGAAGAAGAATCTTTCAAAAGGCGCCTAATCTCTGGCCTTGCAGCCTTAGATCAAAATGGCTGGGACGTTCTGGAGAAATTTTTGGATTCTATCCAAAAGAAAAAGGACTAGGCGTCACCCTAGTCCTAAAATCGCTTTGATATAGCAGTAAATCAAATGTAATCTACGGTTGTCTGCTTTGTCAAGCATTTCAATAATAAGTGTTTTATAATCCATATGACATCTCTCCCCAAATAGCACGTTTACTAAAAATTGCGGAACGGATTATGTGATTATGCGAGCAACACCGATAAAATCTGCATTGCTCCATTTACGAATACTGCCCCTATAAGGCTGTAATACGCACCATCAATATTTCGGCACTTGGTTTTCACTGCGATATATAATCCTTTAAAGAAAAGCACAAGGCCTACAACAAAGAAAACTACTAGAGTCACAAGAACCACATATCCTAGCACTATATTCTGACCTCCCTTCCTCAGTCTCTGCCTGCATTGCGGTACACTACTGTACAAACCTTTTGATTTCCCTTTGAATTTTCATAAGGAATTCTTGTTGGGTAGTTGTTTTCTGCCAGCCACGATCTCATATCTTTCAAAACGGATGGCTTGTACTGAATCGTTACATCATCATGTCCATTCCGACTAAATGCTGTAGTGATGATCTCGCTGTCTGGTATATGTAATTTCTTGATAATAACGCTTACGGCCTGATTGTGTGGATTGTTATTAGTGGAATAGATCCCCAGTTCCCTGGCTATCTCTGTACAATCATAAAGCTTTGGCATGGTCTCTTTATCCGTTATCAGAGGAGCCTTTACCTCGTATCCCAGATCTGTATACAGGCGTTTTACCTCAGCAGCAATAAATACAGGTTCAACTTTTGCCTTTTCCAAAACGCTCATGACATTTTTAACCATCATGTTAGCTGAGGATAATGCGGTACGGTTCGATTTGTTCTTTTTAGCTTTTGGCATTTCATAAGAACCTGTTTCGCGGAGCGTGGGAAGGACTTCATCAGTTACCCAATCGGTAAAGGCTTCTGCATTTGGTTTGCGGCTCTTAAAGACCAGCTTATACACACCGCTCTCGGTGAGGAAATTCTCTCCGGCGTTGTTCAGTTTTCGGAAGTTGGTTAAACCGACATCCGAATTTTTCACCTTTACAACCTGCTTTTTATTCATCTTGCTCATGTGATCCTTCACAGTTCCAGGTGCCATCTCAAGACACTCCCCCACATGATACGGATTAAAAAGTACGGCTCCATTCAATTCAAATACTTCTACTTCGTGACCTTCAAAAATCATTAACTCGTGCATCTCATTTTTTCTCCTTGAAATTCAATATTATTGAACTTTTTGTGTAAAAAAATATTTTTGAATCTCCTCGTTTTTTATCTTTAGTAGCTTCGTAGCTCGTGTGATTTCTGGTTGCTTCCAAAATACCTGATTACTTAATTTTAATGAACAGGTTCTTTGCGACCATCCCATTGCTGCTGCAAATAATTGCTGTTTTCCATAACACTCAATTATCCTCCCCCTTAATTTACTATAATCATATGACAAATATATCACCTCTCTTTTGCTCAATTTTTTTGAACATAATAATATTAACAAACCACACTCTATCTTGTCAATAGATTTATTCAAAATAATTGAATTTTTATCTTGAACTTTTGTTCAATGCGTGTTATTATTATTACATCAAATAAAAGGAGATTCATTATGAAGACTACGACTGCTAATCGGCTAAAAAAAGTCATGGACCAGAATGGTCTTAGGCAAGTTGACATTTTAAAAA
Source organism: Enterocloster alcoholdehydrogenati (assembly GCF_013282095.1). Lineage (GTDB taxonomy): Bacteria > Bacillota > Clostridia > Lachnospirales > Lachnospiraceae > Enterocloster > Enterocloster alcoholdehydrogenati. Next base: position 12,207 of record NZ_BLTJ01000009.1, read on the forward strand.
AAGCCGAACCATATTGTAAGAAATTTGGTGTCAAGTTAGGTCGCAATGACTTATCACAATATATTTCTGGAAAAGTATCTCCTGGACAAGAAAAATTAACTGTACTCGCTTTAGCATTAAACGTTTCTGAGGCATGGCTCATGGGTTTTGACGTTCCTATGGAAAGAATTGATCCCGAATTATTGCAGTTGCAAAAAGAGTCCCGTAAAAATTTTGCTGAGAAATGGAATATTCAATATTATGAAAAACAATTATTGAAATATTTCACTCAGCTAATTGATGAAAACAAAAAAAGAGCCATTCGATATACAGAGAATCTCTGTAATGTTCAAAAAATGGAAGAAGAACAAGGATATAAATACATCCAGTCCCCAACTTCTGCCACCATTGTTGAATTTCACCCTAAGCAGGAAAGCAAGATTATTGCCCTCCCTTACTTCCGGGCCGGCGCATCCGCAGGAACAGGGATCTTTATTCTTGGAAATGAGGCAGAGGACGAAATAGAGCTTCCGGCTCTGCCAGAGTACGAAGCGGCTGATTTTGCTATTGATGTGAATGGTGACAGCATGGAACCTGATTTTTCCAATGAGGACATTGCTCTGGTACAAAGGGATGCTGAAATGTATGTTGGAGATATTGGCGTGTTTATAGTGAATGGGGATGCTTTTATTAAAGAATTAGGCGAAAAGGAACTTATTTCCAAAAATAAGGAATATAAAAATATTCCCATACGTGAAAACGACAATGTGGTTTGTATGGGGAAAGTAATCGGAAAAGTAATATATTGAATCGCCTCTGGCGTTTTAATAAAAATCAAAAGAAAGAGGAAATAGGTATGAGTATGATTAAATGCCCCGAATGTGGGAAAGAGATCAGCACAAAAGCTAAGTCTTGTCCGAATTGCGGATATCCACTCTCTAAAAAACATAGCGAACGCCAAAGCAAATATTATGTTTTTAATGTAATCCTGATCGTGTTTGGGATATTGATGGCACTCGCAGTCTTAAAAAGCAACGGAGGACTTCAGCAAAATCTTAATGCAGCACTAATTAGTTGGGCTTTAATTATTGGGGGTGTATTTTTCCTGACAGCGTTTAAAAAGAAGAATAAAGTTTTGATTTTAGTCGCTTCTGTTTTTTACGCATTGTCTTTCATTGCAGCCCTACGATCAATCCAAATTGCTCCCGCGTACTTAATGCTGGAGATTGCTATTGGTCTTGTACTTATTGGTAATATTGCTTTTGCCAAAAAAAATAGCATTATCTAAATGCAAAAACCGCCCCTGCGCCAACAGGAACGGCTTTAAATTAAAGAAAGTAATTGGAAAAGTAATATATTGAATCGCCTATGCGTTTTAATAAAGTAAACCAACGATTAGTGTTTTTACAGAATGGTGGTGACCTATTGGAAATACAATATTCTAAACAAGCAATCAAATTTTTAAAGAAACAAGACCTGCCGACCAGAAAGCGTATCATAACTGTAGTCAATGCACTTCCTGTCGGAGATGTAAAATCTTTGCAAGGACGCTCTGGATACTGCCTCCTGATTAGTGACCATAGAGTAATTTTCGATAAAGAAGGAAATATTCTCTATATTGAAAAAATTGATAACCGTGGACAAGTTTATAAAGGAGTGTGATTTATATGACTGCAATAAAAGAGCGTATTGTAGGTGCTGTCTCCCTGATGAGCGATCAGGAGGCTGCTGTATTTTGGAAGTTAATCCAGAACCGCTATATTATCACTCCCAAGACCCAAGATGCCTGGGATAGTGTTGAGGAAATCGAACCTGACGAATTTGATCTGGCTATGCTCAGAGAAATAGAAAATGATCCTGATTGCCACGAGTTTGTTTCCTCCAAAGATGCCATGGATGAGCTTGGTTTGTAATAAAGCAAGTAAAAACCTCCCCTGCCTCGCGCAGGGGCCGCCACCTTGACAATATAATATACTTAACCGAGCAGCCGGGAGGGCGTGCGTGCCATCCATCCTGAATCTTGACAGGAGGATGATGCTGAAAGTGGGGAAATTGTTATCGCAACTATAAATGGTACAGATGCAACCTGTAAGCGGTTAAGAAAAATACCGGGATGGAATTGAATTAATTTCCTTCAACCCGTCCTATGACCCCATGTTCTACAGCAACGAGGATATAGAAACAAAACCTGTTCGCATTGTAGGAAAAGTTGTGGAGCTGAGAGGGAAATTTTAAAGCGTTTAAATTAAAATCGCCGCTAGCGTTTTAATAAAATAATGGAGGTTCACTATGATTAATGAGGAAATGATAAAAAAATACGGTGTTGATTTTATAGGAAATGTAATACGAATTATTGATAATAGAACCCTTCTGGTAAATACCGGGCGGGGAGATTTAAGTGTTGGCCAAACAATCCAAGTCTACGAACCCGGCGAAGAAATCATGGACCTTGATGGCACTGTTCTTAGTAACTATTGCTTCATTAAAGATGAACTTGAGGTTATTCAGGTAGAAGATACCTATTCCGTTTGTCAAAAGCAAAAAGCTATTACCAAAAACATCAGTTTCGCCTTATCCCCTCTTTTGGAAACAAAAAGAACCGACTATATACCTTTAAATATTGATGAATCCGATATTCAGGAATTAAAACCAAAAGACCCCTTAGTACGAGTCGGAGACCCAATAAAATTAGCTTGACAAAGCATTATCAAAATGGTAAGATGGAGACCAACAGAAATGGTCGTTGTCGAGATGACTAGCAAAAGTCCCTCTTACCGGTTTTCGGAAGGAGGGACTTTTTCTTTTGCTATGGCAGAAACAATCACATATGATAAACCTTTTAAAACATATTCCGAAATGATAGACGTCTTAGAGTCTCGTAATATCATTATTGAAGATAAACACTTTGCTGAAGAAGCTTTAAGGAATTTTTCGTATTATGGTCTAATAAATGGTTACAAAAACACATTCTTGCAAAAACCTGGCAGCGATGATTTTAAAGATGGCACTCGTTTTGAAGAGCTTTACACACTTCATATTATAGATACTTCTTTAAACAGCATACTTTTTAAATATATTTTATATTTGGAAAGGGCGCTTAAATCCAGAATATCCTATCTAGTTTCTGAAAAGCATGGCGTATATACGGATTACCATGATTTACATTGCCTGAATCCTGATGATTATTTATATCTGCGTCATTACTCAAATGGTACTGGACGGCGGCTTAATATTTTGAAAAGTTTAAAGGAATGCATCACCCAAACGCGAAATAACCCTATGTTGCTTCACTATTTGAATGATAAAAACCATATTCCCGCTTGGATACTAACCACAAATATATCTTATGGTTTAACTATTGAATGGTACAGTATACTAAAAAACGAAGACAAGACCATCATCTGTGATTCATTTATATCTCCTGGATTGATAACAGAAGAGCAAACAAAAGAATTTGTTAAAAAGGCACTGACTTTAACAAAAGAATATCGTAATAAAATTGCCCATGGCAATAGAACCTTTAGTATTTTAAATCTTCCTCAATTACCCAGACAGCAGCTCTTGTCTCTTACTTACAATGTAATCTCTGAAGATGAATACAACGCTAAAATGGGCCAGGATGATACCTTAGCTATACTGTTTTCCATTATAATAATGCTTAGTGACCCTTATATAGTGACTAACTTTATTTCCGATTTAAAAATTGTTTTATCTCCTTATGAGAATACATCATTTAATGGAAACTCTGTTTTTAAATTGCTTGGTTTCCCAAACAACTTATTCGACCGATTAGAAAATCTAATGCAGAAAAAATATACATAAAGCAAAAACCGCCCCTGCGCCAACAGGAACGGCTTTCACATAGATTCTCTTGCCGGATACTCCAGCCATGATAAATCCAGACCAAACATCTGAATTATATCATTTCTGGTACATCCTGGCAAGGGGTGTATTTTTTACACCCATTTTTCATACAATCCACAAGGAGATGATATAATGCCGCCATTACCCACCAGTAATTCACAGACTTTGGAGATCGGCGCCGCCTACATCCGCGTCAGCACCGACGATCAGACAGAGCTTTCCCCGGATGCCCAGCTGCGTGTCATTCTTGATGCCGCCAAAGCGGACGGGTTCGTGATCCCTAAAGAATATATCTTTGAAGAGAAGAAAGGCATATCCGGCCGGAAGGCTGACAACCGCCCGGAGTTCCAGCGTATGATCGCTATTGCCAAGTCTCAGAAACCCGCTCCCTTCAAACGGCTGTACCTCTGGAAGTTTTCCCGATTCGCCCGGAATCAGGAGGAAAGCACCTTCTACAAGGGGATCTTACGAAAAAAGTGCGGAATCGAGATCAAAAGCATATCAGAGCCCATTATGGACGGAATGTTCGGCCGACTGATTGAAACGATTATCGAATGGTTTGACGAATACTATTCTTTTAACCTGTCCGGGGAGGTCATGCGCGGCATGACAGAAAAAGCCCTCCGGGAAGGCTATCAGACCTCCCCTTCTCTGGGATACAAGGCCGCCGGCGAGGGCAAACCATTTCTCATTGACGAGATGACTTACCCGATTGTGGAGTATATCTTCCGTACCTATCACGATGGCCGGGATATGACTGCCACTGCAAGGGCCGCCAACGCCATGGGCTACCGAACCCGCCACGGCAATCTCTTTGATCGTCGGGCAGTTTACCGCATTTTAACGAACCGGTTTTACAATGGAGAGGTTGTCTGGAACGGGATCACCTTTCAGGGATCACATGAAACCCGCCCCGCCGTAACCTCCATTTACGAGAACGTCCAAAATCGGATAACATCTGAATACCGCCCCCTCAAGCGCCGCGAGGCCTCTGCTAACGCGCATTGGCTGTCAGGGCTTTTAACCTGCAGCGTCTGTGGCAGCAGTCTGGGCTTTAACCGCTCCAACAATCAGAAAAAGCGTCCTGACTTCTTTCAATGCTGGAAGTACGCCAAGGGCGTCCACCCTGGTTCCTGCTGCGTATCTGCCCGGATTGCAGAGCAAACCGTGCTGAGTTCGTTGGAAAATGCCATGGGGCAGAACTATCTTGAGTATGAATATATCCCGAAAACAGCTGTGGAAACAAACGGAGAGGAGCTGGCCTTAAAAGAGGCTTTGGATCGGATCGCCATCAAAGAGCAGCGCATCCGGGAGGCATATGAGAATGAAATTGATACCCTGGAAGAATATAAGCAAAACAAAATCCGTCTGAATGCCGAACGGGAGCAGCTGACCGCCGCACTGGAACAACTTCGTCAGAAGATCCAGCAGTCCACATCCGCGCCGCCCAGTCAGGCCGAGGTCATGGCCAAAATCTCCTGTGTGTATCAGGTGCTTTCTGATCAGGAAGTCGATAACGAAACCAAAGCCAATGCCCTCCGAGCCATCTGTAAACAGATCGTTTTTGACCGTGAAACCCGGCGTTTTATCTTTTATTACTACACATCATAAGTTATTGCATTACGGGCCACCATACTGACTCATAATAAACTGTGCCAACTTTGCATTTGGTTCCTTAATATTAACCGGAAACTGCAGGCGTTTTTCATAAATCCACATTATACGTTCCCCCCTTCCCATGGCCATGGATCGCTGACCCAGGTCCAGTATGCGTTCTCAGGAACGTTTCCCGCATTCAAAGGGCCAAACTGTGTTTCATAGGCAGTCTTGGCCTGCTGGTAGGCCTGGGACATCTGATTAAAGTAAGAAAGAGCCTCTGTATCACAGGGATGTGTATCCAGATAGAGATTGGCTTCTATAACAGCAAATCCCGCCTGGTTCACGGCCTGAAGCATAGCCCCTCTGGCACTGTTTTGCATGGTTTCCATCATCGTCCGCACCTCCCATAATTAAACTGAAGATCCAGATCCGGGAAGATCGTCCCCTGCATGAGTCCCTGCTCCGGCGCATAGGTAGTCTGCCATTGCTGCCAGGGCACATAGGCCATGGCGACGGGGTAATTCTGCTCCAGATGGCTGGCGGCGGTATTCGGGCAGTTAGCAACCGGCCACACAAACGCCCTTTGATCTGAACCAGTTCCCATAGCCGGCTCCCCTCCCGTCTGAGGGTATGATGTCTGAGGATATCCCATTTGCGGATATCCATTTCCCATATACGGACAGGGCTGTGCCATATCCCGCCGTCCCATTTCCGGCATATTTCCGGAGTTTCCTGACATTCCGGCTCTTTGAGCGTTTCCGCTGTCCATACATCCCGGAATTACACGGTTTCTGCAGCCGCATCCACAGCCGCTGACTCTTCCATCCATGTAAGTTTCCATAGGTAATAGCTCCTTTTCCTTCTTTCTTTATCATATTATGAACCAATTACCAGAGGGTGACGCTTTTTATCCTTCATATGATATTCCTCCCTCAGACACACATTGTCCTCCTGTCCCATATAATATAGTACAAACAGCCGTTACCGCCCGGCAGACCTGCAGGCAGGTTTACCCGACGGATCGGCTGCACAGACAATAGAACCTGCTTTCCCCCTTCTATTGTCGTAATCAGGCAGAACCATATTTTTATAAGTGTTCTGCTGCCATCAATCAAAAAGGAGAGTTAATAATATGTGTTGTCTTTTTTCAAATTGCTGTAATAATCGCTGCTGGTGCGGAGGATGTGGAAATAATGGCTGTGGATGCCGGGGATTCAATGACAATGACGGCAGAGGTTCTAATGACGGACGCGGCGGATGCGGCTGTGGAGGCAGAGGCTCCAATGACGGGCGCAGCGGATGCGGCTGTGGCTCCAATGACGGGCGCGGCGGATGCGGCAGAGACTCCAATGACGGGCGCGGCTGTGATGGCCGAAATTCCTGGTGCGGATGCGGAAATAATCAGAATGACAGAGAACGCCGTGCGTTCCGGGAAGGTTTCCGGGACGGCTGGCGCCGCGGCTACTGGCAGGGCTTTCGCGATGCCTCCTGGGGCCGGGATTCCAGAGACGGCGAGTGCTGCGGAGATTAAATTTCTGTAAAGCTGACAAAACAGACAATGACGCATAAATAGCAAAAAGGTGTTTTCCTGCCTGGTCCTGGCCAGAGGAAAACACCTTTTTTTACAACTGATTCCTACAAACGGTTCCGCCACTCAAGCAGCTTCACAAGACATCTTGCCCCATCCTGATACCCCAGCTCATATACGCTCTGAAGCTTCTGAGGATTCTTTTCCATCCGTCCAATGGTCAAGGGAATGCTGGGACGGATCACAAAAGCGCTTCCCTCTTTTTCCAGGACCTCAATCTCTTCCAGTGTCCTGTTATAAACCTGCGGCCTCTGCTCCACCGCTTTGACAAACTCAGGATACCGGTGATAGCGGGCTCTGGTAATACTGCTGCCCTCGTCTTTCTTCCGATATCCCCTGTGCCTTGTAAGAATGACCACATTCCGTACATATCCCATTTCCATAAATGCCTTTACAGGGATACTGTCTGTACAGCCTCCGTCTAAAAGCAGCTTTCCTCCCGCCTTTACGATTCTCGATACAAGAGGCAGAGAGGCGGAAGCTCTGAGATAATCGATCTGCTCTTTCATATCTGTCAGATGCAGATATTCCGGTTTTCCCGTTTTCACGTTGCTGCAGCAAACATAAAACTCTGCCGGATTCCTGTTAAAGGTTTCATAATCAAATGGATCCAGCTGCTCCGGCAGCGTATGGTAGCAGAATTTTTCCCCTGCAATATTCCCCGTGAATAAAAGATTCCGAAGGCTCATGAATCTCCAGTCCCGGCAGTATTTCTTATAATAGCGAATATTCCTTCCTCTCTGTCCGGCAAGAAAGCTGCACCCATGGATTGCTCCTGCAGATACACCGATCACACCGTCAAAAGCCAGTCCCCGATCCATAAAAAGGTCCAACACTCCGGCTGTATAGATCCCCCTCATTCCTCCGCCTTCCAGCACAAGTCCGGTTTTCTTCATCTTTTGCAGTCTCCTGTCTCCATTTGATATCCTCTCTTAAGCCTCTGTCTGCAGCCCTGACTTATCCGTTTCCTTCACACCTTCTGCTTTTTTCTGAAACAGTTCCCGTCCGGAAGTATACACGATAATCACACCAAGTACCATCAAAAGAGCGGCGATAATCAGCTGCAGTCCCTCTACCATAAATACTGCCGTACCGGCGCCAAAGGCATTTACCAGGGCAATGGAGCGCTCGATCAGAGCGGTAAAGGTCACACACAGCATGATCACAAGGGGAATCAGCAGCGTCCGGTTCTCTCTTTGAGTCACCTTTAAGAATACGCACAGGGTAATGAGAACCAGACCGCTTAAAAGCTGGTTTGCGCTGCCAAACAGCGGCCAGATATTGGCATACCCGATCTTTGTCAGGATAAAGCCGCAGGCCAGTGTGACAACTGTTGCGAAATACTTATTGCAGAGTACCTTTCTCCATCCCTCGGCATATTTCATATCATCTGTGCTGAACAGTTCCTGAAAAGACATACGTCCGATCCTGGCAACTGAATCCAGACTTGTGAGGGCCAGAGCTGAAACACACATGGTCATAAAGCACTGCGCCGCATATACAGGGATTCCAAACATCTCCAGAAATCCTGCTACCCCCGCTGAAAAGATCTGGAATGGCGTTCCGGCAGCGGGAGTTCCGTCCGCCGATGCCGCAGCGCCTGCCACACAGAGAGCCAGGACAGCCAGAAGGCTTTCAAGAACCATTGCCCCGTATCCTACCTTCAGCATATCTCTTTCATTGGAAATGGTCTTTGAGGATGTTCCTGAGGATACCAGGCTGTGAAAACCGGATACTGCTCCGCAGGCTACCGTCACAAACAAGATCGGAAACATATCTCCCATCTGCTCATTCCTGAATCCGGTATATACCGGAAGATTCATCGAAGGATGAGCCACTGCCAGCCCCACCACTGCACCAATGATCATGCCCGCAAACATAAAGGTCGTCATGTAGTCTCTGGGCTGCATCAAAAACCACATGGGGAGCACAGCGGCCATAAAGATATAAGCAAATGTCAGATAAGACCATGTTTCCTTTCCTGCTGTCAGCGGAAATGCCATACCGATGGCAAAAGCCGCTGCCGTACAGGCCAGGCCCACAGCTGTTTCTTTCCATCCCGTCAGGTGAAGCTTCTTCTGGATCAGTCCGAATACCATGGCAAATACGATAAACAGCAGGGAAATGGAGCCGGCCGCACCATTGGTCTGCGCCGCCGGTGAAAGCGCTGTCACACCGTCCTTTACCGTATACGCGTTAAATGTGCCTGCCACCATATCAGCAAATGCGGCGATTACGATCAAAGTAAAAAGCCAGCAGAACAGCAGAAACAGCTTACGCCCTGTCTTTCCAATATACGTTTCAATGAGAAGCCCCATGGACTTTCCTTCATTCTTCACACTGGCATAGAGCGCGCCGAAATCTGTGACCGCGCCAAAGAAGATGCCCCCCAGGATTACCCACAAAAGTACCGGCAGCCAGCCGAATACCGCAGCCTGGATCGCTCCGGTCACAGGGCCTGCGCCCGCGATGGATGAAAACTGATGGGCAAATACCGTCCAACCGTCTGTGGGGACATAATCCTGTCCATCCTCCATCGCACAGGCAGGTGTTTTTGCCTTGGGGTCAACGCCCCATTTATTCGCCAGCCAGCGTCCATACAGGATATATCCCGCCAACAGACATACCGCTGCGATCAATACAATTACAAGTGTGTTCATACTCTTTTCTCCTTCCTCTTGATCCCTGTCCTCAGCCTTCCCTTATATGAAATGCCTTTAAACAAAAAACCTCCGTCTTCCTCAGAAATCATCTGCCGGAAGACGAAGGTAGTACCCCGCGCTGCCACTTTCATTGCCCGCTCGAATCTGTATCCGGGCACAGCCTCTCATCCAGGTTTCTGTATCTCTGTACAGACAACCTCTTTCCTGTAACGCAGGATATACGTCCTGTCCTGTTCTCGGCATTTCTCAGTGAAATGTTGAATTACTGTTATTATAATCATTTTTCCCAGGATGTCAACGGAGAAAGCTATACATGATTTTTATTGTTTTTATTCTTCCAGGTTATATCATTCCCACTGGATTATAACTGTTTGCCATATCATGCCCTGACCGGAAATACCATTCCAGTCCTAAGCTGGCCGCCATAGCCCGATCCACACCGCCCATCTGCCGCCGGTCCAGATGACCTATGTATTCCTTTAAGCGGCTGCGGTCAATGGTGCGGATCTGCTCTGTGAGCACAGTGGAATCCTGCTTTAAGCCGCAAAGCGTCCGATCCAGACTCACATGGGTGGGGATGGCGGCCTTGGTGGTGCGGCTGGTAATGGCGGCCACAATAACCGTAGGACTGTGCCGGTTTCCCGTATCATTCTGAATCACCAATACCGGTCGAATCCCTCCCTGTTCAGATCCCTTAACCGGCGATAAGTCCGCATAGAACAGATCCCCCCGGATCACGGTGCGGTAAGCTGCTTTATTTATATTCCATCCCGAATTTCTTTCCATGGCTTGTCTCCTTATTATGATCAATGTCATAGCCTTAGGATTACCATTTTTACAGATTTCAAACATTCTTTCCGCACCTTTTTTCCAATTTCACTACCATTTTTTTCAACCAGGGACTATAATAGTATCTGCTCCCCTTGTCCACTAAGACTGCCATCCGCAGACAGTGGAACCTGCGGTTTTCCGCCGCGGGATCCAAAGAGTGTGTCCCCCTGATCTGCTGACGGCAAAGAGAGGATATAACAAATATGAAAACTACGCACCAATCAAACCAGAACAAGGCGGTTTCCCCTTCAAAGCGCCGCCTGATCACCGCCTTCGGCGTTGCCGGCTGGCTTCTTCGCGGAATATTGTCGATCTTTACGGCGGTATTTATTTTTCTGGCTGCAGCCGGTCTAATCGTTTACGCAGCCGTCCGGCCAGAGCTAAACAAATGCCGTGAAATCGCCTATGACAAGCTGGCCCAAATGGACCGGTCCGACTTCTCCATGCTGTCAGATACGGTCATCTATGACAAGGACGGCCGGCAGATCGGCCTTATCAATGCCGGTCATTATCAATATGTGGATATTAACCACATCAGCATGAATCTCCAGAACGGCTACATTGCCCAGGAGGACCGGCGTTTCAAAAGCCATGGAGGAGTAGACTGGATCGCTACTTTCCGTGCAGGTCTGGCCCTTATAAAGCATGGCGGCCATGTGACCCAGGGCGGAAGCACCATCACCCAGCAGGTCATAAAGAATACATATCTGACCCAGGAGCGAACCTTTACCCGTAAGATTGTTGAGATCCTTCTGGCCCCTGAACTGGAAAAGAAATATTCCAAGGCAGATATTATGGAATTTTACTGCAACACCAATTTCTACGGCCATCAGTGTTACGGCGTAGAAGCCGCCAGCCTTTACTACTTTGGAAAACACGCCCAGGATCTGGAGCCTGAAGAAGCGGCTGTTCTCATCGGCATCAGCAACAGCCCCTCAGCCTATGATCCCGTTTCCCATCCTGACGCTTCCAAAGAGAAGCGCAATGATGTGCTAAAGAGTATGTATGAGATGGGCTATCTTTCAGATGAAGACTATGAAAAGGCTGTTTCCGCCCCACTTAAGATCGTTCAGCAGGAGACCGAGGGAACGGACGAAAACTACCAGAGCAGCTACGCCATCCACTGTGCTGCCCTCGAACTTATGAAATTGAACGGCTTTGAGTTCCAGTACACCTTTGCAGATAAAGAGGATTACGAAGCATATACCCAACGCTACACAGCGGCCTACTCCGAACAGTCTGACCGGATCCGCGCAGGAGGCTTTCAGATCTATACCTCTCTGGACAGCGATCTCCAGACCAGGCTTCAAAACCAGATCGATACCAGTCTCTCCGGCTTTACCGAGCTTCAGGAAAACGGTAAATTTGCCCTTCAGGGAGCAGGCGTCATCGTAGACAACCGCACCAACTATGTAACGGCCATCGTAGGCGGCCGCGGAACCAACGATCCCTTCAACCGGGCCTATTTAAGCGCCAGACAGCCCGGAAGCACCATTAAACCGCTCATCGACTACGGCCCTGCCTTTGACACCGGCGAATACTATCCCAGCCGCACGGTCAATGACCACAAATGGAAGGATGGTCCATCCAACAGCGGAGGACGTTACTTTGGAAATGTAACCGTCAGGGAAGCCTTAAACCGAAGCCTGAACACAGTAGCATGGCAGGTTCTAGAGGATATCGGCATTGATTACGGCCTGAATTATCTGGGCGAAATGCAGTTTCAGAAGCTGACCTACGTAGACAACGATGTTCCATCTCTAAGCATCGGCGGTTTCACCAACGGCCTCCGTGTGGTAGATATGGCAAAAGGCTACAGCACGCTGGCTAACGGCGGTGTGTACAATGACCGCACCTGTATCGTGAAAATTGTCCATGAACATGACGGAGAGCTGACAAAGGATATGAAGCCGTCGGCTAAACAGGTTTACCACAGCTATTCTGCCTTTATGCTCACAGATGTGTTAAAGGGCACCTTCACCGCTTCCTACGGCACTGGCCGAGGCCTGGGCCTTGAAAACAATATGCCGGCAGCCGGAAAAACCGGCACCACCAACAGCAGCAAGGATACCTGGTTCTGCGGCTATACCCGCTACTACACGACAGCCGTCTGGGTAGGCTACGATATCCCCCGCAATATGCCGGGTATATACGGAGCTACTTATGCAGGGAAGATATGGAAGAACGTTATGGATGAGATTCATCAGGGCCTGGAGCCCCTGGACTGGGAGCAGCCAGACACCGTTGAACGTCGGACAGATAAGAATAATGGCATTGAAGATTACTTCAGCACTACCGCCCAATTCCGGGCTGAACAGAGCCTTCACGAAAAAGAGCAGGCTGCTTTAGCTGAGAAGCTGAATACAGAAATCAATGCGTTCTGTACAAAGGAAATCGCTTCTGTAGAGGATACCTATACCATCAAAGATCAGTACAGCTCCATCACCTCACAGCTGCCTTTATTAGACGATGGGGAACTGCGGGCAGAACTGTTGGATAAGACTGAGAAACGGTACGATTATTTCAACGGGATCATAGCTCAGATGGGGGATGAGATCAAACGATATGAGGATCAGAAAGCAGCCGAGGCAAAAAAAGCCCAGGAGGAGGCAGCCCAGGCAGCGCAGGAACAAAGGCTGAAGGAAGATGCGGCCACTAAAAAGAACGCTTTCCTTCTGGCCCTGGAAGCCGTAGAGAACCTTAAATATCAGCAGGAAGATGCGGAAACCCTTGTAAACGATGCCATTGACAAGCTTTCTCTGATTGCCGGAGATGAGGAAGAGTCCTCTCTTTCCGCCCGGCTTCAGACAGCCATCAGCCGGATCTCCACCCTTCCCACCGCAGAGGAATGGAAGGCAGAACAGGCAAAGATGTCCGAGGAGGAGGCTCAGAAAGAGCAGCAGGCCCAGCTGGAAGTGCAGTCCCATCAGGAGCAGCTGCGTTCCACCTTAAATCAGGAACGTTTTAAATGGAACAATATGGAATATTACGGACCAGGAGGCCGGGGAGATTATGAGTGAAAACACAGCACACAAGCCAAAAATAAAGAAACGATCCTCTTTTCCCCTGTTTCCACCTAAACCCTCCGGAGCAGATGACTGGTTCTATACCTTCATGTGCATGAATATCCCGGTTTACGGATGGAAATACCTGAAACGGCTCCTGGAACAGGAACCAGAGGGAAGCCCTCAGAGAGAATTTGCAGCGGCTTACCTTTACTATAAACGGGTGTTTTTACGGATCTCGCTGCTGCTGACCGCCCTGCTGGCCCTTCTGGGGCTGGCAGGCTCTCTGTGGCTGATCGGATACATGACCCTGCTGTAAAACACGGCACAGACCGCAAAAAATGGCCCGCCGAATCTCCTTTATAGATTCGGCGGGCCATCTTTACTTTCTTATTTTTCCAAACTCTTTCTCAGTTCTTCCTTCAGACGCTTAATCTCCTCTTCCTGCTCCCTAAGTCTCTGATCCTTCTCATCCAGCTTTCGTCTCTGTTCATCAATAAACAGCTGGATCATCTTCTGATCTATAATTCCCTCAATGATTCCTCGCAGCTCGTCGACCGTCTGTCCCGGCGTCTTGCCTTCTTCATCGATGACAATATCCGCATATCTCTCATAATAAGGCACCCGCTCATTGTAGAGATCCCTCAGCGTAAAGCCAGGCTTTAAAGCCACTCCGCGGTCTACTACATTTCCGATTCGCTTTTCCATTTCCTCATAGCTCATCTTCAAGTAGACTACCTCGCTGATTTCCTTTAAATGCTTCATGGCCTTTTCGCCGTAGATTACGCTGCCTCCTGGAGCGATTACGGACATCTTCACATCCAGTCCTGCATTGATTGTCTCCTCCACCTTCAGAAAACCGTCCATGCCCTCATCTGCTATGATCTCCTTTAGCAGACGGCCCTCCTTCTCCTGGATCACAATATCCACATCCACAAAGGAAAAGCCAAGCCGCTTGGCGAGAAGCACGCCTACCGTGCTTTTTCCCGAAGACGGCATACCAATCATGGTAATATTGGGTTTCATCTTCCGCGCCTCCTTACCGTTTCTTCTTTCTGACCGGTTTTCTCACCGAGTATCCAAAGCTTCCCAGCTTCTTTCCCAGTTCAAAATACTCGCCGTGGGAGTAGGACACCAGGCCGGAAGTATTAAGGTTGAATCTGCCTTTTTCATCCATGTACTGATTATCAATGGTAACACCCGCGACCTGGGCCAGGAATAAGTCATGGCTTCCCAGTTCTTTCACCTCTGTCACCCTGCATTCAATATTCACAGGGCTCTCCTCGATCCCCGGAGCCTTCACGTATCGGGAAATCTGAGGCGTCAGCCCGGTTTCTTTAAACTTATCTGTATCCCGTCCCGACTTCACGCCGCAGTAATCCGTAGCCCGCACCAACCTCTTATTGACCAGGTTGATTACAAACTCCCCCGTCTCCTTTATGATAGCGTGGGAAAAACGCTCCTTTCGCACGGAAATGGATACCATAGCCGGATCGGAGCAGACGGTTCCGGCCCAGGCTACGGTAATAATATTAGGTTTCTCTCCTTCTCTGCCGCAGCTTACCATCACTGCCGGCACCGGATAAAGCATATTGCCAGGTTTCCAGTATTCTTTGCTCATGAAATAACATCCTTCCTTTCTGATACGCCATTCCGCCCGCATACTGTCAGACCGTCTGTCTGAACATGGATCTGATGCAGCAGTACAGTTCCTACTCCTGCTCTGCCAGCATCAGCTCAGGAATCAGCTGCTTCTTTCGTGAAACTACTCCCGGCAGACGCACCACCGGGCCCGCCGGCTCACCCTCGCCATCCTCTGTCTCTGTATGGAAGGCCTTAGATGCCAGCTGCAGCGCCCCATTTCCCTCGCAGATCAGATCCGTAGACTCGGTCAAAATATTGGTCAGCATGAAAAATACCATATCCAGGCCATTTGCCTGTCTCGCATTTTCCATATAATTCTGGATCCTGGGGCGAATACCTTCCAGCTCTTCCCCGTTTAAAGAAGTGATCTGTCCCACTCCAATCGCGATCTTTCCCGAAGTAAAGCGCTTGAAATCCTGGTAAAAGATTTCCTCATCGCCCTTTCCCTTTAAATTGCTGCCCGCGCCAAACATTTCCATGGCGTACTTCTCAATGTCCACGCCCGCGATATCTGCCAGAGTTCTTGCGGCCATCTCATCCATAGGCGTGCAGGTCGGAGAACGGAATAAAAGCGTATCCGACACAATGGCGCTGCACAGCAGGCCCGCAATCTTTTTCTCCACCTTCACCCCGGCTTCCTGATACATCTGATAAATGATCGTAGCCGTGCAGCCAAGAGGCTGATTGCGGAAAAATACAGGTGACATAGTCTGGATGGTTCCCAGCCTGTGGTGGTCAATGATTTCAAGAATCTCTGCATTTTCGATTCCCGCCACAGCCTGGTTCTTCTCATTATGATCCACTAAAATCACCCGTTTTCCCTTTGCACCCAACAGATTTCTGCGTGAGATCATTCCCAGATACCGTCCATCCTTATCAAGAATCGGGAAATCCCGATGACGCTTGCTGGCCATCACATCCCGGATCTCATCAATATAGTCGTCGCTGTTAAAGGTGATGAGATGTTCTCTTGTCATAAAGTAGCTGATAGGCATACTCTGATTGATGAGACGTGCTGCCGTATAGGTATCATAGGTAGTTGCAATGATGGTGCAGCCGCGCTCCTGCGCGATTTTTTTGATGGTCATGGACACTCCCGCGCCCTCGCATACGATGATGCAGTCCGCTCCCATCTCAATGGCGCAAAGCTGGGACTCGTAGCGGTTTCCCAGGATCACCAGATCATGGGGCTCAATATAAAATTCCATCAGGTCAGGATTAGCCGCCGCGATCAGCACCTTTCCTTTGCTGAAATAAGCATCGGCCCGGCCGATCACCAGATCCGCCTCCAAAGTCTCAATAATATTGGAATACTGGGTGTTTGCCTTTGAAAGGATGCTGCTGTCATAAATATTCATGTAGGTTTTTGTGATATCGCCCACGGTGATGAGTCCCTCCAGCGTGCCGTCCTCCCGCACCGCCGGAATCGTCACCACGTTATTCTCCTGCATAATATTCCAAGCCCGTTTTAAGGAAATGTTATCCGCAACGCCTTTTGTCTTGCGTATCTCAATATCGCGCACCTGCGTCCGCACATCCTCTTCCAGCTGCGGCTCCTCCACACCAAAATAATCCAGCACAAACCGCGTCTCCCCATTGACGTGGCCCGCCCTGGCCGGGATATATTCTTCTCCTGTTACCTTGCTCTTTAAATGAGCATAGCAGACTGCCGAGCAGATGGAATCCGTATCCGGGTTCCTGTGACCGATCACCAGTGTTTTTCTCTTTAATCCCTGATCCATTTTCTCTCCCTCTTTGCCCTGAGAACCTCCTTAACAAGACGCTCCCGTTGTTCTTATGAAATCGCTGCGAAACACTGTATTTTTTTAATGATTCATAATCTATTCACACAACATTCACAATTCGTTCATATTTATTATCTATACTTTTTATATAAACAATAAGTATTCACAATATGGTTTACTGGTAAAATTGCACATAGATTTTTCATAATTGCCCCGGCTGTCTGCAGCCGGGGTCTCCTCATTTCTCAGCGTTTTTCCTGTTTTTTGTGAGTCAAGTATAGCAGATGAGGGTAGGTTTTTCAACCTCTTTATCTCACATAAGATATCTCCCACCCCGCCGCCGGAAGGGCCGTTCCCTCCATGAGCTGTACCGCCTGGCCGCGGGATGTTTTTATTTCCCTGATCTGGCCTTTTTCAAGCTCATAGAGGATACCATCTGCTCCCTTATAGGTCTTTTCCTCTGTCAGGATACGGCCCTTTTCATCGGCCAGCCAGATCCGGTCTCCGATCTTAAAGGGAGCGCAGGAAGCCCCTGCAGGAGCGGCGGCCAGAAGGCCGTTGTAGTACAGGCAGCCGTCCGTAGATTTTCGCCATGCGGCGGCATTTTTCCAGGAGTTCTTCGTTCACCTCTCCCGGCAAAAGACGCCATTTCCAGTTTTTTCCCAGCGTAGACGGCTCGTTGATCCTGGCCTCCGTACCAAGCCCAAGATAATCCTGAACGGGGATCACAGCCAGCCTCGCCGGACTTGCCAGAGCCAGACGGATAAACTGCCAGGGCAGCTCTTTTTGCGGCACGCAAAGGCTGCCGGCGTATTCTCTTGCAAAGCTTTGATCCTTTTCGCTCAGAGAATCAAACCAGCCGGCCAGCGTATCATTGTCATGTGTTCCCGTATAAACTACACAATTTTCGCTGTAATTATGGGGCAGATAGCCGCTGGCCTCCGTATCGTCAAAAGCAAATTCCAATACCTTCATCCCAGGATAGCCGCTGGCCTTAAGCAGCGTGCGAACTTCCTGGGTAAGAAAGCCCAGATCTTCGGCGATCACCGGCAGTTCTGCGCCAAAATGCCTCTCCAGCGCTTCAAACAGCGAGATCCCCGGCCCCTTCTCCCAATGGCCGAATTCCGCCGTTGGATCGCCGTATGGTATGGAATAATAAGACTCAAAGCCTCTGAAATGATCCACCCGCACCACATCATACATCCGAAGGCTGTATTCCATCCGCCTAATCCACCACTCATAGCCTGTTTCCCTGTGATATCCCCAGTCATAAAGCGGATTTCCCCAGAGCTGCCCCGTAGCTGCAAAGGCATCGGGCGGACAGCCGGCCACAGCCTTTGGCAGGTTTTCCTCATCAAACTGAAACAGTTCCGGGTGGCACCAGCTGTCCGCCCCGTCAAAAGCTACATAAATGGGTATATCGCCTATGATCCGAATTCCTTTTTCATTGGCGTATGCCTTTAAAGCCTGCCACTGCTCCTCAAACTTGATCTGCTGAAACTCATAAAAGCCAATATCATCCGAGAGCAGCCGTCGGTAGCTTTCCATGGTTTCCGGCTTCCGCAGACGGATATCGCTCTCCCAGAGATACCAGCTCTTAGACTGAAAATGATCCTTAAGAGCCATATAGAAACAGTATTCCCTGGTTTCCCGGATCAGCCTTTCCTCAGAAAGCCTGTGTACCGCCGCCTGGATGCGATCGGTATACTCTGCCTTCCCATTTTCCTCCCCCTCATCCCCAGCCATGTTCCGTTTCCACCGTTCATAGGCCTTTCTTAAAAGAGGGAAGCGTTCATAATAGATCCTGTCATAGGAAATATACCGTCTCGACGGTCCAAAATCCGCCTGGTCACATTCCTCCTTTGTCAGCAGTCCTTCCGCGATCAGCTGCTCCAGGTCGATAAAATAGGGATTGCCCGCAAAAGCTGAAAAGGACTGGTACGGAGAATCCCCGTATCCCGTCGGCCCAAAGGGCAGCACCTGCCAATACCCCTGTCCTGCCCGTTTTAAAGCGTCTGCCCATTCATATGCTTCCTTTGAAAATGCCCCGATGCCGTATGGCGACGGCAGGCTGGCTACCGGAAGCAGGATACCACATTCCCGCATATTCGATCCCCCTTATTTTTGATGATACTTCTGGTATGCACGATCTGCATCTATCTCTGGTCTTCTGTCTTATCCTACTCGTCCCCGCCGCGATACTCCCCTGGCGTCATCCCATATTTCCTGCGAAACAGCCGGTTAAAGTAGGAGACATTCCCAAACCCGCACCGAGCTGCGATCTCTGTCACTGTATCCGAAGTAGTCCTAAGAAACCCTCCTGCCCTGAAAAGCCGGTAATCATTCAAAAAGTTCACAAAAGACTGTCCCGTATACTGCTTAAAGTATTTCATAAAATGAGACTGACTGTAAAAGCACAGTCCCGCCGCCTGTCCTGTATCAAGCGGTTCCCCATAATGCTCCTCAATATAACCCAGCACCTGCTTGATCCGTTCTCTGGCTTTGCCGGGACGTTTTTCCTGTAAAGGGATACCTGCCTGAAATACCTGATACATAAACTCATACAGCTGCCCCTTTACCGCCAGCTGATATCCCGTTTTCCTCTGCTCCGATACACGGTCAAGAAACGCAATGCACCTTTCAAACTCCCCATAATCCGCCATTCCCCTTCGCCGAAACAGCGGTGCCTTCATCTGCTCTTTGACAAGAGGCCAAAGGAGATATCCGGTACAAAGATCCTCCTCTCCTCCCATCAGAAGGGACAGCCTGAAAATGATATTTTCGTAATCCATCCGCTGTTCTCCGACGCCGCAGATGGAATGAAGCTGTCCGGGAAATATCCCCATGATATCGCCTTCCTCCACCTCATACTCCACCCGATCCACTGTTACTCTTCCATGCCCTTTTTTTATAGAAAGAATCTCCATCTCCTCATGCCAGTGAAGAGCTACATTTTTAAAATCTCCTGGAATGGAACAGGGATAAATGTTAAACGGAAATTCCCTTTGTCCATGGATTTTGGTCTCATGATACTCCGCAGATTCCATTTTTCCCCTGTCTTTCATCACGTTTTCCCCTTCCCTGTATACATGATGCAGGCTCCTGCAGACCACGGCTTCAGGCTGGCGCTTCGCAGCTCTCCCGTCACGCAGCGTGCATATACCGTATGAACAACGCTTTTTTTGTTTTGATCATATTGTACTATATTCCGCTGTCATTCTGCAAGAAAATTTCACCCGGCCATAGTAAAATGTACCTTAACCTGCAAATACCTGCTCCATGCAGAAAGGAAGATCTTATATGACCAAAAAAGAACTGGAAATCGCTCTGCGCAGCGCCTGTCCCCGGTCTGTCGCTGAGTGTACCAATGAAGAACTTTATACCGCCCTGCTTTCCATTTCCCAGCAGGCTGCCCGCGAAAAAAAGTCATCTCAGGGGAAGAAAAAACTCTACTACATTTCCGCGGAATTTCTTATAGGAAAGCTTCTGTCCAACAACCTGATCAATCTTGGTCTTTACGAACCGGCAAAGGAAATCCTTCTGGAAAACGGAAAATCTCTGGCGGCTATCGAAGAAACAGAACCGGAGCCATCTCTTGGAAACGGCGGACTGGGCCGGCTGGCAGCCTGCTTTCTGGACTCCATTGCAACTTTGGGATTAAATGGAGACGGGATCGGCTTAAATTACCATTTCGGCCTTTTTAAGCAGCTCTTTAAGGATAACAAGCAGAGCGAGGAGCCAAACCCCTGGATTCAGGAGGTCTCATGGCTTACCAAAAGGGATGTGACCTACAAAATACCTTATAAAAATTTCACCCTGACCTCCCGGATGTACGATATTGAAGTCACCGGCTATAACGGCCGTACCAACTGCCTTCATCTTTTCGATGTGGAAACCGTGGACGAATCCATTGTATCAGAAGGCATTTCCTTTGACAAAACGGATGTGGCAAAAAACCTTACCCTTTTTCTCTACCCCGATGACAGCGACCGTGCCGGACAGATCCTGCGGATCTACCAGCAGTATTTCATGGTAAGCAACGCGGCCAGACTGATCCTGTCGGAAGCGGCGGCCAGAGGCTCCAACTACCACGATCTGCCCGAATATGCTGTGATCCAGATCAATGACACACACCCAACCATGGTGATCCCTGAGTTGATCCGCCTGCTGATAACAGATCATGGTATGGAAATGAATGAGGCTATCGATGTGGTAAGCCGCACCTGCGCCTATACCAACCACACCATTCTGGCCGAGGCTCTGGAGACCTGGCCCATGGAATTTTTCAGGGAAGCCGTGCCTCAGCTGATTCCCATTATGGAAGTGCTGGACGATAAGATCCGCAGGAAATTTGACGATCCCTCCGTCTATATCATTGACAAAGAGGATCGAGTGCACATGGCCCATATAGATATCCACTATGGTTTCAGTGTAAACGGTGTGGCGGCCCTGCACACAGAAATTTTAAAAAACACGGAGCTTCACAATTTTTATCAGCTGTATCCTGAGAAGTTCAACAATAAGACAAACGGCATTACCTTCCGCCGGTGGCTGCTTTACTGCAATCCCCAGCTGACGGATTTCATCTCACGCTTTATCGGAAACGGCTTTAAAACGGATGCCTCCGAACTGGAAAAGCTGGATCAGCCTGCAATCTCCTGCAATCTAAAACATTTATACCGCCTGCTTTCCATCAAAGAACAGAAAAAAGCGGAACTGGCACAATATTTAAAGGAAACCCAGGAAATTGTGATTGATCCCGATTCCATTTTCGATATCCAGATCAAACGCCTCCATGAGTACAAACGCCAGCAGCTAAATGCCCTGTACCTGATACACAAATATCTGGAAATAAAAAAAGGCCGCAGGCCTTCCACTCCCATTACCGCTATTTTCGGCGCCAAGGCGGCTCCCGCCTATGTGATCGCCAGGGATATTATTCATCTGATCCTCTGCCTGCAGCAGATCATCCAGTCCGATCCTGAGGTACGTCCCTATCTCAATGTAGTGATGGTAAGCAACTATAACGTCACTCTGGCGGAAAAACTGATCCCGGCCTGCGACATCTCCGAGCAGATCTCCCTTGCTTCTAAAGAAGCCAGCGGTACCGGCAATATGAAGTTCATGCTGAACGGAGCCGTTACACTTGGAACCGACGACGGGGCCAATGTGGAGATCCACCAGCTGGTAGGCGATTCCAATATCTACATCTTCGGCGATTCCAGCGATACCGTCATCAGCCGGTACAGAAAAGGAGATTACTGTTCCCGTTTCTACTATGAGAACTCTCCAGAGCTGAAAGAAGCCGTGGATTTCATTCTGAGCAAAGAGATGCTCTCCGCAGGTGATGCGGAATGTCTCACCCGCCTTTACAATGAACTTTTAAACAAAGACTGGTTCATGACCTTCCCGGATTTCAACGCATACTGCCAGGTAAAGGAAAAGGCCCTGTCTGATTACGAGGACCGTGCTTCCTGGGCCAGAAAAATGCTGGTAAATATCAGCCGGGCCGGATATTTCTCCTCTGACCGGACCATAAACGAGTATAACCGGGATATCTGGAAACTTTAACCCTCCTGCCGGTTCTGTCTAAAAAACTCCGGGAAGTTCCTTTTACCAAACGCTGCGGTTCTGAAAATGGCACTTCCCGGAGTTTTCCATATCCGTCTCTTTTCATCCCTCTTCCCCCGAAGAAAGGCCTCAGTCTCCGGAAGCCTCTCTGGGAATGTCCTGATCCAGAATCTCTCCTGCAATTTCTCTGTCCTGCTGAATCTGCTGTCCGTATTTTCTCAGGCTGCAGAGCCGCTCTCCAAAGGCGGCAAGTACGGTCTGTACATCCTGCGCCAGCTCCTCTGCCGGCGAAAGCCATTCATTATTCACTACAAGGATCTCCATTTGATACCGATGGCAGAACTGTTCAAACCATTCATAGCCAAACCGTACAAACCGATCCCTTCCGGTAATCACGATGGTTTTTACCTGCCCCGCCATGACCATTTCCAAAAGACCGTTCCAGGCCTCTCTTTTATAGTCCAGTCCGCTTCCGTACTCCTCAATGCACTTCTCTACAATCATACCTCTGGCGTTGCAGAAAGTCTTTAAAAATGCAGTCTGGGCCATCAGTTCCCGCCTCCGGTTCCTGGATGATACCCTGGCATAGATCACCACCGCCCGTTCATCTTTCTCCGTGTGGATCCCCTGAAACGCACGGTACTGCTCTTCCGTATAATACCGCCGATTGGTAGGCGTCCGCTTCGCCTGCAGTACGCCTTCCCTATCCCATCTCTGTAATGTTTTCACCGACACGCCTAACCGTGCAGCAAACTCTTTTGGTTTGTAATTTGTGGTCTTCGTTGTATCCATAGCTTTTCCCTCTTCTTGGTTACAGTCTAACACAAATTTACATAAATATCACTACTCTTTCAGAGAAATTTACATATTTTTACAATATTTTTTATGCTGGTGTATCTCTGCAAGGATCCTGACTGTTCCCCACCCCACTATCGTTCCTGCAACATTGGTTGCAATATCATCAATCTGGAAGAATCCTCTGGCCGTCACAAGCTGCATTCCCTCAATCAGCCCGCTTATTGCCAGCCCTGCTGAAGCACAGTACCATCCATTCCGAAACCGCCCATGCAGCAGCGGCAGCAGGATCCCCAGCGGAATAAACATCAAAATGTTCTCAATCACATAGGCTCTGGATACAGCACTCTCCCCCCATGTATCAAACAGCCCCAGATCCATTCCGCTCCTGCTTCCCGGCTCCCGTGAAAAGAAAGCAGTCTGAAAGATTACCGTGGTATATATCCCTATCAGAAACACCGCCGTTTTTCTGACGCGCTGCCGACTGCTTTCTGCTTTACTGGCCCGCTCTTCTTTAGCGGATCTTTGCTCTCTTCCGGCATACCATTCCCACGCTGAACAGACGCACAGCGCCATCAGACCGAAACACATCCCAAGCGGCAGATATGATATAGGTTCCTGCATATCTTTACAAATATTAAATATAATATCCATTACACGGTTATCAATCGGAACAGCGTCCCAGCTGCGTATCCCCTTGGTTTATTGCATTCTATTCGCACAGTTTTTAGCAGCTGATATCGTTTTCCAAACATCTCCTTATATTTTAACAGCGGTTCACACTGCGCAGAAATCTTTTGAACGCTTTCTTACAAATCCTCAAACAGCTTCTCCTTATACACTCCGTTTTTGATCAGCTGTTCAAAGGATTTCACTACAAATTCCTTATCTTCCTTATAGGTCACGCCAAACCATTTGTCATTAGATTCCAGAACACGAACCGATGCCTGTCCCTTCTGAAGCAGTTCATCGATATATATAGGAAGAAGGTACTCTGCCTTTAAAATATCCTTTTCATTGTGCTTCTTAAAAAACTCCTCAAAACCACGCTCAAGCATCTCCAGAAATTCCGGAGTCAGGCCCCACATATTCATGGAAACGTAAGAATCTGCATCCACCGGGATACGAACGCCGTCTGTCTCTACTGCGGCTCCCTCTG
Source organism: Enterocloster alcoholdehydrogenati (assembly GCF_013282095.1). Lineage (GTDB taxonomy): Bacteria > Bacillota > Clostridia > Lachnospirales > Lachnospiraceae > Enterocloster > Enterocloster alcoholdehydrogenati. The sequence continues at coordinate 36,650 of NZ_BLTJ01000009.1, forward strand.
CCGTCTTTACAATATTAGAAGTCTCGTGAACTGCTGTCAGATACTCTTTTTCATCGGTCTCACAGATACCTCTCGTCACTGCCCCGTTTTCACTCAATGTATTCTTAAGAATAAAGCCTGCCATGCAGAATGCATGGGGCTTTTCCGGTGAATACTGGATCAGGAAATCGTGAAGCTTCACAAAGGCCTCTTTCCCGTAATAATCATCAGCGTTGATCACGGCAAACGGCTCGTGGAGCACATTGCGGCAGGCAAGAACAGCCTGTCCTGTTCCCCAGGGCTTTGTGCGCTCTGCCGGGCAGGAGACTCCCTTCGGAAGATTCTCTCGCTCCTGATAGGCATATGCGATCTCCACTCCCAACTTCCCACAGATCTTCTCGATCCGATCGCCTATGGCCTCTCTGAAAGCCTCCTCTATATCCTTTCGGATAATAAATACGATCTTGTCAAATCCAGCTGCGATCGCGTCATGGATGGAATAATCCATGATGATCTCTCCATTCATTCCTACAGGCGCCAGCTGCTTGATCCCTCCGCCAAACCGGGAACCAATCCCGGCAGCCATAATTACTAATGCGGTTTTCATACTTGTGTTCTCCTTTGTCTTTTTAGCTAATTTTTATAAAGTAGAGCGCAAAACCATAAATAATTTTGTCCCTATCTCTACATCACCTTAAAAAATTTATATTTTATAGTATACCTATCGAAACGCTCTTAAATATGAACTCACATTACTTGCCTTGTTTTATGTAACACACCACTTTATAACCTTTATATTTTTTAAAGCACCACTGTTTATTTGTATTGCTGATCCTTACTTATCGTCTAACAACTAATCCCTCACTAATGCGCCTATCATACATATTAACAACATTACTTTTATTTACAAGACATAACTTAATTTATTTGTTTCACAGATCGTTTTCCAAAAAAACATCGGCAGTACCTGTTAACAGCTAACGTGCACACACACAGTAGACCTATTTCAAAGCAGTAGACCAGTAAACAGAGCAGAGTTCTACGCAGGTTATTTACTGACAAAAAAGATAGAAATCCTATTTTTTGAAACAGCAAATTAATCATCCCACGAATTCGATCATGAAGTAAATAAAAGATAAATGTATTTTGTCCACAAAACAAAACCAATTGATTTGGTGTAATCATATTCGATACACTGATTAATGCCGCAACTCCGGAAAATGTCAATACATACCATATACCATCCGGCAATACATATAAATTAATGTTAGCTGTTTCGTGAAAGCACACTGCAGATATAGCTACAAGAACAGCATACGAGAATACTAGAAACCACCTATTTTTTTGATTTTTTATACATTCAGTAAATTTCTCGCAATTTTGTAGACAATATCCGCATACAGAAAAAAACATACATACAAAAATAATATGCATATACCAATACGGAATCGTTTTCATGAAAAACTTAGTATACAAAATAGATGCTTCACAAAGTACTGCTGATACTAAAAACATTTTTTTTCGAGAGAGGAACTTACACATTACATACAGGGGAATTTCTGACAGAAATAAAACATATGTAAACCAAAGAACATCTCCTTGGCCACGTTGCTGACGAAGAAGAACACTCAAATCTCCCAGCCACTGTTGAATCGAATACCCTCCCTTGAGCAATGTTCCCATGTCTGTCGTATAAATAACAGAAAAAATAATCGTTGGAATCAAAATCGTGCTGATTCTTTTTTTTAGAAAAGATCCAAAATTATTTTTCACATGGAATGTGTATCCACTCATAAAGAAAAATCCTGTTAGAAAAATAGGTTTAAAAATGTACTCTGCATAACTTGGAACATACTCCATATGTGAAATCATTACCAACGATATACAAATAAATTTTGCTATATCCACCCACATAATTCGTGTTTTTCGTTGTATTCCGGAATCTTCCAATCTTTTTCCAGTCATTTTCTAATAACTACCATCCCTTCATATCTTGCTGGTACAATTATCGTACCATCAGAAGCAATAAATGGTGCATCTACAGCGCTGTCCACACAAAAGTCCAGCATAAGCTTTGGAATTTCCAAATTTTCTATATCGATTACAGAAATTCTTCCGGTTAGTGCATATGAAACAACCAGAACTCCATCACGGTAATTTGGAACACCCTTCAGAGGTAAATTATGTATGTTTACCTTTTCAGAAGCTGTTGTCAAATCCATCCCATTAGAAATATCCAACAATCGGTAACCATTCTGTGTAATCGCAAGAATTTGGTTATCCCTCGCATAAGTAAATCCTCCCGTGGACGTATAGAACGACGTATCATTGATCTGATTGTACTCGTATGTTCCATCTTCGTGAAACAGCAACTCTGAGATTCCTGCGGCTGTGGTAAGATAGATTGCATTTTTATTCGTATTAACTCCCTGGCAGACATTTCGATAATATGCTGCACCATTTTTCAGATACTCAACCACTTGAATATTGGTCGGATCAGATACATCTAGTAAAATAAAAAGATTTAATCTGCTAGTTACCACTGCATATTTCCCATCCGTAGAAACACCAATTTGATTACATACACTTGCTCTGTTTGGTTCAGAAAGAGCACTACCTCCCAATTTCGTAATTTCCATTTCTGAAATCTGATAAATACCAATTCCATCTACACTCTCTGCCGTAAAAATCTTATCTCCTATAATTTTCAGATCTCTAACAGCTGAATGAGTCTGCATAAAATTCACCGTTTTGAACTCTTTGTCTAAAACCACCATCCCATCAGATGTTCCAGCATAATAATATGTTCCATATTCCGCAATAGCAAATACCTGCCCTTTTTCCAGGGGAATCACCTCAATTCCATCTATCAGGAATTCACTGTAGACAAATTGACCTTCCTCAGAAAAATCAAATGATTCTTTTTCCTCTGCTGTCTTTGCATAGTGTGCTTCTACAACATGAACTCCCATAAGTTCGTCGGTAATGTAAAGAACTCCATTCCCTACAGAAACCGAGGTAATGGGAGATTGCATCTTCTGTGCTTTGTCGTAGGGAAATACAGTGCATTCTTCATTAAACTCTCGGTAATAAATACTTTTTCTATCTACGCAAAGAGTAATATGTTGGATTTCGATCGGTGCTTCTGGATTCTTAATGTCATAAACATACAGGCCGTTATAAAGATCTGAAAAATACACAAGATTTTCAACTACCATTACATTCCAGTAGTCTTTACCAATCTCATAGTACCTTCCGTCTGCACGAATTGTAGTTATTTCCTTTGGATTTTCTGGGTTCGCAATATTAAACAATGAAATTCCGTTGCCCGTACCATATCCAAAGTCTGTTGAATCTAATGCACTATTTTTGTTGGAATGGAATCCAGTAGATGCAACAAGAATATCTCCACTAACTTTTAGTCCATATGTATTGCCATCAGTATTTACATACCCCATATACTTAGGATAATAAATATTTCTTACATCATACACCTCAATTCTCTGCGTTCCCCAGACCCCTGCGTAAAGATAACCATTATGCACTGTACAGTCTATTCGTTCACTTGGCTCTGAAGATTTCATACAAGAGACAAACTCTGGATTGGATGGAATTGAGATATCATATATCTCAATTCCATAATAACGACTTGCAACAAATAAATACTTCCCGCAAACATCCATACCTGAAGCTAATTCTAATGTATCAATATGTCCAATAATCATCGGATTTTGAGAATCATGAACATCAATAAGATATACTCCATATTCACGGCTAGCTACTATCAGTGTATTCCTATCTTCGTTCAGCATTACTCGACGTACAGTACCTAATCCAGTAACAGCAGATATAGGAGTAAGCTCCTGATCCTTGCCAATCCGTATAACATCTACACGATCAAGAGAACCAACATATAACAGATTTCTATTCAAAACTGAATCTACAGCATTACTTATTTCTAATTCAGGAGTGGACAACTGAGTTCGTATGCAGTTATCATCAATTACAAAACTCCCATGCAAATACTCAGGAAAAGGTTCACTTCCAGATGTCAACAACTGCATATTACTGAGAACAATTCTCTCTTCCCCATCACTACTCCTAACTTTATATGTCACTTTCGAGAAAGACTCCTGCGAACTTAAAGGAATATAATATCCTGTTTTCTGTGCATTTAAGTATATTTCTATAGGTACTGACCGATGATCACTCAGATCATAAGTCGATACAGTAATTACAGAGCTTTTTGCAGCACTTGCTTCAAAATATAATACCATATTAGATGCCTCAACTTGATATCCACGACATTGTATCATATCAATGGAATTTGATATATCTATTCTTCCTTCCACAAATTGTTCTGGAGTCACCAAAACATCAATATTCTCCATTTTCTCATGCAAAGTTGTATTCACACTAGCAGTCAGTTTCATTTTCTGTTCTGCCACCACCGCTTCTCGTTCCAGCTTCTGTTGTTCCATAACTTCTAATAAATAGGCCTCATTATGTTTTTGCTCCAAATCCTCAAAGTATAACAATGCCATGATACCACTTGCAAACAAAACAATAAGCACCCAGACTATTTTTTTTGAAAAATCACGATGCCTCATAACTTTCCTCCAATTTCACTCACGACGACTTATATAAGATATTGCAAAGTCTTTTCCAATTCATTGTGACAATTATAATAGTCACAGCTACAAGTATTCCATACCGAATCAGCCAGTTTTCATAGTTCAAGATCAATACTACAGCCAAGGCACTTTCAATGATTATTGCTAAGTACATAACGCGATGATCATAAATATCTACATAAAGAATATATTTGGTAATTATATAATGAATAATCATCAGAACAAAATAACTAAAGAATGTCGTATACCCTGCCGCAATAAATCCATACTTGGGAATGAAAATAACATTTAGGATAATATTAAGGGTCGCAGCAATTACCGTTCCCATACCTATATAAGTTGTCTTCTTTAAATGAAGTTCAATATGCTCATAATTTCCATATATAAATTTACATACCAATCCAAGCACAATCGGTGCCACTACCCATTTACCAGACAGATAATCTTCACCACCTAAAATCCACATGGCCTCCGGTGCCACTGCAATACATCCAATTCCCAGATAGCAACCCAAAAGAATCAGGGGATTCAGGTTCTTTCGAATCTTTATAAAATCCCTTTTCTTATATGAATCATGGAACCATGGAAGCCATGCCTGACCAATAGAATCTAAAATGAGACTTACCAAAATTGAAAGCTGATATGCAATAGTATAAACTGCCGTACTCTCTGTACCGCAGACTTTTGTGATCACAACACGATCAGATTGAACTAGTATACTGAGTGAGACACTATTCAAAACCAACGGAAGAGAAATGAGCAATCCATATTTAGTAAATTCCCAGTTTGCCACCACATTGTGCTTACGAAATGCATTCCACCACAGAGCGATAGAAAGCAAAATAGTCGGAAAAACGATACCTATAATTCGCCCCAGATATCTTTCCTCTGGGAACACAAATAACAATCCAATAGAACATAAAACCGAAACTACTGTTGTATATAGTGAAATAAAAATATTCTCTTTGTATCGGTATTGATATTTAAATTTTGCTTGATATAAAGCAATAGTAGGCGCAAACACCAAATAAACAGCAAGAATTAACACAATATTTTTCGGAAGATCCAACAAATTCGATAGCTGACTACAAAATATAGTACCGGTTACTGCGAAGATAAGACTCATTATAAGGGAAAGTACCTGCATACAACCTACATATTGATCCAAACGTTCCGTATAATCTAACTTAGCTCGTCCGATACTATATGTCAGATTCAAAGAGCAAAAAGTTAATAAAAGTGTATACCATGAGGTAAAGGTTGCAGTAATTCCATAATCCTGTTGGGTCATAATTCTTGTAAAAATAGGTGTTGTCAATACAAGAATCGCTTTTGTTGCTACATTGGAGACTGTATACCATGCTCCCGCACGAAATGCCTTTTTATCAATATTATTTTCCCCTTTAGCCATAATTACTCCTTCTCTGTACTTTCTAAATAAGATTTCAGAATTTTCAAACTCCGTTCCCGTTTTTGCCTAATCAGAGTATTTATAGTACTGTAATCTAGTGGCTTTGCAATTAATACATCCACATTCATCCCGTTATGGTCTGTAATATTTAGCCATTGCCCAAGCGATTCCATTCTAGAGAAATTAGCACGGTTATAATAAAAAACTTCCTTCTCAAAATATAGTGAAAATAGCAAACCGTGATAAGATGCTGAAAACACATAGCGCGCAAATTCCACTAATCCCAAGAATTCTTCAATTCGTTCCGGCTGAATGGATTCCACATCCGCTTTCTTTTTTCCATAATTGATGTATTTGACAGGAATATGATATTTTTTCCCCATACGAATAGCATCCTTCAGAATTTTTTCCTCTGGATCACAAAAGTACACCAAAATATAATCTTGATATATTGGCTTTACAGCCATATTGTGCCAGTAATCACTCTCCCATAGCATAGTAGGGTCAGCAACTACATCCACTTTCATTTGATAAAACTCCTTAATCCACTCCGCAACAAGCTCTTCTCGCACACCAATATGATCAAATTTCTTAATTTCTCTGCCTATTGATTCCACTTTCTCATCCATCCATTTTAATCCTGCTGAAGATCCAAAGGCTATTCTTTTTTTTTTCGGTTCTACAAAATCTAAGAAATAAGACATATCATTTCCAGTCACATTCAACCCCCAAACAATATCGCTACCTACAACAAATGTATCAAAGTCAAAATTGACATCACCAATAGTCTGGCGGGTAAACGTTTGCGTTAGCTTTACATTTTCAGCAAAAAACTGATTAAATACTTTTGCCTTTCTGTGAATAACTGGTGTATATTTCATTTTTCTGTAAAACATACGCAAGCTTTTTACTGGACCAGTCATAAACTCTCGATTTTCTATTGCCTCACATCGATAATCAATAATGCTGATATCATATCCCATTTCACGAATTTTAGAATACAAGCCATAAGTCTGCAAAGCTGATCCAAAATTAGTTGTATGGTGGATTGTTAAAAGCCCTATTCTATTTGACATTTTTGATCTCCCTTTTCTATATATTTATCAATATGATCTCCATGCCAAGAAAAATACTCACTCAAAACCATTAGAACAAAAAAATAGTTCAATGATGACGGCACTTCGCTAACCATAGTGATCTCTAATCCTAAAATTCCCGCAAGCATGGCACACTTCAATTTTGAAGAAGAATATTTCTTAAAAAAACGTACTGCAAATACCAGAATCAGCACAAACAATGCTAAATCAACAATACCACCTTCTACACAGTGCTGCAAAAAATCATTGTGTACATACGATGTACTCGTTGCATACTGTCCCCTTGAAACATTGGCCATCGCATAACCGTATCCAAACAATGGTTTTTGTAAAAATGTTAATATGGCATTATTCCAAATCACGAGGCGCCCCGTCATTGTCATTGACTCCCCTAGCAAATTTTCAAAAATAAATTTCATATAATCAAAGTTTTGAAGAAAAACAATAGCAAAATTATAAATTACCAAAATGATTACATACACTGTTGCAGGAATCTTATCAAACTTGATTCGATAAAACACAGCATATAATACCAAGAAGATTACCATACCCAATATTGCTGTAGAAACTGACTCCTTTAGAATAAAAAAACTATTGATTAAAATAACAAGACTTGCATATCTTTGAAATCTTCGTCTATCCTGTCCTTTGGTATATGCCGCAACAAATATTACCATAATAAGCATCATAGGGAATGAAATAATCGTAAAATTTGTTCTTTGGCCAAACAAATATGTATTAAACACCATTCCATTACCAGCCAGTAAATTAAGCACCGTGTAAATCGTAAACATCAATGCAATTGTTCTGCACATACTTTTAGCATTTTTATTCAATTGATAATCGACAAGGAGACACACAATCGCTGCACCAAGCGTATTGCGAATCAAAGGGGTGCTAAATCCACCTTTATAAACAGTCAACAAAAACATATAAGCCTCTCGGACTATTACTATAGTCGTAACTACTGAAGGTCTGTAGCGATAACACGCTACCTTTAAAACAATACATACGCATGATAACACAAACCACATATCAAAAAGACTGCTGATCACCCTATATTCCGAAAAACCCGGTAATTTAAAAAAAGGGATCAACAAGAACAAATTTATAAGTAATTTCTTTGATATTTTCATTTTTCACATCCTTGCCTGTTAATATCAACGAACATTTAATTTACTGGGATATTTATGCTTATTCTTTATCCTTTATCCCTTTAACTATTATTTTATCAATAGCAGAACAGAGTACAGATTCTGTTTTAAGCAAAATAACGTCTATTTTAGTGGCCGTTATATCATATAATGGATATAAAAATTTCTTTTCTACACGACTAATTAGCAAATCAATTCCCCAGCAAACTATAAATACCAATGCTACCGCTACAATGGAGAAAGGGAAAAAAACGGCCGTTTCCAAGTAGCGCGACCCGCGGAAAAGTTTCTCAAATGGTGATACTGTGCTGTGCAGAATATAAATACCAAAAGTTGCTTTTCCCCAGCTATTAATCAGCATAGACTGTATTTTTATCTGTTTGCACCCCAAAAACAAGCATAGGCTTGCGACAAAAACAGGAAGATACCAGTTTGCTGTAAAATAGTAAATATGATCTCTAGCAACAGCAAAATACTGACCTAAGAATTTCAAACTTTGGACAGAACACCAAAGTCCAAATATCAGAATTGTAAATGTCAGAAAACACTTGTGGGAACTTATCGTTATCTCTGCTAGATAAATTCGAATATAGGCCGCCACACTATATAGATATATAAACCAAGCAAATCTGGACACCCAAATTTCTTCTAGTGTTATCATCGATAAAATGGTAAACAACACCCCTATAACCAAAAGCATCCGGAAATAATCTTCCTGCGGTAGTTTCATTAGCATCGTATTCAAAAACGGACTTAGCAGCAACAATCCAAGATGCATACTGACGTACCAATATTTCATCGTCAGAATTGGGAATAAATCTCTAATCCACTGCATCCCACTGTTGTTCGTATATCCAATACAGCCAAGCATACACACCGTTACAATTCCGTAAAGAAAAACCTTAGAATATAAATAAAAAATTTTTTTGGTGGAAAATTGCTTTTTGATCAAAAAATATCCACTGATTAACACAAAACAATTAACGCCTATTGTTCCAAATATGCGCATTAAATTCAGATACAATTCGTTTGGTGCCCAAACAAATATATCACTTTTGGCTGTCATTGCATCTCCCAAATGCTGGAATAAAATCATAATCATAGCTATGCAACGTAATAACTCAAAATTTGTACTTCTTTTTCCTACGTTAATTCTCTCATCCATCCTTTTTACCCCAAAAGTATTGTTTCAATGCCTCTTTATCTTCCCGATCCCATGGTCTGTCTTTACAAGTTTCTGCACGTCTCGCCGCCAATTCAGAAAGAAATCCAATTACCTTTGCAGGATTTCCGCCTACAATTGCACCCTCCGGAACATCCTTTGTAACTACGCTCCCCGCAGCTACCACTGCATTAGGGCCAATTTTAATATTATACAGTAAAGTAACATTGGCTCCAATAACACAATTATCCAGTATTTGAATTTTTCCCATATAAAATTGATTATCTCCACAGGGGTATTGGGGATCATTCATGTCCCTGAGCATAGACTGGATTACATCATGTGTAATAAAGCGCACATTGGCCGCGATATTCACGTTACGACCGATGGATACCAATTGGGGTTCACTTGGAATCGAAAATGGCTGGTACATCCCACCCTCTCCATATGAATGAAATATATTCCATTTTCGTAACAGATCCGCTCTTTTTCTACTATTATTGCCGCTTTTTAAAAACAGCCGCAGAGACAGTATACCTTTATTATTCAAAACTCGATGCCTTTTCACGTTTATACATCCTCCCTTAGGCTCTTATGAGCAAAACAGTTTATCATACCCCTCTATGAATGCTGCATTTCCATACTCATGTTTCAAAAGATACTGTGTGTACGTCTCCTTATATTCCTGCATTCGGATAATTCCTTGCGCAATTTTTTTAGGGTTCATCTCTACAATCATACCTTCCTTTTCGTTCAGTTGATCGTGGACAGTTGTATAATTGGTAGCTACTATCGGCTTTCCAAGAATTTTGGCTTCATCCAATACAATAGATTTACCCTCATATCGGGATGGCTGTACCACTATATCTGCACAGTGAAGATACGGATAAGGATTTAACTTTGAACCAATAAAAAAAACACAATCCGCCACATCAGAATTGTTCGCCTGATCCAACAATTTTTCTTCTAATTCACCAGACCCAAGAATATACCATTTAAAGCGGAAACCTTGTTTCTTCATAATTGCTGCAGCCTCTATCGCCATGTCAAATCCCTTTTGTGGATGAAGTCTACCAATTGAGACCAAAATCGTTTGATCCCCAGAATATTCTTTTGGAATAAATTCATTTGCCATATTGCGAATTACACTGGATGTGGTTAAATTTGGCAATACAGATATTCGTTCTGACAATCTAGGGAAAGTATTGCGTAGCACATCTGCACACTTGTCCGATATAGTTACAATATCAGATAACATTTCAAAGTACGGCAAATCTATTTCTGCAGACAGTCCCGTTTTCGTGTACTCATTATGTACCCAACCAATTTTTTTCTTTGCATGAACTTTATCTACAAGATAGTAAATTGGCTCGCTATGTAAATATGCAATTGCTGTATCATACTCCTTTTCCATTTCTGGAATAATATGTCGGTAAAACAATCTCCAGCGATACTGTTTAGATTTCAATTCTTTTCCTCCAATTATTCGAGAAATCACCGTAGAAACCACTCTATATCCTACTTTAAAAAAGCCTGATTCTTTGACTTGTTGCTTTAGTCTGCTATTCGAATACATACTTTTTAGAATCTTCTGTTCGTCAGTAATAATGCGAGCTTCTTTTGGCACTTGCTTTAAAAACATCCCTTTATCCTGAAACAGAAGAAGGTCTACATCATATACCGAATAATCCATGAGCTGTAGCAAGTTCACTAGGCTACGTTCTGCGCCACCACTATTCAGATTACTCATCACAAATAATAAGCGTTTCTTCACTTCAATTCCTCCATAACTCGCAATACAGCTGCGACCCATTTCAAGTAGATCTTTTCTACAGAAAGTCGTTCCACGGTCTTATGTGCAGCATATCCGAGTTGTTTTCTCATATGCTCATCTCTACCTAACTCCAACAACTTATTTGCAAGAAAATCTACATCACCAATTTCGAACAAATATCCATTTTCCCCCTGCTCAATCAATTCACTTGGACCACTCACACAATCGCTGGATACACATGGCAACATTGCATACATCGCTTCGCACAAAACATTAGGAAATCCCTCATAATAAGAAGAAAGGACAAAGATACTTCCCTTACTCATGTCGTAGAAAGGTCGCTCTGTGCGTCCACACAGTATTGCTCGTCCCTGTAATCCCTGTTTTTCAATTTCGTTCTGCAATTCCTGCTGCATTTCTCCAATGCCATAGATTTTCAGTTTCCACCCATCCATTTTGTTAGAAACTTTTGCAAATGCACGAATCAGTGTAACAAAATCTTTCTGCGGTTCCAAACGCCCCATAGATACAATAATTTTTTCACGTTGCAGTTTTTCATTATTAACTTGCTTTTGCAACATATTAAAGTCCACGGGATTTTCAATTACAGTAATTTTTTTTTGTAGGTAAGATGGATAAAAAGATCTAATTTTTTCTGTCTGCACAAAAATCCCATCTGCCCGGCGATACAATTGGCAGCTAAGCCAAAACACCAATTTAGAATGCTCTTTCAGAGGATTGTTTCTATCGCAAACAATTACTTTTCGTTTTGTTCCAAATGCCGCCAATAATGTCAGCATATTGCATCTACTTAAGAATGAAATTGTAACACCTTTTCCATTGTCACGCACATATTTTCTAATAGTGAGAAAATCTTGCCAATTTTCACGAATTTTCCCCAACTTTGTATGATTTGCATGGATAACCGAAACACGCCCATCAATTTGATAAAATTGGGGGCGCTTATCCAACGTCAAAATAGAAACATCATTTTCATCCTGAGCAAAGCTCTTGGCTAAAATTGAAAGAACCTTTTCAGCTCCTCCGCCAGACAAACTACTAATTAAAAATTGAATTTTCATATTATCTCCATATATTCTTAAGCAAAACTTTCTTTTTAGCGTCTTGCCTCATACCAGCTGTATGCAACACAAACGGAAAGTTACCTTGATAATATTCTTCTATTGTTTTAACTGGTCTTGCAGGGACTCCACAAGCAACTGTATTGTCCGGTATGTTTTTTGTTACAACGGAACCACAGCCAATAATACAGTTGTTACCAATTGTGACACCAGGCATCACAATCGTATTCCATCCGATATGGACATTATTCCCTACATGAATTGCACCAAATTTGTCTGCATTTTTCATATCATCTTTGCACCGGCGCAGTACCCACATTCCGCCATCATGCGTACAAAATTTCACACCATTGGTAATTCTTACATGATCTCCAATAATAATCAGATATGGCTCGCTACCAAAATTCACATCACGATAAATCTCACAGTTAGTCCCTATTTTTACTCCACTCTTTTTTAAAAGATTTGTTCTCTTTGTACATCCTGCCAAACTCCACAGTACCTTAAATAATACCTGATTCATTTTGTAATTTTTCTCCCAAATAACCAATTAAATAGTTTTCTTAATCTCTCAGGAAAATGTCTCTTGTATAAACTATATCCTTTACATCATCCAAGCACGTATCATATCGGTTAGCAATAATTGCCTGACTTTGAGCTTTAAACTGTTCCAAATCATTTATCACCTTGCTCCCAAAGAACGTTTCTCCATCTTTCAATGTAGGTTCATAAATAATAACCGTTGCCCCCTTAGCCTTAATACGTTTCATGACTCCCTGAATAGAAGACTGGCGAAAATTATCGGAATTTGATTTCATTGTCAGACGATAAACACCCACTGTAACTTCTTTTTCCTTGTTTTTATTCCACTCATCATTTGCTTCATAGGATCCAGTTAACTCTAATACACGGTCTGCAATAAAATCCTTTCTAGTTCGGTTGGATTCAACAATGGCCTCTATCAGATTTTCAGGTACATTTTCATAGTTTGCTAGTAACTGTTTTGTATCCTTTGGCAAACAATAACCACCATATCCGAAAGATGGATTATTATAGTGTGTACCAATTCTAGGATCAAGGCAAACACCATTAATAATTTCTTGAGTGCTCAGACCTTTCATTTCAGCATAGGTATCCAATTCATTGAAATATGATACTCGTAAAGCAAGATATGTATTTGCAAATAATTTTACCGCTTCCGCTTCAGTAAACCCCATAAAGAGAGTATCAATATCTTCCTTAATAGCCCCTTCTTGGAGCAATTCTGCAAATATATGGGCTGCCTTTATCAGCCGTGCATTCTTTGTGTCTGTACCCACAATAATCCTAGATGGATGCAAATTATCATACAAAGCCTTTGATTCTCTAAGAAATTCCGGGCTAAAAATAATATTATCACAATGATATTTTTCTCGAATAGACGCAGTGAAACCTACAGGTATCGTAGATTTGATCACCATGATTGCATCAGGATTATACTTGATAACCAGCTGAATAACAGCTTCTACTGCAGATGTATCAAAAAAATTCTTTTTAGGATCGTAGTTGGTTGGCGCTGCAATTACTACAAAATCTGCGTCTTTATATGCCACTTCTGCATCCAAGGTAGCAGTTAAATCAAGTTCCTTTTCTGCCAGATATTTTTCAATATACTCATCCTGAATCGGGGTTTTTCTCTGATTAATCAACTCCACTTTTTCAGGAACAATATCCACTGCAATGACTTTATGATGCTGAGAGAGCAAAGTAGCAACACTCAACCCCACATAACCAGTACCAGCAACCGCAATTCTAAGTTCTTTAAATTCTCTCATTTTTATTTCCTCCATCACCTACTATAAGTTCACACTCATATAAAAATCTTTGTACCACTGCGCAAACTTCCGCAGTCCAGTACGCAGCGACGTGGATGGTCTAAATCCATAATCATGCTCTAATGCTTCCGTATCAGCATAGGTAATTGTAACATCACCAGGCTGCATAGGTACCAGTTGTTTATGTGCTTCAAAATTATAATCCTCTGGTAATACGCCAGCTCTAATCAACTCTTCTTGTAAAATTTGAATAAAATCCAACAGTTTTTCTGGTTGATTATTACCGATATTATAAACTGCATATGGAGGAATTGGGAGACCATCTTCTCCATTCTTCTTTTCCGGAGCCCCCTGCATAACACGGATAACTCCCTCTATAATATCGTCTATGTATGTAAAATCTCTTTTACAATTACCATAGTTAAAAATTTGAATAGTTTCCCCATTTAACAATTTATTTGTGAAATCAAAGTAAGCCATATCCGGACGGCCAGCAGGTCCATAAACTGTGAAAAAACGTAGGCCCGTTGATGGAATGTTATATAATTTAGAATATGCGTGTGCCATTAATTCATTACTCTTCTTGGTTGCTGCATACAAAGACACTGGATTATCTACTTTATCTGCTGTGGAGTATGGTACCTTTTTATTAGTACCGTACACACTGCTGGAGCTTGCATATACTAAATGTTCTACACCTTTTTCATCATTATCATAAGAATGGCGACACGCCTCCAAAATATTGTAAAAACCAACCAAATTAGATTCAATATATGCATCTGGATTCGTGATAGAGTAGCGGACTCCAGCCTGAGCCCCAAGGTTTACAACTACAGCAGGCCTATATTTCTCAAAAATAGCAGTGATTAAAGATTTATCTGCCAAATCACCTTTAATAAATACAAAATTAGAATTCTTAGAAAGTTCTTGTAAACGTGTTTCTTTCAGTCGCACATCATAGTAATCATTCATATTATCAACACCAACGACTTTCACATCATCGATATCTGCCAATAATCTTTTTACAAGATTTGAACCAATAAATCCTGCAGCACCTGTTACAAAAACCGTTTTATTTTTTAATTCTACATACTGCATAATTAACATCCTCTTTAACTCTCTAATAAATGTAAAGTTCCAATGTTTTATCAGTAACGTCATTCCAACTATACTTATTACAAATAAAATCCACTACTTTATTCCTATATTCTGCAACAATTTCAGGATGATCACAAAGCATCTGACTTTTTTTCTTAAGGTCATTAACATTAGACTTTTCAAAAATAACAGCCTTATCCTCCACCACTGCTACACATTCTTCAATATCAGAAACCAAACAACAATTCCCGTAGCTCATTGCTTCCAGTAAGCTCAATGGCATTCCTTCCAAATCTGAAGGAAGTATGTAGACATAAGCGTTACTGTAAAGTTCCTCCAATAGAACCCCCTGAACAAAACCGGTAAATAAAATTCGCTCATCGCCTTCTGCCATTTTTTCTAACTCTTTCATAAATCCATCGGTATCAGAAGCCCCCCCAGCAACAACCAGTTTTTTATCCGTTTTTACATTCTTAAACGATTCTACCAAATATCGAAGTCCCTTCTCCGGAACTATCCTTCCTAAAAATAAGAAATAGCCATCTTTCGTTAAGCCAAACTTCTCTTTTATAAGATTTGCTTCTCTACAAACTGGTTTATTTACCCCATTCGGAATAAAATGTGTTTCTCTACCATAGGTATCCAAAAAGTATCTTTGAACTCCAGTTGATAAAACAATAATTTCATCTGCATACTTTACCGCATTGCGTTCACCCTGATGAATAAACTTAGAACCGAATCCACTTTTCCACTTTTCGCGGGACCAGTCAAGTCCATGCACCGTCACAACTACTTTTTTTTGAAACAGCTTAGGAATCCAGCAAAAAAATGCTGGTCCCTCTGCATGAATATGTACCACATCATAATTTCCCAGAGCCGTGAAAAGTGCTGCGAAAAATGATGATGATACTGCTGCAAGCCCCTTCTTTTTAATCGTCGGAACAATTTTTAATCGAATTCCTTTATAATCCTTTGTTGCTTTTGTATCGTATCCAGCACCACTCACGTGATGTCCTGCTCTGCTATAGCAGGTGATTTGGTGTCCTATCTGAACCATTCTGGTACACAGTTCTTCCACAACAATTTCTATCCCCCCCTCACGAGAAGGAATTCTCTTGTGTCCGAACATTGCTATTTTTAAATTACTTTTCATAAAACTCCTTATCCCCCTCTTTACTCCGCCCCTCTATGCATCAGCACCACCAGCACCGTCTGTACCAGTATCCTGCAGTCCAGCCAGATGGACCAGTTATCGATATACTCCAGATCCAGTTTCACCACATCTTCAAAGTTCTGGATCTCGCTGCGGCCGCTGACCTGCCACATTCCTGTAATGCCTGGTTTCAGGCTCAGACGTCTTTTGTGGTGTTCCTCGTACTGCATAAATTCGTCCAGCGTGGGGGGTCTTGTTCCTACCAGGCTCATGTCGCCTTTAAGCACATTGAAAAACTGGGGGAACTCGTCGATGCTGGTTTTTCTTATGAATTTTCCTACCTTTGTGATTCTTGGATCATCCTTCATCTTGAACATGAGGCCGTCCATCTGGTTCTGGGCCATGAGCTCTTTTTTGCGCTCCTCGGCGTCCATGTACATAGAGCGGAATTTGTAGATGGAAAACTGGCGGCCATTGCGGCCGATGCGGGTCTGTTTAAAGATCACAGGCCCAGGTGATTCCAGATAAATAGCCGGCACTACGAATATAGACAAAACCAATGTGAACAGAATTCCTACCAAACCTCCTGCGATGTCCATGGCACGCTTTAAGAACAGTTCTACAGGCTCAAAGATCCGCGGACAGTAGGTCAGCACTCGGTAGACACCGAAATTTTCTATGGCCTTTTCTTTTTCATCCATACCGAAGGTATTGACAGTGATATGTACCACAATTCCCAGTGCCTCCAGGCGTCGGATCAGGTCATTTAGCTTCTCTCGGCACATAGTGGGAAGGCATAAGAGGGCCTCGTCTACTACTTCTTTTTTCAGGTATTCCGTCAGGCCGTCCGGATTGGACCAGAGGTAGCTTCCGTTTTCGTTACGGCCTACCTGGTTTAATTCTACCTTTCCGTGGACGTACATCACTGCAATCGCTGAAACATCGTAGTCATACAGATTGGCATTGACAACCTGGTTCATTACGTTTAATACATTGCTGTCACAGGCGCAGATTAACAGACGTTTTCTGTTTTCCGGTTTTCCGTAGTGCCGAAACAGAAGAGTCTTGATCATCAGACGTCCCAGGTACATGGTCAGCGTATTAAACAGGAAAAATAATATATAAAACTTGCGGGAAGAATTGTCCCCCAATTTGAATGCAAATAGAATGAATGTCAGAGCCATTACCATATAGAAGTTGTCGGTAATGACCACACGCAGCTCGTTCCAGTGGCTGCGCTTCATAATAGGCTTGTCCGGCTGGTAGAATAGCAAAACTACCAGATAAATGAAGAGCATAAGGACACAGCCGTACCAGTGCCCAAGCTGGAAACTTCCGGCGTCCAGGGAAGCGAATCGACCCAACAGAGCCATTATAAATGACAAAATGACTGCAATGCTGTCTGCCAACATATAAAAGGATCTGTTTCGGATCAGCATACCTTATTTCTCCTCATTATTGTAATGTTTCTTAAAAATCCCCTTCTCAATGGCTGCTACCAGGCCAAAACCTGCAGCCAGAAACAATAGCTCGTATGTAAGGATATCCCAGTGAAACTCTCCCTGAAATGGGGTTGTTCTTTGAATTACTGCACAGTTTCTGATCTGGAATGCGGACCAGACCATCACTGCCGCCATCAGAATTTCAACTATTTTTCTCATACCTGTAGATTTCATTGATCTCTCCCCTTTTCCTCTGCATTTTTTCTTAATCCGGGCTGCTTTGGGCAGCCCGGGATCAGCATAAGATAAGCGTTTATCAGCGCTTATAGATAACTGAGAACGTTCCGGAGTTCGGAATGGTCACATGGATCATCTTATTTGCTGCATCAATAGAAGTGGGTGTAAGCAGCTCCCACTTGGATGTCATGTTGTTGTAAAACAGTACCTGTACTGTTCCAAGACCCTCTACCAGATTTGGTACATACAGCGGCAAATCAGTCGCTCCTGTTTTCTCTACTCTGGTGCCTGCCTGATAGGTCATAACAGCTGTGGTTCCCACCAGGGCGTTGTAGCCGTTTAAGTCCAGACCCGTTCCAGCCTGAGTCAGGCTGTTTCCGCTATTGATGGCCTGAATAGAAGATACTACATCTTCCGGCAGGCCACTTACTGCACTGTCGCTTCCCTGTACGAACTCAATGCCCGTATCGCCTACAACTGCCTGGCCGCCGCTGTGGCTGGCAGTTCCGCCCTCAGTAGGGGATGTAACGCCACTTGCAGTTTGTCCGCCGGGTGTTGAGGATGCTGCGCTATTTCCTGTGCCGGATGAGGATGATCCGCCCGTTACCCGGTCAACACGCTCACCGATATCGTAGTCGTCATCGTCATCATCGCTTGGAATCACAACGCCGGTTCCTGGACTGTTTGCCGCAAATACGGATGCATACTGGGAAACGGCCAAAGCCGCTGCCATTGCAATCACTACTGCTTTTTTCTTCATGATGATTTACCTTTCCTTTCCTTTTGATGGCTTGTTCTATGCTTCAACCCTGTAAAACAGGTCTAGAACCATTTGTTTTGTGTGTTCCAAATCCGGATAGTATTCGTCATAAATCTTTGTCTCTACCCCTTTTCCCGGCAGAATCTGAATATCGTCTCCGCTTAACTGCTGACTGCTGTTTAAAAATGCCATACACATATCCAGGTACTGGTCTTTAGAAAGATTCGTTACCATATACGGCGCGGCTATGTCCAGGAGTTTAAGAGCCAGTCCGTCTTCTTTAACCGCCTTTTCTCTCATGGAAGCGGCATAGCCGGTGATGTAGCTTTCCTGACGCTGCAGACGTGTAATGGCGCTCTGGTTCTTTTTTGTATCGCGGTAACGCAGGAAGGCCTCTGCCTGGTCTCCCATAAGGGTGATGGAAGAACCTGACTTAAAATCTGGATCCCGACTTTCTAATTCTGGATCATCAATGGCAACAGTAACTCCTCCTACGGCATCGTTGAGCTTCGCCAGAGCTCCCATGCTGACTGCCATATATCCGTCGATCTTTAAACCGCCCAGAAGTTCCGTTACTGCCTCGCACATATACTGGCAGCTCTTTTCCCGGCCGTCACCGTAGGCGTAAGCCAATGTGAGGTGCTGAGTATCATAGCCGAGGATATTTCCACTTAAATCTGTCAGGGGAATACTTGTCATGGTATCACGGGGAATCGCCAGGATTCGGACCGTGTCTCTGATTGTGTCCTGGGCTACAAGGAAAATGCCGTCAGACTGTCCGCCGGCTCCTGCTACAGTTGTCTGGGTCAGCTCATCCCTGCGGTCGATTCCCATACACAGGAATGCTTTTATATAAGTGTTGCGGCGGTATGTTTTCCCCTCATACTCTACCCGATCCCGATTCTGGCCATAAAACGATTCTTCTGAAGGTAAGGTTTCCTTTGCCTGGCTGTTCCAGGCCTGATTCTCCTGAACCGCCAATTTTTTTTCCTGCCAGAGATTCCAGGTCACGGCTGCAAAGAGGATCACCAGCACCATGGCTGCTGTAATAAGAAATTCCCTTAAATAACTTCGGGAGAATCCGGTCTGTTTTTTACCGTTCTGTTTCACAGCTCACCCTTTCCCGCACAGAATCATAGCCAATACTTTCGTCTGTTCCATATTTGCTGTAATATTTCTTATAGTATTTCCCATAGTACTTCTTATAGTATCCGGCCCCATATTCGCCGCCTACCCGATTGAGCACCGTTCCCAGAATCCGGCAGCCGCTCTTCTCCAACTGTGTCTTCACCTTCTGAACCATGCGGTAGCTAATAGCTCCGCTCTCTACTACAATAACCGCCCCATCGCACTGGCTTGCGATAATGGCTCCGTCGATCAGATTCAGCATGGGAGGCGTATCGATGATAATATAGTCATAAATCTCTCTGGCGTTCTCCAGCATCCGCTTAAACAGCTCGTCTTCCAGAAGTTCCGCCGGATTAGGGGAGTAAGGGCCTGCAAGGATCAGGTCTACATTTTCCACATTGGTATGGTACGTAACCTCTCCCAGTTTTTTCTGACCGCTCAGGTACTGGGACAAGCCATTGGGGCGTCCGCTGATCTCGTGGCGCTTGACCAGTACGGATTTGCGGATATCGGCATCCACCAGAAGAACCTTTTTTCCAATACTTCCCAGAGAAGCGGCTACTGCTACCGTAGTAGCGCTTTTTCCTTCTCCAGACACGGTACTGGTAAAAAGAATCGTCTTTATGCTGCTGCCGCAGAACTGAAGATTGGTTCGCAGGGTCTTAACTGCCTCTGTATAGTAATAATCACTTCTCTCCGTATTCTTAAGTTCCAGTCGCATCTCCATCATTTATACCTCCCCTTTCTTACTATTCTTTTTCCTGCTTGTTCCCTTTTTCTCAACGTTCTTGTTCTCATCTGCGTCAGGGACGGAAGCAAGGACGGTAAGCCCCAGATATTTCTCCACATCCTCCTCCGTCTTAATGGTATCATTCATAATCACCTTTAAGCATATGATGCCACTAATCAATATTGCTGCTATCAGTCCGCCCATAATCGCATTCTTTTTGGTGTTGGGCGAACTTGGATATACCGCCGGAACACCTTCTTCGATGATCTTTGGAGGAACCATTTCCATAATATCGCCTATGTAGTTGGATGAGGTCTTTGCTACTTCCTCAGCCAGTGCCTGAGCCCGGATGGGATCCGTATCTGAAATAGTAATGGACAGCACTCTCGTATCCGTTGGATTTCCGATACTGATTTTGTTCTTTAATTCTTCAACAGACATATTCAGACCCTGATTCTCAATCACCTGCTCTAATACAGGGCGGCTGGTTACCAGCACGCTGTAATCTTTCGTCAGCTGGCTTCCAATCTGCAGATCGGCTAGAGAAGTCAGCGTTGTTTCTTTTGAGAGAACATATACCATAGCCGTAGACTTATATATGGGTGTCAATACCATTTTGCTGTAAAATCCCGCGCCAAGTCCGCCTACGATAACCCCCAGAAGAATCAGCCACAGCTTTTTCTTTAAGGCGCAGCACAGCTCTAATAAATCAATCTGTATCTCGTCATTCTCTTCATGTCTCTTTTCCATAATTTTACAATCCCTTTTCCCTGTTGTAGTAAATATGTTACAGCATCCTGTCTTTCAGTATAAATACCTGATTATTTCCAACGATCCCCTGTATCTGTGCCGGAGACAATCGTTTCGCCAAACATTCTGCCGCTGCCTCAAGCCGCGGAGGCCGATGGCCTATATTGTGCATATCCGATGCAAGAAAATGAATGCGGCCCTGCATAACCGCTCTTCGGCACCAGAAAGCAGTCTTATCAAGAATACCTCCCAAAATACTTCCCGCATTTGCCTGAAGGTAAGCTCCGCTATCAATCAGTTCCTCAACTCTGCTGTCTTCTCTGAGGCACCGATACCGTTCCGCATGAGCTATAATTGGAAAATAACCGGTCTGTACCAGTTCCCGTACTGCTCTCCATACCCGCTGGTAGCTGTCATTCGGCTGAAATTCCACCAACACATAACGGCTTCCTGCCAGTGACAGAGCCTTTCCCTGCTCAAGATAAATGGGAAGATCTTCAAAATAGAGGATTTCCTGCCCAAGACTGACCGTTAATTCGAGTCCGGCATTCTGTGCCAGCTTCTGCGCCTGATCCCTGAGGCTTACCAGCTTATCAATATCAACCCGACTTGAATAATGAGGCGTGGCAATCATATGTATGGTTCCCTGTGCATATGCCGTCTGCATCAGCTGCAAAGTATCCTTCCAGGTCCCTGCCCCATCGTCTACTCCTGGGAGAATATGTGTATGTATGTCAATTATCCTAAACATGGATGCTCCCTCTTATCCGCACACGTCTTTAAAGTCCCCTGTACGAAGGAGGAAGAGATGCCGCGGCTGTTTCCGTATACTGGTAGTATAATTGATTCAAATAGGGAAGCACTTCTTTTCCCCAGGCATAGCCCGGCATATAGTTGCCTAAAAAACTGTGTACAAATGCAGGGTTTCCTTCAATAAATTCATATAAATCGCAGGTAAAGCTGCCGGCATTGACAGCGTAGCTTCCGCGCTTTTTAATCAGTATATTTTCAATCCCCCAGTCCTTCAGGATCTTTTTGAGACGATAATATATAACCCTGAGATTGTTCTTTGCGATCTGCTCCGGCGACTGCTCATACAGCAGCCATGCCATCTGAGATAAAGATACGCTGCTGCCCCTTCTGTCAACAAGAATAGCCAGCATCTCTTTTGCTTTTTCACTGGAAAAATAAATCCGTTCTCTGTTCACAAATACGTCAAAGCCACCAAAGGTTTTGATAAAAATATCCATTTCCTCCCTCTGATTCATTGATCTTCTCCTGTAATTTTTATATTTTGTTTATAATTTCGTAAGATTTCTTTTAATACAATACAACATAGCTACTTTCATAACCGTTACAGATTTTTCCATTTTTGTCATTTTAAGTAGTTTTATTACATTTGTTGTATTTTTCCGTTTACATCTTATTTTTTATATTTAATTTTAATTAAACAAAAAAAGGAACTGCATTTTTCCTCTGCAGTTCCTCATGTTTACTAATTTTTTTGTGCATATCTTTCTATTATTCTATAATCAAACCGCAACAGATCCACCTCAGCATGGTTTCTCTGAATCGTCTTATGATTGATCTATAGAAGTATCTTTCCATTGTTTCATATACCCCCCCCCCCACCCGTTTTTTGTGCCTCTATTTCATCAAATTTTTGAATTAGATACGATAATGTAACCTCTGCCCAACTGTATTCAGGCATATATTCCCCCATAAAATACCGATCTTGCGACTTCTCCATCATATCCCAGGAATCGCATTCAACCATGTCACAGTTAATTGAATACATTCCCCGTCCTTTTTTTACAATGCCCTCTATTCCGCAGGACTCCAGTGTTTTTTTCAGCCGATGCCAGGCCATATGCACACTCTGCTTTGCAGCGGCATCTTCTTTATCCGATAAAAAATGAGCAAGCTGGGCAAGACTGACTTCTTTTCCTCCATGATCCACCAGAATCGCAAGAAGCTCCTTGGCTTTGCTGTTTGAAAAATAAATGGCCTTTCCTTTATAGTACAGATCAAACCCATCAAATGTTTTTATGTAAACCTTATTGCTTTCCTTTGAACTTATCTTTCTGTACATTTATCTTCCCCCTCGAAACCATTTCTACCCTTATATTAGCACCAAAAGATATATAGTTCCAGTAAAATATATGCTAAAAACCAAAAAACACAAAAAGATCCGCAAAGCCTGATATACAGTTTCTGCGGATCTTTTTCATTTCTGTTTTCGGTTTTAAGACATCGAAGGGAAACTTATTTTTCTCCCTTCAAATACTCATGGATTCCTCTTGCTCCGGCCTTTCCTGCCTCCATGGCCAGAATTACCGTAGCTGCACCTGTCACAGCATCGCCTCCGGCATATACGCCTTCCTTTGTGGTCTTGCCGTTGTTTTCATCAGCGATGATACACTTCCACTTGTTTGTCTCCAGCCCTTCTGTAGTGGATGAGATCAGCGGGTTGGGGGATGTTCCCAGGGACATGATGACCGTATCTACATCAATGGTGTAGTCCGATCCTTCTACCTCTACCGGTCTGCGGCGTCCGGAAGCATCGGGCTCGCCAAGCTCCATCCTGCGCACGACCATACCGGTTACCCAGTCATTTTCATCAGTCAGAATCTCTACCGGGTTGGTGAGAAGATCAAACTGTACTCCCTCCTCCTTTGCGTGGTGTACCTCTTCCACACGGGCGGGAAGCTCAGCCTCGCTTCTTCTGTATACGATGTGAACCTCAGCTCCCAGACGAAGTGCAGTTCTTGCCGCGTCCATGGCTACGTTTCCGCCGCCTACTACGGCTACCTTTTTGCCGAGGAAAATGGGGGTGTCATAGTCATCTCTGAAGGCCTTCATCAGGTTGCTTCTGGTCAGATATTCATTTGCGGAAAATACGCCGTTTGCATTTTCACCGGGGATACCCATGAACTTGGGAAGTCCTGCGCCGGAACCGATAAATACGGCCTTAAAGCCCTCTTCCTCCATCAGTTCGTCGATGGTGACAGACTTTCCGATGATCACATCCGTTTCAATCTTTACGCCCAGCTTCTTTACGTTTTCAATCTCAGGGCGCACAACCCTTGTCTTTGGCAAACGGAATTCAGGAATGCCATAGGTCAGTACGCCGCCAGCCTCGTGAAGGGCCTCAAAAATAGTTACCTCATAGCCCATCTTTGCCAGGTCTCCGGCGCAGGTCAGGCCAGAAGGACCGGAACCAATTACGGCAATTCGGATGCCGTTGGTTTTCTCTGGCTTTGCAGGAACAACACCGTTTTCTCTGGACCAGTCAGCCACAAAGCGCTCCAGCTTTCCGATGGAAACCGGCTCGCCCTTGATACCGCGGATACATTTTCCCTCGCACTGGCTTTCCTGAGGGCAGACGCGGCCGCAGACGGCGGGAAGGGCACTGGACTCTGCGATGGTCGCTGACGCTTCAGAGAATTTCCCCTCTTTGACCTCTGAAATGAATTTTGGAATATTGATGGATACAGGACAGCCCTTTACACACTGGGCGTTCCTGCAGTTTAAGCAGCGGGCTGCCTCCTCCTGCGCCTCTTCCTGTGTATAGCCAAGGCAGACCTCTTCAAAATTCGTGGCTCTTACCTTTGGCTCCTGCTCTCTGATCGGTACTCTTTTTAATACGTCCATTATTCTTCACCTCCGCAGTTTCCGCAGCCGCCATGATGGGTTGCGCCTTCCTGAAGCTTGAGCGCTGCTCTGCCTTCTTCTGTCTTATACATCTGCTGACGCTTCATTGCCTGGTCAAAGTCTACCAGATGGCCGTCAAATTCCGGTCCGTCTACACAGGCAAACTTCACTTCTCCTCCAACAGTCACGCGGCAGGCACCGCACATACCGGTTCCGTCTACCATAATGGGGTTTAAGCTGACAATGGTGGGGATTCCCAGCTCTTTTGTAAGCTTACATACGAATTTCATCATGATCATGGGGCCGATGGCTACGCAGACATCATACTTCCTGCCCTGGTTTTCCACCAGATCCTTAATGACCTCTGTTACCATGCCCTTGCGCTCGTAGGAGCCGTCATCGGTAGTCACATAGAGGTTTCCTGCAGCGGCACGCAGCTCGTCCTCCAGGATCAGCAGATCCTTTGTCTTGGATCCCTCGATGACATCCACATCAATTCCATGCTCACGCATCCATTTTACCTGGGGATATACGGGAGCGGAACCTACGCCTCCTGCCACGAAGAGGTATTTTCTCTTCTTTACTTCCTCGATATCTTCCTTTACAAACTCGGAAGGCTGTCCCAGGGGGCCTACGAAATCCTGGAAGTAATCCCCGGCCTTTAACTCTGCCATGCGCAGGGTAGATGCTCCTACTGTCTGGAATACGATGGTGACCAGTCCCTTTGCACGGTCAAAATCGCAGATGGTTAACGGGATACGCTCTCCCACCTCGTCAATCTTTACAATAACAAATTCTCCCGGCTGACAGGCTCTTGCCACTCTGGGCGCTTCTACGTCCATCAGATAAATCTTGTCCGCCAGGCACTCCGCCTTAACGATTTTGTACATGATTCTCCTCCTCATTTTTGCTTATGTGTCTCGGATCTGCCGGAACGCGATGCCGGATTTTTCTGACATCAGGCTCCTCTTTTTCACCATTCCGAAAGCACGCGTAATTTATAGATCCAGCCCGGCGGTTTTATTCGATCCGGATGCTGTAGCTCTTCTCCCAGGTTCCCCAGGCATTAAGTTTCTGAATCCCCGGCCGGTCCTTTAATTCTCCTGCATAGCCGTCAGGAGCGCAGATGCCGTACCATGGCTCCAGGCATACGAAAGGATGGGTGGCCTCCATGGTCCACACTCCCAGGTAGGGGAAACCGCCGCAGCTGACGGTTACATAGGGCTTTCCATCCACCAGCAGGCCGACGCTTGAAACCTGTCCGTCATCAAACATATAGGTAAGCGCTGCATCGAAAAATCCCTTCGTAATGGGAACCTGTCCGTCTTTCAGCTGCAGAGTCCCGCTGCGGCGCTCCTCCTGGTATCCGTTTTCATTGGGCGCCAGATAATGAAGCTGCTGTGCAGACTCTTCTGCCCCGGATCCCTCTTTATTAAAACTTAGCGTATAATCATAGATTGTCTTTCCCTGGGGCGTCTGAAAGGCCGGGTGGCCTCCGATCATGAACAGCAGTTCCCCGGAATCAGGATTAACCACTCTCCATATAACCTCAATGACCCGTCCCGTCAGGCGGTGCCCTACCTCCAGTTCAAAATGGAAGGGATAGACCGCATACGTCTTTGGCGTGTCCTTTAACCGATACCAGCATTCATCCATATCGCATAGCACAGGCTCAAACTCCATATCTCTGGCAAAGCCATGGGGCATGATCTCATACTCCGTACCATCGCAGAGATATTTTCCCTCAAAACTCTTTCCCACAAAGGGGAAAAGGATCGGCGCATGGCGGCCCCATACAGACGGGTCGGCCTTCCACAGAATTTCCCTGCCTGCTTTCTTATCGTAAATCCCTGTCAGCTCTGCGCCGCGGCGGTCTATTGTAACCAAAAGTTCTTCATTTTCCAGTGTAAACACACTGCCGTCCTGCTTCATAAGACTACCCCCATTTCCGCTCTCAGCGTCCTTTATGGACGCTGCTGCAAACCTGCTGTTTTCACACAAAAATCATCTTATCATTTTCTGCCGGATGTTACAACTGTTTTTACACAATATCTGTGCTCCTCTTTGTTCTCACATAGCGGCAGAAGGTATAACAAAGGTCAAAATAGGTCTGTTCCTCCCCTTCCTGGGCCAGCACCCACTCCGGGCTCTGATCCAGGTTTATGGGAAACCTCATATCCGCGTCATACGCATAGTCGATACGAGTCAGGTGAATGGTATCGCAGCAGGGCAGAAACTGTTTGAAAATACTGCCGCCACCGATCACATAAATATCCCCAGAAGGGATATCCCGCAGTCTATCCAGAGCTTCCTGCATATTTCTGCATACCTCTGCACCCCTTATCTTAAACGAAGGATCCTCCGACAGGACAAGGTTCGTCCGTCCTCCCAGAGGCTGGCCCCCCGGAAGGGTTTCCAGGGTTCTGCGTCCCATAACTACGGTCTTGCCTGCTGTTTCCTTCAGCAAAAGCTGACGTTCTGCAGGAATGGTCACCAGCGGCCTTCCGTTCTTCCCGATAGCCCAGTTCTTATCTGCCGATACCAGAAAATTCATCGCGTGCCTCCCATCTGCTCATAGAGTCGAAATTCATAGCGGATTCCATGATCCTCTCCTTCTCCCAGGACACGGGCCAGCCGCCAGCCTGGTTCTTTATCCAGATCAGGCAGTGCGGTATCTGCCGGAAAAGCCTTGAAAATATGGGTAATATAGGCTTTTTTACAGTATGGAAGAAATTCCCGGTAGATCATGCCTCCGCCAATGATGAATATATCGTCGTTTCCATACTGTGTCAGATACTCCAGTGTTTCCTCCACGCTCCTGCAGATCACAACGTCCTCCGGAGCGCTCAGGCCGCTCTTTGTGAGAACCACATTAACACGGTTTTTTAACGGCTTGCCGCCTGGAAAACTCTCCAGTGTCCTGCGTCCCATGACAACTACCCGGCCTTTGGTCGTTTCTCTGAAAAACTTCATATCCCCTGGAAGATGGGCTAAAAGGCCGCCGTCTTTTCCGATGGCCCAGTTTTCATCTGCTGCTGCAATAAGATTCATATCGCGTCTCTCCTGTATTTCAATCGCATTCTTATGACCGATTATAGCATGGGTGCGGGTAAATGAAAAGGCGCGCCGGGATATTTCACACAATTTCCCGGCGCGCCGAACGATCCTGCTTTATAATACGTTTTAGATCCTTCCCTGTCTGCGCTTTTCTTCATAGTCTTTAAGAGCAGCCAAAGCTTTTCCTGCCATGGGGTACAGGGCGATGAGGTTAAAGATAGTCATCAGTCCTACGCCAACGTCTCCCAGATCCCATACAACGGTATAGGCAGTCAGTCCGCCCACAAAGAGCATGATGAGCGCCAGCACCTTGTATGCTGTCTGAGCCGCCCAGCTGTCTCCAAACAGATATGATACGTTGGAACGGGCATAGTAGAGGATTCCTAAAAATGTGGAAAAGCTGAACAGCCACAGAATTACTGCAATGAAGATAATTCCAAAGGAACCAAGGTGGTATCCCATGGCCGCCTGCAGCAGATCCATTCCCTCCAGGGAGCCTGTTACCTGCTCTGGAGCCAGAAGCATTAAGAAGGCGGTACAGCTGCAGATAACGATCGTATCAATGAATACGCCCAGCGCCTGTGCCAGCCCCACCTTGGCCGGATGGTCTGTCACAGCGGCCGCTGCGGCACAGGGAGCCGACCCGCTGCCTGCTTCATTGGAAAAAAGCCCTCGTTTTACGCCGTTCATAATCACAGCTCCTATTCCTCCTGCCACTGCCTGGCGCAGCCCGAAGGCCTCTGAGAAGATACGCTGAAACACAGAGGGAATCTGCTGGAAATTCAGAACGATCACTGCCACTGTGATCAGAAGATACAGCCCAGCCATCACCGGCACCATCACATCCAGAGCCTTTACGGTCGCGTTTTTGCGCAGAACGATCACTGCGCCAAGAATCACCAGGACGATGGTGCTGTAAAGGGGCGGTATGTGAAACGCATTTTTGAAGGCAGATGCCACGGAATTACTGATAACCTGGCTGATTCCGCACCAGCAGATCAAGCCGGATAAGGCAAACAGCACCGATAAGGGCATCCATCTCTTCTTTTTATCCTTTTTCTCGAAAAATTTGTGCATATAGTAGGCAGGGCCGCCCCGATAGCCGCCGTAAAGAGGATCTTCCTCTTTATAAAGCTGAGCCAGCGTGGCTTCAATAAACGCGGTGGTTGAGCCTAAAAGGGCTGTGACCCACATCCAGAACACGGCACCTGCGCCGCCGGCGGAAATGGCCGCCACTACGCCTACCAGATTTCCCATTCCCACACGGGTAGCGGTAGACACGATCAGCGTCTGACACGCTGAAAGCGCCGTTGTCTCTCCATCCTTTTTCTCCAAAGTTACCCGCACCATGTCTTTAAACAGACGCAGGGAAAGAAAACGTGTGCGCAGCGTAAAATAAATTCCCGTAGGAATCAGCAGCAGCACCAGAAGCGAAAAGCGGATACTTGCGCCTCCCGGCAAAGGCAGCGTGAGCAGATCCCCCCATAAAAACCGGTAAACTGTTTCAATTACTGTAACCATGATTGTTTGCCACTCCTTCTCCTTTGTTCAGACCGTACCTGCGGCCTGCCCCTCTCCATATTTCAGGGGATGGATTTTTACTTCATATTAGTATATAATAATTATCATCATTTGTAAAATTGATACTTTAAATTATATTGATCTATTTTTTCAATTGTAGCAGGCTGCCTCACACAGCAAACCATGGGAGGAAAATATGGGTGTTGATATGAAAAACATGGAAACCTTTATTCAGGTAGCGGAGCTGTGCAGCTTTACAAAAGCG
Source organism: Enterocloster alcoholdehydrogenati (assembly GCF_013282095.1). Lineage (GTDB taxonomy): Bacteria > Bacillota > Clostridia > Lachnospirales > Lachnospiraceae > Enterocloster > Enterocloster alcoholdehydrogenati. The sequence continues at coordinate 66,552 of NZ_BLTJ01000009.1, forward strand.
GCAAAAAAGCTGGGGTATTCACAGTCCACTGTATCGTTCCAGATCCGGCAGCTGGAGGAGGATCTGAAGGTGCAGCTTTTAGAGCGCATCAACCATACCGTAGCGCTGACAGAAGCCGGACGCAAGGTTCTGGACTATGCCCATCAGCTAGACCGGCTGACCATGAATATGAAAAAGGAACTTAAGCCTCAGCCTTTCATAACCGGACACATCCGCATCGCCATGGCAGATTCCCTGGCCTGCTGGATCCTCCAGGATCACTTTGAGGCTTTCCGCAGAGAGCGGCCGGGAATCACACTGAAGCTCATGACGGCCAGCACGCAGGAAATGTTCCGGCTTCTGAACCAGAATGAGGCAGATCTGGTGTACACTCTTGATCAGCATTTTTATAACAGCGATTATATAATCGCAGACGAAGAGCAGATCGAGGCCCATTTTGTAGCGGCCCCTGATTTCCTTCCTGTTTCATCCCGCCGTGTGCCAGTCCGGGAATTGATTCAGTTCCCCTTTCTCCTGACAGAAAAGGGCATGAGCTACCGCCGTCTGATGGATGAGCACCTAGCTCAGCTCTCCTTGGAGGTGCGTCCTGTTCTGGAATTCGGCAGCGCCGACCTTCTGTGCCGCCTTGTGACCCAGGGAGCCGGGATTTCCTTTCTTCCTGACTATGTAACAGAACCAGCGCTGCTGGAAGGGCGGCTGATACGGCTGGAGGTACCTGACTTTGCCCCCCAGCTGTGGCGTCAGCTTCTGTATCACCGGGATAAATGGGTCTCCCCGGCCATGCAGGCAGTCATCGGGTATTTTTCCGGCAAATCCCCTGCACCTGACAGCAGGGATTCTCATATGCTGTCATAGATCACTCCTTCAGGAGATTTTGCCATGAATCAGTCTGCAGCTGCTACACCGGGCGATCAGTTCGCTCAAATCCTGCGTTTTGGCACCCCTGCCGCTCTGGCCTGGGTCCACGGAAATACTTCCTTTGCCCCCGCCCTAAGCGGAGTGGTGCGCTTTTATGACACGCCTTATGGAGGCGTCCTGGTTGAAGGTGAGTTTTTCCAGCTTCCCAATAAGGGCATTTTGGGCTCTACCGCTTTTTATGCCATGCATATCCACGAAAACGGGGATTGCTCCGCTTCCTTTACCCACACAGGCGGACACTATAATCCTACCCATACGGAACATCCCTGGCACTCCGGGGATTTGCTGCCCATCATGGGAAATGAGGGCTATGGATGGATCGCCTTCTATGATAAGCGATTCACTGTGGCTGAAATTCTGGGACGTTCCCTGGTTCTCCACCTGAATGCAGATGACTTTACCAGCCAGCCGTCCGGAAATTCCGGGATGATCATAGGATGCGGAATTGTGAGAAAGTATACGCCCTAAATGCAACAATACCGCAGGACAGAGAACGTTTCCCGTTCTTTTTCTGCGGTATTTCTGTTGATAAACTGATTTTCCTGAAACGTCTTTTCTATGAGCGGGCCGTCTGTCTGTTTGGCTCCTGCTTTACTGCTCCCATGCTCCGTCCTTATTTACAAAATAATGATCCGGCGTCTGCTCCTGACGGTACATGGAGCCGTAAGGGCGCTTTTTATTTTCATAATACCAGTATCCGTCCTCCTTCCGAAAGTAGGTCTGCTCTGAGATGTCCTCCACCTCTGTAAAATAGTAATACGTTCCATCTACCTGTACCCAGCCGTCTCTCATAACGGCTGTTTCTGGATCAAGATAATACCACTTCCCATCCATTTTCTCAAAATACCAGCCTTTTTCAAGAACGCCTAAATTGCCATCAGATACATCATGGGTATGATACCATTTCCCATTATGACTTCTGATCCATCCAAACTCCATGATGCCCTCAGCATTAAACTTAAACCAGCTGAATCTTCCCTGCATATCCTTTCCATAGGGATTTTCAATAAACATCCAGCCGTTTTTAGGCGTGATATTTCCAGATGTTGCGTAGGTCCATTTATGACGGCCAGCATCCAAGAGCGTCCAGCGTCCGCCTCTGGAGCCATTAGCAAGACCGGGAACCGGATCGGAATAGATTCTGTCATTGCCTGCGCTGCGGCGTCCTGAAGCAGAGGTTGAACTGCTGTGTGAAAAACCGCCTGAGCCGTGCTTTCCTGGCTTATGCGGCTTTTGAGGCTGACTTGGTGAAACGATGTCCGGCTTATCCGGCTTTTGAGGCTGACTTGGAGAAGCAATGTCCGGCTTATGGGGCCTGTCTGGCTTTTGAGGCCTGTCCGGCTGTTCCGGACGCTCCGGCTCGCTTGGGGATGCAGTCCCCGGTTTCTTTTTTACACGGATTTCGACTCTGAAGTTCTTACTGCTTCCATCGGGATATATCACCTTTATTTTACCCGTATATTTTCCCGGTATATCCGTATCAATCTCCTCTTCCGTGACATCTTCCACCAGAGTTCCTTCTGGAAGTTCTTCCCAGTTAGAGATATTATCTGACAGGTCGATCTCTCCCCCCTGCTCTGTCTCCTCACGTTCTATTTTGGGCCGGTAAATTTCAGCATCCATTTTCTCAATTTCTGTTCCTGGATAAGAGCCGGCATCCTTGGGATCCGAACCCTTGGCTGTCTCCTCACTGTCCGCTGTGCCGTCTCCGTCATCATCCTCGTCTGCCCGGTCCGGTGTCCCGTCTCTGTCTGTATCCCGTTCTACGTTCACCGCCGCCATTACCTGTTTTTCCTGCTTTATGCCTTTATCCTCAAAAGTAACCTTTACAGGAATATACACCGTCTGGATCTCATAGTCTGCATGATCCTTATCCCCCCATATAAGATTCTCAGGTGTTCCCTTCAGAAAACCATTCTCATCTGCCAAAAGCCCGTTGGTCTCTTCAGACGCGATCACTGCCGCTGCTTCATTTGGTTCTGCCAGTTTCTGATTCGGTATCACTTCCATGCCCTCCACGGCATTTTGAACCAGCCGGATCGTCACCTTAAGCTCCTTTGCCCATACAGCAAACACTTCTCTGCTTCCATCCAGCTGCTCCAGAATATGAGGATCTGCCTCTAAAGCATCTGCCGAAGCCGCCCAGCCGGCAAATACATACCCGGTTCTTTCAGGACTTACTGGCGCTGTTATGGTCCCGCCGGCTATATTTTCTGTCCTGCTCTCTGCTGTCCCGTCTTCCCAGTTTCCTCCATTAGGATAGAAAATCACCTTTGCGGTGCCTGCACTGATCCTGTGTTCAGCGGCCGCTGTGTGCATACCATTGGGTGAAAAGGCTACAAGCAGAATCTGATCCCCATCCTGGAATATGCCTGCTGGTATTTCCATGGAAAATTCCCCGGTCATAATTGTTTCAAAGGGAATCACAGCCTGAGCCCTGGGATCGTCTGGATCGTATCCCAGACCGCCATTGATATATTTAAATGCTTTTACCACTGCGTTGCCTGCATTCTGATCCGTCACATCCAGATTTCTTTCAGGATGCCCCGGATGTTTGTAAACAGCCTTTGGAAGCCGGCCTGCGATGACTGCGTTTTGATCCGCTCTTACCGAAGAAACCTCTGTTTCCGGTTTTGAAACCAAATAATCCCCCGCATTTTTCGGATCTGTTTTATCCTCTGTCACTTCCCGGCCGTCAGGAACGCCGTCCCCATCTGTATCCGCATGATATGCATCCGTCCCCAATTCATCTTCCACAAAATCATATAACCCGTCCTTATCTGAGTCCAGAACGGTTAAAAAGCCATTAGAATATGAATTCTGCAGCCTTTTATTAGGCTTTTTTCCGTCCGGCTTTCTGATACCCAAAGAGGAATCGCTATGATCTACAAAGTCGGCTTCCAGCCAGGATTCGAAGTCGATTTCTCCTCCGCTGCTTTCCATATATCGGTTCAGCGCCTGTGCAAATTCCTCATTTGTCACCTGGTCTCTTAACGCATACTTAATAGCAAATGACCGCCTCTGCCCCAGAGCACCGTAAAAAATCTGGCTGTCCTGCAGTTTTCTCACCTCCGTGACCTTATCCCAGTCTGCATCGATGATGCTGAGACTGTCCGTATCCTTGGTAGAGATATGGCCATTTCCATCGGGATTCACAGTCAGCTTCACAGGCGCATCCTTCAGAAAATTACCCCGGGCATCCGATAGCCCCAGATATATCCGGTCAGTATCAATATACGGCAGCAATTCCTCTGGAATCACTTCATTGATATATAAGACCCAGCCGCTGTTTGACAGCAGAAAGTTCTGATTGGGCTTAAAAGAGGAAACAGAGTTAATTATGCGGTTCTTCCCGTCATAAATGACTGTCTTGGCGACAGGCCCTCTTGTAAAATTTCCATCTTTTGACTGCGTTCCGTCAGTCTCTAAAATATTACCGCCGGTTCCCAGATAAAATTCATTTCCCTCTGCTGTATTCTGAGGAAGTTGTGGTACATTAGGATTGTTTTTCAGAATAAAACCATTATCATTTCCGCCGATATCCGCCAGATTATCATTTCTCACCCACAGCGTCGTAAAGCGGAGCTTTTTATCGCCGAACCCCAGATCATCCAGACTTTTTCCGCCTTTGAGCACGATCTCAATTTCATGGTTAGTGACGGCGCCAATGATTCCGCTGGAAAATGTGCCGGTGTTAACAGGGACCTTCCACAATGCCCCTTCTGCTTCTTTTTCAAAATCCTGCCCATTGACTGAAACTGACTTAATATTCTCATAAAAATCGGAATCAAAAAAATTCAGGAGATATCTTCCTGTATAGGGGCCTCTGTCTGTATAACCCCAGGATGTTGATCCCTTTGCCCATTTCGTCACTCTCAGAATGACCTTATCTCCGTCGGACCGGAGGTAATCGGTTCTTGCGTAATCAAGCACCCCTTCTGTTTCCCCGTCGATCTCATAATGTATCTCCAAACCAGGTTCCTGATCTGAGAGAATCGTTGAAACAGCCGTTTCTCCCTCCATAGTCTGTGCATAGATACCTGTGGAAGCCATAAAAAAGCTGCAGCCAACCACACAGGAAACAATGCCAATCGTCCGTTTTCTCAGATAATACCTGGGCTGTTTTTCCATCCCTTTTCTTCTGATCCATTCTTTCATTTTATTCATCTGATCCATTTTTTGCCTTTCTTTAATCATTTTCCAGCCCATTATTTCATAATTGTTTTAAAAACGATTGTACATTATACTATTTCCATGTATAAATCAGCTTTTATTATCAGAAATCCTTTTGTTTTTCACGCTGCACTCATCTTAAATATAAATATTTTCTATATTTTTACAGTTTTATCATGTATTTTTCAGCAAACCGACGTATAAAACCTCTTTTTATTTGTTCAACGCTTGAATTGTCTTCACAATCCCCCTATAATATTAATATAGTTTTAACAGAAAGAAGGCCGGAGAAATGAATCACTTTCAGGAATCGTCTGTCATCCCGCCAGAGCAGTTCGACCAAACACAGCCAAGCAGTTCACAAATACGTATACCCCCTCAGGAGTCCATTGCCTGTGATCCCTTTGACCAGCTCAGGCTGATCAAGTCCATCCATGTAATATCCCATCTGCCGGTTCAGGTTTTTGACCACAGCATGAACCTGCGGCACTCATACGTTTCTGACCGGGTCTGGCTTCTCCCCTATGACTTTAGAAAATACTGCGGGAATGCCCCTGTAGATTCTTTTTTATTTTCCGGTATTCTGGAGGAAGTCTTTATCCGATATCCCTATCCGGACGGCACACTGATCATTGGTCCCCTCTCCACGGTCAAGCTGACGCCTGAAACCATTCAGACCAGAGTACAGAAGCTTATTTCAAATAAGAAAGTACATTCCCAGATGATGCAGTATCTAAGCCTTCTTCCAGTATTTTCACTTGGAGATGTTCGGGATTTTCTGATCCATCTTAACTTTCTGTTTCATAATGACGCAAAGTGCCCCTATTCCCATAAGCTGCATGAATTGGTAGACAAAAATCGTATTTCCCTGGAAACAGAAAAGCTGACAAACAGCAGTCTGCGTATGTTCCAGTCCGATTATTATACCTATACATATGAAAACAGGCTGCTTGATCTGGTACAGAAAGGGGATACCAAGCAGCTGCGCCAGCTTCTGTCCGGCACCAGCAGCAGCGTGGTTCCTTCCAACGCCTCCACACCGATTCGTTCTGAGAAGAATTATACGATCATTGTTCTAGAAAAGCTGTCTGAATACGCGATCCAGCAGGGGCACGAGGTATCGGAAATCTATCAGCTGAGGGATTTTTATATCAGAAAATTAGAGGAAAAGAGAGAACTTTTGGATGTACTTTATATCCGAGACTGTGCGATCATCCACTTTACAGAGCTGATGCACAATTTTATCAACGCAGGATATTCGCCTCTGGTTAAAGCAGTAATTCAGTACATCAGCCTGAATCTTTACGGCCCATTGAAGGTCAGGGATATTGTCCGGGAATTTTATATGTCTGAATCGTCGCTGCGCAGTAAATTCAAGAAGGAAACCGGACTCAACGTCATCGAATATATCCATAAGCGCAAGATCAATGAGTCCAAGCTCCTTCTGCGTTCAGGACTTGCTCCCATCGATGTCTCTACAGCGCTTAATTACTATGATTATGCCCATTTTCAGAGGACGTTTAAAAAGTATGTGGGCTGCTCTCCCAAGGATTTTCAAAAGAACAACAGCATCAATCTCTGGGAGCCGCAGCATAAAAGGGAACAGCCTGACCTTTCCAAATAAAACACATAAAAAACACGAAAGGAGAACACATCATGAGAAGCATTACCACACTGGATCTTCAGTATGCCCATCGTTTTTACGGATTTGGAGGAGAGGCACAGTATCTTCACGGCCACACCGGCATCCTTACCATTGAGGTGGAGGACTCGGTTGAAGAGGGCGTCAATATGGTCTTCCCCTGTAATGAGATCAAAAAAACAGCCTGGGAGATGCTGCAGAATTTCGACCATGCTCTGATTCTGCGCCAGGACGACCCGCTGCTTCCTGCCATCCTGAAAGTTTATGAAGAGCAGGGAATTCGAAACGGAACGCCTGTAAACCGACAAAAAGGGCCTGCCTTTCAAACGGAACTGGCTACCGCCTACCCAGAATGTCGTCTTGTAGTCACTAAGGAAACCATGACTGTAGAGGGCATGATCCGAATCGTCTATGAACTTCTGAAAGACCGGCTGAACATCGCAAAGCTCACCTTCACCAGCGGTGTAAACGGTGCCGCACAGGAGTATCCTGTAAGCGCCCCGTACAAAAAGCGCTGTCCAAAATGCGGGATTCTGCTAAATGAAAATGGCAGCTGCCCCAAATGTGGGTATATGGCGCCGCGCGATTAGGGATTTTCAGATTCAGGAATCAGCAAACGTATTTCCGCTGTCTTTCTGGCCATCTTACTCTGCCCCATAGCCTGATGCTCCCTTCTGATGTGGGTGGTTGACGTGTTGAGATTAGTGCAGCATAGAGTATAGGAAGGTACAGCCAGACCCTTGCAGGTATGGCTTCCGCCTCTCTGCATAAATAAAGACCTGCTGGCAAAAGTTCTGTTTCAGTCTTTTCCAACAGGTCTCTATTTTCTTTAAAAATACTTCTTGCTTCCCCAAAGATTACTCTTCTTCAGATCCAGATACTCATTATACGCCTTCTCAAGAATCTGCTTTTCATTGGAAAACTTCAGCAGATGGTAGGCCTCATAAAACTTATAGTATCCGGAGTCCAGAAAGTATTCTTCCCGCTGTGGTTTGCTGTAATAGCTGTCGGCCATCATCAGATACCAGTGTACGTCTTTCTCCACCACATCCTGAGGCGTGTTGAAGGTGTACTGGCTTTTGCCGATGTATTTGATGATGGAGGCGCTGACGCCGGTCTCTTCTTTTACCTCTCTCAGCGCCGTTTCCTTGTATTCCTCTCCAGCTTCTACGGTTCCTTTGGGAAGAACCCAGCCCTCGTACTTGTTCTTGTAATTTTTATACAGAACCAGGATCTTTCCTCGAAATATAACCACACCGCCGCAGCTCGTTGCCTCAATCATTGCAATCCCTCCTGGTTTTGGTGTGAACCTGACTGCTTTCTGCAGCCGTAACTGGTCTTAGTATACAACGTTTGGAAGGGATATGCAAGAATTTTCATGGCCCGCCCGCTTAAAGCTTCTTTAAAATTTCCTGCAGATCCAGCGTCTTTGTTCCGTCCTCCGCTTCAAAATAGGGGATTCCGATATAACCGTTTGCCTTGGCTTCATCAAACAGAGTGCAGTTGTCCCTCACCGCGAGAAATTCCTTCATATCTGCCAGACTGGCGGAAATATTTTTAAATTCCAGGTCAGCTCCCATCTCCTGCAGCTTGTAAATAGCATACAGAGCATCCTTACATAAATGGCTTCCAAACATGGTTACTTTCATTGTCTGATTCTCCTGTCTGTGTATTTTTTATCTTTATTTTAATCTATTTCTGCATATTTTTCCACTCGTCTTTTTCTCGATTCCTTTCATAATGTCCCTTTTTAACATCCTCTTGACAAAATCCGGTTTCGGATTTATACTAGCTTTTACAAAAACCGAAATCGGATTATAACTGCAAACAGTGCTCAGGGCGGCATATGACCCGCAGCAGGTGAATCTGCCCTGAACCTTACGCCATCACAAAGGAGAGCTGCCGCCATGTACAGACATTCTGCCAAGGAACAAAATATTCGCTTTAATCAGTTATACCGCCGTCAGTCCAATCTTTACCATACCTACGCCGCCGCCCATCACCTCTCGGATGCGGCATTTTCCATCCTCTACTGCCTCTGTGAAACCATACCAGAGGAGAGGGAAACCGCCCCGTATACCCAGCACGGACTGGCACAGCTTTGCAGTCTTCCCCGCCAGACGGTAAATTCTGCCATCAGCAGCCTGGTTCGCCAGGGTTATGTCCGTCTGCAGCAGCTTCCCGGTTCCGGAAATACCAAAGCGGTCTTTCTCACCGATGAGGGAGAGTCCCTCTGCCGCCATGTGATTGATCCGCTGATTGAGGCAGAGCAGCGATCTCTCGCCCAGATGGGACACGAAGAGGTGGAGCTGTATCTGAGGTTTTCCCTTACGCAGCTGGATCTGTTTGAACAGGAACTGGCAGCTATTCTTCCTGATAAAAATGGAAGCAGCCGCCGGGATCATTTAAAAAATGAAGATGAAACAGGAGAATAAAACGACCTATGCGATACTTTTTACAATTCCTGAAACCATACCGAAAAACCTGCATCCTGATTTTTCTTACCGTCCTCCTGGACGTGGCCGGGGCGCTCCTGGTGCCTACCGTTACCGCCAATATGCTGAACCTGGCGGCTGCGGGAAGCGGGATCACCCCTATCCTGCATCAGGGACTGATCATGCTTATTATCTCCCTGTTAGCCGGTTTTGGCGCGCTGACGGGAAGCTTTCTCTGCGCACGCCTGTCTGCCAGACTGGGCCGTGATATGCGGGTGGCCGTCTATAAAAAAAGCCTGACATTTTCCGCAGCGGATTTCGAGCGCTTCGGCACAGCTTCCATGGTAACGCGAACCTTAAATGACATCAATTCCATCCAGAGCGCCTTTGTGATGTGCGTCCAGATGGTGCTTCCCGTACCGGTGATGTGTATTCTCGGAATCCTGTTCGCCTTCCGAATCCATCCTTATATGGGATATCTGGTGACTGCTGTAGTAATTCTTCTTCTGACCGCCGGTTTCTTTATCATCCGCCGGGCTGCCCCTATTTTCGAGCGCCTGCAAAGATTTCTGGACCGGGTCAACACGGTTCTGCGTGAAAATATTACCGGCGTCCGGGTAATCCGCGCCTTCGGAAAAGAGACCCATGAAGAAGGGCGTATGGGGCGCAGCTTTATGGACTATGCCCAGTCGGCCATACAGGCCAACCGCCTTTTTGCAGCCCTGGACAGCATTGCCACTCTGGCGATCAATCTGTCAGTTGCAGCTATCCTGTATACAGGGGGAAACCTGGCCGGCTCCGGCGCTATGGAAATCGGAGGCATTACGGCAGTGACGGAGTATGCTATCTGGATCCTGTTTTATATCATGATGGCCCAGATGGTAGTCATTATGGTTCCCAAGGCACTTGTCTGCATGGAACGAATGGCGGAGATTCTGTCATTGGAGCCTGAGATTCAGGATAAACCAGGTGCTTTATCCCCTTCTCTTCCATCCGATCAGGAGGGCCGCTTATGCTCCCCTGCGCCGGCCTCTGTCACAGAAAACGAAACTCCCGTCGTCTCCTTTTCAGACGCTACCTTCCGTTTCCCGGACGCAGATGAGGATACCCTGAGCCATCTGACTTTCCAGTGCAAAAAGGGCACTACCACTGCCATTATCGGCGGTACGGGAAGCGGAAAGTCCACCATCGCCAAGCTGATCCTGCGTTTCCATGACGTGACCGCCGGTCAGATTTCCCTTCTGGGAACGGACGTCAGGGACCTTCCACAAAAGGAACTTCGCGATTCTATCGCCTATGTACCTCAAAAGGCGTGGCTCTTTTCCGGCACCATCGAGGATAACCTGCGCTATGGAAATCCAGATGCCTCCAGGGAAGAGCTGCTTTGTGCCCTTGACACCGCTCAGTCCGGTTTTGTACGCCAGCTGCCCGACGGCCTTTCCTCCCATGTGGCACAGGGAGGCACCAACTTTTCCGGTGGGCAGAAACAGCGCCTTTCCATTGCCAGAGCGCTGGCTAAAAAAGCGGACCTCTATATTTTTGACGACAGCTTCTCAGCTCTTGATGCAAAGACAGACGCCGCCCTGCGCCATGCCCTGAAGGAAGCCACAAAGGAGGCTGCCGTACTGATTATCGCCCAGAAAGTCAGCACAATCCTTCACGCAGACCAGATCCTGGTATTGGAGGACGGCAAAGCGGCAGGCCTTGGCACCCACGCTGATTTAATGGAGCGCTGCCCCGTCTATAAGGATATTGTACGCTCCCAGATGCGGGATGCATGATGGGGCAGAACCTGAAAATTTTCGATAAACCTACAGGAGGTTCTTTCATTTTATGGAAAACGATCCGAATTATTTTGATACAGAAGTGTTTGAAGCAAAACATATGAAAAAGACCATTCTGCGCTTTATCCGCTCCATGGGAAGGCAGAAATGGCGGCTGACGGTGGTATTTATCTGCATTGCCTTTTATACCTATTTCACCGTCATGGCCCCCTTATACAGCGCCAACGTGGTGGACCTGATCTGGAATCAGATAAAAGCAAACCAGAATGCGGGCCACCCTTTCCGGATCACCTGGGAGCTGGGAGGAAGACAGCTTTTCCTGCTTCTTGTCATGTACCTTGCCTGCGGCGTTTTCTACACGCTCCAGAGCTTTCTCATGGCAGGCTTCGCGGAGAAATTAAACCTTCAGCTCAGGGAAGAGATCAGTCGGAAGTTAAACCGCCTGCCGCTCTCCTTCTTTGACCGCCAGCAGCCGGGAGCCATCATGAGCCGGGCCACCAATGATCTGGAAAAAATGTCCGAGGCCCTTCAGACCGGCCTTCTGCGCCTGTTTATGGCTGTAGGCACCATCATTGGCTCTCTGATCATCATGGCTGCCTTTGACTGGCTTCTCACCGCCGTTTTCCTGGTGTTTACGGCGATTTCTCTGCTGGCGGCCAGGGCTGCCTCCCGGCAGACCCTGCGCTATGCCAGCAGGCGTCAGGACTGCACTGGACGGCTCAACGGCCTCATCGAGGAAGCCTATAGCGGACGTATGCTGATAAAGGCCTTTAACCGGGAGGAGGAAAGTCTGGCTCAGATCGAACGGGCCGCCATAGAACTGGCCGATGCCTCTGAAAAAACGGACTGGATCACAGGCGCCATCAATCCCGGCATCCGCATCATCAACCGGGGCGGCCAGGTTGCCATCGCCGTCCTGGGAGGCTTTATGCTCCTGAAAGGCCATCTGACCCCCGGACGGTTCCAGGCGTTTTTCCAGTACGCCAACCAGGCCGGCGAACCCATTACTGAGCTGTCCTATATGATCAACTCCCTCCAGTCGGCTCTGGCATCCGTAGAGCGGGTCTATGAGCTTTTGGATGAAGAGGAAATTTCCCCTGATCCCGAAACGCCTCTTTTACTGCCCCGGCCAAAAGGGGATGTGGACTTTTCCCATATCCGTTTTGGCTACGATCCCAGCAGGCCTCTTATGAAGGATGTAAGCTTTTCTGTCAAAGCAGGACAGAAGATCGCCATTGTGGGATCTACCGGAGCGGGAAAGACCACTCTTATCAACCTTCTGATGCGCTTTTATGACATCGGAGGCGGAAAAATCTCCCTGGACGGCACAGATACCAGAGACTTAAGCCGCAGAGGGCTTCGGCAGGCCTTTGGCATGGTTCTTCAGGATACCTGGCTGTTTGAGGGCACCATCGCGGAAAATATCGCCTATGGAAAGTCCGATGCCTCCAGGGATGAGATTATCGCCGCCGCTAAAGCCGCAAGGGCGGATTTCTTCATCCGCACCCTTCCAAAAGGCTATGATACTGTCCTTGGAAATGACGCGGAAAACATTTCCATCGGCCAGCGCCAGCTTCTTACCATTGCCAGAGTCATGCTCTGCGATCCCGCAATCCTGATTCTGGATGAGGCTACCTCTTCCGTAGATACACGCACAGAAATGGAAATCGGCCGGGCCATGAATACGCTGATGAAGGGCCGCACTACCTTTGTGATCGCCCACCGCCTTTCCACCATCGTAGATGCAGATCTGATCCTTGTAATGCAGAACGGCACCATCATTGAGCAGGGAGACCACAAACGCCTCCTGCAGACAGGAGGCGCTTATGCGGAATTATATAACAGTCAGTTTGCTTAGATCACTGGTTTAATCCCTTAAAGATCTTTTCAGCCGTCACAGGCAATTCCCGAATGCGGACGCCTGTGGCGTTGTATACTGCATTGGCAATAGCCGGGGACGGAGTGTTGATCACGATCTCGCCGATAGACTTGGCGCCAAAGGGGCCTGTGGGTTCGTAGCTGCACTCAAACTCCACCTGAACGTTTCCAATATCCAGACGGCTTGGAAGCTTATACTGCATCAGGGAGTTTTCGCATACATGGCCGTTCTTTAAGTAGGTTACATCCTCATAAAGAGCCATTCCGATTCCCTGAACCAGACCGCCCTCCGTCTGGACTCTGGCCAGATTTTCGTTTAACGGAGTACCGCAGTCTACGGCAGCCACAAACTGGATCAGTTCGATACTGCCGGTTTCCATATCGACCTCAACCTCTGCCGCTCCTGCCATAAACGGAGGCGGAGATACCGGGGAGGTGCAGGATTCCGTGGCCTGAAGGGCTTCGTTGTTAAAGCACATGGCCCTGTTTCCGATATCCTTGAGGGAAATCTCATTTTCAAGGCCGGATTCCTCAGAAACCGGGGTAAGACGCCGTACAGCCGTTCCGGTAAATTCCAGTTCCTCCTCGCTGCAGTTTAAATACTCTGCGGCTTTTTTTATGATCTTTTTTTTCAGGGTTTCACAGGTCTTTACCACTGCATTTCCTGTAAGGTAAGCGGTGCTGGAGGCATAAGAACCGGAATCATAGGGAGAAATATCCGTATCTACGCCATAAACTACAATATCATCTGCCTCGCAGTTCAGACACTCCGCAGCCACCTGAGCCAGTGTGGTATCGCAGCCCGTTCCCATATCGGAAGCGCCGATGGTCATGGAGTAGAAACCATCGTCATTTACCTTGATAGTGACAGCGGCTACATCCACGTGTGAAATCGCAGATCCCTGCATAGCCATGGCAAGTCCCACTCCCCGTACCTTTCCGTTGCCCATATCTCTTTTTGGGTATTTCTCATCCCAGCCGATCATTTCCTTTGCACGCTCCACACAGCGGTCCAGGGCGCAGCTTCTGGCGGTCTCCCCATAGTAAGCAGGCATCACCTGGCCTTCGCGAACCATGTTTTTATCCCGCAGCTCAGTCGGATCCATCCCCAGCTCAGCCGCCAGCTCATCCATGGCAGACTCTACGGCAAAAATACCCTGAGTGGCGCCATAACCCCGGTACGCGCCTGCCGACATCCGGTTGGTGTAAACTACGTCATAGGCAAAGCGGAAGGCTTTGGGCGTCCCGTACAGAGGGATGGATTTGTGGCCTGACAGCCCTACCGTGGTAGGCCCGTGTTCCCCGTATGCGCCTGTATTGGACAATGTATACACATCCATTGCCTGCAGAATCCCCTGATCATCGCAGCCTATTTTTACCCGAACCTCCATCTCATGGCGGGGAGAGGATGCGATTTGGGATTCATAGCGGCTGTATATGATCTTTGCCGGCTTTCCCGTTTTCATGGTAACAATGGCCGGATATACCTCTGCCACTACGGTCTGCTTTGCGCCAAAGCCTCCGCCGATTCTTGGCTTGATCACACGTATCTTTGATTTGGGCACATCCAGGGCATGGGCTAAAATCCGGCGCACATGGAAGGTTACCTGGGTGGAGGCAACTACATTGAGACGGCCATATACATCCATATAGGTGAACGCCCGGAAGGTCTCCATCATAGCCTGCTGGTTGGCCTTTGTATGGTATACGCGCTCGATCACATGGCTGCTTTGTGCAAATGCCGCGTCCAGATCTCCATGGGTCTCGCCGCCGCAGGCGCAGAGGTTTCTCTTATTGTCGGCGCCCACACTGCACAGAGCCTTCCAGTCATCCTCAGGATGAACCAGGATATCCCCATCCTTGGCATCGTGCATATCAAGAACCGGCTCCAGCACCTCGTATTTTACCTTAATCAGACGCATGGCCCGGTCTACACAAGCCTCATTTTCACCGGCCACAATGGCTACGGCATCACCTGCAAACCGCAGCCTCTGATCCAGGATCAGACGGTCATAGGGGCTGGGTTCTGGATAGGTCTGTCCCGCCAGGGTAAAGCGCTTTTTCGGAACGTCCTTCCAGGTCAGGATACACTCAATGCCCTGAACCTTTGAGGCTACGCCGCAGTCGATCTCACGGATCAGCGCATGGGCGTAGGGGCTTCTCAGCACCTTTACCACCAGACAGTCCTTCATTGCCAGGTCATCGGTATAGACAGGCTTTCCTGTTACAAGGGCTTTAGCGTCCTTTTTGATCAGAGGCGCGCCTACCACCCGCAGAGCTCTGGCCTCAGAGGGCCGTTTTTGTGAATTTGCCATCACTCCCTGCCTCCTTTCTGCTGTGCCTTAACCTCCAGATATTTCCTGACCGCCCGAAGCTGGGACATATATCCGCTGCAGCGGCAGAGATTTCCGGCCAGATACTCCTTGATCTCCTCCTCTGTGGGATCAGACAGTTCCCGCTCCATGGCTAAAACGTTCATGATAAAGCCCGGACTGCAGAAACCGCACTGCTCGCCGCCCTCGGCAGCCAGGAACATACCGAACTCCTCAGCCTCCTTCTGTAGGCCCTCCAGCGTGGTCACATGGCGTCCCTGCGCCCGCATGGCCAGGACTGAGCAGGAAAGAACCGGCTTTCCGTCCAGCCATACGGTGCACAGACCGCAGTTTGCCGTCTCACAGCCCCTTTTTACGCTGTAGCAGCCAAGTTCACGGACCAGATCAAGGAGCACCATATCCGGGCGCACCTCGGCCTGTACCTGTTTTCCATTTAAACGAAAGCTCATTTCCATTACCGGCTCACACTCCTTCCCTTTAACCTCTCCATCAGACGTCTCACAAATACCTCTGCAAGGCTGTGCCGGTATTCTGCGCTGCCCCTTACATTATCTCCATAGGAAAATGCGTCTGCCGCCTGCTTTGCCATTTCCTTCGTAGTGTCAAAATCATCCTCTGTGAACTGGATCAAAGAAGCCTTGGCCGGTCTTGCCCCGATGGATACAAACCACTGATTTCCAAGGTTGGCCGTACAGACTGCCAGAATCGGGAAATCGGTCTGTGAATTTCTCTGGCTCATATAGGCGGCCTTCCTGCCGTCCTTTTTTATCACGATCCGTACCAGGATATCCTTATCATCCCGATGGGCAGGCCGGGACGCAAGCTCCCTGACAGGCACCATCCCGCCGTGATACAGCTCTGCATAAGCGTCAAGAGCCAGCAGGCAGGTCAGGATGTCGGAGAAACCGAAACGGCCGTAAACGCTGCCTCCTACCGTAGCGCAGTTACGCATCTGCACGCCTACGATATGCCTCGTACACTCCTTAAAAATACCCCCGAAATATGTATTCAGCCCCTCATGGGTCTCCAGCTGCCGCAGGCTGCACATGGCTCCCACAGAAAATTCCCCGTCGTTTTCTTCGATCCGGTCCAGTCCAAGACCTGATAAATCGATCACCGTACGTTTTGTGACGCTGGTCATCTTCAGCCATACCATTCCGCCTACCACCAGGCTGCTGCGCTTCTGGCACAGCTCATATGCCTCTGCCAGACTGCTTACCTTTACATAATCATCCGCTCGAAACACCTGATCGCTCCTTTCATCATCTGCAAACTTGATCCTCTGTGTCAATTGTTCCTGTATATTAGACAAACAGAGGCATTATACCATGAAATGCCTCTGTTTGCCAGATTGGACGTTATTTTTTCAAAAGATATGTGTCAAACAGCTTTCTTGCAATCGGGCCCGCGATCTTTCCGCCGCTGCCCGACTCCTCTACCAGCACGGTTACCACGATCCTGGGAGATTCGGCGGGAGCAAAGCCGGTAAACCAGGCGTGCGTCTCCCTGCCCGTTTCAAATTCTGCTGTCCCCGTCTTTGCCGCCACGGTATAATCCCCGGTGCGGACAGAGGAACCCGTTCCCTCTGTTACTACAGCTCTCATGAGCTCGGTCAGCTTTGCCGCCTCATCGGCGGTCATCAGTGAACCGTAGGCCTCAGGAAGAAACTTTTTGACCTCTTCCCCGCCTGCGCTGACAATCCGATCCAGCAGATAGGGTTTCATCAGCGTCCCTCCGTTGGCAATGGATGCCGTGATCAGTGCGTTGTGAAGGGGAGTGATCAGCGTGGTTCCCTGTCCGATAGATGTCTGCAGGATCTCCCAGGTATCGGCTCCTGCCTTCATGTTAAAGCTGCTCTCCTTATAGGGAAAGCCCGAAAATGGCAGCGGCCTGTTGTATAAAAGCTCCTCTGCCGATGTCCGAAACCGATCCAGATCCATCTCCAGGCCCATGCTTGCAAATGCCCCGTTGCAGGAGTTGGCAAATGCCTTTACAAAATCCTGGCTGCCGTGCGCCTCGCTCTGGAAGCATTTGATGGAATACTCCCCGTTGTGGTACACGCCGCTGCAGTCAAAATGGAAATTTTTGTAATCTTCTGGATGTTCCCGGATATATTCCAGAGCCGTCAGGATCTTAAAGGTAGATCCTGGGGCATAAAGTCCCTGTGCGGCCCGGTTTAAAAGCTGGCTCTGGGTATTGGAGCTGTCTGTTAAGGCAGCCCAGTCATTCAGAAGGGTATTGGGGTCATAATCCGGCTTTGACACCATGGCAAGGATCTTTCCCGTGCCAGGCTCCATGGCGATCACTGCCCCTCTTCTGTCTCCCAAAGCGGAATAGGCGGCCTGCTGTAAGTCCATGTCCAGGGTAGTCACCGCGTCATCTCCCAGATTTTTCTTGCCTGCCAGCTCATTTCCCGCCTGTTCGATCAGATTTACGTGGGAGGTGAGAAGGTAGAAGTTGGCCAGCGCCTCAATACCTGTTTTTCCCTTGGTGGAATATCCCACCACATGGGCGAACACATCCCCGTGATCGTAAACCCGGATCTCGTTTCCATCCTCATCCTCCTCGTTGTGGGCCAGTACCGTACCGTCAGCGGCCAGGATCCTCCCCCGATGCACCCGGTCTGCAAAACTGTCCAGCCGGGCATTGTAGGAGTTGTTAATCACCTCCGGGCCCTGAAACCGGAGAAAATAGCCTATATAGACCGCCAGCCCTAAAAACAGCAGAACCATGGCGTAGGTGATCCACAGGATATTCCGGTTCGTCGGCGGCTCTTTCATCTCCTGTTTTTTCTTCTTACTCATCTCTGTTCTGCCTCCTCCATCTCTTCCTCATCATTTCTCTTAATAATATACAGCCCCTGGATCATTGCAAAGAGCATGAAGGTACTGACTATGGAGCTTCCGCCGTAGCTCACAAAGGGCAGCGTTACTCCTGTGGAGGGAATAAATTTCGTCACGCCTCCCACGGTTAAAAACACCTGCGTAACATACTGGATTCCCAGGCCAAAGGCGATCAGCTTGTAAAACATGGCCTGCATCCGGGACGCAATCATCATAAACTGGATGAAACATCCCAGACAGATCAGCAGGAGACAGATGGCAAATATCCCGCCGAACTCCTCAGAAATAGCCGCAAAGATAAAGTCCTTTTCCACCACCGGGATCTTCCCGGGCATCCCCTGGCACAGTCCCATGCCGAACCACCCGCCGGTGCCGATAGCAAAAAGAGACTGGGTAATCTGATATCCGGTATTGTCAATATCGGCCCAGGGATTCTTCCAGGCGGCCACCCGCCGTTTTACATGGTCAAAAAGGTGATAGGCCGCCACTGCAGCCCCGCAGCCCAGTCCCAGCCCTCCAGTCAGATAGAGCCAGTTTCCGGTGGCGATAAACAGCATAAGTACATAACTGACAAAAAGGATCAGCGCTCCGCCCAGATCCTTTGACAGCACCAGAATCAGCACATGGGCTGCCGCTGCCGCAGTGGTAATGCAGATCTGCTTAAAGTCCGTAGACTGGTAAAACATGGAGGCCGTAAAAAGGACAAAGGTTAGCTTTACAAACTCCGAAGGCTGTATGGAAAAACCGCCGATGCTTAAGGACAGCTGCGCTCCAAAGCTTTCATTCCCCACAATCCAGACCAGAAGAAGGGCAGCGATTCCCACGGCGGCATACAGCCACTGAAACCGGTAAATCTGCCAGAACCGCTCCATGATATAAGGGATCAGCCAGGAAATGACCGCCGCAGCGCAGACAATCACAAACTGGCGCAGAGCTTTGTCCAGAGGGACTTTTGCGTTCATGGACAGTCGGCTTAGCATAATAAAGCCTACTGCCAGCAGCATACAGGTGTTATTTATCAGCAGCCTTGACACATTCCGGTAAAACCGTCTGGTCAGGAAAATGTAAATCAGGAAAAACAGCACCTGCGCCGCATAAAAGCCTGCCAGGGCCGCTGTGATCTCCTGGCTGTCTGATTTCAGACATAAAGTCAGATAGGCCAGAAAATGCAGCAGAAACATAACCCGGTTCTGCCTGCCGCAGATACTTTGTTTCCGTTCCTCATCCGAAAAGGAAAAGTAACGGAAATTAGCCCAGGTATAGACGGCCATGAGAAAAATCATCATATATTTGGATACTTCCAGAATCAGATTGATCATAGGCTACTCCACTCCCCGTCTGAAATGTCCTCTTGTAAATTCCTTAAAGGGCGGCTCTTTCTCCTCTCCCCGGATCAGATCGCCGGAAAATGCGTCCAGCACCGCCTTGGTCTCATCCTGGCTTTCCATGGTAAAACACAGCCGCAGTCCCTGGGGCGCCAGACGGCGAATGGAGCCGCCGCAGCCGTGAAGTGACACCGGCAGCGGATTTAAAATGGTATTGTAGCAGAAGGCACACTGATTCTGTACCGGCAGACTGGCTCCGGTGCGGTCTTTCATCCACAGGAGAGACGGCCTTTTCGTACATCCCTTTACCGTCTTTGTAACGCACTGGGCCGACACCATCATGGGAGCATGGCCGTAGACGATCAGCTCTGCAGCAATCCCCTCTTGGCGGCAGGCTTCAAAGACCGGATCCAGTTCCCTGCTGTTAAGCTCCCAGGACATGGTAAGAAATACAGGCTCCTGCTCCTTTAGTGTGTGTACTGCCAGAGAATTCCATCCATATACCGTGCCGTCAAAAGCCGCCGGGATACCAATACCTTCGTCCTTCATCCACTGAATTTCCTCAAAAGCCCGAAGAAGAAGGCCGTCAAAGCCTGCATTTTCCAGACAGGCGCGGTTTGTCTTAAAAAATTCCACAGCATGGGTGCGGAAAATATGAGGGAGCGTTAAAAAGCACTCTTTTCCCGCCTGATGGCAGGCATCGGCGTATTCTTTCCACCGGGAAGGCGCAAAGGAAGCGGCATCCAGGCAGATTCGGGACACCTCAGGGGATGCCAGACACGGCGCAAGCTGAACCGGGGATTCCAGAGAAACCGTAAAGACCAGTGCATCTGAAACAGCCATACCGTCTGCCAGTATACGGGACTTTACAGCCGTTTCTTCGCCCCTGGCATCCGCTCCAAAAGCCGGCGCCGTTCGTCTCCACTGCTCCTTTATGGCCTCGGTCAGTTTCTCAAACCCTTCTCTTCGCAGCTCATTTAAGGCCTGCACCGGCATAAACAACGCCCCTGTCACCTCTGTCTCAAGCTCTGTAAATTCATAGGCTGTGGCCCCGGTCTTTCCCAGCTGACGACTGATCTTTTCCTTTGTCATGGGCTGATTTTTGGCTGCCTGAGGTATCTGGCCAAAAACAGTGACAGATACCTCCTGGCTGGTCAGCGTCAGCGCTGCAGGAACCCCCTCTGCCAGATACGCATATCCGGACACTGGCTCTTTCTTTTCCTTTTCCACATATTCCCGATCCAGAAAATCAAACAGCTCCTTATCTGTCTCGCGAAACTCCGGTTTCTCTTTTAAGGCGATCATATCCTTCCCATTGTGGCGGGTGTAATAGCCAGAGGTAAAACCTCCCCGGTCAAAGAGATCCAGCAGTTCCTTTTTATCCTCCGGCTCCACATAATATCCCTCCAGGCCATATTCAAGACAGCGATCCAAATACTTCCGGTAAATCCGAACAACACCGGCCGTATACCTTGGGCTCTTCATCCTTCCTTCAATCTTCAGAGAAAATACGCCCGCTTCCAGAATCTGGGGAAGAATATCCAGTGTACAAAGGTCTTTCATGCTGAGAATACATTTCTGATCCTCTTTATTGATGGCGGCCCCATTTTCCTGTTCTGTCACCCGGTAGGGCAGGCGGCAGGGCTGGGCGCAGCGTCCTCTGTTGCCGCTGCGGCCTCCGATCAGACTGCTCATAAGACACTGGCCTGAGTAGCTGTAACACAAAGCTCCATGGACAAACGTCTCAATATCCATTCCTGTTTCATCATAGATCCGGCGTATCTCCGCCAGGGACAATTCCCTTGCAGGCACGACCCGGCAGCATCCCAGGCTTTTCAGTTTCTTTGCTCCATACACACTGGTAATGGTCATCTGTGTGCTGGCGTGAAGCTCCATTCCCGGAAAATGTTCCTTTATAAAGGCCAGAGCGCCCAGATCCTGAACGATAACGCCGTCCAGCCCTGCTCTGTAGTAAGGGAGAAGATAGCTGTAAAGTTCCTTTAACTCCCCCTCCTTAAACAGGGTATTCACGGTCATATAGAGACGGCAGCCATGCAGATGAGCGTATTCGATGGCCTCTACCATCCCGTCCTGATCCGCATTTTCCGCATAAGCCCTGGCCCCAAACCGCGCCCCGCCCATATAGACGGCGTCCGCTCCTGCCGCTATTGCCGCTTTTAAGCTTGCAAAAGAGCCTGCCGGAGCCAGCATCTCTGCCCTTTTTTTCTCTCTCATTCTGTTCCTGCCTTTCTTATTCTCCTGGGACGCCTCATGCTTATGAGGAAATATCCGCCCCTTTTGCTAAAGGTAAAGAAGGGATGCCCCACTGATTCTCCATGAGACATCCCCCCGCTGTATTCATTCTGTGTAAATGTTTCTGTAATATTTATCTGCGGCCTCTGTGAAAACCGGCTTTTCTGGCAGCCTGAAGCGCTCTTCTGGCCAGTTCCTCATCGGACATTGGCTTAGGCTGGTAATAGGAAGTCTGAGACTGTCCTCCCGGCTGAAGCCTGTTTTCTGTCTGCGCATACACTTCTTCATGGGCTTCCGCTTTGGCCTCCGCCTTAAGCTCATCTTCTCTCTGGGCTGCTTCTGCTGATGAAACCGCGCCGTCTTCCGGCTCCTGCAGCTCATCCTCACGGAAATCTGAGGCTGGCTGATGGAGGTTTGGGGCTGGCTGTGCCGGACTCATTGCTGACTCCTCCTGTATTATGTCGGACTGAGCAGTCTCCTCTACTGGCTGTTCCGGCATCATGGCCGACGGCTCGGTTTCCTCTCCAGGCTGCTTCTCCATCCCAGCTGACTGGGTAATTTCCTCCCCAAACGGCTCCTCCATCACTGCCGACGGCCCAGTTTCCTCTCCAGGCTGTTCCAGCGTCACTGCTGACGGCCCGGTTTCCTCAGCAAACTCCGCCTGAATTGCAGCCGGCTGCGCCGTTTCTTCCCCGCGCATCTGCGCTTCACGGCGCTCTGCCGCTGCAGCTTCTTCCCTGGCTGCCTGTGCAGCCCTCTCCAGCTGGGCGGCCCGTATCGCCTCTACCTCTGCCACAGCATCCGCCTGTTCCTCCGCCAGCTTTTCGTTCTGACGCTTCAGGCCCTTGATCTCGCGGTCCATCCGGGCGATCCGGGAGGTCATCTCCTCCAACTGCAGCTGACGGTCCTCCAGATCCTTAAGCACCGCCTCCAGCTTCATCTGGGTGCTCACCAGTTCATGCTTTAAGCTGTAGCTCTCCTTTTCCATCTGATTCCGGGCCTCTTCCATCTGCTCTGACCGGTTGGCCGCCTTAAAATAATCATCTGCAATATTCAGCTGAATCATCGCCTGCTGATAATCGGCGCTCTGTTTGGAAAAACCCGGAATCCCGTGAAGTCCGGCAATCTTATCATTTACATAGCTGGCCGTCCGCTGAAGATAGGCTTCGTCCTCGCTTCCGCCCAGGGTATATATCTTTCCGTCAATCAAAACCTGCGTATAATTCTTTGTCTCCATATTTCACTCATTCTCCTGTCTTGTGCGGGGCTTGCGGGCAGCTGTCTCCCCATTTCCCCTCTAAACAAAAGAATACCACATTTTCAGCCCATTTCCAACCCCAAATGACGGTAAGCATTCTCCGTAGCCATCCTCCCCCTGGGCGTGCGGTTTATCAGGCCATTCATCAAAAGATAGGGTTCATACACATCTTCCAGCGTACCCGCATCCTCTCCCAGAGCCGCCGCCAGGGTATCCAGCCCCACAGGTCCTCCGGAAAACTTCTCAATGATCATAAGAAGAATATTCCGGTCATTCTGATCCAGCCCCAGCTTGTCCACGTCCATAATATCCAGGGCAAAATCCGTCACTTCCTTTGTGATGGCTCCCTCATACTTCACCTGTGCAAAGTCTCTTACCCGCTTTAAAAGCCTGTTTGCAAGCCTCGGAGTACCTCTGGACCGTCTCGCAAGTTCCAGCGCTCCCTCCGGGTCGATCTCCACTCCCAGCACCCTGGCAGAGTGCATGATAATCGTCCGAAGCTCCTGAGGGGTATAAAATTCCAGCCTCTGGATCACACCAAAACGGTCTCTTAGGGGAGCCGTCAAAAGGCCTGCCCGCGTAGTGGCCCCCACCAGGGTAAAACGGGGCAGTTCCAGACGGATAGACCGGGCCGTAGAGTCCTTCCCCAGCATAATATCAATGGCAAAATCTTCCATGGCCGGATAAAGCACTTCCTCTACCTGACGGTTCAGACGGTGGATCTCATCCACAAAAAGCACATCCCCCTCCTGAAGATTGTTTAAAATAGCCGCCATCTCCCCCGGCTTTTCGATGGCCGGGCCGCTGGTGACCTTCATCTTTGTCCCCATCTCATTTGCAATAATCCCGGAAAGAGTGGTCTTTCCCAGTCCGGGAGGGCCGTAAAACAGCACATGGTCCAGGGCTTCTCCTCTGGACTTTGCAGCTTCGATATATATTTTTAATGTAGACTTGATTTTTTCCTGCCCTATATAGTCATTCAGGCACTGAGGGCGCAGCGTAGTCTCAATGACGACATCCTCTGTCGTTGCCTCTGTTGTAATGATCCTGCGTTCCATAGATACCTCTGTTCTCTCAATATCTCTTTCTGTACGGTTCTGTTACAGAAAGGTAAGAAATTTCAGCGAAGCCTTCAGCACATCCTCTGCGTTCATCCCTTCTGTCACTTCCACCTGCTTTACCGCTCTGGAAGCCTCCGCTGCCGTATATCCAAGAGCAGTGAGGGCTTCCGCCGCCTCCTTCGCCGCGGCGGCGAGGCCGGAAATCTCCCGGACAGAACCGCTTCCCGCGGCCGTGCCCGTCTCAGAAAAGCCGGCAATCACCTCATCTAAGTCTACCTTATCCTTCAGATCCAGGATCAGGCGCTGGGCTGTCTTGGGGCCGATTCCCGGAGCCTTTGAGATAGCCTTCGCATCGCCGCTTACCACTGCCATGCGAAGATCATCCGGCCGCATCACAGACAGGATCCCCAGCGCCCCCTTGGGGCCGATTCCGTTTACGCCGATCAGCTGCCTGAACATCTCCCGGTCCTGAGGATGAAGAAAGCCGTACAGCGTCATGGAATCTTCCCTTACCTGAAAGCAGGTGTGCACCGTTATCTCTGTTCCCAGCGCCGGAAGTTCCTCCAAAAGCGATAAGGGAACCCGGATCCCATAACCGATCCCGCCGGTCTCCACCACAATTCTGTCCTCTTCAATTGCTGTAAGTGTTCCTTTAACATATGAAATCATTCTTTTTCATTCCTTCTGTTTTCTGACCTTCATCATATCATACCGCTCCCGTCAATGCAAGCATTCCACCGAACATATTTTCTGTTTTTCAGTTATTTTTAAAACCAGACCTCCCCTTTGCTTGCGCTTTCTCCCATTTTCCAGTAAACTATCCAGATAAACGGCACTGTCCGAAGATAGAGGAGGAGTTTTCCATGATCACCATTAAACACCCCGCAGATTTTCCGGAAACCTATCCCTTAGACAGGATTGGCCCCCGAAAGGATCTGCTGTTTTTCGATATTGAGACCACCGGCTTTTCCGGCGATACCTCTCAGCTCTACCTCATTGGCTGCGTGTACCATGACGGATTTGGCTGGAAGCTGATCCAGTGGTTTGCCGATACCCGTCAGGCTGAGGCTAAACTGCTTGACGCCTTTTTCTCCTTTATGAAACGTTTTAAGATCCTGGTTCATTTCAACGGAGACCGTTTTGACATCCCTTATCTTGAAAAATGCTGCCGCAGGCTGGGATTAAACCACAGTTTTGAGGGGATGAAAAGCCTGGATATCTACCGGAGGGTCCGCCCCTTCCGTCAGCTCCTTGGCCTGGAAAGCATGAAGCAAAAGGCGATTGAACAGTTTCTTGGCGTTTCCAGAGAGGATAAATACAGCGGAGGCCAGTTGATCGAGGTCTACCGGGATTATCTGCATACCCATGACAAAAGGCTTTACGATCTGCTGATCCTCCACAATGAGGACGATTTAAAAGGGATGCCTGCCATCCTTCCCATCCTAAGCTACCCGGATCTTTTTGAATCCGATTTTACATTAAGCAGTCTGGAAATGTGCACCGCCCCACAGGATGAGATGCCTTCTGAGCCATATTTGCAGCTTCGGTGGAACAGCCCATTTTCCGTTCCCGTCCCTCTGGACTGCACGCTGGATCCTGTCAGTATGGAACTGTTGGGAAATGAAATTGCCTGCAGCATCCGTCTCTGCCAGGGGCAGCTGAAACATTTCTATCCTGACTACAGGGACTACTACTATCTGCCCTTTGAGGACACTGCGATCCACAGGAGCGTAGGAGAATATGTGGATCGATCCGCCAGAAAAAAGGCCACTGCCAAAACCTGCTATACAAAAAAAGAGGGCCTGTTCCTCCCTCAGTTCGGCCCCCTGTGGGAGCCGTCCTTTAAGGAGGATTACAAGTCCTCTCTCACCTATGCAGCCTACAGCGACGAGCTCCTTTCACAGCCGCAGACAGCCTCTGCCTACGCAAAGCAGCTTTTGGGCTGGCTTGCAGGGCAGCCCGGAAAATGACCGGGCTGACTTAAAGCCTCATCCCTGAACGGTTCCGTATACAGCATACATCTGAGCCGTAGTTGAATCCGCATGGCCCAGCATTGCCTGAACGGAACGGATGTCTGCTCCTCCCCGGATCAGATGGGCCGCAAAGGAATGACGAAGGGTGTGGGGCGTGATATCTGCCTGGATCCCTGCCTTCTCCCCGTAATATTTCACTATTTTCCAAAAGCCCTGGCGGCTCATGGATCCTCCGCTGCAGTTGGTAAACAGCCATTCTGACTCTCTTCCCTTTAAAAGCTCGGTCCGGGCATATTCCAGATAGCGTCCCAGCGCCTTTCCCGCCCGTTTCCCAAATGGCACCATACGCTCCCTGCGGCCATCCCGGCAGGTGATATAGCCAATCTGCATATTTAAGTCCTCCAGCCGTAGGCTGATAAGCTCCGATACCCGGATTCCCGTAGCATATAAAAGCTCCAGCATCGCCTTATCCCGGATTTCCTTGGCAGAAGTTAATCCCGGCTGTTTTAAAAGAGCATTGACTTCCTCTACGCTTAAGATCACAGGCGCCTTTTTCTCCACTCTGGGCGCCTTCAAAAGTTCGGACGGATCCGCAGCAATCCGCCCCTGCTGCAGCTGATAATGAAAAAACGCTTTTATGGAAGCAAGCTCCCTGGAAATGGTAGCTGCCGCTTTTCCTTCCTTTTCCAGGTAAAGAATGTAGGAATTCAGGCTGGTTTCTGTAACTTTCTCCACCTGATAGATCTCCAGGGTCTGCAAAAACGCCGCCAGCTGCATCAGATCCCGCTGATAGGAGATCTCTGTGTTCTTTGATTTTTTTTTGATGTCACGCAAATAATCTGTAAATTCTCTGATTTCCGCTGTCATACAATTTCATGCTCCTATATCATTTTCCGAGGGCCGTCCAGGCGCTTTGCCCTTTCGGCCCACAGCCTCCCCAGGCCATAACGTTTTCGTCTTATTCACCGAATAAGGCCCATTACCTTTCATTATAATGGGATTATTTTATAAAATCAAACACATTTTTCTACTTTTGTCCCCATTTCTGTAAAATCCTGGTAATGTACATATAAATGATACAATATGTGGAGCAATGATTTGTCCGGCCCCCATATGTGGTTACCGCCAGACGATTTTTTTATAAACATATTCAGCCGTGAAACACACATTCAAGCGCCGCTCCCATAGCCGTCACAGCCATCAGTAAAAGAAAAGCCCCCGCTCTCAGGCGCCGTTCTCTTCCCCCTGCCCAGCCTGCAAGGACTGTCCATACAAAAAAATAAATAATCCCCTGGGGAAATGAATACCAGAGATAAGACGGCAGCGCCACGGCCCCCTTTTCCAGGGTCAGCGCAGCAAAAGAAACAGAAACGCACATCCCGGCCCAGACTGTCAGGCACCCGAAAAAGAAACGGCTGCAGATCATAAGGCCGGCAAGCCAGCCTGCGCCGGCCTGAAACAGGCGTTTTATAAGCACCGTAAGAAAAACACCATTAGCCAGCGTCTTTTTGATCCCTCCCGCAACCACCGCATCCGCCAGCCGGGCCTTAAGGCCGGCTGCCCAGAGAGAAGCCGACGGGACTGCATATTCAAAGGCCCTGATCTCTGCAGAAGCGGCGTTCCCGAAACTCAAGGCAGCCGCCGTTCCGGCTGTGACTCCGGCTATAAAGCAAAAACACAGCCAGTCCCCATAGGAAAACCGCCTGTGTCTGCGTGCCGTCATATTTCTGGCCGCCTCGGCCAGCCTCCATCCTTTTCCTGTTCTCATGCCTGCCGTCCTGCTATTTCTTTAAAACAGATGTATGCAGACAGCCCGCCTGCTATTCTTCCCAGTACAGAATCCCGTTTTTGCTGGTTCTGACAGCCAGATCCGAATCGTACAGATATTCCAGACAGGAAAAGGTCTTAGTCATCACCATTTTCAGCTTGATAAAGTCCTCTTCATCCTTGGGCACTTCATTCATCCCGTAGGCCAGACAGGCCAGTTCCCGCACCGTCATGGGCCTGCGTCCGTGCTTTAGAAGGCTCTGAATCAGACCCGCCTTGTCCATGTAGGAAAATACGATCCGCTCTGCCGTAGTCCTCATCCGGACCAGTTCTTCCCTGTGGGATGGAAAGATCCGGCAGTCATGAAATTCCTTCTTAAAATATTCCAGGGATGCAAAATACCCTTTGAGCAAATGCTCGTCGGGATAGCTGGTGGCCACAATAGGCACAATGCCGTCAATCACCTGATCCGCGGAAAACACAATCCTCTTTTCCCTGTCGTACAGCCCCATCTGGCCATATGTATGTCCCTTTAAAAGCACAGCTTCAAAGGTATAGTCTCCATAGGAAAATATCTGTCCCGGCGCCGCAGGCTCATAGGGAAAATCACGGACCTCAAAATACCATCCCCTGTCCCCGGCCACTCTCCGGTTCACCTCCATAAACATTTCCCAAATCCCGGGCGTCAGCTCCTGCGTCACGCCAACTGCCCTTAGAACCCTGATCTGGCTTCTTAAATATCCTCCGCTCTTATCCATGTGAAGACAGTCATAGCCATGACGGTCCTCCTGGGGATTCATAAAAAGCCTGGCCCCCTGTGCGGCAAATTCACTGGCAAGTCCGCAGTGGTCTGTGTGCTTGTGGGTCAGGAAAATATCCAGATCCGTCACCTCTATCTTTAACTTTGCCAAAGCCTCCTTAAGCATATCCATACACTGCGTCCTGGCAAATCCTGTATCTACCATCAGGCTGCGCTCCCCAGGCTTTCCGGGGATCAGAAAGATCCGAATCTCCTCTACGCCGCCTCCTGTGCCGTAAAGCTTTACTTCAAAAATCCCTGGCGCTCGTTCTATCATACTCAGGTTCCTTTCTCTGCTGTTTTCTGCCTCCACGATGCTGCAGCACGACTGACAAAAGCCCCCGGCTCATCTGTCCGGTGGCTTTTATTTTCATCTGATATTTACGCTCAATTGCTATACCAACTCGTCCTTCTTATCCACACTGCGGTACTTGCGCCCATAGGCCATAATCGCCGCGATGGTCTTTCCGTCCGTGATTTTTCCCTCATAAATCAGCGCCTCTAAGTCCTTAAGCTCCCAGGCCTCCACCTCGATGACCTCGTCCTCATCCAGATGCTGATGACTGGGAACCAGGTTGTGGGCCACGAAAATGTCAATGGCCTCATCACAGAAGGCAACCGTTGTATTGACGCTGATCAGATATTCCAGTTTCTCTGTCTTAAAGCCGGTCTCCTCCTCCAGCTCACGGTAAGCGCACTCAATCTTCGGCTCTCTGGGATCATCCAGCTTGCCTGCGGGAATTTCCAGAGTGAAGCGGTCCAGCGCATTTCTGTACTGGCGTACCATCAGGAGCTTTCCCTCATCTGTTACCGGCACCACAGCGGCAGCCCCGTCATGGTGAATGTAATCCCAGTGAGCCTCATGGCCGTTGGCAAGAACCGTGTCCTCATAAATCTTTAAGATATTTCCCTGATACTTTAACTGCCGGTCTAAGCGCACCACCGGCATTCCTTCGTTTTCTGGCTTCTGTCCCATGTTCCCTTTCCTTCCCTTCTTTGCTGTGCCTTTCAGCTATCCCGTCTGTTTTTATTCACCGGGCCGGCTTTCTTTTCCTCATCTATTTCATCTTCTGGCTTTTCTCAAAGCAGGCGTCGGCGGCCTTGATCACAGAATTCCTAAGCCCCCACTCCTCCAGCGCGGACACTCCTGCAATGGTAGTCCCTCCTGGAGAGCACACCTCGTCCTTCAGCTGGCCAGGGTGCTTTCCTGTCTCCAGAACCATCTTTGCACTTCCAAGGACGGTCTGAGCGGCCATTTCATAAGCCGTCTTTCTCGGCAGGCCATATTTGACGCCTCCGTCAGCCAGCGCCTCGATAAACATATACACAAAGGCAGGGGAACAGCCGCTGACGCAGCCTACTGCTTCCATCTGGCGCTCCTCCACCATTTCTACCCGGCCGCAGCTTTCAAAGATCCGGCAGATCTCTGCCTTTTCTTCCTCTGTAAAGCTGTCCTCACCAAAAGCTACTCCCGTCATACCCGCTCCCAGCATAGCCGGCGTATTAGGCATGGCCCGCACCACACGGATCTCATCTCCCAGCCGCTCCTTCAAACCGGAAATCGTCTGTCCCGGAGCCAGAGAAATGACGATTCTGTCCTCCTTCAGCACTTCCCGGATCTCGTCAAATACAGCGTCAAAATACTGGGGCTTTACCGCCAGGATCAGGTATTTACAGCTGTCCGCGCAGGCTGCGTTGGAGGACGCATGAGGCACTCCGGTAGCCTTTGTCACCGCCTCCATCTTATCTGTATGCGCAGCCGTAAAAATAAGTTCCTGTGGCTCATAGGCCTTTAAAAGCCCGTTTAAGATCGCTGATCCCATATTTCCCATTCCTATAAAACCGATCTTGGCCATTTTCTCAAAACCTCCCTGTCTTTCAAAGAGTACGCCGGGCAAGCTCCCGGCTTTATCCATTTACTCTGCACCCTTTAGTATATCACAAAAATCAAAGGTGGCAAAATAATCCTTTGCCGTCTCCGCTCTGCGAATCATTTCCACAGAGCCATCCTCCTTCAGCAGAAGCTCGGCGGACTTTAATTTTCCGTTGTAATTATATCCCATGGCAAAGCCGTGGGCTCCTGTATCGTGGATCACCAGAAGATCTCCCTTTTCGATCTCAGGCAGCATCCGGTCAATGGCAAATTTATCATTATTTTCACACAGGGAGCCTACCACATCATACATATGGTCGCAGGGCGCATTTTCCTTTCCCATCACCGTAATATGATGGTAGGCGCCGTACATGGCCGGACGCATCAGGTTTACCGCGCAGGCATCTACGCCTGCATACTCCTTGTGAGTGTGCTTTTCATGGATCGCCTTTGTCACCAGGCAGCCATAAGGCCCCAGCATAAAGCGCCCCAGCTCGGTGCACAAAGCCACATCCCCCATTCCCGCAGGCACCAGGATCTCCTCATATACCTGGCGCACGCCTTCTCCGATCACGCGGATATCGTTTGGCTCCTGATCCGGCCGGTAAGGGATTCCGATGCCGCCTGACAGATTGATAAAGGAAATGTGAGCGCCCGTTTCCTCATGCAGACGCACTGCCAGCTCAAACAGGATCTTCGCCAGCATGGGATAATACTCATTTGTCACCGTATTGCTTGCCAGGAACGCATGGATGCCGAAATGTCTGGCTCCCTTTTCTTTTAAGATCTTAAATGCCTCAAAGATCTGCTCCGTGGTCATACCATATTTGGAGTCTCCTGGATTGTCCATAATATCATTGCTGATCTTAAACACACCGCCCGGATTAAAACGGCAGCTGATGGTCTCTGGAATATACCCCAGCGTCTTTTCAACGCACTCAACATGGGTAATGTCGTCCAGATTGATGATCGCTCCCAGCTTATCCGCATAAGCAAACTCCTCCAGAGGCGTGTCATTGGAGGAAAACATGATATCACTGCCTGAAAAGCCGCAGGCCTCTGACATTTTAAGCTCTGTCATAGAAGAGCAGTCTGTGCCGCAGCCGAATTCCTTTAAAATATTCAGGATAAAGGGATTGGGCGTTGCTTTTACAGCGAAATATTCCTTATAGCCCTTATTCCAGGAAAAGGCTTCTTTGAGCCGTCTGGCATTTTCCCGGATTCCTTTTTCGTCATAGAGGTAAAATGGCGTTGGATATTTTTTTGTGATCTCCTGCAGCTGTTCCAGTGTAACAAATGGTTTCTTTTCCACGTTATGTCTCCTTCCCTTACATAAACATCAGTCATTGGCTCATACAGGCAGCCTGTATAAGTATAAAAAAAGTCTGTCGGAAGCACAATGTCCTTGCGGAACATTGTACTCCCAGGCAGACTTCTTTGTCCAGTCTTATTTTACAGCGCAGCGGTATGATGCTGTCAGTCGATGGATACCACACGCATAATATTGGTCTGAGCAGCAGCCTCATGGCGTCTTGCATAGCTTACCACACCTGCGGTCAGGACAGCCAGCTTTCCGCTTTCTACGATATTTCTGCTCTTAAGCTCCTCTATGGAGTTTTCGATCAGCTCATCCGTAGAATCGGCACGGCGGGACCATACCGGTGTTACGCCCCACTGCAGCTGCATCTGGCGAACGGTAGCCATGCTTGGGGACATACCCAGGATGCGGGCAGCCGGTCTCCACTTGGAAAGCATCATGGAAGTAAAGCCGGTGATGCTTGGAACTATGATATAATCAGCGCCGATATCATGAGCGGTGGAAGCAGATGCGCAACATACGGCGTTGGAAACGTTTTTCATGTTCTCCGCGTTTACCTTGCGCTGACGGTAGCCGGCGTAATCCAGGTAGCCCTCAGTCTCCTCAACGATGGAGCTCATCATCTTTAGGGCCTCCACAGGATACTTGCCCATCGCAGTCTCGCCGGAAAGCATTACTGCATCTGTGCCGTCGTAAACCGCGTTTGCAACGTCTGTCACCTCGGCTCTGGTAGGTCTTGGGTTGCGGATCATGGAATCCAGCATCTGAGTCGCTGTGATAACAGTCTTGCAGGCCTCGTTGCACTTGCGGATGATTTCCTTCTGGATGTGCGGAACCTTCTGGGCGGGGATCTCAACGCCCATGTCGCCGCGGGCTACCATGATGCCGTCTGCCTCAGCAATAATGGAATCCAGATTCTCGATGCCCTCTGCATTCTCAATCTTTGCGATTACCTTCATGGAAGAACCAGCCTCATCCAGCATCTCCTTGATCTCCTTAATGCAGTCAGCAGTACGGACAAAGGATGCCGCGATAAAGTCAAAGCCCTGCTTGATGCCGAAACGGATATCTTCTTTGTCCTTCTCGGTCAGAGCCGGAAGCTTGATGCTTACGTTGGGGACATTTACACCCTTTCTCTCGCCCAGCTCGCCGCCGTTTATAACGGTACATATAATATCTGTGTCATTTACCTCATTAACCTTTAACTCAATCAGGCCGTCGTCGATCAGAATTGTGTTTCCAGCACAAACATCCTCATTTAAACCGTTGTAATTGATGTGTGCGATAGTATCATCACCGACAATCTCTCTGGTAGTCAGCGTGTAGGTCTGGCCTTCCTTTAATGCAACCTTCTTGCCGTCCTTTAACACACCGGTACGAATTTCAGGTCCCTTTGTATCCAGAAGGGCTGCCACCGGAATATCCAGCTCCTTGCGCACTTCCTTTAAAATCTCCAGACGTCCCAGATGCTCGGCATAATCGCCGTGGGAGAAGTTAAAACGTGCAACATCCATGCCGTTCTTTGCCAGCTCCCGCATCACATTCCTGTCACTCGTGTTTGGACCCATAGTGCAGATGATCTTTGTCTTTTTCATTGTTAAAAATCCTCCATCATTGAATGTAAATTATGTTGTATATCTGTTCAGGAGCGGCCTGTGATGTGGGGAAACCGTTCCTGAAATGGAAAGGGGCGCTCTCCTTTTATTTAGGAAGGCATATCTCCTTTTTTGACGTGTTTGTGTGTGTACAGATGATCCATACAGTATTCGTAGCTGCCCTCGCACTTGGAGCAGTAGCGGAATTCCATGCCGGGACTCTCCTCGTCCGTCCGTCCGCAGACCGAGCACTTATGGCGGCTCCTGCTCACAGGGCGGATAGTGGTCTGAGCCTTAAAATCCTGTCTGCGTTTTACCTCTCTGGGACTGTATTTCTTAAAATCCCTGGTCATCAGGAAGTAGATAATGAAATTGGCCAGGCACATGAAAATAGCAATGCGGTCGGCCAGTCCTCCCCCGGCAAAGCTAAAGACCAGCAGGAGCGCGTCAAAAAGCGCCAGCCACTTGGCCTTTATGGCCAGAATAAAGTAAATGTAAAAATATTCCTCCGGAAATGTGGCCGCATAGGCAAGGAATATGGACAGCGTCAGATAATAGGTGTTGAGGTGCATATCCCAGCCCGTGAGAAAATATACAAAAAACTCCGCAAAAATGATCCCAAGCACTCCCATAAAAAAGAAAACATTGAATCGGAATGCTCCCCAGACCGCCTCCAGCGACTGGCCCAGCGAATAATACATGAGCACAGCAAAAATGATCCAGAACGGACTTAAGGTAGGCGGGTAAAACAAAAACGTAATAAGACGCCAGACCTGACCGTGAAGAATCGCCTCCGCGTCCAGAGACAAATATAACTGAAAAAATCCAGGGGCCATATACATCATAACAAAGCCGATGCCATACATAATGATAATATAATACATCAGGTTGTGGATCGCATAGCGCCCATACTTATGTTCCATCTTATGAAAAAATTTCATTTCACCAATCCTTTTCCATATTTAATCACAAAGACAATGCCGTTTTCAGAACAGATCTTTCTTATTAAAAATGTAAGCTACAATCAAAGACAGCGCCACCGCAAATCCCAGGACGATCCAGAAACCGTAAGGGCTGTCGGCAAAAGGCATCCCCTTTGGCAGCACATTCATACCGTAAAAGCTCGCCACCATCGTAGGGATCGACATCACAATGGTCACCGTTGCCAGAAACTTCATGACAATATTCAGGTTGTTGGAAATAACTGACGCAAAAGTGTCCATGGTACCGCTTAAGATACCATTGTAAATACTGGTCATCTCCATGGCCTGCTTGTTCTCGATAATAACATCCTCCAGAAGATCCGTATCCTCCGGGTACTTCTTAATCTTATCAATCTTTAACAGGCGTTCCAGAACCACTTCGTTAGAACGAAGGGAGGTGGTAAAGTACACCAGCGACTTCTGCAGTTCCAAAAGCTCGATCAGTTCCTCATTCTTCTGAGACTGATGAAGCTTATTTTCAATGACCTCGCTCTTCTTGTCGATGATGCGCAGGTACTGCAGATACTGCGTGGCATTTTTATAAAGGATCTGTAAAATAAACCTTGTTTTCATAAACGTATGGAAGTCTCTCACTCTTCCGTCCATAAAAGAACTCAGGATCGGCGTCTCCTCCAGGCAGACCGTGATCAGCACATCCTTTGTGGTGATAATAGCCATAGGAATGGTAACAAACCAGTCCTTGCCGTTTCTCTCCTCAATGGATGGTATATCCACCAGGATCAGAGTGTATTCATCCTCCGCCTCAATACGGGAACGCTCCTCCTCATCCAGAGGGGCTTTTAAATGATCCGGATCAATGCGGCAGGCATCGGCGACATCCATGATCTCAGAGGCGGTAGGGTTCGTAAGGGCGATCCAGCTTCCAGGCTGCATCTCTTTCTTTTCATGAATCGTACCGTCCTCGGTTTTGAAAATCCGTATCATGCGAACTCTCCCCCATTCTGAAATTTTACCCTCCTAATTATAGTTACTGCCCGGTGTTTTGTCAAATGGATTAGAACTCCATTTAACATAAAACGCAAATTTTACAAATATCGCTTCTTTTATTAACATTTTTTTAACGTCCTTCCCTAATTGTATTTGCCTTTGATTTATGCTACACTTTAGTGTGATGATTTAGGCTCATGGGTATTTTACTATTTTTTCCAACTATCAAATACCCTTTGTCTGTTGCTTATGTCACAGTTTTTACAGAAAAATTATATTAAAATACATAACTGACTTGCGCAGCCCTTGTAGATCCGGGCTGCCTCTTTCATTACTAACCATCCGCCGCGTTTCCTTAATTTATTTGCGCCCGGATGATCGAAATGTATCAACGGGACCGGTCCCGCAGATGCGTCAGATTACAAAGGAGGTCAGGGTCCATACCCGTATCTATGAATCAGCTCAGTACAACCTATACCCTCGGTATCGATATCGGCTCCACCACCGTAAAGGTGGCTCTGCTGGATCAGGAATACCATATCATTTTTTCCGATTATGAACGCCACTATGCCAATATCCAGGAGACCCTGGCGGGACTTTTAAAAAAGGCCTGCGCTCAGACAGGCCCTGTTTTTGTGATGCCTGTGATCACCGGCTCCGGCGGCCTGACTCTCTCTTCCCATTTAAACGCGCCCTTTGTCCAGGAGGTAGTGGCCGTGGCCTCCTCGCTCCAGGACTATGCCCCCCATACCGACGTAGCCATTGAGCTGGGCGGCGAGGACGCCAAGATCATTTACTTTACCGGCGGCATTGACCAGCGCATGAATGGAATCTGCGCCGGCGGCACCGGTTCCTTTATCGATCAGATGGCATCCCTTCTGCAGACCGATGCCTCCGGCTTAAACGAGTACGCCAGGGATTATAAGGCTATTTATCCCATCGCAGCCCGCTGCGGTGTATTTGCCAAATCCGATATCCAGCCCCTGATCAATGACGGTGCTACCCGGGAGGATCTGGCCGCTTCCATTTTCCAGGCAGTGGTCAACCAGACCATCAGCGGTCTGGCCTGCGGAAAACCCATCCGTGGAAACGTAGCCTTTCTGGGCGGCCCCCTTCATTTCCTCCCGGAGCTGCGAAAGGCTTTCATCCGCACTCTGCACTTAACTCCAGAGCAGGTCATCGCCCCGGATCATTCCCATCTTTTTGCCGCCATCGGCGCTGCCATGAATCCCAGAGAGGGCCAGCAGCCAAAGGCCATCACAGAACTGATCGAGACCCTGTCCTCCGGTGTTCAGATGGATTTTGAGGTTAAGCGCATGGATCCTCTCTTTGAGAACCAGGCCGACTATGAGGCATTTCTGGCCGATCACGCCCACAATCATGTAAAGTCCGCGGATCTGGCTTCTTATGAGGGACTCTGCTATCTTGGAATTGATGCTGGCTCCACCACGACCAAGGCAGCTCTTGTAGGTGAGGACGGAAGCCTTCTGTACCGTTTCTACGAAAATAATAACGGCAGTCCCTTGGCGGCCGCCATCCGGGCCATCACTGAAATCAAGTCCCGGA
Organism: Enterocloster alcoholdehydrogenati; assembly: GCF_013282095.1. Classification (GTDB taxonomy): domain Bacteria; phylum Bacillota; class Clostridia; order Lachnospirales; family Lachnospiraceae; genus Enterocloster; species Enterocloster alcoholdehydrogenati. Next base: position 103,277 of record NZ_BLTJ01000009.1, read on the forward strand.
TCCCGGATACGGCAAAGATTGCATACTCCTGCTCCACCGGCTACGGAGAGGCCCTGTTAAAGGCTGCTTTCCTGTTGGATGAAGGGGAAGTGGAAACAATTTCCCACTATTATGCCGCTGCCTTCTTCGACCCGGAGGTGGACTGTATACTGGACATCGGCGGACAGGATATGAAATGTATCCGCATCAAGGACGGCACGGTAGACAGCGTACAGCTAAACGAGGCCTGTTCCTCCGGCTGCGGTTCCTTTATCGAAACCTTTGCAAAAAGTCTAAACTACAGCGTGATGGATTTCGCCAGGGAGGCCCTGTTTGCCAAAAATCCTACAGATCTTGGAACCCGCTGCACCGTGTTTATGAACTCCAACGTAAAGCAGGCACAGAAGGAAGGGGCTACCGTAGCAGATATCTCCGCAGGTCTGGCTTATTCTGTCATTAAAAATGCGCTGTTTAAGGTTATCAAGATCACAAATGCCTCTGATCTCGGCCGTCATGTAGTGGTTCAGGGCGGTACCTTTTACAATGACGCAGTGCTTAGAAGCTTTGAGAAAATCTCTGGCTGCCGGGCTGTCCGCCCTGATATCGCGGGCATCATGGGAGCCTTTGGAGCGGCGCTGATTGCAAAGGAGCGCTACCATATGGGCGGAGAAAAGGAGACGACCACTCTGCCTCTGGACAAGATCATTTCCTTAAATTATAAGACCTCCATGACACGGTGCAAGGGCTGCAACAATCACTGTGTCCTTACCGTCAACCAGTTTGGCGGAGGCCGCCGCTACATATCCGGCAACCGCTGTGAACGCGGGCTGGGGCTTGAAAAGGCCAAAAAAGAGATTCCCAATCTCTTTGACTATAAGTACCGCCGGATGTTCGGCTATGAGCCTCTCCCCATGGATGAGGCTGACCGCGGCACGGTAGGCATACCCAGAGTCTTAAATATGTACGAGAATTTCCCCTTCTGGGCCGTATTCTTTAAGAAGCTGCGCTATCATGTGATCCTCTCCCCTCAGTCCACCAGACAGCTTTACGAGCTTGGCATTGAATCCATCCCCAGTGAATCGGAATGCTATCCGGCCAAGCTGGTTCACGGCCATGTGTCATGGCTCATCCGACAGGGCGTGAAGTTTATCTTCTACCCCTGCATCCCCTATGAGCGCAATGAAAGCCCTGAGGCAGGCAACCACTATAACTGCCCCATGGTCACCTCCTATGCGGAAAATATCAAGAACAACGTAGAGGCGCTGGAAGAAGAAAAGGTGCATTTCATGAATCCATTCATGGCCTTTACCAACGAACAGGTGCTGACTGAGGCCCTGGTAACAGAATTTTCCAAAACCTTCCAGATCCCAGCAGCAGAGATCCGCATGGCAGCACACGCAGGCTGGCAGGAGCTGATCGCTTCCAGAGAAGATATGAAGAAAAAAGGGGAGGAAACCCTGGACTGGATGAAGGAACACGGCAGGCGGGGCATCGTCCTGGCGGGCCGCCCCTACCATGTGGATCCGGAGATCCACCACGGTATCCCGGAACTTATCACCTCCTACGGCTTTGCGGTGCTGACCGAGGATTCCGTTTCCCATCTGGGAAAGGTGGAGCGCCCTCTGGTGGTAACAGATCAGTGGATGTATCACTCCCGCCTCTATGCGGCCGCCAGTTTTGTAAAGACAAGAGACGATCTGGATCTGATCCAGCTAAACTCCTTTGGCTGCGGCCTGGACGCCGTTACCACAGATCAGGTATCTGATATTCTTACCCGATCCGGCAAGATCTACACGGTGCTGAAAATCGACGAGGTCAACAACCTGGGAGCTGCCCGGATCCGGATCCGTTCCCTGATCGCGGCCCTGCGCGTGCGGGATCAGCGCCATTATGAGCGCCGGGTGGTATCCAGCGCCTATAACCGGGTGGTATTTACAAAGGAGATGAAGAGGGACTATACCCTTCTCTGCCCCCAGATGTCACCCATTCACTTTGACCTCATCGAACCTGCCGTGAGAGCCTTTGGATACCATATAGAGGTTCTTCAAAATCACAACAAAAATGCCGTGGATGTGGGCTTACAGTATGTAAATAATGACGCCTGCTATCCCTCCCTGATCGTGATCGGCCAGATCATGGACGCCCTCTTGTCAGGAAAATACGATTTAAACCGCACGGCGGTCCTCATGAGCCAGACCGGCGGCGGCTGCCGTGCCTCCAACTATATCGGCTTTATCCGCCGGGCGCTGGAAAAGGCCGATATGCCCCAGATCCCCGTAATCTCTGTCAATGCCAACGGCATGGAAACCAACCCCGGCTTTTCCATCACCCTGCCTCTGCTCACAAAGGCCATGCAGGCGGTTGTATACGGCGATATCTTCATGCGGGTGCTCTACGCCACCCGTCCCTATGAGGCTGTACCGGGAAGCGCCGATGCCCTCCATGAGAAGTGGAAAAAACGCTGTATCGCATCTTTATCCAAGCGCTCTGCGGCCATGATGGAATTTGGCCGCAACATCAAGGGAATCATACGTGATTTTGACCAGCTGGAACGCAAAGACATCCAAAAACCAAAGGTTGGCATTGTAGGGGAGATCCTGGTAAAATTCTCTCCTCTGGCAAATAACCATATTGTTGAGCTGCTGGAATCCGAGGGTGCAGAAGCTGTAATGCCGGATCTGATGGATTTCCTGCTCTACTGTTTCTACAACAGCAATTTCAAGGCCGAGCACCTGGGCACGAAAAAATCCACTGCCCGGCTGTGCAACGCCGGAATCTCCCTGCTTGAATATTTTCGGCGAACTGCAAAGAAGGAACTGGCAGCAAGTAAGCATTTTGCTCCTCCCTCTGCTATCAATGAGCTGGCAAATATGGCAAAGGGCTTTGTTTCCCTTGGAAATCAGACTGGTGAAGGCTGGTTTTTAACCGGCGAGATGCTGGAACTGATCCACAGCGGTGTGAAAAATATCGTATGCACCCAGCCATTCGGCTGTCTGCCCAATCATATCGTAGGAAAGGGCGTGATCAAGGAACTGCGCAAAAACTATCCAGATTCCAATATCATTGCAGTAGACTACGATCCCGGCGCCAGCGAAGTAAACCAGTTAAACCGCATCAAGCTGATGCTGGCAACGGCTCAGAAAAACCTGAAAAAGGAGTTGGAGCCGAAAGTTTCCGTATAAACAGGCAAACGGCATCTGCCGCTTACACAGTATGTCAAATGGCCCGGAAAACACAGATAAAACAGTGTTTTCCGGGCCATTTTTATTCATGTATGAAGGGATCAGCTGTCCTAACCCTCGTACAGAGGATACTTCTCGCAGAGTTTTGTCACCTCTGCCCTGATATACTCTTTCTGCTTTTCAAAATCCGCGGCAGTAAGCCAGATGCACTCTGCAATCTTCTCCATATCTGCCTCCCTCAGGCCTCTTGTAGTCACAGCCGGGGTGCCGATGCGGACGCCGGAGGTGACAAAGGGGCTTCTTGGGTCGTTTGGAACGGTATTTTTATTCAGGGTAATAAATACTTCATCACAGCGATTCTGCAGTTCCTTGCCGGAGATCTCCATTCCCCGCAGATCCACCAGCATCAGGTGATTATCCGTACCGCCGGTCAGCAGCTTAAAGCCCTGCTTTTTAAGAGCCGACGCCAGAGCCTGGGCATTTAAAACAACCTGATGCGCATATTCCTTAAATTCAGGCTTTAACGCCTCGCCCAAGCATACTGCCTTGGCAGCGATGACGTGCTCTAAGGGGCCGCCCTGAGTTCCCGGAAAAATAGCCTTGTTGAAGTTAAACTTCTCCGCCGCCTCTTTATTTGCCAGAATCATACCGCCTCTGGGGCCTCGTAAGGTCTTGTGTGTAGTCGTGGTCACTACGTCTGCATAGGGGATGGGGCTTGGATGCTCTCCCGCTGCCACCAGGCCCGCGATATGAGCCATATCCACCATCAGATATGCGCCGACCCCATGAGCGATTTCACGGAACCTCTTAAAGTCAATGGTTCTTGCGTAGGCGCTGGCTCCTGCCACGATCAGCTTCGGCTTTGACTCCTTTGCCTTGCGCTCCACCTCGTCATAGTCAATAAATCCCTCATCATCCACCCCATAGGGAACAATGTTAAAATACATACCGGAAAAGTTTACAGGGCTGCCATGGGTCAGATGGCCCCCGTGATCCAGGTTCATGCCCATCACCGTATCTCCCGGCTTCAGCATAGCCAGGAAAACCGCCATATTTGCCTGCGCGCCGGAATGAGGCTGTACATTGGCATAATCGCACCCAAAGAGTTTCTTAGCCCGCTCAATGGCCAGGGTCTCTACGATATCCACACACTGACAGCCTCCGTAATAGCGTTTGCCGGAGTATCCTTCTGCATATTTATTCGTCAGAACCGTTCCCATCGCCATCATCACCGGTTCTGAAACAATGTTCTCCGAAGCGATCAGTTCCAGATTCTGCCGCTGACGTCTGCACTCCGCCTGGATCGCCTCGCCTACCTCTTTGTCATAGCCTGTGATAAAATCCATAACTGTATTTACCATTGAACCTACCATCCTTTCCGTTCTTTTTCTGCGATTATACTCCATCCGGCAGTAAAATGCAATACTGCCCCAGGCGGACAAAACTTCCCCTTATGTCCCTGTATTTTCCCGCGTCAGTCTCTGAATTTCCAGGCTTTTACCACCACCTGAAGGGTGCGGTTTCCGTTGTATTCATTGACAGTCGGATAGTAGATAATGTCGATCCCGCGGCGGCGGCCCATCTCCTCCAAAAATGCATCCCCGTCTCCGAAGATAATCCCATCCATGGAAAAGCCCCGCTCATTTGCCAGGGAAAGACGTACCACATTGCGGTTTCTTCCCATAACGCGGACGCTGCGGACAGTCATGGATTTCTGCGCAAACTGCGGTTTTTCATTTCCCTGTCCAAATGGTTCCAGACGTTCCAGATCACCGATCAGTTCCTCGGTCACATACTCAAAAGGCATTGCTGCATCGATCCATACTCTGGGGATAAAATCGTCCTCTGTGAGCCTGTCCTCTGCATTTTCATTGAGCCGCCTGCGAAACTCGCCGATATCCGACTCTTCCAGTGAAAAACCTGCCGCCATAGGATGGCCGCCGAATTTCAGCAGCAGATCCTTTACCTCCACCAGGGCATGGAACATATGGTAGGCTTCAATGGAACGCCCGGAGCCCTTGGCACAGCCCTCAGCCCGTGTGAGGACGAAAACAGGCTTATTGTACCGCTCCCTGATCCGCCCCGCCACGATCCCTGCCAGAGATTCATGGCAGTCGGGCAGAAAAATCACCAGCACCTTGTCCCTAGAAAGTTCCTTTTCCACCTGATCTGCTGCGGCCTCTACGTTTTCCTGGGTCATGGCCTTTCGTTTGTCATTTAATTCCTTTAGTTCCTCTGCAATCTCATCCGCTCTGGCCGGATCCCCGCACAGCAAAAGTTCCACCGCAAGCTCTGCTGTCTGCAGGCGTCCGCTGGCGTTTAAGCATGGCCCAAGAACAAAACCAATATGGTAAGCGCTGATATTGGCAGGGTCAATGGCATTTTTAAGGATAAGACTCTTCAGTCCCGGGTTCCCTGTGCAGGCCAGCCGTTTCAGACCCTCCTTTACCACAATGCGGTTTTCATCCTTTAGCTTCATCACATCGCCAACCGTAGCGACGGCGGCAAACTCCAGAAGTTCCAGCCACTCCTGACGATCAATGCCGTATGAATCATACAGTGCTCCGATAAGCTTAAATGCCACCATGGCCCCGCAGATCTCCGGCCAGGGATACCGGCTGTCCCTGCGCTTTGGATTGACAATGGCATCTGCCGGGGGCATCAGGTCTGCCCCAGTCTCCCCATCAGTCTGGATATCATGATGATCCGTAATAATCACCTCCAGGCCAAGCTCCTTTGCCCTGGCGATCTGGCTGATGGCCGCAATGCCGTTGTCGCAGGTAACAAGCGTCTCGATCCCGTCTGCGGCGGCCGCCTCTATGATCTGTTCATTGATCCCATAACCATCTCGGATCCGCTCCGGGATCACATAGTCCGCATCTGCCCCGATCCGTGCAAATCCCTTGTACAAAACAGCCGTGGCGCACACACCGTCAATGTCGTAATCCCCTACGATCCGCAGGCGGCGTTTTTCCTTTACTGCCCTGCGGATCCGTCTTACAGCCTCTTCCATATCGGGCAAAAGCCCAGGGGAATAAAGATCCTCCAGGCTTCCGTTTAAATAGCGGTCAAACGCCGCCTCATCCTCTATATCTCTGTTGCGTATGATTCTGGCTGTGACCGGGCTTATATCAAACCGGGCCGCCAGGCCGTCAAAATCCGCTTTCTTTGCGTGCAGCATCCAGATAGACTCTGTCATCTTGCCGTCCCTTTCTTATATCCTTTGTCAACCGTCTCCCTGACGGTCTTTACTCTTCTTTTTCCGCTGCCTCTCCTGGAATCAGCAGGCCAAGCAAACCGCCCGCCACTGCCGGCAGGATCCATCCAAGTCCCGGCTCATATCCCGGCAGCTGACGGATAAGACCTGTAAGTCCGAACATACTGATCTTTGCCTGATCCAGTGCCCAGACCACACTGACCACAGCCGTAAACAGGATAGACAGACGGTATACCCAGGTTCTCTTTCCAGCAGCCCGGCTGGCAAAAGCCAGAGCAATCAGCACAATGGCGATGGGGTAGATGGCGTTCAGTACGGGAACGGAATACTTTAAGATCCGATCCAGACCTGCGCTGGAGATCAGAAGGCTCACCAGGGCAAAAATTACCGCCCATACCCGGTAGCCGATTTTAGGCGCCAGCATGGAAAAATACTGGCTGCAGCAGCTGATCAGCCCTACACAGGTATTTAAACAGGCAATAAAGAAGATCACGCCCAGGATTACCATTCCCGACGCCCCAAAAAGGTTGCCTGCCACAAAGGTAAGAATCCTGGCTCCGTTGGCCCCCTCTCCCGCCTGCTGTCCCACCGGACCTCCGATAAAAGCAAGGGCAGCATAAACAAGAGACAGAAGAACCCCTGCCACTGCACCGGCCTTTACGGTCTCCCGCACCACAGAGTCCTCTCTGGATATTCCCTTATTTTTAATATTCAGGGCAATAATAATGCCGAAATTGAGGGCAGCCAGCGTATCCATTGTCTGATATCCCTCTGTAAATCCCCTTACAGAGGCACCGGCAGCAAACTCCGCCTCAGGGGCTCCCGGCGCTCCCATGCTCCAGATCAGACTGCCTGTAAAGAGCACCGCAATCAGCACAAGCAGAGCCGGACACATTACCTTTCCCAAACGTTCGGATAAGGTTTCCGGATGAAAAGACAAAAGAAGGGCCGTCCCAAAAAATACAAGAGAATAGCCCAGCTGCGCGCCAAACTGCACCGTCATCCCCGTACCGCCTAAAGGCGCTCCCAGATGAACGCCTGCCCCTGTGAGAATGGGAAGAACCGTCATTTCAAAGGAGGTGCTTGCTGTTCTTGGAATCGCCAGAAAGGGGCCGATCGCCAGATAAGCCGTCAATGTAAATATGAGAGCAAAGCTTTTTCCCACTCTGCCTGACAGCTTTTCCAGACCGCCTGACAGCGCCACCGCAGCGACGCCAAGTACCGGAAACCCTACTGCGCTGATCAAAAAACCTGCCATGGCAGGAATCACCTCACTGCCCGCCCTTGCGGCCAGATAGGGCGGAAAAATAAGATTTCCCGCCCCAAAAAACATAGAAAACAATGTAAATCCCACCAGAAGAAGATTCTGAAGGGAAAGCTTTTGTACTTTCATAGCCCGTCACCTGCCTTTATCAGATTTGCCTGTATCCGCGGATATATTCTCCTGGGAAACTTTCTTCATCATACCATATTCCTGTGTATGTTTCAACTGCGGCGGCAACCTCCTGCTGCATATGCAAAAAAACCGTAAAGCAGGCTCCGCTCTGCCTTGAAAGCGCAGCACACTTCCTGGACTGCCCTCTCCCTTCCATCGGAGCGCAGTATGGCCGGTTTGATACATCTTCAAAAAAGTAATTGACAACTTTTGATATCTGCCTTATAATAATGACTGTTCGCGCAGGTGTAGTTCAATGGTAGAACACTAGCCTTCCAAGCTAGATACGTGGGTTCGATTCCCATCACCTGCTTTTTGTTTACAGCGGAATCCCCTGATTATCAGGGCATTCCGCTGTTTTTGTTTGCCCCATGGCTGAATCGTTACAAAATAATAAAAACTCTGCAAAAACAGGTTGACGCTGGACCGAAGCAGGAGTATACTGCATATAGTTACAATTCTTCGGGGCAGGGTGAGATTCCCTACCGGCGGTATAGTCCGCGACCCGCTTAGGGCGGCTGATCCGGTGTAATTCCGGAACCGACAGTTACAGTCTGGATGAGAGAAGAATGCAGAATCACCATAGTGTGGACATTCTGCACAGACACGCATTTTATATCCCGGAGGATCCAAGATCTGCCGGGATTTTTTATATTATGCCCTGGCAGATCCCATTTATTGGGCGTCTCAAAACAGTTGCGTTTCACCTGTATCCTGTACATGAAACCATTTTGCGGCAGCCCTGTCAAAAAAGGAGGATCTGAAAATGAAACTGAAAACGAAACAGGTTGTACTGATGGGAATGTTTGGTGCTCTGGCGGCTGTGCTGATGCTTTTTGAAGTGCCTCTTCCATTCATCGCGCCAAGCTTCTACGGCCTTGATATTTCCGAAGTTCCGGTACTGGTAGGCACCTTTGCCATGGGGCCTGTGGCCGGAATTGTGATCGAAGCGGTAAAGATCCTGGTAAAGCTTCTCCTCAAGCCTTCCACCACTGGCTTTGTAGGGGAATTTGCCAATTTTGTAATCGGCTGCTCTCTCGTGGTTCCCGCCGGTCTGATCTACCGCCGTCACAAGACCAAGGGAAGCGCTGTCCTTGCCATGGCTGTGGGAACCATACTTATGGCCATTGCAGGAGCCGTACTCAACGCCCTGGTGATGATTCCCTTTTATTCCCATTTTATGCCGCTGGAAAACATTCTTGCAGCAGGGGCCGCTATCCAGCCGGCAGTCAGCAGTGTGTGGGGACTGGCTATCTTCTGCGTAGCGCCCTTTAATCTTTTAAAGGGCGCCATCGTTTCCCTTCTCACTGCCCTGGTCTACAAGCGCATCAGCAGCCTGATCCACAGTACAGACTGTGAAAAATGCGCCGCCTGACCGTGAAAAAATACATCTGAAAAAAGTTTTAAAAAAACAAAAAAAGTACTTGCATTTATTCACGAAGTATGATAAAGTATAACACGTTGACACGGCAAGTGTCGCGGATGAGTCTGTAGCTCAGTTGGATAGAGCAACGGCCTTCTAAGCCGTGGGTCGGGGGTTCGAATCCCTTCAGGCTCATTGAGCGTAAGCTCTAATTGAATGAAATATGGTGGGTATGGCGAAGTTGGTTATCGCGCCAGATTGTGGCTCTGGAGGCCGAGGGTTCGAATCCCTCTACTCACCCTTTCCTCTTTTCGCGATGATGAGAAGAGGATTTTTTAATATAATGGGCTGTCGCCAAGCGGTAAAGGCACAGGACTTTGACTCCTGCATACGAGGGTTCGAATCCCGCCAGCCCAGTAACGCCAATGAGCCGGAAACCTTTGATTTGTTAAGGTTTCCGGCTCATTCTTTGTGCATTGGGGAAGCATAAAGCGAAACGAAAAGATGCCGATTGTAATCATGCGGCAGTTTTAAGGCCGAGCGTATGACGAGGTTCATAAATCACATCATTTTCTAAAGACAGCAGCAAAAAAGAGAGACCTGTTTCAGATCCGTGTTATATCATCAACAATACGTTTATATTTTAATATTTTATAACTTCAAATACACAAAAGCCCCGTAAGTTTTACACTTACGAGGCTCTCAACGTGCGCCAAAGAAGATTCGAACTCCCGACACTACGGTCCGTAGCCGTATGCTCTATCCAGCTGAGCTATTGACGCATCCTGGTGCTTTGGCCTGTCTGCCTCAGCAACGTAGATCATTATATTATATCAAACAGCAAATGTCAATAGTTTTTTTATTTTTTTTGAAAGACAGCGCGGAAAGTTTCTGCGGCCCCCTTCCGCGCTGTGCTGTCAGACATTTTTCATTTTTACAGCATGATATATTTCCCTACAAACAGCGCCGCCAGAACATACATCAGCGCACTGATCTTCTTTTCCTTCGCCTTTCCCGTAAACACATTGATCACAACGTATGCAATCACTCCCATGGCAATGCCTTCGGATATACTGTACATAAACGGCATGGCAATAATGGAGATATAGGCAGGGATAGCCTCTGTGAAGTCATCAAAGTCAATCTTTGTAATTGAGGTCAGCATCAGGAAACCTACCACTACCAGAGCCGGAGCCGTGGCAAAAGACGGAATAGCCAGAAAAATCGGAGACAGGAACAGCGACAGACCAAACAGGATTGCCGCTACAATGGCCGTCAGGCCGGTGCGCCCGCCTTCTGCCACACCGGATGCGCTCTCTACAAAGGTGGTGGTGGTAGAAGTGCCCAGCACTGCACCTACAGAGGTTCCGATGGCATCCGACAGCAGAGCACCGCGGATCCTCGGAAGCCTTCCGTCCTTATCCAGCATATCCGCCTTGGACGCCACACCGATGAGCGTTCCCAGCGTGTCAAAAAGATCCACAAACAGGAAGGCAAACATGACTACAAAGAAATCCAGGCTAAGGATGCCTGAAAAGTCCATCTGCATCAGAGTGGGAGCAATACTTGGAATACGGATCCCTCCTGAGAAATCCGGCAGCAGGCTGTACATTCCGATCTCTGGATTGATCTGATACAGGCCGGTAAGCTGACAGAGAATGCCAAGGCCCCAGGTAATCAGAATTCCCCAGAGAATGTTTCCCTTAACCCCCTTAACAACCAGAATGCCCGTAATGAGAATCCCTGCCAAAGCCAGGACTACAGTGATCCCTTCACTGTTAAACATACCGTTTGATACGGAATTTTTAAAGGAATACACACCTACCAGGGTAGCGCTGTCCACTACGATCTTGGCATTCTGCAAGCCGATAAACGCGATGAACAGACCGATGCCTACTGAAACCGCGTGCTTTAAATTCATGGGGATTGCATTAAAAATAGCTTCCCGCACGCTGGTCAGAGACAAAAGAATAAATACAATTCCTTCAATAAACACGGCTGCCAGGGCCGTCTGCCAGCTGTAGCCCATCTGCAGAACTACAGTATAGGCAAAATAGGCGTTTAAGCCCATGCCCGGAGCAAGCACAAAGGGATAGTTTGCAAATGCCGCCATCATCACAGTAGCGATCAGGGCCGCTAAAGCCGTTGCGGTAAAGACAGCTCCGCTGTCCATACCGCAGGCGCTTAAAACACTTGGATTGACTGCCAGAATATAGGCCATCGTCATAAAGGTGGTCACACCCGCGATCACCTCTGTTTTCACATCCGTCTTATTTTCTTTCAGGTGAAATATTTTCTCCAGATCCATACAATTTTCCTCCTACTTTTTCATTCCTAAACTGTGTTTCCCCAAAGGAAACCTCCAGAATTTCCTGCCGTTCCACATCAATAAGGCCGCAGGTATTAAGACGCAGCGCCGGGATCACCGGAAGACTTACAAACGCCAGAGTCATAAAGGGGTCAATCCCTTCCCTGACACCGAGACCGGCCGCCAGCCTCTTAAGTTCTTCCAGTTTCTCATCCACTGCCTGCGCGGTCATCGGGGTCATAAGCCCTCCGATGGGAAGAGGCAGGATCCCCAGAAGCGTTCCTCCCTTTACAACGGCAATCCCTCCTTCTGCCTTGCGCACCGCCTCTGCTGCCAGAGCCATATCGCTGTCACTCACACCGGCCACGATCAGATTGTGGGAATCATGGGCTACGCTGGTGGCTACCGCCCCGGCTTTTAAACCATATCCGCCCAAAAATCCGACCCCTTTGTGTCCTGTTCCTTTATGACGCTCAAATACCGCCAGTTTTACGATATCTCTGGCCGGATCCACCCCTGGCGGAAAACCGGCAACGTGTGTCCATGGTTCCAGCCGCTCCCTCGTCAGCAGTTCTTTCGGAGTCAGCTGAATGACCCTTACTGTATCTCCTTCCGGCTCCAGCTTTAGATCCTGCGTACGGACAGGAGCCATGCGGAACGAATGGAACACGCTCTGAAAGGACTCTCCCCCCAAACCGTCCGCCCCCTTTTTGCAGACAGCCGACGGGATACCCTTGTGGAGTACCCGGCCATTTTCCGCAGCCAGGCGACCATTTTTATAGACCCGTTCTACCCTCATCTCCTCCAGATCCGTAAGCACAGCCAGATCAGCCCTGTACCCCGGAGCCACGGCTCCATTTTCCCGAAGCCCGAAATACCGGGCCGGGTACAGCGTAGCCATCAATACTGCCGTTACCGGATCAGCTCCCAGCAAAACTGCCCTGCGGATGATCCAGTCCATGTGGCCCAGACGCCTTAAATCCCCTGGATGCTTATCGTCTGTGACGAACATACACCGGCTGGCCCATGGGTCTTTGCAGAGGGAGATCAGCGCCTCCAGATTCCTGGCTGCCGTCCCTTCCCTTATCATAATCCACTGGCCGCGCCGCAGCTTTTGGAGCGCCTCCTCCTTTTTACAGCACTCGTGATCGGAAGCCACGCCTGCAGTGCAGTAGGCATTGAGCGCCTTTCCGGAAAGTCCCGGAGCATGGCCGTCCACTCTCTTTTTCATCCTGGCAGCGTCTTCCAGCTTTGAAAGTACCCCATCCTCTGCCGCGATGGTTCCCGGAGCATTCATCAGCTCTGCCAGCCCCAGAACCCGGTCATTGTCATAAAAACGCCGAAGCTCCTCTGCCTGCAGAACTGCCCCCGACTCCTCCATAGCCGCAGCAGGAACGCAGGAAGGAAGCATAACATACACATCCAGCAAAAGTCCTTCCGTTTCCCGGAGCATATACTCGATCCCCTCCGTTCCAGCCACATTGGCAATCTCGTGGGGATCCGTGACCACTGCTGTCGTTCCATGGGGCAGCACTGCCCTCTCAAACTCCTCCGGCCGTACCATGGAGCTTTCCAGATGGATATGGCCGTCAATAAAGCCCGGACAGATAATCCGTCCTGTCAGGTCATGCTCCTCTTCTCCCCTGTAAGCGCCGATTCCCACAATGAAACCGTCCTGCACTGCCACATCTGCCTCTTCAAGCTCTCTGGTGAACACGTTCAGCACCTTTGCGCCTTTCAGTACAAGTCCAGCCCGCTTCACCCCCGAAGCGGCCAGGATCCGCTCTCTCAACGCCTCCTTATACGATGTGTTAAATGTCTTTCTCATGGAGCTTTCATCCCCCTTTCTGATACAGCCCGCACATCATTTCCATTTATTTACACGCTTTGTGCATAAAAAAACACCGCCGTTCCTCTGCTTTCACATACGCTCCCGCTGTGAAACACAATAGACAACTATTTGCGGTAGTTAATAGAGACGCTCAGCCAATGGTAAACCCCTGTGAGTTTCATGTAAAATCAACTTTTTCGTTCAGAATTGTTTTATAATTTAAATCATATCATACAACTTGTGTGTTGTCAATCAAGCAACCAGGCAACTATCAGAATATCCTTTACATTCCACGCAGCATCTCCTTTCGGCGCACAGCAAAAAGCAGAACACCATCGCAAAGATAGTGTCCTGCTGTTATTTTCATCCCATAACGCACGTTTGCTGCAGGATTACCTACAGATAATGCTGATGAAACCTGGCCTTTCCGTCTTCTCCTATTTCCATAATCATATAAGACGGCCGCCTTCCTTCCTGCCGTGGATAAGACAAGCTGCCAGGATTTAAAAGAATCAGTTCCTTCTCACCTTCCTGCCGGTCGATCTCAAAAAACGGCCGGTGCGTATGGCCGAACATAGCGATATCAAAGCCTCTTTCTCTGGCCTCTCTCCTGAGGTACTCCGTACTCAGAGAAACATTATAATAATGGCCATGGGTCAGAAGCGCCCTGTATGTTCCGATCATAAGGTCACGTTCCCGTTCCAGATGGGAAAAAAAGTCGTTATTGCCCAGAACCATTTCCAGTTCGCAGCCAGGTCCTGCCCACCTGGCAATCTCATATTCGCTTCCCTCCGCATCTCCCAGATGGATCAGCATATCAAACGGCTTTGTCTGCTCCATGACCCACTGCAGATTTCCGTCTTTTCTATGGGTATCGCTGACGATCAGTATCTTCATACCCTGTTTCCTTCCTCCATATTATGACTTCCCCCCGCACGGATACCTGTTCCCATATCAGCCAAGCTCCTTCTTCAGCGCCTTTTTCATGGCCTCCAGCGCTTTTCCCCTGTGGCTGATCCGATTCTTCTCCTCCATTGTCAGCTCTGCGGATGTCTTCCCAAACTCAGGCAGATATAAAATAGGATCGTAGCCAAAGCCTCCCTTTCCTGCCGGCTCCTCTGCAATCAGCCCTTCCATATACTCCTCTGTCTGAATAACGCGGCCGTCAGGCAGCACAGCCGTAATATTGCAGGCAAAACGGGCGCTTCGCTCCTTTCCGCTGACCCCCGCAAGACGCTCAATAATACTGCGGTTTTTGATTTCATAGGAGGTATTCTCTCCCATATATCGGGCGGAGTAGACTCCCGGCTCGCCTCCGATATAGTCTACCACCAGTCCGGAATCGTCTGCCAGGACAATGCCGCCGGTGCGCTCCCATACAGCCATTGCCTTGATACGGGCATTTTCCCCGAAGGTGGTTCCATCCTCTGTGATATCCAGCGTAACTCCGGCCTCCTTCATGGACAGAACCGGTATCCCCAGATCCTGTAAAATAGCGCGGATCTCCCGCATCTTGCCTTCATTACCTGTTGCAAAAATGATCGTTTGTTCCATCTCTTTTATCCTTTAATGTTGTGTTTCTCATCCCCCACAGACAAGGACGCCTGCAAAAGCCCTCCTCAGCCTCGGATGGTATATGCCTTCAGACAGAGATTACACTTCTGCGTCTCCTCCACGTGCTCCCAGAGGCTGCCGTCATGGCTTAAATATCCCTCCCCGTCTGTCAGATCCACATCGGCAATCCCGTCCCCCGCATCATACTCGATAGCTGCGGGATGTACCGTTCCCGGTGTTTTTATTTTTACTATTATAGCAAACTTTTCCCCTGTATCCAATAGTATTTTTTCATCAAAAGGAACCGTATAGTAGCCGGAATACATAAGCTTTCCTCTGGCAAGCAGCCTCCTGCTGTTTAAAGCCTGATCCATTCGGCCCCTCTGGCTTTCTTTTCCCGCCCCTGAGATCCCGCTTTCCACCTCCGGCAGATTTCTTGCCAGATATACCTCATATTCCGTATCCGGCCCGGTGGCATAAAATCCCGCTGCAGCCAGTTCTTCCTGCCCTTCCGCCCGATAGGCGTTGGCGGACCAGACCGTGTCCTGCCCATAGCCGATCTGTCCGATCCAGCCGCAGAGATCACTCTGATAAACTGCATCATAATTATCGGCTGGCTCAACCCCTGTATACACTACGTTGTGAACCCCTATGTTGGAGTCGTAATAGGATACATAAAAATACCCCTGATCGCCAAAATCCTCTCCCCAGCTGTTTGTGCAGATAAAGGCTCCGTCTCCCTCCAGATCCATATTGAAGTTTTCCTTCGGGTAGTCATCATCCCACCCGATGATGACAGAATCATGGTTGGGTTCTGCGGTCCCCACATAGCAGTAGGAGTTTGTGTCCCGGTTATAATATACAGATTCGCTGTCGTAATCCTGCATGGAGGTGTAAAGGGAACTCTGAACACCGCCCTTTAGGTACACGGCTCTCTTGATCGCCTCATAATCCTTAGACGGCAGAATCTGGATCTCCTGGACATGAACTCTCGGCTTTAAGCCACTGGGGGAAATACCGTCTCCATAAGGATCCTCCGACTCCCACACCGGCCCCTGCCAGCCCAGAAGATAGGCCATGGACATGGTATACTCTCCTCCTTCATCCTGTCCCAGAGAAAAGTGATTGTGCATGGACATATGATCCACGGAAAATGCAACTCTCTCTTCTGGAAGGAGGGAGGACTCTAATGCGGTCAGGGAAGCAAAGGCCCAGCAGGTGCCAAGAGACCCCTGATTGCCGATCTGGGGCGCACGGCCCACTTTTCTGTAGTCATAGGAGCGGGGAAGGGAGACTTCCTCCTGTATCCCCCGGTTCCAGATACGGGGAAAATGGGATTTTTTCTCCGCATTTAACCGGCTGTGGGACTCACTCTCTGTCCTCGGCTCCAGGCTCTTATCTTCCGCTGCGTCCTCACGGTTTCCGTCTGATGAAACAGCCGAAAAGAAAGAGGAACCATAACCGGCCCTGCCGCCGCATCCCTCTAAAAAAAGGGCCGAAGCCCCAAGGATGAGAGCAACCGCAAAAAACGCCCTCCTCCATTTATTCCTGCTTCTATCCCTGTTTCTCAATTCGATTCTCCTGACTGCGTCTTGGAGGCTTTGGGCCCATGAACTGATAGAAATAGGTTTTCAGCATACCATTATAAATCTTCCGGTTTTTATCCGCCTTCCGCCCAATACATTTTTCCGTATCTTCATAGGAAGTGATCAGATACATGGACCAGGCATCCAGCGCTGCATATCGCTCTCCAATTTCCCTATAAAGAGCAGGAAGGTTCTTTTTCTCCTCGATCCGTTCCCCATATGGCGGATTAGAAATGATAAATCCGTACTTTTTCGGATGGCTCAATGCGCTTACAGGGCGCTGTTGGAAATGGATCATGTGATCCACACCGGCGGACTGGGCGTTTGCCCTGGCGGCCTTTACGATATCTCCGTCAATGTCATATCCCTGGATATCTGCCTGGACATGGTCATCCAAAAGATCATTGGCTTCATCCATAGCCTCATACCAGCACTTGCGCCTGATTATATTTTTCCAGTCCTCTGCCAGAAATGACCGGTTCATGCCGGGAGCCATATTGGCCGCGATCATAGCCGCCTCAATGGGGAATGTACCGCTTCCGCAAAATGGATCTACCAGAATCCTATCCCTGTTCCACGGCGTTAAAAGAATCAGCGCTGCTGCCAGTGTCTCCGTGATCGGCGCCTTGCTTGTCAGGGTTCTATACCCCCTCTTGTGAAGAGAATCCCCGCTGGTATCGATTCCAATGATCACGATATCCTTATACAGGAATACCCGCAATGGAAAGCTGGCTCCGTTTTCAGGGAACCAGGTCACCTTATAGTGGCTTTTCATCCGCTCTACCATGGCTTTTTTCATAATAGACTGTATATCTGACGGACTGAACAGCCTGCTCTTGATAGAAGAGGCTTTGGCTACCCAGAATTTTCCATCTTCAGGAATCAATTCCTCCCAGGCAATCCCGCGGGTGCCCTGAAACAGTTCCTCAAAAGTCTCTGCCTTAAAGCTTCCTGCCTTCAGCAAAATACGCTCCGCCGTCCGCAAAAACACATTTGCCCTGCAGATGGCCTCATCATCTCCAATAAAGGTCACTCTTCCGTCCTCCACGGAAGTAATCTCATATCCCAGATCCAGGATCTCTTTTTTCAATACCGCCTCCAGGCCGAAATGACAGGGGGCGATCAGTTCATAGGTCTGTTTCAAGTGGTGCTCCTCTCTATTCTTACAGTTTCATTTCTCTGACAATCTCACCGTCCAGGGTTTTAATCGTGAATATACCGTTTTCCAAAATGGCATATGTATTGGGGTTTCCTCCCTTGGGTATGGACACGGAACCAGGATTTAAGATGGCAACGGTTCCAAAGTCTGTCTCCATTTTCTCTGCCTTTAACAGGTGGGTATGGCCATGTATCAGGATATCTCCGTCCTGCATGGGCGGAAGGCTGTCCTGATTGAAAACGTGACCATGGGTGGCGTAAAGGGTCTTTCCCTCGATCGAGAGAAGGGCGTAATCTGCCAGGATGGGAAACTGAAGAACCATCTGGTCCACTTCCGTATCACAGTTGCCCCGCACTGCGTAGATCTGGTCTTTTAAGGGATTCAGCATGGAGATCACTTCCCTGGGAGCGTACTCCCTTGGAAGGTCATTGCGGGGGCCGTGATAAAGGATGTCCCCCAGCAGCACCAGACGGGCAGCGCCGGATTTTCTATAAATATCTAACAGCTGTCTGCAAAAGAAGGCAGAGCCGTGGATGTCGGATGCAAATAACATTTTCATATGAAATAATTCCTTTCTTAAAACATTTAAAAGGCATGGACGGCGGTTTTCCTGACCGGCGTTCTGCGGGCTGTATTCCCAGCCGTCCGGAATGGTTATCATTTATTGTAAATCCCACAGCCGCCTTCTGTCAACGTATTTCCCCCGGTAATTCAACATTCCTCCCGCCAGATCCGCCACCTCATATCCCATTCTCCAGAGATCTCTGCACACTGCCAGGCTCTTTGCCCCCCGGTCACAGTAAAACACAGTCATTCCTTCTCTGGGAATCCGGTCTATATTCTGCTCTATTTCCTCATATGGTATATTGACGCTTCCCAGGATGCGGTCATTTTCATACATCCAGGGTTCTCTTACGTCCACCAGGAATCGGATTCGTCCGTCCTCCAGCCACCGGTCAAACTCCCGGTATGAGATCATGGGAAATTCTTTCATTGCTCCACCCCGCCTTTCTCTTTCCCTGAATGGTCTGCGGCGTGTCCTACTATACTATATGCATTTTTGATGGACAGGTGACCCCGGCAGGCTTTTTTGCGGACTTATTCTCCTATGGAGGACTGTTTTCCATTCACAACAGCAAAAATGGCACCTGCGGGCTTTTCCTTCCCACAGATGCCATTCCTGTGCAGCCTGTTGTTTTTCCCGCGCAGCGGGCCGGACAGGCATACCTGAATATTCAGCTCACCATTTCCCAGGCAGCATACAAAACGTGCACTGGGAATTTGGGCTCATTTTCTCAGGCTTTAGTCATTTGAATCGTTCTTTGCGCTGCTTCTCTGGCTGTCCTCGTAGCTATTAGAGGAATTCTTCATGTTATTTTTAGAGCTGTTCTTTGCTCTGCCATTGGATCCGTAATTGGACGCATTATTTGAAGAATCGTTGGACATCTTGTTCTGGCTGTTGTTTCTGCTGCTGTTCTGGCTGTTGCTGTAGCTGTTCATATTGTCGTTTCTGCTTGGCATATCAAATTACCTCCTGATATGATGCTCCGCAGGCATTAAGAATCCATCCCGCCGCCCCGGAACGTTGTCTGATACACCTTCTATTATGACGAAAAATCTCTCTTTTATACAATTTCCGGAAACGGGTTGCTTTTTTGAAGGTTTTGTATTATAAATGAAAGTGAGGTATTGCAGTTTCCCTTAAACTGCAGCCTCATCCTTATTAATTATTTATACTCCCCTTCGAGAAAGGCCAGGATAGCTCCCCTATCCTGGCCCTTCTCTCTATATCCTTTTTTTACCATCCGAAAACAGAGCGCCTGTCTCTGCCTGCAAATGGCATCCTTATCCTTAGACGCAGGATCCCTCCTGCGCCTGGGTTGCCCCCGTCTTTCATCTGCAGGGTCTGCCGAACGGGCAGATCCCTTATCCCATGATGCTCATGATCTTCACCGGATTTCTGTAATTCCAGTTGGAAATAGTAATTCCCGTACGCTCCGTAGAAGCATGAACAATCTTACCATCTCCAATATACATGGCTACATGGTTAATGTTGCTTTTGCTTCCATAGAAAAGAAGATCTCCCGGCTGCATCTGGTCTGCGCTCACCTGCTTTCCCTGAAAGGACTGGCCGGTGGATGAGCGGTTCAGAGAAATACCTGCTCCATTCTGGTACACATATCGGGTGAAGCCGGAGCAGTCCACGCCGGTGCGCGGATCGCTTCCGCCGTATTTATACGGTCCGCCTACAAACTGTAAGGCATAATTTACAAGCTGCTGTCTTTTATATGTATTGGAGGATTCCAGAGCTTCCTTCTGAAGTTTGGCGATCTCGCCCTCCTCAGCCTCTTCAACCACCGCATTTTCAGAAACCGGAAGATAACCTTCTGTATCGTTGACCCGAACCTTCATCCAGCCGTCTCCGCAATCCTCCAGGACCTCGTATGTACTGCCGGCCTTAGCCGTGAGCAGCACTTCTTCGCTGTCCCGGCTCTTGTTGATATTCACACTCTCTGCTGTAACGGTTGCCACATAGGTCCCTGCTGCAAAGCCAGGCCCGATGGCTGCCATGGATGTGAGAGGCGCTGCAAATACCAGCATACCGCATACCATTCCTGTTCCGATCAGTTTCTTCAATAAATAATGCATCTTCTTTGTCATCCTCATTTATTACAAATCACAAGCTAATTATTACATAATTGTTACGTAAATTACAGATTTATTATATCACAGATGCAGTTTTCGTCAACCTTTTTATTTTTATTTAATATTTTTTTATTTATTTGACAGATTTCACAGTTTGTTCACAAATAAAACCGCCCTCAGGACTATATATACAGTCCAAAGGGCGGTCCCCTGAGCAGTTTATTTAATTTCCCTAATGTTTACATGGTAATTTATGCCTGATTACCGGAGTACGCTTACTACCTTCGCAGGCTCCCTGTAATTATATGGTGACAGCTTAATTCCGGTCTCCTCTGTAGAGGCATGGACAACCTGGCTGCCGCCGATATACATGGCCACATGATCGATCCCCTCATTCTCACTGCTGTAGAAAATCAGATCTCCCGGCTGCATATCCTCTACGGAAACCTCAGCGCCGCAGGCAGCCTGTCCCTTTGCGGAATGGGGAATATCAATCGAAGCTGCGTGTTTCATAATATAGCGGGTAAAACCAGAGCAGTCCACCCCTGTGTTCGGGTCAGCGCCGCCATAGACATAGGCTCCCCCCAGAAACTGAAGAGCAAACTCCACCACCTGACGCCGTTCCCTTGCACCGCTGTCCACGGTTCGGCGGTTCTTCTCCACCAGGGTTGCATTCCCCGGCGTAATGATGTAGCCTTCCCTGTTTCCCATACGGATCCGTACCCAGCCATCCTGCCCCTTTGCCAGTACCTCATAGGTCTGGCCCCGGCGCACCTGTCCCAGCTTTCCTGAACTTTTGCTTTTATATGTATACACATCCACCGACGGCGCCTCAATGGTAACCATATACGAGGAACGGGTCTGCACCTCGGTTCTGGCCGCCGCCATACTGTCCTGAGGATGAGTGATGATCAGACCGGTGAAAATAAAAAACACTGCCGCGGCCTTTGCCGTGCATCCGCGAAAAATACCCAGATTCAAAATCAAAGATCTCCTGACATTAGAATTTTCTGATCCAACTGTGATTATTACAGAATTGTTACAAACACTGTAATAAAGTATATTCGTTTTAGCAGGTTTTGTCAACGGAAAATCAATCATTGCCAAAAGATCAAGGGCATCCCATGGAATTTCAGGAGGCTGTTATTCACATTGGCGGATACGTGTCACAAGCTCTGTATAGTCGCTGGCATAAGTGTTATAAACAGGCTGAACGGCTTCGCGGAAACGCGCCAGCTCTGCATTGCTGAGTTCTGTAATCGTGCACTTGCCTGTAAGACGTTTGCGGGCCGCCGTTTCAGCCCTGTTCCACAGCAGCCTTTCATAGACAGCGCTTTCCTGCGCACAGCGACGAATAATTTCCTGATCCTTCTGATCCAGGCAGTCCCAGGTACTCTGGGAGCAAAGCTGTACTTCAGGAATCTTATTATGGGCGTCCAATGTGATATAAGGCGAAACCTCCCAGTGACGTTTTGATTCATATGAAGGCCAGTTATTCTCAGCCCCGTCAATCACTCCCGTCTCAAATGCAGAATACACCCCCTCATACGTCACTGTAACTGGAATAGCGCCAAGCGAGCGGATCGTATCCGCCATGAATCTGCTTTCTGCCACGCGGATCCTCAGACCTTTCAGATCCTCCAGCCGGCTTATAGGACGTACTCTGTTATAGAAATGGCGGGCGCCTGCATCATACCATGACAGTCCCACAACTCCATTTCCATCCAAAGCTGCCAGAAACTCGCTGCCGATTTCCCCGTCAAGAACCTTCCACATATGTTCCTGGCTGCTGTACAGATACGGCAGCTGCAATATATTCAAAATATTCACCTCATCTGCCACTGCCATAACAGATACACGGGCAAAATCAATTCCGCCGTATCGGAGCTGTTCCCAAACTGCAGGTTCGTTTCCCAGTTCAGCATCCGTGTAAACGTTGATCTTGATCCTCCCGTCCGTCTGTTCGTAGACAAGATCCGCAAAATACTGCGCTCCCATTGCGGTAGGATACCCGGATGACTGGTTTTCAGCATATGTAAACACATATTCAGGAACCGGCCGGGCGGAAAGACCGCTCTGCCGGTTATATAATGACCAGATCAATATCCCTGCTGTTATTATGATCGCCGTTGCCAGAAGCCTGCGGCTCTTTATGCGCGATTCGCTCATGGACTTCTCCTGTCACTTTGTTATCACAGGCGTACCTCTGAAAATCATCTTATTTTCCTGGATTGATGATTTCCTGTACTTCAGGTTCATCTACATTTTCACCATCTACCACAATAACGCCTGTATCTACGGTCTTTTCTGAAACCGAGCCTCCGTTTGCAAGTTCCAGAGCTGTCTTAACGCCATCGTATCCCATGTAATACTGACGCTGTACCACAGATGCCACATCGTATTCACCAGAGCGGATCATCGTCTCGATCTCAGAAGAGAAGTCGAATCCGACCATGGTTATATCGGAACGCTTTGCTTCCGTCAAACCGGTTACAAAACCGACCGTGGAACCATTATTCGGGCCAAACATACCCTTGATATCAGGATAAGTAGTCAGAAAATCCTGGCAGAAACCTACTGCCTTGCTGATATCGCCGTCATTTACCTTAATATCATCAGACAGGATAGTCCATGCCTCTGGAGCATTTTTTGCCCAGTATTCCTTAAAGCCATTTACACGGTCCGTAATCGTCTGGGATCCGGTGGAACCGATCTGGATCGCAATCTGAGCCGTCTCGTTTTCTCCAAGCCCGCTTGCACGCAGACGATTGAGCATTTCTTCCGCTGCGGATGCGCCTGCAGATACATTATTTGTCATCAGTGCGGCACTGTAATTGTCGCTCTTGATCAAGGTATCAACCAGAACTACGGGAGTGCCGGAATTGTACGCTTCCGTGATCGGAGCATCAAGGGAAACACTGTCCAGCGGAGCAATTACAATACCATCCGCCTGTGCGGAAACCGCATTCTGCAATAAAGTCAGCTGGCCTTCAATGTCAGACTCCAGTGCAGTTCCAACTACAACAACATTGCAGCCAAGGTCTTTTCCAGCCTGTTCAGCGCCAGCCTGAAGTACGCTCCAGTACTGGTTGCCAAGTACCTTGACAATAACATAAATCGTCTTTTCACCTGCATTCTCAGCAGACGAACCTTCGGCCGCAGAATCCTTTGCGGTTGTAACGGAGGTGCTGGCGCTTGTGCATCCTGTGAGAAGTGACATACCCATGATCCCTGCAAGACCCAGTGCTAATATTTTCTTTAATTTCATCGCATTATTCCCCTTTTCTTATACTTAGTTTTTTTTCTTATTCAAACCCAGAACACGCTTTATGCCATCCAGATTACCGCCTTTATTTGCAGTCTGAGACGCAACCGCAATCAAAAGGATAAATCCAACTACTACCTGCTGCCAGAAAGAATTGACTCCATTAAGATTTAAACCGTTGCGGATCACGCCCATCATCAGAGCGCCGATGATCGTATTAAGAATCGTTCCTTCACCGCCCAGAATCGAAATACCTCCTAAAACAGATGCTGCTATAGCCTCCATCTCGTAGCCGTTTCCGGCTGTCGGCTGTGCACTGGAAAGTCTGGAAGCAACGAGAATACCGCAGATCGCTGCCGACAAACCAGAAATGCAGTACGCAAACATACGCGTTTTTACCGCATTAATACCGGAAAGCTTTGCTGCCTCAAGATTCGATCCGCAGGCATAAATCTGACGTCCGATTCTGGTTTTTGCCAATACTACTCCCAGAATTGCAGCATAGATCAGAGTAATGATAACGCTGTAGGGCAATCCATCCCCGCCGATCCGTCCGCCTCCCAAAATATAAAACTGTTTCTGAACAGCTTCGGACGGAATATTGGTGGTATACACCGGCGCACCGTTTACAAGAACATTTGCCATTCCACGGTATACCCACTGAGTAGCCAAAGTTGCTACAAAGGGAACCACACCCAGGATCTCAATAAAAAATCCGTTCATGATACCTGTCAAAACACCCATGGTAAGGCACAATATAACACAAAGCCAAAGCGGCAGTCCCATGATCAGCAGGTTTACCATGATGATCCCTGACAATGCCATCGAAGCGCCCGCACTCAGATCGTTTCCTCCGCAAACCAGACAGAATGTCAGTCCGCAGCCGATAATCGTATAGGTCACAATCTGCTGCAGGAGATTCTGGAGATTCGTCGGGGCAAGAAACTTTGCCGGTGATATGACGGAAAACGCCGCAAACAGTAAGACCAGGATCCCCATAGAAAAGAGCGCACGTCTGGTCGCCGCATTCAGATTGCTGAATGAACCGCTCTTCCCTCCATTTTTTTGATTGGTTGCCATTTATATATCCCTCCGTTTTTATGATATCTTCTTCTTTAGCCCCTGAGGCTTCGGCAGTGACGGAGCAGGTTTTCCCTCAAGTTTATTGTAACCGGCTGCCAAATACAGGATCTGTTCCTGAGTAGCTTTCTTTGCTTCAAGTTCGCCATTGACCGATCCTTCGTGGATAACCAGAATGCGGTCGCTCATACCCAGGATTTCCGGCAATTCAGAAGATATCATAATGATCGCAACCCCCTGATCACTCAATCGGTTAAACAGCTCGTATACCTCATACTTTGCTCCGACATCAATGCCTCTGGTAGGCTCATCTACGATCAGAACCTTAATATCGTTGCAGAGCCATTTTGCCAGAACCACTTTCTGCTGATTTCCCCCAGAAAGATTTCCGCAGAGCTGATGAATACTGGGCGTCTTCGTCCGCAGCAGGTCTACATATTTCTGTGCATTTTCCGCCCCTTTTTTATCATTCAGGAATCCCCAGCGAGACAGCTGCTGCAGATGCGCCATATTCGTGTTATACTGAATATCCAGTCCCAACGCCAGACCATCTCTTTTTCTGTCCTCTGTCGCATAGCCAATCCCGTGGTTAATGGCCTGGATCACGGAATTAACCTGAACAGGCTTTCCATCCATGTAAAGTTCCATACTGTCCGGACGGTCCGCTCCAAACACACACCGCATCAGTTCCGTCCGTCCCGCTCCTACCAGGCCGGATATACCGAGAATCTCTCCCTTTCTTACATAGAACCCATCTACGTTTACCTTTGACCCTCTATGGATATTGTATCCTTCAAGGGCAATGTCCCCAATAGTGCGGATATGCTTTGGATATTTATCATCCAAAGGACGGCCTACGATCATATTTACCAGTTCATCCATCGTTACCTCCTTAAGACTTACGGTACCGATATACTGGCCGTCACGGATAATAGACGCACGCTCACAGATACGTTCCAATTCTGCCATGCGGTGTGAAATATAAACCATCCCGACGCCTTTATCCTGGAGACGCCTGATAATTTCAAAAAGCTGATCAATCTCACGCTCGGTTAAAGTAGCGGTTGGTTCGTCCAAAACCAGAATTTTAGAATGAAAGCTGATGGCTTTTGCAATTTCAACCATCTGCTGCTTTGCAACACTTAAATCCCCCACTCTTGTGTGCGTATCAAGATCAATTCCCAGATCATCAAGAATTTTCTGTGCCTCCTGATGCATCTTCGCGTCATCGATGAAGATTCCCTTTTTATGGGCGCGCCCTATAAAAATATTGTCTGCAACGCTCAGATGGCCGCACATATTCAATTCCTGCATAATAATTGATATTCCAAGTTCATGCGCTTTTGCAACCGAGTCAATCTTTACCCTCTGACCTTCTATGAATATCTCACCCTCATCAGCATGGTAAACGCCTGACAGTATCTTCATCAGAGTGGATTTGCCTGCACCGTTTTCTCCTACAAGCCCAAGAACTTCTCCCTTATTTACGTCAAGATGCACATGATCCAGCGCCTTTACACCCGGAAAGCTTTTACTGATTCCCTCCATGCGGAACAATTCTTCCGCCATACTCAGTCCTCCTCCCATATTCTTTTTTGTGAACAGTCCGAAAATGCCTTAACATCTTTGTTTTTCACAAGTCTATTATAGAATCTGGGAATAAAAGACGGTATCGTAATTTTTTAGGAAAGCAGGTATAATCTTCGCTTTATTGTGCAGTTAATATTAAAAATGCCTGTTCCGCTGCTGTGGAAGAGGCATTTTTGACAGTATATTTATGTTTCAGGAAGATTCATTCGATATTCTGACGGACTTTTTCCTGTAAAACGCCGGAATACCTTCGCAAAGTAATTTGCATCCGAGTAGCCCACCCTGAGTCCCACATCCTTAATATTTACCATTGGCTGCGCCAGAAGCTCCCTGGCCCGTTCCATGCGGTAGGCAGTGAGATAGGAGGTAAAATTCTGTCCAAACTGCTGCTTGAACAATTTGCAGAAATACTGCTCAGAATAGTTTAACGCACAGGCTGCATCCTGCATCGAAACCTCCTGCTGATAATGCGTCCGCACATAATCTTCCATCTGCCGGGTGATCACGCTGATTTTATCCATACATTTCTCTTCATCACCCGCTTTATCCGTCTGAGCCGAACGGTAATAAACGGGACGGTGGATGGCGTTCTCCACTGATGCCAGAAGTTCATTGTCACTGTACGGTTTCAGTAAATAATCAAGAGCGCGCACATGAATGGCCTGTTTTGCGTATTCAAAGCTGTCATACGCTGTTAAAAATAGAATTCCGCAGTGCGGCGCCTCTCTGCTGATGATTTGTGCCACGTCTATTCCATTCATGACCGGCATCTCAATATCCAATATTGCTACTCCAATAGGATACTGGCGAAATAACTCCACCGCCCGGCGTCCGTTTTCTGCTCCGTGAACCTCATAGCCTTCCCCCAGCGCGTCTCTCAGATTCTTAATAAGAACTGTCCGCTCTATATATTCATCTTCTGCAATCAAGATATGATACATCCCCGTTCCCCCTCCTGTTTTTGCAGCTCCTGTTTCTGCATTCCCAATCTGACTATGATTACAGTTCCCCGTCCAGCCCTGCTGTACGCCCTGACAGAGCTGTATTCATAATACCCCTTAATCCTGCGCCCCAGACTGCATAGTCCGATCCCGCCGCTTCTGTCGCCTTTGGCTATGGCGTTCCGTACCTTAAAGAGCTGCTCTGCACTCATCCCGCATCCGCTGTCCCCCACTGCAATTTTCAGATGCTCCTTTCCCCTTCTGGCACAGATCCAGATTGCTCCCCCGTTTTCTTCCATGGATAAGCCATGTTTGATTGCATTCTCCACCAGCGGCTGAAGAAGAAATACAGGAACAGAGACAGAAACATCGATGGGACAGTCCAGCTCATATGCAATCCGTTCGCCAAACCGCATCTTTTGAATATACAGATAATCCCGAACCACTTTCAGTTCCTGGCTCAGAGGCACAAGCGGATCGTTGGTCCGCAGATTATAGCGAAGCAGATTACTGACTGCCACCGTCATTTGTTCACTGACCGGAGCATCCTCTATCTTGGCCATCCGCGCAACCGTATTCAGGGCATTAAAAAGAAAATGAGGATTTAATTGATTTTTAAGAACCTGAAACTGGGCTGCCGCGAACCGTTTTTCCAGATCCATCCGCTCTATGGCCTCCTGATGCAGCTGTTTCTGCATGGCCAGATTCTCTCCCACCGCGTGTTTCATCCTGTTAAAGGCACAGACAAGTTCCCCCATCTCATCATTACTGTCCCATCTCAGATCAGGCTCTGTAAATATATTTTTCTGGATACTCTGAGAAGCTGACGCCATTTGCCCCAGACATCCAAATATTTTTTCCAAAAAAGACAGCTGACACAGCAAAAGAACGATTTCAAGAAATATTACAAGAGCAAGCCAGTAAGGCGTGCGAAGAAAGCTTCTGATCTCCTGTGTATAAACAGCTGCCCCATTCTGCAGTACGCGGGCTGTCAGTTCGCCGCAGTACTGTTCCAGATATTCCTGCATTGAATACACCTGATACAGAGCTTTTATGTAATCATCCCCCTCTGCAGCCATATCCAATACGCGGTCCCGCTGCCGGCAGTAATTGCCATAGCTGTTAAGGATCGTCCAGGTGATCTCATAACGCCGCTCTCCCATCTCCTCATAGCGAAACGGAAGAGCTTCAATACACCTTTCAACCTCCTGCGCTGCCTGTGCATACAGTTTCTGCGTTTCATCATCCCTGCTGCGCATAAATGTCCGAAACGCCTTTTTTTCTTCAAAGAACATCTGCTGCAGATGATAAACGTCCTGGTTATCCGCCAGAATATCACTCATACTGGTGGTGCTGCGGATCACAAGAAGAATACTGAATCCTCCTAAAAGGAACATGGAAATAATAATGCCGCCGGCCATTGCGTTAAATTTTTCCCGCAATGAAACATTTCGTCCTGCCCTTTTCCACTGTGCTGCTCTCTCATGCATACGGTTCTCCCCCTAAACCCCATTTCTCACAAAGAAACTGTCACAACTGATGGATGATAGAACATCAGGCGTATTGTTTCCTGCCTCATCTACCTCCTTGGCCCCCTAAACATCCATATAATCATGAGAATCACCAAGACCGGCCAGATATGAGCAAGCACAAAGCCTGCCAGGCCCACGATCCCAAAGAAAATGCTCATGAGCAGAAAGATCACAAAGAAAACCACAAGGCCCGCACCCAGGCGCACATACCATTTGTTAAAGTCCAGATAATGGATATGACGGCGATCCTCAAAGGTATCATTCCTCTCTGTCCGTGATCCTCCTGTAAATGCACTGCCAGAAGAGCCGTTTGCCTTTTTGCTGTTCTCCTCTGCGGAACCGTATCCGTCGTAACCATCCGGTCTGTCCTCTGTGTCATAGGCCGCATCCACAATGGTTCTCGCTATGATCTTGGGGCCTCCCAGTGTTTCGATCACCGCCTCCTCTGCGTCCCCCTTTGCAGTTTCCTGCGTAATATATTCATCATAGTATCGTATATTTTCCTGGATAACCGAGTGAGGCACACGGCCTTCCAGCTCAGCATTTAAGCCCTGTAAAAATTCATTTTTGGTCATTTATTGTGCCCTTTCTTTTATTAAGCCTTCCCGGTAAGCAGCCACCAGCTCCTTTAGATCTGAAATTTGCTCCATCAGCTCACGGCCCTTGTCCGTATCCGCCACCATGATTCGGCGCGGCATCTTCTCCACCACAGAAACTCTGGGCGTACTGTCCTTCTTCGGGTCAAACGGCATATGTTCCGCCAAAGCCAGATGATGTGAGTTGTAGATCAGCGTATAGCCCGCAATACCGGTCGTGCTCTGGTATGCCTTTGACAGTCCGCCGTCGATGACAAAAAGCTTTCCGCCTGCCTTTACCGGCTTTTCTCCATCCTTTAGCTTTACCGGAACGTGGCCGTTAATAATATGGGAACCGTCTACCGGAAGTCCAAACTCCTTAAGGATCTGACAGCAGACCTCTTCCTTTTCACTGAGTTTATAGTAGGGATTCATAGTCTCCCTGTGTGCTGTCTTATCTTCTATAAAATAATGTTCAAATGTAGTCATTTTATCTTTGCCGAATACAGGTGATTTGGCACCGCACCAGAGATACCACATCAAATCCACCGCCTCCTGCTTATGCTGCTGGCCATCCGGCATAAAATAGGCATTGTGCACCTGCCGGTTTAAATAGTCCATCAGTTCCTTTCCCTTATATTCCCTTCCTCCAAAAAGCAGCGCCTCAAAGGAACCGTCCTTTTTCATAGGGATACAGCCGTGGTAAAGCAGGTTGGAATTGCAGCACTTGTAAATTTCCCCATGGGAATACAGAAAACGGACATGACGCTGAAGCACCTCGCTGTGCCGGAAGGAGGCGGACAGCACCCTGAGAAGTTCCTTTTCTCCTCTGGTCAGCTCCAGGGGATTTCTGGGATCAATGGTAGGAAAATTCATATCCAGCATGGGATATGTCTTTTCACCAATGGAAACGGTTCCCTTTTCATAGTTCACAGCCGGAAGCAGCAGCCGTTCCTCCATCCCGTATTCGGGATGGCGCATGATCATGGCCCCTTCTACCTTAAACTGTATGATCGCAATGGCCTTGTGCATCCTGGCTGCCAGACCGGGATCCACAGCATCATAGACATTTTCATCCAGTATTTTAGGCATAAAACGTTCACAGGGGTCATCCTGGTACACTCTGGCCGCAAACATGGACAGCGGGCGCAGGTTTATGCCATAGCCGTCCTCCAGCACATCAAAGCTGTTGTAGCTGATGGCAATCCGCAGAACGTTGCAGATACAGGCCAGATTGCCGGCAGCCGCTCCCATCCATGAAATATCATGATTGCCCCACTGGATGTCCACATCGTGAAAGCTCATCAGCTCCTGCATGATGATATCAGCTCTTGGCCCCCTATCGAAAATGTCCCCGATAATGTGGAGATTGTCAATGGTCAGGTTCTGGATCAGGCGGCACAAGGCTGCGATAAACTTGTCCGCAATGCTGTTGTCGATGATGGAATGGATAATTTCATTGTAATAGAGCTTTTTATTCTCGTCGTTTCCGTCCACATGGAGCAGCTCATCAATGGCGTAGGCATACTCCTTCGGCATCTTTTTGCGGACCTTGGACCGGGTATATTTGGATGATACCTCCCGGCAGATCTGCACCAGCCGGTAAATGGTAATGCGCTGCCAGTCCTCCGTACAGCGGCCCTGATTCATCATCCTGGGAAGATGGCGCTCCGGATAGTAGATCAGATTTGCCAGCTGCAGCTGCTCTTCCTCCGGTATCACATATCCGAAGGTTTCCTTTATCTTCTCCCGTATGATACCGGAAGAGGACCGCAGCAAATGGATAAATGCCTCATACTCACCATGAAGATCGCTGAAGAAATATTCCGTTCCCTTGGGAAGGCTGCAGATCGCCATCAGATTTACGATTTCTCCCGTGGCCTCTTTCACCGATGGAAATTCTCTCGCAAGCAGTTTAAGATATGCCACATCTCTCATAATATATTCCCCCGTCTTTTATTGCATTTTGGCTAGGTTTATAGTACCATACTTATGGATTATTTTAAAGTTTTTCCCAGAAAACAACTTTTAAATTTTTATAAAGAAAGTCTCAGAAAGGAACTTGATATGGAAGAATTATATGTATTTGGAACCGGAAACGCTCAGGCAGTCCGCTGCTACAATACCTGCTTTGCCTTAAAGGACAGAGAGGAATTTTTCATGGTGGATGCCGGAGGAGGAAACGGTATTTTAAAGATACTTGAGGATATGAAGGTAGAGCTTTCCCAGATCCATCATATTTTCGTGACGCATGAGCATACGGATCACATTCTGGGGATCGTCTGGATGGTGCGGATGATCGCAACGGCTATGAAAAAAGGAAATTATGAGGGACAGCTTCGGATTTACTGCCACCATGAACTGACCGATACCATTTCTACCCTCTGCCGTCTGACCCTTCAGGGGAAATTTTATAAAATGATCGGCGAACGCATTTTCCTGGTACCGGTGGAGGATGGGGAGACTGTACGGATCCTGGATCATGATGTAACCTTCTTCGACATTCTGTCTACCAAGGCAAAACAGTTCGGCTTTACGTTCGCTCTGAAAGACGGCAGAAAGCTTACCTGCGCCGGAGATGAGCCGCTAAGCGCAGAGTGCGTACCTTATGTAAAGGGAAGTTCCTGGCTTCTCCATGAGGCATTCTGCCTCTATGAGGACAGGGATCGTTTTAAGCCCTATGAAAAGCATCACAGTACCGTGAAAGAGGCCTGTGAACTGGCTGAACGCCTTGATATACCCCATCTTGTGCTGTGGCACACAGAGGATAAACGGCTGGCCGACCGCAAGGCGCTTTATACGGCCGAGGGGAAAGAATACTATCGCGGAGAGCTCCATGTACCGGACGATGGGGAAATCCTTTCTTTATAGCCCGGCAGCCGGCAAACGGCATTATAGCGAAAACAGCGTATATCGTAAAACGATATACGCTGTTTTCATCTCTATGTCTTTTGCACTTGTCTCTCCACTATATCCCGTATGGTCATCCCTTTTGTTCTATTCTCCCAGAGCCATTTCATAAATACGGATCATGT
The DNA here is from genome assembly GCF_013282095.1 of Enterocloster alcoholdehydrogenati. Lineage (GTDB taxonomy): Bacteria > Bacillota > Clostridia > Lachnospirales > Lachnospiraceae > Enterocloster > Enterocloster alcoholdehydrogenati. Next base: position 135,555 of record NZ_BLTJ01000009.1, read on the forward strand.
CTGCCTCATCCAGCTCCTTTACCCCTGTCAGCGTCCGTTTTCCGTGGTCGGAGCATTTTTCTGCCATCTCTTTAAAGGAGGACGGAGAAACTCCCAGTTCCTTCAGGGTAACGGGCATATTCAGTTCGCAAAAGAATTTTTCCGTGGCCCTGATACCGGCCAGCGCCGTTTTCTCTGGATGTTCAAAATCCATATCCAGATTCCACACATTGACCGCATACCGGGCAAAGCGGCTTATGTTATGACGGTATACGTATCTCGCCCAGGAAGCCCACAGAGCCGACAGCCCTGCGCCGTGGGCAATCCGGTCATCCATACCGGAAAGCTCATGTTCCAGCTGGTGCACCTGCATAAATACCGTTCGGCCAGCTCCCGTCAGATCATTGTGAGACAGGCTTCCCGCCCACATCAGAGCAGCCCTTGCCTCATAGTCATCCGGTCTCTGATCCGCCGTCCGTCCCGCCTCGATAACGGTCTTTAAAAGTCCCTCTGCGATGCGGTCTGTCAGCGGCGTGTCCTCCCCCTGGCTGAAATACCGCTCCAGAGTGTGCATCATAATATCCACTGTTCCGCAGCCTGTCTGAAACCGGCTTACCGTATAGGTCAGTTCCGGGTTACAGATAGAAAATAAGGGACGATGTGTTACACTGTTAAATCCGCGCTTTAAGCCGTTTTCCTCATTTGTGATCACACAGGAGGCGCTCATCTCACTTCCGGCCGCGGCCAGCGTGAGTATAACGCCTACAGGAAGGGCTTTCCTGGGCACTGCCTCCTTCATATGGAATTTCCATACATCCATATCAGGATTGCCTGCGCCGTCGGCAATACATTTGGACGAATCAATCACACTTCCCCCACCTACAGCCAGAACGAAATCCACATTTTCTTTCCGGCACAGGGCGATTCCCTCTCTGGCCATGGAAAGCACCGGATTCGCCTGAACTCCGCCAAAGAGCACATACGCAATCCCTTCAGCTTTTAACGAAGTCTGAATCTGATCCAGCAGTCCGCTCTTTTTTACGCTTCCCCCTCCAAAATGTACCAGCACCTTCTTAAATCCGTATTCCCGAATCAGTTTTCCCACCTGCAAATGGGTGCCCTTTCCGAAAATCATACGGGTTGGGGCGTAAAATTCAAAATTTTCCATGGAAATTTCCTCCTCCTTCGGCAATCATTTCTCAAGCTAAACTCCATTTTATCACATCCAGACTATTTTCTCAATTTGATCCTGCCATCATATTTTTCCCTTTCCCCCCATAAAATGGTTTCAGAATCTTAATCTCCAAAGAGGAAATTCATATGAACCCTTTCCGGCGTTTTTTCTTCCATTGTTTTCTCATCTTTCAGAAACATTCCCTAAAGCTGATCTGGGCGGAGGCTCTGGTGCTTGCAGTCCTTCTTTTTCCTCTGCTTTCCTGTTTCCCCAGGCAGGGGATGGCGATTTTTACCGGAGTTTCCACCGCCTCCCCATCCGACGCGGCCCGCCATGCGGAAAAAAGCCAGGTGAAATGGGTGGATTTTCATGTAACCAGCGAGGCCATGAACCAGGCCTTTCGGTACGATGTGGATACGCTTCAAAAGGAGGTTCATTTAAACTGGGTGGATCTGCTGGCTCTGCTGGGGGCAAAATACGGAGGAGATTTTTCAGCCTACAAGGCGGAGGAGATGAGCCAGCTGGCAGAAGCGGTGTTAAGCGGAGAAACGACCATGGATATGCTCAGGAAAGAATGGAAAAATTTTGACTATTACCGCGAGGCTTACGGAGCAGTGTTAGATGGGATGGTAGGTGTATTCCAGGCAGAAATTCCGGCAAGCGAGGCTCCTGCAGAATATCAGACAGAAAGCACGGCCTCCCAGTCCCCCCCAGACACGGTCTGGGTGACGAAATACGGCTTAAAAGCCTTCTCCCCTATTGCCAAAGGCTTCCCCTACAATGATTACGACGATTTTGGCGCAGCCAGAAGCTACGGCTTTAAGCGCCAGCATCTGGGCCACGATATGATGGGGCAGGTAGGAACGCCCATAATCGCGGTGGAATCCGGCTATGTAGAAGCAATCGGCTGGAACCCTTACGGCGGCTGGCGGCTGGGAATACGCAGTCTGGACAAAAAACGCTACTATTACTACGCCCACCTTCGGAAAAACTACCCCTATCAGTCAAATCTCTCACAGGGCAGCTATGTTCAGGCAGGGGATGTGATCGGCTATCTGGGCCGTACCGGCTACAGTTCTACGGAAAATACCAACAATATTGACACGCCCCACCTTCATTTTGGTCTGGAACTGATCTTTGACGAGGCCAGAAGGGAGGCTGGAAAAGAGGTTTGGATTGATTGCTATGAGCTGGTTAAATTCTTAGAGAGAAACCGCTGCGAAACGGTAAAAGCAGAGGGAACCAAGGAGTGGAAACGGATATATGGAATGAAAGAAGGCTCTGCCGGATAGCTGTCCAAGGGGGTTCTTTCACTCCATTGCGTCCAGATTACACAGTTCTATGAAAGTCTGTGAATAAACAGACCGCTTCTCAGCTTTGGCTCAAACCAGGTAGATTTAGGAGGCATCAGCCGTCCTGCATCTGCCACGGCCAAAAGTTCTGCGATAGAGGTGGGGTACATGGAAAATGCCACCTGCATATCCCTTTCCACTCTCCGTTCCAGCTCTTTTAATCCACGGATCCCGCCGATAAAATCGATCCGGCGATCTGTTCTCGGATCTCCTATGCCCAGAACCGGCCCCAGCAGCTGATCCTGTAAAACAGACACATCCAGCCCTGCCACCGGGTCCTTGCTTTGATATTCCGGCCGTATTTTCAGCGAATACCAGGTTTTATCCAGATACATCCCAAAGGTTCCCTTCTCCTCTGGCCCGAATGGCCCGGTTCCCAGTTCTGTCACCTCAAATTTCTCTTCAGCGGCCTTTAAAAATCCCGCTTTATCCAGGCCGTTTAAGTCCCTTACCACACGGTTATAAGGCAGGATCATCAGTTCATCATCGGGAAACAGCACAGCTAAGAAGTAATTAAACGGTTCTTCTCCCGTATAGCCCGGCTGCTCCTGCCGTCTTTTAAGCCCTGCCTTCACTGCCGAAGCCGCTCTGTGGTGGCCGTCTGCAATATATGCCGCCGGAATTTTCTCAAAAGCCGCTTCAATCGCCTTTATCTCCTGTGAGAGGCCTATCTTCCATACCCTGTGACGGATCCCATCCTCGGACACAAAATCATAAAGCGCTTCCTGTTCCTTAGCCTTCTCTACCCTATCTTTTAACTCATCCTGTTTTCTGTAAGCCAGAAAAATGGGGCCTGTATGCGCATTAGTGATATCCACATGACGGATGCGGTCCAGTTCCTTTTCCTCTCTGGTATTCTCGTGTTTTCTGATCACACCGTTTATATAATCATCCACCGCACAGCAGGCCACAATTCCTGTCTGGCTGCGGCCGTCCATGGTAAGCTCATACAGATAGTAGGCCTGCTCCGGTTCCGTCACATAGACGCCGTCTGCAATCTGCTGATCCAGAAGTTCTCTGGCCTTTTCATATACCTTGTCGTCATATGTATCCACATCTGCTGGAAACTGCGTCTCCGCCCGGTCAATATTTAAAAAGGAAAGGGGATTTCCCTTCACTGCCTCACAGGCTTCCTCCCGGCTGTATACATCGTAGGGGAGAGCCGCTGTCTGAGAAGCCATATCCTTTGCCGGTCTGATACAGATAAATGGTTTTACAACTGCCATATGTTTTCTCCTTTATATCAGGAGCCTCCGCAGCCCTCCGGCCATGAAGGCTCCCAAATCTCTTTTTGGATTCTGTTTGTCACTTTACCCTGCGTACCCGGAGAACACCCTCGATTGTCTTTAACCGCTCAATCGTCGCCTCTTCCAGACTGTGCTCCAGATCTACCAGCGTATAAGCGAACCTGTCGCGGCTCTTGTTTGTCATGTCGGTGATATTTGCCCCCTGAGCCGCCAGAATAGCAGTAATCTGCCCGATCATGTTGGGAATGTTCTTATGAAGCACAGCCACGCGGCTCTCTGTCTGGCACACCCCCATATCGCAGGACGGATAATTGACCGAATTACGGATATTGCCATTTTCCAGATAATCTGTCAGTTCCTGTACGGCCATAACTGCACAGTTATCCTCCGACTCCTTTGTGGATGCTCCCAGATGGGGCATCAGGATCACACGGTCCATATTTGCCACTTTGGGATTGGGGAAATCACTGACGTATCTTGCTACCCTGCCTGCCGCGACAGCCTCTGCCATATCGTCATCATTTACCAGTATATCTCTGGCAAAGTTTAAGATCACCACACCGTCCTTCATCATATCCAGCTTTTCTTTATCGATCATACCCTTCGTAGATTCTAAAAGCGGCACATGCACGGTGATATAGTCACATTCCCGAAAAATGGTATCTGCGTTGGTAATGTGCTTTACATTTCTTGAAAGCCTCCAGGCTGCATTGACAGAGAGATACGGGTCATAACCGTACACCTCCATGCCCAGGTGAGTAGCTGCATTGGCCACTTCAGCGCCGATGGCTCCCAGACCGATCACGCCCAGTTTCTTTCCCTTGATTTCACAGCCTGCAAAGGCCTTCTTGCTCTTTTCCGTTGTCTTTGCGATCTGAGGATCCGCGGCATTTTCCTTACACCACGCAAGGCCGCCTGCAATGTCCCTGGATGCCAGAAACAGCCCCGCCAGTACAAGTTCCTTTACGCCGTTTGCATTGGCTCCGGGGGTATTGAAAACCACGATCCCCTGCTGTGCGCACTCGTCGAGAGGGATATTGTTGACACCGGCCCCGGCACGTCCCACGGCTAACAGGTTCTCTGGCAGCTCCATCTCATGCATGGAAGCGCTTCTCACCAGGAGAGCATCCGCCTCCGCCGCCTGATCCGTGAAAACGTAATCCTCTGGAAACAGCTTGGTTCCGCACTCTGCAATGGGATTTAAGCAATGGATCTTTTTCATATTCTACCCCCTCTTCTTCTCAAAATCATCCATAAATGCAACCAGTTTCTCCACGCCTTCCATGGGCATGGCATTGTAAATGCTGGCTCTCATACCGCCTACGGTACGGTGCCCTTTTAGATTTTCCAGTCCCGCGGCCTTTGACTCCTTTACAAAGAGGGCGTCCAGAGCCTCATCTCCTGTGATAAAAGGAACATTCATCAGCGAGCGATCCTTCTTCTCTACGGTTCCCTTAAACAGACGGCTCTGATCCAGGAAATCGTAAAGAAGCTTTGCCTTCTTTTCGTTGCGCTTTTTCATTTCTTCCAGACCGCCCATTTCCTTCAGCCACTTAAATACCTTACCGCAGATGTAAATGCCGTAGGTAGGCGGCGTATTGTACAGAGAACCTGCATCTGCATGGGTCTTATACCGCAGCATGGCAGGCGTTCCCTCTAACACATCCTCGCGGATCAGATCCTCTCTGGCAATCACGATGACCGTACCGGCCGGCCCCACGTTTTTTTGTGCTCCGGCGAAGATCAGACCGTATTTTGCTACATCCACCGGTTCGGATAAGAAACAGGAGGACTGATCCGCTACCAGATCCTTTCCCTTCGTATCAGGCAGCGTCCAGAACTTCGTTCCATAAATGGTATTATTTTCACAGATATAAACATAGTCCGCGTTCTCCGATACGGGAAGGTCGGAGCAGTCCGGGATATAGGAAAATGTCCGATCTTCGCTGGAGGCAATGGCATTTGCCTGGCCATACATCCCTGCTTCCTGATATGCCTTCTTTGCCCACTGGCCTGTAATAATATAATCCGCAGCCCGGTTCTTCATCAGATTCATAGGCACCATCGCAAACTGCTGGGACGCGCCGCCCTGCAGGAAAAGCACCCGGTAATTGTCAGGAATATGTAGAAGATCACGCAGGTCTGATTCCGCAGCTTTGATAATGTCATCATAAGCCTTTGAGCGGTGGCTCATCTCCATCACTGACATTCCGGTGCCTCTGTAATCCAGCATCTCTGCTGCAGCTTCCTTCAGTACAGCCTCCGGCAGCACCGCCGGACCTGCTGAAAAATTATAAACTCTGCTCATCCTGTTTCCTCCTTATTCTGGGCGCTCTTTGAGGCTTTGCCCCGCGCACCTGTTTTAAATGCAGCTTTATATATATATGCAGACAGCACCTTACTATGCAGAAGCAGTCTGCCTATATTTGCTTTATCATTTTATTGCGATAATGTGTTGAAGAATACTATACATGGTTTTTAGAGAATTTTCAAGTACAAATATCAGAACATCTCAGACTTTCATTTTAGCAGACAGCGGCCGGAAAGATCATTTCCATGACTTCCCAACCGCCTCTTACACATACGTTATCCAATTTTCAGATCTGTATCATCAAATGCATCTGCAATGGGAGATCCGGGAGATACCATAGGAAATACTTTGTCATCACAGCTGATCTGGCAGTCGATCACAACAGGGATATTCAGTTCCATGGCTTCTCTTAAAACAGGCTCCAGCTCCTCCTTTTTGGTCACCTTATAAGCCCTGGCCCCCATAGCCTCAGCGATTTTTACAAAGTCCACTGCGTCGTTTAACACGGTCTGGGAATAACGCTTTCCGTAAAACAGCGTCTGCCACTGGCGCACCATCCCCAGCACATGGTTGTTAACTACCACCTGGATCACAGGAATGTTGTAGCGGGTAGCAGTGGCAATCTCGTTCATGTTCATGCGGAAACAGCCGTCGCCGGCGATATTGATCACCGTCTTGTCCCTGCAGCCCATCTTTGCGCCAATGGCCGCTCCCAGCCCATAGCCCATGGTTCCCAGGCCGCCGGAGGTCAGAAGAGTTCTGGGATGACGATACTCGTAATACTGGGCGGCCCACATCTGATGCTGGCCTACCTCTGTAACGATAATGGCATCTCCCTTTGTAAGCTCATCAATGGTCTGGACAATAAACGGGCCTGTCAGCACCGATTTGTCATAGCGGAGAGGATACATATCCTTCATGCGCTCAATATGGGCGATCCACTCGTCATGGTTGATGGGATCCAGCCTTGCGTTGAGCCTGCGCAGGATCACCTTGGCATCTCCGATGATGCTGGCGTCTACGGGAATATTTTTATTGATCTCTGCCCGGTCAATATCGATCTGCAGGATCCTTGCATTTTTGGCAAATTTAGACGCGTTTCCCGTTACTCGATCGCTGAAACGCGCGCCTACCACGATCAGCAGATCCGCCTCCGTAATTCCGAAATTAGAGGTCTTTGTGCCGTGCATCCCCACCATGCCGGTATAGAACTCGTCCGTGCCGTCATAAGCCCCTTTTCCCATCAGACTGTCTGCTACAGGTGCCTGAATCTTCTTTGCAAACGCCCGCAGTTCCTCAGAAGCGTCGGAGATCACCGCTCCGCCTCCAACGAAGATAAAGGGTTTCTGAGCCTTACGGATCATCTCGATGGCACGCTCCATATCCTCCTCTGAAATCGTATCACTCTGGCGGACGATCTGGGCAGGAACCTCCTTTTCATACTCGCAGAGAGCCCCTGTCACATCCTTTGTAATATCTACTAAAACAGGGCCGGGACGGCCGGTCTGGGCGATGGTGAAAGCCCGTCGGATGACCTGGGCCAGCTTATTTACGTCTTTAACAATGAAATTGTATTTGGTAATGGGCATGGTAACGCCGGTGATATCGATCTCCTGAAAACTGTCCTTTCCAAGGAGGCTGTTGCCTACATTACAGGTGATTGCTACCACAGGAACCGAATCCATATAGGCCGTGGCAATGCCTGTTACCAGATTGGTTGCTCCGGGGCCGGAGGTAGCCAGGCATACGCCCACCTTTCCCGTAGCCCTGGCGTATCCGTCCGCCGCATGGGCAGCTCCCTGCTCATGGGAGGTGAGAATATGGGTAATCTCATGCTGATGCTGATACAGTGCGTCATATATATTCAGGATAGCGCCGCCTGGATAGCCGAACACGGTATCCACTCCCTGCTCCTTCAAACACTCAATAACGATTTCTGCCCCCGTCAATTTACTCATAGTCCTGATGCTCCTTTTTACGCGGATTTTTGTTGCAGCGCCATTCTTATGGTTTAACCTGTAAAATAGCGCCCTTGTCGGCAGAGGTAACCAGCGAAGCGTATCTCGCCAGATATCCCGCGGTAACTTTCGGCTCTCTTGGCTGCCATTTTTCCCTTCTTGCCGCCAGCTCCTCGTCTGATACGAGAACATTCAGAGAATGATTGTCAATATCAATGGAAATACGATCCCCCTCTTCCACCAGGGCAATGGGTCCGCCTACGGCCGCCTCCGGGGATGCATGGCCGATGGAGGCGCCTCTGGAAGCACCGGAAAACCGCCCGTCCGTAATCAGGGCTACTGTAGAACCAAGCCCCATACCGGCGATGGCAGAGGTGGGATTGAGCATTTCTCTCATGCCAGGTCCGCCCTTGGGCCCCTCATAGCGGATCACAACCACATCTCCGGCTGTGATCTTTCCACCCTTAATCGCAGCAATGGCATCCTCCTCGCAGTCAAAAACCCTGGCAGGGCCTTCGTGCTTTAACATCTCAGGCGCAACGGCCGAGCGCTTTACCACAGCAGAATCCGGGGCCAGATTTCCCTTTAAAATGGCAATGCCTCCGGTCTGGCTGTATGGGTTTTCCACCGGGCGGATCACCTCGGGGTTTAAATTGCTGCAGTTTTTAATATTTTCCCCTACAGTCTTTCCTGTAACGGTCATGCAGTCCAGATGCAGAAGACCTTTTTTGCTGATCTCGTTCATGACCGCATAGATGCCTCCGGCCTCATTTAAGTCCTCCATATAGGTAGGGCCTGCGGGAGCCAGGTGGCACAGATTAGGGGTTTTTGCGCTGATTTCATTTGCAGTATCCACATTTAAGTCCACTCCCGCCTCATGAGCGACAGCCGGAAGGTGGAGCATACTGTTTGTGGAGCAGCCAAGGGCCATATCCATAGTCATGGCATTCATAAACGCCTCTTTTGTCATAATGTCTCTGGGGCGGATATTCCTGCGGTACAGTTCCATTACCTGCATACCCGCGTGCTTTGCCAGCTTAATGCGCTCAGAGTACACAGCCGGAATCGTGCCGTTTCCCTGCAGGCCCATTCCCAGAACCTCTGTCAGGCAGTTCATGCTGTTGGCTGTATACATACCGGAGCAGGAGCCGCAGGTGGGACAGGTCTTTCTCTCATATTCCTTTACGTCCTCCTCGGTAATGGTTCCTGCCGTGTATGCGCCCACTGCCTCAAACATACTGGAAAGACTGGTCTTGTGTCCCTTGACACGGCCTGCCAGCATGGGGCCGCCGCTGACAAATACAGTGGGGACATTGATCCTTGCAGCTGCCATTAAAAGGCCCGGAACATTTTTATCGCAGTTAGGCACCATTACAAGAGCATCAAACTGGTGAGCCATTGCCATACACTCAGTAGAATCAGCAATTAAATCTCTTGTCACCAGGGAGTATTTCATGCCGATATGTCCCATGGCAATACCGTCACAGACTGCAATCGCGGGAAATACCACCGGCGTCCCTCCGGCCATGGCCACTCCCAGCTTTACAGCTTCCACGATCTTATCCAGATTCATATGGCCCGGCACAATCTCATTATAGGAGCTTACGATGCCAACCATGGGCTTTTTCATCTCTTCTTCCGTCATTCCAAGGGCATTGAACAGGGAGCGGTGAGGCGCCTGCTGCATACCTGTCTTTACTGCATCACTTCTCATATGTCTGATCTCCTTTTATGGGGTAATCCCGGTCTTTTTATGTACAGCGTCTTATCTGCCCGAACGGATGCGTTCTGCGATCCGGTCGCCCATTTGCGCAGTTCCGATCCGGATACAGCCTTCGGACATAATATCTCCCGTCCGGTATCCGTCTTTTAACACCTGACGTACCGCCTCCTCCACCGCGTCGGCCTCCTGATCCAGATCAAAGGAAAATCTGAGCAGCATAGCCGCTGAAAGGATGGTGGCAATCGGATTGGCAATGTCCTGGCCCGCAATATCAGGGGCCGAACCATGGCTCGGCTCGTAAAGGCCGAAACGGCTTTCGTTCAGGCTGGCAGAGGACAGCATACCGATGGAGCCGGTGATCATGCTGGCTTCATCGGACAGAATATCGCCAAACATATTTTCCGTCAGGATCACATCAAACTGTCCTGGATTCATCACCAGCTGCATGGCGCAGTTGTCCACCAGCATATGACTCAGCTCCACCTTGGGATAGTCCTCTGCCACCTCTTCCACTACCTTTCTCCAAAGCCTGGATGAATCCAGCACATTGGCCTTGTCCACACTTGTTACCTTTTTGCGGCGTTTCATAGCAATATCAAAGGCTTTGACGGCAATACGGCGAATCTCGTTTTCATTGTATGTCAGAGTGTCAACAGCTGTCATAACTCCGTCTATTGTTTCTGTGCGGCGGGCCCCGAAGTACAGTCCGCCTGTAAGTTCTCTCACGATCACCATATCAAAGCCGTTTCCTATGATTTCCTGTTTCAAGGGACAGGCGTCCGCCAGCTGATCGTAAAGAAAGGCGGGACGGATATTGGCAAACAGGCCCAGTCCCCTGCGGATAGCAAGAAGCCCTGCCTCCGGCCGCTTATCCGGCGCTGCATCATACCAGCGGGAATTTCCTACATTTCCTCCTACAGCTCCCAAAAGAACGGCGTCGCTCTCCCTGGCTGTCTCTAATGCCTCCTGGGTCAGAGGAACTCCATAAGCGTCAATGGAACACCCGCCCATCAGGATTTCTTTATAATGAAAGGTATGGCCGTATATCTGCCCCACCCGATCCATGACTTTTCTCGCTTCTCTTACGATCTCCGGTCCGATCCCATCGCCGGGGATCAATGTTATATTATAATCCATAGCAGCGATCTCCCTTACATTCTATTCTTTTAAGTTATACCTGTCCTTGCAATTATAGTTTCTTTTTATCATATCTCATAAAAGTGTGTATTTCAACTGTTCTGTCTGAACTTTCCTCTTATAAAATATACATTTTTGGAATTGACAGTATAAGTAAAAGTTATGATGTTATCTGTATTCCCGGATCATGCAATACTGTTTTAAGTCAAAATTTTTCTGCACAATGCCAAAGAGTTTAAAGCCGAAATGCTCATACATGGGGACATTGTGGGGATTATGGGTCTCTAAGGAAACCATCAGGTGATGGCTCTGGGCATACGCAATGACCTCTTCCATCAGAAGGGCCGCCAGCCCATGATGCTGCATGGAAGGACGGACAGCCAGATAGATCACATGAAGACGTTCCTCCTGATGGAGCTGGTCTGTCCAGCGGGAATTTAAGTAATCCCTTCCCTTCACGAAATTCCACAGCGTCTTTAAGCTGGGATCCTCTTTGATCAGATACTCGTCCGTGCGCAGGCTGGCCCAGGCCTCCGTGAGATAAAAGATCAGGGGATTATAGGGCTCCGACTCGTCGGATACCACTAAAAGAGCGTTCATGCTGGGGCTTTCCGCGTATATCTCGCAGGTTTCAAAAAACTCTGTAAGATCGCATTGAAACAGTTCCGGCAGCAGCCGTTTTCGCGTTTCCTGATCAGGAATCAGGCTGCAGTATAAGGGGTCGCTGGAAAAACATTCCACCAAAAGATTCTCCAGCCTGGGAAGATCCTCTTTTTTTACTCTGTATAATTTGCTGCTTTCCATAACTAAGTATTTTACACCTCTGTTTGATAACTTGATCTGTTTGGCTGCCTTTTACCATTTTATATCCGGTATGGTCTTTAAACAGTCCTCCATCAGAGCCGTCAGTTTTCCCACGGAGTTCTCCATATACTGAATGTCCTCCCGATAGCACTGTTCCTGGTTCTCTGCAACCTTAAGAAGCGCTCTGCGCTCTCTTTCCAGATCTGCAGTCTGACCGCCGGCCTTTTGGTGTTTTTCCTTCAGGCTGGCCACCAGTTCAAAAAGATTCTCATGGTGAACAATACGGCCTGCTCCCCACTTTAAACGGTCGGCGGGCTGATTTAAGACATACTCGGTAAAATAGCTGAATACCTCCTTATCGAAAAGGAAGGCGTAGCGGTTGTTGTCAATCTCATAGACGGCATTTAATCCGCCTTCCGCATCTCCCTGGCGCAGACACTCCAGCGCCTTGTAAATAGCCTGCAGATTGCTTCCTACTGCCTCCTGCGGAAAAAGCACCTCATCATGCCAGTTAAGCCGCACAAAATAATCCTGCTCCTTGCGGAATAAACCAAGCAGACGGCGGTTCAGTTCCCGGCAGGCAGCCTCCAGTTCCCGGCATCCCCCGCCTGCTGCAGACAGACCTTCTTCATCTGCACTGACACAGCCTGACATACCGGCGCAGGTTCCATTTCTCTGCTCCAGAAGCTCCTCATATCTCTGGTTGATCGTTTGTACCGCTTTATAAAGCGTTTTTGCCAGTTCCCCTGCTTTTTCCAGTCCCTGGAGCAGCCCCTCTTCCTGTGCTCCGGTTTTTCTGCACATCTTTCGGTCTACGCTGTCAGCCACAGCCCCAAAGAGCCGGCCAAAATCCAGAGGCACAGCCGCCGACCGGTCAATGGCAAGCACAAGTTTCCCATAAAATTCGTGGTGAAAGCGGAATACCTCTTCCTGATAAAATTCTTCATTGTCAAACTGTGAATGGTAATGGGTCTCCATAAACTCTCCTGCGCTGAACTCATTTACCATAGAAGGGATTCCTGCAATGGCCATGGAAAAATCGTCGGACCAGGTCTGGATGGGATACAGCACCTCTATTCCCTCCGGATAGGCGGCAGGAATATTCCTGATCCGTTTTACAAAGTCTTCCATAAATGACGCATACTCATAGGTACACCGCACTCCATCCCTTTTCCCGTGAGCATGAGCTGGAAGTTCAAAGTTCAGATCCGCAAATACTTTTCCCTGCCACTCCGGCCGCGCCGTAAAAACCTGCTCATAAGCTCCGGCCGACCAGTCGTATTTTGAATCCACTACCCCCCATTCCTCAGCCGCCAGTGCACAGAACACCAGCGTCTTATTGGGTTGATACCCTGTCTTTAGAATAGCCCTGGCTATGCCGAGCATCATGGCTACGGCGGCATTATCATCCTGAAAGCCGCTGAAATAGGAATCATAGTGAGCCGACAGCAGAATCAGTGAGTCCTTCTCCCGTCCAGGAATGGTTCCCACAATGTTATAGGATTCCTGATCCTTAAGCACGGTAGACGAGGCATCAAACAATACCCTGGTTTCGCCGTATTCCCCCTGGTTTTCTCCCGCCCTCCTTGCCATATCTGCCTTCAGGACCGCCGCATCTGCCTGGGAAATGGAAAAAGCCGCCGCCTCCATGGGGCCTGCAATATCCTGCGCGTTCAGCGCCGTCTCATGAATTTCTCCGTAGCCATTATCCTGAACCGCGATCAAAGCCGCCGCTCCCTTTAAATGCGCCTGATACACTGGAAAATTGATCCACCATTCCTCTCTCTGGTTGATATCAATGAGCACCAGCTTTCCCTTTACATCCACATTCTCATACTGGCACGCCGTACCGCGGCCCAGATACACCATGGAGAACTCCTTAAATCCCTCTGTATGAAAATCTGTCTGATAGGCCCCCAGCTGAAATTCATGTTCCTTTCCCTGATGATCCCTAAAGCGCAGCACTGCATGATGAAAATCCCAGCTGTCTACCCTGATTTTATCCTTATGAACCTCTTTAAGACCCAGCTGCTTCATTTCCCTGTATAATAACTCTCCGGTTTCAAACTCTGCCTGTGAGCCGGCCGTCCGGTATCCAAGCACCGGATTGGTTCTGGGCTCCTCCATCCGTTTTGCCAGCCCATAGGAATAATCTGTATCGACTGCCTCAGTCAGCGCCTGCTCCCATTTTTTCCACTGTTCCATTTTCTCTTACCTCACATGATATTTTGTATGCATGAAAATTCCTTTTCAAGGAAAAAGGCGCGGCCGGAGTATCCTCCTGCTGCACCTGATCCGTTCATCCCCGATATCTCCCCGCCCATGGAAGTTATAAGACTTCAGAAGCTTCCATGGATATTCTGCTCCTTACTGAGCGATCCTGGCTCCGTCTTCTCCTACCAGATAATTATCCGGCGTCATGCAGCTGGTCAGCATATCGCCGTTTTCTGAGCAGTAATAATCCTTTTCATTCCAGTGGATCCACCCTGTTTTCATATATCCTTCCGCGTCAAAGAAATACCATTTATTTCCTATTTCCATCCATCCGTCTGCCGGATAGCTGCCATTTCCCTGGTCGAACCACCATCTTCCATCTGCAGTCTGTTTCCATTCACCGGCTGCCCCGGATCCGCCCTCCACACCAGCCGCATCCAGATTGTCCCTAAACGCCGCAGCCTGATCTCCATTTATGTAAATGGTATTGGAGGAAGCCCACTCGCCCTTGATGGTGGTGTCGAACTTATTGACCGCCCGAACCTTCACCATATAGGACTCGTTGGGCTTTACCATACGCTCTCTGCAGTTGACGCTGTTCGTATCGGTGGTGAGAGCCGCTCCCACAATCTTATCTCCCCGGTACACGCGCACCTCATAACTTCCTGCTGTGCTGACTGCCGGCCAGGAAGCGATCCCCTCCTGTGAAAGGGTCACGCCTTCCATGTCTTTTAATGAGTTCTGCATGGATGGAAGGGTTACATCCAAAAGCAGCGTAGCCCCGGAATCCTGCCGGGTTGCTTTCTTAAACTCGGCTCCGCCCTTTAACGCGATCTTATCCTTTCCAAGCATAGTAAAATAATAATCGTCATTGGCCGTCAGGGTGATTCGGATCTCTGGCACCGTATCCTCCGTCCAGCCAAAGCCCTCATTCATCACCTCGTAGCCGTCTACATTGTAGCGATTGCTGCTGCTCTCAATTTCAATGGATTCTTCACCGTAATCTGTATCCGGCTGAATATCCGCCTTAATGGACAGTGAAATGGATGTGATCTTTTTGCGGCTTGCCGCATATGCAGGCATAACCATACTGGCCGCCAAAAGCCCTGCCGCCAGGCAAAGCGCCAGCTTTTTTCCAAAATGCGCCATAAGCAGTCTCCTTCTCATTTTAAATGTCTTTTATATCCTAAGGATATAAATTTTCATCATAAGTGTCAATGAATTTTTCCTTACGATTCCCCGCTTTCTTCCGCTGTGCCGGCTTTTACAGGGCCGGACCGGACGCCGGATATGCCTTAAACCAGAGCCATTCCACAAAAAAAGCTCCGCCAGCTGTACTCTGACGAAGCTTTTTTCTATTTCGCGTAATCGGTCACCCTGGACTCACGGATCACATTTACTTTGATCTGTCCCGGATACTCAAGCTCGCTTTCTATTCTCTTGGATATTTCCCTTGCCAGCAATACCATATCGTCATCGCTGATCTGCTCAGGAACCACCATAATGCGAACCTCACGGCCTGCCTGAATAGCAAAAGATTTGTCTACTCCCTTAAAGGAGTCTGTGATATCTTCCAACTGCTTCAATCTGTTTGTATATGTCTCCAGCGTCTCACGTCTTGCGCCCGGTCTTGCCGCAGATATGGTATCTGCCGCCTGAACGATGCAGGAAATAAGGCTGGTAGGCTCAACATCGCCATGATGGGACTCTACTGCATTGAGCACAGTTGCAGATTCCTTGTACTTTCTGCACAGGTCTGCCCCCAGCTGTACATGAGTGCCCTCCATATCATGGTCAACGGATTTACCAATGTCATGTAACAAACCAGCACGTTTTGCCAAACGTACATCCACCCCAAGTTCCGATGCTAAAAGCCCCGATAACTGCGCTACTTCGATGGAATGTTTTAAAGCATTCTGTCCGTAGCTTGTCCTGAACTTCATCCTTCCAAGTAACTTAACCAGTTCCGGATGAATACCGTGGATACCAACTTCAAGACAGGCGGCCTCGCCCTCTTCCCTCATATTGTTTTCCACTTCTCTCCGTGCTTTTTCTACCATTTCCTCGATCCTGGCCGGATGAATACGTCCGTCCACGATCAAACGCTCCAATGCGATCCTTGCTACTTCCCTGCGGATGGGATCAAACCCGGATAAAACAACCGCCTCAGGAGTATCATCGATGATCAGTTCCACACCTGTCAGTGTTTCAAGGGTACGGATATTGCGACCCTCACGGCCGATAATGCGGCCTTTCATCTCATCATTGGGAAGCTGTACCACAGAAACTGTAGTCTCAGCCACATGGTCTGCCGCGCAGCGCTGAATGGCCGTCACTACCAGATCTCTGGCCTTCTTGTCAGCTTCTTCTCTTGCCTTGTTTTCAAGTTCCTTGATCAGCTTAGCTGTGTCATGTTTTACGTCTTCTTCAACAGATTTTAAAAGATATTCTTTTGCCTGTTCGGAGGTTAGACCGGATATCCGCTCCAGTTCCTGTATTCCCTGCTCATACTGGGCTTCTACTTCAGCGCTTCTCTTGCTGAGTATATTCTCCCTTCTGACCAGATCTGCCTCCTTCTTTTCCAGGGCGTCTGCTTTTTTCTCAACGTTTTCCTCTTTGCTTAATACGCGTTTTTCGTAACGTTGAAGTTCTGCTCTTCTTTCCTTGGTTTCCTTTTCCAACTCATTTTTTGTCTTTAAAGATTCTTCCTTGGCTTCCAGGAGAGCTTCTCGCTTCTTTGTCTCTGCGGTCTTTAAGGCTTCATCAATGATTTCACGGGATTTTTCTTCCGCGCTTCCCACCTTTAATTCGTACTGCTTGCGCTCATAGGAACGGCCGGCAGGATGAGCGATCATCCAAGTAACAATAGCCGCGATCACCGCACCGATAATCAAAGGGACTATTATCTGTAACACAGGAGCACCTCCTTATTTAGTTTTCATTGTACGAAATACAACATACTAATTTTATACTTTTTTCATAAAGGTGTCAAGTGGATTCCCGGTTAGTTTCTACAATTCGTATCAGCCTTTTCTTTCAGACCGCCTATCCTGTCATAAATCTTATAGACAGTTATTTAAACAAAACCACAGGAAGCCTGTTTAACAGACCATATTTACTCCTCCCAATCATTTTCCTGAGCCATCTCCATTGCCTTGCGGATCACATCATAGGAAAAACCGCGCCGGCCCAGATAGGCGGCAGTACGCTGGCGCTCCCTGGGATCTTTCAGGGAGCTGGAACGCAGACGCTTTCTCAGAAGATTAGCGGCAGCAGCCAGATCATCCTGGGGATTTTCCTCCAGAATACGGGCAATCTCTTCCCGGTCTACCCCTTTTTGCTGCAGCTCATAGACCATCTGACGGCGGCTTTTTCTGGCTTTGTTGGCATGGATAAAATTCTCCGTATAGGCCGCATCATCTACAAAGCGGTACTCTCCCAGAAAATCCATCACCCGCCGGATCACCTCTGGAGGATATCCGTCTTTTGTAAGCTTTCTCTCCATCTGGGCCTTCGTTCTTCCCTGAGCCTGGAGAAGATAGAGCGCGCGTTCCCTGGCTCTGGGCATCAGCACTTCTTCTACAATCTGACGGTAAACGGCCTTCGGCAGTTCCTTCCCATCCTCAATATGAAACTTCTCCTGTTCTCCCCTGTATAAAACAAAGGCAAAGCCCTCCTCTTCCAGAAGGACTTTGCACTTTCTTTTGTCAACAGAGGTCACTTCTGTGACCATCATACCTCATTATCCTCGACAGGTTCTGCAACCGGTCCTTCTTTTTCCTCTCCTGCGATCGGAGCGGTGCCTTTGGTCTTTGCCTCGGCCTCAGCCGCCTTCTTGGCCTCCGCTTCAGCTGCCTCCGCTCCCGGAAGCTGGTATTTTACACGTACCAGGGCCTCAATCTCTGCACAGATAGCCGGATGCTCTGCCAGATACTGCTTCGCATTCTCACGCCCCTGACCGATCTTGGAACTGCCGTACGCAAACCATGCGCCGCTTTTCTCCACGATATTTTCCTTTACCGCCAGATCCAGAATATCCCCTGTCTTGGAAATGCCCTTACCGAACATAATGTCAAACTCAGCCTCCTTAAAAGGCGGAGCGATCTTGTTCTTTACTACCTTTACACGGACTCTGTTGCCTACTACGTCTCCCCCCTGCTTCAACGTCTCAATTCGGCGCACATCCATGCGGACTGAAGCGTAAAACTTTAACGCGCGGCCTCCGGTAGTCACCTCCGGGCTTCCAAACATAACGCCAACCTTCTCACGGAGCTGATTGATAAAGATCACCACGCAGTTTGACTTACTGATGATCGCAGTCAGCTTACGCAGGGCCTGAGACATAAGGCGGGCCTGAAGGCCTACGTGGGAGTCGCCCATCTCACCGTCGATCTCAGCCTTGGGAACCAGAGCAGCAACTGAGTCCACGATTACAATATCCACGGCGCCGGAACGCACCATCGTCTCTGTGATC
The DNA here is from genome assembly GCF_013282095.1 of Enterocloster alcoholdehydrogenati. GTDB lineage: Bacteria > Bacillota > Clostridia > Lachnospirales > Lachnospiraceae > Enterocloster > Enterocloster alcoholdehydrogenati. The sequence goes on from NZ_BLTJ01000009.1 coordinate 153,928, forward strand.
TCCAGCGCCTGTTCTCCGTTATCCGGCTGGGAAATATAAAGATTGTCGATATCAACGCCGATGCTGCGGGCGTACACAGGATCCAGTGCGTGTTCCGCATCAATAAAGCCTGCGATGCCGCCTCTTTTCTGAACCTCTGATACCATATGAAGAGCTACTGTCGTCTTACCGGATGACTCGGGGCCGTATACCTCAATGATCCTTCCCTTTGGCACGCCGCCCAGTCCCAGGGCGATATCGAGACTGATGGAGCCAGTGGGAACAGTCTCTATATTCATATTCACGCCGGATTCCCCCAGCTTCATCACAGATCCCTTGCCATACGCCTTCTCAATCTGAGTCAGCGCCGCATCCAGGGCCTTCATCTTCTCTTCCTTGTTCATATCTCTGTTGACGGTCATCTTTTCTTCTTTGCCCATATTCTCCTCCTAATGGAATCTGTCTGTCCGCCTGATACCGGTATATACCGGAGGCGATTTTTTCTCCGAACAAACGTTCTATTAAATATAATCATAGTATAGATCCGCCCAAATGTCAACTGTATTTTTCAAAATCTCGGCAAAGCCTGGGAAGCCTCTTACATAAACGCCGGCAGACAGATTCATAGAAGATCCCTGGGAGAATATGGATCATGAAGCGGTATATCTGCCGGTAACAGCCTATCAATACGGTAACTCCGGGACGAATGCCCTGTCACAGATGTTTCCATCCAAAGACCGGGCTTTCCCCGGATCTGACAAACTTGCAGGACGAATACCTGCGGGAACAGTTTCAGAATAGCACAGATCCAGACATTTAGCAAGAACCGCCGTGGAACTTATCTTCCTCTTCCACCGGACAGCAAACCATAGATCCCCGGCATAAAGCGTTTCATAAAATTCCCCAGCCCCCAGGTGACCGCCAGCACAAGAACCGGCATCGCCACAAACATAGCCAGGGCGCTGCCGGCCCCCTCAGGCAGGAGAAGGGCCCCCAGCTTGTTAAACAGACGCACCCACGGAAAATGAATGGCGTACATAAAAAAGCTGTTCTTTACCAGATCATCAGCCGCTGGAAACGGAATGAAGCGAATTGCCCACACGGCGATACAGACGCCCCAGAAACGGATCAGAACTGTATGGAACGGCAGCTGATAAAACACTGCACCCGGACGTCCGCTGAACCACAAAAATGCACCGTAAACCGCCAGCAGGACCGGCGCAAAAAACACCCCCTCCACAGACCCTTCCTGCGCATTCCATCCTGACGGCCGCCTTTCCAGAACATTTCCCCACCGTTCACGGCCAATGGCCAAAAAAGCGGCCGCAGAATAGTAAAAAAGCGCGTCCAGATTCAGATATGGCAGACTCCAGCCCTTCCACAGCCCCAAAAGCAAAAGAGCCAGAAACAGCGTCCCAATAAGAGTCCTGCGAAGCACTGCATATAAAACCGGCGCAAGAGCGATCAGAAGGATCAGCTGGAAAAGATACCAGAACACTGGATTATAACGGTAGCGCACCACTGCTGCCAGGAGCTCCTCTCCGTTAAAAGGCACCGGCTCCCTTCCGATGATCCGCTCTGCCGCCTGGATACGGGTGACGATCACATAGGCCATGTAATAAAGGAAATTCCAGACCACATAGGGGATCAGGATGCTCTTAATCCGGGAGTTCCATTTTCCCGCCAGACTTTTTATATGGAAATTTCTATAAAATAAATACGCCGAGATCATAAAAAATCCCGGTACGGCGATCTGTCCCAGCTGATCCGCTCCCATGTGCTCCAGGCGCTGCGCTGCCTCCATTCCTTCTGTACCTTTGGCAAACAGATCCACATTCGGGGAGTGAACCCACACCACCAGAAGGCTGAAGAAGAAACTGAGCCAGGACACCCGGTTTCTAAACCATGCCTCATCTGCCCCAGCCGCGGAACCCTTTTCCGGTCTTTCCTCCATTTTCTTCCACTCCTGTTCTCCGATTTTCTGAAAATACCTGAGCTGTCCAAAACCGACAAAAGGCCGCTTCCTGCCGGAAACAGCCCTTTGCATACGCTTATATTAAACCCATCAGCTTCTGTACTGCGCCAAAAGACGGTTAATACGGCTGGTAGGCGTCAGAAGCTCGCTTAAGGAAGCGTCATGGTTCAGATTATCGATGATAAGGGCAATATACTTGCTCATATCCACATTGATGTAGTAAGGACGCTGCAGCAGATCCGGAGTCTGGTATACCAGATTGGTTGTCAGGATCCGGTCAATAAATCCGTTCTCATAATATTCGTCAAATTTTGCAAGGCCATTGGTAAAAAGACCGAAGGTAGAGCAGATAAATACCTTTCTCGCCTTTCTTCTCTTTAACTCCTTTGCCACATCCTGCATACTCTCACCGGATGAAATCATATCGTCAATAATCAGCACATCCTTGCCCTCTACGCTGGAGCCGAGGAACTCGTGGGCCACGATTGGGTTTCTTCCATTTTCGATCCTGGTGTAATCACGGCGCTTATAGAACATACCCATATCCAGTCCCAGCATATTTGCAAAGTAGATCGCGCGGCCGGTACCACCCTCGTCCGGGCTTATAACCATCATATGATCGCTGTCGATTTTTAAATCAGGTTCATTTTTCAGCAGGTGCTTTAAAAACTGATAAATCGGCTGAACCGTCTCAAAGCCCTTTAAGTGGATGGCGTTCTGCACTCTGGGGTCATGGGCATCAAAAGTGATGATATTCTCCACACCCATATTTACCAGTTCCTTTAAGCCCAGGGCGCAGTCCAGGGACTCCCGGCGGGAACGCTTATGCTGACGGCTCTCATAGAGAAACGGCATGATCACATTGATCCTGCGGGCCTTTCCTGCCGCTGCAGCGATAATACGCTTTAAATCCTGAAAATGATCGTCGGGAGACATATGGTTGGTCATACCAAACAGAGAGTAGGTCAGACTGTAATTGCACACATCCACCATAATATAAAGATCGTCCCCGCGGACAGACTCTTCCACAATGCCTTTTCCCTCGCCGGAACCAAATCTTGGTGTGGCGGCATTGATAATATAAGAATCTCTCTGATAGCCTGTAAAGGCAATGGTAGACTTGTGCTCACTCTCCCGCTCCCGTCTCCAGTCCACCAGATACCTGTCCACTTTATTTCCAAGGTCGGTGCAGCTCTTTAAGGGGATCAGCCCAAGAGGGCCGACCGGAATGGTCTCAATGACTTTCTCTTCGTATAACATGATCTCTTCATCCTCCTGTTTGCGTTTCCGCTCATTATATATTTTTATACCATTATTATGCGCCTTTCGTCAAGCCAGCCGGCACATCCTCTGAAAAACCGCCGCGGCCGTCTCATTCTCTTTTTAAAAGCCGAATATCTCTTCCATACAAAGGAATGATCCTGTAGCGCATGATCCGTGATGTTACCCGATCCGTATAAGAGTCGCGCAGCCTGGCAATAGACAGGTTTGTGGAAATGATGGTGGAACGGCTCATATTCATCCGCTCATTGATGCAGTAAAAAAGCTGAGAGGAAGTAAAGCTGTTGTTTAACTCCGTTCCCAGATCATCAATAATCAGAAGATCACAGTCTAAAATATAACGGTAGGTATCCCGCATATCCTCCGGAGTATCGTAGTCAAACTTATTTCTGGAAAACACCTCAAACAAATCTCCGGCTGAAAGATAGATGACCGAATGGCCCGAATCCATCAGCGCCCTGGCGATGCAATTGGTGAGAAATGTCTTTCCCACGCCGGTGCTGCCGGTAAAGAGCAGGTTCTCCTTCTTCCGGTCAAAATCCGCCGCAAAATCCATACAGCCTCGAACCACCCGGCGCATATAGTCTGCATTAGTCAGTCCGATTTCCGGCAGGATCTCCTGATCATCATAATAGGCATATGACAGATTTCCAAAATTTTCCTGATCCAACACCTGATCCAGATTAGACTGGGCGTAGAGAAGCTTCATCTGAGCTTTTAAAAAGCAGTGGCACTTGCGTCCGTCCCTCCAGCCCGTATCCTTACAGTCAGGACAGCGGTAGTGAAGCTCCAGATAATCGTCCGGGTATCCCTTGGCACGGATCAGAAGCGCCTTCTGCTCCCGCAGGTCCGCCAGTTCTTCCTTGAGCTGGCTTAAAACTCCGATATCCCCTCCCAGAAGCCTTTTTGCTCCGGCCACAGAACGGCCGGCAATCTCCGCTTCCAGCTCCCTGATGGCCGGAATCTCCTGGTAAATCTCATTTTTTCTTGCTTCCAGCCGGTGCTGGTTTTCCATCTGCTGTCTGCCGTATTCCCTCATAATGGCGTCGTACTGTGAATTGCTCAATGCCATGTTTTTATCTCCTTCCGGTCAGCAGACGTATTTCCCATCTACGGTCCGTATGTGCCGTCTGCGCTTATGTACGGGTTCTTTCACCGCCTACCCATTCCTTTACCTGTTTTAAGACCAGGGCATCATAATCTGTGTCCCTCTGTTTAAAATTATGGAACTGATTGGGCGTGCCCTTCCTGCCTCCACCTTCCTTTGCCGCACTGTTGTAGCGTTTCAGACGCGTTTCCTTGTCGCCTCCGTTCTCCTGTATCAGCGCCTGACGTCTGGTATCCATGGCCTTAATATCCTCAAAGCTTTTTACCCCGGCCTTCTTCCATTCTGTCAGGATCCGATCCGCGTACTGAAAGCTGGGACTGTGGATAGCAGTAATGGTGCGGCTGCAGGCTTCCAGTACGATCTCTCTGGTAAAGCCGTAATCCTTAAACCACTTGTCGATCAGCGCCTGCTCCGGCAAAGCTGCCTTGCGGCTGTTTATGCCAAAGGCGCGCATCACCGCAAAGGAGTCCTTTGTATAGGCGGCGCCAAGCTCCCTGGCCTCGTCCGAGGTCTTAATCCCTCTGCCGTGCCAGCTGATAGCCACCGTCTCCAGATACCGCATGGAGGTATGGCCGTTTTGAGCACAGTATTCCACAAGGTATTCCAAAAGCTCACTGCTCATGCCCAGTCCCTCATACAGATAAGCAAACACCTGACAGTCTCTGGGGGTAAATACCTTATTCATATATTTCTGTGCAATATACAGCAGCTGGGAAAAATCCTCATCCCCGCAGAGCCGGTTTACCTGGGCGGCGGAGTATACAGGAACCTCCCCCTCTCCGGCCGTCTCTTCCCTCCGCTCTCCCGTCAGGGATGGAGACGGCGCCACAGCCGCAGCTGATTCTATGGCATTTTCTGAGGCAGCAGGCCTGGGGGGACACGCTTTCTGTTCCTGAAGACCCGCCCGTTCTGGCTGCCTTCCCTCTGCCGCGCCGGTCTCTTTAGGAGAATCGCCCGAAAGGATTCCCAGTTTTTCCCAGTAACTCACAGCCCTGCGCACATCGGATTCCGTATGATCCAGCGCATCCGCAATGGCTTCGATGGTAATCTCCTCTCCCTGGTGGCGAAGGATATACAGATATACCTTTACATATTCCCCATTGGCCCCGGCCATATACCGGTCAATAAATTCATCTGCCACAGCTGTAGCCGGAACGCTCCAGCGGTCCTTCCAGGTCATCCCCATGTTTTCCACTCCTTACTGCTGTCATTCCCCGTTTTTTGGCCTGTACGGGCCATTTCAGAGCATTCGGGGCGTATTGTGGCCAGTATATCATATCCGTTTGGAAAAGAAAATAGGTCTCTGTTTCCACCATCCATTCTGTGGATATTGTTGATATTGTGGAAAAGTTATTTTTCCATCCCGCCTCTTTTCCCCGACATCGCCATTTTTCCGCATAAAACCTCATGTTCTGAGTTCCTGCAGCACTCTGACTCCTCCCGTGGATCATCCACAATTTTTTTGCGCATATAGTGTTGAAAACTATGTGGATATTGTGGATAACTACAGTCCCAGGAGCTTTTCTCCCACTTTTACAATATCTCCGGCCCCCATAGTTATCAACAGGTCACCGTTTATACAATGTTCCAAAATAAATGTTTCGATCTCGTCAAAAGACGGAATGTAATGAACACTGACCCCCATATTTTCCAGACGGCTGGCAATATCAGCCGAGCTCACCCCTAACGTATTCGTCTCTCTGGCGGCATAGATATCTGCCAGTATCACCTCATCCGCTCCGGAAAGGGCATCGGCAAATTCGTCCAGAAATGCTTTGGTCCGGGTATAGGTGTGAGGCTGGAATACGCACCAGAGACGCTTATGAGGATAATTTTTGGCCGCAGCCAGAGTAGCCCGGATCTCCTGGGGATGGTGGGCGTAATCGTCAATGATGGTGACACCGCCGATCTCACCCTTTTTCTCAAATCTCCGGTCTGTCCCTGTAAACGTTTTAAGCCCCGCCATAACAGCATCAAATCCCATTCCCAGCTCCATGGAAACGGCAATCGCCGCCAGAGAATTGTATACATTATGCTCGCCGGCAACGCCCAGAGTAATACGGTTTACGATCTCCCCCTGCACCACCAGATCGTAAGAAGGTCTGGCAAAGGCATCATATGTGATATTCTGAGCCGTATAATCGCTGGAGGCCTCCTTTCCAAAAGTGACTACCCGGCATTTTAAGCCATTTGTAAGCTCCTCCATCCGGTCAATATCGCGGTTCACCACCAGAAGCCCTCCTGCTGGAAGCTTCTCTGCGAAGAGACGGAACGAACGGCGGATATCCTCAATATCCTTAAAGAAATCCAGATGATCCTCCTCGATATTCAAAATAACCTCTACCGTGGGGCTAAAGGATAAAAAGCTGTTGGTATACTCGCAGGCCTCTGTAACAAAAAGCTCCGGCCCGCCTACCCGGATGTTTCCTCCGATATCCCGGAGGATGCCTCCTACGGAGATCGTAGGATCTGCCTGGCCTGCCAGAAGGATGTCTGTAATCATGGAGGTAGTGGTAGTTTTTCCATGGGTGCCGGAAACCGCCACGGACTGTTTATAGTTGCGCATCATCTCCCCAAGAAGCTGCGCCCGTGTAAGCTCGGGTATGGACTTTGCCCGGACGGCCAAAAGCTCCGGATTATCATCGTGGATCGCCGCTGTGTATACTGCCACACTGATTCCCGGCTCCGCCTCGATGTTAGCGGCCCGCTGTCCGTAACAGATCCTTGCCCCCTTCTCCTCCAGGCGCTTTGTCAGCTCTGTCTCATGGGCGTCAGAACCGGACACGGTAAATCCCTCTTCCAAAAGGATCTCAGCCAGGCCGCTCATACTGATGCCTCCGATCCCGATAAAATGAATATGCTCTGGTTTATTAAAATCTATCTGATACATATATTGCTTCCTTTCCCTGTTAAACAGTACCATCCGTAAGCAATACACAGACAGATGGTATGTATGATATGATACTTTCCTTATAATTATATCAAAAAACAGGTGAAATGCTATATGAAATTTTACGGCGGTATGCTCCGGCCCTTTATTTACCATATATTACCAAATTTCTCTTAAATCCTGGTGATTGAAAGAATACACAGTCCGTAGTTGGAAAAATGCAGCACAGACACTGTTTCAGATCATATTAACCGTTTTCCCGAAACTGGTTTTCAGGGAAATCCAGAAACTGGAGGGGAATTTTTAGGGATTGCATAAATGCGGCGTCAATGCTATACTAATGTCTGCTGAACGGGAATATTAAGACCGTTCCAGTGTTCATAAGGTCATAAAAAATCTTGATATACAAGGCTTTTTATCAAAAACGACCGGTGTGTTCGAGACCTTCCACACCTAAAACAAAACTAAAGGAGAAAACACAATATGAATTCAAAGGAAACAGGATTTCTGGTACAGGGCGCTTTAATCGCCGCGCTGTATGTGGCGCTGACTATGATGTTCGCCCCCATCAGCTTCGGCCCGGTGCAGTTTCGCATCTCAGAGGCGCTGTGCATCCTTCCATTTTTTACACCGGCCGCTATTCCGGGGCTGTTTCTTGGATGCCTGATCTCCAATCTCTTAGGTACAGCAGTGATCATGGATGTGATCTGCGGCAGCCTCGCCACCCTCATCGGTGCAGTAGGTTCCTACTGGCTGCGGCAGCATAAATATCTGGTGTGCCTGCCTCCCATTCTGGCAAATACCCTGATCATTCCATGGGTACTGCGGTACGCCTATGGCTCAACGGATCTGGTTCCGTTCATGATGCTGACTGTTGGCATCGGCGAGGTACTGGCTATCGGTGTCCTTGGAAATGGACTTCTGGCCTTGCTGGAACGGTATAAGTATGTAATCTTCCGGCAGAGCAGAGTGTAGACACAGAAAAACTCCGGCAGCAAAACCGGCACAAACTTCTGTCTTAAAACGGGAAGTTTGTGCCGGTCTTATTATTTTCTGTTATGCCGGATTCACCAGAGTCTTTCTGTTCCTATCTTCTGTCCATTTTTCCCTCCAGCGTCTGATGGATGATGCTGTCCATCATATCAGCTGACAGCATACCTGATACATAGCCAAAAACATTTCCCTCTCTGTCGATCATAAACGTGGTCGGAAAGGACATGATTCCATAGGAAGTAAACAGTTTTGTCTCTGTATCCATAAGCACTGGATATGTATAACCATTTTCTTCCAAAAATGCGGTGATTTCCTCCTCTGAGCCTTCCTGCCCCATATTCGGCGCGGCTACTCCCAGGACGATTACTGCGTCATCTCCTTCCGTAGGAGAATTTTCATACAGTTTCTGGATATCCGGCATCTCCGCCTTACATGGCGGACACCAGGTAGCCCAAAAGTTCAGAAAAATGGTCTTTCCTTTATAATCCTCCAGCCTATGCGTATTGCCATACTGATCTTTTAGTTCAAAATCTACCGCCGGAAGCACAGGACGAGATTCGGCATCCGCAGCTTTTGTATCTGTGTCTGTGCTGTCAGTCTCTGTGCCTGCACCTGTTTCAGGATTACTGTCCGGCTCTGTCTCTGAGGCAGCATCGGTTTCCATGTCCGTATTTGTTCCGGCAGTTTCTGTCCCCTTGTGCCCCGCCGTTTTCTCTGCATTTACCGTATTTTCCATCGTTCCGGAGATCCTTGAAAGATAGCCGGTCACATCATTCATCTTGCCTGTAAACATCAGAACACCCATCAGCACCATAAGCACGCCGCCAAGCTTTACCGTATACTGTACTGCGCCCCGGTACTTTTTAAACAGTTCCAGAAGTCTTGTAGTAAACAGTCCTACAAACAAAAACGGAAGCACAAAGCCCAGCGTGTACACCCCGATCAGCCCAAAGCCCTGAGCCTTGGTAGCCGCCGAGGCTGCCATCAGAAGGACACTGGTTAAAGCAGGCCCTACACAGGGCGTCCATGCAAAGCTGAAGGTAAATCCCATAATCAGCGCCGTAAAGGGCGACATGGCCAGACGATCCAGCCGGAAAGGCAGCCGATGTTCTCTTCCAAGCACCGCAGATGTTCCAAATATCCCCAGCTGATACAGGCCAAACAGCATCACCAAAATCCCTCCGGCCCTGGCAAACATAGTCTGATTGCTGTGGAAAAAGCTTCCCACTGCCGATACGCCAAGACCCAGCAGAAAAAATGCAAAGCTTACTCCCACCACAAAGCACGCTGTATGAATCATCACCTTGCTCTGCTTGTAATAAATCCTTCCGTCCTCCCCCTTCACCGCTGTCCCGCCGGACAGATAGCCGATATAAAGAGGCAGCAGCGGCAGTACGCATGGCGAGAAGAAGCTCAAAAGTCCCTGTAAAAATACAGTCACTGCCGATATGCTCACATCCAATGTAAATCCCATAAAAACCTCCTGAAAATAATGTAACGATTCAGCCACGCAAGCGCTATCAAGCACAAACGTACTCCTTTTATACCGTGACAATACGTCTTTTGTCAAGCGGTTCCCCGGTTTTCCTCTTTTCATTTCTCCTTTGCAGACCAAGCTTTCTCAAAACCTTACAAAAATATGACATTTCAGAGAAAAGCGTCAGAAAAAGTTCACTTTTTTCTCACAGGCCTCATGATATACTCTTACTCAGAAATATCATTTTACCCGGAGAATGGAATTTTTCCTCAAGGTGTGGTATAATGCAGCCTCAGGAAAGGAGTTTTAAAACCATGAAGCATATTTCGGCAGCCGCCATATCCATGGCGCTTTCTATTTTCATAGCATCTTCTGCCCCTGCCTCTCCCCTTTTGGAGACGGACAGAACGGATACCGATTTTTCTCTCTTTTTCAGCGGTCCCGGCGTGGAGATCGTATCACAGGGAGACGAATATTCCGAATATCAGTGGGCCCTGCGCAACACAGGAAACCTTCAGCGAACGGAGCGGAAACTGAATATCCGTACTCTCGATCATATCAATGTACACTACGGTGAAAACGGCATCGACGGCATTGCCCTGCCCCCTCTTGGCCCCAGCAACTATGACGCTATCAGGACAAACGCCGTAGCTGGGATCGATATCAACATTGAAGAAGCCTGGCAGCTCTATCAGCAGGCAGAAAACAAGCGCCCCGTTACCGTTGCTGTCATAGATACCGGAATTGACACCTCTCACCCGGATCTGAAAGACGCCATCTGGGTTAATGAGGACGAGATTCCCGGTGATGGCATTGACAATGACGGCAACGGCTATATTGATGATGTGAACGGCTGGAATTTTATTTCCAATAATAATCAGATTTATGTTGGGGACGAGGACAGCCACGGCACCCATGGCGCAGGTACCATTGCTGCCTCAAAGGCCAACGGCGGAATTGCCGGAATCGCAGACAGTGGTTACGTAAAAATCATGGTTTTAAAAGCTCTTGGAGGCGAAGACGGCAAGGGAACACCCGAAAGCGTCATAGAGGCTGTCCGCTACGCCCAGGCAAACGGTGCGCAGATCTGCAATTTAAGCTTTGGCTCCAGCCAGTCTACCCCTGAATTTGAATCTGCCATCCGCGATTCAAATATGCTCTTTGTGGTAGCTGCCGGCAACGGCAATCAGTACGAAATCGGCTACGATATCGACAAATACCCGGTCTATCCGGCCAGCCTGCCATTTGATAATGTGATCACGGTAGGGAACCTGATGTTCAACGGCCGTCTGGATGAAAGCTCTAACTACGGCTGTGCAAGCGTAGATCTGGCCGCTCCCGGCACCTATATCTTAAGCGCCATTCCCGGCAATGCATACGCCTACATGAGCGGTACCTCCATGGCTGCCCCCATGGTTACCGGAGCCGCCGCCCTTCTCTACTCCGGCCGCCCCGATTTAAACCTTACCGATATAAAAACCGCCCTGCTTTCCACTGTTCATAAACTTGCGCCATTGAAAGAGAAAACCGTATCCGGCGGTATGCTGGATGTGTCGGCGGCCATGAAGTGGCAAAAATAATACAATTTATGTAACTGCTCAGGACGCGGGAAAACAGGTATTCAGCTCGCTTATAAGCATGATTTCGCACTTGTTTTCACATAGAAGCATCCCCGTCCTGAATTATTACCAATATTATACAAAAAAACAGCCTCCCGCACCCTAACGCGGAAGGCTGTTTTCTATTCTCACTCTCTCATCCCGTTTCTTACACCGGGTAAGCCTTATTTTCCTTATCAGCCACAGTCACATCAACCTTGCGCTGCTGTGCCTCTCTGTACTGGAAGAATTCCTTGGCTACAGCCGGGAACAGAGCATAGCTTAATACATCCTCATCCTGCTGTTTCCACTGTGCGCATTCCTTCTCGAACTGCGGGAGCTGAGGCTTGATCAGATCTGCCGGACGGCAGGTGATCGGTGTCTCGTCGCCAATGATCTTCTTCTGGACTTCCGGATCAAACGGCTTTACAGTCTGGCCAAATTCTCCCAGCATGATCTTCTTGGACTCCTTGGGAACCATCTTGTAGCGTTCGCCCATAATTACGTTGAGAACGGCCTGCGTACCAACGATCTGAGAAGAAGGCGTTACCAAAGGCGGCTCGCCGAAATCCTTTCTTACTCTTGGAATTTCCTCCAATACCTGCTGGTACTTGTCCTCCTGTCCTGCTTCCTTCAACTGATTTACCAGGTTGGAAAGCATACCGCCGGGTACCTGATACTGGAGAGTCTTGATATTTACCCCCAGAACCTTTGGATTTAAAAGGCCGCTCTTTAATGCTTCCTCGCGGATCGGCTGGAAGTGGTTTGCAATCTCTGCCAGCAGGTTCTGATCATAGCCGGTGTCATATGGTGTGCCTCTGAAAGTCTCAACCATAACCTCGGTTGCCGGCTGGCTGGTGCCAAGCGCCAGAGGCGACATTGCGCAGTCGATGATCTCACATCCTGCCTCTACTGCTTTTAAATAAGTCATAGAAGCAACGCCGGATGTGTAGTGGGTATGCAGGTCGATAGGCAGCTTGGTTCCTTCTTTTAAGGCCTGTACCAGCTCAGCTGCCTTATATGGAGTCAGAAGGCCGGCCATATCCTTAATGCACAGGGAATCTGCGCCCATATCCTCGATCTTTCTTGCGATGTCTCTCCAGTAATCCAGCGTATAAGCATCACCCAGAGTGTAGCACAGGGCGATCTGAGCGTGGCCGTTTTCCTTCTTGGTTGCCTTAACGGCTGTGTCCAGGTTGCGGATATCGTTTAAGCAGTCGAAAATACGGATGATATCAATACCATTTGCAATCGACTTCTGTACGAAATACTCTACTACATCATCTGCATAGTGATTATATCCCAGAATATTCTGTCCACGGAACAGCATCTGCAGCTTTGTATTCTTAAAGCCATCTCTTAATTTTCTTAAGCGCTCCCATGGATCTTCTTTTAAGAAACGCAGGCAGGCGTCAAAGGTAGCGCCTCCCCAGCACTCTACTGCATGGTAGCCAACCTGATCCATCTTCTCAATGATGGGGAGCATCTGCTCCGTTGACATTCTGGTAGCAAGCAAAGACTGATGGGCGTCACGCAGGACGGTCTCCACGATCTTTACCGGCTTCTTCTCTATCTCTGCCATAGTTAATATTCCTCCTTGATAAATATTCCCTTTTATACTCCAAATACTGCCATAAAGGTACCGGCTGCAACGGCCGTACCAATCACGCCTGCCACATTTGGCCCCATTGCGTGCATCAGCAGGAAATTGGTGGGATCGTACTCAGAACCGACCTTCTGGGATACGCGGGCTGCCATAGGTACAGCGGATACGCCTGCGGAGCCGATCAGGGGATTGATCTTTCCTCCTGTCAGCTTACACAGGAGTTTTCCTAAGAGAACGCCGCCTATGGTACCAAAGATAAACGCGATCAGACCAAGAAAAACGATTTTGAGCGTTGTTACATTTAAGAAAGCCTCAGCGCTTGTAGTAGCACCTACGGATGTACCCAGCAGGATAACTACAATGTACATCAGCGCATTGGACGCAGTCTCCGCCAGCTGCTTTACAACGCCGCTCTCACGGAACAGGTTGCCCAGCATCAGCATACCTACCAGAGGCGCGGTAGAAGGCAGGATCAGGCAGACTACGATGGTTACAATGATAGGGAACAGGATCTTCTCCAGCTTGGATACGGAGCGAAGCTGCTCCATCTTGATCCTGCGCTCCTTATCCGTTGTCAAAAGTTTCATAAACGGCGGCTGGATGATCGGTACCAGAGCCATATAGGAATACGCCGCAACGGCAATGGGGCCCATGATCTGTGTCTGTCCCAGCTTGCTGCACAGGAACAGGGAGGTCGGACCGTCTGCTCCGCCAATAATGGAAATTGCTGCAGCCTCCTTTCCTGAGAATCCCAGGAAAATGGCTAAGAAATAGGCTGTATAAATACCCAGCTGAGCAGCAGCGCCCATAAGAAAACTGATGGGGTTAGCGATCAGAGGGCCGAAGTCAGTCATAGCACCTACGCCTAAGAAAATCAGAGAAGGCAGGATACTCCACTCATCCAGAGTGAAAAAGTACCACAGCAGACCGCCTACGCCATTAGAAGATTCTTCCGGTGAATACATGATCTCCGGATAGATGTTTACAAGCAGCATACCAAATGCAATTGGAATCAGCAGCAGCGGTTCGAACCCCCTTCGAATCGCCAGATACAAAAATACCAGTGCCACGCCAATCATCATATAATTTCCAGGGGTCAGATGAAAAAACGCCATCTGACCCAGAAGGTTTGTTGCCAAATTGCCAAAATCCATAACGCTACCTCCATAATGGAACCCCCAGCATTGGGGGTTCATCCTTCCGATCAGTTCAGAGTAGCCAGAACAGCGCCGGACTCAACCGCATCTCCCGTAGATACATTGATGCTTGCAACCGTTCCGTCCTGAGGAGCCACGATATCGTTCTCCATCTTCATGGCTTCAAGCACCAGTACCGTTTCTCCCTTCTTTACAGCCTGACCTACAGCTGCCTTCACACCTACGATTTTGCCTGGCATAGGAGCGGTCACCTTAACGGAGCCTGCTGCGCCTGCCGGGGCTGCTGCAGGTGCTGGCGCAGGCGCTGCCTCAGGTGCGGGTGCTGCTGCAGGCGCAGGTGCCGCTGCGGGTGCTGCCACAGGTGCCGGGGCTGCTGCAGGAACTGCTGCCACGGGGGCTGCTGCGCCTTCTTCAACGGTTACTGCATATGCTTTTCCATTTACTGTAATGGTATATGTTTTCATGATCGATTTCCTCCTTGATTTAAAATGAATCCTTATCTTCTTCTGGAACTGCTCACACGGCGGATCGAGCGTACCACCAGTCCGTTGGGCGATGTCCCTTCATATGCTGCGATGGCTGCGGCCATAACCGCTGCCAGTTCCGCATCGTCTGCCAGTTCAGGTCCGGTCACTGCCGGAGTTCCTGCCTGAACCGGAACCGAGGCTGCTGCAGGTGTAGGCGCAGGCGCTGCCGCATTCTCCTTCTTTCCCTTTTCCCATGTGTGGATAATCTTAAAGCAGGCAATCAGAAGGCTGATGAAAATCAGAACACAGAACACGGTTCCCATACCGACTCCGGTATACACACTGGCTGTTTTTAACAGAGAGCTTATGGAGTTATCCTCCTCTGTACCTGTGGACATATCCGTAAACTGGGCCTCCAGCTGTCCCGTAGCCATATTGAGGTTCATCACATACTTTTTGGTTCCCTGTGTAAACTCTACAGGAAGGATCACCGTGTAGCTTCCGTCCTCCAGAAGAACCACCGAGCCGTCCTCGATATCAATGTGCTTTAAGCTGCCCATCTCCTCCCGGACTTCTAACTGCTCCTCATAAAGCCCCGCACTGGCGGTATCGCCCTGGGCCTCTGCCAGCTGTGCCTGTACAATCAGCTGCTCATCAGAAGCTCCCAGCGTCTGGGCCGCAGAAAGAATGAGGGCATCCGCCATGGAATCCTCCACCGGCGTACCGTCTGTACTGATGGATAATGCCTCTGTGTCTGTTTCCTTCTGAGAGCAGGCAGACAGGCTTACCAGGCAGGCAGATACAAGGGCTGCCGCTGCCATCCGTTTTAATAATCGTCTCATATACATGTCACCCCTCTTTAAACCGTGCCATGCTTCTTTGACGGACGGTCCTCACTTTTTGTATAAAGCATCTCAAAGGCAGCTGCCAGTCTCTGGCGTGTCTCTTCTGCCTTGATAATATCGTCTACATAGCCTCTTCTTGCAGCAGCCATCGCGCCGGACTGAGCCTTTGCGTACTCTGCCGCCTTCTCATTGATGAGAGCCACCGCGTCATCGCTGGCCTCGATCTCCTTTGCATACATAAT
Organism: Enterocloster alcoholdehydrogenati; assembly: GCF_013282095.1. Taxonomy (GTDB): domain Bacteria; phylum Bacillota; class Clostridia; order Lachnospirales; family Lachnospiraceae; genus Enterocloster; species Enterocloster alcoholdehydrogenati. Next base: position 169,546 of record NZ_BLTJ01000009.1, read on the forward strand.
CTTAACCGCCTCATCCGGCTCCATGGTGCCGATCACGGCATTGGGCCAGGCGTATACCAGATCAGATCCCAGGCTCTTGCTGCCCATGGTAAGGCCGGCGCTTCCCAGTGCTTTTCCTGTCACTACGGTCACCTTGGGAACTGTGGCGTTTGCGTATGCGTAAGTCAGACGGGCTGCTGCCTTTGCAATCGATTTCTCACTGCACAGACTTGCCTTATAGCCGTTTACATTTGCAATCGTCAGTACCGGAATACTGAAAGCATCGCAGAAATTGATGAACTCCGCTGCCTTGCCGCAGCCCTTGCCAGACAGAACAGACTCAAAGTCCTCTGTCTTATTTCCATCCTCATAGAGCTCTGTACGGTTTGCCACGCAGCCTACGGTCACGCCGTTTATACGGATAAGGGCTGTCACCATAGAGGGTTCATAAGCCTTCTTTATTTCCATTACAAAATGATTGTCAGAGATCATGGATAATGCCTGCACAGGGTCTCCTGCCACTCCCTCAATGCCAGTGCACATACGGTTCAGATCATCCTGACAGTCGGCCTCGGAAAAATCCTCCTCGTTGTTTGCGGGCAGAATAGATACCAGTGTGCGGATCTGGGCCAAGATCGAAGCCTCGTCTCCCGTAAAATCAACCGCTCCGGTCTCTTTGCTCTGGAACGCAGCTGCCGCTGTGTCGCATTTTGCCTTGTAATTGCCCTCTAACGCGTTTGGAGCATTTACAAAGAACTGGGCGGACTTCTCCTCCATAAAGGTGAAATCTGCCATACCTGCTGCTACTGCCATACCGCCGCCGCAGGTGCCGAAAACTGCCATAATCTGCGGGATCACACCAGATGCCATGGCCTGGCTTAAGTACAGCTTACCAAAACCATCCAGCGCATCCGTAGCCTCCTGTAAACGCAGTCCGGCACAGTCCACCAGTCCGATCACAGGCGCTCCCATTTTCATAGCCATGGAATAGATGCTGCAGATCTTCTTTGCGTGCATCTCGCCCATAGAGCCGCCCAGTACGGATGCATCCTGGCTGTATACATAAACCAGGCACCCGCCGATGGTACCGTATCCGGTAACCACACCGTCAGCCGGTGTTTCCTGCTCAGTCATGTTAAAGTCCGTGTTTCTAGCGGTGATATACGCGCCGACTTCAACAAAACTGTTCTCATCAAGCAGAGCTGCAATACGGCTGCTTGCTGAAGTTTGTGCTGAATTACTCATTTTCCAGTCCTCCATCATTCTTAAGTCTACAATATTAGACGGAATTGCTTTCAATCCCAGTGCAATCCCGCATAAAGACAAAAATATTGCCATATATGATTATAATAAGATTTTTGTCAAATGGCAAGCCCCCCAGATCAGGAAATTGCCTGTTTTCGATAAATTATTAACAAATTTTAAGAAAAATACAGACGCTGTCCCCATACCTGCTCCCAAACAGCCGATTGTTTTTTATGAGGTATGTGCGGCAGCGCCCACTTTATGCGTGTTTATCTGTATATTTTTACATTTCCCGTTCAATGAACAATCATTAACAGAATCTTACAATTATTTAATGTAACAGTTCAGGCCAGGTAGAAAACATATACGGAGTTTTCTTTCCTTGCGGCAGCGGCTGGTTACATTCCAAAGAAACGGTCATGGATGGCCTGAACCGCCTGATCTGCATCCTTCTTATCTACCAGCACAGATATCTTGATCTCACTGGTGGAAATCATGTTGATATTGATGCCTGCATCGTAGAGCGCCTCAAACAGCGTTGCCGCCACACCGGGATTGTTGATCATGCCTGCTCCCACCACAGAAACCTTAGCCACGTCGCAGTTTGTCTCCAGACGGCTGTAGCGCAGTTCCTCTTTCTGCTCGATCAGAAGCTCCGAAGCCTTCTTAAGATCCTTTTCCGCTACTGTAAAGCAGATATCCTTTCCTTCCTCATGGCCGATGCCCTGAAGGATGATATCCACATTCACCTGATTTCTGGCTAAGAGGGAAAACACTTTAAATGAGGTGCCGATCTCATTCGGTACGCCGATGAGGGCGATCCTTGCAATATCCTTATCCTTTGCCACACTGCTGATATATGAACGTTCCATACGTTTTGCAACTCCCTTCACTTTTGTTCCCGGATGGCCTGTAAAACTTGACAGAACCTCCATTTTTACATTATATTTTCTCGCCAGCTCTACGGAGCGGTTGTGGAGCACCTGTGCGCCTAACGTAGCCAGTTCCAGCATCTCGTTGTAAGTTACCTCATCCAGCTTTCTTGCCCCTGTCACTTTTCTCGGGTCCGCGGTGTAAACACCCTCCACATCCGTATAGATCTGACACAGATCAGCTCCCAGCACTGCGGCCAGCGCTACCGCTGAGGTATCGGAACCTCCTCTTCCCAGGGTCGTTATATCGTGATTTCTGTCCACACCCTGAAACCCTGTGACAATAACGATCTTCTTCTGGTTCAGCTCTGCCTCGATGCGCTCCGTATCCACCTTTTTGATCCTTGCATTTCCTGAAACGGTATTGGTAATCACGCCGGACTGCCAGCCCGTAAGAGAGATCACCGGATACCCCATAGCCTCAATGGCCATGGCGCAGAGAGAGACTGAGATCTGCTCACCGGTAGATAAAAGCATATCCATCTCACGGCTGGAAGCCTCAGGATTGATCTCCCTCGCCTTCTCAATCAGGTCATCCGTGGTATCGCCCTGGGCCGACAGCACTGCCACCACCTGATTCCCTGCCTTATATGCGTCCGTAATGATCCTTGCAACATTGCGAAGCCTCTCTGTGTCTGCCACGGAGGTTCCGCCGAATTTCTGTACGATCAAACTCATATCCGTTTTCCTTCCTTCGCCCGGTCTGCGGGTAAATATACAGGAGCGATGGCCAAACGACCATCGCTCCAACCTATACCATATTTTACTCAAATGATGCTGTTTGTCAACTTGTTTCCCCTTATCCTTTTACTGCGCCCATGGTAATTCCCTGGGTGAAATAATTCTGGAACATCAGGAAAACGGCAACGATGGGAACCGCCGCCAGAGCCGCACCTGCCATGATCACACCATAGTTCGTGGAGAACTCCTGCTGCAGCGTTGCCACACCCAGGGAGATGGTCAGATTGGTTCTGGAATTTAACATTACCAACTGCATGAAATAATCGTTCCAGGTATTGATAAAGGTAAAGATAGCCAGCGCTCCCAGACCAGGCTTTACGATCGGCATAACAATGTTTGTAAAGGTGCGGATCTCTCCGCTTCCGTCAATCTTTGCCGCCTCTAAAAGCTCGGTAGGAACATTTTCGCTGAACTGTTTCATCAGGAAAATACCAAAGGGCCAGCCGCATAAAGGAAGGATCACAGCCCAGGAGGTATCATGGATCCCCATAAAGGAAACCAGTTTCATAAGAGGCACCAGAATTACCTGCTTTGGAAGAGCCATGGCAAACACGAAGATACTAAACAGCAGCTTATCGCCGTAGAACCGTTTCTTCGCCAGCACATAGCCCGCCATAGAGGAGGCAATGCAGACAATGATCAGCGTCAGCGCAGCGATAAAAATACTGTTGATAAGCCACTGAAGAGCCGGATTCTGAAACAGCTTCTCGAAGTTTTCCATGGTGGGATGCAGCGGGAACCATTCCGGCGGAAGCTTGATCGTTACCTTCTGGGATTTGAACGCGCCTGTCAGGATCCAGTAAAACGGGAAGATAAAGACCACGCTGAGCAGAAGCAGGAATGTCATGGACAGGATGTCCAGGATTTTTACTTTATTTTTCATCTTCTCTTCCCCCTTAATATTCAACGTCGCTGCCCAGAGCCTTAAACTGGACAAAGCTGATAAAGCCGATGATCAGCGCCAGAATTACCCCCATGGCATTTGCATAGCCGTATTCAAACTTCTTAAAGGCCGTTTCATACAGATAGTACATGATCGTTGTGGTTCTGTAGTTGGGGCCGCCGGATGTCAGCAGCTGAATCAATGAGAAGCACTGGAAGGAGTTAATGGTGGTGATAACTACAATGTACAGAGTGGTAGGCAAAAGACTTGGCCACTTAATTTTCCAGAATACCTGAAAATCGTTGGCACCGTCTACCTGTGCCGCCTCCACATAGTCCTTGGGTACATTTCCCAGAGATGCAATGTAAAGGATAATGGGCTGGCCTACGCTGGTGGTGATCAGGATAATCAGGATGGCCCAGAGTGCAAATTTCTTATCACCGGTCCACATGATATTTTTATCGATCACATCCATGGATTTTAACAGCCAGTTCAGGATACCGTTTAACGGATCGTAGATCCATTTCCACACAACAGTAACAGCTACTGTACCGGTTACGACCGGCAGGAAGAACACACAGCGGAAAAAGGACCGTGTCACCGGATTCTTCTCATAGGTCATGGCTGCCACAAAAAGTGCAAATAAAACGGTGATGGGAACGGAGCCTACTACCAGAAGCAGGGTGTTCACCAGGGACTTCTGCCATACAGGATCTGCAAACATCGTGGTATAGTTAGACAGCCCGGTAAATGTCATTCCCTTCATATTGTAGCGGAAAAAGCTGGTGACTACGCCCATTCCCATGGGAACCAGCACAAAAATGATAAAAAACAGCATGGCCGGTAAGAGGAACGCGTAGGAAACAAGCGTTTCCCGCATTCTGATCTTGTTGATTTTCCTTGACTTCATGGTAGATCTCTCCTTCTAAAAGTGACTCCCCATACTACAGGCCGTAATATGGGGAGAATCCCTGCTTTCACCCTTCTCATCTGTAAGGGCTTTTGCTGTATTACTGAGCGTTTATAATGGACTGATTTGCCTTTGCTACAAAATCATCCAGAGCGGCCTTCGGCTCAGCGTCGCCATTGATCACTGCCTGAAGCATTGGGAACCAGTAGGTTCTCATCTCGGCAAATCCAGGAATCGTATTATAGTATGGAGAATAATATTTGCTGAGGGAAGCGTAGAATGCCATATCCTCATCGCCTTCATATAAATCGCCCATAGACTGGCGAACCGGGAATACACTGGTCTTTACCACATTCTTTGGCCCCCACTCTTCGTCGTTGCAGACAAAGTCGATAAACTTCTTGGATGCCTCAGCTCTTGCCTCATCGCCGTTGTCAAATACACAGAAGCCATTTACAAGGTATTCAAGAGCAGGCTTTCCGTCCTCAGACGGGAATGGAAGGGCAATGGCCTCAATTCCGTTCTCATTTAAGGTTTCTGCTCTCTGGCTTGCAAGGCCTGGAGACCATAAAGTAGTAAATGCTGTGTTGCCTGCTACAAACTGGTCAACGTCCTCGCCGCCGTTGTATGCGGAACCATTTAACATATAGCCGTTATCTACCCACTCCTTGATCTTGGTCATGGCCTTTACGCCGCCTTCATCGTTCAATGTGTATGTAGTGATCTCAGGATCCGTTACGGAGCTGTCATAGAGATTGGTCACAAATGCGCGGATACCCTGATCACCGCCCTGTCCGGAGCAGTATACGGTGCCGCCCATGAAGCCTGCCTCAGAAAGTTTCTTCATCATCTCCTCAAACTGCTCTGTGGTCCAGGTACGGTCGCCCTCCAGATTGATGCAGTCCATAGCGCCCGCTTCCTCTAAGGCGTTCTTGCTCACTGCCATGCAGAAAGCCGCGCTGCTGATGGGATACATATAGTAGCTGTCACCGGACTTGCAGGCATTTAACAGCGCCTCATTATCAACATCCTTCGTAAACTCATCTGTAAACATATCATCCAGAGCTACCAGCTTTCCGTTCTGTGCATAGGAAATGATACGTCCGGGAGCATCAAAGAGAACGTCGCATACCGTTCCCGCCTCAATCGCTGCGGTGATTTTTTCCGGCCCGGAAGTGAAATCAATGGTCTCAAGCTTCACCTTGATATCAGGATTCTTTGCCTCAAAGGCATCTATGATCTCCTGCTCATACGTACCTGCGGGATTATTCCCGTCCTGTGCAAATGTAGGGAACGCCCACCAGGTAATCTCTGTCACTCCTTCAGCAGAAGTCCCTTCAGATCCTTTGGATGCGGCTTCTGTGTTCTTTGCCTCTTCTGCCTTGGTATCTGCCTGTGTGCCGGCTGTCTGTTTGTCTCCCCCGCCGCAGCCTGTGAGCATGGATGCTGTCATGGCTGCCGCCAGACCCAAAGATAACATTTTCTTCATAAGAAAATTCCTCCTTCTCATTTCTCCCCGCTCCCGCCCTGTACCCCTGGCAGGAACATTTCTTTGTTGTTGAAATGATTATAGCACGATTTTTTCTTTTTGTCAATTTGCCCGAAAAAAATTTCTTTTCTTTTTATTCATTGTGTTTTTTAGTTTTAAACCCAAAAAAACAGGGAGTTTCTCTTCTGCATTTTTATGCATTATGCGAAACTCCCCAAAAATACCCTCTTATATTTTACACAATTTCTGATTTGCAAACGAATCCTGCAGAATGGCACTGAAAATTTTTTCTTTTATTTCATCCTACAGCTTTGCAATTGCAGCGTCGATCATTGCAGCGCATTTTCTTACCTGATCCATATCCTCAGGAATCAGCCCCGGCATCGGCTTTCTCACACTGCCCAGTTCAAGTCCCTCTCTTATCTTTAAGATCTCTTTCATTACAGCGTAGAGATTTCCATGGCAGGCGCACATAGCATAGATGATCGCGTCCGCGGCATACTGGATCTGTCCGGCAGCCTTGTACTCGCCTTTTTGGCACAGCTCATAGATCTTCAGATACAGTTCCGGCATTACCCCATAAGTACCTCCGATACCGCCGTCTGCACCCATGGCCAGTCCGGATACCAGCTGTTCATCCGGCCCATTAAATACTACGAAATCCTTTCCGCCCTCCATTTTAAACATCTGGATATCCTGTACGGGCATTGAACTGTTTTTAACGGCAGCTACCCTCGGATTCTTTTTCATCTCTTTAAACAGAGGCATGGTCAAGGCTACGCCTGCCAGCTGTGGAATATTGTAGATCACAAAATCCGTATTGGGCACCGCAGCGGAAATATCATTCCAGTACTGGGCAATGGCGTGCTCGGGCAAATGAAAATAGATAGGGGGAATGGACGCGATCGCATCTGCTCCCAAACGCTCCGCATGAGCTGCCAGTTCGCAGCTGTCCTCGGTATTATTGCAGGCTACGTGGGCAATGACGGTCATTTTCCCTTTGACCACTTCCAGCACTGCCTCCAGCACTGCCTTGCGCTCTTCCTTGCTCTGATAGATGCACTCGCCGGAGGAACCTCCCACATAAACGCCCTTTACTCCCTTTTTCAGCAAATGCTCTGCCAAAGCCTTCGTGCGTTCTCTGCTTACGCTTCCATCCTCCTCATAGCAAGCGTAAAATGCCGGAATAATCCCCTGATACTTTGTAATATCTCTCATGTTGCTCCACCTTTCTCCGCCCGATGCAGAGCCTGTTTCCTGCTCCATCCTATCGGCTTTCCCCGCAAAGGGCTGTTTCTTTATTGTGATACCATCAGTATATCACTTTAATTGTTTTTTTCAACATTTCTATAAAAGTAAAAATTTTTTCTTTATTTTTTTGTAAAAAAGCGATGCTTGGGCATCGCCTTTCTCAATACGTTTATACCCTTTGGTTCTTTCCGTCAACACAGCTTTTCCAGAACGGAGCCAGACGTTTTCTCATTATTCACGCTGCATTGTTCAAAATACCTGCGATAATACTCTGTATAGATCAGATCCACCAGGAACAGCTGGCTGATCTCTGCGGAAGTGGAGCCGCCCTGAAGCGGACCTTCATTCGCGCCTGACAGCAGAGTGACGTCTGCGTGGGAACTCAGCGGTGATTTTACAAAGCGGGTGATGCAGATAATCCTGGCTCCCGCCCGCTTTGCAACCTCTGCCACATGAATGGTGTCCTTAGTGGCTCCAGAATAGGAAAATACCACTGCCACATCTCTCTCATCCATGGTAGCCGCCGCCATCGCCTGCATATGGCTGTCCTGTATACAAAATACTTTGTTTTCAATACGCATAAATTTATTCATGGCCTTCATGGCAGTGAGCATACTTGCGCCCACGCCGAAGAAAAATACCTTTCTCGCACCGTGAATCAGAGTAATGGCCCGTTCAATGTCCTCTTCACGGATCATGGAAAACGTCTCATTCAGCGCATTTATATTCGTATTTAATACCTTTCTTGCCAGCTCTCCAAAGGAATCCTCCATGGAAATATTATTTCCCGTAAACTGGTCCACCTGTTCCTGGCCTTTGCTGATGCTCAAAGACAGCATCATCTTAAACTCCTGATAGCCCTTCAAGTCCATTGTCTTACAGAACCGGAACACACTGGTATCTCCCACCTCACAGGCCTCTGCCAGGTCGGTGATGGACATAAACAGTACGTCTCTGGGATTTGCCAGAATATAATCTGCCACTTTCTTTTCTGCTTTTGTAAACTGATTATATGCGGACTTGATACTTGTTATAAAATCTCCCTGCATATGATCTTTTCCTCTCAATCTAACGTCTTTTTTCCATTTTATCTATTTTCGTTTTCGTTGTCCAGACCTTTTCCGGCTTTTATCTGATTTTTCACCGGCTGCAGAAGATATTTATGCTGTTTGCAAAGAGTTTTTCCACTTATTGGAATTATCTGTTTTATTTCTCCTCTTTTCTGCTTCCCAGCCAGGCTGCGCCTAAAAGTCCTGCCCGGTTTCCCAGAGCCGCCGGAAGAATCTTTACATCCCGAAAACTCGGCATAATACGGTCCAGCGTCCGGCATCTCACCTGTTCGGTCACATAAGGCTGCGCCATCACTCCGCCTCCTAAAATCACACAGGATGGGTTAAAAATGTGAATCAGGGTCTGAAGGCCGTTTACGATCTCATCGATCCAGCCATCCACCTCCGCCTTTACCTGAGGACGTTTTAGGGCGGCAAATATTTTTCTGCCGTCCGACAGTTCCGGATCCAGGGCTTTTACACGCGCTGCCAGGGCGGTGGTAGAGGCATACTTTTCATAACAGCCGCTAAAGAATTCACCCTCTCTGCGTTCTTCTGGATGCACCAGAAGGCCTCCGAACTCTCCTGCTGAAAAAGCGCAGCCATGGTATACCTTTTTATCCATCACGATTGCACCGCCCACGCCCGTACCGTAGGTCAGGCAAAGGAAATCATTTTCCTTCGCTCCGGCCCCAAAAATCCCCTCTCCAACAGCCGCGGCATTGACATCGTTTTCAACGGCCACCGGCACAGAAAAGCGTTCCTCCAGTATGCGGCGGATTTCCATTCCCGTGTAGCCTGGGATATTTTCGTTTGCATAACGAATCACTCCCCGCTCAGAATCCACCTGACCGGCCGTGCTGATGCCGATTGCATCGTAACCGCTGTAGCCCTCTAATATCTTTACAGCCTGCTCCATCACATAGCTGCCGCCAAGTCCGGCATTAGTAGGCGTCTCCCTTACTTCTTCCGTCTTGTCCTCTACACCCGTCCATACACCTGATTTAATGGACGTTCCTCCGATATCCAGTGCTGCTGCACGCATTTTTTCTCCTCTCTGCGGCACTGCCGGTATTCCCGCCGCCTCTGATCAGACGTTCTGGAAACAGCCGACAGGCCGACTCCCATTGACAGCAGTGCCACCCTGGGCAGTTTCTCCCCCCCTAACGGTTCTTCACTGCCGCCATAAACCGATTGGCAATTTCTAATGGCCTGGTAATCGCGCCGCCTACCACAATAGCAAACGCCCCGGCATCCAGCATCTTCACCGCCTGATCCGGGTAATGGATCTTGCCTTCCCCGATCACCGGTACGTCCACCGTCTCTGCCAGACGGCGCACCAGCTCATAATCCGGCCCATCTGTTTTGGGCGAGTCTTCCGTATAGCCGCTCATGGTCGTTCCCACAATATCCATTCCAAGCTTCCAGGCATTGATCCCCTCCTCGTAATTGGAAATATCTGCCATCAAAATAGCATCTGGATACTTCTGGCGCACCTCTGTCATAAATTCATTTACCGTTTTTCCGTCTCCCCGTTTCCGCAGAGTGCAGTCAAGAGCAATTACATCGCTTCCCACAGCCGCCAGCTCATCCACTTCCTTCATGGTAGGCGTGATATAGCCTTCAAATCCAGGATACTGAATCTTCACCAGGCCGATCACTGGAAGCCCCGTCTCCTCCTTGATCGCTGCCACGTCCCGGATGCTGCTGGTACGGATCGCCGGCGTTCCCGCCATCTTTGCCGCTCTGGCCATCAGATACATCACGGATTTCTCCTCCACATACAACGGCTCCCCCGGAATCGCCTGACATGAAATAATCATCTGTCCTTTGATCCGCTCAAAAAACTCCTCCTTGTTCATAGAACTCCTCCTCCTGTTCTCTGTGAAATATTTCTTCTATAACTATATCATAAAGAAATATTTTTTTCAATTACAAATGTGTGGGAATATTTTTTTATTGGATCCGAACGAGAAGCACAATATTTTTTTAATTCCCATGCAACTTTTTTTGTTTCTTCTGCGTCTAAGGATTGTAAATAAAAAAGCGCAGCTGCCATTCTGTTTCAGACAGCCGCAAATACTTATCCCTATATGGAGGTTTTATTATGAAGAAAAGAAATATTGCAGCAGTTATATTGACCACCCTTGTTCTTGCAACCGGATGCGGTGCACAGTCCTCCTCTGGTACGCAGGCCTCTTCCTCTGCACAGGTATCCTCATCTGCACAGACATCCTCTGCCGAGACGATCGCTGCCTCCGCCAAGACCGATGACGCCGGCGCTGCTTCAAAGGATACAGAAAATAAAACAGATGCACAAACATCCACCATCACCGGTACCATTGACGATATTAAAGATTTTATGTTTACCATCACCGATGAAAAGGGCGACGCATATCCCATGTCTTTCGATGCTGCGCCTGAGGGCCTCTCTGATGTGAAGGCCGGCGATAAAGTCACCGTCACTTATACCGGTGAGCTGAGCGCAGTAGACGCCTTTACCGGAACCATCCTTTCCGTAAAGAAAGCCGCAAAATAATCCCGCAGGGCATCAAAACCTTTATATGTCCTGCCTGCCCTTTCACACAGACAAAAAACTGCCGCTGACAGAAAAGGCCCGCTTTAAAACGTCCGTTTCCTGCCAGCGGCAGTTTTTATCTCTTTTTTCTGCGGCCGCCCGCTCCCTTACTTATAAAGAGTCAGGCCATTCAGTAAAATCACCGGATCATCATAATCATTATCCTTTGACAGGGAAACCTCTACTCTCACCTGATTCTGTCCGGAAACATCCACGCCAAAATAAGTAACCTTTTCATTATAATGGATATCTCCTGACGTATATAGAACCTGATCATTATCCCCGTAAACGGTTACACGCGCCATCAGCCCGCTGTCAAACTGCGAGGAGGGGCCAAAGGAACCGTAAAGCAGCCGATACTCTCCCTTTGTGCTGCAGAGCACATAACTTCCCTTTCCCTTTAAGCGGATGGCATTCTCCCATCGATCCCCGCCGCCGGTTCTGGCAGAAGTCAGGATAGAATACCCCTTTGTGGAAATATCACTCATATTCTGTACAAGCTGAGCGGTACTGAGATCCGGGCTGTCTGCCGGCTCTACTGCGCCCTCCCCCGGTGTCCATACACCGTCTGCGCCAATGGTTCGTCCATCAATCACTGTACTCACAGCCATAACGCCGCTTGGATACAGATAATACCACTTTCCGCTGTCATCCTTCAGCCAGCCGGTCTGCATAGCGCCGGTAGCATCCATATAATACCACTGGCCGTCTATCTGCTGCCAGCCGGTAGTTACATAGCCGTCATTGTTCAGATAATAATATTTCCCGTTATCCTCCACCCACTCATTATATGCATACTTGTTGGCCCCCCGCTGATACTTCCACTGATCATTTACATATTTCCATGTACCTGCGTAGGACGGAACTGCCAGAGCCGCACTCAGTACAGCCGCCGCTGCAATTACTCCAAAACGTCTTTTCATGCCGCTTCTCCTTTCCAAAACAGGCAGAGCCGCTTACAGGGGCCATGCCAGGTTGATTTCCATTATAATTCAATTATATGAATTATGCAAGAAAGCCTTGGCCAGCCCCCTGTAATTTCATAGAATTTTCATATTTGGAGGCTGCGGATCACAAAATCCGGTTTCATTTCTCCCAGCTCCAAGTTCCGCAGACTGCTCCGTTTTCAATGCAGAGCAGCCTCTGGTTGCTGCTTCCCCGAAACACCAGAGTCAGGTCCTTCCTGGCCTCAACAAATTCGCCGTCCACCAGTACGTTCAGTTGTTGCAGCATCTTTTGGGTATATTCTGTATATGCCCGTCCTCCCTGCTGCATATCCACATCATAGAGATACCCACTGTAGCACCAGATGTCCTTATTGGGATACGTCTGTCGGATCCGCTTTAACAGCCCGGCTAATACCGGCTGGTTCTCAGGCTCAAAGGGTTCTCCTCCCAGAAGGGTAAAGCCCTGTATATAAGAAGGCTTTAAAAGTTCCAGAATCTTTTTTTCCGTTTCCTGCGTAAATGGCTTTCCATAGTCAAAATCCCAAGTCTCCGGGTTAAAGCATCCCCTGCAGTGGTGCCTGCAGCCGGATACAAACAAAGACACCCTGACGCCTGGGCCGTTGGCAATATCACATTCCTTTATATTTCCGTAATTCACTCGTTTCACCCTACAATTTTCCTGAGTGTCTGTTTCAAGTTCTATTGGCTGCAAAAGCTTTGTGCCGCAGCCTTACAGATGAAGCACACGGTCGCGAATCTCCTGAGTCCGCCCCTGGTTCCAGAACTGAGTTCCGATATATCCACAGGTCCGCCGTGCCACAAACATCCGGTTCTGATCCCTGTTTTTGCAGTTCGGGCACTCCCAGATCAGCTTGCCGGATTCATCCTCCGTAATTACCATTTCTCCGTCGTATCCGCAGCACTCACAGTAATCGCTTTTTGTATTTAGTTCCGCGTACATGATATTGTTATAAATAAATTTCATCACAGACAGTACCGCTGGTATATTATTCTGCATATTGGGCACTTCCACATAGCTGACTGCGCCGCCGGGAGACAGTTTCTGGAACTCAGCCTCAAACTTCAGCTTGCTGAACGCATCGATTTTCTCAGACACATGGACATGATAGCTGTTGGTAATATAGTTTTTATCCGTTACCCCAGGAATCACTCCGAACCGTTTCTGAAGGCATTTTGCAAATTTATAGGTAGTGGACTCCATCGGGGTTCCATATACGGAATAACTGATATTCTCCGCTTCCTTCCATTCTCTGCACTTATCATTCAGCCGCTGCATCACCTTTAAGGCAAATGGACTTGCCTCAGGATCCGTATGAGACTTTCCAAGCATACGCATACACATCTCATACAGCCCCGCATATCCCAGTGAAATAGTCGAATATCCATTGAAGAGCAGCTTATCGATCTTCTCTCCCTTCTTAAGACGGGCCAGAGCTCCATTCTGCCACAGGATCGGCGCTACATCCGAAATCGTTCCAAGCAGCCGTTCATGGCGGCATCTGAGCGCCCTGTGGCACAATTCCAGACGTTCATCCAGGATCCCCCAGAACTTATCCATATCACCCTCGCTGGAGCAGGCCACATCTACAAGGTTGATAGTTACAACCCCCTGATTAAATCTGCCGTAATACTTATGGCTTCCATCGGCATTTCTCTGGGAATCCTCAACAGTAAGGAAGGAGCGGCAGCCCATGCAGGGATATACGTCCCCCTGCTTTAACTCCTTCATAATCTTTGCAGAAATGTAATCCGGCACCATGCGCTTTGCTGTGCACCGGGCGGCCAGCTCTGTAAGCTTCCAGTATTTGGATTCCTCGAAAATGTTGTCCTCATCCAGCACATAGATCAGCTTCGGAAATGCGGGGGTGATCCAGACGCCCTTCTCATTCTTAACGCCCTGCATCCGCTGTACCAGGACTTCTTCAATGATCATGGCAAGATCATCTCTGGTCTGGCCCTCCGGCACTTCGTCCAGATACATAAACACGGTTACAAATGGAGCCTGGCCGTTACAGGTCATCAGGGTAATCAGCTGATACTGGATGGTCTGGATACCACTGCGGATCTCATCCCGCAGCCTGCGCTCCGTTACTCTGGAAATGATATTCTCATCCAGGGACTCACCGCACTCTTTGCGCTCTTCAATGACATTTTTGCGGATCTTCCGGCGGCTGATATCTACAAAAGGCGCCAGATGTGCCAGGGTAAATGACTGACCGCCATACTGATTGCTGGCAACCTGAGCTACAATCTGGGTCGTCACATTGCAGGCTGTAAAAAAGCTGTGCGGCTTCTCGATCAGCGTCTCACTGATCACTGTACCATTCTGCAGCATATCCTCCAGATTGATCAGATCACAGTTATGTTCTCTCTGGGCGAAATAATCGGTATCGTGAAAATGGATAATGCCCTCCTCGTGGGCCTTTACGATTTCCTCTGGCAGGAGCACACGGCGGGATAAATCCTTGCTGACCTCGCCGGCCATATAATCTCGCTGAGTAGAGTTGATCACCGGATTCTTATTGGAATTTTCCTGGTTGACCTCCTCGTTGATATTGTCCAGCAGGGACAGGATACCGTTGTCGGTGGTATTTGATTTACGGGTGAGTTCTCTCTTATAACGGTAGCGCACATACTTCTGAGCCACCTCGTAGCCTCTCATAGCCATAATGCCGGTCTCCACCATATCCTGAATGTCTTCTACATTCACCGCATGGGTGGAATCATGCACCTTGTTGGCAATACTGTCAGCAATGGCAATGATCTGATAATCATTCATCTGGTGAAGCCTGTCCACCTCTGCATTTGCCTTGTGCACTGCATTTATGATCTTCTGGGAATTAAAGTCCACCTCTTCCCCGTTTCTCTTAATTACATTTGTCTTAACATCAACACTCATCCTGATCCCTCGCTCTTATTTTCATAAAATAAGCACCCTGGCTGTCCGATTTTTCCAAAACAACCACTAGATATAGTGCCAAATAATATACTACTACAAAATCCTGTGAAATGAAAGAGAAATTTGATAAAATGTTAAATTCAGACAATGGCTCCTTTAATCTCCAATAAATCGCCAAAAGCGCTGGCCCCCATCTTTTAGAGGCTGCAGCGCCCGGTTTTCCCACAAGGTTACAGGGAAAGCGGTTTTCTGAAAATAAAACTTCCGTCTCCCGCCTTTCCCAAAAACTGGTTATCTTTCACGATCACATTTCCCCGCAGAAGCACTCTGTCAATGGCTCCTTTAACTTTCATTCCCTCATAGGCCGTATAATCAACTGCACTATGCATTTGGTCATGGGTCAGTACACGCTCCCTTGTCGGATCCAGGATGATCAGATCCCCATCGGCTCCTGGCTGCAGGCTGCCCTTTTGCGGATAAAGACCGTAGATTCTGGCCGGGTTGGCCGATACGACCTGTACCATCTGCTCCAGGGTGATCCGTCCTGCCATCACCCCTTCAGAAAACATCAGGCTGATTCGCTCCTCCACTCCAGGCGCACCATTGGGGCATTTTGTAAAATCATCCTTACCCAGCTGTTTTTCATTTCCGTAGTTAAATGGGCAATGATCCGTAGCCACAACCTGAATGTCCCCTTTTGCGATTCCCATCCACAGCGCTTCGCAGTCCTTTCTGGTACGCAGCGGCGGAGACATCACATATTTGAGCCCATCCTCCTGAAGATACTTGTCCTCTGTCAGCACCAGATACTGTATACAGGTTTCCACGAAAATATTCTTCTGTCCCTCACGTCTGGCTTCCTTCACTGCCTCCAGACTTTCCCTGCAGGAGAGATGGACGATATACACCGGAGCATCCCCGGCCAGTCTGGCCAGATACAGCACACGGCGCACCGCCTCAGCCTCCGCAAGATTCGGACGGCTCTTGGCGTGATAAATAGGGGCCGTCTTTCCCTCAGCCACCAGCTTTCCTCTTAAAAACTGCACCACCGCATGATTCTCACAGTGAAATGCGGTCACGCCTCCCAGCGCCTTCATCCGTTTTAAAACCTGCAGCACCCCATCATCGTCAATTTTAAAATCATAGGTCAGGTATACCTTGACACTGGGCACGCCGTCCTTTACCATATCGCCTAATTCATCCAAGATCTCACTATTTACGTGCTGGCAGGTTCCGTGAAATCCGTAATCGACCACAGCCTTTTTGTCAGCCAGCCCATGATATTCATTCAGCTGATAATGAAGAGGACACCCCGCAGGTCCAAAAGCCATATGATCCACAATGGAAGTAGTGCCCCCGCAGGCCGCCGCCACTGTTCCGTCATAAAAATCATCCACGGCCCGGCTGGCTCCCGCCTGAAGGTCCATATGTGTATGTACGTCCACCCCTCCCGGAAGCACATATTTTCCTGCAGCATCCACCACCTGAACACCTTCCTTTGCTAAAATGTCCAGATCTTTTCCTATCTGTGAAATCACTCCGTCCTCTATACAGATATCTCCCTGATACTGCTCTCCTGCCGAAACGATCGTTCCATTCTTAACAAAAACCTTCATCCGCAACTCCTCCGTATTCCAATTCGTACAAACATTATAGCATAAAAGCTTTTACACTGCAAAATATCGGAGGATTTTATTAAATTTTCTGAAAACCATATCAAAAAAACGCTGCACAGCCATATAAAATATGACTATACAACGTTTTTCAAGTGCGGGCAACAGGACTTGAACCTGCACGTCTTAGACACCAGAACCTAAATCTGGCGCGTCTGCCAATTCCGCCATGCCCGCAGACATAAACAACTGCATAAACGAGATGAAACACTTTTCGCAAGGCTCACTCATGATTACAGCAATTGCCAAAGTTCCATACAAACACAGATCCTGGAAATGATTTTGCGTAAATAAAAATGCGGGTGGCCGGACTTGAACCGGCACGGATGATAAGTCCGAGGGATTTTAAGTCCCTTGTGTCTGCCTATTCCACCACACCCGCATAATACAAATGGGGCCTATAGGGCTCGAACCTATGACCCTCTGCTTGTAAGGCAGATGCTCTCCCAGCTGAGCTAAGACCCCAAATTGCATATAAATTGTGCTGTATCATCAGATACAAACGACCCGGAACGGGTTCGAACCGTCGACCTCCGCCGTGACAGGGCGGCGCTCTAACCAGCTGAGCCACCGGGCCATATAATATTCTAAATATAGTTCTCAATGCTTTAGCTAGGAAGAGTGGACCTTCGGGGACTTGAACCCAGGACCGACCGGTTATGAGCCGGTTGCTCTAACCAACTGAGCTAAAGGTCCGGAACTACATTTATAAATAGCTACTGCCTAAGCAGTAAAGCCGATGATCGGACTCGAACCGATAACCTGCTGATTACAAATCAGCTGCTCTGCCAATTGAGCCACATCGGCATAAATTGAACAATAAGTTCAAATGACCCCAACGAGATTCGAACTCGTGTTACCGCCGTGAAAGGGCGATGTCTTAACCGCTTGACCATGGGGCCATATTCAGTAGTGGTCGCCATGACTTCCACTAAACTCCCCGAGTAGGACTCGAACCTACGACCCAACGGTTAACAGCCGTTTGCTCTACCGACTGAGCTATCGAGGATTACTAATTATGCTGACTGAAACAGTATACTATACTTTTTCTATTTTTGCAAGCACATTTTTTGTTTCACACATACCTTCAAAACCACATATTGAACTGCCAAGCCACAACAACTCTCTCTTGCTCCTATACCGTCTGGTTAAGCCCTCGACCGATTAGTATCAGTCAGCTCCGTACATTGCTGCACTTCCAC
>NZ_BLTJ01000010.1 GCF_013282095.1 Enterocloster alcoholdehydrogenati
TTATTTTGTCAACAACTTTTTTAAAATTTATTTTGACATTTTTCAATGTCTTTTCTTTTTCTTTCCTGTCGTTCCCGACAGCGAAGATTATCTTACCAGAAGCATGGATAAATGTCAATAACTTTTTTCATTTTTTTTACTTTTTATTCTGTGCCAAAATCAAATATTTAAAATGTGTCAACTTATCGCATGATATAACCGCCGGAAAGCTGGTATATATGGCTATGCCTCAAGTGCTGTAATAATTGTATGCCAGATGACTTTGCTGCAGGTTTGATACATAAAATTGCATAACCCGCCCCCAACTATTCCGGTATATTTAAATACAAGCCATTCTCTCACGCAGAGCCCCCGGCTTTAATGACCGGGGGCTCTGGTTAAAGATAATATTTTGTTGTCATTTTACCTTTAATTTTCTTCATCTCTGCGCTTTCTTCCAAAGGAAGTGAATACAAGCATGATTCCCGATAATGCCGTCAGTAATGCAGATTTCATTGTATTCTGCCCTGTCTTTGGCAATGGCGCCATTGGAATCAGATCATCATCAATAGAAATCACATCACCGGTACTTGGAGCGGGCGCTAACGGTACTTCCGGCGTATCAATGTTAGTTATCGTACCAGGGCCACCACTGGAATTGCCAGGATCCCTGTGACCACCATTGTTTCCGCCGCCTCCATTACTGCCGCCGCCATTTCCACCGCCATTATAATTAAAGTAAGCAGTGAATGTGGTATCTTCTGCGAAGCTGGCTGCAGAGATTTCATTTGCATTTGCATAATTGACTGTTCCATCAGACCAGCGTGCAAAACTGTATCTGCCGACACCGGATACCGTTACATCTGCAAATGGGTTTACAGCTGTTGTTTCAATTACCTGATATCCATTTTCGCCTTCTGTCACCATCATGATCGTATGAACTTCCACTATGTTTCCATTTATAGTTCCATAGCTTGGGTTTTCAGATACATAGCGGAATGTAATCTGGCGGTAATCCGGTATGTTGTCCGGATGGTTTGGATCCGGATTCTCAGGGTCTGTCTCACCAATCTTATCTTCTGCGAAGTAAGCGGTAAATGTGGTATCCTGTAAATATGTCTGAGATTTCAGGTTCTGCATATCTGCAGTATAATCTCTCCCCTCGGTATCTGCCCAATAATCAAAGGCAAATCCATCAAGGGCTTGTGCAGTTGCTCCGTCAGGGCTGATCGGGTACTTATCAATGTAATTTCCGTTTTCATCTGTAAATGTATGAACCTCTGTCTCTGTTACACTAACAGTTCCCATGGTTTCATCCGCGCTTACATACCGGAAAATCGTCTGATATTTGTCTGGGTGGCCGTCTGGCTTATCAGGATTGATCGGATCCGTAGGATCAGTTCCGCCCATTTCATCTAAAGTGTAATAAATATCTACACGGTTCTGGGCTTCATCGTTGGTAACAAGTTTATCGGCTCCATCTGCCTTTACCAGAACGTATGTATGATCTTTGTATGTCTCATGCTGTAAAACAGTTACATTTGATACTTCCAGGATTCCTGTTCCATACAATGCCGTCCCATTTGTAGATTCAATCACAGTTTCATTTAAACCTTCATAATGTTTCACTACTTCATAGTTATAATTCTTCTGCTGGTATATGATCTCTACATGGTTGGCTTTCACATCGTTGGTGACCAGACGGTCTGACCCTTCTGCCTTCACTAACTCATAAAGGCCGCCCTCATAAAGTTCTTCCTGCAGCACGGTTACTCCTGACGCCTCCAGAATGTTCTGACCATATAACGCAGTTCCGCTCTTAAATACTGCATCTACCTCTTTTCCTTCCGCATCCAGGTATCTCTTTACTACGTCATATACATAGGCGTTCTGCTGGTATATGATCTCTACATGATTGGCTTTCACATCGTTGGTGACCAGACGGTCTGACCCTTCTGCCTTCACTAACTCATAAAGGCCGCCCTCATAAAGTTCTTCCTGCAGCACGGTTACTCCTGACGCCTCCAGAATATTCTGACCATATAACGCAGTTCCGCTCTTAAATACTGCATCTACCTCTTTTCCTTCCGCATCCAGATATCTCTTTACTACGTCATATACATAGGCGTTCTGCTGGTATATGATCTCTACATGATTGGCTTTCACATCGTTGGTGACCAGACGGTCTGACCCTTCTGCCTTCACTAGCTCATAAAGGCTGCCCTCATAAAGTTCTTCCTGCAGCACGGTTACTCCTGACGCCTCCAGAATATTCTGACCATATAACGCAGTTCCGCTCTTAAATACTGCATCTACCTCTTTTCCTTCTGCATCCAGGTATCTTTTTACTACATCATACACATATGAACCTTTTCCGAATGTAACTACATATGTTATATCTTCTGTAATACGTGTTTCTATCGTTGGCTTTTCGGCCTTTTCCCCATTGGCATTCCACTGTTCCGTAGATGGATCATATCCATCAGACGGCACTGCATCAGCAATCTGGTCTTGACTCAGAGTTCCATATGCACCCTCAGTTCCAGGTTCTGCATACTCCATATCTTCATTATTTGAAGATGTGTGCTTATAAAGCGTTACATAAACCGGTTCTGTAATACTTACAGTACCATTTTCTGCCTCGTAGCGAACGATTACCTGATATTTGTCTGGTATATTGTCACTGTTCTCATCCAGTTCGTAATAGACCTTTACCACGTTGTCTGCCGGATTCGTTCCGATTACTACTCCGTTTTTCCTCACATCCTCAAGAACATATGTCTTCCCATTATACTCTACCTGCTTCTCCGGAGCGATCACGAATGCGCTCTGGTATTCTTCCTGACTGACTTGAGTCAGATCTGCATCCATCTCTCCGTCAAAGTAGAATTCCACTCTTGCTTCAAATTTTGCCCTTGCAGCATAGATCAGTTTAAAATGTGCTCCTTCCTTGTATATCTCGACTCCCTCTGGGTTCTCCTTCTCCCATCTTCCCGGTTCTATATAGCCTAATACCGGGTTTCCGGTCGGGATATCGTCCTGCGTCAGCTTATAGCGTCCATTCTCATCCCACTTGCCTTCCTCATTCACAAGTGTTACCACCTGCTCATACCATGTCTGTCCGTTTTCAAAAGTTCCGTTGGTTACTGCGTAGGTTACGGTTGTCTGATACTCATCCGGTATTCCGTCACCGTTCTCGTCCTCTCCAAATACTGCCACATATTCTGATGTTTCATACAGTCCATTTTCCTTGCTGTATATATCAATAATGTCTCTTGTGAGATTCTTTTCCCAGCTTACAATCTCTCCGTTATTCATCCAGTATTTGAAAGCCCATCCTTCCTTACCTGCTGCTGCAGAACCTTCAGGTATTCCAGTTGCCGGTCCTACGCTTTCGGACTCGGGTGATGTGATTCCGTGATCTGCATGATCCGGCCTGTAGCTAATCACTACTTCAGCATTTTCTTCCCACTTGGCATATACATCTGTATCTTCTTTAATTCCATCCAGGTTTTTATCCCACCCGTCAAATGTATATCCCGGTTTCGTAGGAGGCTCTGGTTCTTTAGCTGTACCATTCCAGTCTACAATATCCGTTCCCCACGGATTTTCATTATCTTGTGACTCCCAGAACCGAACTGTATACTGTAATTTAAAATAGACCTTAAGCACAGTACTCCCATCCGCTGCAACCTGTTTGCTCCACTCGCGTTTTTGGGATTCATCCAATACATAATGTTTATCCAGACTGAGATCCGGAGTCTTATCAGCATCCGTTACCGTTACCAAACTGCCCGTCTCTTTACTGCGGGATTCTGATTCGGACCGGAAAACAAATTCTCCAGTTTTGCTGTTTTGATAATAGTAGTTTACACGATATACATTTTCAGCCGCTTTCCATTTTGCCCAAACCTCAATATCTTCTGTGATATGATTAAAGTCTCTATTCCAGCCATCGAAAATATATCCTTGTCTAGTCGGCTCTTTCGGCGCCTGCGCATCTTTACCCCAATCTACTTTCTGCTCCTTTAAGAGTGTTCCGCTCTGCATTTCCCGGAAATTTACCGTGTACTCAAGGTTAAAATACACCTTAAGTTCTGTACTTCCATCTGCTGCCACGTTTCCTTCAAGAACACTCTGCTGTTCATCCAACCTATAATGCTCCGGATCCATCGTTGGAGTCTTATCCGTTTCGGTTACCGTAACAGGCTGATCTGTCTTTTCTTTTCGTACCTGTGAGGTGCCATTTTGAACAAATTCTCCAGTTTCTGTATCCTGGTAGAACCAGCTTACCTTATAGATGTTATCTGCGGGACTCCATTTGGCATATAATGTGATTTCCTCAACGGTATCATCTTTTGCTATCTCTGCATATGTTTGGGTATCCTTGTATTTGTCAGTTAACTCTGAGTCTGTATACCATCCCTCAAACACATATCCTGTACGGTCCGTTTTTCCGCTCAGGTCTGCAGAATTCCATTCAACTGTTTTTGATTCTACCGCAGTTCCTCCATTGGTTTCATATCTCACCGTATAGGTGTTTACCGTCGGAGTTGTGGTCAGACGAATGACATGATTTTCATCTGCTGTCGAAACTGCCTCTTTCAGATCCCACTTGCCTGCTGTATGCGTCTCGTCTTTGCTGTCCTTCCAGCTGCTAAACGTCACACCCTTTTCTACTGGTAAAGCCTGAACTGTGACCACATCCTGCTCATAAGCTGAAAGATCTTCTTTATACTCAGAATATCCTCCTTCATGTTGATCAACTCCAGGAATCGTGTAGTTATTTTTATCTTCAGGCGCAGAAACAGACGCGGTTCCGTTAATTTGGTAACTTACCGTATAAACCGAAGAAAGATAAATATACACAGTTGTACCAGACTTAACATTATCTATAACGTTCTTATTGATCGGCTTACATCCATCTTTTCCATGAGCCTGGACTGCATAAATTGCATTTAATACGCAGTTACCTTTATTATAGGTAACTTTCATGTCAATGCAGTCATATTGCTCATATCCAAAATGGATGGTGCCTTTCTGAGCTATATTTCCATCCAGATAAACTTCTACGTTTGCTGTACCCTGATAATACTGATTTTCATTCGGTTTGTTGTTATCAATATCGACAAACGGGCCTTCTATTCTATCATTTATAATTTCTTTAAAAGTCCACGTTCCAATGAACATCAGTGACTCTGCATTCATTTTAACTGTCTCTTCTGTCACTTTGGAATCATTGAGGTACCATCCATCAAATTCCCAGAAACCTCCGTTTGCCTCATCTGCAATCTTTGTATTTTCCGGTATTGGCTTAACCTTAACCGCCTGACCTTCATAGTATTTGTTTGAATCTTCAGGGGCTTTATCCTGCGTGATTGCTTCTGGATATTCAGTATCTTTAATATCGTCTGCATTTTTATATCGGAAGCTATAGGAAACTGTTCCCTGGTCTGCAATATCGCACTGTGTCTGTGCTGAATCCTTAACGGTTGCATATGTAGTGACCTGAGAATCTGTAATCGCCAGACTGTAGCTGTAAGCAATCTCTGCATCGACATTTAAATCAATTTTTCCTGCTTCACAATCTTTTTCCGTTACTTTATACGGAACAGTTGCACGATAAAACGAACCATACTTATGAAGTTCTCCAGGATCTACTTCCCTCCCTCCAACAGTTAAGGATGTAAGACTTACATCTTCAACGTTAAGTTCTTTTCCATTAACCTGAGTATTCGGAGTAATGTCTACAGTTATATTCAGAACATCTCCTGGTTTGACATTTATAGTTTTATCACTGGAAACCCGTACATCCATTCCAGGTTTTACGCCATATACTTCAAACTTTAATGTCTCTGCCTCTGTTCCCTGGCCTGCCGTTCTGGAGAATCCAAAACAAGCAATATATCCAGCTTCTTTGCCTTTTTCTATAGCACTTTGCAAACCTGGATAATGATCTATATTTCCAAAATTGTCCAGATCCAGGGAGTAGATATCACCGTTTCCAGATGCCCCCAGTCCAGTCAGAAGATATCCTGACTCTGGCTTTGCAAAAAATACAATGTATCCTGATTCACGTCTAGTTGAAAAGTCCTCTATTTTAAAGCTTTCATCAACCTTTTTTAATGAATTTTGTGCTGCTTCATCCGCATCATTAAAATGGATATAGGCTACTTCTGCATATTCGATTGAGGGGATAAACGTAACATCTTTCCCTTTATTATATGATGGCCATTTACTGCCTCCAACCAGCGCATAAATTGAGAAGTGTTCTGCCTCAAAAGAAACTGTAGTAATACCATTATCACTGGCAGTATCCATTTCTTCACTGACCGGAATAACAGCCGTTACATCTTCAGCGGTTACTTCAATCTCTTCTTTGGCAACCAGTTCTTTTGCAGCCCTATCGTCATCATATACCGTTTCTACATATACCGTTTGTACCGTATCTGCTGACGCTGCCTTTTCTTCAACAGACTGGCCTGAGAATGTAACAGTTACATTTTTGCTGCCGCCCCAGATTTCAGAATCCAGCAGCTGATCCCCCAGCCAAAGGTTGATATCAAATGCCATAACAGAGGATATTTCTTTCCCTTCTCCTGCCATTCTGTCTGCAACAGCTGCCTCTACATCTTCATTTGCCCTGGATGCACTTGCAGTTACACCTTCTGGAAGTACGCCTTCCTCTGCACTGATCTGAATCGTTACACCATCCACCTCAATTGAATCCAGTGTAACCGCAGGATGATTTCCGTTTTCTGTCATATTGACCTCAACATCCATCTCACCTGCAGCTTCCAGCACGGAATACCATACAGTCCGGGAACCATCTTCATTCTCTTCTGTGCTGTCGGCTTCAATGATTTCTCCATTTACAGCCACACTTTCCACGCTGTAACCAATCTGGTTCTTTACTCCGAATACAAGTGCCTCTCCCTCTTCCACACCCCGTGGGCCGTCTATGATCCTTGCACTGTGCTCAGGGTTGATCGAGTAGGTCACCTTGCAGCCTGGAACATCTTCCAGAGCTCTCAATTCATTTAAGGTTCTGGTATACGCCTTCGCCGTACTGCACCATCCCATACCAACCAGGTCGCTGTCTGTAGCTGCCGGTTTCTTATCTTCTTCTGGCTTGGAAGGAGTGGCCGGCAGAACAGGAACTGCCGGTTTGGTTTCTTCGGAAGCGGTAGTTTCAGGTACATCCGTCTCAGGAACGACGGTTTCAGGTACTGTGGTTTCCTCTGGCGTTTCTGCCGTTGTCTCCTCGGTCTCAGCCTCTGTGGTCTCTTCACTGCCTGAAGTTTCTGTAGTTGCCTCCTCGGAAGTCTCCTCTGTCTCGGCTGCCGTTGTCTCCTCGATGGATTCTTCTGGAACCGTTGTCTCGGCTGTTTCCTTTTCTGTTGCTTCCGTTTCAGACTCTGTCTCCGTTTTACCTTCGTTTTCTGTCTCTGCTTCCTCGGACTCGACTTCCGTTTCTTCCACAGCCAATGTGTTTTCCTTATCCGCTACCCTTGGCACCTGATAGCGGGAAATGGAAGAAATGACTGCTGCTGCATCTTCGGCATACGTTCCTTTCTCAGTTTCACTTTCTTCCAGTCCTGCGTCGGTCTCAGCCGCTGTGGTTTCTGCCTCAGTTTCCGATTCTTCTAACGCTGTCTCGTTTGTTTTCTCGGTCTCAGTCTCTGCAACCTCGGTTTCTCCAGTTCCTGTAGTCTCTTTTGGGACTGTGGTTTCTTCCGGTGCAGATGATTCCTCTGTCTCCTCCGGCGCATTAGTCTCTTCCGCTTTGCCGGACTCTGCCGGAGCCAGTGTCTCAGCAGGAGTTTCCTCCGGCCTGGAAATAATGTTGCTCTCCTCTTCACCGAACTTATCTTCATAGCTCTTTACGGTGATTCGTTTGGTGCTCTTTACCTTTTCTTCCCCGTCTACAGTACGGATGATTTTCGTGGAACAGCTGATAGTGTCTTCTCCATTATTTACATATAGGAAAATAACTTCCTCATCTCCTGTGACCATATACATATCATCAGCATCCTCAGGCAGGCGTACAAACGTTCTTACTTCCGCGTCCATATCCCCGCCCTGGATATTGGGAAATACCTCATAGACCCTTCCTTCGCTAAAGAACAGGGCATCAAACTTTTCAATGGCGCCATTGGTAAAGTTCAGATCATCCGCTTTTACCGGGTTTCCATTTTCCAAGGCGTCGTTGACGGCATCTACCAGATCCGCGCCGTAGATCTCAAAATCAACCTGATTTCCCCCTGCTGCATACGCTGCGTTCAGATCTGTTCCCACACTGGTAAAAATCATCACGAACGCCAGCAGCAAAGCAACGAAACGTTTCTGAGCGTTCAGTTTTTTTCCTGAAAATGCCCGTTGTCTTTTCCGTCCTTCCATACTTCTTCTCCTCTCTATTTTTTTCACAGACCTCCCTGGCCCGTATAAGCAGAGTGTATCATTCGGCAATTACTGTCTGGTTACAAATTAAGGTTTTATTAAAAATAGCTTAATTTTTTTCATCCCCTTTTGAAATCTGCTCATCCTTATCATATCAAATGAGGCGTTATGGCAAGCGTTATTTTCTTCCTGTCATTCATAGAATTTTCATAATTCGGAATATTTTTTCTGTCCAAAAATATCCTGTTTTTGCAGTACAGTATTACATTTTTGTTATATTTATTATCTGAAAATATATGAGCTTTTCTCTCACTTATTGAATTTGCAATAAAACCATGCTACAATAGAACCAAACGCAAACTGTGAGTTTTTTTCTCACTTATATTATTGGGAGGTCATGGCTTTATGCTGAACCAGTTTATTCTGCAAAACTACCGTTTATTTAAAAATGAAACCCTGCTGGATCTGTTTCCCGCTCCAATCAACGAACACAAAGCAACTCTTCTTCCTGCCACAGAAGACCGGGAGGTATTTCTTCCCGTCATTGCTCTTTATGGGCCTAACGGCTGCGGAAAATCTTCTATTTTAGAGGGACTATGGGGCTTATGCCGCTTTATGGACAGAGACTACTCTCTTATTCTGTCCAGTTCCCGCAGCAGCTGCCGGCTGGATCTTGATGGCTCTTCAAAGCCAATGTCCTTTGATATACTTTTCAGAAACGGCGGCTTTCTCTTCCGCTACCAGCTGGAAATTTTAAAAGGCGCTGTAAAAGAGGAGCATATGTTCTACGGACGGCCCGGCACAGATGACGCAGGTATACTGTTCGGGCGCAGCGGAAATGATATCCATCTGGGGACAGCCGCAAAAGGGCTTATGCTGACTGGAATTCCTTCTTCTTCCCCTCTTCTTCCCCTTTTGGCAAGCCGTTCCGGCTCTCCCTGCATTCAGGCTGCTGCCGACTGGTTTTCCCAGGCGGGTTTCTTTACCCAAAAAGCGTCCTGGAATACCCCCTCTCTCCCGGAAGAACACGAAAAAAAAGGACGGCTCTGCCGTCTGCTTCAGGATATGGATCTGGATATTCGAGATTATTCTTACAGAAAAGAACCCGACACTCCCCAGCCGACGCTCTTTTTCACCCACGGACAACCAGGAAATCCACCCTTTGTGGTATCATATGAGGAGGAATCTGAAGGGATCAAAAAACTTTTATGCCTTTTGCCGGCTATTCTTAAAAGTCTGGACTGCGGAGGACTTCTTCTGGCAGATGATCTGGATCAGGTTCTGCACCCCCATCTGCTGCGTTTCCTCATTTCTTTATATAAGGATCGTGAGAAAAATCCTAACAATGCGCAGCTGCTTTTTACCGCTCACAATACCGCTATCCTCACGCCGGGACTCATGCGGAGAGATGAAATCTGCCTCTGCTGCCGGCCGGAAGGAAAGGAGGCCGTGCTCTACCCGCTTTCTTCCTACAAAAAAGAAAACGGCCTCATCCCAAGAAATGATGAAGCCTATGGCAAGCAATACCTTGAGGGACGCTACGGCGCTTCCCCCAGAATCCGCAGATAACGAAAGGTTTCTTGTCGGGAATCTGTTTTCCTATCCAAGAACTTCGTATTTTAAAGTAACTTTTCGGAAACCCGGCCAGCGGCGAAGATTCTTTTCAATCCGCCTGAAAATTGCCTGACAGTATTCCTTCGGTGAGCCATTTAAAAGAATCAGATACTGATCAGGGCTGTAACAGGTAAAGATATCGCCTCTGCGCAGGGTGGAGCCGATGGCAGCGCACAGTTCACGGGCAGCCTCCTTTTGCAGGTCCCCTCTGTTTTCTAAAGACTTTCCTCTAGAATCCAATAGAAATACGCAGATTAAAACATTTTCCACCTCAATTCGTTCGGACATACGGGCCAGAAGGCGGTAACAGTCAATAAAAGACGGGTAGGCACAGTAATAAGGCCCCTGAGCCGCTTCCCGTTCTCTCAAACTGCCCCGTACGTCCTTTAACATATCAGCTGTATAGCGAATCTGGCTGCTCATAAGCCGAAAACGTTCCAGCATTCGTTCGGAAGGCGGCAGTCCCTGTTCTTCAAAATATTGTTTCACCACCCGTTTATATACCTGCATTGCTTCCCGAAAACGTTTCATGGAAATGAGACAGTCCATTTTCATAATCTGACATTCTTCATAGGGATAAAGCTCACAGGCCGTATTGATGAGCTTCAGCAGCGCTGTGTACTCCATCTTGTCCTGCAGCAGGCGACTGACCTTCCTTAAACATTTAAAATACAGTTCCTGACAGCGGACACTGACTACAGTGATCCATTTTTCCCCGGTCATCTGTGAGAGAAATTCTCCAGAATAAAGACTGCAGGCACGGCACAGCCGCTCCCCATCCTCCGTCTCCATGGCGCAGAGAGCGGTATCCTCAAAGTCCCTGGCATCTACATATGCCTTCAGCGCCCGATCATCCCAGCGATAAATCCCTCCCTCCGTCCGAATGTATTCTCCCGGAGACAGATATTCATCCAAAAGCTTTCTCAGACGAAACACCGCGGCCCGCAGGCTGCCTGAAGGGCTGGCATACTCCCCATTCCCGTAAAGCATATGAAGAAGCTCTTCCCGTTTGATACCGCTGTCATGATAATACAGCAAAATCAGAAACAGCTGAAGTACCTTCCCTGACAAAGCGGCGCCAATCGGCAGCGGCCGGCCGTCACATTCTGCAAATGCAGTTCCCATCATATACACTTTAAGCACCCTTTGTCTCTTACCCATGTTACCTTCCCCCATACCATTACCATAGCAGATTTAGAATTCGGTCAATAGCTTCTCAGCGTATCTTCCTCATCCTCGGCTGTTTTATCAATTCCGCGAATCTGTGCTTCATAACCATAGGAATCATTTACCTTGATGTAAACCGTATCTCCTACCTTCCGGCCGCGGATGGCCTTTCCCAGAGGGGAATCGATGCTGATAAGCCCCTTTAAGGAATTTCCCCTGACGGTAGTCACCAGCTTATAGGTCTCTGTCTCATCATCATCAGGGATATAAAGCTCTACCCGGTCGCCCAGCCCTACCTCATCCGGTTTTGATTTATCAGAAATAATCCTGGCTGTCTTTATCATCTTCTCCAGATAGCGGATGCGGCTTTCGTTGCGGTTTTTATCCTGCTTGGCAGCCTTGTATTCAAAATTTTCACTTAAGTCCCCCTGGGCCCTGGCTTCTTTTACAGCCTCTAAGGCCTCCCTTCGTACCACCAGCTTGCGGTACTCGATCTCCTCTTCCATCTTTTTGATGTCGCTTTTTGTCAGGTTATCGAACATAATAAAGACTCCTTAAGATTCTCTTCATTTTCCTTTTAAGAATTTTATGATTTATTTAGCGTATGAACAAACTTTGTCCACATTTATCCTGTATAGTAATACTCGTAAGGTTGATGAAACCTTTCACCATACAGGAAGACACTTTTTCATACCTAAGCCGGCAGATCCCCCCCTTTTTCTGCCGGCTCCCTCCATTTTATTCCCTGAACATCTGATCTGTGATAATCCTGTATTCGCTCAGGTGCTGGGCCTTGCGAAGTTTCTTTATATACGGCTCCCAGCCTGGATCAAAACGAATCAGGTGAGCCCACATCTCTTTCATCTTAAACAGCACGTTTCTTTCCCCGGACATGATTTCAATATACCCTTCCAGCAGCTGGCTGTGAAATGCTTCCAGACGCTTTTTGGGCGTCCTCTCCTGTCCGGGAGCCGGACGGCCGGAAACCTTCTCTATCAGGAACGGATCCATCAGAATCCCCCTGCCAAACATAACCGCTTGCAGATCCTGATAATCGTCTGTAAGACGGTTATAGGTTTCCGAATCAAAGATATCTCCATTATAGCACACCGGAGCATGGCTGTCCTGTAATGCTTTTGCAAAGTTTTCCATTTTGGGATGATATTTATAAAAGTCTTTTAAGACTCTCGGATGAATGATGAGTTCTTTCAGCGGGAAATGGTTATATATCTCCAAAAGGCGATCAAATTCCAGCGGATCCTCTGCCCCAAGCCTTGTTTTAACAGAAAATTCCATTCCCAAAGATGCCATTCCCTCACAAACCTGATCCAGGAACGTTTCCAGACGCTCCGGCTCCCGTAAAAACCCCGCTCCTTTTCCCTTCGCGGTTACAGTGGCAAAGGGGCAGCCAAGATTCAGGTTTACTTCCCGATAACCGTATTCTTTTAAATCTTCTGCGGCCCTTAGGAAGTCCTGGCTGCTGTTTGTCAAAATCTGCGGCACTGTCTCCATGCCCTGATTATGTTCCGGCAAAATGTCATTCTTCTCCCGATGGCTGAATCCTCCCCCATTGTTTTTAGGTGCCAGAAATGGAGTGAAATATTTGTCCATGGGCGCAAAGTGCGCATGATAGGCATTTCTGTATACATATCCCGTAATCCCCTCCATGGGGGCCAGGTAAAATTTCATAGGTATTCTCCCGTCTATGTAATGATAGTAATCTACTTTTGTAACCGTTTTACGCAGACTATAGTAAACCAAGCAGTCAAAAATGTCAAGGAGGGGGATGTATGCGTAATTGTATGGAGCATATCCGCATAAAAAACCGGCCCCGGAACGCCTTATGCGCGCCGAAACCGGTTAAAAAAGGGGAGGATAAATAAGTATTACTTTTCTCTTTTGTGATATTTTTAGTATGTCCTTCTATCCTTTGGTTATACACATTTTTCTGATATTTTCAAACCTTTTATTTTACTTTTCCTATAAAACTACCAGCAAAACAGCGGTGATCAGGACGATACTGATCACGATGGAGATCGAATTCACCGCGCTGGCCAGCCCGAAATCGCTTTTCATATCCGCAGTGAAGGCAGGAGCAGCAGAGGCGATGGGGCTTAAGGGAAGGATTGCCAGGGCCTGCCGGTATTCCAGAGGAAGCGGCATGAAAAAGTAGAGGGCTGCGGCAATGGCAATAGAAATGCTGTAGCGGAGTGCAAGGATCTTTACGATTTTCCCCTTCTGGCTGGTATCACCGGAGATTTTAAAGCCCACTCCCATCATCAGCATGGCCATAAAAGCGTTTGCCCCGGAGATGACGCCGGAAAAGGTGATCATGGGAGCTGGAAGTGTCAGGTGAAGCAGAGATAAAACCGTCATAAGCACATACGCATCAAAGGGAACCGATCGTATCAGCGTCTTTAAAATCGGTATAAGATAGATCTTTCCCTCTCCATTTTTCACCATTTGGGCTACGCTGTAAGCACCGCCCAGACAGATAAAGGAATTTCCCGTATCAAAAAGACTGGTAGTAATCACGCCCGCAGGGCCGAGGAAACTCTGAGCAAAGGGCATGGTGAAGTTTCCTATGTTATAGCCGGAACTGTTGAGAATGAAAAAGCTCTTTTCCTCCCGGTTTTTTCCAGCTGCAAGCCAGCCGCCTCCCATCATGATCACGCCGCCGCCCAGCCCCAGAAGGGAAAGGATTAACAGAGACGCTTCCACCTGGGCTCCGGAAAAGTTGGCTACAATGGCTGCTGGAAGGGTGATCTTTAAAACGATCTTTGAGAGGACATGAAAATCTTCCTCTTTAAAAAATCCTTTTTTTCTCAGCAAGTATCCCATCAAAATGATCGCCACAAAGGCCGCCGCCTTCATAAGTATCTCTGCCATTGTCATTCTCCTTGTGTTTTCTTGTGTTTTTCTCTTGTACTATAACAGAAACCACCCCCGTCTTCAATAGGCAAATATGTGCAAAAGCGCCCTGCCGCATATACGGCAAGACGCAGTTTTGACAGATCGGATGGGCTTTTATTTATACGTATCCCAGCAGGCCCGGCAGCCACATAGACAGCGCGGGAACGTAGGATACCAGCATCAGCACCACAAAGATCGCTGCAAAATAAGCCAGCAGCGGCTTTATTACCTGCTCAATCTTGGTCTGTCCTACCTTTACTCCTACAAACAGGGTGGTTCCCACTGGAGGCGTGATAGTTCCGATACACAGATTGAAGATCATCATAATACCGAAATGAATGGTGTTCATCCCCAGTGTCTGGCAGATGGGCAGAAAAATAGGGGTGAAGATCAGGCAGGCAGGCGTCATATCCATAAAGGTTCCCACAATCAGGAGAAGGATATTGATGATGAAAAGGATCACATACCGGTTGTCGCTGATTCCCAGCATTGCCTCAGATACGGCCGTTGGGATTCCCGTAAATGCCATTACCCAGCTCATGATGCTGGACACACCGATGAGGAAAATGATGATACCCGTCATCTCCGCGCTGTCAAGGAAAATCTTCGGCAGTTCAGAGGGATTGATGGACTTGTAAAAAAACACGGACAGCACCAGGCTGTACACAACAGCTACTACGCTTCCCTCCGTAGCGGTAAAGATACCGGAAATAATGCCTCCGATTACCACAACAATCATGAACAGACAGGGAATGGCCTGTAAAAATACCTTAAGTTTCTCGCTGGCAGTAAATTTCTTTGTGCTGCGGTAGCCCTTCTTCTTTGCAAAGAAGTAAATCACCACCATACACGCCAGCCCCCAGAGGATTCCGGGAATGTAGCCCGCCATAAACAGGGCGGCCACGGAGGTTCCGCCGCTGACCAGGGAGTATGTAATCATAACGTTGCTTGGAGGGATCAGAAGCCCTGTAGGAGCGGTAGCGATGTTCGCTGCGGCAGAGAAATCCCTGTCGTATCCCTCTTCCTCCTCAATGGGACCGATAATGGAACCCATGGCAGACGCAGCGGCCGTACCGGAACCAGAGATGGCGCCGAACAGCATATTCGCCACCGCATTGGTGTGCGCCAGCGCTCCGGGAATATTGCCTGTGAATAATTTTGCAAAGTTAATCAGACGGATGGCAATACCGCCCTTATTCATCAGGTTTCCTGCCAGAATAAAAAACGGGATGGCAAGAAGGCTGAACACAGAAATACCGGAAAAAATGCGCTGTGCACCGGTCAGTACAGACGCGCCTGTATCAAGAACCGGAAGGATTGCTCCGATGGATGAAACAGCCAGAGCCACAGCGATGGGTACACCGGCAAGAAGCATGATCACAAGGAGCACCAAAATAATCAGCCCGCAGGCAACTGCGATTGTCATAATCTAACATCCCCCTTCTCCTTAAAGTCCATATGAGCCACGTCAATGGCATTCATAATGCTGAACAGCATGATCAGCACGCCGGTTACAGGCACGATGACATAGATATATGCCATGGGAACCTGTAAGGATGCGGTTTTCTGTATCATGGTAAGCTTTGTGATAGACGCGCCGCCATATACCATTACCACTGCCGCAAGAAGGAAGGTTAAAAGATCAATGGCAATCTCCAGATATTTTCTGGGAGTTCCCGTAAGCTTATCTGCCAGAAAGCCCATTCTCATGTGGTCTCTTTTGCCGAAAACATAGGCTGATGCCAGAAGCGCCATCCATGTAAAGGAGTAGGTCAGCAGTTCCTCAGACACCGTGCTTGGACGGTTAAAGAAATAACGGGTTACGATCTGATAGCTGCCGATCAGGGTCATAAAGACAAACAGGGCGATGATTATAATACCCAGTACCCGCATGAGGCCGGCTTTTACTTTGTGCATGGTCTCCATCCTACTGTCCTCCTTTCGCCTGTTCGTTGGCTGCCTGAATATGGTCGTAAAGATCACGGATCTTGTCATTTTCCTGAAGCATGGTCTCGTGAAGAGGGAGCACCTTTTCCTTAAATGCCTCTACATCCACGTTGATAAATTCCACACCCATCTCTTCTGCCGCAATCTTCTTGGCTTCTTCAATGCTCTTGTCCCACTCTACCATCTCTACCTCTGTGGACAGAGCCGCCGCTTCCTTAAATATCTGATAATCTTCAGGACTTAAGCTGTTTAAGAATTTCAGGTTGGCTACCAGCATATCCGGCACCATCTGGTGCTTGTTGTAGGAATAATATTTTGCAACCTCGCCGTGCTTATTGTTAGTAAGGGCCAGCTCATTGTTCTCCGCGCCGTCGATCACGCCCTGCTGGATGGCTGTATACACCTCGCCAAAGCCCATGGGAGCTGCCGCTGCGCCAAAGGCCTTTACCATCTCTACGCTGGCCGGACTCTGCTGTACACGGATCTTCTTTCCCTTTAAATCCTCAGGCGTCTTAATAGGAGTCTTTCCATAGAAATTACGGGTGCCTGCATTATACCAGGTCACCACACGGAAACCCGCTTCGTCTGTAGACTCGTATACCTTTTCCATATAGTCTGTATCCTGCATTACAGATTTATATACCTCCTCGGAATCAAAGAGGTAGGGCATACTGAAAATCTCATATACATCAGCAAAGGTCTCTAAGTTTGCCGTACCTGCCACTACAAAGTCAATGGCCCCAGTCTGGGTCAGCTCAATAGCCTTCTGTGCCGATCCCAGAAGCTCATTTGGAAATATCTGAACCTCGTATTTGTCCCCCAGCTTCTCTTCCACATATTCCTTAAATGCCAGAAGCCCCAGATGTTCCGGGTGCGTCTCTGACTGGGCATGGGAAATGCGGATGATACGCTTGCCGCCGGTCAGAGAACCACAGCCTGACAGACTGGCTGCCACTGCCGTTCCAAGAGCTAAAGCCGCCAGCTTTTTCATCATCTTCCTCACGTTCATTCTCCCTTTCTTTATACACATTTTATAAAATAATGGCAGCGTTCCAGGATAGGGCATCTTCTCGAATGCCTTTCGTCCTGAACAGCTACAAACAATTATAAAAAAAGGAAATCGAATTTTGTACCGTAAATCTTTGACATTCAGGAAGAAAATTTTGTTATGCCTCCCCTTTTTTCAAAAGAAGAAATCCAGTTCAAAGGCTGTCTCTGTACTCAGAGGGGTTCATGCCTTCAATCCGTTTAAATACCTTGGCAAAATAATTAGCGTCATAATATCCTACCATCATACTGACCTCCCGGACACTGATATTTTTATCCTGCAGAAGCCTTCTTGCCTCGTTCACCCGAAACTGGGTAAGATATGCGGTAAAGTTCTGGTCAAAGCACTGCTTAAACAGCTTGCAGAAATAGGCGTCGGAGTAATTCATCATCCGCGCCGCGTCCTGCATGGATATCTCCTTCATATAGTTTTTGCGGATATACCTGCGGATCTTCTCCGCAGTCTGTGTCATGTTGGTTTCATCCCCTTCTTCTTTTCCTCCATTCACCTCATCATGGCTCTTTTCCGCTCTGTGTCCTGTGAAATTTCCACTTTCTTCCATATTATACTGTTTTTCTGCCAGCTGCTCCCTCTTTTCGATCCTGCGCATGGCCTCCTCCATCACCGCAGTCAGCTCCTCTTCTTCACAGGGCTTGAGCAGATAATCCAGCGCATGGATGGCAATCGCCCTCTTTGCATATGAAAATTCATCGTATGCCGTCAGGAAAATGATCTCACAGTTCTCATCCAGTCTGCGGATCTGCTCTGCCGCTTCCACACCGTTCATCTCCGGCATGGAGATATCCATGATCACAATCTGACACCGTTCCTTAAAGCACAGCTTCACCGCCTCTTTCCCGTCCACTGCCTGAAGGATCCTCAGACTGCCTCCAAACCGATTCAAAAGCCGTCTGGCCAGGGCCATACGCTCAATCTGTTCGTCATCCGCCAGCAATACCTTATACATTCTTCCATACACTCCCTTCTATTTCACCGCTCATCCTCATCCTTATACGTCTCCGGCGTGAATGTAATCTGCACTGCCGTACCGCAGCCGCTTTTGCTGTAGAGAAACATTTCCCCGTCCCGGTACATGGCGCGGATCCGGCGGTAAATATTTCCCAGCCCAATTCCCGTTCCGTTTTCATCCCCATCTCTCAGTGCAAGACGAATCTGTTCCAGCCGCCTGGACTCTATTCCCACACCTGTATCCGCCACCGAGATCCAAAGCCGCGCACCCTCCTTCCAGGCACGCACCAGAATCCTTCCGCCTTTGCTGTCAGAAGAAAGGCCATGCTTTACCGCATTTTCCACCAGCGGCTGAAGCATAAAGGAAGGCACCAGGATGTCAAGAGTCTGGGGTGCGCAGTCTGCACAATACCGTATCCGTTTCCCAAAGCGCATCTGCTGAAGATACATATAATCCTGAACCACCTTAAGCTCCCGGTCCAGCGGCATCACTGATGCGCCGGATTTCAAATTGTAGCGAAACAGGCGGCTCAAAGCTGTAATCATCTTCTCTGTGGCCTTTGCATCCTCGATCTGAGCAGTACTGGCAATCATATTCAGCGTATTAAATAGAAAATGAGGGTTGATCTGGCTTTTCAGCATCTGAAGGCGGACTGCCTGAAGCTGCCGTTCCTTCTCGTGGTTTTCCTTTAACGCATGAATATACCCTCTGGTCGCTTCCTTCATTTTGTAAAATGACTGTACCAGAAGGCCAATCTCGTCCTCTCCCTGTACCGTAAATTCCGGGCCGGAAAAATCATTTTGGGCGATTCGGGCCGCCTCTCCAGCCAGAATTACTACCGGCTGAACGATGCTGAGGCGCACCGAACGGCTCAAGCGCCACACCATCCAGAGGGCCGCAGCTCCCCAAAGAATACTGATCAAAGGCAGCAGGACAAGCAGCGGCCTCTGGCTTTCATAGCGGGCATTTCCCGCCTCCATCGTCAGCTGCTCCAGCTGTCCGGCCTTATCCTTTATATATCCCTGAAGCCGATAGATCTGGTACAGCCGTTCTACATAATCTGAATCATCGAGATTCATCTCCCATAATGCCTTCGTCTCTGCCTCATAATTTTCGTACATATTACGAATGGACCAGGTTCTGGCATATATGGCCGGCCCCGTCTCCCTATAATCCAGCGGCAGGGCATCCAGACAGCGCCGCGTCCGTGCTTTTGCCTCCAGAAAACGCTCTTTTTCCTCAGGAAGAGAGGTGTCCGCATACCGCTCGAAGGCAAGACGTTCTGATTCCATGGCCGACCAGAAGGCCAGACTGGCTGCATTATCGTCCAGGATTTTCCCAAAGCCGCCAAGTCCAAAGCCTGCTACCAGCAGATTTGCCCCTATAGAAAAAAAGACCACTGCCCCGGCACAGGCAGCGATCCATCTCACTTTTTTCTCCAATGAAAGAGACAGCCAGCGTTTTGCCATAATGATCCTCCCAAATTCCGTAAGTGTTTCCAATACAAGGTGTATTGATTATACGTCATTTCAGTATATCACAAAAAAGGCCCTTTTGAACAGGCCTTTTGCTTCTTACAGAACCTGATCTTTGTCAGATGGCACATACCTGGCAATGTCCTCGATGCGGCAGCCTAATATCCTGCAAAGATCATTGATCGTTTTCATAGTCACGTCCTTATTATGTTTCAGCCGGTGCATGGTGCTGTCTGAAATTTTGTGTTTCTTAGTCAGTGTATACCAGCTTTCATCCGACGCCTCCAGTGTTTCCCAGAAAGGCGAATAGTCGATCATACGTTATTGCTCCTATGTTTATTTTATAAAAATAAGCATAAGTGAGTTTTTGCATATTGAATATCTTCGGAATAGCGAATATACTATAGGTAGTATAGTGCATAATTTGAAATTTTCAGACTATTTCAACCAGCTTTAAATTACAGGACAGAGAAAGGAAGGGATCGGAAATGGGACATTATACCCAGGAAGAAAAGGAACAGCTTCTGGAAAATGAAGAGGTAAGAAAGCGGCTTCTGGCCTTTGCACAAATGAGCGGCAGAGAATTTTTTAAGAATGTTCAGGCGCAGCTGTCTCCCATAGAGTTAGAGGAGTACCTGGAAGAAAATCCAGAGGAGAGGATCTATCTAGAGCATTCGGATAAGAACCCGGGCCGTGAACCATAAACGTGGGATTCACGCCAGCCATAAGACGGCCTGTCATCAAATGACAAACCGTCCTTCTTCTGGTTCTTCTTCAAAATAATCCCTATAGTCCACCTCAATGGAACGGCGCATCCGCTTCATACTATAATAAAGGTGGTCTTTTAATGATTCCTCCAGACCTGAAAGATCCCTGCTGCAGATTCGCTCAAAGAGATCCTCATGTTCCCCGATGATACGGGTAAAATCGGTCTCTGTGATAAAATCCAGCATACGGAATCTGGTATAATGGAGCTGCTGTGCCTGAAGCATATCCCACAGTTTCTGCCGCCTCACAGCTGTAAACCACAGGGAATGCATCTGAGCGTCCATACGGTAGAACTGCTCCGGTTCAAAGCCCGGAGTCTGGATCAGCGCCTTCTGCATGGCAATAGCATGGCGGATCTCCTCCATGACCATCGGGGTTCTCACCTCCAGAAAGTCACGCAGAACCATGGTTTCCACCGCCACTCGCATATAGATCATCTGCTTGATATTGTCCAGGCTTAAAAGGGTCACATAGGTTCCCCGGTAAGGAATGGTCTCCACAAAGCCCTGTTCCTGCAAAAGCCGCAGGGCGTCGCGCACCGGTGTCCGTGATACTCCAAACCGCTCACAGATATCATTTTCACTGATAAGCCGTCCTGGTTCCAGTTTCAGATCCAGAATTTCCTGCTTTAAGGTTTCAAAGACCAGTTCTCCCCTGTTTTTAAAATTCACATCTCCCATGCAGCGCCCCCGTCTTTGTAAAAATCTAGTGCTCTGTTGCATAAAAGCCCGCCACGCAGCCATGGCATGACGGGCCTGTTTGTATTTACAGATTATTTAGGCTGCTTGCCGATGTAGGCCAGGATACCGCCGTCTACATACAGCACCAAACCGTTTACAAAATTGGAAGCATCGGATGCCAGGAATACAGCTGGGCCGCCCAGATCCTCAGCCTCGCCCCAGCGACCTGCAGGGGTCTTGGAAACGATAAACTGGTCAAATGGATGTCTGGAGCCGTCTGGCTGGATCTCGCGCAGAGGAGCTGTCTGAGGAGTAGCGATATAGCCGGGGCCAATGCCGTTGCACTGGATGTTGTACTCGCCGTACTCGGATGCAATGTTCTTTGTAAGCATCTTTAATCCGCCCTTTGCTGCCGCGTAAGCAGATACGGTTTCACGGCCCAGTTCACTCATCATGGAGCAGATGTTGATGATCTTTCCATGGCCCTTCTTGATCATGCTGGGGATAACAGCCTTAGATACGATGAAAGGAGCATTTAAGTCAACGTCGATCACCTGGCGGAACTCAGCCGCACTCATCTCACACATTGGGATTCTCTTGATAATCCCAGCGTTATTTACCAGGATATCCACTACGCCTACCTCAGCTTCGATCTGGGCAACCATAGCATTTACCGCAGCCTCGTCTGTTACGTCGCATACATAGCCGTGCGCCTTAATGCCCTCTTCCTTGTATGCGGCAATGCCCTTATCCACCAGTTCCTGCTTAATATCGTTGAAAACGATCGTAGCCCCTGCGCCTGCCATTGCCTTTGCGATGGCAAAACCGATGCCGTAGGAAGCGCCTGTTACCAGAGCCACCTTGCCTTCAAGGGAAAAGTTATTTAAATAATGAGCCATTTATTTGTCCTCCATATATCATTAAAATCTTCATGCTCACAGGTTCAGGGGCAGGTATTTATGCCCTTTGCCTTCTTTTCAGTCATTATTTCATCTCGTTAGGCTTCATAGTATCCATGTCATCGAACTCCATGTTCTCTCCGCCCATTGCCCAGATGAATGTATAGTTGGATGTTCCTGCGCCGCTGTGAATACTCCAGGACGGACTGATCACAGCCTCCTCATTCTTCATAATAATGTGTCTTGTCTCTGTAGGTTCGCCCATCATGTGGAATACTACGTTATCGCCTGGAACCTCAAAGTACATATAGATCTCCATACGGCGCTCATGTGTATGAGACGGCATGGTGTTCCATACGCTGCCTGGCTCTAATACAGTCATACCCATGGACAGCTGACAGGTCTTAAGCACATCAGGATGGATGAACTGGTTGATGGTTCGCTTATTTGAAGTCTCAGCTTCTCCGCAGGGTCTCTTTGCAGCCTTCTCAATAGGAATAAAGGTTGTTGTATAGGAAGTGTGAGCCGGTGCACTGACCATGTAGAACTTGGCTGGCTTCTCGGCGTCTGTGCTCTCGAAGTAAACTTCCTTTGTGCCCTTTGTGATGTACAGGCAGTCCTTGTAACCCATCTTAAAGGTCTGTCCGTCTGCTGTGATAGTTCCCTCTCCGCCGATATTGAAGATACCAATCTCACGGCGCTCCAGAAAATAGTGGGTGCCAAAGTTCTTCCAGCAGTCAATCCCCTTATCAATAGACACCTTTTCTGTCGTAGGCATACAACCCAGTGTCACCATACGGTCTACGTGGGAATAAACGGCAACTACCTCATTTGCCTTATACAGGCCTGTGATCAGGAATTCATCTCTTAATTCCTCTGTCGTGTAGCGCTTAACATCCCTCTGATTTGCAGAATAGCGAATATCCATTCTCCATTTCCTCCTTTTATATTGCTGCGTTCCCGTCCTCTCTCCCTCTCATCCAGGGTCAGATTCCAGTCGGCGCAAGTTGTATATGACTCTTAAAATTTGTATACAACTTTCTTATCTGTATACAGACTATCACGTTCCCTTTGAAAATTCAATGGAAATATGTTACAAAAAAAGGGGCTCTTTTATATGCAACATTACAAACGGATTGCATTTCCTTTCTATATCAGATATACTTGGTAAAGACTGCGTTATCTCCTGCCGTACGCAGGCCGGGGAAACGCTCAGACTATTACCCTTTACCTGAGAGGAGGATCTTCCCTTGAAGAAGAATATACTTGTAGGTCAGTCCGGCGGTCCCACCGCCGTAATCAACGCCAGCTTATACGGAGTGATCAAGGAAGGACTTGAACACCCGGAGCAGATCGGCGCTGTCTACGGCATGGTAAACGGCATCGAGGGTTTCCTATCCGGCCATACCATCAACCTTTCCGCCGAGCTTACGAATGAGGACATGGAACTTCTGCGTCTGACTCCAGCCGCTTACCTTGGCTCCTGCCGTTATAAGCTTCCCGAAAATCTGGACGCACCGGTCTATCCCTTATTGTTTGAAAAATTTGATGCCATGGATATCAAAGCAGTCCTCTACATCGGCGGAAACGATTCCATGGATACGGTGGATAAGCTGTCCCGATATGCCGCCAGCATCAAAGCCGATATCGCCTTTATCGGCGTTCCCAAGACCATTGACAATGATCTTCCCGTAACCGATCACACCCCCGGCTACGGCAGCGCCGCCAAATACGTAGCTTCCACCGTCCGCGAGATCGTACTGGACGCATCCGTATATCAGCAGCCCGCTGTCACCATCGTAGAACTTATGGGCCGCCACGCCGGATGGGTCACAGCAGCCAGCGCCCTTGCAAGAAAATTTCCGGGAGACAACCCTCTTCTGATCTATATGCCGGAATCCGACTTTGATATGGAATCCTTTTTAAATGATATCGAAAACGCCTTAAAGACAAGCACTGCAGTGGTAATCTGTGTCTCCGAGGGCATTCATGACGCCTCCGGCCGTCTGATCTGCGAATACGCCTCCGAAGCCCAGGTAGACACCTTTGGCCACAAGATGCTGACTGGCTGTGCAAAGCTGCTTGAAAGCTATGTGCGCAACCGCTTCGGTGTCAAGGTTCGTTCTGTTGAGTTAAATGTAAACCAGCGCTGCAGCAGTCTCCTTTCCTCACTTACCGATATAAATGAGGCAGACGAAGCCGGCCGTTTTGCTGTCCGCTGCGCCTTGGACGGCGTTACCTCCAGAATGGTCACCTTCCAGAGAGATGAGGGGGATGATTACAGACTTTCCCTGGGACTTACAGATGTCTCCAATGTCTGCAACAAAGAGAAACCCTTTCCGCCCCACTGGATCACCGGCAATGCCAATGATATCGGGCCGGAATTTACAGCCTATGCTCTTCCTCTGATTCAGGGACAGCCGGAACACCGCTTAGAATACAGCCTTCCCAGATATCTGTACCGGAAGGTTAAGTAGATTTCTTCTTTCCATGTGACAAAAATAAGAGGGGCAGACGATTTACAGCCTGTCCCTCTTATTTTATACAGCGATTCAGGATGAGGTATCTTCTCAAATTTCCCGCATCCTGAACAGTTAGCACTTTATTATTTATTTATCATCTTCTCTACTGCCTCAAACAGACCGTTTAAGTAGGTAGCCCCCAGAGCTCTGTCATACAGACCGTATCC
The DNA here is from genome assembly GCF_013282095.1 of Enterocloster alcoholdehydrogenati. Taxonomy (GTDB): domain Bacteria; phylum Bacillota; class Clostridia; order Lachnospirales; family Lachnospiraceae; genus Enterocloster; species Enterocloster alcoholdehydrogenati. The sequence goes on from NZ_BLTJ01000010.1 coordinate 24,550, forward strand.
GGCGCGGCCAGTCTCACCCCAGATCATACGCCCGTGATCCGGTCTTACATAGCCGTCAAAGCCATTCTCAACCAGAGCCTTTACAATAGCGAACATATCGAGGGAGCCGCAGGAAGAAAGATGTGCTCTCTCCTCAAAGCCATTTTCTAAAACAGCTACATTTCTCAGGTGTGCAAAATGGATCCGTCCCATGGCGGCATACTTAGCGGCCATCTTTACTACATCGTTCTTTCCAGAACAGCCTAAGGAACCGGTGCACAGAGTAATTCCGTTATGTCTGTCGTCTACCAGTTTCAGGAAACGGTCCAGGTTCTCCTCGCAGGTGATGATTCTTGGCAGTCCAAAAATACTCCAGCAGGGATCATCCTCATGGATCGCCATATTTACATCGCACTCAGCCGCAACAGGGATCACTCTTTCCAGGAAGTATTTAAGATTATTCCACAGATCCTCCTCTGTCAGGCTGTGATACTCAGCAACCACTGCCTTTAATCCGTCTCTGGTATAGCTGGAATCCCAGCCCGGAAGGGTCAGATCGCTGTCGCTGTTTAAAGGATTCACTGCGTCTACCTGCTCCTGATAATATACCAGAGAAGTAGAGCCGTCGCCCAGCTCATGGTCAAGCTGTGTTCTGGTCCAGTCAAATACAGGCATGAAATTATAGCAGATGCACTTGATTCCTGCCTCTGCCACCCGGCGGATGTTCTCACAGTAATTATCAATATACTTATCTCTGGTGTCCTTGCCCAGCTTAATATCCTCGTGAACCGGGATGCTCTCGATGACGTCAAAGCCAAGGCCTGCATCCTCTACCTGCTTCTTTAAGGCTGCAATGCTCTCGCGGCTCCATACCTCTCCTACCGGAACATCATACACGGCTGTAACGATAGACTGCATCCCAGGAATCTGGCGGATGTTCTCCAGCGTCACCTTGTCGTCCTCTCCGTACCATCTGAATGATAACTTCATTTGTCGAATCCTCCTTATATGCTTTGATTTTCCACGCATTTTCTGTAATCTTCCATAAGTAACTCCATTATAGCAGATACTGCGCGGCCGTCTATGGTTATATTTGTCGTGGATATTGCAAAAGTTGTTGTTTCATGATAAAATGGGCCTCAGAATATTTCCGGCAAAGGGAGGCCATTTCATGAAAAAGCAGATCCCCGTGGATTTTAATACAAGGCAGTATATGCAGCCGGTCAACTTCGAACTGTTCTACTATAACGACACGGATCTTCAGTCTGTGGCAGCCCACCGCCATGATTACTGTGAATTTTACTTTTTTCTGGAAGGAGATGTGGACTACCATATCGGCGGCCAGCGCTACCGATTAAGCTATGGGGACTGTCTGCTGATCCCTCCCGGTGCGCCTCATTTTCCCGACTTTTTGTCCCATCAAAAGCCTTACCGCCGGTTTGTTTTCTGGATCGGCAGAGATTATTACAAGAGGCTGCGCAGACTGGATCCAGAGCTTACCTACTGTTTTGACTACGCGGCAGAGCACAGCTGCTACCGTTTTTCTACAGATCAGATTACGGCCCAGGATCTGCAGGGCAAGCTTTTGGATCTTTTGGAGGAGCTTGGCAACGACCGTCCCTTCCGACAGCAGGCGGCGGAACTGATGGCGATCTCCTTTCTTGTAACTGTAAACCGCCTTCTTTATGACAGCCTTCATGAGCGAACCCAGGTTTTTGAAAACGTGCTTTACCTGAGGATCTGCGATTACATCAACCAGCATCTGGAAGAAAACCTGAGTCTTGACAGTCTGGCTGCCTATTTCTATGTGAGCAAGTATCACATTTCCCACATATTCAAAGACAGTATGGGGATCCCTCTTCATCAGTATATCCTGAAAAAACGGCTTCATGCCAGCCGCCAGGCCATTCTCTCCGATCAGCCCATCAGCCATGTATACCAGCAGTTTGGCTTTAAGGACTATACCAGCTTTTTCAGGGCATTTAAAAAGGAATACGGTGTATCGCCCAAGGAATACCGGATGCAGCACCGGCTTACGTAACCTCTTCCGTCAAAAGGAGTATACTACATGAATCTTCCCTCTTATCAGTCATGCACCCTCTGCCCCCGCAAATGCCGAATTGACCGAAGCCGTCAGACCGGCTACTGCGGCTGCTCCGATCAGCTAAAGGCTGCCAGAGCTGCTCTTCATAAATGGGAAGAGCCTTGTCTCAGCGGGCCTGAATGGGCTCCCGGAGGCAGCGGAACTGTCTTTTTCTCCGGCTGTACCCTGCGCTGCTGCTTCTGCCAGAATTATCATATCAGCAGTGAACATTTCGGAAAAGAACTGACCTCTGACCAGCTGGCAGACATTTTTCTCCGGCTTCAGGATCAGGGCGCCTACAACATCAATCTGGTTACGCCCACTCAGTACCTGCCTTCCATCCTCCCCGCACTGGACAAAGTGCGTTCCCGGCTTTCCATCCCTGTAATCTGCAACTGCAGCGGCTATGAACGTTCAGAGGTAACAGCACTTTTAAAGGACTATATCGACATCTGGCTGCCGGATCTGAAATACCATGACAGAGCACTCTCAGCCCGCCTCTCCAAAGCCCCGGATTACTTTGAAAATGCCTCCGCGGCCATCCTTCAGATGATCCGCCAGACCGGCGCTCCTGTTTTTGAGGAGCAGGCATCTGAGGACAATGCACATCCGTCATTTATGCTGATGAAAAAAGGTGTGATCCTCCGCCATATGGTTCTGCCGGGCCACAGAGATGACTCCATTTCCCTGATGCACTGGATTCATGATACGCTCCCAAAGGGACAATACCTTTTAAGTATTCTGAGCCAGTATACCCCCTGTTATCACAGCAGCGACTACCCTGAGCTCAACCGCCGGATCACCTCTTATGAATACGGCAAAGTAGTCGACGCAGCCATAGATCTGGGACTGACCCAGGGTTTTATGCAGAAAAAAAGCAGCGCCAAAAAAGAATACACGCCGCCATTTGATCTGGAAGGCCTTTGATCCTGCCCTTCCTTTCATACTCTCATATATAATAAAAGACGGATATCGAATCTTTGACTAACCACGTTCTCGATTACGATATCCGTCTTTTGACTATCTCGTCCATTGGACCAAGCCTCACTTTCGAAACAATTGTTTCTTCTTTTGTGACTCTATATTTAATTGTATCCTCTCTGCATTTTCTCTGCCCACTTTTGTATACTTACCTGCTTCGAATCCATTTTCCCATATTGCTTCTTTTTCTTTGATCCGGTATCTTCTTCCGTCCTAATGATACTTTCTCGTCATATCACTAAACCGGTATGCCATTGCTCTGAGATACTCTTGCGAATCATTTTGAAAATGTGGTCATCTGCCTGTTCCTATCTTTCTTCCAGACATTCTCTTTGGTTCATCTCATTAAGACTGCAGCTTTTTCCCAATCGATTGGACTCTTTTCTTAAATCAATTTCCTTTGGATTTATCTGTCTGTACTATGTATGAGCAGTTATACCATGCAGAGCGTTTTCCCTGTTTCATCTATAATCTAATTGGATTAGCTTATAAACGAAACGAATCTTCTCATTCTGGTGGTCCGTACCTCCTTTGCTTAGATTTTACTTCGTTGAGCTGATTGTCTACAACTCCTTGCTGTCTTTTGTATCTTTTATTCTTTCCTCTTTTGTTGTCTTTATTATACAAAAAGAGCCTCTTTTTGTCAAGACTCTTTTTGTAATTTTTACATATTTTTTGTCTATTTTTAAATTGTTTTAATTTAATGTAATTTTTTCTACATTTATATAATTTTCATCAATTATTCTTCGTTTTACTTTATGAATTTTCAGAATATTATATTATTTCATCCTGTTTTGGAAGTTTTTTACGGATGATATGGAATGTAATCATATGGGCTGCTGCCGTAATCAGCCATGACACAGGATAGGAAAGATAGAGCATCGGTAAAGATCGGTAAACGGCAAAAACAGTAAAGATCCAGAGGATTCTGAAACCGCAGGCTCCGGTAAGGGACACGATCATGGGAAGCACTGAATATCCCAGGCCTCTTAAGCTTCCTACCATGCAGTCCATCAGACCGCAGATAAAATAGGTTCCGCAGATGATCCGAAGCCGCAGCATCCCATAATTTAAAACCTCTGGATCAGAGGAATACACTCCCAGCAGATGAGGGCCTGCCGCTGCGGCTGACAGCCCCAGAATCAGGCCCACTGCCGTAACCACAGCCAGGCAGATGTTCTTTACCTTATTGATCCGGCTGTATTTTCTGCCGCCCAGGTTCTGGCTGGTGAAGCTTAGGCTTGTCTGGTAGACCGCGTTCATGGCCGTGTATACAAAGCCTTCGATATTGGCGGAGGCCGTATTCCCGGCCATGGCTACAGAGCCAAAGGAATTAACGGAGGACTGGATCAAAACATTGGATACAGAGAAGATAGCTCCCTGCATCCCGGCCGGCAGGCCGATCTTTATAATCTTCTTCAGCTTGTCCCCTTGAATGGACAGCTTCTTTAAATGAAGTTTCATCATCCCCTTTTCTTCCATCAGGCTCTTAAGCACAAGCAGGGCGGAAATATGCTCGGAGATTACCGTTGCCCATGCTACGCCGTCTACCCCCATTCCAAGAACGGCTACGAAGAACAGGTTTAAAACCACATTAACTGCGCCTGCGGCAAAAAGAAAATACAGAGGCCGTCTGGTATCCCCCACAGCCCGCAGAATGGCGGCTCCAAAGTTATAAAGCATCAGAACCGGCATTCCCAGAAAATAGATCCGCATATAGAGCACCGCCTGATCCAGCACATCCTCCGGCGTTCCCATGATCTCAAGCATAGGGCCTGCGGCAAGCTCTCCCACCGCTATAAGGAATGCTCCGCTAAGCAGGGCGGTGAGAACGGCTGTATGTATGGTCTCCTGAACATCCTTTTCCTTCTGTCCGCCGTAATACCGTGCCACCAGCACGTTTACGCCTACAGACAGCCCCACAAAAATATTGATCAGCAGATTGATCAGGGATGACGTGGAACCCACTGCCGCCAGAGCCGTACTTCCGGTAAAACGCCCTACTACAATGATGTCGGCAGCGTTAAAGAGAAGCTGAAGGATCCCCGAAAGCATCAGCGGGATGGAAAATAGCAGAATCTTGCCGAGAAGCGGACCGCTGCACATATCAATCTCATATGACTTTTTCATAATAACATAACCTCCATTTGCTGTTATGTACCCTCAAATGTACAAATTAACATTACTTTAACACAGCCGGAAATATTTTACAAGTTCCCTTTTAAACGCTTTTTCAACGTATTTTTACCGGGCAGAAATACAGGAATTTCACTTGACATTTCCTATAAAATTACCTACACTGGTTCATAAACTGTGTCTTTCGGAAAAAATGCAAAAGTTCCGAACGTACACCTTATCATTCAGGAGGAAAATGATCATGTCATTAACAGAACTATTTATCATTGCCGTCGGACTTTCCATGGACGCCTTTGCCGTGGCGGTCTGTAAGGGACTTGCCATGGGGAAAATGAGCTGGAAAAACGCGGGGATCGTAGGCCTATATTTCGGAGGATTTCAGGGGGCCATGCCTCTGATCGGATACATCCTTGGCTCCCGGTTCAGCGGCACCATAGAATCCTATGACCACTGGATCGCATTTGTGCTTCTTGCCCTCATAGGAGGCAATATGATCAAGGAAGCATTTGACAGCAGCGAAGAGACGGCAGATCCTTCTCTTGATGTAAAAACCATGACGCTCATGGCCGTTGCCACCAGCATCGACGCCCTGGCAATCGGTGTCACCTTTGCCTTTCTTCAAGTAGACATCGTACCCGCTGTCTCCTTTATCGGTATCGTTACCTTCTGCCTGTCCGCAGCGGGCGTTAAGATTGGAAATGTATTCGGCTGCCGTTACCAGAAGAAGGCGGAATTTGCGGGGGGCCTGATCCTGGTGCTCATGGGGTTTAAGATTTTGCTGGAGCATCTGGGTGTTTTGGGCTGACAGCCGTCAGCCTGTGCGCGAGACGTACATACAAAAAGAGGCATCCGGCCAGTATCCGGGGAAGTTCATTTCCCGGTGTCCGGCCAGCTGCCTCTTTTATATTGCTTTTCCCATCGTCCTATGGCGCTTACACTCTCATACCGCTTCCGTCCAGCTGAAAGCCGTCTATAGTGCAGTTGGTCATCATCACTCCGTTATCCGGATTCAGATAATACCAGGCGCCCTTATACTCCTGCCAGCCGGTTTTCATATAGCCATCCATCCCAAAGAGATACCATCGGTCGTTAATCATGGCCCAGGAGGTAAGATACGCATCCTGATAAAGATAGCGCCAGCCCTTTTTATCCTGTTCCCAGCTGCCCAGGTGGATATTCCTGTAGGAAGGCATCTCCCCCTCCGGCAGAAGGGAAAAGTAGTAGGAACTGCGCTCGTCTCCTCTGGCAAATTCAATCACATAGCATCGCTCCTGGGAATCATAGAGCCTCTCTTCACTTTCCTTCGCCATGGTTTCAGGGCGGACTACCGGATAGTGCTCTCCCTCTTTTAAGCCGTAGACCCGGCATTCCAGGCTTTTTTGAGTATCTCCCTCATAGGTGATCAGGTAATAATTTAAAATAACATCGTCCAGATTGACTCCATTTTCATCCTTTGTAATGGTAAATGTGTCCTTTTCAGAAATCCTGTTTCCCATCACATAGGACGTATAACCGTCATAAACAGCCGTCTGACGGCTGTTTACATCCAGGTGAAGAGACACCGGAACCGGCGTTTTGTCTGCTGATCCGGCCTGGGCGCTAAAGGCGCCCGCGATGGTCAACAGGACGGCGGCAGCCAGCGCCTTCATGCAGCGTCGTATTCCCGTCTTTTTCATCCGGCCACCTCCTTTTTCTTTGCTCCGTCTTTCTTTTACGGGCATGATCACTTTACGATCACTTTCTTAAAATTCTTCTTACCCCTCTTTACCACAATTCCATCTCCGGCAAACAGTTCCTTTTCAAAGGCTGCATGGATGTCCTTTACGGTTTCCCCGTTTACGGATACGCCGCCCTGCTCTACGTTTCTTCTGGCTTCAGAGCGGGAGGATGCAAGGCCGGACTTTGTAAGAACCGTCAGGATGTCAATGGTATTTTCTCTGAAATCCTCTTTGGTAAGCTCGCTGGTAGGCATATTTACTGTGCTGCCCCCGGCAGAGAATAAAGCCCTTGCGCCTTCCTGAGCCTTGGTTGCCTCTTCCTCGCCGTGCACCAGCTTGGTCAGTTCAAAGGCCAGGATCTCCTTTGCCTGATTTAACTGGCTGCCTTCCCACTTATCCATCTCGTCGATCTGCTCTAAGGGAAGGAAAGTCAGCATCCGCAGGCACTTAAGAACATCGGCATCCGCTATATTTCTCCAATACTGGTAGAAATCGAAGGGAGAAGTCTTGTTTGGATCAAGCCATACTGCGCCGGACTGCGTCTTTCCCATCTTCTTGCCCTCGGAATTTAACAGCAGGGTGATGGTCATGGCATGGGCGTCCTTGCCAAGCTTGCGGCGGATCAGTTCCGTACCGCCTAACATATTGCTCCACTGGTCGTCGCCGCCAAACTGCATATTACAGCCGTAGCGTTTAAACAGCTCGTAGAAGTCGTAGCTCTGCATAAGCATATAGTTAAATTCCAGGAAGCTTAAGCCCTTTTCCATTCTCTGCTTATAGCACTCAGCCCTCAGCATATTGTTGACGGAAAAATGCGGGCCGACCTCGCGGAGAAATTCGATGTAGTTTAAGTCCATCAGCCACTCGGCGTTGTTGACCATCATGGCCTTTCCCTCGGAAAAGTCGATAAAACGGCTCATCTGCTGCCTGAAACAGTCGCAGTTGTGCTGGATGATCTCAGGAGTCATCATGGTTCTCATATCACTGCGGCCGGAAGGATCTCCTACCATACCGGTGCCGCCGCCGATGAGGGCAATGGGCTTATTGCCCGCCATCTGGAGACGTTTCATAAGGCAAAGGGCCATAAAATGGCCTACATGAAGGCTGTCTGCAGTAGGATCAAAACCGATGTAGAATACGGCTTTGCCTTCGTTTACCATTTTTTTGATTTCTTCTTCGTTTGTCACCTGGGCGATGAGGCCTCTGGCAATCAGTTCTTCGTAGATCTGCATTGTTGTACTCTCCTTTGCTATTCCTATTTTACCATATTTCTACTTTCATGCAAGGGCTTGATTTCTTACAGTTTTAAGCGGTTTTGCCAAGTTTTGCGAAAAAAAAACTCCGTCCTCTCTTTCAAAAGGACGGAGCATAAAGCCCGTGTTACCACCTGATGTTCACAGACAGCTCGCGCCGCCTGCCTCTTCGAGTACGGACCATAACGAAACCGCTTGAAAATCCCATATGGCAGATACTCTAGCACGATAACGTGTGCAGGATCCGTCGCAGCCTACCAGGCTCTCAAAATACCGTAAATGGTTTCCAGGCCGTTTGGTGCGAAGCTCGGAGATGTATTCGTAACCTGCTTTCCATGCGCCTCTCATCTGCCGGCTGCTTTCTGTATGCTTTTGCAGGATATTACTTCTTCTCGTCATAGCCAATTCATGAAATTACCACCATTATAGGCAGACATCCCTGATTTGTCAAGCCTTGACATCAGGGATTTGCAGTAACTGTTCAGCCACGCGGCAATTTATGCGGAAATATGTGCTGCAAACTGGCTTGAATAAGCATATCTCTGTGCAAATTGTCATATGGCTGAATAGTTCCGTTTTGTACTTTACGAATCAAATTTTGTATATTATAATGTTGCATTATCAGCTTTATAGCTTTACTGCAATGAATGCAGCTGTTCAGGGCGGCGTGAAAACATCCAAAAAATGCTCCATCCTGAATCGTTACCCGCTGAACAGCACACAAATCGGGAGGATTTAAAAATATGGGATTTACACTTGTAAATGAGCTGCCTACTCCGGCTGAGATTCTGGAGCAGTTCCCTCTTGCGGATCATCTGGCAGCGCTGAAAAAGGAACGAGATGAAGAGATCGCGAAGGTTATTACAGGCCAGAGCAATAAATTTCTGGTAATCATCGGCCCCTGCTCCGCAGACAACGAGGATGCTGTATGCGATTATGCCAACCGCCTGGCTAAAGTCCAGGAGGCTACCAAAGACAAGCTGATCGTGATCCCCAGAGTTTACACAAACAAACCAAGGACCACAGGGGAAGGCTATATGGGAATGCTGCACCAGCCGGATCCTGAGAAAAAGCCGGATATGCTTCAGGGGATCCTTGCAATCCGCCATATGCATATGCGGGTTCTCCGCGAAACCGGTATGTCCACGGCTGATGAGATGCTTTATCCGGACAATCTGCAGTATCTGTCCGATATCATGTCCTATATTGCCGTAGGCGCCCGTTCCGTGGAAAACCAGTACCACCGTCTGGTGGCAAGCGGCTGCGACGTGCCGGTAGGTATGAAGAACCCCACCAGCGGAGACATGACTGTTATGTTAAACTCGGTCGTTGCTGCCCAGCTCCCCCACGACTTTATCTTCCGTGGCGATGAGGTAAGCTGCCCCGGCAATCCGCTGACCCACGTAATCCTTCGGGGCGCAGTGAACAAACGAGGCCAGTGCAGCCCCAACTACCACTACGAGGATCTTAAGCTTCTCTGCGATCTCTACGCACAGAGAGATCTTAAGAATCCAGCCTGCATCGTAGATACCAACCACTCCAATTCCAACAAGCAGTACGCCGAACAGGTGCGTATTGCCAAGGAAATCCTGCACAGCCGCCGCTACTCTGATGACGTCCGTCGTCTGGTAAAGGGACTTATGATCGAAAGCTACATCGAACCCGGCAGCCGCAGGATCGGCGAACACTGCTACGGCCAGTCCATCACGGATCCCTGTCTGGGCTGGGAAGAAAGCGAACGGCTGATGTACGAGATCGCGGATATGATCGAATAAGAGATCCATTATTTAAAAGAGACGTTTCCCGGCTGAAGCATCAGCCGGGAAACGTCTCTTTTTTGGGATTCCCGATCATTCGCCTGTTTTCCTTCTCCGGCCGTTTACTATGCTGCCCCTGCCAGCGCTGAGATCCCAAAGTATGCGATCACAATCACGCCCAGGATAATTCTGTAATATCCGAAGAACTTAAAATCATGTCTGCGGACGTAGCTCATCAGAAACTGTATGGAGTAAACGGACACGCCAAAGGCTACCGCCATTCCCAGAAGCGTATAAAAGATCTGTGGCCCTGTAAAGGAATTTCCGTCCAGGAAAAATTTTACAATTTTAAGGAGACTGGCCCCGAACATCACAGGGATTCCCAGAAAGAAGGAAAATTCTGCCGCAGCCCCGCGGGAACAGCCTAATATCATGGCTCCCAGGATGGTTGAGCCGGAACGGGAGGTTCCAGGCACCAGTGAAAGGAGCTGGAACATACCAATGAGAAAGCCCGTTTTTACGGAAATCTGCCCTACCTTATGGATGGAAGGGTTAGAGGTGATGGAGCTGTTTTCCAGGACTATAAAGAGAACGCCATAGATGATCAGGGTAGCTGCCACCACGCCTGCGTTATACAGATGGGCGTCCATCCAGTCGTCCAATAACAGCCCAAGCACCGCTGCCGGGATGCAGGCAATGATGATTTTAAACCAGAGAATCCAAGTGTTTTCCTTCTGTCTCTGGTTCTTTGTGGGGCTGAATGGATTCAGCTTATGAAAATACATCACCGCCACTGCCAAAATGGCGCCTAACTGAATCACTACCAGAAACATTTCCTTAAATGCTTCCGGCTGATCCAGACGGATGATCTCATCCACCAGGATCATATGGCCGGTGCTGCTGATGGGCAGCCACTCTGTAAAGCCTTCCACGATTCCCAGCACGATGACTTTTAATATTTCTACAAAACTCATAGTTTCTCCTTTTTACCGTGTATTTTTGCACTGCTTTGTTCCAGCTGTACATCTTATGTCCGGCCCTGCCGGCTCATTCCCCTTATGATCCGATATTTTCGATCTGCCAGTCAATAGGCATCAGACCATTCTGTGTGAGGAAATCGTTGGTCTGACTGAAGGGACGGCTGCCGAAAAAGCCCCGGTAGGCAGAAAGAGGGCTTGGATGAGGCGCCTTTAAAATCAGGTGCCTGGGATTGTTAAGCATGGCCGCCTTGGCCTGGGCAGGTCTCCCCCAGAGGATGAATACCATAGGACGATCCTGCTCATTTAAAACCTGAATGGCTGCATCTGTAAACTGCTCCCAGCCGATGTCATGGTGAGAATTAGCCTGATGAGCCCGGACTGTCAGCACTGTGTTTAAGAGCATAACCCCCTGGTCAGCCCATTTTTTCAGATATCCGTTATTTGGGATATAGCAGCCCAGATCGTCGTGAAGTTCCTGATAGATATTCACAAGCGACGGCGGCACTTCTACGTCCGGTTTTACAGAAAAGCACAGACCATGGGCCTGTCCGTCGTTGTGGTAAGGATCCTGCCCCAGGATCACTACCTTTACCTTCTCTAATGGCGTGAAGGCAAAAGCATTGAAAATATCGTCAGGATCTGGGAATATTTTCCTTGTCTCATATTCGTGTTTTACTGTTTCATACAGCTTTTTGTAATAGGGTTTCCTGAACTCACTGCTTAATGGCTCAAGCCAGTCGTTGGATATTGCCGCCATAGAACCGATTCTCCTTTGTCGTATTTTGTAGTTTTAAATCCCTTAATTTGTATTTACAGGCGTACCGGGATACCCCGTCCCGCCAGATATTCCTTCAGCGTTCGGATCTTTAATTCCTTGTAATGAAACAGGGAGGCCGCCAGGGCCGCATCCGCCTTCCCTTCTGTGAGGGCATCATAAAAATGTTCCTTTGTGCCTGCGCCCCCGGAGGCGATCACAGGCACGGACACCCGCTCCGCCACAGCCGCTGTCAGTTCATTGTCATAGCCTGCCCTGGCACCGTCGCAGTCCATGCTGGTAAGAAGGATCTCTCCCGCTCCCATCTGGTCTGCTCTGACCGCCCATTCCAAAGCATCTAATCCTGTGTCCACGCGGCCTCCCTGCTTGTAAACATTCCAGCCGGAGCCATCTGCCCTGCGTCTGGCATCGATGGCTACCACCACGCACTGGCGGCCAAACTTCTCCGCGGCGTCAGAGATGAGCCTGGGATTGTCAATGGCTGCGGAATTGACTGAGATCTTGTCTGCGCCCTCCCGCAGCAGCAGGCGGAAATCCTCTACCGAGCGAATACCTCCGCCTACCGTAAAGGGAATGAATACCTTCTCTGCCACCTGGCGCACCAGATCCGCCACGGTGGCCCTGTGGTCAAAGGAGGCTGTGATATCCAGAAATACAAGTTCATCGGCCCCGGCGCTGTCATAGGCCGCTGCAATCTCCACTGGATCCCCAGCATCCTTCAGGTCAACAAAGTTTACGCCTTTTACCACCCGTCCGTCTTTTACGTCCAGACAGGGAATGATCCTCTTTGTAAGCATATCGGTTCTCCTTATAAAACAAGTCTGTCTCCTGCCGCTTTCATTACTGCTGCAGGCTGATAAAATTTTTAAGGATCCTAAGTCCTGTCTGGCCGCTCTTTTCCGGATGGAACTGACAGCCAAAGAGGTTCTCATATTCTGCGGAGGCATGGATACAGGCGCTGTAATCCACCCAGGCGGCCACCATATCCTCCTGATCCGCTTTCAGATAATAGGAATGAACAAAATACACATAAGCACCGTCTTGAATCCCCTGATACATCCGGGTACCCGGACGGATGCAAAGAGAGTTCCAGCCCATATGGGGGATCTTCATGCCTGGTTTTTCCTGAAGCCTAAGGATATGGCCGGGAAGAATACCAAGCCCCTTTACTCCGGGACTTTCCTCACTGTCCTGAAACATCAGCTGCATCCCCAGGCAGATGCCCAAAAACGGCCTTTTCTCTTCCAAGGCCGCCCTGCGGATCACCTCTGTAAGGCCATAGTCCTCCAGCTTTTTCATGGCATCTCCAAAGGCGCCAACCCCCGGTAAAATGAGCTTATCAGCTTTTAAAAGAATCCCAGGATCCCTTGTAATCACCGGGCTTTCTCCCAGAGCCTCCAGCGCTTTTTCCACACTCTTCATGTTTCCCGCATCATAGTCGATCACAGCGATCATCCGTGCCACCTCGCTCTCCTGTATTTCTGATATTTTATCATTGTAAAGCGGTAAAGGCAAGGTTTTTTTCTTCCAGAATCCACTCCAGAGAATTTTTGTGCAGAGAAATGCTCCTTGGCTCTGCCTCCGGCGGAATCTGGAAGAAGGTTTCGTTGACCCGGTAGAGAAGGGATTTCCGGTTAAAGAAAATGATCTTCTCAAAAGGCCAGCGCATCACCGTGGGTGTGGAGAAATTCTCTCCCAGCTCCAGAATGGTCAGGGTCCTGTTCACCGTAGCGGCCTGCCACGCCATATAGCGTTTCCAGCCCGGAAGATACCCTTCTTCGATATACGTTTCGGCCTTGATGGTATTGCCTGTAAGGGGTCCGCCGCAGTGGGGACATACGCCATCCAAAACCTCAAACTCCTCCCAGATATCCTTTGTGCAGGCTTTGCTGCACTGCCTCCAGTGGATATTCCCGCAGGGAGCAGTCAGGCGGCTTTTGTCAAAGGGCGTATCATAGACCGCGCCGTCCGTCAGACTGGTGACAAGATAGTAGTCCCGATCCCTTACCAGCTCATAGAGAGCCTGATAGGCCTCCTTTATGTGAGCCTGCTTGGGATCCCCCAGGCGGCAGTCCCTTATATCCTTATCCCCCGGCTGCAGAGCCCACTCAGAGCCGATGCCGATGATTATCTTTTCAGACTCCGCCAGGCGAGCAGAAAGTGAGGGCGCTTTCGCAGTAATATTTTCCATTTTATGTAAATTCCCTTCCTTGTAGTACGGCCTGCCACGGCCGACAGCTCTATAAATAAAAACAGCCCGGACCGTTAAAAATATCATACCATACACCGAGGGGTTTGTGAACTCCCCATTGCCCAAAGAAATAAAGCGGCCGCTCTGGGGATGTTCCAGAAACGGAATACGGCTTCTTCGTCAGTAAACCTGCCATTGATTCAAGGGTTATTTATATCCTCCAGACAGTTGCATTTTTCCCGGCTGTGCCTTAAAATGGAACGTAAAAACCCGGAAATCATTTCGGAGATGAAAGGTGTGTGAACAGAATATGAAAGCATCGCAGGAACTGCGGCGTCTGCTGGAATCCATTGACCGTAAAAGCTACCCGGCCTACAAATCCGCTCAGGGAGCCTATAATTTTGGAGATTATGTTTTAAGTATCGACCATGTTCAGGGAGATCCTTTTGCTTCCCCGTCTAAGCTCAGTGTTTTTATATCCCATCAAAAAGCCGGTTATCCGGCAGAACTTTTTGATGCGCCCCATAAGAAACAGGCCTTTGAGGATTATCTGGTGCGGCAGTTCTATCAGGAATCGGCCCGGTATAATTTTAAGGCAAAAGGCTCAGGAAAAAGCGGCTTGATCGCTATCAGCCATCCAGGGCCGGAGATCCTTTCGCGGACGGCCTGCGAGTGCAGTGCTCAGGGAATCGCCCTGCGGTTTGAGGTAGGCTTTCCAGCCAGCGGACGAACCATCCAGGCAGGCGAACTGATCCGAATCCTCTTTGAATTTCTGCCAAAATGTGTGCGCCAGGTTCTTGTATTTAAAAACCGGCCTGCCGGTGAAGTCCAGGCTGTGGCCCTGCTGGCAGAGGATCAGTATTTTATACGCCAGGAATTAAAGCGGCTGGGACTGGTGTCCTTTGTGGCAGACGGCTCGGTTCTGCCAAGGGAAAGCGGTGTGTCAAGCCGGCCCATGAAGGGAAGCGTAGCCTTTCATTCGCCGGAGTCCCTAAGGGTAACGCTGCAGCTCCCAAACCACAAAACCCTGACGGGAATGGGGATCCGAAAAGGAATCACTCTGATTGTGGGCGGCGGCTATCACGGGAAATCCACGCTTTTAAAGGCGTTAGAGGCGGGAGTATATGATCATATAGCCGGTGACGGACGGGAGTATGTGATTACGGACGATACGGCCTTAAAGCTTCGGGCCGAGGACGGGCGCAGCGTGCGAAACGTTGATATTTCCATGTTTATCAACGATCTTCCCAACAAAAAGGATACCCTTTGCTTTTCTACCAAAGACGCCAGCGGCAGTACGTCTCAGGCGGCGGCTGTGGCGGAGGGCATTGAAAGCGGCAGCCGTGTATTTTTGATCGACGAGGATACGTCTGCCACAAACTTTATGGTGCGGGATGACCTGATGCAGCATATCATAAGCCGCAGCAAGGAGCCAATCACACCCTTTATCGAACGGGCCAGGGATTTATATGAGAAGGCCGGAATCTCTACGGTTATGGTGGCCGGCAGTTCAGGAGCCTATTTTTATATTGCAGACACCATTATTCAAATGGACAGCTATATCCCCTGTGATATCACGAAGTCTACAAAAGAATTCTGTGCCGGATACGGCACAGGGGCTGTTGAGGCGGCGCCAGGATTTAAGCTGCCGCAAAAAGGGCGGAAACTGACGGTTTCTGGACAAAACGAAGGCTCTCAGAATCCAGGATGGGGCGGCCCAGGCCAGGGCAGACGAAACGGACTGGATGCGGACTGGCGCAAAGAGCGGATCAAGGTAAAGGTATATGGAAAAGATTCCCTGCAGGTGGGAAAGGAAACGGTAGATCTGCGTTTTGTAGAACAGCTCATCGATGGGGAGCAGACGCACGCACTGGCACAGATGCTGCGTTTCTGTCTGGAACACAGGCTGCTGGAACGCTATTGCGTAGCTGATACCGTGGCTCTGATACAAAAAGAGACGGCAAAGGGCGGCCTCACTGCTGTGAGCGGCTGCTCTTATGCCGCCATGGGACTTTGTATGCCCCGGACCCAGGAGATCTTTGCCTGCCTAAACCGGTTCCGCGGCTAACATTTCCTTAAGATCGCAGAGGGTCATTCCCTTCTGCTTCAAAAGTTCGCTTACTTCTTTGAAGCGCTCCAGCTCGATCTCGGAGATAATCTCCTTCTCTCTGGAGCGAAGGGTGTCCAGACTGCTCTCATACTGGGCAATGGCGGCCCGGATATCGGACAGCTCAGACTGAAGTTTTTCTGTGTGGGTTTTTCTGATTCCTCTTGCCATAATTTGGATACTCCTTTTCTTTTTCTGGCAGCCATAACAGGCGGCTGTAACCCTGTCCGTCACTTTCACAAAACGGACAGGCAATTCCTCTCATAGTAATATATGGAAAACGAGGGAAAATTATAACTGAATGGAAAGGCTAATAAGATATGACCGGATGGAAATCACATTTTTTAAAGAAACTGCTGCTGTTTACTGTGCTCTTGGCCTCCCTGGCTCTGGGGGGCTGCTCCAGCGCCGAGGCGCAAAAATACATCGAATCGGCTGCGGATCAGGCAGCCTCCGCCGCCTGGGACTATGCAAAGGAAGCCGTTAAAGGCCAGTTAAATGACCTTGGAAACAGCATGGGCAATGGAGGGAGCACGGGCAGCAGTCAGAATACCTCTGATGTAACTCCCAGCACAGGTACGCTCAAAGTCCATTTCATTGACGTGGGCCAGGGAGACAGCATCCTCATTCAGGACGGCAGCCACTCCATGCTCATTGATGCCGGTGAAAACAACCAGGGCAAGACAGTGACCGCCTATCTGAACCGTCAGGGTATCTCCTCTCTGGACTATGTTATAGGCACTCACCCTCACTCTGACCACATCGGCGGCCTGGACGACGTACTTCGTTCCTTTGAGGTAAAAAACGTGATCCTGCCGCCTGTGGAACATACCACCGCTACCTTTGAAGATGTGCTGGACGCTGTAGCGGACAAAGGCCTTACCATCACAAAACCAGTGCCTGGAGATACCTATGAACTGGGACAGTCTCATTTTACCATCCTTGGCCCTGCTGGGAATTACGGAGACGAACTGAATGACTGGTCTGTGGGCATCCGCCTCACAGACGGCAACCATTCCTTTGTCATGTGTGGCGACGCTGAGCAGGAGGCTGAGCAGGATATGGTAAACAGCGGCCTTACACTCTCCGCAGATGTGCTAAAGGCCGGACACCATGGAAGCCGCACATCCAGCAGCCCGGACTTTCTGAAGGCAGTCTCCCCTTCCTGGGCAGTCATTTCCTGTGGAAAAGGCAATTCCTATGGCCATCCCCACAAGGAAACTCTGGAAAAATATTCCAAAGCCGGAATCCAGGTGCTTCGCACCGATGAGCTGGGAACCATCATCGCATCCAGTTCGCCGGAGGCCTTAAGCTGGAGCCATGCAGATGCTTCTGGTAAAGAAAAACCCATAGACCTGGCGCAATAGACGCAGCCGCTAAACCATATTTAAGAAAAACCTGCCGCCGGCAGGATCTCACAGGAGGAACTGCATATGATCGCTATCATCGACCGAATCGAAGAAACACTGGCTGTCTGCCAACGGGAGGATCGTTCCGTTTTCACCGTCCCTTTATCTGCCTTGCCGAAGGGCGTAAAGGAAGGAGATGCTATTTCCGAGGAAAATGGTGTGTTTGCACCTGCGCCGGATGAAACAAAACGGCGCAGAGAACGGATCCGACGGAAAATGGAGGATCTTTTCCAATAACCTCTTGCGCCTTTTTTTCTTTAATGATACCATAGGAGTGATTTTATTCACGCCGGATCCCGGAGGCGCAGAGCCTGTACGCTCCCGGAGATTTCGAGAGTACACACTATTTTATGGAGGATAAATCAATGGAACTGATTATACCTGAGAAATATGACCCCAGGCTTACGATCCGTGAAACCCAGGATGCTATCAAGTACATCCGCGATACCTTTCAGAAGGAAATGGGCCGGGAAATGCACCTGGAACGTATCTCCGCCCCCCTCTTTGTAGAGAAAAGCAGCGGCTTAAACGATGACTTAAACGGCGTAGAGCGCCCGGTTCAGTTTGATATGGCGGGCCTGCCGGGAGAAACTCTGGAGGTAGTGCACTCTCTGGCAAAATGGAAGCGCATGGCCTTAAAGGAATACGGATTTAAGCCAGGGGAAGGCCTTTATACCAACATGAACGCCATCCGCCGGGACGAGGAGCTGGACAATCTGCACTCCTGCTATGTAGATCAATGGGACTGGGAAAAGGTGATCCGAAAGGAGGAGCGCACCACTGAAACCTTGATGGAAACAGTGCGTGAGATCTTTAAGATCATCAAACATATGCAGCATGAGGTATGGTATAAGTACCCTCAGGCAGTAAAGCAGCTTCCAGAGGATATTTTCTTCATTACCACCGGCGAACTGGCCGAAATGTACCCGGAGCTGACTCCCAAGGAGCGTGAAAACCGGATCACCAGAGAGCACGGCTGTGTATTTTTAATGCAGATCGGAGATAAGCTGGCAGACGGAAAGCCCCACGACGGCCGCGCGCCTGACTATGATGACTGGAAGTTAAACGGCGATATTCTCTTCTGGTTTGACACTTTAAACTGCGCTCTGGAGATATCCAGCATGGGAATCCGTGTAGACGAGGCTTCCCTGGCAGAGCAGTTAAAAAAAGCGGGATGCGAGGAGCGAGCCAAACTTCCTTATCATAAAATGCTCTTAAACGGAGAACTGCCCTATACCATCGGCGGCGGTATTGGACAGTCCCGTCTGTGTATGCTGCTTTTAGACCGCGCCCACATCGGCGAGGTGCAGGCAAGCATCTGGCCGGAAGAAATGCGCCGGATCTGCAGAGAGCATAAAATCTATCTGCTGTAAAGGGGAATCAGGAACGTCTATGGAAAATATCTCCCTTTTTTTCCTGATTGAGGCCATTGGCACCATTGCCTTTGCCTCTTCCGGGGCTATGACAGCCATCCGCAAGCGGCTGGATCTCCTTGGAATCATCATTCTGGGGGAAACCACAGCCGTAGGCGGAGGTATGCTCAGGGATATCCTCTTAGGCAGAGTACCTCCCAGCCTTTTTATCAATCCGGTCTATGTAATCATGGCCTTTGTGACCGTGCTGATACTCTTTTTCATTATCCGTTTTAACCAGCAGATCATGACCGGGCCTTATATTGTAGCCTACGAAAAGATCATGAATATCTTTGATGCCGTGGGACTGGCCGCATTTACCGTTACCGGAATCGACACAGCGGCTATGGCCGGTTATGGAGAATACCACTTTCTCTCCATTTTCCTGGGGGTTCTGACGGGAGTCGGCGGCGGCGTGCTTCGCGATATCATGGCAGGGCAGACACCCTATATTCTGAAAAAGCACGTCTATGCCTGCGCCTCCCTTGCAGGAGCAATCTTTTATGTATATCTGTCGGGTGCGCTGGGCTCCAATGCAGCCATGGTAACAGGAGCGCTCTTAGTAATCGCCATCCGGCTTCTGGCCACCAAATACTGCTGGGATCTGCCCAAGGCTACTGCAGACGAGCCCAAATGATCTGCCGCTTAGACACTGCGGCAGCAGCTGATCTGTCTGATCGCCGTATACAGCATCATCCGCCATACCTGAATGCAGAAAAAAGCGTCACCGACAAAACTGTGCCGTCCGGTGACGCTTTCTTGTATTTTAGTATCTTCTTTTCAGCCTGCCTCTCTTATGCGTTGGCTGCCGCTGACTGTGTAATTCCCTCATCATTGAGGTTGATCATGTCATATGCCTCAGCAATATTCAGCATATGGTCCCCGATTCGCTCATAATCCGTAAGCATCTCAGAATAAAGTATGGATGCCTCCACGCTGCAGTGGCCTTCTCTCATACGGTCAATCTGATTCTGACGGAATTTCAAAGTGATATCATCTATCTTCTGTTCAATCTCCTGTACCTTTTCCAGGGTGAAATTTCTGCTGCCTGCGGCGGCCTGCTCCAAAAGCTCCATTCCCTTGGAACAGCTGTCTGCCATTACTGTAAACTCGCTCTGAGCGTATTCAGAAAAGGTCAGCTCCTTTTCCTTGATGGTCTGGGCGTACTCTGCCAGGTTCATGGCATGATCGCCGATCCGTTCAATATTTCCCAGAACCGAATACATCTTATTCAGTGTTTCTATGTCCTTAGGCGTCTGATCCAGAACCAATACACGGGATATTTTTTTTGAGAGCCGTACATTTGCAAGGTCAATCTCCTCTTCCCGATCCTCAATTTCCTTTATCCCATCTTCTCCTGGTCCCTGCTCTACTGCCTGGAAACTGGAATCTACATTCTTTACCGCCATGGACATCATATCGCGGATCTCCTCACGAAGCTGGCTGATGGCGATGGTGGAAACCCCCAGATGATGCTTGGAGGCCATAAGTCCCTCCAGCCAGTGATCCTCATCCATAACCCTGGCCTGGGTGTCGGGCAGAAGCTTCTCCACCGCTTTTACCAGCATGGTTCCAAATGGAAGGAGAAGAATTGTGGTAACCAGATTAAAGGTTGTATGGACATTGGCAATCTGTGCCATAGGATTGCCGGGAGCCATGCGGATCATAAAATCCGTAAACGGCGTTACCAGGCTGATCACTACAAAGATGGCCGTTCCGATGATGTTAAACAGCAGATGGATGGCCGTAGCGCGTTTCGCATTTCTGGTCGTTCCAATGGAGGCCAGAACAGCCGTAATGCAGGTACCGATATTCTGTCCGAAGAGAACGAATACGGCGCTGTGCAGATCAATGACCCCGCTCATCGCCAGAGCCTGTAAAATACCGACCGATGCGGAGGAGGACTGGATCAGCGCCGTAAATCCTGCACCAACCAGAATCCCAAGCAGAGGATTGCTGAACCTGGTCATCAGTTCCACAAACTGCGGTTCATCTCTTAACGGCGACATGGCGGAACTCATCATGTCCATACCGATGAACAGAACGCCGATGCCGGCCACAATACCGGCGATATGCTGGAGTTTCTTGTTTTTTACAAAAACCAGGATCGCCACGCCTATAAAAGCAATCAGCGGAGCCAGAGCACCGATATCCAGTGCGATCAGCTGGCCTGTAATGGTGGTACCGATATTAGCGCCCATAATCACCCAGACAGCCTGGTTTAAGGTCATGAGCCCGGAATTAACAAAACCCACTACCATAACGGTAGTTGCGGAGGAAGACTGGATCAGCGCCGTAATCACAGCTCCCACCAGAACGCCTAAAAAGCGGTTGGAGGTCAGGCGCTCCAAGATCTGCTTCATCTTGTTGCCCGCCGCAGCCTCCAGATTGGTGCTCATCATCTGCATTCCATAGAGGAACAGCGCCAGACCTCCCAAAAGTCCTAAAAGCAATTCAACTCCCATATTTTCTCCTTTTTGTTTGAATGAGAGACATTTTCATATCATTTTACGGATAATATCAACTTATTTTCCAAAAACAGCGCAAAATATAAGACACAGCCCGCCATCTTTCATCAAGACCGCAGGTTATGTCTTTGACCGCTTCTTACACCATCTGAAACAGGAGATACATTCCGCCATGTCTCTGCCCTCTTTTCATCTTTTTAACATATTTTTTACGTTTTATTTACACATTTTTATTATACGGGATATTTTATAGCCCGTCAATATACTTTTTCGGCAGGCAATGTAAAGTATATGTAAATTGTATGTAAAGTATGCAGACCAGCGCTCCGCTGTGCGTGAAAAACACATACGAAAGGCGCTTTCCCAGCTGAACCAGCCGGCCGAAAGCGCCTTTTCATATATCAGATCTTATAAAATATGATAACGCAAAATCCTCTGCTGCCTGAGCAGGCGAATTACATCAGAGACTGATACAGGGCCTTGATATCCTCAAAGGTTGGATCCTTTGGATTGCCTGGGCGGCAGGCATCGTCCATAGCAGACTGTGCCAGGAAATCAACATCCTCCGGCTTAACGATGGCCTTCAAATCAGCAGGGATGCCTACGTCTGCGGACAGCTTCTTTACTGCATCTACGGCTGCCCTGCGGTACTCTTCCTGACTCATGTTTTCTGTCCCCTGTACGCCCATGGCAATGGCGATATCCTTATACTTGTCACCGGTGCAGGGAGCGTTATACTCCATTACCGTTGGCAGCAGGATCGCATTGGCGACACCATGGGGTGTGTCATACACAGCGCCCAGAGCGTGCGCCATGGAATGAACGATTCCAAGGCCTACATTGGAGAAGCCCATGCCGGCGATATACTGCCCCAGCGCCATGCCCTCACGGCCCTCCTTTGTATTCTCACAAGCTCCTCTTAGGTGTCTGGAAATCAGTTCGATGGCCTTTAAATGGAACATATCCGTCATTTCCCATGCGCCCTTTGTGATATAGCCCTCGATGGCATGAGTCAGCGCATCCATTCCGGTAGATGCTGTCAGCCCCTTTGGCATGGATTCCATCATATCAGGGTCGATCACTGCCACTACCGGGATATCATGGGTATCAACACATACGAACTTGCGCTTCTTCTCTACGTCTGTAATCACATAGTTAATGGTAACCTCTGCCGCTGTTCCCGCTGTGGTAGGAACTGCAATGATCGGGATGGAGGGATTCCTGGTTGGGGCTACGCCCTCTAAGCTTCTTACATCCTCAAATTCAGGATTTGCAATAATGATGCCAATGGCCTTGGCTGTATCCATGGATGAGCCGCCGCCGATGGCGATCAGATAATCAGCGCCGGAGGCCTTAAACGCTGCCACGCCGGTCTGCACATTTTCAATGGTCGGATTGGGCTTGATATCAGAGTAGATCTCATATGCCAGGCCTGCTTCATCCAGCACGTCTGTCACATTCTTTGTAACGCCAAAACGAATCAGGTCAGGATCAGAACATACGAATGCTTTTTTAAAGCTTCTTGCTCTTGCCTCGTTTGCAATCTCCGCAATCGCGCCTGCGCCATGATAGGAAGTTTCATTTAATACGATTCTGTTTGCCATATTCCTCTTCTCCTTTTTGCCTGTGTTTCGCTGCAGTCCGTCAGGCTGCTGTGACTGTCGGACGGAAATATTTTTCAGGTTTTTCTATTCGTTAATATTATAACGAATCGGGCAAAAAA
This sequence comes from Enterocloster alcoholdehydrogenati, assembly GCF_013282095.1. Classification (GTDB taxonomy): domain Bacteria; phylum Bacillota; class Clostridia; order Lachnospirales; family Lachnospiraceae; genus Enterocloster; species Enterocloster alcoholdehydrogenati. Next base: position 47,522 of record NZ_BLTJ01000010.1, read on the forward strand.
ATAAAAGTGACAAATAAAGTCATCTGTCACTTTCTCATATTTTTTGTGTATTATCACAAAATCTATTGTCTATATTTTACAACAGTTTTAATTCTTCAAATACCCCGGCAAGCTTTGGGGGCAAAGCATCCACCAGCTTATCCGCCATCTCACGCGGCGAAGCCTTCATGCCTCCCAGTACCCATTTGACCGTCATATAGACGGATCCCCGGCAGTACATCTCCAAGAGGAACTGAAGCTCCTCACTTAAAGGACGGCTGGTTCTGCGCCCGATAAGATCCCGGTAAAACTGAAGGATCAGTTCAAAATCGTGCTCCTTCACAGAGTTTCTGTCATCGCTGCGGAAGGCCTCTGTAAAAAATACCTTTTCTGCCCGAATAAATTCAAACTTCTGCGTCAGGCTCTCTCCTACGGTATGTCCCATTCCGATCTGCTCAAAGGACTGGAGAACCAGCTTGTCAAAATACCAGTTGATCAGATCATATTTATCCAGAAAATTGCGGTAAAAGGTCTGACGGGTCAGGCCGCAGCCCTCCGCAATACTTTTTACTGTGATCTTGTCTACAGGAGAGATTTTCATGCACTCTTTAACCGAGGCTGCCAGTCTGTATTTTGTTTTTTCCTGTTTCGAGGGTTCCACGGACGCCTCCTTTCTGACGGTGACTCTTCCAGACAGTGATGCGTCTGCGCCGCCTGCCATCCCACTGTCCGGGCTTTTTAGGTAATTAAAACGCTGAGAGCGCATCCTGATCAGGATACGCTCTTTTTATCATACCAGAAGTTCTCCGGCTTTTCTATCTGTTTTTGAAAACATCTGCAATGGCCTGCCACATTTTTACAAGGACATTCCACATCCGGCGCAGAGGACTGATCTTTGGCTCCTGTGTCTCAGCGTCCATGGTCTTGTGTTCTTCATCGTCAAGACTAATCTCATCCGTGCGCAAAATTACCTGAAGTGTCTTGGGCGACGGGTTTTCGGATGAGGTAAAGGATACCTTTTCCGCATCGGGATCCATGAAGAGGAAACGGTTTTCCGTATCGTAACGGTCCAGCTCACTGTCAATAACATCCTTCATGGTGCGGCCTGCGCGGCGAACGCCGGAGGTGCCGTCAAGAATGCCCAGGCTCTTATCCAGCAGTTCCATGCTGGCCTGCAGACTTTCCCTTGCGGCGTCATCTATATCGCCGCTGGAAGCCTTTAATGTGTTCTGTACAATGGTAAGTGTACTTACACTGCTGTTGAGCGCTTCTGTGGTACGCTCTACCAGAGCAGACAGGTCATCTAAGGAGGCCTGCAGATCCGGGTAGTAGACATCTAAGGAATCATGAAGGGCTGTCACATCTTCAATAAGCATATCCATATTGTCTGCCAGATCAGCGCTGTACTGAGCGGAATCTGAGATATCGTCCATGAGATTGGATGCCGTTTCTGTGAATTTCTGGCTGTCCTGGTTGATCTTCTGAAGCATCTGCACCATTTCCTGAAGATTCTGGCTGGAGGCAGACTCCGTCACCATGGGAACCTCGTTCTTTTCAATCTGTGCTCTTGGAACAGCGCGGCTTAAGGTCTGTTCGGAAGAATCGGAGGCTGCATCTGTGGAATCGCTGTTTCCGGTATTCCCGGTTCCGGCGCTCTCATTATCTGTTGCTTCACTTCCGCTGGTATCGTTTCCGGCAGCCTCGTTACCCGTTGTTTCACTTTCGCCGGTATCGCTTCCTGCCGTTTCGTTACCTGTTGTTTCACTTCCGCTGGTATCGCTCCCGGCAGCCTCGTTACCCGTTGTTTCACTTTCGCTGGTATCGCTTCCTGCCGTTTTGTTACCTGTTGTTTCACTTTCGCTGGTATCGCTTCCTGCCGTTTCGTTACCTGTTGTTTCACTTTCACTGGTCTCATTTCCCGCAGATTCCGTTGTTTGGTTTTCCACAGCCCTGGTATCCGCCGCATCGATTTCCAGCGCCTCGGCATCGTATTCCTCAAGCTCACTCATCAGCCCGGCCATCTGTTCCAGTATTTCCGTTGTCTGCACCTGGAATGCGGCATTGGTCTGGATCAGATAGCCCAGATCATCCCTGATATCCGGCAGCTGTTCTCCAATGGAGGCCGTACTGCTCTTTATATTTCTCAGTCTCGTATACAGCTTGCCCAAAGGTTCCTGCATCTCTCCCATGGTTCCTACGATATCGCCCATACTGCTGTGCACCACCTCGGCGGTTTCCTTTGCAGTCTGCAGATGGGGAACCATGGTTCCCAGCTGGTCGGACATGGCAGTAAGCGCTGCCAGAGACTGGTCATTTCCTGCCAGGATGCTGTCTTTTGAGCTGCTCCACTTTTCTCTTGCGCGGTCTGCTGCTGCCAGGCCGGACTGCATCTGGTTTACGCCGTTTCGCATATCCTCTACGGACTGAGCCATCTGCTCCAGGCTGTCATAGAGGTCATCTCCTGCATCCTTCCATGTATCCTTCGCTTTCTTCAGATCCTTGATATGCTCCAGATCCGACACGGTTCCCGGCGTCATGGCCATGATCACTCCCGTAGTTTCAAAGCTGTCTGTACCGATGCGCACCGTGTAATCTCCATCCTCACCCGGAAGCGCGGTAAAGACAACGCCTGTGTACTGCCCCATATTCTGGGTCTGAGAGCCATCTGCATCCACACTGTAGCATTTGGACAGATCCACCGGAACTGCCACCATAAGGATCATATTGTTGCGGTAATAAAGATCTGCATTCTCATTGGGCGTAGCCGTCACATGGATCTCTACCAGTCCCGATGCCCCGGCCAGTTCCTCACCGTTTACAGGAACGCCGTTCAGCTTGTAGGACACATCAAACGTCCATGGCAGCGCCACCTGTTCATTGTCCAGGGTACATTTATAATAAAAACGTCCCTTCTGGTCTGCCGGCAGGTTCCAGGTCACCTGACCGTCCCCAAGCTGCGGCTGGTCGCCTGTGGACATATTTTCTACTGCCGTATATGTTCCATAATCTGTAAAATTTGTGATGCCATTCAGATTACAGCCCTTTACCACATTTACCTTAGTGGTCTTTCCGTAAAGATCCAGATTAACATACATCGTTTCATCTGTCTCTACCGAAGCAGGCGCGCCATAGGCGGGCAGGGATGTTTCCCAAATGTCCGCATCTGCAAAAAGGCCGCTTCCTGCTCCCGTTGCTGTGATCGCAGCCGCAAGGGCGGCTGCCATAATCTGTTTGCTTCTAATCCTCATCGGTCTTTACCTCCGTTCCCATCCCGTTCGTTTCCTGTCTTACGGCAGCCAGGTTCGCCTTCCCAAATGCCTTTGCTCCTGTCTTTACCGCGTTTTTTCCCTTTTTATGGAACCTTGCCAGCAGCTTTTTAAAATCTTCCCATTCATTGCTGGTAATGATCCTGTCAAAGAGAACCAGCAGGGCAGGCAGCACAGTCAGCACCAGGATCACGCTAAAGAGTGCGCCGCGGCCGATCAGATGGCCCAGATCACCGATTGCCGCCGTATTTGATATGAAATGAATGATGTAGCCCGCCAGTATCAAAATGGTTCCCGATGTAAAGATGGAGCCGCAGGACATTTTCACAGCCTGGAGGCAGGCCTCCTTTTTCTTCATTTCCTTCCGGCAGGCCATATAGTTGTTTGTAAGCAGGATAGAATAATCTACCGTAGCTCCCAGCTGTATGCTGCTGACAATAATATATCCCATATAAACCATGGTGCTGCCTGTAAGGTACGGCACCGCCATGTTTAAAAAGATCGCAACCTGAATAGGAATCATGACAATAACCGGCACCAGTACGGATCGGAAGCTGAACATGACAACCAGGAATACACCCAGAAGAGAAAGGACATTTACATGGGCATTGTCTGCAGTGATAAATGTCTTGATATCCTGGGTAGACGGGGTCTCTCCCACCACAAAGGAATTCTGCGGATAGTATTTCTGAACGATCTCCCGAATGGTATCCGTATCGCGAAAAGCCTCTGTACTCTCTGTTTTCGTCCGTATGTATACCAGCATCCGGCTCTTATCTCCCCGATGAAGCTGGCTGGTGACAGAATAGGGAAGAAAATCTTCCGGTATCCCCTCAGGCAGTGTATTGGCCATGGATGTGACGCTTTTTACAAAGGGAAGATCCTCCAGTTCATCAGACATGGCCTTTTCTGTTACCGGGGAATCATTGGGATAAAGCACCAGGAGCATATTGCTGCGCCCAAAAATCCTGGTGATCTCAATATCATCATCATAGACCTGGGTTCCTTCGCTGGCTCCTACGGCGCTGTTTCCGTAGAGGTAGTCATTCATCCCCTGAGCCACATAAGCCGGGGGTACGATTAAGACCATCACAATCAATGCCGCATAACGGAAACGATATATGCCTCTGCTTAAACGGTTAAAAGGCGGAAGGAAGGGCCTGTGGGCCGTTTTTTCGTTCCAGTCCGCAAATTTTAAGATCATGGCCGGCATGAAAAATACCACCGTCAGGAGACTGAATATAATCCCCTTTGCAAGAACAAGGCCCATATCAAAGCCAATGCTGAATTTCATGCACACCAGGGCTAAAAAGCCTACCACCGTAGTCAGACTGCTTGCAAAAATTGAATTGATCGCCGCATCGATGGCATTTGTCATGGCCTCCTCATTATTTAAGCCCTTCTGCCGCTCCCTGGTAAACGCATCCAGCAGGAAAATAGAGTAATCCATGGAGGTGGCAAGCTGCAGCACCATAGCTACATTATTCGTCAGAAAGGACACTGTGCCAAGGAATATATTGGTACCCCGGTTTAAGAGGATCGCCACTCCCATGACAATCAAAAAGAGGAATGGCTCTGACCAGGCCGTAGTGGTAATGCATAACACTGCAAAAATCATAATAACAGCCACTAACAGGATCAGCTGCATCTCACTCTCAATGTTTTCCTTCAGGGATTTGTTCTGTACCGCCATGCCTGTATAGTACCCTTTATCCCCCAAAAGATCCTTGATCTCATCCACCGCGGCAGAGGTGAGCTTTGACGTATCGCCTTCGTCAAAGGTAATATCCATTACCGCACAGTTATCTTTATAGTAATCATCAATGTCATCCATATTGATGAAATCCTGACCTGCATAGATATTGGTGGTGGTGTCACACCAGAGCACCTGATCCACACCGTCAATGGCTTCTATCTTATCCTTATACTGTTTGGCCTCATAAAGGCTTACATCCTTTATCATAATACGGGCCGTTCCCGGATATCCGAAATCTTCCTTCATCTGGTCCAGTCCGATACGGGAAGCCGCTTCTTTTGGCAGATATTCCGTCAGATCGTAGTTTACGTTTACAAACAGCATGGTGATAAGAGACAGGATACATCCGATCACAAAGATGCCCTCAATCCAGCTCTTTCTGCGGAAAATAAAACGGGCCAGACGGATGGACACCTTTTCCTTCTGCGTTCCCTCCGGTCTCCTGTCTTTTTCCTTTTTCTTATGTCCCAGTATCAGTTTCTTTTCCATATCTCTTTACTCCTCATTCTGAAAACCCCTTTTTATGTTCTGTATTATCTTTTTTCTGATATGGTTCTGTCAGCGCATGAAGAGAAGCATAAACCAGTGGCGTCCATCCTTTTCGCAGTGCGCCATACCCATATACCGATAATAATCCAGCGTATACCTTCTGTCTTTGCCTGACGCATAGTTCCGATCCATGATCTCCATCACTTTGTCAAATGCTTCATCTGCATCCTCACAGTTTCGCACATAGATTTCCTGACAGGTGCTGTTCCTTCTGTAATTGGCTGCAGCCAGACAGTCCTCTATGCTTCCCTCTCCCGTAACTCTTCCGTCTGCATAACCTTTTTCCATGGCTGCCTCCAGACGACCGGCGGCGATTTTGTTGAGTTTTACATCCATCTTAAAACCGGCATAACGGTCATAGCTGGTATGACTGTCTCCATCATACTCCTCCTCCCGATCCGGATGGGCGTCAAAATACTGTTCCTTCTTCTCATCTCCCAGCTGGTCAAAGAGGGCCTGCTCTTCATCGTCATAGCAGCCTGCGGGGTAAGCGCCGCCCCCGGTGTTCTCTCTCCAGGCTGCGCCTGTGAGGGCCCCATCGCCTGAAAAGGTATAAACGGCATTGTCCAGTTCCAGTTTTCCCAAATTCATACCCCCATCTTCGTGAAAGTAATACCAATCGTCTCCGATCTTCTTCCATCCCCTTACCATGACGCCGTTTTCATCCAGATAATAGGTACGTCCATCTGTGTTCAGCCATCCGGTAAGGGCAGTTTTGTCCTCCTTCTGCCAGTACCATTTTCCATCCAGACAGATCCAGCCAAAAGCAGAGGTTCCCTCCTCTGCCAGAGCTGTCATATTTCCCGGAAATGACTGGGGCGCCAGGCTGGCGGCAACAGTCAGCGCCGTTAAAAGCAGCCCAAAAAAGTTCTTCTTATTCCATTGTTTCATTTGCTTATCTCCCGATCATTTATCATCATACAAGGGTTTAATCAACCACCTAAATAATAATTGACATTTGTCTATTACTTAACTATAATGGATTATACTAACTTATATCTAAAATAACAATCATTGATTTTTCTTTCTTTGATGAATAATAGACACTTCTTCAGTTAGTGTTGTGCAATCAGGTAAAAAACGATATTTTCCATCGTGTATAAAGGGAAAAGAGAAGGAGGAAACAGCATGAATACGGATGCAATGGACCGACGGGTGAGAAAGACCAGAAAGCAGTTAAGGGAATGTCTTGTGGCTCTGTTAAAAAAGAAACAGATTCAGGATATCACGGTTCGGGAACTGACCGATATGGCAGATTTAAACAGGGGAACCTTTTATCTTCATTATAAGGATGTATTTGATCTGTTAGACCGGACAGAATCGGAACTTCTGGACGAATTTAACGGCCTGATACAAAAGCATACTGCAGATGACCTGATCCGCCGGCCTTTTGAGATATTTAACGAAATCTACACCCTTGTGTATAAGAATGCAGATCTTGTGGAGATCCTTCTGGGAGAAAACGGGGATTTGAATTTCCTCAACCGGATGAAACAGGTAATCCGGGACAAGTGTCTCCACAACTGGATGGAGGTGGTCAGAACCGGAAATACAGCCGTGTTTGACGCATATTTTGCATTTATCGTCTCCGGCTGCGTGGGACTGGTTCAGCACTGGCTGCGAACGGGCCTGAAAGAAACCCCGGAGCAGATGGCCCATCTTACAGAAAAAATCATCAGCGACCAGATCCATGTGCTGTCGGAAAATCCTTTTGAAATGAAATAAGCCAGCGATCCGGACATTTTATTCAATGAACAGGTGGCATACGCGCAGAATCTGTGATATAAATAAGGTTGTAATTTTCGCAGCAGACGGCCCAGATCCGTCCCTGCGCCAAAAGGAGAACTTGTATGACAAAGGATGATTTATACAGAGAGACCGCCTGCGTGCGGATCAAAAAAGGTACAGGCCGTTCCCTGAAAGCGGGAAGTGCCTGGATCTATGACAATGAGATCGACACCATTACCGGTGAATATGAAAATGGGGATCTGGTGCGGGCAGAGGATTTTGACGGCTATCCCTTAGGGCATGGTTTTATCAATCTTCAGTCCCGGCTTGCCGTGCGGATGTTATCCAGAAAACGGGATGCCATAATCAATGATGACTTTATCGAAATGCGGGTAAGAAATGCCTGGGAGTACAGAAAGGCTACCGTGGACACCTCCAGCTGCCGCATCATCTTCGGAGAAGCAGACTTCCTGCCGGGGATCGTGGTGGACAAATTTTCCGATGTACTGGTCGTAGAGTCCCTGGCTCTGGGAATCGACCGCTTAAAACCGGTGATTCTTGAAAAGCTTATGGCTGTGCTCAGGGAGGATCATATCCATATTCGGGGTATCTATGAGCGAAGTGACGCCAGGGTACGCCTTCAGGAAGGAATGGAGCGGTTCAAGGGATTTATCGGAGAGCCATTTGACACCAAGGTTGAGATCACAGAAAATGGAGTCCGCTATCTGGTAGATGTAGAGGACGGACAAAAGACAGGGTTCTTCTTAGATCAGAAATATAACCGGCTGGCGATCCAGGAACTGTGCCGCAGGATAAAGCCAAAGCGGGTGCTGGACTGCTTTACCCATACCGGCTCCTTTGCCTTAAACGCCGGTCTGGCAGGCTCCGGTCAGGTTCTTGGCGTAGATGCTTCCCAGCTCGCCGTTGCCCAGGCCGAGGAAAACGCCCGCTTAAACGGTCTGGAAAACCGGGTGCATTTCCAGTGCGCTGATGTTTTTGACCTGCTGCCGAAGCTGGAACAGGAAGGACAGACCTTTGATGTGGTGATCCTGGATCCCCCTGCCTTTACCAAATCACGAAATTCCATCAAAAATGCAGTCAAAGGTTACCGTGAAATCAACTTGCGGGGCTTGAAGCTGGTAAAGGACGGCGGTTATCTGGCCACCTGTTCCTGCTCCCACTTTATGGATCCGGAGCTTTTTACAAAAACCATCCGGGAAGCCGCAGGCAGCGTCCACAAACGCCTGCGCCAGATCGAATACCGGACCCAGGCCGCCGATCATCCGATCCTTTGGGCAGCAGATGAGTCGTATTATCTTAAATTTTATATTTTTCAGGTGGTTGATGAGAAATAGGCTCCTCCTTTGCCGCCTCTTGCGAACATATATGGAAAGTTCCCTTTTCTATGACCATGGCAGATAAGCGGCCTCCATATACGCAGCCCGTATCCAGGCAGATGCTTCCTTTTTTGGGAAGGGGATGATCCCCTTTTAAGATCTGGGCGGGCCTCCCCTTTTCATCCCGGTATACAGCCTGATCCGCTGAGGTATGGCCGAAAATCAAAAGCTTTCCTCCATAGGGCTTACCGCCCGCGATCTCCCTGTCCCATAAAAAGGTATGGCGGTCGGTAGCTTTTGGCCCTTCCTCTGCCGCACCGGCATGGACGCATAGGAAAGCATCTGTCTCATAATAAAGGGGCAGTTCCTCCAGATACCCCACATATCTCTGAAAGGGATCCTTATGTTTAAAAAAGCTCTTCCTTGTCTTTCCCCCGCCGTTCCGATTCCAATGCACACGGTCATTGGTTTGTATCGCTTTAATGGCCATGTCTTCGTGATTTCCCATAATACAGTGAAGGCGTCCCCCCATCTTCGCCTTTAACCGCAGAATCTTTCTCAGAACCCCATAGGAATCTGGACCACGGTCTATGATATCTCCCAGAATAACAAGCGTATCCTCCTGTTCATCCAGTCCGGTCAATGGCAGCAGCGCCTGAAACTCCTTCAGGCACCCGTGGATATCTCCTACTATAATGGTCTTTGCCATGGATATTTTTCCTTTCTGTCCCTTCTGCAGACGCCTGAGGGCTTTTGCAGCATTTTTGATGGAAGTCAGTATAGCACAGCAAAAGGACATCCGCTACTGTTTTCTCCTGAAGCCACAGGCTGTCTGGCACCGGAAAGATCACTCAGCTGCACACCGGCGTGTTCCTGCCTTAGAGGAAAGATATCAGCATAATATACAGGCCGCCTTTGTATACTGGATTAACAGTGTATGCCGGCATTTTCCATCCTTTGCATTGGGCCGGAGCATACACGCTGTCTATAAGGGAGCGGATGAATATGAAAAATGACGGATCATGGGACTTTTCATTCTGGGGGATCGTGCTGACCGGAGTATTATTCTTAGGGGCTTTTGGAGCCGGACAATGGGCCGCCCAGAAAGCAGAGCTGCTGCGTGAGGGAACGGAGCAGCTGGCAGTATCTGAATCCCGCCTTTCTAAAGGGGGGGCAGACTCCCTGGAAGCAAAAGCCGAAGCTTCGGCAGACGGCAACTGGGGACTTGGATTTTCGCAGGAGGGAAAGACGCCCGTTGGAAATGCCTCTGCTGAATACCTGCGGCAGTTTGACGCCTGGTATGCCGGAAAACCGGATGAAAAAGTGATCTATCTCACCTTTGACGCCGGCTACGAAAATGGAAATACGGAACCGATTTTAGATGCGCTGAAAAAGCACAATGCACCGGCAGCATTTTTCCTGGTTGGAAACTATATGGAAACCAGCCCGGAACTTGTAAAGCGAATGATCGCAGATGGCCATACAGTAGGAAATCACACCTACCATCACCCGGATATGTCGAAAATTTCAGGCAAAGAAGCCTTTGAAAAAGAGCTCTCTGATCTGGAGACCCTATATGAGCAGACCACCGGCCAGAAAATGAAGAAATACTACCGGCCTCCTCAGGGGAAATACAGCGAGAGCAACCTACAGATGGCAAAGGAAATGGGATATAAGACCTTTTTCTGGAGTCTGGCCTATGTGGACTGGTACGCAGACAAACAGCCCTCGAAGGAAGAGGCCTTTAAAAAGCTTCTGGGCCGCATCCATCCGGGGGCTGTCGTCCTCCTTCACAGCACCTCTAAGACCAATGGCGAGATCTTAGATGAACTCCTGACGAAATGGGAAGAAATGGGATACCGCTTTGAGTCTCTGGATTACCTGACCGCTCAGACCTCCAGCTGATCCTCCCACTCTTTTTCACGAAAGCCGGGAAATACCCACTGGTCTGTAACAGCCAGAGGCCGTTTTACCAGCATACCGTCCGTAGCCAGAAGGGCCAGCTGCTCCTCCTCTGTCATCTGGGGCAGCCTGTCCTTAAGGCCCAGCTCCTTATAAAGGTTTCCGCTTGTATTAAAAAAGCGCTTTAAGGGAAGTCCGCTGCGTTTATGCCAGTCAGCCAGTTCCTCCTTTGTTGGATTCTGCTCCCTGATGGGACGTTTCTCATAAGCGATCCCTTTTTTATCCAGCCAGTCTAAGGCTTTTTTGCAGGTACTGCATTTATCATAGCATAATATAGTCAGTTTCATTCTGTTGCTCCTCCTTTTTTGTTTTCCATGTGCTTTACTCTGGAACAGCCGCTGCATTTTTAATGTCCATTTCACCGCCCTGAATATCGAGACTGCCCGAAAAATCACCGTCTCTCAGGGAATTTGTTTCTATCCCGACTCCATGTTCATCCTGAATGAAAATCGTAATCCTGCCCTGTTCCAGTTCTATGGTCTCATCCCGGATTCCCAGCTCCTTGCCTTCCAGCTCCAGGATACCGCCCTCAATACGGATGGCCGACGGATGCTCCGGATCCAGCGCTCCGCCTCCCCAGTCTGCCCCGATAGCGGCAGCTCCTCCCTGAGCCTCAAGTCTTCCTTCCCCCCGGATCGTCAGAGTTCCTTTCCCTTTTTTAAGAGCCGTACCGGCGCTTAAAAGTCGGTTTTGGGTTCCTTTTTTCAGAATGATTGTAAGGTCTCCCTCTATCTTAAGGGCCGGTGTCTCCTCCTCTGCGCTGCCTGCCTCTAAACCGTCCAGGGTCAGCGTATACTGCCCTCTGGAATTTCTTAAGACCCAGCCGTTTCCCTCTGTAACCTTACCGCTTAAGGGAACCGCCGCCTCCTCTCCTGCGATCGCTACCCGTGTCAGAGGTACCTGTGTCCTGGAGGTAGTAAGTCTAAACCGCGAGGCTGCTGACATTCCCAAAAGGGCCACTCCGGCGCAGCCAACGGTTACAAGTCCGATAAATATGACGGCCCGTACGACACGCCCGATAAACTCCTTTGGAAGTTTTTCCATTGTTTCCTCCTTTCTCCCACATTTCCGGCAGGGCGGCCTGCTAATTTCTCACAAGCGTCTGCGCCTCTGCAAACCTCTCATAAAACCGGTCATAAAAATGTTCCATACCCCCGTAAGGTTCTATATAAAACCGGTTCAGCACATAGAGGCAAAGCTTCTTGGACTGCTCCTGTCCTTCTGCTCCCAGGCTCTGTATCCGTTCTCCCAGATCCTTTGTAAAATAATGCCAGTCACTGATAAATGTCTCATAACGGGCAAGCTCCGGAATATCCAGCCATTTTCTGATCCGTACCTTGGAGCGTTTTTCTTTCCTGCACTCATGGATCTGAAGAAAATACCAGAAACTCCCATTTTCATAGATACGCCCTAAGGGAAAGAGACGGCAGAAGCCAGGGCGGAAGGAGTGAATGGAGCAGCGGCCGTTTTCATCCAGAAAGGAGCAGGACTCGCTTTCTCCCGCCATCTTCAGATGAGGGAGGATCAAGCCGTCTGCCATGGTAAGGCCCACAGCCCCCTTCATCAGTTCCTCAAAGCCGGTTTTCAGGCCCTCCGACAGGCGGCAGACATCATACGGATCCAGCAAAATGGAATCTCCCATGCCCCGACAGCAGGCAGAGCAGCCCTGACAGTCTGCGCAGCCGGCCTTTACCATGTCCTCCGAACCGTATCGTTTTCCATCGGAAATCTCGGCCAGATCTATCCTTCGTTCCATCGTTTTTCTCTCCTTTTTATGAATCTACCCTGATTCCGGCTAACGCAGCCGCAAACGCATTATTTAACGGTTCTTTTTCCTCTTTTTTCTGCTGGTTCATATAGTTTGCCACGTCCCGCCTTGAAACGCCGGCTCCCTCTTTCTTTCTGCGATCCTTAAAAGCGGCCAGCTTTTCCTTATGTCCGCAGCTGCACACAAAAATCTGTCCGTCGCCTTTGCCGCGCAGTTCCATTTTCTTATGGCAGACCGGACAGCGGGCATTGGAAGTTCTGGAAATAGTCTCCCGGTGGCCACAGTCTCTGTCCTGGCATACCAGCATCTGGCTGTTTTTCCCCTTTACAAGGAGCATCCTCTTTCCGCAGTCCGGGCATTTCGTATTTGTCAGGTTGTCATGGCGGAACTGGCCTTCTCCAGTTTTGATCTGGTCCAGCAGTTCCTTACAGTAGCCCCGGATTTCCTTCATAAAATCATCCCGCCTCAGACTTCCCTTTGCAATCCTTGAAAGCTTCATTTCCCAGTCGGCTGTCAGTTCCGGCTTTTTCAGATCCTCCGGCACCAGTTCCAGAAGCTGCTTCGCCTTAGAGGTCAGGAAAATGTCTTTCCCTCTCTTTTCCAGCAAAAAACTGGAAAATAATTTTTCAATGATATCGGCCCTGGTGGCTACGGTGCCGAGGCCTCCCATCTCGCCCAGCGCCTTTGCCATGGCCTTATCTTTTGATTCCATGTAAGCCACAGGATTTTCCATGGCAGAGAGAAGGGTTGCTTCATTAAACGGAGCCGGAGGCTTTGTCTTTCCCTCTGTCATTGTAAGGGTTACAGGCCCTATATCTGCGCCTTCTGTCAAGTCAGGCAGGCTCTGGGCAGCCGGTATTTCCTCCTCTCCACTTTTGCCTTCTTCCTCATCCCAGTCCCGATTTGACGCAGTCATCTGCCCCTCATAGGCCATTCTCCAGCCTGACGAAACAACTATATTGGCATGAGCCGTAAAGCGTTCTCCCCCGATCTGAACCGTAACAGCCGTCTGCTCGTATTCACAGGGCGGATAGAGGACAGCCAGGAAGCGGCGCACCACCAGATCATAGATACGGCGTTCATCTACTGTCATATGGTCCAGCTGGACGAACTGTTCCGTAGGAATAATCGCATGGTGGTCGGAAACCCTGGCATTATCTACAAAAAACAGCTTTCCTGGCAATGGACGGCTGATCAGCCCCCCGGCTGCCTGACGGTAAGGCCCCACGGAGCAGGCCTTTAACCGCTCTTTGATGGTGGGAACAATATCCTGGCTTAAATACCGGGAATCGGTTCTTGGATAGGTTAAGACCTTGTGATTTTCATACAGACGCTGCATGATGTTTAGCGTCTCTTTGGCGGTATAATCATACCTTTTATTGGCATCTCTCTGAAGCTCTGTCAGGTCATAAAGCAGCGGCGGCTGGGTCTTTTTCGGCGTGCGCTTTACCTGAGATACAACGGCAGGCTTATTTTCAAGGGTTCTTATAAGTCCTTCCATCCGGGCTTTATCAAAGGAACAGAAACTGGATGAATTCTTATCCTGCCAGTTTAACGCAAGCCCTGCTGCTCTGGCCCTGATGCCATAATAGGGCTTTGGCACAAAGGAACGGATCTGGGCTTCTCTTGCGGCAATCATCGCCAGTGTAGGGGTCTGAACCCGGCCGCAGGAGAGCTGGGCGTTGTATTTGCAGGTAAGCGCCCTGGTGCTGTTGATCCCTACCAGCCAGTCTGCCTCTGCACGGCAAAGGGCGGCATCTCTTAAAGCCTCATATTCCTTTCCGTCCTTTAACGAAGCAAAACCTTCCCGGATGGCCCTATCCGTCACAGAGGAGATCCAGAGACGCTTTACGGGTCTGCTATTGCCTGCTTTTTTTAAGATCAGCCTGGCTACCAGCTCCCCCTCTCTCCCTGCGTCCGTGGCTATGATCACCTGGGAGATGTCTTTTCTGTGAAGCTGCGCCTTTACTGCCTGATACTGCTTTCCCGTCTGCCTGATAACCTCCAGCTTAAATGGATCCGGGATCATGGGCAGATCCTCCAGCTTCCACTCCTTATACCGAGGATCATAACTTTCCGGGTCGGCCAGCTCAACCAGATGGCCCAGTCCCCAGGTTACCACATAGGAATCTCCTTCTATGGCTCCGTTTATATTTTTTCCGCATTTTAATACCCGTGCAATGTCCCGTGCAACGGACGGTTTTTCCGCGATTACCAGTGATTTCATGCTTTTTTCTCTGCCTCACCTAAAAATATCTCAATATTGTCCAGCACCTTTTTGCTTAAAAGGCCAAAGGCCTGTCTGGTCCTTCCCGCAGACACATTGGGGCAGATCACATGGGAACGGTCCCTTAAAATCCCCTCTGTATCTCCCAGAGCCCCTTCTGTATCACAAATAAAATAACCTCCCCCGGCGCTGAGCCAGTCTGCCAGAGCCGGCACCTCATGGGCCGGGCCAATAGAGGTGTTAAAGAGGAGCTTTCCCTTTCCAAACGCCTTAAACTCCTCCCCGCCAAGAAGAATCACATTCTTATTCAGGCAGGCAAACACAGCCTGGCTTTCAGACAACAGTTCCTTTAAGGGACGGTATATAAAGCCTTCTGCCTCCTTTTGGGGCTTGCGGGTACGGCTGAAATAGGAGACCTCAGCCCCCATAAACTGTAATGCCTCCCCAATCATGGTTCCCGATACGCCAAGGCCGATGATTCCCGCCTTAAGTCCGGTGATCTCTGTGGGAAGATCGTAAAGCAGGGGCCGGTCAAAGCCGTGAAGGAAACGCACCAGCTCGCTTAAAACAAATTCCACCACGCCCCGGTCGCCGTAGTCGCGGATTCCCATAACCCGGATTCCCTGTTCTCTGGCACAGGCTATATCCACATTGGCGCTTTCCTCGGAATAAAGGCTGCAGCACATCCCGATATAGCGGATCGACGGGCATTTTTCCAGCACGCTGCGTCCCAGCCTTGTAGTGTAGCTTACAAGCACTGCATCCGAGTCCCCGATCCGGCGGATAATCTCCTGCTCATCTGCCGGGATATCTCTGTATAAGGTCACTTCTTTTGCATACGTATTCAGTTTTTCCTCCGCCCAGTCCTCCAGGCTCACAGGTTCAATGGCTGTTAATTTACGAAACATCTTCTTTTCCTTTCACATCTTTCTGCTGATCTTAAAATACCACCGGCGACAGAATATTTCTTAGAACCGCAACGCTGCTCCAGCCTGCAATGGCGCTGGTGCGGGAGTAGATGTCTACCACTGCCTCCACCTCGTCCGTTCCCCCGATCTTTGCGGTGATTCTGTGGTCATCTCCTGCCATTCCCGGAACGCTGGCAATCTCTACCGTGGTCTCATCAGGGCCGGCAGTGGCAAGAGCGGAAGCGACGGCTACGTTTACCTTTGTTGGAAGAAGGGAAATGGCCTCCTTTGCGTTGCCCGAAAAGGCTTTTGCCTCCTGTGTATCTGTCATAAAATGCTCTTTAAATACAGGCGTATTGCACAGAGAGGCCGGGCCCTTTCTGGTGGAAATGCCTGCTGTCAGAAAGCCGGACAGAGAATCCGCGGTAATTGCCCCCTCAGAGTCATCCGCACCTGCTTTCTTTTTCTGCGCCAGGGCCATGAGCGATACCGTGCGCAGCACATCAAAGCCTCCTACGGCTCCAGAGGCCAGATAGATCCTCGTACCGTTATCCGCAGCCCATCTCTTTGCGTTCTCATAAAATCCCCTGTCTGCAAATGCCCCAATAGAAAGGACCACCAGACTTGCCCCGGAGCAGAGAATCCTTTTTCCATAATCTCTGACCGCGGCGACGGAAGCGGCTTCTGCCACATAATCCGGCTTTGCCTCTAAAAGTTCTTCTATGGAAGCACAAGCCCTGCATCCGGCTGCTTCGGCCAGCCTCCTTGTCTTTTCCTCTGTCCGTCCCAGGATACCGGTCATCTCATAGCCCTCTAAAAGTCCCATTCCATAGGCCTCTGTTATAATCCCGGCCAGATAGCCGTTTCCTAAGATTGCAAGTTTCTTTTTTGTCTGTTTCATATGTTATTTCCCCCATTTTCTATGATTGATCCGTTCCCCATGGCTCAAAACCGGGGATACGCATTTTTATGCGGCGGCGCTTAATCGCCGATCACCTGCACGGTGCTTCCTACACCTTCCCTGCTGCGGTTCTTTGTCACCACGATTCTGCGGCTGATCCGGGCTTTCAGTTCGGACACATGAGAAATGATCCCCACCATCCGCCGCCCCTCTGCCAGGCTGTGAAGGGCTTTCATGGCCTGGTTTAAGGATTCTTCATCCAGAGAGCCGAACCCTTCGTCTACGAACATGGCATCCAGGCGAATCCCTCCCGCATTTGACTGAATCTCGTCAGACAGGCCCAAAGCCAGGGATAAGGAGGCCTCGAAGGACTCTCCTCCTGACAGTGTTTTCACACTGCGCTCTGTACCATTATAATGGTCAATTACATTTAATTCCAGTCCTGCCTTCTCTTTCTTATTCTCCCCTGCCTCCTGACGTTTTAATTCATACTGACCGCTGCTCATGGTCATAAGACGGAGATTCGCCCTGCGCAGGATCCGGTCAAAATAGGCCATCTGCACATAGGTCTCAAATTCAATCTTAGGCTTTCCGCTTAAGGTTCCTCCTGCCGTATCCGCCAGCGCTTTCATCCAGACGTATTCCTCCTCCGCAGCCGCCATCCTGGCCTGACGGCCCCGAACGGCCTCAAAGATCCTCCGGTTATTCTCAGCAGCTGCATACTGGCTGCTTCGCTTCGATAAAAGAGCCTCCTTTTGTTCCTTTAAAAAGGCCCTGCGGGCGAGCGCATCCTCCTGGGAATATTCGCCCGCTTCTTCCAGCTGATCTTTTAATGTGGCAATCGCTGACTGCAGGGCGGTAAAGCCTGTTTCACAGGCCTTTGCCTCTTTTTCTGCCTGTTCCCTTGCCCTGGTCAAAGCCTGCGCCTGGCTCCGCCAGGACTCGATCCTTTCCAGCAGTTTTTTCCCGTCTCCCTCTCCCAGCTTTTCTCTGAGAGAAGCAGCCTGCGCTTTCACAGAAGAAAGCTCTGCCCCCAAAGCGGCTGTTTCCACTGCCAGACGTCCACTTTCATCGGTAAGACCTGCTAATTCCTGCTCCTTTTGCAAAATAGCCGTCTTAAGGAGTGTACATTCATCCAGCCGTTTCTGACAGAAGCTTATTCTCCTCTCCAGTTCCTCCAGCTGTTTGTCCCATCTCTCAATTGCCTGGCTCAGCTGGTTCCACAGCACCTCAGGTGCAGGCGGATCCCCGGCATCCTCAGAGGCGAAATCCTCTAAAGACTCCGTCTCGTTTATCTCTCTCAGTTCTTCCCAAAGCCTCAGGAATGTTTCTCTCTTCCGGCTCTTTATGACCTCCAGTCTGCGCAGGCCTTTTTGTACCTGCTCCCGGCACTGGTTCAAATGAAATTCCTGAGCCTCCTGTTCTCCAGTCAGTTTCTTTCTGAGGCTGATTTTCGCCTGAATCTCTCCTATTTCCCGCACCAGCGCCACAAGCCGCCCTGAAATCTCTTCTTCGGCCCGTTTTTCATCTGAAAGCGCTCCAGGATCCTCTGCCGCTCCAGTGTTGATCCCCTTCCACACCTGTTCCTTTAAGGCACTGCAGTCCTCAGCTCCGTGACCGGCATCGGCGCAAAGCTGCCTTACCATACCTTCCAGCGCTGCAAGCTCTGCCTTCTTTTCATCCAGCTCCCCCTTTTTTGGAGCCGCCTGTGGAAGGCTGGCCAGTCTGGGGTGGTGAAGGGAACCGCAGACCGGACACATTTCCCCGGCTTTCAGGTGTCTGGCCAAAAGACCTGCCTGGGCGTCAAAAAAGAGCTTCTCCATCTGATCATACTCCTGGCGAATGAGGTGTTTCTTTGCGTATGCCTGGCGGTACTGTTCCTGAATCCTGGCCGTTTCTTCGGCTCTCTTCTTCCACCGCCGTCTCACCTGCTCCAGTTCTTTCAGCCTTTTTTCCTCTTCCGACTGCTTAACCAGGCGGGCATCCAGTTCCATAAGACCGGCGATCTGTTCCTTTCGGTCTGCCAGCGCCCTCTCCTGTTCCTTTAACGCCCATTCCCCGGCCTTTGCCGCGTCCTCTTCCTTCTTTTCCTCCTCTGAAAGCTGTTTTAAAAGCTGCATATGATGCAGAAGTTCCTTTTTCTTTGACAGCCTCCGCTCTTTTTCAAAGTTCAGTTTCTCGCCTTCGGCCTCTGTCCCTAAAAGCTCCTCCCGGCGCTTTCTGTACGCAGTCAGCTGCTGATCCAGAGACGCGGCCCTTTCCCTGCACCTCAGGCTCCGTCCGGTCAGCCCGGTCAGCAGTGTTTCCTTTTTTCGGGCCGTTTCTTCTAAGCGCGCCAGTTCCTCAAACTGCTCCGCCTGCTCCATTCCCCTTCGGATCTGCTGATCCAGCAGACCGCAGACAGAGGCCGCCGCCTCTGCCTCCTTAAGGTTTCTGCGTTTCGCTTCAAGTACAGGAACCAGCTCATCCTGCGCCCTGCTGCGGTCAGAAAGCTCCTCTGCCAGACGCTTTGCCTGTCTGGCTTTTCCCAACAGCTGATCCTCCTGCTGGATACTGGTTTCAATTTCTCCCAGCTGCCTGTCAAATTCCTTAAGGCGCTCCTGATCCGTTTCTAAAAGGCCGCTCAAAAGCTCGATCCCCCGAACGGCTTTCCCATCGAAATGCTCTTTTTTTAACGCTGCAAATTCCGTTTGTGTTTCTGGGGCATAGTCGCAGCGCACTCCGTCCAGATACTGGCTGATGCTGCGGCGCAGCTCGTCATAATCCTTCCAGCGCTCCTTCATGGCTCCCTTCAGCCGGTTCTCAAACTCCTGGTACAGCCCTGTATGGAAGATCCGGCGAAAAATCTCCGCCCGCTCTGCTGTTCCTGCCAGAAGAAGCTTCTGGAAATCTCCCTGGGCGATCATGGCAATCTGAGTAAACTGGCGGTAATCCAGTCCCAAAAGCTCCGTCACCGCCTTTGTTACCTCTTTCATTTTAGTCACCGGGGGCCGGCCGTCAAAAAATGTCAGCTGGGCATCGCTTTTCTGAAGGGTATAGCCAGTTCCCCGCCCCTTGGGACGCAGATACTCCGGGCTGCGCCTGACCTGGTACTCTTTTCCATGGCTTGAAAAGGTCAGTTCCACAAAGGTAGGCTCCTGTTCCCCGGCATATTTGCTGCGGAGCATCCCCGCTTCCCGAACCTCGCCGCTGGCTTCCCCATACAGCGCAAAGGTAATGGCATCGAAAATGGTAGTCTTTCCCGCCCCTGTATCCCCGGTAATGAGAAAAAGTCCCTGTTCTCCCAACTGTCCAAAATCTATTTCCGTTTTCCCCGCGTAAGGCCCGAAGGCACTTATGATCAGTTTTTCTGGCTTCATCCTCTATTCCTTCATCTCTTCGATCATTTTCCTGATAAATGCTTCCTGTATGGCACTCATGGGCTGATTATTCTGCTTTTCGTAGAACTCCGAAAACAGTTCAAGCTCCGATTTTTTCTCAATCTCCCCGGTTTCTTCCAGGCCGGTGTTTCCCCTGGTTCTGCAATTGTCGTATTCAAGACGCATAATATTGGGATAAATGGTTCTTAGCTTCTGCAGTCCGTCAGGCACATCCTCCTCATCCGTCAGTGTAACCTGAATATAGTCCTCACAGTTGGTTCCCTCATAAAAGGAGCGGTCTGTTACCTCCATATATGTGCCCTTTATCCTTCTCATATCGCGAAGCGGCTTAAGGGGCAGCGTACGGATCTGAACGTTTCCTTTTTCTTCCAGTTCCACCACTGTAAGGGATTTCTCCTGAGCCGCTTCGGAAAAGGAATATTTTAAAGGCGTACCGCAGTAACGCACCTGGGGACGCCCCACGCTCTGAGGACTGTGGATATGCCCCAGGGCCACATAATCAAAAACATCAAATACACTGGCGTCCACGTTATCCAGTCCGCC
Source organism: Enterocloster alcoholdehydrogenati (assembly GCF_013282095.1). Lineage (GTDB taxonomy): Bacteria > Bacillota > Clostridia > Lachnospirales > Lachnospiraceae > Enterocloster > Enterocloster alcoholdehydrogenati. The sequence goes on from NZ_BLTJ01000010.1 coordinate 67,826, forward strand.
CACGGTTACTTCCTCTGATTCGCAGCACATGGCCCCGGTAACAAACTGATGAGCCAGCAGAACATTTCTCTCCTCCCTAAAAATCTCCATATGGCGCACCACAGCCTCAAGAGCCGTCTGATAGTCGGTGATGCTCTCTGCCTCCTCTGAGAGAGCATGGCGCACTGCAGAAGGCCTTATAAAAGGAAGCAGGTGGATCGTAACCGGCCCATGCGCATCCTCAAAGCCGATTTTTTCCACCTGCCCCTCATAAGCCTGAGACAGGAAAATACCCCTGGCATTCATCAGTCTGGCTCCAAAGGCCAGGCGTTCTGCGGAATCGTGATTCCCGCTTACAATGCATACCGGGTATTTCCTTTCTGCAAGCTCTGTTAAAAACCAGTCCAACAGCAAAACCGCCTCCCCGGAGGGAACGGGCTTATCATAGATATCTCCAGCAAGGAGCACCCCGTCGGGGCGCTCCCTGTCTGCCAGTGTTAAAATCTGACCTAATATGTATCTCTGATCCTCTGCCATGGAAAACTCATTAACCCGCTTTCCAAGATGCAGATCCGAAAGATGAAACAGTTTCATATTAACAACCTCGATTCTCCTGTCTCCATATCTCAAATTCACCTACGGGAAGAGGTCTGGAATAGACATAACCCTGAATCAGATCGCAGCCCATATTTTTAAGCATTTCCACCTGCTCCTGATCCTCGATGCCTTCAGCCACCACATCCATTTCCAGATTATGGGCCATCTGGATGATACTGACCACAATCTTTTTCGATTTATCATTTTCATTTACAAAGAAGCTGCGATCCATCTTTAAGGCGTCCACCGCAAACTCCTTTAACATGGATAAGGATGAATAGGCAAAGCCAAAATCATCCAGAGCTACCCGCAGTCCGCAGGAACGGAAACCGTCCAGGATCGCTTTTACAAACGGCACCTGGTTCTCTTCCAGAAACATAGTCTCCGTCAGCTCCATCTCGATGATCCCCTCCGGGATGTGGTACTGATCCAGGATCTTTTTGTACTTTTTCCAGATGTCGCTTCCCGCTTCTCTCAGATGAAAGCGGGATATATTGACCGATATCCTGGAAACGGTCTTTTTTTCCCGGATCCATCTGTCTTCCAGGCGGCATACCTCCTCAAACATATACAGATCAAGCTTACAGATCTTTCCATTCTTCTCAAATAAGGGGATAAATTCTGACGGATAGATCATGCCCTCCTGTGGATGAACCCACCGCACCAGAGCCTCTGCCTCGCATGGCCTGTTTCCTGACGGCGATACTTTGGGCTGGAGGTAAATCTGAAAATCATGGTTTCGCAAAGACGCCTCAAACAGGGCGTTAAGGCGTTCTTCCCGATCCAGGAGCTTTGCTATGGTTTCATCATAAAAGTGGCAGACATTGCCCGGCCCTCCCAGCTTGCTGGCATGGATGGCCTTACTCATGGCCGTGGAAATACAGCCGGCCATATCCATCCGGCAGACCCCTATGGCAAATGTGATGGAGTAGTCCTTAAATTTCTGTCTGATATGCTGATTGATATGATCAATCATATCATGTACCCGACGGCGTATCACCTCATCCTCCGCCTCATTTAAAAGGAGAAAGAAATGATCCATACTGCTGCGGCTTACAAGCTCCTGCCTGTTCGTCCCTTCCACAAACATCTTATACACAAACTGCAGGGTCCGGTTGCCGTCCTCTTCTCCCCAGCTCTCATTGATGCAGCGAAACCCCATAATATTTAAATATACCACCGCCCAGGAGCAGGGATTTCCTCCTTCTACGGCTGTTTTCCCATTTTGGATAAACCCTTCCCGGCTCCACCCTCCTGTCAGAGGCTCGGTAACGGATACAGTTTCCCACCGGCGATTTTCCTGCACCAGGTGCCAGATCAGAAACATGAATAAAATCAGGATAAAAACGATAATTGCCGCATACACCGTCATATGCTGCCGGATCTGCATCAGAAGAAAATCCGAGGGGATAATCGCCATCTGAGCCCAGTCCGTATCCTTCACAGCACAGACAGAGACCAGTACAGACTCTTGGCTGGGAAGAAGCTTCTGATAAACCGCATCCTTTGCGCCGTCTTTCTTCCACTGCTCCAGAAACTCCTTAAGCATCTGGTCGTCTATGGGAAATACGGCTCTCTCATCCGAAATCAGCCGCTCTCCTGTGCTGACATCCATCAAAACGCTGCAGCCCTGATTCTGATAGTCTGCCCGCAGCACAAGGGATCTTATGTCCGCATAATCCTGTATGCCGAACACCACCCTGTCCGCACCGCCCGTCAAAGGAACAGGGGCGGAAAATACGATGCTCTGATCTGCTACATATGATACTTCAGGCGTTTCCCACAGCACCGGCGTCTCCTTTGCCCATGCTTCCAGATAAGCGGGGCACTCCTCCTCGGGGAAGCTGCTGCCGTCTTTTGACAGCACCTCCAGGCTGTTTAAACCCATGGCAGCTGCCTTTCTGTGTATCAGGTCCCTGGTAAGCAGACGCCCTGGCATCCTGCTTAAGGTGTCTGCAAAATCAATTACAAATTCCCTGCCTGCCTTCATACGGGAGGAAATCTGTCCGGCCACCTGATGGTTATTCTCGGCCACATACCGCTCCACCACCTGAGTCATCATCCGTTCAAAGGATACTGTGTTTCCAAGGCCCACGACCAGGCCCAACATGGCCAGGAGAATGATCCCTGCCGCAAACTGGTAGCTCTTTCTTCTCTTAGCTTCCATGCTTCCAAGTACCCCCCCCCCCCGTTTTTTGTCCATAACATTCATCCTCTGTGCAAGCTATTTTCTTACTTTTTAAGTAATTTTCTGTAAGTTTCGATCACTTTCCTCATCATATCAGGGCCGGGAGCGCCGATGGTCATGCGCTTTTCCACACAGGTTTTCATACTGATGGCCTCATAAATATCTTCCTCAAACACAGGGCTGATCTTCTGGTATTCCTCCAGAGAAAGATCATCCAGAGCAATGCCCTTCTGGATGCACAAAAGAACCAGCTGGCCTACAATACCGTGAGCGTCACGGAAGGGGACGCCGTGATTTACCAGATAATCCGCGGCATCGGTAGCGTTGGTAAATCCATTCTTTGCGCTGGCTTCCATTACGTCCCTGCGAAACGTCATAGTGGAAATCATGCCTGTAAACAGGGCAAGACAGCCCTTTACTGTATCAATGGCGTCAAAGGTCAGCTCCTTATCCTCCTGCATATCCTTATTGTAGGCCAGAGGGATTCCCTTCATAGTAGTTAAAAGAGACACCAGCGCCCCATAGACACGACCGCACTTGCCCCGGATCAATTCTGCGATATCAGGGTTTTTCTTCTGGGGCATGATGCTGCTGCCTGTACTGTAGGAGTCGTCAATCTCCACAAACCGGTACTCATTGGTGTTCCAGATAATAATTTCCTCACAAAACCGGCTTAAATGCATGGAAATGGTAGACAGGGCGCTTAAAAGTTCAATGAGATAGTCCCGGTCTGACACGGAATCCATGGAGTTTAAGGTAGGACCGTCAAACCCCAATAGTTCTGCCGTATACGTCCGGTCCAGAGGATAAGTGGTGCCTGCCAGAGCGCCGGAGCCCAGCGGGCAATAGTTCATTCTCTTTCGGATATCCGCCAGGCGGGAGCGGTCTCTTAAAAACATTTCAAAGTAAGCTCCCATGTGATGAGCCAGGGTAATGGGCTGGGCCTTCTGCAGATGGGTAAATCCCGGCATAAAGGTCTCTGTATTGGCCTCCATGATCACAAGCAGTTCCTCTAAGAGCGCCTTTACCAGCCCGTCAATCTCATCTATTTCATCTCTCGTATACAGTTTCATATCAAGAGCCACCTGATCGTTGCGGCTGCGGCCGGTGTGAAGGCGCTTTCCCGCCTCTCCGATCCTCTCCGTGAGAGTACCTTCTACAAATGAATGGATATCCTCATAACCGGAATCAGCAGAAACCGTCAGTTTTTTGCTGTCCAGATCCTCAAGGATGCCTTCAAGCCCCTTTATCACACAGTCCCGGTCCTCCTCAGAGAGGATGCCCTGCTTTGCCAGCATCTTTACATGGGCAATGCTGCCTCTGATATCCTGGCGGTAAAATTTCTGGTCAAAAGAAAGAGATTCGTTAAAATTGTGTACAAGCTGATCTGTCTCCTTGGTAAAACGTCCGCCCCAAAGCTTCATAATGGTAGTCTCCTTTTCGTGTGTGGTTTTTGTTTTAGAAATGCCGTTTTCTCTTTTTGTCCCGGATACGGCAGACGCACGCTGACACGGCCGCTGCCGCCAGGCTGATACCAGTGATGGCTGCGCCCTGTTTCAGGCCCTGAGGCTCAAAGGACAGCCGGATCTTGTGTTCGCCCGGCGCCAGATCCACGGCTAAAAATGCCTCAAATACAGGCCGGGTCTGAACCTGTCTGCCGTCTACCCATACCTTCCATCCCTTATCAAAGGGGATGCTTGTAAACATAGTCCCGCCTTCGGGGGAATCAATGCTTCCTGCCAGACCGGTATCGGTCCAGCTGGTAAGCTCTAAGGGGGACTGGTTTAAGCGGTCATAGACCTGGTTTAAGCCCTCTGGATCAAAGCGCCAGATTTCCGCCTGCATGGCAGGCTTTCCCTCATCCTCCGCCTGAAGAATCACCTCCTGATCCTGTAATACATAGCCCAGTTCCAGAAAATACCCGCGGTCCACATTGTCGAAGGTAAGGCTGTGTTCTCCTATCATAGCGGAGACCTTTTCCACCTTTTTATTCGTAACATAGACGTAGTAGTCTCCGGAATCGTCCGCAGTAAAGGTGAGTTTCTTTCCATCTGACACTCCCTCTACGGGAATGAGCATATCCCTCACTCCCAGCACCGATGACAGATCATTTTGAACCTCTGCCGGATTGCCGGAATCAAGGATCCAGTTATCCTCCACATCGTTCGGCAGGATAAAGCCCACAGGCAGCGTGTATTTATTTTCATACAGCCACATAGAGCCGTGACGGCCGATCTGTTCCTTCATCCCGTCTGCCGGCTGCTGGTCGGGATAAATACCGTACCGTGTGGCAAAAAGAGCGTCAACAAAGGGGGTGCTTCCCTTTACGCTGTAAGCATTGGTAGAGCTTTCGCAGCCCACGATCTTAAAAAAATCCGACATGGCAGCGCTGGCTACAGAGGAAAAGAGGGAAGCGGACGGGAAATTCATCCAGGCCCCGTCATTTTTTGTACGGCTGTCTCCCTTTTCTATCCGGTAAAAAACAGACGAACGGATGCTGTCCGCCAGGGCTTTTGTGTCCTCATTATCCTTTACATAGGCCGTGCGGCTGGTGGTGGGAATACTGGTCACCGCCATGTTGACGGCCGCCTCTGTGGATACCAGGGTCAGCACCGCCAAAAGCAGCACATCCCGATTCCATTTGCCCTTCTGGTACAGGTAAATACAGCCTGTATACAAAGCCAAAAGCAGCAGTGCTGCATAGAATACGGAAAAATGGAACTGCTCTGTATTATCCACCAGTTTCTCCGCCAGAATCACAAAGGCGGCTGCCCCCCAGAATGCAAAGAGAATATGCTTCCATGGGGTATTCTTTAACTCCAGGCTGACCTTGTAGCTCATAAGAAGTACCAGGGCAATATAGATAAAGGACTGACGGCAGGGAAGGCTGTTTGGATAATGAAAGCCATGCCAGATAAAATTTAACACATTGACGGAAAAACTGGCGTAGAAAAAGAGCAGCATACCAAAATATACCGCTTTTTCCCTCATCCGAATCTTCCGGCTTCCCAGATAGAGAAGAAGGAACATAAGAACGGCCACACCGCAGTAAATATTAGGCCAGTGATCCAGCCCGATCTCTGTCTGGACGTTCCCGATATGGCGGGCAAGCATATCGAAAATGGAAAAATAGGAGCTTATGGTCTTTGGAAAGTCAAAGTCACCGGAAGCCGTGGCCTTAAGAGCATAGATCTCCGGCAGAAGCACTACAGCCGCAAGCCCTCCTGCCAGAAGGGAATAAAGAGTAAACCGTCCTGCCGTTCCTGCCAGCTCTCTCCCGCTCTTTGGAGGATCCAGGATTACGAGAGCCAGCACGTAAATCACCATAAAAATACAGATCATTATGGAAATATAGTAGTTGGAAAGGATGGAAACCCCCAGTGCAATGCAGTAGAGCAGTCCCTTTTTCTCCTTTACCAGCCGTTCCAGCCCAAGAAGGATCACCGGAAATAAAAGAATACAGTCCAGCCACATAATATTCCAGCTGTAGGCCGCCATATAGCCGCTTAAGGCATAAAAAATACCAAAGAAACAGGAGCCAAAGGTCTTTGTCCCTGTATGCTTCTGGATATACCAGGTAAAGGATAGGCCTGATAAACCTGTCTTTATGACAATGAGAATGGTCATAAATTCAATGAGAAACTGCTTGGGGCTAAGAATCACCAGCCAGTTGACGGGGCTTGCCAGATAGTAGGCATACAGAGCTGAGAAATTGACGCCCATACCGATATCCCAGCTGTAGAGCAGGCTCCCTTGGCTTGTCAGCTTGTGCTGAAACTCCGAAAAGAAGGGGGCATATTGATGGTACATATCCGTTCTGAGAAAACATTCTTCACCAAAGGGAAAGATCCCTCTCTGCGCAAATATCACCACCAGAACAAGTACAGGGATGAAAAAAGCGGCTGTCAGGCTGTCGCCGGGGCGCAGGATGGCAAAATCCCGACGTTTTTTTTGCCCGCCCTCAGACGAAACGGCCGTCTCTGTAAACACCTCATCCTCATCCCATGCCTCGTCTTCCATTCCCTGTTCAATTCTGTCTGCTTCATTTATCTCTTCTGTCGTGCTGATCCAGTCTCTTTCCCTCATAGGCTCCTCTTTTGCATCCCCGGCTTCCTGTCTCTGATCCGGTTCCTGAACGAGCTCCAATACTGCGTCAAGCTCCCGTTCTACCTGCGCTATCTCATCAATTCTCACAAGTTCACCCTTCCTCTGGTCTCTTTTTAAAGATCCACAGCTTGCTGAACACATAATTTGCCGCCATGTTAATAACGGAGGACAACAGCTTGCAAAACATCTCATATATGAACCCTCGGTCTCCTCCCCATGCCACCATGACGATCATAAGAAACCAAACGGCTGCGCCGGAAATACCTCTGGCCGCCACAAATGAACCAATCTCCTTTGCAAGATAGGCCGGCCTGAAATTATAATTGCAAAATACCACCAGTTTATTCACCACATAGGCAAAAAGCACGGCTGCTGCCCAGGAAAGGGCCTGGGAAACTCCCACCCCCATCTCCAGACGCCGAAATACGGCATAGGAGACAAAGTCTACCGCTGTGGTCAGGATACCGCAGATCAGATAGCTGACGGTTTCATAATTCACACATTTTTTCCATATTGTCCTAAACACGGTTCTTTCCTCGCCTTCACTGTTTGCTTACAAAATCCGCAGCATTTTGGGAATAATGAATTTCTCCGTCCTCCGTAATGAAAACAGCATAAACCCCGTCCAGGGAATCCGCCAGCTTCATCCCGCCTTCCAGTCCCAGCGCAAAACAGGTGGTGCTTAGACCATCCCCATCCACAGACTGCTCTGAAAGGATCGTCACCTGTGTCAGGCCGTTTTCATAAGGATATCCTGTGAACGGATCCAGAATGTGATGGTAATTGACGCCGTTTTCCTCGAAATGCCGCTCATAAACCCCGGAGGATACCACCGAAAGATCCCGGATATCCAGAGAAGCCACTGTCTCTGTACGGTCTGCGAAAGGCTTTTGAAGGCCGATTTTAAAAGGCTTTCCTCCCGGACGCTCTCCCACACAGAGTACATTCCCTCCCAGATTGATAATGGCGCTTTCTACGCCCTGGCTTTTTAAATACTCCTTCATGCGGTCTGCGATATAGCCCTTGGCAATCGCGCCCAGATCAATGGTGGTGACATCATTGGCAAAGGTAATCTGATTGCCGGAAACGGATACATTTTCATAGCCTACCTTGGAAAGTTCCTCCCTGATCGCATCCTCAGAAGGCACATGGGGATCTGCGCCGGTAAAATTCCACAGACTGCTTAAGGGCTCTATTGTAATATCAAAGGCGCCGTCTGAAAGCCGGCTGTATTCCAGGCCCTTTTCAATGACCTCTGCCGTCTCCTCCGATACGGTAAAGGTTCTCTCTCCAGGCTGCCTGTGATTCATGACATAAATCTCGCTGGTCTCTATGGTAGTGCTGAGTTTCTGCTCATATTCCGAGCAAAGCTTCATGGCCCCGTCTAAAATCTCCTGGTCCTCTGAATCGTACAAAGTCACCGTTACAAATGTGTTAAGCAAAAAAGACGACCTGCTGACAGGCTCCGCTTTCTTTCCGCATCCCGTCAAACAGGCCGCAATCATCATAATTCCTGTAATCAAAAGTGTTATCCATTTATTATTCATGGTACTTATTCTAACATTGAGGGGTATGAAAGTCAAGAAGGCACATTCGGTTGATCCCGTACCTGGGCAGCGGCCCTATAACGTATACACCTCCAAATTCCTATAGGCTCCCGCCATGGGGGCCAGCTGACGAAAGCCGATGCGGCCCGCGCCAAGGAGAGGACCAAAGGTCTGCCCGTCGTCATCAAAGCGAAGGAGTTCCAGCTCCTCCGTCAGAAAACGAATTCTCCCGCCCTTTTTTTCCACACAAAGGCGGTACATCCGGTCCGCATCTGCGGCTGCGGGAATGGGATCGGCCCCCTGAGCTGTCAGATGAAAGCCGTAGCTTTTTCGCAGGTTGCAGGTATGAAAGGCTCGCTCATCAGGCTCCTTTCTCCTGAAATAGGACAGGTGGAAGGCATTGATATCGCCGTGGTGGTACTGATCGTAAATGCCTGTCCGCGGTTTAAGGGCAGGATCAAACACATCCTCTCCGTTTTGCCCCCCGGCAGCAAAAAAGAGCATGGCAAGCCCCGGCTCCCGCAGGGGGCGAAACTCCCAGCAGATCCTGATATCCGCAGGAAATACCCGGTCACACCAGAGAACAAAATTGGCCTTCTGGCCTTCTTTTGGCGACAGCCTGTTTTCAAGAACCATTCCCTCCTCTGAGAATGTCATTTCTGCCTGTCCCTCTAAGCGGAATCCCCTGAGATCCTCCGGGCATTTTAATGGATTGGTATAGATTGGCCCTTTTACCATCGAAGCGTCTCGCCTCCCTTTACCTCTGTGATCCTGCCGTCTATATCAAACCATATACTGCAGGCGTTGGGATTTACGGCCATGGTGCCGTCTACATCAAAAAACACCCGTCTGGCCGCCTCCAAGTAATCTGCAATCTGAATATTGGTGGCATACCAGATATCCTCTCTGCCGCCCATTCGCTCACAGAAGGTTTCCATCAGCTCCCAGTTGTTCCGATCCGTAAACTCGTAGCTGTGCCCCCAGACATACATAAGGTACAGATACTGGCGCTTATAGAGAGCCGCAAACTCCTCGCCCAGTTCTAAAAGCCTGTGGTTATGGTGACAGGTAGCCGTCCATCGGGTAAAATCGGATGGAATTTCAAATTTGTCTGTGCTTCCCACGGTTCTTCCATACCGGATCCCCAGGGAAGGAAGGAGCCTGCAGATCTCCTCATCATAGGAGCCGTTGGGATAGGCCAGTCCCCGGACGGGATATCCCAGATGCTCTTCCAAAAGCCTCCGGTCCCACAGGATCTGCCAGACTGTCTGATCGATGGGGCAGCGGGCGATGGTGGGATGCTGGAAGGTATGGCAGGCCACCTCATGGCCTTTGTAAAGCTCTCTCATCTCCTCTAACGGGATCCGTCTGCCCTCCTGCTTTAAGCCGGCATTGATATTGAAGGTTCCCTTGATGCCGTACCGGTTAAACAGCCTGACCAGACGACGGTCCTCCTCTCGTCCGTCGTCATAGCTCATGGTCAGAGCCTTGTGTCTGCCTCCTGGAAAGCAGGTGTAGATGACCCCCAGTTTCGGTTGATTGCCGTAAAGATCCATACTTTTCTATATCCTCCTATTCAAATTATATATGATGTTCCTGGGGCCCTGTTCTTCCATCAGGCGCTCTCTTAAGGCCTCTGCCGCCATGGCGGCGTACAGCCGGGCCCCTCTTTGGGTGAGATGGATGCCGTCTGTGATATAAAGTCTGCAGCTTTCCTCTTCCCCCAGCCGCCTCTGGGTTTCTTCTGTTTTTCTGAACAGATCTATGAGAAAAATGTCATTTTCATCTGCAAACCGTTTCATGGCTGCCGCATAGGACGCCAGATGCCCTCTTACCTCCTCTGCCTCTTCAGAAAAATCATGTTTCCCGATGCAGGTGCTCACAGGCGTCAGAAGTACAGGAACCGCTTCTGCCTCTCTGGCGGCTCTTATGTAATGCCCCAGAGAATCGCCAAACTTTTCCTCCGGCACGAACCGTTCTTCTCTGGATGCGCAGGCATCGTTATGGCCAAACTGGATCAGCAGGTAGTCTCCGGGCCTCAGATGAGCCCTGATATCCTCCAGACGTCCTTCCTCCCGAAAGGTCTTTGAGGACCGGCCTCCCATAGAGCAGTTATCCACCTCCAGATTCCGACACTGATACCGCCGCTCCTGTAAAAAGGGACTGTCCCCCCTGTGAAAGCATTGGATTACAGCCTCAGGACACAGATATTTTAACAGGTACTCTCCCCAGCCTGCCTGAGGCCGCTTATCCTCCTGATAGCTCTGGGAAACAGAATCTCCCGCCAGGTAGAGCACCGGCCTGCGTTTCATATAGGGGAGAATATCTTCTGCGTCCAGATCCGGGGCATAGTAAAAGGATGGGTATACCGGCTGATTATAGCAATTATTCTGCCATGCCACGCCGCAGCGGTACTGGATATCCTGCATCAGGCTTATCAATTTATGATCCGAGGGCTCCAGGGACGTATAGATGCGGATAGCGCTGCTGTCCGCGGTCCGAAGAAGCAGTTCTTCTCTGTAGTCTCCGAACAAATCCGCCACAAGGCAGGGATTCCCCTTGGTGCCGTTGTTGGTCAGGGTATCCCCCGGATCCAGCATCACTCCATGGGCCCAGTCGTTGACCACGCCTCTTGCCTCCTGCCCCAGATAGTCCGGGCCGTCTGTAACCTGGGTGGAATAGTCTGCTCCAAACCGGACAATCATATTGCTTCCCAGGGTATCCCCCCGCACCTTGTTTCCATGACAATCAAAGGTTCCAACTCCGTTGACCCAGCAGCTGAGTCCTCTCTGTCCGGAAATCACAGCCCCGGTCATACAGCGCCCCAGATCCTCCCTGGCATATTCCCCGAAAATCACAGCGCCGTCCTCTGCCTGGCAGAGAGCATAGCCGTAAGGAGCCTCCCTGGCCCCCTCAAATACATGAAAAATCTCCATTCCCGGCCGATCGGGATCAATCTGGGCCGCCTGGATGGCGTCTCCGTGTCCCAGTTTTGCCAGAGAACCATCAGGCAGACGGTCAAAGGAGCTGTAAAGCAGACTGCCGTCATGGTCGATGACCGCCGCTCCGAAGATCAGCTCCATGTATCCGTCCCCATCCACATCTGCCGCGGAAAGAGAATGGTTTCCCTGGCCCGCCAGCGAGCCGTATACGGTGCTGGAACCTTTTTTTGCGTGTGGATGACTGCAGAACGGATTTTCCATGGGAACATGGCCGCTGTCCACCCGAAACCGCTCCTCAAGCTTCCCTTTTTTCAGGTCATAAGCCGCGATACAGCTTCTGGTGTAATACCCCCTGCAGATGATAAGGCTGGGATGGATGCCGTCTAAATAAGCCGCCGCTGATAAAAAACGGTCTGAGCGGTTGCATGGCTCAATCCGCGGCATGGCGTAGTCGCCCCACCGAAGGCCGTCATCCTCCCTTGGGAAGGGGAAGGGAATAGTGGTGATCTCCTGTCCGTCCCCTGCAAACACACTGAGATACTCCGGCCCTTCATATATAAATCCTTCAAAGCGGCGAAGGTCATTTTTTGCATGGCGTTTTTTCGCATACACATCCAGAAAATAGTCGGCCAGCCACGCTCCATCTTTTCTGCTTAAAGGATAGGAAAAACGGGATTCTATGCCAAAACATTCCTCCAGAGACCCAGGCCACAGGCCATCTTTTACCTCCTGCTGATCCTGCCAGCTCTGAAATACGCGGATCAGATGCTCCCGGTAGCCGTCAGGAGAGCAGACATAGCAGTCATTATGGCCATAGCCCTTCCTTATATCCTCCTTTGGCATGGTGATAAACCGGGAGCGTATCTCGCTGCCGTCCGGCCCGTAAAAGATCATACGGCTTCCCGGCGCCGTCTTAACGCTCATCTCTGCCTTCCCGTCTCCGTCCAGATCATAGCATATAAACTGGGTGTAGTGGGCTCCGGCCCGGATGTTGCAGCCCAGATCCAGACGCCAGAGCAGAAGGCCGGACTGTTTATAGCAGTCAATATATACAGGGCCTGTATAGCCTTTAACAGAAACGTCATGGGAATTGGACGGATCCCATTTTACAAAATACTCGTACTCCCCGTCTCCGTCCACATCGGCCACAGACATATCGTTGGCGGAATAGGTATACGCTTCTCCCGCCGGGGTGACGCCTCCGGCGGGTTTTCTAAGAGGAAGCTCAAACCAGGGCTTTTCCCAGACGGACACAGGGGGGCAAAGCTCCAAATCCCCGCTTCTGCTTACCTGATACCGATCTTTCGCCTTGCCTTCCGAATCCAGATAACAGAGGCTTTCCCCTGTTTCTCCGATTTTTTCGCCGTTTCTCCACACTGTAAAGGCCGGACTGCACAGGCTGCGCCTTTCATTCTCATACCCTGTCACCTCATCCAAAAGGAGTCTCCAGCTTAAAAACACGCCGTCCTGCGCCGGTACGGCCACAAGTCCCCGGCCAAGCCTCTCTAACTGAGGGCGGCGCACATGAGTTACCGGCGTCTCAAACGTCTCCTGAGCCTCCTGTTCCTTTCCGTTTCTCACCGAACGTACCTGAAAATAATGGGGGATATCCGTCCGCTTATTGAGATGAAACCGTCTTTCCTCCCCAGGCCCCGCCGCCTTCACCTGTAGAAAACGGGTTCCCGGATGCCTGCGGTCCGCCCAGTAAAGGCGGCTTTCTGTCTCACCGGGCGTCTCATCCCAGGTAATGGTGATCCCGTTTCTGTCAATTTTCTCACATCGGATCATTTCCATCCTTCCTTTCTCTGCCTTCAACGTCAACTGGGGCCGTAAGGCCGTTTACGCCTTATGCCAGTTTTCCGGTGGTTCTCCTGCCACCAGCGCCTTTACCTCCTCCATTGTCCTTGGCAGACGTTCCCGTATAAAATCCAGAACCATGATCACATTCAGACACCACTGTGCGGTAAAATTGGTGGAGATCCATGGTATTTCCTTTAAAACCGGCCGGTTTCCCACATTATTCTCCTCATGGATCACAAATCCCTCTGTATCCAGATCCGTCACCATAGCGTGAAGCAGAATCCTCCAGGCTGTATCTGCCAGCCAGGGATTCTTACGCCTTACAGCCCCGTAAGCCCCCATAGCGGCCGCCATAAACGGAAGGGTAAACTGACGTTCCCCAATAGAACCTTCGCTGCGCTTTAGCTGCTCCTCTCTGGGAAGATAGTAAAACTCGCCATACTCCGCAATCATATCCTTCCATCTCTCGTCCTCCATCATATCGGCCATCTCCATCCACACCGAGGGCGCTCCCATGCAGATCTGCAGATGGGTTCCTCCGGTGGCGCGCTCGCCGATATAGCGCAGATGAGCGCTGGCCGGGTCAAATTCAAAGTCCGGGCCGCTGACCAGGCGCAGGGGCGTATCTGCGATATCCTGGCTGCCTGTTTGGATCTTCTTTAAATACCGTTCATCCAGGGTGCGTTCCCACTGGGTCATCCAGTTGGCGCAGAGACTGGACCAGTCGGGGCCGCTTCTCGCGTGGGTGGGGAATACCATGTTCTCCTTATCATAAAATTCCCCTAAAGGATCCTTTCTCAAAAAAGTAAACTCATTGTCCTTAAGCTCCTCAAAGATATCCTCCATCCGGCGGTCTCCGGTGAGATAGTAAAAATACCGGTGGTGGGCCGCCATGGCGATCCGCGCCTCCTTACAGGGGCAGCCCCAGTGCCTTACATTGTGCCGGGAGCCCATACCCTTATAAGGACCGAAATGGTATACATCCACCTCGGAGGCGTGCCGGGAGAGCCGCTCAGCCATCTCAAAGGCATCGGCCCGGCCGGTTCTCATAAACATCAGCCACAGCCATAACGTAGGCACCAGTTCCGTATTATCCCAGGCATAGCCCCCCATATCGTAGCGCCATTGATGCCGGAACCGGTCGTAGGTGTGCATAAAATCGCCGTAATTAAAAAGACCGTACCAGTTTCTCTGATCCACCTCCTGCTTATAAAAATCAAGGGCTCGCTCCAGCTGTCCCTCTAACCACCGCTCTGTCTGAGTGTTCCCCTCCGGCAAAGACCAATACCCAAAAGCCCTGCAGCTGTGATAATACTCCGGCGTTCCCACATAGACCGCCGGGTTTGAAACGCTTTCTGTAAACGCCCCTAGCGTTTCTTCGCAGGCGCACATCTCCTTTGTCAGCTCCAGGCTGCACTCGCTTGTCACAGCAATACCGCAGGCGCTGGCTCCTTTAAAATCATAACCCTCATAATAGCTCTGATTGTACCCCCGATTTGCATAGTGGCCAAAATCAAAGGCATCGGATGAGGGAGAGTAAAACCAGGTTACTGCCTCGATCTCATGGCCGCTTAAGCCCTTTACCGTATAGCCCGACGGATAAGTCTGCCAGAAGCTGCGCACTCCAAGCATCACGCCGCCGGCCTCCGAGCCGAAGGCCAGGCCTCCCCTGGCCCGAAGGCCGTGAATACAGTCAATCCAGCAAAGTCCCTCCCCTGCCTGTTTCTTTTTTATGGAAAAATGGGTGGGCGCATCCTGAACGATATCATATGTATCCCAGAAGGGCATGGCCTTAATTACCGTATTTACCCGTTCCAGAGCCTCTCCCTCCGGGAAAACCGCCTCTCCCCGGCATTGCTTCTCGTAAAGCTCCTCCGGTATTTTGGGCCTCCAGGTGAGAAGATTCGCCGTACTCTCTGAAAATGAGCCTGCATCGCCCAAAAAACGCAGATGACGGTTGTAAATTTTCCCCTCTGCCGGGAACACAGCCTTCAGGCCGATCCCCTTTAAAAAGTCCGTCTCCTCGCATCCATCATATGCAAAGGTATACTGCATATCCAGACGGCAATCATCCGCTCCCACAAAGAGCCGCAGGATGAAGGGAATCATTTCCTCTGCGTCATTTTTGTGGATACCTTCAAATTTCAGCACCGCACGAAGAGGCCCCGCCTCCTCTGCTGTCACCTTTTGTATTCTTCCTGTAAACCCTGTGACGGCGGACGAAACGTTCTCCCCCTCCCACGTCCTTCGCTCCAGTCTCAGGACAGACGTAAGGGCCATGATCCTGCATTTTCCGTCCACACGGTAGTCTGAGATCAGCTTCTCACCAGAGGCTCCCGCAAAAAAGGAAACCCTGTCCGTTTCCACCAGAATACCGTTCTTTTGCTCCGTCAGACGAAGAGAGTGTTGGGCAGCTGCCTCCTTTTCCCCTTTCTTTAACCGTTCCACACAAAAATGCTCTCCCAGCCCTTTCGCCTTTGCCGTATGCGCCGTCCATTTTATGCTTCCATCTTTATAATAGGCCATTATCCGGCTCTGAAGGGGGATCTTCCTTCCGTCCTCTCCCACTGCCTTAAGGGCATCCTCCCGGTGCAGTTCGCCCTTTGGCCAGATACAGCCAAACTGCGCCATTCCCTGTGCGCTTCTTCCTTCCAGTCTGTGTAATTCCATGGTTTTTCCCTTTCCTAAAAAATATTCCGGCGGCCCTGAATGATCTCAGAACCGCCGGAGCCATTTTCCTGTCTTATTTTGTCTGATCTGCCTGATACATCTGATTCAGTTCTTCGATCAGGCGGTCGCCGCCGCGGTCCAGCCAGGTTTTGGCTGCCTTCTCAAAGCCAGCGTCGTCTAACTGTCCGCAGATATACTGGGTTCTGGCATCATCAATGATCTGTTCGATATCCGTACCGACTTCCGCATTAACCTCTGAGCTTGCCAGATATCCCAATGCCGGGTTTGTCACAGCAATAGGACGGCATATCTCATAGGCTGCGTACTGTGCAGCTGTAGGCTCATCCTGCTCTAACTCTGGAGAGGCTGCAATAATATTAGGGATGTAGGGGATCGCCTGATTCAAACCATTGCTTGCAGCCTGCTCTAAGGGGATATCGCTTAACTTCCTGATCTTGCCCTCAGCGGTAAGCTCGTAGTTCATACCTTCCAGGCCATAATCAGCCAGCACCAGCATTTCATCATCGCACATCTTGTCTAAGAAGTGCAGGCAGGCTTTTACATCCTCTTCTGTCTTGGCTCCTGCTTTGGTAATCAGGAAATAGCCGTTGTAGCCGGAGGTTGCAAGCGTCTTATCGTTAATAGGGCCTACCAGCTTCATGGAAGCAGTCTTTGACGGATCCACAACCGATTTCACATCATTTGACTCATAATACTGCCAGATTCTCTTTGCTCCGTCCATCACGTCGATAAACGCCCCTGCCTCGCCCTTTTTGCAGGCTTCTCCAAAGGTGCCGGAGTCTACGGCCGCCCAGTCCCTGCGGATCAGGCCTTCCTCGTAGATCCTGCGCATCCATTTTAAAGCTTCCTTAAACTCCTCCGTCTGGTGAACAGGCACCAGCTTTCCATCCTGCTCTACCCACTCATTTCCACAGCCAAACCAGGTCTGAATAATATCCAAGGGCCCGGTATACTTAGTCATCTCCAGACCGAAGGTATCATCTTTGCCGTTGCCGTCGGGATCCTCATAGGTAAATTTATAAAGCATATTGTAAACGTCCTCAATGGTCTTTGGCGGCTCGGTAATACCAACGGCCTCTGCCCAGTCCTCGCGGTAAGCAAAGCCATAGCGGCCAATCTCTCTTGCCTTGTAAAGACCTACCATCTTTCCGTCTACGGTCATGGCCTTTGCGACTTCCTTATTATACTGAGACAGATTTGGATACGCCTCTTTATCCTCCAGGAAAGGAGCCAGGTCCCAGAACGCTCCCTTTCTTGCAGCGTCTACCACATTGGCTGTCATATCCTTTTTGGCACCTAGGATCATGGGCATATTGTCACGGTCCATTAAGGTAATGCCGAACTTTTCATCATAGGTGCCGTCCTGTTCCCAGCGCCAGTCCACATGAGTTCCCGTATACTCCTCATACATCTGAATGACCTTGTCAGACCCTTCGTTTGCAAGGCTGGTACCCGTAAAAGTGGGAACCATGATGGATACAGAAGGCTTTCCGTCTGCAGCCTGCTGCGACTGCCCCTCCTTAGAGGATGCTTCTTTGCCTGCGCAGCCGGTTACGGCGGCTGCCATCAGAGCGGCAGCTGCCAGTGCCATTACTTTTTTTCCTGTTTTTCTCATAATTAAATCCCTCCAATTTTATTTTTATACTGTCTGTTACCCCTTTACAGAGCCTACCATCACGCCCTGAGTAAAGTATTTCTGGATAAATGGATATACCAGAAGGATGGGAACGGTTGCCACCACCGTAGTTGCCATCTTCACTGCCTTCTCCGGAGGAGCGCCCCAGATACCCCAGTCAAAACCGCTGTCAGAGGAAATGCTGGATGTGAGGAAAATGATCCTCCTTAAAACGATCTGCACCACTTCCTTGCTGCTGTCGGAAATATACATCATCGCGTTAAAGTAGGAGTTCCAGTGGCTGACCGCATAGAACAGGGATACGGAAGCAATGCTGGGCTTTGAAAGCGGGAGAATGATCTTGCAGAAGATCTCCAGATCGTTGCAGCCGTCAATCCTGGCCGCCTCCTCAAGCTCCATGGGCAGCCCCTGAAAGTAGTTCTTAATGATAATCATGTTGAAGGCATTGATGGCTCCCGGCAGCCACAGAGCCCAGAAGGTATTCTTAAGGCCCAGAGAATCCACTACCATATACATGGGGATCATGCCCGCAGGGAAAAGCATGGTAACAATGACCATGTTTGTGAAAAATACTCTTCCCTTAAAGTACGGTCTGGAAAGAGGGTATGCCAGGGTACACGAAAGAAACATATTGATAAAGGTTCCCACAGCTGTTACGATTACTGTATTTTTCAGCCCTTTAAACACATCGCCGGTGCGCAGGATGTACTGGTACGCATTGAGGGAAAATTCCCTGGGAATCAGAAAGAACGCCCGTTCTGTCAGTTCCCGCTCCGTTGCAAAGGAACCGGCTATAATGTAAATAAATGGAAGCAATGTTATCAGGGCAAAGGCTCCCACGATGAGATATAAGAGCACCTGAACCGCCTGATCCGCCGGACTTCTCTTAATTGCTGTACTCTGTTTTGCCATTTCATTTCCTCCCCTTTTAATAGAATCCTGATTCTCCAAAGACCTTCGCAAGACGATTGGCCCCCAGAACCATGATCATGCTGACTACAGACTTAAACAGTCCTGCCGCCGTTGCCAGTGAATAGTTGCCGTTTGCAACTCCCTTGGTGTAGATATAGGTATCAAATACGTCCGAAACCGCCCGGTTCATGGAATTTTGCATCAGGAAAATCTGCTCATAGCCTGTATTCAGAAGCTGGCCCACCTTTAAAATAAGCATGATCACTATGGTGGTTCGGATGGCCGGAAGCGTAATGTGCCACAGTTTCTGCCAACGGTTGGCTCCGTCTACGGCTGCCGCCTCATAGAGCTGTACATCCACGCCTGAAAGAGCCGCCAGGAAAATGATTGTGCCGTAGCCTGTTTCCTTCCACATACTCTGCCCGATAATCATCGGTACAAACAGATTTGGATTACTCATGATGTCGGGCGCATTTTCACCAAATACGGTTTTTATAATGTGATATACAAAGCCGTCTGTAGTGTTAAAAAGCTGGGCAGTCAGCGTAGCCACGATCACCCATGAAATAAAGTGCGGAATGTAGACCATGGTCTGTGTGACACGCTTAAACATCACGTTTTTTAATTCATTTAGTATCAGGGCCAGTATAATCGGAGCCGGAAAATAAAAGATCAGGCTGGTAATGGATATTTTAAGCGTATTACCAAGAATGGTTAGAAAATCCGGTCCAGTGAGAAATTTCTTAAATACGTCAAAACCTACGATGGGGCTGTGAAGAATCGCCCCCAGCATGGAATCTCCGTTGTAAGGGCTGAAATCCTCGAATGCCATCAAAAGCCCGAACATGGGAAGGAAACAAAATACCAGCATCCAGATCACTCCCGGCGCTATCATAATGTAGAGCCATTTATGTGTCTGGAGAGCGTGTTTCCAGGTTCCCGCTTTTGGTTTCTTGGCGGCCGCAGCCGCTGCTTTTTCTCCCATAATATCCTCCTTTTTTGCTGGGCATCCCCTTATTTCAGGGAGCATCCGGGACGTTCTCTTACGTATCCGGCTTCTGAGCCGATGCCCCACTGTGTTTTTGTCCTTTGACTTTAAGCGGATTGTACAGGGAGTCTTTTTGATTTGTAAAGTTTCATTTTATAGCCTGTATTTTAAAGCTGAAAAATCCCGGAATCCCTTGCAAAATAAGGAAATTCCGGGATCTGTCCCAGGAGAGTTATCATTATCTTTCCTGCCTGTGTGCTGCTTTTTTGGCAAATGCTCCGGTTCTTTCTGATGTAATCTGGCGCGGGCCGGAACCCGATTTTTGTCCCCCGTTCTCTCTTTCCAGGGCGTTCCTTCCCTGGCTTACTTTCTGTGCTCCCTGCGGTATCTGGCAGGAGTGGTGTTCTCCATCTTGCTGAAAAAGCGGATAAAATTCTGAACGCTGGTGTAATGAAGTTTCTGCGCGATCTCCGCTACACTCAACTCCGTGGTCAAAAGCAGCTGATGCGCACGTTCGATCCGAACCTGGTTGACCAGGTCGGTAAACGTGGTATTCTTTTCTTTTTTAAGAACCTTCCACAGATAGGTTGGATGATAGTTCATCTCAGCGGCGCATTCATTTAAAGTAATATTGCCGTCATTTTGCCGGATTAAGCCGATGATCGTCTTGTACAGCTCTGAATCCTCGGTGTGGCGGTTCTTTACCATAGCCTCCATCACTGGCTTTAAGACGCTTTCATTCATAAACCTGCGAAGCTGCTCATAGTCGTAGATCCGAAGGGCCCTCTGCAGCAGGTTGGCCCGGTTGTCCGGAAAAATATCATTGAGAGAAAGCCCCAGGCTCTCCGGTACTCCCATGACGGCCACCATGATCCTCATGATATAAAGATCCCGCTCTCTTCCCATGATCTCTTTATTTTCCAGACGCCGGATCACTGTATCCATAAAATTGGCGGCCTCTTTGGGGGTTCCGTGGCTGATGGTGGTCTTTAATTCATTTTCCACTACCAGGTCATAGGCAGCGTTCCGGCTGTGGCCCCGTTGGGCATAATCCTCAAACAGAACCAGGCCGGGCTGGGATTTTACAGAGTCCCGGTTCTTTGTCTGAATCGAAAGGGCCTCTCTGCACTCCTGATAGGCAACACTGCAGTCTAACAGCCGGGTAAACATCCGGCTGATCCCCACAGACAGACGGATCCCCCACTGGGACATGGCCTCATCTTCCATATTTTTATACATCTGGGCCGTGACCAGATCCAGCTGATACTCGTCCGGGCCGGAGGTGATGATCACCAGACGCTTTTTAAATATAATGGGCACAAACGAAAGCTCCGTAAGAAAGCCTCTGAAATGAGCACAAAGCTCCTCTGGTTTGGGAAGCGGCATTTCCTCCTGATCCCCCTCTCCCTGCAGAAGCTTCGGCTCAAACACACTCATACGGTATTTCTTTGCCGAAGAAAGCTCCAGAAGCCGCAGCTGCTCCTCCACATAAGGCTCATCTGCTTCCCCGCTGACGATCCGGTCCAAAAACAGCTCCTGCATATGAAGTTTCTGCTGTCCTACAGTCTCCTCCAGCCGATCCATGGTTCCCTCGTACCGTTTCAGTATCAGACGGATCAGATAAAGGGATACAATGGTCAGAACTCCCACGATCAATGCCGCTGCTACAAACTGCAGGGAGACTCCCCATGTGTTTGACAGATCGTAGGCAATATAATAACGATATCCGCTTCCCGTGTCCGTAAGGGAATACCCCAGATATTTCCTGTTATCTGCCCCCTTAAACCGTCCCCACAGTCCTGTCTGATCGGGATGACGTTCCAGATATCCGCTGACAGCCTCTGTATTCCCGATAAAGCGCTGGCCGCTGTAGCTTAAGACCTCTACCTTATACCCGGAATCTGCAAAAGGCTCCATAAATGTCTCAAAGGCAGCGGGATTGAGCTTAATCAGCAATATGTAACGCAAAGCGGAGCCATAAGTACCTCCCTTGATCACAAAATGCTCCCCGGAAAGATCTGCATAATTGCTCTCTCGAAGCCTGTTTTCCCCTGTCGTACTCTCCTCTTTTGGCGGACGGCTGTCCCAGCCTACATAGAGAAAATTCTCCTCCTGCTCCTTTAAAAACGCCTCCAGTTCATCCCGGTTTGAGGCCTCCTCCATGGGGAACAGGCCATAGTTATTCAGGATCCAGCCCTGCTCCACATTGATAAAATCGTATTCTTCAATATAATGGGCAATATGGTAATCCCCTTCCAGCTGATTCTGCACACTCCGCAGCTGCTGATAGCTGGTATAGGGAGGCTCCTTTTGTTCCTTCAGCCATTTGAACTCATCCCGGCTGGTAAAGGTCAGATAATAGGAACGGATGGATGACAGCATATTTTCTGTATCCGAAGAAAAGCTGTTGCCGTAAGCCTCCAGTGCGCTTTCCATACTTCTGCTTTCGTTATGAAAAAACAGATATGCGGAAATGCACCCCAAAACCATCAGCGGCAGCATCACGATCCATATAATATGGTGAAACATATCTTTACTGTATAATTTAGCCAGCCTGTCTTTCACTTGATCACCTTTTTCATTCCAAATTTTCCCGTTTTTTATATTATCACGGGGAGGGGCGAGCGTCAATAGACTCATAAAGTCCGCTTCTCCGCTCTAACTATTTGGCAACAAAAAAACTTGGGGGAAGAATCCACTCTTCCCTCAAGTTCGTATCTTCGGTCTTTTGTCCCTTACTCGTCAATGGAGTAGTTAGGAGCTTCTTTTGTAATATGGATATCGTGAGGATGGCTTTCCTTTAAGGAAGCGGCAGAAATCTTCACAAATCTTGCCGTGTTCTGCAGAGTTGGAATATCCTGCGCTCCGCAGTAGCCCATACCGGCTCTCAAACCGCCTAACAGCTGGAATACTGTATCCTCGACCATACCCTTGTAAGCCACACGGCCTTCCACGCCTTCCGGCACCAGTTTCTTAGCGTCAGTCTGGAAGTAGCGGTCCTTACTGCCGTTTTCCATGGCGGCGATGGAACCCATACCACGGTATACCTTGTACTTACGTCCCTGATACAGCTCGAACGTACCCGGACTCTCGTCGCAGCCTGCAAACATACTTCCCATCATACATACGCTTCCGCCTGCGGCAATGGCCTTTGTAACGTCTCCGGAATACTTGATGCCGCCGTCAGCGATGATCGGAATGCCATATTCCTTTGCCACATTATAACAGTCCATAACGGCTGTGATCTGAGGCACGCCGATACCGGCTACCACACGGGTGGTACAGATGGATCCTGGGCCGATTCCTACCTTCACACAGTCAGCACCCGCCTCGATGAGGGCTCTTGTAGCGTCTCCAGTAGCTACGTTGCCTGCCACTACCTGCAGATCAGGGAATGCGTCCTTGATCATCTTTACGCAGCGGATCACGTTTGCGGAATGACCATGGGCAGAGTCAAGGACAATCACGTCCACCTTCGCCTCTACCAGAGCAGCCACACGCTCTAACACATTAGCCGTAATGCCCACGCCGGCGCCGCAGAGCAGACGTCCCTGCTCGTCCTTTGCAGACAGAGGATACTTAATCTGCTTTTCAATGTCCTTGATTGTGATCAGGCCCTTTAAGTTGAAATCGTCATCTACAATAGGAAGTTTCTCTACTCTGGCCCTGGCAAGGATGGCCTTGGCCTCTTTGAGAGTCACGCCTTCCTTTGCAGTTACCAGACGTTCGGAGGTCATGCACTCCTTAATGGGACGGCTGAAATCCTCCTCAAACTTTAAGTCGCGGTTGGTGATGATACCGACCAGCTTCTTTCCCTCTGTGATCGGCACGCCGGAAATACGGAACTTTGCCATCAGATCATTGGCATCCTTTAAGGTATGCTCCGGAGAAAGGTAGAAGGGATCGGTGATAACGCCGTTCTCCGAACGCTTTACGCGGTCTACCTCCTCCGCCTGCTCCTTAATGGACATATTTTTGTGGATAATGCCGATACCGCCCTGACGCGCCATGGCAATGGCCATACGGTGCTCCGTAACAGTATCCATGCCTGCGCTCATAAGGGGGATATTCAGCTTGATCTTTTTTGTAAGATAGGTGGTGAGATCTACCTGATTTGGAATCACTTCTGAATAAGACGGAACCAGAAGCACATCATCAAAGGTAATGCCTTCGCCGATAATCGTACCCATTGAAACTTCCTCTCTTTCTGCGTAATTACTTGCCCTCTGAATCTTATTAGTATCTTATACTAGCAAATTTTACATAGGTTGTCAAACCCATTTTTTCGTATGTATTCATTGATTTTACTAATAAGAAACCATCAGCCGCCCTAATATCCGGCTAGAGAACGAATTTCCTTGGAAATGCGCGGCGCATGGCTCCCAGCATCTTCTCATTGGGCTCAATGAGAACCTTCATGGTGTCCGCACCCTTCTGGTACATGAGAGCGTAGACCTTTCCTCCCTGTTTCCCGGAGGTACAGTCCATAATCTTCATCCCCTGCTTGGAGTAGTCCTTTAACATATAGGAATCTGCGGGAGCAATCAGCTGAATGTCGTCCTTCTCACAGTCAAACGCCTTTTTGCGTCTGGCCTTTCCCATGATGCGGTCGATCCGCAGGCCGCCCTCGGCAAACAGATATTCATATTCCACACTGAGATTTAAAAAGATAAAATAGGTGGCAGCGCCCGCTGCTGTCAAGATCACAACCCCGATCACAGTCTGAAGAGCCAGAAGCACAGAAAAAGCGCATACCAGAACCATGATGATCTTCACCGGAATCGCGTAGACGGGGTCCCTGCGCTTTACAAGCCATTCAATATAGTTTTCTTCCATAACAAACTCTCCTGTCATAATTTTTTGTCCTTTTTATTATACACTACTTCCCAGCTTATTTCCAGTCACATTTTACCGTTTGCGCCATACCTTAATAATAAGAACAAACAGGTACAGGTGCTTATCCTTGAATCCTTCTCTTTCTTTAAGCGATATAAAGCCGGGAGAGCGCGCCAGGGTCCGAACGCTTTTGATCACGGGAGCCATGCGCAGGAGGCTTTTAGATTTGGGGCTGACCTTTGATACCCCGGTAGAATGTCTGGGGGTGAGCCCTTTGGGAGATCCGGCGGCCTACCGGATCCGCGGAGCGGTAATCGCCATCCGAAGGGCCGACAGCCGCCAAATCCTTGTATACTGAAACGGAGGAACCATGAAACCAGCTCATTCTTTTTTGAGAAAACACCCTTTTGATGCAAATGATCGCTCCGCAGGTGAACCCGCAGGCCATCTGACAGCAGCCCTGGCAGGTAATCCCAATGTGGGGAAAAGTACCTTATTTAACAGTCTCACCGGCAGTTCCCAGCACACCGGGAACTGGGCCGGCGTGACTGTATCCTGCTCCAACGGGATCTGCCGCTCTAAGACGGGCTCCTATACCCTGACCGACCTGCCCGGCACCTATTCCCTGATGGCACATTCGGAAGAAGAAGCCGTTTCCCGGGATTTTATCTGCTTTGGAGACTGTGATGTAACAGTTGTCGTCTGCGATGCTACCTGCCTGGAGCGAAACTTAAATCTGGTACTCCAGATTCTGGAAACAGGAAAGCGAACCATGGTCTGCGTCAACCTTATGGATGAAGCTGCCAAAAACAGGATCCGCGTGGATCTTGAGGGACTGGAGGCCGCTCTTGGCGTCCCGGTTTCAGGAACAAACGCCAGGCGCAGGCAAACGCTGGGCCATTTTCTCCTGAAGCTGGATGCGGCGGTAAAGGAAGAGGCCCCCGCTCCCTTTTTTATCGCCTATGATCCCCCCATTGAGGCCGCCATTTCCATTGTGCAGCCCTTTACGGAACGGTTCTCCCCCCGGCTCTCTCCCAGGTGGCTGGCCCTGCGGCTGCTGGAACAGGATGAAGGGCTTTTGAAAGCAGCAAACACCTTTTTACAGGAGGATCTGTCCCAGGACGCAGCGCTGTCGGAAGCGCTTAAGCAGGCACAGTCTGTGCTTTATGAGGCCGGTATCTTTGAAGATGGGTTAAAAGACCGCATCGTCTCCGGGATCGTAGCCGCGGCAGAAGCGATCGCTGCCCAAACAGTCTCCCTGCCGGAGGGAACCTACGGCTTAAAGGACCGGTATATGGATCGGATTCTTACAGGGCGGATCGCCGGGTATCCGGCTATGCTGCTTTTGCTGGCCCTTGTATTCTGGCTTACCATTACCGGGGCCAACTATCCTTCCGCCCTGCTTTCTGACTTTTTTTTCTCTTTTCAGGAAAAGCTCATAGCCCTGTTTTTGGCCGCCGGCGCTCCTGACTGGCTGACAGGAGCTCTGATCCTTGGCGTATACCGGGTGCTGGCCTGGGTGGTCTCTGTGATGCTGCCCCCGATGGCCATTTTCTTTCCCTTATTTACACTTTTGGAAGATTCCGGCTACCTTCCGCGAATCGCTTATAACCTGGACCGCCCCTTCCAATGCTGTAAGGCCTGCGGCAAACAGGCGCTCACCATGGCTATGGGCTTTGGCTGCAACGCGGCCGGGGTGACTGGCTGCCGGATTATCGACTCTCCCAGGGAACGGCTTTTAGCCATCCTGACCAACAGCTTTGTCCCCTGCAACGGGCGGCTTCCGGCGCTTATTACCCTGATCTCCCTGTTTTTTGCAGGATCGGCGGGAACATATTCCTCTTTTTCAGCCGCCCTTTTTCTAACCCTGTTTATCCTTTTGGGAATAGCCATGACCTTTTTTGCATCCTGGCTTTTGTCCGCCACCCTGCTGAAAGGGGTACCCTCCTCCTTTACCCTGGAGCTGCCCCCCTACCGCCGTCCGCAGATCGGCCG
The DNA here is from genome assembly GCF_013282095.1 of Enterocloster alcoholdehydrogenati. Lineage (GTDB taxonomy): Bacteria > Bacillota > Clostridia > Lachnospirales > Lachnospiraceae > Enterocloster > Enterocloster alcoholdehydrogenati. The sequence goes on from NZ_BLTJ01000010.1 coordinate 94,044, forward strand.
GGTGATCTGGCGTTCTGTCCTGGACCGGACGCTCTTTGTATTAGGGCGGGCCGCCGCCGTCGCCGCTCCCGCAGGTCTGGCGATCTGGATTCTGGCAAATATTTCCATCAATAATATAACCCTTCTGGGCCATATCAGCGGATATCTGGATCCCCTTGGGCGGCTTCTTGGCATGGACGGCGTGATCCTTATGGCCTTTATCCTGGGGCTGCCTGCCAATGAAATCGTGATCCCCATCATCGTCATGGCCTATACGGCCCAGGGAACTCTTATGGATCCTGGCAGTCTGGCAGACCTTAAAACGCTTTTGGTTTCCCAGGACTGGACCTGGGTTACAGCACTGTGTACCATGGTATTTTTCCTCCTTCACTGGCCCTGTTCCACCACTCTGATGACCATAAGAAAAGAGACCGGCAGTATGAAATGGACCTGTCTGGCCTTTTTCCTTCCCACTGCCTGCGGAATGGCGCTCTGCATGATGATCGCGGCCGGGACCCGGCTCTTGACTTTCCTGTAAGGTACTTATATAATAATTCCCAGTATTCACATATGAATAATGTATATAACTGCAGCGCCCCGTATCTCGAAGTCCCGGCAATGAGCCGGTCATAAAAACAGATATCCGGGGACATTTGCACACACCCATAGAAGGAGTTTATTATGACAAAAAACTACGATCACAGACAAAACAGGGGGGCCCGCTCCTCTTACCGCGGCCCCAGAAAAGGACGCAGAACACCTAAAAAAGCGTTTCTTCCTCTGGCGGCTGCTGGAACGGGGCTCCTTCTTCTGGCGGCCGTATCAGCAATCACAGTCTCTCATTTTAAAGGAAAAGGAGCTTCCCAAACGCAGGAATCCCCGGCCCCTGATACAGAACCGGCACTGACGGCAGCTTCTGTAACCGTCAACGGTATTTCTCTGGAAGGTCTGAATCAGGATGAGGTATATGAAAAGATAAAAGAACTTTTCCCCTGGTCTATGAAGGCTGCCTACGGAGATGAGCAGCTGCCTGTAACAGACCTTTTACAGCCCCGGTTAAAGAAGTGGGCCCAACAGCTGTGCACTTCCTCCCAGTCCGGTGAGATCACGCTTACAGCCGCAGACCTGGTGGACGACCGGCTGGAAAAAGACGCGCTGGCTCAGGCCAGAACGCTGGCAGGACAGTGGGAAATCGCTCCGAAAAACAGCGGACTGGATTATTTTGACAAAGAAAAAGGAAGCTTTGTATTCAGCGACGGCTGTTCCGGCATTGAGATCGACGAGGAACAGATGGCCCAGGATATTCTTTCAGCTATCCGTGAAAATCGTCTGGACGCAGTGATCACCGCCCGTTCCTCAGACGCGGCCCCCGCTCTCTCGGCGGCCCAGGCCAAAGAAGCGTACAAAACCATCGCCACTTTTACTACGGAAACCACCAACAACCAGAAGCGCAATACCAATGTCCGTCTGGCAGCAGAAGCCTTAAACGGCACCATCGTCCAGCCGGGAGAGGAGTTTTCCTTTAATTCTGTTGTTGGTCAGCGAACCGCCGAAAAGGGATATCAGGAAGCGGCGGCCTACAACAGCGGTTCTGTGGTCCAGGAGATCGGCGGCGGGGTCTGCCAGATCTCAAGCACCCTGTATCGCGTAGTATTTAACGCGGGAATGAAGGTGACGTTCCGCCGTTCCCATACCTTTGAGCCAAATTATGTAACCCCCGGCCAGGATGCAGCCATCAGCTGGGAACAGCCGGATTTTCGTTTTGTAAATACCTCCGACGCTCCCATTGGTATCCGGGCCAGCTACGCAGACCGCAAGGCTACCGTATCGATCTATGGGATTCCGGTTCTTGAAGACGGCGTTTCCTGGGATCTTTATTCTGAAAAGGTGGAGGAACTGGATCCTCCGGAGCCGGAATATGTAGAAGATCCAACACTGGCTCCTGGAACGGAAAAAGTGGTAAAGGCAGCTACGCCGGGAAGCCGATGGGATACCTATAAAGTGGTATCCAAAAACGGGAAGGAAATCGAGCGCACGCTGGATCACTCCAAATCCTATAAAGGCCACGCGGCAGTAATCCACAGGAACACATCCTCAGGAGAAACCGCACCGTCACAGGCCGGAACTGATGCCGCGGCGCCTACAGAGACAAGCGTGGCGCACACGGCAGAAGGCCAGACGTCAGGAGCGACAGAAAACGCTGGCAGCACCTCTTCCTTAGAAAACGGCAGCCAACCCGCTGGTTCCGAAAGCACCGCTCCCTCTCCCACGGTAGACGGTATGCCGGAGGGATACACTCCGGGAACTGGTGTGATCGCTCCCTTTCAGCCGGAAAACCAATAACCCGTTATATTTTTGACAAACACAGTCCGCAGATAAGGCAGGTGGCTTATGAATCTTTCCTATTTAAAGTACGCAGTTGAGGTGGAAAAGACAGGCTCTATCACTAAGGCAGCCCAGAATTTTTATATGAACCAGCCCCATTTAAGCAAGATCATACGGGAGCTGGAGCGGGATCTTGGCGAGGCTATCTTTGACCGGACAAGCCGGGGGATGATTCCCACAAAAAAGGGGGAAGAGTTCCTGCGGTATGCCAGAACCATTATGGCCCAGGAGGAGCAGATTGAAGCCCTCTGCACCAGAAACCGGGAAAGCGCCCTGGAGTTTCGGTTCTGCGGCCCCAGGGCTACTTATATCGCCTGCGCTTTTACGGAATTTCTCTGCAGTACAGATACACGTTTTGCTGTAAATATCCATTATATGGAAACTAATTCAAAAAATGTGATTCGCCTGGTCTCCTCCAAGGAATTTGATCTGGGTATCGTGCGCTGTCAGTCGGTCTATGAGCCCTATTACCAGAAGCTGTTTCAGGAGGAAAATCTGGAATCCAGCCTTCTGTGGGAATTTTCCTCCCGGCTGCTTATGTCTGCAGACCATCCGCTGGCAAAAAAGACCGGACTTACCTACCTGGACTTAAATGATTCCATTGAAATCCTCCAGGGGGATTCCAAGGATCCTTCCTTCTCCTTTGAAACTCAGGCTGTTTCTTCCACCGGCGGTAATTCCAGGCGCTGTATCTCTGTCTATGACCGGAGCAGCCAGTTCGCCCTGCTGCGCCGGCTTCCAGGAGCCTATATGTGGACCTCCCCCATTCCCTACCGGGAGCTTGCCCAGGAGGGCCTCATCCAGCGCCCCTGCGCCTATCCCGGAAATCTGCACCGGGATCTTCTCATCTGCCGCAGAGGCTGCCGCATGAATCAGCCCGAAAAAGAGGTGATACAGAGCCTGAACCGCATGGTCAGCCAGCTGTCCGATTAGTCTCCCGCGGTATGCATGAACGGATATCCTTTCAGGCATACCTCTATTCCATTTTCATATCTACCCGGATCCATCTGCCTGTGGTATCCTATATTTGTTAAAGAAATATCATTCTTTTAAATACAAACATATGGAGGTTACACAGATGAGATTTACATTACCAAGAGATTTATATCATGGAAAAGATGCTCTGGAAGCTTTAAAGACCCTGACAGGCAAAAAAGCCATCGTTGTAGTGGGCGGCGGCTCTATGAAGCGGTTCGGATTCCTTGACAAGGTTGTGGATTATTTAAAAGAAGCCGGAATGGAAGTCCAGCTGTTTGAGGGTGTTGAGCCGGATCCATCTGTAGAAACGGTCATGAAGGGTGCAAAGGCCATGCAGGAATTTGAACCAGACTGGATCGTAGCCGTAGGAGGAGGTTCCCCTATTGACGCCGCAAAGGCCATGTGGGCATTTTATGAGTACCCTGAGATCAGCTTTGAGGATCTGATCACTCCATTCAGCTTCCCCACCCTGCGTACAAAGGCAAAATTCTGCGCCATCTCCTCTACCTCCGGCACCGCTACCGAGGTAACTGCGTTCTCTGTTATCACCGATTACGCAAAGGGCATCAAATATCCTTTAGCGGACTTTAACATCACTCCTGATGTCGCTATCGTAGATCCGGCTCTGGCTGCGACCATGCCGAAGAAGCTGACTGCCCATACAGGAATGGACGCCATGACCCACGCAATCGAGGCATACGTTTCCACCCTTCACTGTGAATATACCGATCCTCTGGCTCTTCATGCCATCGAAATGATCAACGAGTATCTGGTTCCCTCCTACAATGGAGATATGGATGCCCGCGCTAAGATGCACGACGCACAGTGCCTGGCCGGAATGGCATTTTCCAATGCTCTCCTTGGAATCGTTCACTCCATGGCCCATAAGACCGGTGCTGCATACTCCGGCGGCCATATTGTTCATGGATGTGCCAATGCAATGTATCTGCCAAAGGTAATCCGTTTCAACGCAAAGGAGCCGGAAGCTGCCGCAAGATACGCAAAGATTGCACGATTTATCAATCTGCCGGGAACCACCGACGAGGAACTGACAAATGCCCTCATCGCCCGTCTGCGTGAGATGAATGAACAGCTGGATATTCCTGCCTGCATCAGGGATTACGAGGGCGGTATCATCGACGAAGCCGAGTTTATGGAGAAGCTGCCCAAGGTAGCTGAACTGGCTGTTGGCGATGCCTGCACAGGTTCTAACCCAAGAACCATTGATCCAGAGCAGATGGCGAAGCTGTTAAAATGCTGTTTCTATGATGAGGAAGTTGATTTCTGATCGGAACCATATTCCTGATCTGCCTGTCCTTCCATAGAAGATAAAGCTGCAAAGCCCAGCTTATCCACCAGGATCCGCTCAAGAAGCCGTAAGAATCCACAAAAAGCTGCTGTTACATACACCTCAAGAAGGCTTGTAATAAAGCCGGAGGCATACCACAGCGCCAGCGCTGCTGCCAGAAGCTCAGTTAAGAGCAGGCGAAGCCAAAAAAAGATTCTTCGGTCTGAGCGGACCTTTTTTGTAAGAAAATCCCAGAGAGCCAGCATGAACAGGACAGGGGACAGAAAGGCAAGAAGGACGTGAAGATCAGACGCAAAAGGGAACTCTAAGGGTTTGTAAGGAAGAAAAACTGCCGCAGCCAGGAATACACAGGCCATCTTTAACAGAAAATGCCCTGCCCTGGCTGTATATCTTCCTATATGAAAGAGATACTTTATATAGAAGAAACTGTATCCCCCCACAAATATCCCCCAGCCCCAGAACCACAACGCAGCATCCGGCTGATTGCCGATCACTGACAGGTTGCTGTCCAGCAGTCCTTCCCGTGACGCCAGTCTGAGGGTGGTTCCCGGAACTAAAATAAAAGTAAAAAAATCCCATTTCCCCGGATGAATTTTATCTAACCCCTGTTTTATTTTCACCTTTACGCTCCTTTCCGCCCTCCGTGCCGGCAGAGGCATTTAAGAATATACGGCAGCATAAAAAAGCAGGGAGCCATTCCGCTTAAACGGAATACTCCCTGTTAGTATCTTACATCATTTCTGTTTTACCCTGGCAGTTACTGGTCTGGCTGCTGCTCTTTTTTCTGCTCCTTCTTTGCTGCCTGGGGCTTATTTTCCATTTCTTTTAATAACTTTTCTGCGCTGGTAAGCTTCACGCAAAGGGCAAACAGCTCTGTTGCCACCACCAGATCGCCCAGAGGAGGATAGGTGGGCGCAATGCGGATATTGCTGTCATGGGGATCCTTTCCATAGGGATAGGTCGCGCCTGCGCCTGTCATCACCACACCCGCCTTCTTGCACCGCGCTACAATATCCTTGGCACAGCCGTCCAGAGAATCAAAGGAAATGAAATATCCGCCCTTTGGCTTTGTCCACTGGCCGATGCCCAGACCGCCAAGCTCTCTCTCTAAGATCTCCTCCACTGCCTCAAACTTGGGTCTGATGATATCTGCGTGCTTTCTCATATGCTCTACCATACCGTGGATGTCCCCGAAGAAACGCACATGGCGCAGCTGGTTTACCTTGTCGTGGCCGATAGTCTGATTCTTTAACTGTACCTTAATGTCCTCCAGGTTGTTGTGAGAGGTAGCGATTGCCGCGATACCGGAACCAGGAAAGCTGATCTTGGAGGTAGAGGCGAATTTATACACCAGATCCGGATTGCCGGCTCGCTTACATTCTGCCAGGATCTCGATCAGATGATCCTGGTCATGGTCATATAAGTGGTGGACGCCGTAGGCATTGTCCCAGAAAATACGGAAATCCGGAGCCGCAGGCTCCAGTCTTGCGAAACGGCGTACGGTCTCATCTGAGTAAGAATAGCCCTGGGGGTTAGAATACTTTGGAACACACCAGATTCCCTTGATTGCAGGATCGGAAGCCACCAGCCTCTCTACCATATCCATATCCGGGCCTTCAGACGTCATGGGAACATTGATCATCTCGATACCGAAATACTCTGTAATGGCAAAATGTCTGTCATATCCGGGAACGGGGCAGAGGAACTTGATCTTATCCTGTCTGCACCATGGTTCATTTCCCATAATGCCATGTGTCATAGCGCGGGAAACGGTATCGTACATCACGTTCAAGCTGGAATTTCCGTAAATGATAATGGTGGAAGGATTCACCTCCATCATATCCGCCAAAAGCTCCTTGGCCTCGTCGATACCGGTGAGAACGCCATAGTTGCGGCAGTCAGTACCGTCTTCGCAGGTCAGGTCATCATCGCTGCTGAGCACATCCATCATCCCCATGGAAAGATCCAGCTGCTCCACGCTTGGCTTGCCCCGGGACATATCCAGCTTTAAGTCCTTTGTCTGAAAATCGTGATACTTCGCCTTCAGATCCCTGCGAAGGGCCACCAGTTCTTCTTTGCTCATCTCTGCATATGGCTTCATAATTTCCTCCTCATATTCCCCTTGGTGCATCCCGATCCCGCCCTTTCAGCGGCCGGATCTTCCCGGATTTGCCTCGGATTGTTTTCTTTAGACATACATTTGTCAGTCACAGCCTTACATCCCGCTGCATTGTAATAAAATATACACCAAAGGTTCCATTCCGTCAATATAAAATTTACTTATGTGAGATTCTCTTTTAACAGCCGGCTCACCGCAGCGGGATCTGCTTTTCCCTTCATGGCTTTCATAGTCTGACCCACAAGAAAGCCCATAGCCTTCTCTTTTCCCCCCTTATAATCCGCTACAGACTGGGGATAATCTGCCAGCACCCTTTCGATTACCGTCTGTAATGCGCCTGTGTCATTTACCACCTTAAGGCCCTTCTCCTCCACATAAGCCTCAGGATCCGCATCTGATAAAAAGATCTCCTCAAATACGCTCTTGGCCACCGTACGGTTAATCTCTCCGGCCGATACCATGGCAATCAGCTTTGCCAGATGGATGGGAGAAAATTTCATATCCTCCGGCTCCATCTCATGCTCCTTTAACAGGCGCATGGCCTCTACCATCAGCCAGTTAGACGCCTCCTTAGGCTTTTGGCAGATCTCTGTCACCGCCTCAAACACATCAGCCAGGTGCTTAGAGCCGGTGAGGATCTGAGCATCATAAAGAGGAAGGCCAAACTGGCTTATATACCGGCCGATTTTCTCTGTGCGCAGTTCCGGCTGGCGGGCACGGATCTTTGCGATCCATTGGTCGCTTATGACCACGGGAGGCAGATCGGGATCAGGAAAATACCGGTAATCTTTTGCATCCTCCTTGGAACGCATGGCGCGGGAGCTTTCCTTATTATCATCCCAGCGCCTCGTCTCCTGAATCACCGGTTTGCCGTCCTCCAGGCATTCGATCTGACGTCTCTTCTCTCCCTCAATGGCCCTGGCAATGGCTTTAAAGGAGTTCAGGTTCTTCATCTCTGTACGGGTACCAAGCTCCGCCGCTCCCGCCTCGCGCACGGAAAGGTTCACATCCGCACGCATAGAGCCTTCCTGAAGGCGGCAGTCGGAAGCTCCCAGGTACTGAATGATCAGCCGCAGTTTCTCCAGATAGGCGATAACCTCCTCTGCGTTTCTCATATCCGGTTCTGACACAATCTCAATCAGAGGGACGCCGCTTCGATTGTAGTCCACCAAAGAGCAGTCCTCCCACTCATCATGGATCAGTTTTCCCGCGTCCTCCTCCATATGGATCTCATGGATGCCGATCCTCTTTTTCCCCCCAGATTCCGTCTCAATTTCTATCCAGCCGTCGTGACAGATGGGAAGGTATAACTGAGAGATCTGATAGTTCTGAGGATTATCAGGATAAAAATAATTTTTCCGGTCAAATTTGCAGAACTGATTGATCTGACAGTTTACAGCCAGTCCCACCGCCAGGGCATATTCCACCACCTGTCTGTTTAATACCGGCAGGGAACCTGGCATACCCGTGCACACCGGGCAGGTATGACTATTGGGTGCCCCCCCAAATTCTGTGGAACAGCCGCAGAAGATCTTTGTCTTTGCAGCAAGTTCCACATGAACCTCCAGTCCGATTACCGTTTCATACTGTCTGCTCACAGGTTTTCCCTCCTTTTCAGCGCTGCTGTCTCCCGGCTCTTCTCCTTTCCTTTCAGGCCAGGCTCAGGACGCAGGCGTTTTATGCCGCAGCTCTGCTCATAGGCATACGCGGCGCGAATCACATCTTTTTCCTTAAAACAGTCTCCGATCAGCTGCAGGCCGATGGGAAGGCCTTTACTGTCTGTACCGCAGGGAACGGTCATGGCAGGAAGGCCAGCCAGATTTACAGAAACCGTGTAAATATCGCCCAGATACATTTTCAGCGGATCCTGCAGGGAATCCCCAAGTCTGGGAGCCGTATCCGGGGCTGCCGGCGCCAGAATCAGATCATAGCTGGAAAATGCCCGGTCAAACTCCTTTCGGATGAGAGCCTTGGTACGAAGGGCCTTCAGGTAGTAGGCGTCATAGTAACCAGCACTTAACACAAAAGAGCCCAGCATAATCCGGCGCTTTACCTCCGGGCCAAAGCCCTGGGAACGGGTCTGCTTGTACATATCATGAAGACCCTCATACCCTTCTGCCCGGAACCCATACTTTACACCGTCAAAACGTGACAGATTGGAGCTGGCCTCTGCGGAAGCGATGACGTAGTAAGCCGGGATGGCATAATCCGTCAGCCCCAGATCAAACCATTCCACAACAGCTCCCCTTTCCTTTAAAATATCTGCCGCCTGCAAAACAGCCTCTCTGACCTCTCCGTTTAACCCTTCCCCGAAATAACCGGCAGGAATCCCGATCCTCATCCCCTTTGCCTCTCCTGTGAGAGCCGCTGTAAAATCATAGTCCTCCCGCTTCACACACGTACTGTCCTTTGGATCGTAGAAGGAAATTGCCTCCAGCAGCGCGGCACAGTCCGCGGTATCCTTCGCCACCGGTCCAACCTGATCTAAAGAAGAGCCATATGCGATAAGGCCATAACGGGATACGGTACCATAGGTGGGTTTGATGCCTGCGACGCCGCAGAAGGAACTGGGCTGGCGGATAGAACCTCCGGTATCAGAGCCAAGGGCACAGAAACATTCCTCTGACGCCACAGCCGCACAGGAGCCGCCGGAGGAACCTCCGGGAGCATACTCCGTATTCCAGGGATTTCTTGTGATGCCAAACGCCGAGGTCTCAGTGGTGCTCCCCATGGCGAATTCATCCATATTGGTCTTTCCCAGGATCACAGCTCCCGCCCGCTTAAGTCCCAGCACCGCCTCCGCCGTATAAGTGGGAACAAAATGCTCAAGAATCCGTGAACTGCAGGTAGTTCTCATCCCCTTTGTGCACAGATTATCCTTCACAGCCGCCGGAACGCCGGCCAAAGGCCCTGTAAGAAGCCCTGCTTCTATCTTTTTCTGTACTTCGGCTGCCTGTTTCATGGCTCCCTCTGCATCCAGGGTCACATAGGCATGGATCCTGTTTTCGGTGCGGCCAATCTGTTCCAAAACCGCCTCTGTGGCCTGAAGAGAAGTGATCTCCCCGGCTTTTATCTTCCTGCCCAGTTCCAGGGCTGTCAGTTCTAATATACTGCTCATGGGATTCTCCTCCTACTCAACTGTCTTTGGCACCTTAAATGCCCCGTCTTTCACCTCAGGCCCATTGGCCAGAATATCCTCTCTGTCATCTCCATTGATCACAATATCCTCTCTGAACACATTGGAAACAGGAAAAATATGGGACATAGGCTGGACATCTGAGGTGTCCAGTTCATTTAACCGGTCGATGTATTCAAGCATCCGGCCCATATCCTTTTTGGCAGCCTCCTTTTCCTCCCGGGAAAGCGCAAGCTTTGCCAGAATCCCTACATATTCTATCGTCTCATCACTGATTTTCGTTGCCATGGCGGTCTCCTCTCTTTGGGGCAGACGGCCCGGAAGCACTCCGAAACCGTCTTTTATACAGGATGTTCCTTTTTCTTATGGCTCCAGCCTTGTTACGTCTCTGGGAAACAGAGCAGCCTCCCTTACATTCTGCTCATCCAAAAGCCGCATAGTGAGACGTTCCAGGCCGATCCCAAGGCCTCCATGAGGCGGCATCCCGTATTTAAAAATCATCAGGTACGACTCTATATCCGCCGGATCCATACCCCTTTTTACAAGCTTATTAAGAATCATTTCATAATCGTGAATGCGCTGACCCCCAGTGGTGACCTCCAGTCCCTTAAACAGCAGGTCAAAGCTTAATGTAAATCTGGGATCCCCGGGATCTTCCATTGCGTAGAAGGGACGCTTTTTAGAAGGATAATGGGTGACAAATACAAAATCACTTCCATATTTCTCCTTAAAATACTGTCCGATCAAAAGCTCCTCCTCCGGCTCCAGATCATAGGGATTGCGGATCTTCCTGTCATAGGCCTCCGACACCAGTTCCTTTGCCCGGTCAAAACGCACAGCCGGAATCTTTGACACATCGGGAAGAATTACATCCAAAAGCTCCAGCTCCTTTTTATAATCCTTTTTAAGGAGAGCCATAATCGCCTGGAGAACTCCCGTTTCCATGGCCATAATGTCCTCAAAACTGTCGATATAGGCCATTTCAAAATCAAGACTGGTATATTCGTTTAAATGTCTTGTGGTATTGTGCTTCTCTGCCCGGAATACAGGGGCCGTCTCAAACACCCGGTCAAAGACCCCGGCCATAGCCTGTTTGTAAAACTGGGGACTCTGGCCCAGCTCTGCCCGTTTTCCAAAGTAATCCAGCTTAAAAACATTGGAGCCTCCCTCTGCCCCTCTGGCAACGATCTTCGGCGTGTGAATCTCCGTAAAGCCCTGACAGAACAGGTATTCCCGAAACCCTCTTACAATGCCCTCCTGGATGCGGAATCTGGCGCGCTCTCTGATATTCCTTAAGGACACAGGACGCAGAGCCAGCTTCGTTTCCAGAGAAGTATTAAGCTTCCACTTGCTGACAGGCACCGGCAGAGGCTCTGCGGGCTTTGAGAGAACTTTGATCTCCTTTAACCGGATCTCAAAGCCGTGGGGTGATCTCTCCTCCTTTTTTACGGTTCCAAGAACCTCCACTGCGCTTTCCTCCCTCAGTTTGTGAAGTTCAAAGTCCGTAACGCCCGGTTCGTATACGCACTGCACCAGGCCCTGGGCTTTGCGCAGAATCACAAATGCCACCTCTCCCATATCCCGGATGCTGTGAACCGCACCGTTTATCCGAATCTCCTCTCCCTCGAATCCGCTCTCTAAGATGTCGTGAATATCAAGTGTGTCCTTCTTTTTTACGCCGTCAATAAATTCCATCCTGAACTCTCCTTCCGTTTTGACCGGGTTCCGGAAAGCGGGCCGGGCCAGATACGTTCCTGGCGTATCTGGTGTCCGGATTACTGCCTGAAAATAAAAAATCCCGCCCCGGAACACATTTCAGTATTCCGGGACGGGACATCTTCTTTAGATCCCGCGGTACCACCCGCATTGAGCCATCAGGCATACGCCCTGAAAAGCTCCTCTCTGTGCATATAACGTATGCCACGGATATACCTACTGCCAGATACAGCCAGTAGAAAAACCAGGATCCTTCTGCCAGCCTCTTCTGCTTCAATATATCAGCTCCGGAGTGTTCCCTTCGCCCAGTCCTGCGCGGCGGCGCTCTCAGTCGGTGACGCCCCCTTCCTGTTGCATTTCTCAGGCAAGAGTCTCCTTCATTGCTTTTGAATTTTTATGGAATATAAAATAGTACAGGAAAAAGGGAATGTCAAGACCCTTTTTTATTTTTTATGTTTTTTTCCGGAGACAGCGAAATCCGGACAGCGAAAAGACCGGTCGGGGAACCGGTCTTTTCAGGAGAAGGTATTTCGTTTCTTATGGGGTGTAGCAAAAACTATATAATGTATTGGGGGGGGGGTACGTCTATTATAATATCATACAGCCCCCAAAAAGTGTGCACAAACTTTAAAAAATGTATTTTTTCTTTTTATGCATTTTTACAGTATCTTTCAGACAAGCGCCTCTTTCTCTGATTGAAAGGCTACAACAGAAGCCACGTTTCGCATTTTATCCTCTGTATGGCCCTGTCCGCAGCAGGCTTTGACGTCCTTCTCTGCCTGAAGTCCCTTATTGTAGAAGTACTGGATAATATCCTTCCGCGTGATGATGCCGATAAAGCATTTCTGATCGTCCAATACAGGTACAAAATTCTGGTTCAGCGCCTTCCCGATCAGATCCTCCATATCTGCCCCTGCCTTTACAGGGCGGTTATCCAGCCGACGGTGAATGGCAGTGATGGGTATCTTCTCCGCACCCTTTAAATCAAGATGGTACTGGTTCTTGATGCCCCAGAGCAGATCCCCTTCCGTGAGTGTTCCTATGTACCGTCCTGTCCTGCTGATGATGGGGATCGCCGCATACTGATGGTGCTCCATTTTCTCCAGAGCCTGACGGAGGGTGTCGTCCTCATTGATGTAGGCCACCTCACTCTTTGGAGTCAGGAAAAATAATATGTTCATCTTTTCACTCCTCTTCCATATCGTTATTTTTATTATACTACAATGGTCTGAATGGGGTATGAATAATTTCTTAAATTTTGTGAAATTTATTCAGGCGGGAGAGAAAATGCTTCCGTAAACGGCGAAATCCCCATCCGGCTCTCACTTCCCGGACGGGGATCTTCTTTCTACTCCATATGATCCAGCGGATCGATGGCTTTTCCCTGATGGCGCAGTTCAAAAAACAGATTGACGCCTTCCACAGAATAATATTTGGTGGGCTCGGCTACATAGCCTAAGGTCTGTCCCCCCTGTAAATACTCTCCCTCTGCGGCGGAGATCTCCTTGAGCTGGCCTATCATAGCGGTATACTCATTTCCAAGATCCAGCATCACATAATTTCCAATCTCATCATTTACCCCTACCTCGGTAACTCTGGCATTGGCCGGAGCGGCTACGGGAGCGCTGACATCCGACTGGATCACTATGCCGGGGTTGCACTTGTACTGATCCAGCGTAGGAAAATAAATGGTCTGATCCATGCTGTAATCCAAAACCACATTTCCTCGGACAGGCCAGGTCATGGAGCTGGAATCCGTGAAATTTAAAGCCAGCGCCTGGGCAGCTTCCTTTCCGGCCCCTGCTTCTGTTGCGGGATCAGCTGTGTCTGCCTCCGCCGCCAGATCATTTCCCTGGTTTCTGTTTTCTGCCAGAGCGGCCTTTGTGGACTGCTCTGTTTCGTTTGCCATTTGTGCATCGCTGGCCCCCGCTGTCTGGGGCGCTTCCCCCTGACCCTCTGCCAGCTGTTGTTCCCCTGCCATGTTGAGGAACGGATCCGGAGTGCTGTCTTTCCCCTTCTGAATGGTCATGATCCCTGCCGCAGCTACCATAGTCAGCAGTCCCAGCACCAGCATAACGAGAAACAGCTTATCCTTGAGCATCTGATTCACTTTCTCTTTCATCTTTTATCACCTCGGTAGTATTCTTACCGGATTCAGATGACTTATTCAGAAGAAAATGAAATACCTGCGTAAAAATATTCCAGGATTTCCTCCGCCGTCCACCCTTCCCTGCCTTTGGCATCTGCTTCTGCCTGGCTCATTCCCCAGCCGTGCCCCCTGCCTTTTGTGGTAATGCGCATATCATTTCCAGATCCTTCCATAAAAAAACAGGCGGATGGCAGCCCAAAGGCCTGACGAACTTCTTCTCCGTCAAACAGATATCCCCCAATCTGAAGTTCTGTTACATAGCCGGCGCTGTCCCTTGAAACAATCTGCACCTGATCTGGAAACGCCTCAGCCGGGACAGACCGCGCAGAGCCGTCCTCCGATGGGATGGAACTGACCAGAGAAGCCGCCTGCTCCGGCGTCACTGTAAACTCCTGGGTAAAATCCTGCACCTTAGGATCTTCCGGGCAGGAAGCGGATATCAGATAGGGATGCTCCCCGTCTCCCGGCCTGGTGGCTCCGGCCGTCACAGACGTAAATAATGGATCGATATACTGACCGTCCCATATGAGGGTAATGCCCTCCGTTTCCTGAACCGCTTCCTCAAACCGGCGGTAATAAGAGGGGAAAAGGTCGGTTCCCCAAAGGGTTTTCAGACGGTTTTCCCCAGACACCTCCAGGTTAAGGGCCGATTCCGCAATCTCCCCGGACGTTCCCGCTGTTTCCATCTGACGGCGGATATAAGTACGGGCCAGAATAGCCTGGGCTTTTAAGGCTTCTTTGTGATAATCCGGCGGGATCTGACAGGCGATCACACTGGGAAGATAGGTTTCCAGCTCTACCCATTCCTTCTGGCCGCTTCCCCTATCCAGACGAATACGGGGGGCAGTCTGGGATTCTTTGTTCGTCTGGACGGAATAACCGGGCGCAGGAGCTGTGCGGCCCATATCTTCCTGTCGGAAAAGGGTTCCCCTAAAAAAGAGGGGAATGATATAGGGGATAAGAAGGCCGGAAGAAACGGCCAGAAGAATTCGCTTGTCCATGGGATCTCTCCTTTATTCCCGCGGGCAGCGAACCAGGCGGTCAGACCTGTATCTGTATCCGGCGGCTGCTCCCTGTCCCGCTGATGGTACAGTATATGGAGCTTTCCTCCGGGTTATGTTTCCCTCCTGCCTCCGAATCAGCCGATATATGCCTGGAGCAGGCGGAACGTATTGCAGACACCGTCCTTATGGCTGCGCTCGTAGCCATGGGAGGCGTACACGCCGGGACCAATCAGGGCATGACGGATATCATGGCCGGAACGCAGGGTGGTTTCCACATCGGAGCCGTAGTGTGGATATACATCCACCGCATAGCCAATCCCATGTTCCCCTGCAAGCTCCACCAGCCGGCAGACAATATCGTAATTATAAGGCCCTCCGCTGTCCTTGGCGCAGATTGATACCTCATGCTCCGTACACGTCAGCCCATCTCCTACGCATCCCATATCCACAGACCACGCCTCGGTCACACCCTCCGGCACCGAAGCAGAACCGCCGTGACCTACCTCCTCATAAATGGTAAAATGAGCGTATACATGGCGCTCAGGAACGACCTTCTCCTCCTTCAGATATTTACCATAGGCCAGAAGGATGGCTGCAGAAAGCTTATCATCCAAAAAGCGGCTCTTAATATATCCAGAGGCCGTTACACGGGTTCTGGGTTCAAAACACACATAATCTCCGGGCATGATCCCCAGCTTTATGGTATCCTCTTTTGTCTTTACACATTCATCCACCAGCACCTCTACCGTATCCCAGCTGCGTTCTGTCCTGTCATACTCCCCGTTTACATGGACGGACGCATTCACCAGCTGGCACACTCCCTCGTAAACGGCGCCTCCCTTTGTGATAATACGCACGTTCTCCGCCTCTGCGTTGGCCGGTTTCATGCCTCCGATATTGGTCAGCTTAAGACGGCCGTTTCCCTTGATCTCAGTCACCATGCCGCCCAAGGTGTCACAGTGGGCTTCCAGAAGAATCCCGTTTTTGTCGTCCCTGCCTCCGAAATCAGCGATCACACCGCCTTTTACGGTACGGCGGGCGGGAATACCAAGGGCGGCAAATTCCCGAAGCAGGTACTCTGTTACGCTGCGGCCATAGCCTGACGGGCTGTCAATGGCAAGAAGCTTTTTTGCCTGCTCTACTGCATAGTCTGTATAATGATTATAGTCTGTCATGTTGGGATCCTCTTTTCTGATGATTTTATAAAAACGGCTTCCTCATTCTCCTAAAAACTCTGCCAGGCTGCGGTAGCGTTCCCCCTGCAGCCCCTGGGTTTCTGCGGCTGTCACCATGGAATTAAGAATCGCCTCTTCCTCTGCCTCAGCCGCTGCCAGAAACGCCCGGTTAATGGTCTCCTCCGGAATCGCCGCAAGCATCCGAAGCTCCTCCTTCTCCCTGCGCAGCTTCACGGATGGAACCCGGTTGGCTGTGGTGAATCCAATCATCACCTCTCCGCTTCCATGGCCCATATAAGCGCCTGTACGCGCAATCCCGGCGCCCAGCCGGCGGATAATGCGCTTTAGCTGGCGGGCCGTTACCGGCAGATCGGTCGCCAAAATACTCATGATCGAACCCTTGTCCTGTTCAGAAAAGGCTGTTTTCCCTTCCTTCCCCGTTTCTTCCCGCTGACATTTTTTAAGAATTTCACGGCCCAGGGCCTTTCCGTCCACCACCAGATCCTCCGTTGCCCCGAAATTTGACTGCACCAGAACGCCGATGGTATACTCCCTTCCGCCAATCTCCACCACACGGGAGGCGGTGCCGATACCGCCCTTTAATCCATAGCAGACCGTTCCGGTTCCAGCCCCCACGGCTCCCTCTTCGGGATCCTCGCAGGCATGAGAGAAGGCATACTCCACCTGCTCCTGGCCAATAATGCGGCTGCTGATCCGGTTGATCCGGCTGTCATTGCACTCTCCCACTGCCGGGTTAATACTGAGAGCCGGTGCGCCGTCTCGTTCACACTCCCTAAGTACATGATCCGCCACTGCATCCCAGACCCGTCCTACATTCAGTGTGTTGGTAAGGGCAATGGGCGTTTCCAGAGTTCCCAGCTCCTCAATCTGCATCAGGCCGGCGCTTTTTCCAAATCCGTTGTGCACATAGGCAGCCGCTGTATATGGGTTTAAAAATGCATTATCCGTTCCCGGCAGAATCACCGTTACGCCGGTGCGGCTCTCCCCGTCCCTTACCGTACAGTGTCCTGCCAGAACTCCCGGCACATCTGTAATCTTATTTCTCTTTCCCTGTTTCATCCGTCCCGGATAAATACCGTAATCCCGGATCCTTTTTTGCATCACATCTCTCCTGCCTCTCTTACAGTCTCATCCAAGTATACTGTTTTTCCCTTCTTTTGTAAATCCCTGCATACCCGGTTACGGCAAAAGAACCTGTTTTACGCCGCGCCCCTCCCATTACCTGTCCGGCAGGCTGCTTCAAACTCATGAAGTTTTTGTGCCGCCTCTCGATTTAAATTCTCTGGAACGGCAATCTGGATGGAAACATACTGGTCGCCCCGGACAGAGGACACGCCGGATGAGACAATGCCTTTTCCGCTTAAGCGGATCCTGGAGCCCGACTGGGTTCCTGGAAGGATTTTACACAGAACATCGCCATAAAGGGTACTTACTCTGGCCTCTCCCCCAAAAACGGCCGTGGTAAAGGGGATGGCAGCTGTAGTGTAAATATCCTTTCCCCGGCGTTCAAAGCCCGGACGGCTCCCCAGCCTTACCTTTAAAAGCAGATCCCCTGCCTCCGCCCCCTTCGTTCCGGGCGCCCCCTTTCCCCTTAAGCGAATGGTCTGACCCTCGTCAATACCTGCAGGAATCTGTACCTGAAACGTCTTTCTGCTTCCATCCGGCGCCGTCAGAGTAACCGCCTGCTCGCCGCCGAAGGCGGCAGCATCAAAGGGTATTTCTATCTGGGCGGTTATATCCTGCCCCCGGCTCTTGGTATTTTCCCTGCCGCGGCCGTGAAACATTGATCCAAAGATATCGCCAAACAGATCGTCGTCCTCTCCGCCTTCAAAATGCCAGCTGCGGTATCCTCCATTTCCATCCTGAAAATGGCCGGAAAACCCGTCTGAGTAACCGGAAAAGCCAGAAAATCCGCCAGCGCTTCCTCCAAAGCCATGTGTCCTCTGCGTATCTGCCCGAAATCCGCCAACGCCGTCAAAGGCGCTGCTTCCATACTGGTCATAGATCTTCTTTTTCTCAGGATCGCTTAAAATGGTATACGCCTCCGTCGCTTCCTTAAAGCGTTCCGCAGCCCGGCTATCGCCCTCGTTGCTGTCCGGATGATACTTTTTGGCCAGCTTACGGTAAGCCTTCTTAATCTGGGACGCATCCGCATCGCGGCTGATCCCTAACACTTCATAATAATCTCTCTTTTCTTTCAATCTTCTCACCCCTTGCAGCCTTTGTGTGCAGGCCATTGTAAATATCCCTGGAAAATGGATTCCAGGGAGTGGTCTGTTCCTTTTTTTGTTCTATTTATTATATAACACGCATACTTACTGGTGTCAAGGGGATTTCACTATTGTACTCTGAAGCAGCACTAGAATCTGCCCTCAGAATGTATATTGTCTCCTCGCCCCATATCTGCTATACTTGATAAAACTACGCAAATACAGGAGGAGTTTACATCTATGAGCTATGCAGACCAGTTATTCATACAGAACTGTAAAGATATTTTGGAAAACGGCGTATGGGATACGGATTATGAGGTCCGTCCGGTATGGGAGGACGGTACGCCGGCCCATACCATCAAGCGGTTCGGCATTGTGAACCGCTACGACCTGACAAAGGAATTTCCCGTGATCACCCTCAGGCGCACGGCCTTTAAATCAGCCGTGGACGAACTGCTGTGGATCTGGCAGAAGAAATCAAACAATATCCTCGATCTCAAGAGCCACATCTGGGATTCCTGGGCCGATGAGACAGGAAGCATCGGAAAGGCCTATGGCTATCAGCTGGGGGTAAAACACCATTACAAAGAAGGCGACTTTGACCAGGTAGACCGGATCCTTTACGATTTAAAGCACAATCCCTTAAGCCGCCGGATCATGTCCAATATCTACAATCACCACGACCTTTCGGAAATGAATCTGTATCCCTGCGCCTACAGTATGACCTTTAATGTATCCGGGAATACTTTAAACGGCATCTTAAACCAGCGTTCCCAGGATATGCTGACCGCCAACAGCTGGAACGTGTGCCAGTACGCCATACTGCTCCATATGTTTGCGCAGGTAAGCGGCTTAAAGGCGGGCGAGCTGGTTCACGTCATCGCAGACGCCCATATTTATGACCGCCACATTCCCATGGTGGAGGAACTGATCAAACAGGAGCCATTTGAGGGCCCCTCTCTGTGGATCGATCCCTCTGTTAAGGATTTTTATCAGTTTACCACTGACAGTTTCCGACTGGAGCATTATAACTTCCACACCTTTGAGCACAAAATACCTGTGGCCATTTAAAAACGATCCCGCACAGGCAGTTAAAACAAAGCCCGGATCTCATTCATCTCCTGTCTGCTGACAGGTCTGTGAACACACATCCGGGCTTTCTTTATACCTTCTATAAGCTCTGCTTCCCGCCCATCCCAACGTCCATATGCTTAAACGGCAATCTCCTTTTGCAGAGCAAAGGAATAGATAAAACGGCCTGCTGCCTTTTTTCCTGTGATCTGACACAGGGCGCGCTCATAGCTGTCGATCTGAACCTGATAGCGCTCTTTTAACAGCTCTGCCCCCTTTTCTCTGTCCTTTCGCAAAATGCGGTCCGTTTTATAATCGATCAGTATAAGGCCCTCTGCCTCCTCCATGTAGGCATCAATCACGCCCTGAACCAGTACCAGCTCTTTAGACCCCTCATATCCCATCTTGGCTGCCGGAACACCGATCATAAACTGCTGTTCCTTAAAAAGCCGGCCTTCGGCCTGAGCCAGGGCCATCCGTTCCCCCAGCGGACTTTCCAGAAATCTCCATATATCTTTAGGATCTACCCATTCATAGGACTCCTGATCCAAATAGCCCTGTTCATGCAGTGAAAGCAATGCCTTTTTTGTATCGGAAAGGCTGTGGATCTTGTGAAACGGCAGACATTCCAGAGCGCGGTGGTAGGCCGTTCCCCTGCTGGCTCCTCCGGGACGAAACACCGGTTCCGGTTTCTTTTCCTCCGCTTCCCCTGTATTTTCTTTCGCCTCATCGCCCTCCGGTTCCAGTTCCCTGATCCATCCATCTTCTCCCCGTTCTGTCCCCATGGCGGCTTCGTCACGGCCGATCTGACTCTGCTTTTTCAGTTCTGAAACAGACATCATCGTGTACAGTCTTGTATCTGCCTGATAGGGATATTGGTAGGAAAATGCCCGTTCCAGGTTTTCCTTCATACCGGCGTCATAAGTCTGGTCCAGCTTCAATTCCAGAAGATCTTCCCTGGCCATTTTGCGGCCTATCTGACGGGTCACCTCCCGGCCCACCAATTCCTCGATCCTCAGCTGTATCATTTCAAAATGATCCCTGGGCACAGCCGGGGCCGCCATCAGCACCCAGTCCAGATAGGAGCCAGCCCCGGACAGGATAGTAAATGGGATCTGTCCCCTGTTTAAGGGCACTTCTTTCCATTTCTCCAGTTTGCTTTCCAGAGAGCGGTCGGTGCCGGTCATAATCAGAGCCTCCTTGGCACGGGTCATGGCTACATAGAGAACCCGCAGTTCCTCACCCATGGTTTCTAATTCCATCCGCCGCTTTAAGGCCTGTTTTTTTAAGGTCGGAGTTTTGACCCGAAGCTCCAGATCCAGGCAATCCGAAGCGGCTCCCAGGTCTGCGTCAAGAAGGAGTGATCCGCAGGCGTCCTGGCGGTTGAATTTTTTCCCCATGCCCGCCAGAAATACCACCGGAAATTCCAGTCCCTTACTCTTATGAATACTCATTATCCGCACCACACTGTTTTCCTCTCCAGCGGCTGCGGCCTCCCCAAAGTCGGTATCGTATTTCTTTAACCGTTCAATATATCTTACAAAATGAAACAGGCCCTTGTAGCTGGTGTTCTCATAGGCCGCCGCCTTTTCTACCAGCATATCCAGATTGCCCCGGCGTGTTTCCCCGGCCGGCATAGCGGATACATAATCATAATAGCCGGTGCGTCTGTATACATAGTACAAAAGTTCGTGGATAGGGAGATAGCGGGCTTCTGTGCGGAAATCCGCCAACATGGCCTGAAAATATTCCAATTTTTCCCATATAGACCGCGCCTGGGCTTCGGGAATCTCTGCTGCTCCAACCAGGAGCTGTTTTTCTGTCTCCTGGCCGTCCACAGCCTGCCCGCTGACCTTTCCCCCCTGGGCTTCCTCCTCCCACAGCTTCCACGCTCCATACACGCCGCGATCCTGCCCTTTTTTAGCGTTCTTCTTATAAGCCGCCATCATCCAGGCCATCTCATCATCGCTCATGCCCACAATCGGCGAGCGGAGCACCGCAGCCAGAGGAATGTCCTGCATGGGGTTGTCAATAACGGACAGCAGACTTAACACCGTCTCTACCTCCGTGGTGGAAAAATATCCCGTCCGGGTCTGTGCTCTGGCCGGGATTCCCTCGTTCATCAGCACGCTGACCATTACCTCAGACCAGCCGGTCATGCTCCGCAGAAGGATCACCATATCCCCCAGCCTGGCCCGGCGGTAGCTTTCCATCTCCTTATCCCATACAAGAAGTCCCCCTTTCTCATCCGTCAGACGCCGGATCTCCCCTGCGATCATCTTGGCCTCAAGTTCTCTGGCCGTATAGTCCATGGCGTCCTCATCCAGCTGTTTCAGGGCCGCAGCCCCCGTATCGGCAAACAACAGACGCGACGGGATCCCTGCCATTCCCTCTGCCGGCGCAAAGGAGGCTCCCGGATAAAGAGCTGTTTCCTCCGTGTATCGGATCCCGCCCAGATTCTCTGTCATGATCTGATAGAAAATGTCATTGATAAAGTGAAGAACCGTATCCCTGCTGCGGAAGTTCTGCTGAAGCTCGATCATCTGACGTGGACTTTCCTCCCTTGTATAGGAGGCATATTTTTCCATAAAAAGCTCCGGTCTTGCCAGACGGAACCGGTAGATGCTCTGCTTCACGTCTCCTACCATAAACACGTTTGGATGGCCGATCCGCTCTCTGGAAATGCTGCCGATCAGCGTTTCCTGCACCAGATTGCTGTCCTGGTACTCATCCACCAGAATCTCCTCGTACTGGCTGCGCAGTTCCTCTGCTGCCGCAGAAGGCTGTCTGGATATCTCCCATGCTCCCTTTTTCTGCTGCCCATCCATGTCCCCGTGCTCCTGATGAACCTCTTCCAGCAATACCTCCAGCGCCAGATGCTCCAGATCATTAAAATCCAGCACATTTCTCTCCCGCTTTGCCTCCCGGTACGCCTGATCAAAGCGTTCAGCCATATCCAGAAGCACCCGGATCACGGTCTGTGTTCCTGCGATAGCCTGGACGGCCTCCTCAGGGTTCTGAAACCCATAGCTGTCCCTGCATTTCTCCGCAGCCTTCTTTACACGGGTGCGGCAGCCGCTTACATACTCCTTTTTTTCCGGGTCAATCTCCTTGCTTCTGGCCGCTGCCAGACGGTCAAAGGAAAGCTTGCCCAGCGCCTTATGCATTTCCTGAAAGCGGCCGCTCTCTGCCGCCTTTTTTACCGCCTCAAGGCGCACAATATCCTGTTCCAGCATAGGCTCGTAGACCCTGGGGCCGTTCTCCTCCCGACACACCTCAAGGGCGTCCCGGATCTGCTCTGCCAGTTCTCCCATCTGAAGAGCCGCATCCCTTAACAGAAACTCCATCCAGGGGCTTTCATCCAGATTTCCCTCTGCCTCCCGTTCTAACTGCCGCCGGCATCCGTCTATCCACTCTCCGGGCCAGGGATGACTCTGGGAAAACTGCCAGGCCTGCAGAATCACGTCCTCCATGGCCCTGTCTGATTTTCCCGCCCCGAACTGCTCTGCAAACTGAAGAAACTCCTCCTTCCCCTCCTGGTAGCATTCCTCCAGCAGTTCCTCCATCACATCGCCCTTAAGCAGGGTCAGCTCCCCCTCGTCACCGATCCGAAACGCCGGATCAATATCCAGCCTGTTATAATGGTTTCGGATCAGATTCAGGCAGAAGCTGTCAATAGTCATGATCTGGGCCTGAGGGATCAGGGCCGCCTGAAGCCACAGATGTTCATTCATGGGATCCTCCCGCAGCCTTTTCTCCACCGCCGCACCGATACGCTCCCGCATCTCAGCGGCGGCTGCACTGGTAAAGGTCATCACCAGAAGCTGGTCAATATTTAAGGGATGCTCCCCTTCGCTGATCATGCAGATGATCCTTTCTACAAGCACCGCCGTCTTTCCGCTGCCAGCAGCCGCAGAAACCAGGAGACTGCGGTTTCTGCTGTCAATGACCTGCTTCTGTTTCTGGGTCCATTTTACTGCCATTTTCTCCCTCCTTCTCAATCTCCTGCCAGATTTCCTCTGCCTTCATGGACTTCAGCCGTCTGAAGCCGTATCCTGCCGTCTTGGTATCAAAGCCGCAGACTGCATGATAAGGACAGTAATCACAGGCTGTCCGGTTCCCCTGCTTATAAGGCCGCAGCCCCGTCTCTCCCTCCAGGATCTGCCGTCCTGAGGTTTTAAGTTTCCTTCCCACAAAGGCGCGAAGCTCCTCAAACTGTCTGGCTCCCGCTACGCTGGAGCGGGTTTCCTGAACATAGCCGTCCTTCATAGCCACCGGGATCACATCCGATTCCTTCTCGATCTCCCGGTCCAGATGGCGGATAACGTCAAGTTCACTGTTTACCAGGCCGTTCATGCGAAGCTGGCGCAGAATCTGATGCTCGATGTCCTCTTTTGTCATTTCACCGTCTTTTTCTGCCACCGGATCCTTGATATTATAGTAGAATATTCCCGCAGGCACCGCCTGCTTTCCGGGATTTTTCCGCTCCTCCATCTCCAGGGCCGCATCCATATAGACCACCAGCTGAAGCTGCAGACCGTAGTAAAGGGCCGCCAGATCAAAGGAGGTATTTCCTGATTTATAATCAATGATCTTTACAAAAATATGCTCCTCGTCCTCGCACAGATCCAGACGGTCGATCCGCCCCTTTAGCTGCAGCTCCTCATCCTCCGACAGGCGGATCCGCATGGCCCGCAGATCATCGATAGCTGAAAATGACACTTCAAAACCAGCAGGTACAAAATCGCCTTTTTTCACCTGCTCTGCCAGCGCCCAGATCGTCCGGTCCGTGATCCGCTCCACCCTCTGAGCCAGATAGGCATTGCGGGCTGAGCTGGCCATGATTGTGTTGCCGTACTGCTCCGTCACCTGCGCCACACATTCCTTTACCAGGGCTTTTCTCTGGGCCTCAGTGATCCGGCTCCAGTCCAGTTTCTGATCCCGGATGAACCGGAAACACAAATCGATGGACTGATGGAACAGATTTCCCATATCCACTGCCTCCAGCCGATATTCCTGTCGCTCCATCAGTTCCAGGCCATATTTAAGGAAATGGGCGTATGCGCAGGAGGCAAACTGCTCCAGACGTGTTACGCTGCCCTGCAGGGTCTGGCCGTAGAGCGCCCTGGCCGCAGCCCTCCCGATGCCTCTGTCCTCATAGGTAAAAAACGCTGCGTCTACCAGCTGCTTCACCTGTTTCTGGTACGCCTCTTCACTGTAAAAACGACGGTACAGTTCTAAAAATGCCTGTTCCCTGTGGGAACTGGCCGCCGCCTCTCTCAGCCCCCCAATCAGCATTTCCCTTCCGTCCCAGGGGGTGAGAATGGGACGCCCCTCTGCAAAGCAGCTTTCTTGCGAAAGCCCCTGAAACAGCTTTTTCACCTCGCCGATCAGGCTGGACGGCCGTGCGCTCTTTCCGTCTTTTGAAGCAGCGGCCCAGGTAAGAACCAGCTGGCGGGAAGGCTTTGACAGCATAAGGTAAAGGTAAAATTTCTGGATACAGCCATCCTCTCTTGCCGTTGGAGCCAACTCCATGTGAAAGGTGCGAAACACCTCGCGGTCACCGTCCGTCAAAAGGCTGCCTCCCGATTTTCTCTGGGGTACAAGCCCCTCGTTCAGCCCCGCAAAAAACAGCACCTTCACCGATTCCAGACGGCTTCGCGTAAGGTCGCCGATGATGACCTGATCCGCCGTAGCCGGAATCACGCCCACCCGGATTTCCTCAAAACCAGCTTCCAGAATCTGAATATAATTCTTCCTGTCTGCCTTTTCATCTCCCAAAAGACCTTCCAGGCGGAAAAAAAGTTCCTCCACCCGCTCATAGACCTGACCGTACTCCTTTGCCAGGTTCTCATCCCCCGGACGATGACGTCCGGCAAAAAAGTCTGAGTATTCCTCCAGCTTTTCCTTTAATTCCATTTTTTCCAGAAAACGGCGCAGAGCCGCCGTCACAGAAGAAATAGTGGCCTCTTCCTTCTGAAACGCTTCCCGCAGCTCCTTTAGCGGCTCCAAAATCCACTGACGGTAAGCGTTCAATTCCTCCAGATTGATCCGTTCTCCACCCCGATAGGGCTTATCCCAGGTCTGCTCCCACTGTTTCCATCCCCGGATGCCCAAAGCTCTTACATAATTTTCCAGACGATCCGTTAAAACAGGAATCTTTTCCCGTACCCATTGCTCTTCCTTGTCGGCTGCAGCGTTCTTCCCTGAAAGGGCCTCCCTTTCCCCCCGGTCATACACCAGCCCCGTTTTCAAATACCGGAACACGCTCTCATAGGAACAGTCCTTCACAGTCTCTAAGGCCGCCCGTATTAACTCCACCAGAGGATTTTCCAGAATGCTCTTCTTCTGATCCATAAAATACGGGATTCCCGCCTCGTCAAAAGGATGGGACAGTTCCCGTCCATAGGACGCCGGATCCCCGGTAATCACCGCCATATCCCGGTAACGCAACCCTTTTTCCCGTACCAGGCGGCTTATGCAGGTACAGATATAGGCCGCCTCCTCTGCCGCTGTCTTTCCCTGACAAATTTGTATATCCGACGTTTCGTTGGTCCATACCTTCCCTGTATACCGGTAGAGGTTTCGTTCCAGAAAGTCCAGGCTTTCGCTGTCCTTAAACCGCCAGCCGGGACGGCGGTCACAGCGCACCTCCCTTTTCACCTCCACATGGCGGCGGTCTGCCAGCTCCTTTAACCGGCACACCGTATGGCGTCCCATATAAAAAAGATGCTGAATGCTGCATTCCTTATAGGGATTCTCCCGCAGATCCACTGTCACCGTGCACACCACATCTCTGGCATGGAGCATAAATAATTCCGCCAGCCGGTACTGTACGGGCGTAAAGCCCGTATAACCGTCCAGATAGATGACGCTGTCTGCCAGTTTTTCCCATCGAGGCAGTTCCCTGCACAGGATATCCAGGATCTCCTCTGACGTAATGTAATGATCCTCAATATACTCCTTAAACCCCCGGTAGATCACCTGAAGATCCTTAAGTTTCTCTTTCAGAAGAGGATGATCCGTCTCCTCCTCCACCCGATTCAGCTCCTCCGGCCCGACGCCATACTGGCTAAGTTCAGAGATCTGGGATTTCAGCTGGCTGATAAAGCCCGGCTGCTCCAGATGCCCGCCGTACAGGCCCAGCTCCTTCTTAAGCCTCCCGGCCACCTTGCGCAGCACCATGGATTTTCCCATATCGTCCAGCACTGCCGGAACCCGAACCCCCAGATCCTCAAAAACACGGTAGGCCAGACGCTTAAAGCTCAGAACGTCCATGTTCATAAGGCCGTGTCTGGGATGGAGATGCACCAGCTCCTTCTGGGTCTGCATGGTATACTGCTCCGGGACAATAAACAAAAAGGAGCGTTCCGGCTGCTTTAGGGACTGCTGGATAGCGGTCTCGTAAAGATACCTGGTTTTTCCGGAGCCAGCGCCTCCCATAACAAACTGCAATGACATATTTTATCCTCCTGTCTCATATGCTGTAACAAATTCCCTCAGAGGTCCTGACACTATGAGTTCCAAAACCAAAATCGTGGTGCTGCGGATGAAAGAGATCATCTACACAGCGATCTTTGCCGGACTGGCCATCCTCCTGATTGCCCTCTGCTTCATCATGTTCCGCCATGGAAATGACAATGGCTCTGAAAAAGAAGAAACCAGGCAGACCGCCTATGTCCCCGGCATCTACAGCGCCTCCCTTTCCCTGGGCAGCGAACAGGTCAATGTGGAAGTAACCGTAGACGCAGACCAGATCCGGGCCGTGGCGCTGGTTCCGCTAAGCGAGGCTGTAGCTACCATGTATCCCCTGATGCAGCCCACGATGGAGGGCCTGGCAGAGCAGATCGTAAACACACAGTCTACTGAAAATCTTACATACCCGGATTCCTCCCGCTATACCTCCATGGCCCTTTTAAAGGCAGTGGATACCGCCCTGGAAAAAGCCCGGCAATAACAGGCATAAAAATTCCCCTGCGCCGCAAGCTTTAAACCGACTGCGCAGGGGATATTTCCATTTTATACTTACGCCTTCACTCCTTCGACAAATTTGCGGATATTCGAGGCATTTGCAAACTTCTGCACCACTTTGTCCCTCACCAGCACCAGAGTAGGTGCCTGCATGACCCCGAATTGTCTGGCCAGCTCCGGATGCTCCTGCGCATCAACGATCTGATAGTCCACATCCTTCAGGCATTCTCTGGCGATCCGGCAGTTTGGGCAGGTTCTGGTAGTAAACAGATACATCTGCGTTTTCTTCCTCACTCCCTCTGCCGTTTCCGGCGGTTTTCCTTCCATGTCCTGCACCTCAGGCAGGATCCGTGCCCTGTCTTTGCTGCGATCAAACCGGCCGGTGTCATAAGTCACGCGGTCTTTGTATTCCTGAAGCTTGCCCTCATTCCAGTTCTGCACCGGTCTGTAATATCCCGTGATTCGGCTGTAGACCTCCGCCTTCTCCCGGCAGATGGGGCAGGTAAAATGCTCTCCTGCCAGATACCCGTGGCTTTTGCAGATGGAATAGGTAGGCGACAGCGTATAATAAGGCAGGCGGTAATTCTCAGCAATGGCGCGCACCAGACTGGCCGCAGCCTTCCAGTCCGGCAGCTTCTCACCTAAAAATGCGTGAAATACCGTTCCCGAGGTATACCGGGTCTGTAACTCGTCCTGAATATCCAGAGCATCAAAAATGTCCTCTGTATATCCCACCGGCAGATGGGAGCTGTTGGTATAATAAGGGGTCTCTCCCTTCTTTCCCGCTGTGATAATGTCAGGATACTGCTCCTTATCATGCTTGGCCAGCCGGTAGGCTGTGGACTCCGCAGGCGTGGCCTCCAGGTTATAAAGATCGCCGTACTGCTCCTGATAATCAGACAGGCGCTCTCTCATATGATCCAGCACCTCCTTCGTAAACTGCTGACATTCCGGCTGTGTCATATCCCTGCCGATCCATGACGCGTTCAGCCCCGCCTCGTTCATACCGATCAGCCCAATGGTGGAAAAATGATTTTCAAATGTGCCAAGATACCTCTTTGTATAGGGGTAAAGCCCCCGCTCCAAAAGCTTTGTGATCACTTCCCTCTTGGTCCTTAAGGATCTTGCGCTGATATCCATCATATGGTCCAGACGCCGGTAAAAGTCCGTCTCGTCCTTTGCCAGATAAGCGATCCTGGGAAGGTTGACGGTGACTACGCCCACAGAACCGGTGCTCTCGCCAGAGCCGAAGAAACCGCCCGTTTTGCGGCGCAGCTCCCGCAGATCCAGCCGCAGCCGGCAGCACATACTCCTGACGTCGCCGGGTTCCATATCGCTGTTGATATAATTAGAAAAATAAGGCGTTCCATACTTGGAAGTCATCTCAAACAAAAGGCGGTTATTCTCTGTATCGGACCAGTCAAAATCCTTTGTAATCGAATAGGTGGGAATGGGATACTGAAATCCCCGACCGTTGGCATCCCCCTCGATCATGGTTTCAATAAAGGCCCGGTTGATCATATCCATCTCAGCCTTACAGTCCTTATATTTAAAGTCCATCTCCCGGCCGCCTACAATGGCATTCATCTGCGCCATGTCGTCCGGCACCGTCCAGTCAAGGGTAACGTTGGAAAATGGTGCCTGCGTCCCCCAGCGGCTTGGCGTATTTACCCCGTAGATAAAGGTTTCAATGCACTTTTTCACCTCCGGATAGGTCAGCCGGTCTGTCTTTACAAAGGGCGCAAGATATGTATCAAAGGAAGAAAAGGCCTGGGCGCCTGCCCATTCGTTCTGCATAATGCCGAGGAAATTCACCATCTGGCTGCACAGCACTGATAAATGTCTGGCTGGCCCTGATGTGATCTTTCCCGTAATCCCGCCCAGCCCCTCCATCAAAAGCTGTTTTAAGGACCAGCCCGCACAGTAGCCTGTCAGCATGGAGAGGTCATGGATATGGATGTCCGCATTCCGGTGAGCCGCCGCCGTCTCAGGATCGTAAATCTCACTTAGCCAGTAATTAGCTGTCACAGCCCCGGAATTGCTTAAAATCAATCCGCCCACCGAATATGTCACCGTAGAATTTTCCCTGACCCTCCAGTCCTCTGCCTTCACATAGCTGTTTACAACGTCCTTATAGTTCAATATGGTGCTGTTCATGTTGCGGATCTTCTCACGCTGCTTCCGGTAAAGGATATAGGCCTTTGCCACCTCCGTATATCCGGTCTGCTCCAGCACGTGCTCCACGCTGTCCTGTATCTCCTCCACGGAAATGCTCCCGCCCTGCATCTTAGGCTGGAAATCAGCCGTCACACGCAGGGAAAGCAGCTCCAGTATCTCGTCGTTGTACTCTTTCCCCGTAGCCTTAAACGCTTTCTTGATGGCCTCTGTTATCTTCTTTAAACAAAATTCCGCGGCCTCCCCATCCCTTTTTACTACCTGGATCATACCTTAAAACTCCTTTCAACCTTCCAGACATTTCCTGCTTTTACCCTCCGGGCCTGATCTAATCCCGGTACAGCCCCTCAAAAAGCTCCGCCGGCACATAAGCGGTCACGGCAATCCCCTGCTCGGTATATTCCTCCGAAAGGAGCTGGCCATAGGTCCGTATCGTCTGAATCCGGCCAGCCTGGCTGTAGGGATATACCTTTTCCAGATAGATCCGGCTGCTGCGGATAATGCTCCCCAGGACCTGCTCAAGTTCCTCTATGCCTTCCCCGGTTTTTGCAGAGATACGCACCTGATAGTCGGAGGCAAAATCTCTTGGGAGCATCCCCATTCCCTCTTCCTTATCCAGCCGGTCAATCTTGTTAAATACTGTTACCACAGTCTTATCCACAATCCCCAGTTCTCTTAATGTCTCCTTAACCACATACATCTGCATATCCATCTGTGGATTCGAGCAGTCCACCACATGAAGGATCACATCGCTGTAGCGCGCCTCCTCCAGGGTACTCTTAAAGGCATCAATCAGATGATGAGGAAGCTTTCGGATAAAACCTACTGTATCCGTCATAAGGATCTGCTGTCCGTCTGCCAGATCAAACGCCCTTGTTGTGGGATCCAGCGTTGCAAACAGCCGGTTCTCCGCCAGAATTCCCGCCCCTGTAAGCTTATTTAGCAGAGTGGACTTGCCTGCATTGGTATAGCCCACAATGGCTGCCGTCAGGCCGTAATTCTTCTCCCGATGCTGCCTTGTGACTTCCCGGTGCCGCTTTACATCCTCTAATTCCCGCTTCAGCTGTCCTATCCTCTGGTGGATCAGACGGCGGTCCGTTTCCAGCTTTTTCTCTCCCGGCCCTCTGGTTCCTATGCCTCCTCCCAGTCGGGAAAGTGAATTTCTCATTCCCACCAGCCGAATCGCCCGGTAGCGCAGCTGGGCCAGTTCCACCTGGATCTTTCCTTCTCTTGTATGGGCTCTTGAGGCAAAGATATCCAGGATCACCATAGTCCGATCCATAACCTTTGTCTCCAGGACATCTTCCAGATTGCGCAGCTGGGCCGGTGAAAGCTCATCATCACAGATCACTCCCGTAGCACCCGTCCGGGCCAGAAGCTCTCTCACCTCCAAAAGCTTTCCCTTTCCCAGATAGGTGCCCGGATGTACGGCCTCACGGTTCTGGATCACCCGTGCGACAGGGACGGCCCCTGCCGTCTGCGCCAGTTCTTCAAGCTCGTCCAGGGATGCCTTCGTCTCCTTCTCCTCTCCTGCATTGACGGCGATCAGAAGCACCCGTTCCTCCAGTTCCTTTAAATCAATCAGTTCTGCCATAGTTCTCCTTACCGCATCCTGGTCTTTAAAAAGTCAATCTCGTGCTGAACCGCTTCATCATCTCCAAAGACCTGAAGATACGTTTCAAAACGGCTCTTTGCGCCCTCATAGTCCTGTTCGTATTCGCAGACAGCCGCCTGGTGAAATGCCAGTTCCTTAAGCAGCTGCCAGTCCGCAGCATTTTCCTGGGTAATGGCCTGTGCCGCCTGCTCCAGGCTGGCTCCGGTTCCCGCATTATAGCTGGTAATCAGTCTGTCATATCCCTGAGCAAATGAATCAGCAGCTCCTTCATAGTCCTCCTCAGCCATCTGGCATAAACCCATCTGGCTGTAGACCCTGCTCTCAAACCTTTTATTATCCCCACCGTCCTTTAACGCCTCTTCATACAGGGCCTTTGCCCCATCATAATCGGCTGCCTCCATACAGGCAGCTCCTGCCTCAATCAGAGCTTCCTCATAACCTGGGGACTTCTTTCCTCCTGTCTCCATTCCCAGCGCCTCACGGTACAGAGCCACCGCCTGATCCTTATTTCCAAGCCTGCTCTGGCAGAAGCTCTTCATATATCGCCCGGAAATGGCGTTTCCTCCCTGTTCCATGATCAGATCCCAGCTGTGATCCGCCGCCTCAAAGTCATCTAAGAGCATTTCTGCCTCTGCCCGATAAGAAAGGACATCTATATTAAACTTCTTATCATCGGCTCCCGCAGCTGCCAGCGCCTCTTCAAAGGAGGTCAGCGCTCCAGAAGGATCTCCTGCCTGAAGTTTTTCAATCCCCTCTGCCCGAAGCTGCTTTTTCCTTGAAATATGAAAGGAACCTGCCACACGGCTGACGCCAAATGCGATTCCGGCCATTACCGCCAGACAGAGGATCCATACGAGAATTTTCCTCATAAGGCGCTGCCTTTTTCTTAGCCGGATGCTCTGAGCGCTCCGTCTGCCGCCCCCGCGTCCTGTGCCCGGATGCCGTCTGCTCCCGCTGTAGGAGCCTCTTCTCCTGCTGCCTTCCATGGTCAGTTCCTTCCCTTATCAGTGCTTCCGAAACCGCCGTTTCTAAGCCCCTTTGTTTCATCATCCACTGTGATCCCAAACGGCAGGAAAATCCCCTGGACAAAGCCGGCTCCCCTGGGTAGCTCCAGAGTCTTGTCCTCATTGGAATCATTGGTTATCTTTATAAACATATGCCCTTCATTGTCAGAATAGAAATAATCGCTGTCGATGATGCCGACCGTATTATTTAACTGCAGACGGTACTTAAAACCCAAGCTGCTCCTTGGAAATAAGGTCAGCACCCAGCCCTCGTCGATCTCCGCCCGGATACCGGTAGGAATTTTTATGGTCTCACCAGGCTTAATAACAAATGCCCTGGGAGCAAAAAAATCATATCCGGCAGAACCGGCCGTAGCCCGCTCCGGAAGGCGTATACTGTCATAAATGGCCTGAATATCCTCATCTCCCTCTTCAAAGGTATCTACCCAGTCCCCCTTAAACTGTTCAAAGCTTACTTTATAAAATCTTGCGATTCGACTGATCATATTTTGTCATTTCTCCTGTATCTTATTCATTTTCCTGCATCTGGTTCCCCGCGTCTCATCCGTACAGTACTGCCTGCCCCGTCAAAAGGGATCTCTGTACATCAATCACCCGCTGGTTTGCGCTGCCCTTCCAGTGGAGGCGGTTATCCTTCTGCGCCTGAATGAACTCTCCATCCACCACTACGTCTATATTTTTAAGCAGGGGCAGGCCGCAGATCTGTTCCCAGTCATAGCCCGTGTAAAGCCAGATCGTTTTTTCCGGATATCTGTCTCTGATCTCTCTTGCCAACGCAGCAATGCCCTCTCTGTTTGCAGGATGAAGGGGATCCCCTCCGCTGAAGGTTACGCCTGAAATGTAGTCCTTCTCAAGTTCCGCAAATAATTCCTCCTTCGCAGCCCCGTCAAACGGCAGCCCGCCCCGCACATCCCAGGTTACGGGATTATGGCAGCCGGGACAGTTATGGCTGCAGCCTGCCACCCACAGCACAGTCCGCAGCCCTTCTCCGTTGAGCATATCATCCTTTGTTATGTTATGATAACGCATCTGTTGTCTTTCTCTCCTGTTCTATGTTCACTTCTTTGTCCAGCCGGGAGGTACAGTTTGGACAGCGAACCGCCTCAGCCGGGATCATCGTGCAGCAGTAAGGGCACGCCTTCTGTGCAGACGCTTTAGGTTCCTCTGGCCGCCTGCCAAGCCTCTCCAGACGCCCCATCGCCTTTACCGCCAGAAATACCACCAGTGCCATTAAAAGGAAATTGATGGTCTGAGTGATAAAAGAACCATAGTTAATGGTAGAGGTCACTTCCTTTGCCGCTTCCAGAGTGGGGTATTTATTTCCATCCAGAGCGATAAACAGGTTGGAAAAATCGATCTTTCCCGTAAAAATACTCAGAATCGGCATAAAAATGTCATTGACCAGTGAGTTGACAATACTTGTAAATGCGCTTCCGATAATCATGCCCACTGCCAGGTTGATCATATTGCCTTTCAGCGCAAACGCCTTAAATTCCTCAATAAACTTCTTCATCTGTTTCTACCTCTTTTTGTATCCTTTCTGCGCTATTTATCAGTCTAACATAAACAGACGTATTTTTCTACTTTATTTTCCTGCATTATTTTCCTAAATTTCATTATTGGAACCTAAATTGTCATTTTCTTCATTACAATCATAAAAGGCAACCAATATTTACCTAACGATTCAGCCATGAGGTGATTTGTGCTGAAATATGTGCTGTAAACCAGCTTATATAAACATATTTCTGTATAATTTGACATATGACGAAATCGTTACACATTTACAGGTGTGCCTGCGGGCACGCCGCCCTATCAGGAGTTTTTATGCGAAAGATAACCACCAGCGAACAGAAAAATATCATCGGCTGCCGGGTACGTCAGCTGCGGATGGCAAGGAAGCTGACTCAGGACGAACTGGCTGCCAAGCTTCAGGTCAACGGCTACAATTTTTCAAAGCTTACCATCCTCAGGATCGAACTTGGCAAACGCCTGGTAACTGATATTGAGTTAAAAGGCTTGTGTGAATTTTTTGAAACAGATCCCAACAGCATCCTTGATTACGATCTCCAGTCCGGACAAAAGACGGCCTCCGCCTCCAAAGAATCGCTGAACCGGCGGTTTTAAAATCATTTTTCCACTGGTTTATTGTTCTGTACCCATCTGTACACTATTTCATTCACACTATATCTACTATTTTTCAGCCTGATGTTTTTCATGGCAGTGGGATACAATAATACACATCACAAAAATGACCGAACCACAGGAGGAAGAAGGAGGCCTGCGCCGGAGATGCGATCCGGCCTGCATTCCTTCTGAGAATGGACTACCATGAGTTTTGAGCTGGACCGTATTGAAGAACTCTGCAGAGACAGAGGATGGAGCCGCTACCGCCTTGCAAAGGAAATGAACGTCTCCCCAAACAGCATAGGAAATCTTTTCCGCCGTACATCAGTCCCCAGTGTGCCTACCTTAAGGCATATCTGCCGCGCCCTGGGCATCACCATTTCCCAGTTCTACGGTACCGATGGACTAACCGTTACCGTGACCGAACAGCAGAAGGGCTTTTTAGAGATGTTTAACCGGCTGAGTCCCGGAGATAAGCAGAAGGTGGAAGGTTATATAGAGGGACTTCTGGCAAAGGATGGGGAAAGCGGGCTCTGATTCCCTCCCGGCCGGAGCAGATGCAGGAGGAAGTCTTTTTGTATTCTTTCCAACACTGGACACAGAAAGAAATCAGGAAACAATGCTCCATGACTGATAAAATACAGGCGGCTAGTGTGATTGTACCTCTCCGGTATGTTCCGGGAAAAGAATCATCCAAAAAGAACCTGCGGACCATTTCAATCATCGAAATCGTCCGCAGGTTCTTTTTGCACTCAATGCTGCTTACATACTCTTCCGTTCTGCGATCTCAGCCATCTTGGCTTCGTTCAGCCTCGTATCGCCCTTCACTCTGGAATAGCTCAGATAACCGTTCATCCGATCGATCTTCGTCAGGTTCCGGCTGCCGCATACCGGGCACACATCCATCTCCAGTTCTTCGTGTCCGCAGTCATCACAGTAAGCCAGAGACAGGTTTACTCCCTCGTAAAATC
This sequence comes from Enterocloster alcoholdehydrogenati, assembly GCF_013282095.1. GTDB lineage: Bacteria > Bacillota > Clostridia > Lachnospirales > Lachnospiraceae > Enterocloster > Enterocloster alcoholdehydrogenati. Next base: position 129,177 of record NZ_BLTJ01000010.1, read on the forward strand.
CCATTTTCATGGCGCGGCGCACAAGAGTGCGGATCGCTTCTTTGTTGTAGCTGATGGGATATTTCACATACTGTATCTTTCCTCCATTGCTCAGTTCCCAGAAACGGTATTCCAGATCCTGCTTCTCAATCGGCGTAATGTCCTCCGTCACATGACAGTGGAAACCGTTGCTTACATACTCCCTGTCCGATACATTTTCAATGATCCCGTATTTCTCACGGAACTGCTTTACCTGAAGGCCGCAGAGGTTCTCCGCAGGCGTGGCATAGATGGCATAGAGATTGCCGTCCTCTTCCTTAAATTCCTCTATCTTACGGTTGATATGCTCAAGTACCTCCAGGGCAAACTGTCCGTCCTCCACCAGAGATTTCTTATTGTACAGCTGCTGCAGTTCATTAAACGCTGTGATCCCAAAAGAAGCCGTGGCCGTCTTAAGCAGCGGTTTGATCTTGTCATGGAGGCCCAGATGACCGCCGTAAAATCCACCTTCGCAGTAAGCCAGCGGATTGGTAGACGCCTTTAGCTCACCCAGGTATGCATAGGTGCGGATATGGATCCTGCGGATCAGTTCCAGATAATAATCCAGCACCTCATAAAAATCCCGGCTCTCTTGTCTGGCTTTTGCCAGGATCATTGGAAGATGAAGGCTTACAACGCCAATATTAAAACGGCCTACGAATACCGGCGTATCCGCGTCATCCGCCGGATACATACCGCCTCTCTCGTACCATGGAGACAAAAAGGCGCGGCAGCCCATAGGGGAAATGATCTTCCCATAGCGCTTGTACATACTGGCGATATAGCCTTTTCCCGTAAGAGAGAGCCAGTCAGGATACATGGTCTTGCTGGAGCAGTCGATCCCGGCCTCAAATACGTCCTCCAGCTCGCCTCCCGGCCCGTGAAGCGCCTCATCATAAAGAAATACAATTTTGGGAAAAAGCACCGGCTTTTTGTGATCCTTTCTGCCCTGACCGCCCTTGCGGACATTCAGCATGGTCATTGTAGCCATTTTTGCAAAACGGCTTGTTCCTGTGCCGGCAGTCATGGTGATAAAGGGATAATCTCCGCGGCTGGAGGAAACAGAATTAAATTTGTACTCCCAGCCCTGGAACCCCTGCTCCATGTCACGCTCCACATCCTTCCAGGCAACCTCCCTGGCCTTGTCATTGGTCAGCCCCAGATCCAGATATCTGTCAATGTATTTTTCATAGGACTTCTCTGCATACGGAGCCAGAATCTCCTCCACGCTGGGGACGGTAAATCCGCCGTACTGCTGACTGGCTGCGCTTAAAACGATGTCTCCGATCACATCAAAGGCCACATCCAGGGTCTTTGGCTCATTATACCAGAGATTTCCCATCTCGAAGCCTCCGGTCAGCACCTCCTTTACGTCAAAAAGACAGCAGTTCATGGTGTCACGTCTGGCAGACATATCGTGGATATAGATATAGCCTTCACGACAGGCCTGAAGTTCTTCCACGGTCATGAAAAATTTCTGGTACAGGGACTTGTTCAGTTCATTAAAGATCAGGCTGCGCTTGGTTGAAACCAGGGCGCTGTCCGTGTTGCTGTTCTCCTTGTCTCCGATGTACATGATGGACTGACTCTTCTTATACACCTCGTCCAGCATACGCACAAAGTCCTGCTTGTAATTTCGGTAATCACGATAGCTCTTTGCCACCAGGGGATTTACCTTCTCCAGAGCCCCCTCTACAATATTGTGCATCTGCGGGATCGGAATCAGCTCCTGGTCCAGCTCCTGTACCTTCTCCTCCACAAAGTCACAGATAAAATTCAGCTCTGCCCTGGAAAATGTGATCATGGCACGCTCCGCGGATTTACTGATGGCGGAAATCACCTTCTGAACGTTAAAATCTTCTTTCGTCCCGTCTTTTTTTACTACCTTAATTCTGGTCAGATTCATGGTTTCACCTCGTGTGGTATGTTTGGTTTTTATACTATATATTGTGTTTATTTCACAGAACGCATACACTATGTATTGTGTTTTGCAGCTGGTGATATCTTACCATGAATGACGGGAGGCGTCAAGACGGCAGATGGAAATCCGCGGTATTTCCCATGCAGAGCTTATGTTTAACATTTAACGGAGGAAAGAACAGCCGCCGCTGCGGTTAACAGTGATGGCTGTCCTTCGGCGAAACAGGCCGCTTATCCTTCCGGTCAGGCCGGAGATCCTTCTCACAGCTTACTCACTCCCACCCCCATAAGCAGCAGTCCGCTAACCCATCCCAGGTCTCTCTGCCGCTTTCCGGAAAGGCTTCTTCCGATCCTGAGTCCGCCCTCCATCATAACCGTTCCCACCGCAAACGCCAGAAATACCGTTATCCATACTTGGCCCTCTGACAGAGCGGCGGCAGCTCCTGCTGTCAGACTGTCGATGGACATGGCAAAGCCAAGAAGCAGGATTTCCTTCCACTCCAGACTCCGGGAGCCGTCTGCATCCGCCGCCATGGGATCGCTCCAGATCTGAACGATTACATGAAGACCTGAACGCGAAAAATGAAAGCGGCAGCCGCCATGGCAGCGGTCTCTGATCCATTTCCGCACCGTATAATCCGTCATACGGATCAGGCCGAGAAAAAACAGGCTCCCGCCGCAGATGATCCTGGCTGTGGTGCCTGGAATCCATTCTGCTGCAAGAGAGCCTGCCGCCATAGCCAATCCCAGACAGGCGCTGCATATCCCATTTAAGAGAAGCACCTTTCCCGGACTGACCTTTATTCTGTTTGCTCCGTATGCGAGACTTGCTCCAAAGGTGTCAGCGCACAGGGCCAGCACCAGTATCAGACTCTGAATCATAGACCGCTCCTTTTCCATACTGTTTTAAAAAGGTTACGATACTATATTCCAATTTGTCCTGAAAGGTGCCAGCGCCTTAACCTGTCCTTTCTTGACCGGAGCTTACTTGGCCTGTTTGCCCATCCGTTTCCAATAATCCTTTGTCTGCGCCGCTATGACGCCGCTTAAAGCCAGCACCGCTATCAGATTAGGAATAGCCATCAGCGCATTAAAGATATCGGCAATCGTCCACACCGCCTCCACAGTCATAAACGGCCCGATAAAGATAGCCAGGATATATAAAAACCGATACGCTGCAACCGCCCGTTTGCTTCCGTTTGACAGATATTCCAGACACCGCTCACCGTAATAATTCCAGCCGATGATCGTCGTAAACGCAAAAAAGATCAGACATACCATCAGCAGGAATGAACTGGCCCAGGCAGGAATCGGAAGGCCCTGATTAAAGGCGTAGGTCGTCACTGCCACCCCCTCCAGCCCCGTTTCATAAGCCCCTGTAAGCACAATAGAAAGCCCGGTCATAGTACAGATTACAATGGTATCAATAAAGGTTCCTGTCATGGACACCAGACCCTGACGCACCGGCTCTTTGGTACGGGCCGCCGCCGCTGCGATAGGAGCGCTTCCCAGACCAGCCTCATTTGAAAAAATACCTCTGGCAATCCCCTTCTGCATGGCAAGCAGCACCGCACCCAGGGTTCCCCCCGCTGCAGCCCGAAGCCCAAACGCGCTTTCTACGATCAGTCTAAAGGCCCCCGGTACCTTTTGTGCATTTACAATCAAAATCAAAACACAGGCAGCTACATAAAAAATTGCCATAAAGGGGACAATGATTTGTGAAACCGTAGCGATCCGCTCCAGCCCTCCAAGAACCACCAGCGCTACACACACTGTCAGAACCAGTCCCGCGATCAGTACAGCCGCCGAATATTCTCTTCCAAACACCCCCACAGTCCAGCTTTTTTGACTGTCAAAAAAGTCGCCTACCGCTGACGTGATCCCATTTACCTGGGTAAATGTACCGATTCCCAGAAGGCCAACGCCTGCGCCGAAGAAGGCGAAGATTTTTCCCATCCATCTCCAGTTCTTCCCCATTCCGTTTTCAATATAGTAAAACGGCCCTCCCAGCACATGACCGGTCTCTTTATCTACCGTCCGATAGCAGATCGCAAGCACTCCCTCCGCATATTTGGTGGCCATTCCGAAAAACGCCGCGACCCACATCCAGAACAGCGCTCCAGGGCCTCCAGCCACAATGGCAGTAGCCACACCTACGATATTGCCCGTGCCGATGGTTGCCGACATGGCGGTGCACAGCGCCCCGAAGCTGGTAACCTCTCCGTGTCCCTCCTCCTCATTCTGCACCATGTAGCGCAGGGCGGCGGGAAGCCTTAAAATCTGCATCCCCTTCAGGCGGATCGTCAGGTAGATTCCTGTCGCAAGGATCAGCACGATCAGCGGGACGCCCCATACAAGATCGTCAAAGGTGTTCAAAGCCGTGTTCACAAACTGAAGCATTTTCTTGTCCTCCATTCCGTCTCTGCATCATGTACTTCCGAAACCTCCCTATGGACGATCCTGGGACTTCCGCAAATACGCTCTTTTACTTTACCACAGTAATGTATCACACAGGCAGAGGATTTACAAGTTTTTTTCTTTATACAAGCTCACTCATTTTCCTTCGGTATTTCATCTACGGTAAGCTGCAGCTCCTCTTCCACCTCGGCCCGGATCACTGCCTCCTGCTCCGGGTTCACATCCGGCAGGTCTCCCAGAGAGCCGACGCCGAACCGGCGCAGAAATTCCTCCGTAGTAGCAAACAGGGACGGACGGCCCGGTGCGTCCAGACGGCCGGCCTCGTAGACCAGATCGTACTCTACCAGACGGTTCACCGCATGGTCAGACTTCACCCCTCGAATCTTCTCAATCTCCATCTTCGTCACCGGCTGACGGTAGGCAATAATGGACAGCGTCTCCAAAACCACGTCTGACAGCACCTGTTTTTTGGGCGCAGCCGCTACGCGGATCAGATTTTCATAATACTTAGACCGGGTACACATCTGGTAGCTGTCCTCCAGTTTAAGGATCTCCATCCCCTTCTTTCCCGTCTGATACCGTTTCATCAGCCGTTCCGCCGCACCGCGGGCCGTTTCCCTGTCCTGACCGATAGCCGCTGCCAGCTGACGCAGCTCCACTGCACCGCCCATGGTAAACAGCACCGCTTCGATGACTGCCTCCTGATCCTTTTCATTTTCTACGGGCTTACATTCTCCGTATATTCCGTTATTTTCCATATCTTATTCCTCAAACCCATCCAGACCTCCCAGGTCCGGTTCCTCTTCCATTCCTTCCGGCTCCAGCGCCTCGATATCCATGTCGCCGAAGGTTTCTTCCTGCGTCAGATGGAGTTTTCCAATCTTCATCAGCTCCAGAACTGCCAGAAAAGTTACTACCAGTTCCAGCTTATCTGCCTGCCGCTCCAACAGCTGGCGAAAACTGAAACGTCTGGCCCGCCTTGCATAGGCTAACACCGAACCGATCTTCTCCTCCAGGCTCACCGGCTCCCTGCGGATGGTGCCGAACTTACTTCGGATGGGGTCCATCTTATTTTCCTGCCGCTTCATCACCTGCTCAAAAATCCGTTTCAGCTTTGCCAGAGTAAGCCCGTCCAGAAGTTCATCCAGATCCACCGGAGGCTGGTACCTTGCCACCTCCGGCGGAAGGGTGGATGCTTTGTAAAAATGAGTCAGCGCCCCCTCTTCCCGGTCCGCCAGCTCCTCTGCCAGCAGCTTATACCGCTTATATTCCAAAAGCCGCTGTACCAGTTCTGCCCTGGGATCGATCTCCTCCCCTTCCTCGTCCACTTCCTTTGGAAGGAGCATTCTTGCCTTGATATCTAAAAGGGTAGCAGCCATCACCAGAAAGTCACTGACCACGTTGAGATCCTCCCGCTCCATCTGCCTCACATATTCCAGATACTGAGCCGTGATCTCCACAATGGGAATGTCGTATATATCAATCTTATTTTTCTCAATCAGATGGAGCAGAAGGTCTAAAGGCCCCTCAAAATGCTCCAGTTTATAGGTAATCGTCTCCATATTTACATTATCTTCCTCTTTAACCGGATGGCCAGCAGCTGCGGCCTGTTATTAAGCCGGATATTGATAGAATGAGTCCCAAGGCCCCGGCTCACTGCCATATACCGTCCCTCCCGTTCATGGGTTCCCGCACACACCGGCAGGAAAAACTGGTACTGGGGCGTCATCACGCCTCCCAGCCCTGGAATCCGTATGGTTCCCCCGTGAAAATGGCCCGACAATGTCAGATCCGCTCCCCATTTTCTGTATGCATCAAAAAATAAAGGGGAGTGGGCCAGAAGGATCTGAAAGCAGTCCTTTCCCGCCGCAGGCCCCAGCTTCTTTTCCACATACTCAGGCTCCATGGATGCAAGTTTTCCCGAATTGGCCTTTTTATAAAAGCAGGGATCGAGATTCACCGCTGAAATGCGCACTTCTTTTTTTAACACTGCCGACTGATCGGACAGACAGATGATACCCATCTCCTTCAGCCGGCCTATATACCGCTCATAATTCCCCCCATATTCCTTCCGGTTCCAGACCATACGGTTTTCATGGTTGCCGTTTCCGCAGTATACCGGATACCTGGCTGCCAGTCTGGCAAGAAGAGCCTCAGATACCGCCGTCTTTGCTCTTCCCTTCTTTGTGACGATCAGATCGCCCCCGCTTAAGACGGCGTCGGGTTTCACCGCATCAATGGCTGCCAGCAGCCTTTCATTGTCCCTTCCAAATGTATTCTCATGAAGATCCGACAGGAATACAAAAGTCCAGTCCCTGGTGATCTTGTCCGTTTCCACAGAAACTTCTTCCAACGACAAGGCCTTTCTTTCATACTCTGACCGGGCCAGGAAAGCTGCTGCTGCCGCCAGCCCGCAGCCCGCTATCAACCTGTAATCCAGCATACAATCTCTCCTTTAACAAACCTTCAGCGAATAAAACATTCACGCCGGGCAGCCTCAGCGCAGCAGGCTGCAGCTTCTGCGGCTCCAGGCCGTGTGTTCCTTCGTCCGAGGACGGTATCTGCGTAAATTATAACATTGTGCCCTGGGTTTGTCATGGACTATTTTTAATTCCCCATTCTGTCGTTTCATCTGTATCCACTTGTACTGATATCCATATTATGATATAATCCGTTTATTGATAACATACTGTTTAAGGAGGAATTGGTCAATGATTCAATATGACCGTTTATGGGCTACCATGACAGATCGGGGTATGACCCAGTATAAGCTGATCAAGCTGCACGGTTTCAGTGCCGGACAGATCGGCCGGATGAAGAAAAATATGCACGTTTCCACTCATACCCTGGAGACACTCTGCCGGATCTTAAACTGCCGGATCGAGGACATTGTAGAATATACGCCAGAAGAGGCCGCGCCAGCAGACGCACTCACAGCCAACACCGCTTTGCTCACAGCAGATGCAGCGGCACACAGGCCCAACGTGAACATCCCGGCGCCCGATCCGACCGCCGTTTCTGTCCCCCAGACCCCCCAGGCCTCCAGCTCTGAAAACAAAGAAACTGCAGCCCCGCCCAAAGCCTCTAAAGCCAAAAAAGGCTCTAAGACTAAAAAGTCATCTAAAAAAGGAGAAAAGGGCTCTAAAAAGTCCAAGAAAAAATAGGAATCAAATGGCTGCTGCTCATAAAACAAATAAACTGGAATCAGGACAGCCGCCATAAGCAGAACAAAAAAAGCGGCGGCATTGAAAAAACGATCCCAAAGCCGCCGCCAGTTAATGAGACTATACAGAGCACTAATCAAACATTCTGCTATTCCAGCGGAACAATCATCTTCTTTAATTCTTCCAGTTTCATATCATCCACGTTAAGAAAGAGTGTGCCGGCTGCTGCCGTTTCAATTCCCAGTACCGCTGAAAGATTTCCGGCTAATTCGAGACTATACCATTTACCATCATACTCAATCGTATCAAAACAGAGCGCATAATACTTTCCGTTAAAGTTTACAACAGCCACTCGGCCTGTAATTTAATCTGCTCCGTAAATTTCCAAAGCCCTTTAATTCAACTGTACTAAAATCGACTGAAGATAATTGTTTCGTTAATTGTTCTAAAAATTCCTTTTTTCTGCTTCTGACCGCAGCACCTGGGGCTCACTTGAGCTTAATGTCGAAGCTGCATCACAAAGCGCTGAGTATTGATACCGGATTGAATTTACCACATTCGTTTTACGCTTTTCAATATTTAAGTCTTTAGTAATATCGTTTACAGCAGGCCAGGGAGCCTGTAGAGACTGAAAAATCCCCATATGTTCCAGATATGCCTGTAAATCATAATTTTCTACTTTTTACTTAAGATCCAGTTCCCATGGCAAAGAGCAGGGGCCGTTCAGATCATTTCTCAGCCTAAAGCACAGCGCCTCTCGCTCGGCAATATCCTTCTGCCATCCGTCTCCCTGTTTCCTTCTCCATTCCCTATAGCCTTTTAAATAGCTGTCATACAGTTCTGTCCACGAATGATAGAGAGCTTGCATGAGCTGTCCGACTTCCATTGATTTTTCCATCATTTCCTCGCGTCCGATATAACCGCCGATAAAGCCCATCCCAAGGATCTGGCACGCGCGGCATAAATCCCATGCGCCCCATGCAATCTCTTCATCTGTGCAGGAGTCTTTTTCTTTATAAGATGAGGTAAGCCAGAGTACCATATCCAAAAGAGAGTTTTTATCTGTCACCTCCCAATCCCGGCGGAGCATAACACGCATGGAGGCTCCTTCTTTCTTATTTTTTTCTTTAGAACCCGCAAAATAATGCCAGTCTCCATCAGCATATTCAGACCACATGGCGTAAGTGCCTGTAATCCACCGCTCTGTATCTGTTTTTGGCAGCGCGGTATTTTCTTTGTCCTTCTTTTGAAAAAATCCTAGAAATCCCATAATAAACACTCCCTTATTTTTATTTTACTTTTTATCTCGGCGTTCCAACGTACAGCCTGTTTTTTGTCTTTTTTAGACAAACAGGCGCTCCCATCTTTGCAGTCTGCTGCGAACACGGGAACGCCTGAATTATTTTATATATTTGAGTCCGGCAAAACTGCAGCGCTAAACCATCATAGTATCGCACCGCCTGCCTGCAGATGGAAGAAGTCATAATGTTTTGTCCCCCCTTTATGCAGTTACATTTATAAATATTATAGCAAAAAATCTATTTCCGATCAACATTTTTATGCACATTTCAAACTGGAACGCAACACCTCAGAAGGTTCCTCCGATGGGAAAACAGGTACAAAAACAGGCGTTAAGCCCGCTTATATGCCTGTCTTTGTACCTGTTTTCCCGCTGCCTTGAACAGTTACCATAATTTTATTTATATATTTGCCAGCACCCGCTCCAGCCGTTCGGCCATTTCATCCACATCCGACGGCTGGATGATGAGCGGCGGAACGAACCGGATGATATGGCTGCCCGCGCTGATAAGCACCAGCTTTTCTTCTAACAAAGCCTTTGAAACAACAGAGCCGGCCGGCACGGTAAGTTCCAGCCCCTGGATCAGTCCCCGCCCTCTGTGGCCACAGATCACCTTATACTTTGCAGACAGCCCCTCTAACTTTTCATAGAGATACGCTCCCACCTCTCTTACATGATCCGTAATGTGCCTCTTTTCAAAGATATCAAGCACCGCCCCTGCTGCCGCAGTTACCAGAGGATTTCCGCCATAGGTGGTGCCGTGGTCTCCCGGAACCATAGCCGTGGCCGCCTTGCCGCAGGCTAAGAAAGCCCCGATGGGAACGCCGTTTCCAAGCGCCTTTGCCACCGTCATCACATCGGGCTTTACACCGTAATGCTGCCATGCAAACATTTCCCCGGTGCGCCCCATCCCGCACTGAATCTCATCCAGAATCAGCAGCAGATCATATTCGTCACAGAGGGCGCGCACTCCCTTTAAAAACGCTTCCTCTGCCGGATAAATTCCTCCCTCTCCCTGAATCGTCTCCATGATGACAGCGCAGGTTTTGTCTGTGATCTGGGCCTTTACGCTTTCCAGGTCATTGAAATCCGCAAAACGGATTCCCGGAATCAAAGGTGCAAACGGCAGCCGATAATGGGCATTGCCAGTTACAGATAAGGCTCCCAAACTGCGGCCATGGAAGGCGTGATTCATGGCAATAATCTCACCGGTGGTATCGATCTGCAGCTCCTCGCAGCCGTCACAGCCGTCGCCCATTGTCTCATGAAGCTTGTTATAATGATACCGTCTGGCAATCTTTAACGCTCCTTCAACGGCCTCTGTTCCGCTGTTTGTAAAGAACACCCTGTCCATCCCCGATACCTTCAGCAGCTTCTCCCCTGCCTCAATGGAAGGCTCATTGTAAAATAAATTAGAAATATGAGTCAGCTTATCAAGCTGGGCCTTTACAGCCTGTGTATATTCCTCATCTCCGTATCCTAAGCCCATCACCGCGATCCCGGCGCCGAAATCCAGATACTCCTTTCCTTCGCTGTCCCAAAGCTTTACTCCCTTTCCATGGTCAAATACCACAGGAAACCTGTTATATGTTTTATACAGAACCTGTTCCGCCCTGCAAATCCTTGTTTCATCAGCCATGATAATACCTCTCATCTTCCTTTGAATTATAGATGGCAGTTCCGATTCCCTTGTCGGTAAAGATCTCCAGCAGCAGGCAGTGCGGGATCCGGCCGTCCAGGATATGAACTCTGGAAACGCCGTTTTTGATGGCATCAATGCAGTTTTGAAGCTTCGGAAGCATACCTCCTCCCAGACTTCCGCTGTCCACGAACTCCTGAGCCTCCTCTACCTCCATTTCAGAGATCAGGGAATCCTTGTCCTCAAAATCCCTGTAAACGCCTTCCACATCCGTCAGAAATGCCAGCTTTTCCGCCTTTACCGCCCTTGCAATGGCGCAGGCCGCGTCATCGGCATTGATATTGTAGCTCTGGAAATGATCGTCATAGGCAATGGGGCAGATAATGGGCAGGAAATCCTTTTCCAGAAGTTCATGAATCAGTTCCGGGTCTACCTGATCGATCTCGCCTACATAGCCGATATCCTGACCGCCGGAGTATTTTTTATGGCATTTTAGCATCATGCCGTCCTTGCCGCTGATTCCCACAGCCTTGATGCCAAGCTCATTGACCAGCTGCACCAGGCTCTTGTTCACTTTATTTAATACCATTTCCGCAATCTCCATGGTAGGCTCATCCGTAACCCGCAGGCCGTTGATGAAATGGGGTTCCATTCCCACCTTCCCCACCCAGCGGCTGATCTCCTTTCCGCCGCCGTGGACGATAATGGGCTTAAAGCCTACCAGCTTTAAAAGCGCTACGTCCTGGATCACTTTTTTCTTTAATTCCTCGTCTATCATGGCGCTTCCGCCGTATTTAATCACCACGATCTTGCGGTTGAAACGCTGGATATATGGAAGGGCCTCGATTAAAACGGCCGCCTTTTGCATGGGTTCAAGATTCATTTTTCATTTCCTCCCTGAATCGGTTTTATATACAGGCTGTCTCCCTGCTGCTGTCCTATGACCGGTAGTCGGCGTTGATCTTTACATAGTCAAAGGTCAAATCACAGCCCCAGGCTACAGCCTCTGCCGTTCCCATCTTGATATCAGCAATGGCGGTGACTTCCTGCTGAGAGAGGATCTTTGTCGCCTGCTCCTCACTGTACTCCACAGCCACTCCGTCTTTTATGATCTGCAGCTTTCCTGCAGCGCTTTCAAAATACAGATCTACCTGTTCCGGATCAAAGTCCGCGCCGGAATAGCCCATGGCGCAGAGAATACGGCCCCAGTTGGCATCATGGCCGAAAACAGCCGCCTTGGTCAGACTGGAGGTAATCACGGATTTTGCCAGAATCTTTGCCTGCTCCTTTGTCTGGGCCCCCTTAATCTTTACCTCAAAAAGAGCCGTACATCCCTCTCCATCCCCAGCCATCTTTTTTGCCAGGGTTTCGTTGATATAATTAAGAGCCTCGCAGAAAGCTTTGTAATCCTCATTTTTCTCCGTGATTTCAGGATTTCCTGCGAGACCGTTAGCCAGCAGAAGAACCGTATCGTTGGTAGAGGTGTCCCCGTCTACAGAAATCATATTATAGGTATCCTTGATATCCTCGCTTAAAGCCTCCTGAAGAAGTTCCTTGGAAATGGCCGCATCCGTTGTGATAAAGCTTAACATAGTGCACATATTTGGGTGGATCATTCCGGAGCCCTTGCACATACCTCCGATGGTAACAGGCATACCGCCAAGAACCACCTGAACCGCCGCCTCTTTATGCTTCGTATCTGTTGTCATAATGGCCTTTGATGCCTTTGTGCCGCTCTCCAGGCTTCCTTTAAGCTCCGGGGCCATGGCGCGGATGCCGGCCTCAATGCGATCCATGGGAAGCTGCATCCCGATCACGCCGGTGGAAGCAACCAAAACGCTGTCTGCCTTAATATCCAGGGATTCTGCCGCTGCTGCTGCCGTCCGGGCGCAGTAGTCCATTCCCTCTTTTCCTGTACAGGCGTTTGCGATGCCTGCGTTTACGATCACAGCCTGAGCATCGGCCCCGCCTGTCACCTGGTTTTTATCCCATTTTACAGGAGCCGCTTTTACAAGGTTGGTGGTAAAGGTTCCTGCTGCCCTGCAGGGAACCGTGCTGTAAATCATGGCCATATCGGGACGGTTCTTATACTTGATCCCTGCTGCTGTGGATGCTGCCATAAAGCCTTTTGCGGCGGTAACTCCGCCCTGGATCACTTCATACATAATGCTTTTTCCTCCTCTATTTGACAAATCGTGTGATATTTTCCTCATTTAGTATAAATTCATAGATGTTAATGTCTTCCCGCTCCGTCCAGCCGATACCCTGCCAGAAGGCATTTCCAAGCTCATTGCTCTTAAATGCGATGAGGCTGATCTTGCTGACGCCTTCTCTCTGAAGAGCGTGTATGGCCGCCCGTACCATCCTATAGCCAATCCCATGCTTGCGATAGTCAGGATCCACACAGACATGATAGAAACAGCCTGTTCTCCCGTCATGGCCGCAGAGAATATTTCCAATGATACGCCCGTTCTGTACCGCTACCACGCTGGTGGTGGGATTGCGCTTAAGAAAACGTTTTACCCCCTCTTTTGAATCATCTATGCTTCGGATGCCGAAACCCCGGATCTCAGTCCACAGATGGTACACCTGATCATAATCCTCTATGATCATCTCACGGATAAGGATATCCATTGTTCCTGCCATTGACGCTGCTCCCTCCTGTCTCTTTCTTCCCCTATGGGAATAACGGTACCTGCTTTAAGCCTGTGTTTTCCGGCAGCCCGAACATCAGGTTCATATTCTGAATGGCCTGACCTGCCGCCCCCTTTACCATATTGTCGATGGCTCCCATCATCACCACCCGTTTTGTTCTCAGATCAATTTTAAAATTCACATCTGCAAAGTTGCTTCCCTCCACCCATCGGGTCTGTGGAAATACGCCGTTATCCAAAAGGCGCACGAAATATTCATCCTTATAATATTTCTCATAAGCGGCCCTTACTTCCTCCTCCGTCACATCCTTTGCAAGAGAAGCGTAAGCTGTCACCAGAATCCCACGGTTCATGGGAATCAGATGAGGGGTAAAGCTGATCGTTACCGGCCTACCTGCCGCCCTGGATAACTGCTCCTCAATCTCCGGGGTATGGCGGTGAACACCTACGCCATAGGCCTTGATATTTTCATTGACCTCGCAGAACAGACTGTCTGTCTTTGCTCCTCTGCCTGCGCCTGAGGTACCTGACTTGGCGTCAATGATCAGCGTATTGGGATCAATGATGCCCTCTTTTACCAGAGGATAGACAGACAAAAAGGAACAGGTTGGAAAACAGCCCGGATTGGCGATCAGCCTTGCCCTCTGAAGCTTCGCCCGGTTGATCTCCGGCAGTCCGTAGACTGCTTCCTTAATATATTCCGGCGAGCCGTGTTCTAACTTATACCACTGCTTATAAACCTCCACATCCTTGATGCGGAAATCTGCGCTTAGGTCGATGATCTTTACCTTGGAAAGAATCTCTTCATTTACGAGGGCAGAGCAAAGGCCCTGAGGAGTAGCGGTAAATACCACATCCACCTGCTCTGCCAGTTCCTTCATATTGTCATCCATACAATCCGCATCTGTCAGCTTGAACATATTCTGATAGATGGAGGCATACTTCTTATCAATATAGCTTCTTGATCCGTACCACTTTACCTCCACATCCTCTCTCTGGAGCAGCAGCCTTGCAAGCTCCCCTCCCGCATATCCTGTAGATCCGATGATTCCTGCCCTGATCATATTCATACTCTCCTTTTCCTCATACTGCAGCGCTCTGGGCTTTTGCTGCCTCCAATGGGCCTGCCCTGTGAAAGCCATTCATATTTAAACATCCCGGCGTCTCTTGCTTTTCCCTTTGTTTTACCGCTTTATCACAAGAAAGTGCCTGTATGCCCTCATTATAGTGAGGTTTTTCTCAAAAGAAAAGAGGATTCCCCTCTTTTTTTTATTTCCCCTTGGGGATTTGATTTCATAATTATACAACTATAGTGCATAATATGCAACATTTTTTAAAATTTTTATTTTTATACTTGCTTTTTCCCGGATTGTGTTGTATATTTATGAAAGCTTATTGAATACAGTTTTTTGGAGGAAATGACCATGAAAGAGAAAGTAGTTTTAGCTTATTCCGGCGGTCTGGACACCACCGCTATCATTCCCTGGTTAAAGGAAAATTTTGGATACGATGTAATCTGCTGCTGTATCGACTGCGGACAAGGCAAGGAGTTAGACGGCCTGGAGGAGAGAGCAAAGCTTTCCGGCGCTTCCAAGTTATATATTGAAGATCTGGTAGATGATTTCTGTGACAATTACATTATGCCCTGCGTAAAGGCAGACGCGGTCTACGAGAACAAGTACCTCTTAGGAACCTCTATAGCACGGCCCGCCATCGCAAAACGTCTGGTGGACATCGCCCGCAAGGAAGGCGCAGTTGCCATCTGCCACGGCGCTACCGGCAAGGGAAATGACCAGATCCGTTTCGAGTTATCCATCAAGGCTCTGGCTCCTGATATCAAGATCATTGCTCCCTGGCGTATGACCGATGTATGGAAAATGCAGTCCCGTGAGGATGAGATCGAATACTGCAAGCAGCACGGCATTGATCTTCCCTTTGACCACAGCCACAGCTACAGCCGCGACTGCAATATCTGGCATATCAGCCATGAAGGACTGGAGTTAGAGGATCCTTCCTTAGAGCCTAACTTTGCAAATATGCTGGTTTTAGGCGTTACTCCTGAGGAGGCTCCGGATCAGGGCGAATATGTGACCATGACCTTTGAAAAAGGTGTTCCCACCAGCATCAACGGCACACAGATGAAGGTTTCTGACATCATCCGCAAGTTAAACGAACTGGGAGGAAAGCACGGCATCGGTATTGTAGATATCGTAGAAAACCGTGTAGTAGGCATGAAGTCCCGCGGTGTTTATGAGACTCCCGGCGGAACCATCCTGATGGAGGCTCACAGGCAGTTAGAGGAACTGGTTCTCGACCGCGCTACCATGGATGTAAAGAAAGATATGGGCAACCGCATGGCTCAGATCGTATACGAAGGAAAATGGTTCACCCCTCTGCGCGAGGCAGTTCAGGCTTTTGTAGAGTCCACTCAGGAGTATGTTACCGGCGAAGTAAAGTTCAAGCTCTATAAGGGCAACATCATCAAGGCCGGAACCACCTCTCCTTATTCCTTATACAGCGAATCCCTGGCTTCCTTCACCACCGGCGATCTTTATGACCACCATGATGCCGACGGATTTATCACGCTGTTTGGCCTGCCCTTAAAGGTTCGTGCCATGAAGATGGCTGAACTTAAGACAGAGAAGAACATGAATAACTGATAACAGGCAAACAGGACGCATCGACAATTCCTGTTTTGCATAAAAAACGCTTTCCAGGCTGTATGTATATGACACAGCGTATGGAAAGCGTTTTTCATGTTTTTCTGCCGTCAGACAGTGAATAGATGTGCACTGGATGAGGGTATATATGGGGCATTTACGTCCTCAGACCGTCGTCCCCCTCCATTTTACTATATTTCTAAATACTACTTCCGTCTCCCTTTTTCTGCCGTTGAGCACCTCCAAAAGCTCTTCCATTGCCCGTTTTCCTTCCTCGAAAGCCGGCGGGATAATGGCAGAAACCGGAGGAGTTGTCATGCGGGTCCAGCCTTCCGGGTCAAAGCCCATAAGGCCTATCTGCTGCAAAAACAGGGTTTCATAGTCCGGCAGAGAGCGCAGAGCCTGAAACACGGCCTTTAAAAGTTCTGCGGCAGCCACATACACAAAGGTTCTGCGGCTTAGGTCCAGTTCCTCCTTTAAAGCTTCAAAGATCTGAGCAGAGCGCACTCCTGGCTGGAAATAGAGCGTCCGGCCGTCTATTCCCGCATCCTGCAAGGCATCCCGGTATCCTGCCGTATTTTCAAAAGCCGTTCCCATACTGCCTTCGCCGTCCGATATCATAAGAAAGTCCTCATACCCCTTTTTGATGCAGTCTGTGATTACCTGATAGACACAGTCATAATTATTCCCTTTTACATACCGCCCCTTAAAATCGTAGGGCTTTGCTTCCAGATAGATAATAGGCTTGTGTTTTTTTTCAAGTTCTCCGGCCAGCATCCCGAAACGGTAGGTTCCCTGAATGATAAATCCCTCTGCCCCGGCCTTTAACATCCGCTCCACATACTCTTTCTCATTTTTAAAGGTATAGCCGCTGTTTCCCACCAACACCTGACAGCCCGCTGCAGATGCCGCTTCCTCCATCCCCTTTAACGCTCTGGCACAGTAAGCGTCCGCCGTATCCCGCAGAATCACGCCGATCAGGCCGCTGCTTTTTGCCTTCATGGCTCTGGCTGCCGCACTGGGTTCATATCCAGTTTCATCAATGATCTGCTGGATCCTCTGCTGGGTTTCCCCGGACATCTTGTTGGCCTTTCCGTTTAAGTAGAAAGACACGGTTGTCTTGGAAACGCCTGCCTTCTCTGCAATTTCATTTATAGTCAGTTTTTTCATTTTATATCCATTCCAATCTCTATTCCAAACTCATACTCTACTATACCATAAAAAAACTGGTTGTGAAATGTTTTACCCCTTAATTTTTCTGTATCTTTCCCCCTTAGTTTCTCAGCCGTATCCAGGTCTTTTCTTCTCCCAGGCTGTGAATCGCCCCCGCTTTCCCATACACCGGAATCCCTTCGCATTCATACATTTTCCCCCCGCGGTACGTCTCACGGTTCCACACCAGGAAGGTCCAGGTCTCATCCTCTGACAGCCGGAAGGTTCTTGCCGTCACACGTCCGTCGGATACAGGTTCTCTCCTTCCAAACTGGTAAACCGGCGGTTCCCATATCCGCACTGTTTCTCCATAAAAAGCCGTGCTGCTTACAAACCGGTCTGTAAACTTCCCCTCTTTTACCATGCACAGGCTGTCCGACAGACAGTTATACGTATCCGAGATCATGTGGGAGCGGAGGGAAAACATGGCCGGCTTTTCTTCTCCCTCTGCCCCCGTCTCCTGCTGTGATCCGGCGGCCTTCAGACACAGCCCGTCCCTGAAAAGGATAGTCTCATCCCCCTGCTGCCTTACAGTTATCTGCGGATCCAGGTGATAATATTCCTTTACCCAATGTGCCCCGTCACACCAGATATCATTGACTACCAGCCAGATCCCGGATCCGGCTGTCATCACCTTTCGTACCGCCAGACAACCTTCTCCGCTCTTTAGCCTTCCCCGGTAAGCCATCTCACTGTAAGAAATCCCCTCCCGCTCCCTGAAATACGTCTTAAAGCAATCCCCATAGGAATGATAGCTCCATGATCCGTCCGGACAGATCACAGAACCATCATCAATCACGCAGACATTATGCGCCTGGGGCGCTTTAAGAGCCATCCGAAGAGGCTCATCCTCCCGGTAGGAATACCGACCGCTGTCCACCAGGAAAGGTTTTCCCCGGTAGTATAGGGAAATATGGGTCAGATCCCCATGACCATGCCCGCTTCCCTGCGGTCCGCAGGCCAGACAGGTGTAGTCCGCATCCTCTCTCCAGCTGCTCCGAATATAGATATTACCCGTATCCTGAGCATGATAATTCAGAGCAGCCGGAACCTCAGCCCTTATCTTCTCATACCGCTCTGCGCCTTTTCTCCCAAATATCCACAGGCTTTCCAGATCAGCTCTGTCATATCCCCCAAAACGGAACACTCCCTTGCCCGTAAGCACTGCTGCCCTTACCATAATATCCCGGATATCTGTCCGGTCGCTGTCGCACTGAACCGGCTGCATATGATCCGGTCCTGCGCAGTAAAGAACATACAGGCTCATCCGTTCCACCGTATCCGTAAGCCAGGCCCAGTCTGTCTCATTCCCCCAGCCCATGTCCCATTCCTTCCACCTGAGCAGACGCATACAGGCAAGAAGCACCTCTATATGATACATGATGGACTGTTCCCAATGAGATCCGTCCTCCAGAACCTGCAGCTCCAGCTGTGTCTTAAGCTCCTTCCAGGCCCATTGCTCCTCAGTCCCGCGCTTTAAGGCTCTGCTTTCCTCTCTCAGGCACGCCCCAAACAGCTGATATCCCTGGCAGATCGCCGCAGTCTGGAGCACTCCCCAGTTGCTTAAGGTATACTTTCCGATATAACGGCTCCGCATATTTTCAAACTGGGCTTTCATGCTGACAAGCAGGGCATCCAGTTCCTCGACCGTTACCATTCCATTTCCAGTCAGATGGAGCATCAGATCCTGCCAGTTCATGCACCGGATCCCCGTGTCAATGGTTCGGGTGCTTTCTGATCCCTCCGGCCATATGGGATTATGATCGATCCAGTGGAACAGATACCATTTCAGCCGGTCTGTATAATCTGTATTTCCAGTCAGGTAAAATGCCATCATAAGCTTGTGCAGGTAATCGTGACGGTTCAGCATATACACCCATTCAGGATCCCCGTTGGGGCTTTTCTGCCACTCCATAGTCTCCAGCCGATAGAGCTCCCCGCACGGCTCCATATCCCAGGGATCCGTAAACACAAAGCTCTGCTCCATCAGCTCTTCTGCCCGTGCCAGCAAACGCTCCTTTTCCTCCGGAACCCGCTCTCTCATATACTGCGCCGCAAAATCCCGGTCAAAATCCCTTACATAATCCCCGGCCCACTCCATTACAGCCAAAAGGCGCTTTTTTCTCTCCTCAGTCATTTATATCCTCCTTTTTACGCACCAACGGGGGAGCCGCCGGACGCGTCTCCCCCTGATAAAATCTCCCCTTGTTTCATTTCATGCTATGCGATCACATGGAAACAGGATAATACAACTCCCACGATGATCGTTAAAACTACTAATCTGTAGGTCGTCCATTTCTTCACCTTGATCAGGTAGAAGATCAGGCCGGTAAATATTACAGGCAGTAAATTCGGCGCAATGGCGTCGATCATATCCTGAATCGCTACTACTTTCTGCTGGTTATCCGGCATCTGGGCCACATATTGGATAGGTGTGGTGATCTTTACAAAGTTGACAGCCAGGCCGGAAATTACCGTCACGCCGATCATGCTTGCCACGCTGGAGATCTGTTCCATACGGCTGCTTAAGCTGGCGATGATACTGGTTCCCACCTTATATCCCCACATACCGTTGGCGATCTTTAACGCCAAAAGCACCAGGTTCATTCCCAGAAAGAACAGGATGGGGCCCATAATCAGGCCTTCCTGAGCCAGAGAAGCGCCGATGGTTGCAAAGAGCGGCGCCAGACAGAACTGAGCCAGAGAATCACCGATACCGGCCAGAGGCCCCATCAGAGCCATCTTGATATTGCGGATCTCCTTGGAAGGAGTCTTGTTTTCCAGCATTACCAGATGAAGGCTTGTAATAAATGGGAGAAAATGGATATTAGTGTTAAAAAACTCGATGTTCTCCCGCAAAGCCTCCTGAAGCTTGTCATCATCATCCTTATACAGCTTGCGCAGAGCCGGATACATTACGTTTGCGTAGCCAAGGCCCTGATAGTTCCCATAGTTAAAGCCGTTCTGCAGGAAAAAGGAACGCAGAGACGTTTTTAAATAATCTTTCTTTTCCAAACGATTAGATCCCATCTTCAAACTCAACCTCCACTTCTTCTACTGAATCTTCACCCTTCCTGCCTGCGTTGAAAAACACCAGCAGCGCAATGGCTGTTCCCAGCACCGCTACGCCCATGACAGGCAGCTTCATATAAGCAATGGCGATGTAACCCAGGAGCACAAAGGGAATCAGCTCCTTCTTAGCCATTACATTTAATATCATGGCAAAGCCGATGGCGGGGAGCATCTTTCCTGCCATTCCCAGACCGGTGCTGAGCCATTCCGGGATCAGGGCGATGACCTTCTGAAGCCCTTCTGCGCTGAAGGCGCCTCCGAAACCGATCACAAACCCCACCAGCGCGAAGATGCAAACCGTAGCATTAGCAGCCAGGCGAAATCCTCTGAAATCCTTCCGGTCCAGAGCCTTGTAAGCCATACCGGTCAGTGTGGTCGCAAAAGTATAGGTTGCAGTGATCACAAACTGGAACGCAACCGCAAACGGGAAGGACAGCGCCAGAGCGGAGCCTGTGTCAATGCCGGAGTCCTTCATTGTGATGGCCATGATGGTTCCCACGATGCCTGGGCCCATTGGGTTTGGCGGAACGGATCCTCCCTGAGATACGCCGAATCCCATAAATGCAAGTTCCCCCACAGCTCCCATGGCCAGTCCCGTGGGAAGATCCCCCAGAATCAGTCCCACACCGGCCGACATGATCAGACACCGGTTGGTATAGATGCCATACAGCATACCCGTCAGACAGAATGCGGTCCACAGACCGATCAGAATACATTGTGTAATTGAAATAGTCACCTTTTTACCCTCCTGTACCTCATTTTATAAATACTTATTCAGATCTGCCTTCCCGGAGCCGTCGTCCCCGGAGGCAGTCGCTCTTGTGTTGAATGTGATTCCGTAACAGTCGCGCAGTTCTCTTAAAGCGGCCTTATCCTCCTGGCCCAGAGCAATATATTTGCTCACTTCCTCTTTTCCCGGAGCATGGTGGATATTTCCCACATTAATCTCCTTTACAGGAACGCCGCCCTTTACCAGGCGCAGCGCATCCTCCGGCGTCTTGCACACAATAAAAATGGTCTGTTTGGGAGATGCCTTCATGATCACGTCACAGGTATGCTGAACAGAGAAGAAGCGCATGGCGATGGTCTTTGGCACTACGGCCTTCATAAGCATCTGCTGCATGGGATCCTCGCTTGCCCCATCATCTGCCACGATCACTGTATTTACTCCCAAAGCCTTAATCCAGAGCTGCCCCTGTCCGTGGATCAGACGCTCATCAATGCGAAAAGCTACGATATTTGGTTCTGCCATTGTTTTATCCTCCATTATGTAAAATATTACCAATATAACTGCCAGTCCTTATAAAACCGCAGCAATGCTTCCATATAAAAATAATCGCCCCATATATTTCCCTCATCCACGCCTTTACCGGAATGCCAGGAATATACGCCGTGAAGCAGAATGGGTGCTCCCGGATGCCGATCCGGATTTACATAGCCATGGATCAGAGAACGCAGAATTCCATGCATAGCTCTGCGGTAGGTTTCCTTTTCCTCATCGGTCTCCGGCAGATACTTCATCATCTCATGGATTCCGCACACAGCTACCGCGGCAGCGGAGGAATCTCTGGACTGGCCGGATCCGTCGCCGAAAATCAAATCCCAGTAGCAAATATCGTCCTCCGGCAAACGGTTTAAGAAATAATTTGTCATGCCCTTAAAGAGATGAAATGCGTCTTCGTCCTTTGTATAGCGGTAGTTTAATGGTATTCCGCTGATACCCCAGGCCTGTCCTCTGGCCCAGGCGGAATCATCGCTGTAGCCCTGCCGGGTCACACCCTTTAAGGGCGCTCCCGTCTCCGGGTCAAAGTAAAAGGTATGGTACGCCGAAGCATCCTCCCGGATCACATAGGAACAGGCTGTCTCATAATGGCGCTTTGCCGCATTCCGGTATTTTATATCTCCCGTGATCTCGGCAGCCCAGTAAAGCAGCGGGATATTTAACAGGCAGTCAATGATCAGCCGATAATTATCCTTTGCTCCCAGCGGTCCCCAGGCCTGGATAAATCCGCCCTTTTCCTGAAATCGTTCCATCAGCTTGTCGGCTGCCAGCAGTCCGGCCCGCTTTCCCGTCTCAGAACCGGTCAGCTTATAACCGGCCACGCAGGACGGCATATAGAGAAAGCCCAGATCGTGGTGATCCAGTTCAATACGTTTTTCCACACGGTTTAAAAAAGAAGCCATGTTTTCCTCTGCCCTTGCTCTGAACTTCTCCTCTTTTGTGTACTCATAGCACATCCATAAAAGACCAGTCCAGAAGCCATCGGTCCACTCTATATTATCAATGATCTCGTATGTACCTTTCTTGGCTGCAGGCCAGGGAAAACGTGTGCCGAAATAGTCCATATTCAGCTCCGTCTGCCTTACCACCCGGTCCATAGCCGCCTCCGCCTCCTTCTTTGTCAAAAAAGGCATATTAAGAAAATGCTCCCGGTTCTTTACCGGTTCGATCTGTATCCTCTTTGTCACCTGAATCCTCCTCTTTTGACGCCTACAGCCCATCCTCGAACAAAGGCGCTTCCTCATCTGCTTCCGTTTTCAGCTCTTTCAGGCTTAAAAGGCCATCATGTCCCGCCTTTATTACAGCTGCCGCCAGCCCGTCCAAAGAGCCATACATAGCTCTTGAAAATACACCTTCCACCAAAGCAGGCATATTCACACCGGATGCCACTGCAAAAGTCTGCTCTGTCTCTTCCAGCTTAAGGGCCGCCGCCATATTAAACGGCGTTCCCCCCATCAGGTCTGCCAGAATCAGGATCTCCTTCTCACCCAGACGTGCTGCCGCCTCCTTAAGTTTCCCTTTCAGTTCATCGGAACTCATACCTTCGGTGAAATCAACCGCCTCCACCTTCTCTGGTTTTCCTGCCACCAGACTTACGGCGCTTAAAAGCCCTGTGGGAAAATGTCCATGGCCCGTCACAATAATCCCTGTCATCCTCTTTCTCATCCTTTCCCGATCCATTCTCCCGGAATCAATCCACATTTGTTTACCTCAAATTTTCCCTGTTTACCACATACTATACAATATATCTGTATTTGTTGCCTTTAGTAAATTGGTTTACCTATGGCTTGAGTATAGTATTTTTGATGTTATATGTCAACACTTTTTTCTTTTTAACCATTTTTTCTTATATTTTATACAATAATAACCATTGATTTTTGTATGATATTTACAATCACCTTTTTATACTTCTTGTTTTCCACCATTTTCTTTTTGTCGGTTTACTATATTTTTTAGTTTACCTGTAAAATCACTGCATAAAAATACCCCGGCAGCACTGCATCCTGCAGCAGCTGCCGGGGTATTCTCCTGTTTCCGGATTCAAACCATTTTTAATATATCAGGTATTCTTCATCATTACCTGTTCTACCGCATTCGCAGTACGTTCACAGGCATCACAGCATTGTTCCAGATAAATGTAGATTTCTCTCCATGCAATAACCTCAAGAGGATCAGAAACCTCCGTGTGAAGCCGACGCATTGCTTCG
The DNA here is from genome assembly GCF_013282095.1 of Enterocloster alcoholdehydrogenati. Classification (GTDB taxonomy): domain Bacteria; phylum Bacillota; class Clostridia; order Lachnospirales; family Lachnospiraceae; genus Enterocloster; species Enterocloster alcoholdehydrogenati. Next base: position 152,723 of record NZ_BLTJ01000010.1, read on the forward strand.
ATGAACAGACGGTCGCCTTCACCTTCCAATGTGTGAATCTCCACCATAAGGCCATAAAGCTTCTTTGATTTTTTGAAATTCTTAAACTCGTCCACCAGCTTATTTAACGTCTTGCAGCAGCGGGTGATCAGCTTGGTAAACTCCAGAGCGTCCGGACGGATAGACTTGATGTTATTGATATAAAGCCGGATCATAACATCCTCGATCTTGTCCGTCACATCATCAATCGCCTCGCTGATCAGAATAATATCCTCCCGTTCAATGGGCGTAATAAACTCCTTTACCAGCGCTGCCAGCATCTCATGCTTCTTCTGATCTGCAGCGTGTTCAATGCCATGGATCTGATCCAGGCGTTCTGACAGGCTGGTTACATCAAACTCGCTTAAGTTCTTGTGGAGCATCTGGGAAGCCTCCTCCCCATACTCCGCACAGGCAACAAAGTTTTTAAAATAAAAGTTATCGCTCTTCTTCGACATGGCTTTCTCCTTTTTTTACCGGCCATTTCGGCCCTTATCTACTGAAATACCACCATAAACAGCTTTGCCATTAAAAACCCAATGGCACCGCAGCCCGGAAATGTAAGTACCCAGGTAAGCAGCATTTCCTTCACCACCTGAAAGTTAATGGCAGACAGCCGCTTTACTGCTCCCACACCCATGATCGCTGTGGTCTTTGTATGGGTCGTGCTCACCGGAATGCCGAATACGGAAGAAAGCAGCAGGCAAAATGCTCCTGCCAGGTCAGCGGAAAAGCCCTGATACTTCTCCAGCTTTACCATATCCATTCCTACGGATTTGATAATCTTTTTGCCTCCTACCGAGGTTCCTACGCCCATAACCACCGAACACAGGAGCATCATCCATATAGGCAGATCCACTCCTGCCGCACTGTCGCTTCCTCCTGCCAGACAAATCCCAAGAAGCAGTACCCCCAGGAATTTCTGACCGTCCTGCGCTCCGTGCATAAAAGCCATCGCTGCCGCTCCTCCGATCTGGGCTATGCGGAAGAACCCGTCCGTCCTGCGCCGGTCCATCCCCCTGCAGAGGATCGATACCAGCTTACAGGTAGCAAAACCCATTACAAAACCCAGAACCGTGGACAGTCCCAGGCCATAAATTACCTTGATCCATTCGTCGCCGTTGATTCCCTGGATACCGCCCTGCATGGCGATCGCTGCGCCGGAAAGTCCTGCGATCAGGGCATGGCTCTCACTTGTGGGGATACCGAAGTACCAGGCCAGCACCGCCCACACTACAATAGCAAAAAGAGCTGCACAGAGAGCGATCAACGCCAGGGAATTATCTCCCCCGAAATTTACCATATTGGTAATGGTCATAGCTACTGTGGAGTTAATCAGCGTCATCACCAGAACGCCGGCAAAATTACACACCGCCGCCATGATAATGGCCAGGTCTACATCCATTGACCGGGTAGAAACACAGGTAGCAATGGCGTTTGGCGCATCCGTCCATCCATTTACGAAGATCACGCACAGTGTCAGTATGACCGTGATCAGAAGAGCCGGACTGGCAAGGACCTGGTGCCAGAAAAACGAAAATGACAGATCCATACGAATTTTCCCATCCTTTACACAAATTATTCTATTATTTGACAAAATCCAACTCCATCTTATCACGGCCTATGGACTCTGTAAAGTTTTTATCTGTTAAAATCCTGTATCAATGTAAAATGATTTTTCTGAAAATCCAGGATTCCCTCTTTCTTGAGCTTCCCCAGTTCACTGGACATGGCGCTGCGATCCACGCTCAGATAATCTGCCAGTTCCTGCCGGCTCAGTGAAATGTCAAAGCTTGCCCGTCCGCGGCGGATGGCCTCAGACGACAAAAAGGACAATAGCTTTTGTCTGGTATTCCTTCTGGAAATATGCTCGATCTGTTCTGTCAGCCTTATATTCTGATCCGACACCAGGCGGAGCAGATTGTGGAGCAGCCGGGTATGGAAGGCGCAGGCCATCGAGCAAAAGGTCAGAATTCGCTGATAGTCTAAAAACATTGCCTCACACGCCCCGGAAGCCGTCACGCTGACCGGGAGCACCGGAGTCCGGGCACAGGCGTAGACCTCACCAAATATATCCCCCTCTTCCAGTTCATACAGCATCTCTCCCCTTCCCCAGAAATCTTCTTTTTCTACCACGGCACCTCCCTTTAACAGAATCATCACACGATCCACCGCTTCTCCCATCCGAAAGATCCTCTCCCCAGTCTCAAACGTCTCCCGTTCTTCTCCGCAGCATTTTAAAAGCGTATACAGCTCCTCCTGTCCAATCCCATAAAACAGCGGAGATTTTTTCACATAGCAAAGCTCATCATCCATGATCTTATCCTCTTTATGTTGTTTTTACAACTTATATATTGTAAAAATGCTCTCTTCCCATCCATGACCTTTCTTTGATTCAACTGCCATGGCCCCGAAAGAGAGCATCTTTTATCCTTATTTAATACTTATTCATCCGGTCTACGTCCATGAAAAAGACCGTTGCGCCCCCAACCTTAACGCTCTTTGTCACATCCACCATAGTCATGCCATTGAACTCACTGACCTGGCGTTCTTCCTCCCGTTCCGTGCAGCTGGAGCGAATATAATTCAGGATCTCTTCCTCCCGTTCCTTTGGAATACACACCATCAGGGTAATATTCTTCTTATTCAGATACAAGCCTTCTGTGCAAAATTTGGTAGCCAGCACATGGTTGTGAGTGAATGCGCTGGACAGCCTTGGAAAATCCTGTTCCTGAACAACGATAATCAGCAGTTCCACCATAACCTCTCCCTTCCCCTTTTAACATTTATGACAGTCCTACCAGCACGCCCAGGATCACAGCCGCAGAGCCGCAGACAATGAGCAGCGCCTGAAAACGGATCTGGAACTTAGCCCACTGCCCCCATTCTAACTTGGCAGCTGCCAAAGCACCTAAAAGGCATCCTGAGGTAGGTACAATAAAGTTGGTAAAGGCGTCTCCCAGCTGGAACGCAAGGACGGCTACCTGGCGCTCCACCCCTACCAGATCAGCCAACGGCGCCATGATAGGCATTGTAAGAGCCGCCTGGCCGGAGCCAGAAACCACAAAGAAATTAAATACTGACTGGAACAGATACATAAACCATGCAGACAGCATCGGCGGGAAGTTCTTCATACCGTCGCTGATGGTGTGAAGAATGGTATTTAGCACCGTCCCGCTTGCAGGATCAGTACCTCCCAGTATAATGATAATCCCCTGAGCCATCCCCACACAGAGAGCCGCCCCTAAAAGATCGGCTGCTCCTCGGTCAAAGGAGCGTGGGATATCGTTTAATTTCATATCATTTAACTGGAACAGTACACCGATAATACCGGCTGCCAGACCCATTACAAAGAACTGGGAGGCAATTTCCGGAATGTAGTAACCCTTTTCCACCACGCCCCAAATAGTCCAGACAATACACAAAAATACATCCAGGATAACCAGCTTATGCCCCAGGGTAAACGGAAGCTCTTCTCTGCCCCGTTTGGCAAATTCATCCCGATACTCCTGGTCTGAATCATAGGCAACCGACGATTTCGGATTCTTCTTTACTTTTGCAGCATAACGCATGGTAAATGCAATCGTAAGACCTGTAAAAAAGATCCACAGAGGGATTCGGAACCAGGCGCCGGACATTACGGGAACGCCTGCGATTCCCTGAGCAACTGCCAGGCCAAAGGGATTCTGCCAGGAACTTCCAAAACCAATCTGGGTTGCCACATAGCTGCACATAATGCCGACTACTGCGTCGTATCCCATGGCAATAAACATGGGAACAAGGATCATAACAAACGGAATCGCCTCTTCCCCCATTCCAAACACAGCGCCACCAAGAGAAAACAGTGTAATCAGAATAGGAATAAGCAGTATTTCCTTACCATTGGTCAGATCAATAACCCTCATAATTCCACTTTCAATGGCTCCCGTCCGCAGAACAATACCGAACGCGCCGCCTACTACGAGGATAAAGGCAATGATTCCTACTGCTCCAGAGGTCTGATCTCCTACGGTAAGGCCCTCAAATACATAATTTAAGATACCTCCCCGACCGCCTACACTCTCGGTTCCGAAGATAGGGGCTGCCTGTGTCACTTTATTTCCATTTTCATCCAGTACATACCGGAAACTGTCGGGATCTACCACGGTACGGGTTTTTTCCTCGCCATTGACTGTATAAGTGATCTCCTTTGTGTCATACTGTCCCAGCGGAATAAACAGCGTTAAAATCGCAGCCACCAGGATCACCCCAAAAATAATGATATAGGTATGGGGCATTTGAAAAGATCGTTTCTTTTTCTCCATGCATTTCCTCCATGTGCGCTCTGGGTACATTCTGACACGCTCTCGCCTGTACTCAGATTTCTATTCGTATTTTGCCCGCATTTCTCCTGTATTTTTCACAGGCAGACAGTTTCGGGCAACGTATCAATTATACATGAGTACAGCTGTTTCTTCAAGAAGAAAGTTTGGATCCCACCATATAAAGTCAGCCGTTTTTTCTCTGAAGCGGCGGAATAAAAAAAGACCACCTTTCCAGGTGATCCTTGTTTCACACATACCTTCAAAACCACATATTGAACTGCCAAGCCACAACAACTCTCTCCTGCTCCTATACCGTCTGGTTAAGCCCTCGACCGATTAGTATCAGTCAGCTCCGTACATTGCTGCACTTCC
>NZ_BLTJ01000011.1 GCF_013282095.1 Enterocloster alcoholdehydrogenati
CCTGCTCTTGACATGCATGGAAGTACCTGTTATATATAAAACAAGGGTGAAAAACCTGATTTAGAAGTTTCCCACCCTTCATTATCATAGAAGAATCTTATTTACAGAAATTTTCTCATACTCTCAACTCTTCACATCAACATTTGGCATTCCGGTTGAACTCCTCACTATCCCAATGCTTTCAGAGCCTAGCAAGTATGAGGTCGCTTCGTTTTGAAGGTATGAACCGGTATCTGAGTTAGACTGATTTTCTACTAAAAGAGCAACAAGGCAATGGGACATCCCACTGCCTTGTACTTTTTATAAGTTTATTTTTTATCGTCTCATACCCATACCACAACTCAAAGCCGAATCTTCATCCGACCCGATATGACTTTATGGCTACTTGGGGCTGGAAATTAAGGTTATCGAGATTATGAAAAAGATCTTCGAACCACAGCTACAAATGTGGATGAAATACTTGGAGTTGATTCCAGCCGTCAGACCAGAAAGCGGCATGAAGAAGAATTATCTTACCCCCTATAGTTACTGTAAAAACGCACTCGGCCTGAAATGACCGAGTTCAAAATATTGAATGCAGAATCTTTCTATGATTTAAAGAAAATTACACTACAAGGCTTTTGGCTATTTCTATCATCTTACTAATGTTATCACAAAACTCATTTTCATTTGTTTCAGCTCCCCAACTAATTCTAACAGAACTTTCAATATCTTCTACTGGTATACCCATAGCTTCAAGCACATAACTTGGCGAATAACTTTTTGACGTACATGCTGATCCATTTGAAACACTACAATATTGCTTGCTTGAAAGCATCAATGCTTCTGACATTACCCCTTTGAAACAGATATTTGCCGCCGAATCAACGCAGTAATCTTGGTTCCCATTATAATGGTACTCCACACCTGAAGCATTCAAAAGTTCTTCTAAGACAACTTTGAGTGATTTGAGTTTTTGAGAATTCTCTTTATATTCATTTTCTGCTATTTCACATGCTTTTCCACATCCAGCTACTAAAGCTACTGGTATTGTACCTGGACGTATTCCATGTTCTTGTTGTCCTCCATACATAATATTTTTTACAGGAGGTAATCTATATCTCTTTTTTTTCAGAATTAGAACTCCTACACCTTGCGGTCCTTTTAACTTATGAGCACTAAATGAAAGCATATTATATTTGAGGTTTCTAATCTCATCTACTAATTTGCCACAACTTTGTGTTGCATCAACATGAAACAGTATATTACGTTTCTCTAATTCTGCTCCAAGTATATCTACTGGTTGAATAATCCCAGTCTCATTATTTACATGCATAATAGAGACTAAAAGTGTGTCTTCTCTAACTTTATCTAATATTTCTTGAACATTAACTTGCCCCGATAAATCTGGATTTACAATATCTACCTCGAAACCTTTCTTTTTCATCATCTTCACAGTTTCGAGTACGGATTTATGTTCGATAGCAGATGTAATGATATGTTTCTTATTTGTTTCTAGAGCATATTCTTCTAATCCCTGTATTGTTATATTATTGCTTTCTGTAGAACCACTTGTAAAAAAGACTTCCGAAGAATTAATCCCCAGTAATGATGCCACTTGTTTACGTGCATTTTCCACAATTGTTCTTGCCTGCTCACCATGATTATGGGTTCTACTGTCAGCATTACCATATGAATTCAAATATGTATCTACCATAACGGCAAGAACTCGTTCGTCTATAGGCGATGAAGAATTATTATCAAGATATATTCCCATCAGTTCTCCTTTATTGCGATATTTATTAAATCGTCTAAATTTTTAATATAATTTGTTCCAGATAAATGTGCAATTCCTCTTTCTAAATGTAATTTAAAATACTTAGAAAGGGTTTCATCATCTATCGGAAGTCCCATTTTGATACACCAAGCCTTCATAAGAGCATCATATAAATCACTATACTCTCCGGCAAAAGTAAACCATGACATTTCAACATTACTATCTGCGTTAACAGGGACATCTGTTGGCATAGAATATTCCCCTAAAGAATAGCAAAGAGCCCATCTGCAGAGAACATTCCAATTTTTAATACCAGTTTTACCTTTTAACCTTCCCAGCCTATCTTTTGACTGACTTGATAATTTTATTTGCTTTACTATCATATTATTTTCCTTCAAATAAATATCCTTTTTTTATCGTCGTTTTCATTAATTCGTCATCATAAACTAATGTAAACTCATCCCCGATATGCGGTTTCATTAATTTGTAATATTTTTGATCAATTTCTGAGTCTGTTGATAAAATAATTGTTTGATCACTGGCATTCGGAAAATACGTTGATATTAACGCTTCTCTATGAATTGAATCCAAACGTGACAAAGGGGTATCTATAATTACTGGCAGCTTTTTCTTTGAACAAATAGCTAAAGCCCATAGTAACGAAATAACCATAAGCTGTTTTTCACCAGCCGATAATTTTTTCTTTTCAACCTCTTCATCTCTTCCATTAAGATAGTGAATATCAAGAGTTACCGGATCCATTTTTATTTTTTCTATCAGGTGCTTTTTGTACGCAAGCTTCTTATAACAATCAGTCATCGTGTTTGCTAAGATATCTGTCTTACGTTGTTGAAGTCTGATACGGTAACATTTTATAATTTCTATTGCCATATGTGCATACTTAACGGTTCGCTTATTATCGTCATTCGACTCAAGGGATGATAATACTTGTTCAGCAGCTTTACTAAATTCTGCTTCAGCAATCATAGCCGCTCCATGTAATGTCGTTCTTTTTTGCTGTAAAGAAGACAAATTAACTTCTTCGGTCAGAATTTCTTTTTCAAGTTCTTTGATTCGTTTGAAAATTCTATTCAAAGCCTTTTCATCAATGTCCACTGATAAATAATTATCTATTTCATCAATTTTTTTCTTGCTTGTATCTCTACGATGCAACTGCATTTCAACATGTTTTGCACATTGTTCCAATCCAAACGTATTTAATCTATTTAACTGGTATAAGGCATTATCTGTAAGACCATAAATTTCATCTTTCTTCTGTGCTTCATTATCCTCTTGAATAAATTCAACAAATTTATTTAAAGTTTCTTTTGTATCAGGATGCTTGCGAATAAAATCAATATAGAGATTTTGTACCTTTTCCGTTGCCACAACAGATGTCTTGTAAGCTTGTTCCAATCGACCTTGTTCTTCAATATCAGAAAGAAGATCTTTTACAAGCATTAATGGCATTGCACCGGATACCACCTCTAGAAAATCATCTTCATATCTCTCGAGCAGAGCTAATTGTTGAGATCTTTGTTTCATAAGATCATGACGTTGCTCTACAATATCGCCACCTTTAATAGCATATTCTAAATTCTTTTTTTCTAACTCAATATTCAACTCTTGAATTCTTTCATGAGATCTTTGAATCTCATCATCAATATCTTTTAAATCATTGTCTGCAAGATCTCTTTTCTTCCTCAATTGTTCCAAATACTGTAAATCTTGATCCTCATTGGAAGCAGAACTTAAACGCGATATAATTCTTCCAATATCATTGTTCAATTGATCCAATATAGATATTCCTAGGAGTGCTTTAATTGACTCTTTCATCTGGTCATTTGTATTTTCTACTGCTAGCTCAGCAATCTTTTCTCCATCAAAGAAGAAAAAGTTTGATAATGCACTTGGCAAAATGTTTTCTACGAACATTGGCCAATTTTCGGTTAAGAATGAATGATCTTCGCCATTCTTTTTTACCCATATTTTTTCTCTGACTCGTTGCGTATTCCCATCCCATTCTCTATGAACCAGATAACTTTCTTCTTCAGAACCATCAAGTGAAAATTCTAACTCCACATATGTCTTCTTTGTTCCATCGGCTTTATTAACGTATGATTTTAAATATTGACCATACGTCTTATATTTACTCTCTGTATATGCGAAAGAATTCGAACCATATAAGCCCAAAAGAACGGCTTCAAGAAAAGTTGTTTTACCTCTTCCGTTCATACCACCTATAAGCACTACTGGATTAGTGCCATTAAATTCAAATTGATTTGTTGATGCATATACACCAAAATTATGCATAATCAATTTCTTTAAAATCATTCTATAGTGTCCTCATCTTCATCTTCATTTTCATCATTAAGATAATCATATCGACCATCTAATGCTAGTGGATTATATTTTCCACCCAAATCTTTTTTTCGAATTACGCGATCCATATAATATTGTGTTGCATCCTCTTCATTTTTATAAAATGTCTTACGGATACAGTTTTCTAAGGCTTCAGTAATTCCTTTTCGTTTATTTAAACTAGTAGCCTGATTTTCAATATCAATCAAACTATAGGCCATTTCAAAAGCCATTTCTTCTCCTGGATATAAATCATTCACTACTTCATTGACAACTTCTTCTAATATATCCCATTCTTCTTTACGAAATGCTTCCGATCCTACCCATTCCGGATCATCAAATTTTTTGCCAGTTACTTTTTTATAAATTTCTGGAAGGGAGTCTTCGAATTCATGTTTATCAAACACCCATATTCTTCGAATACATCTAAGTTCTGGCATAGTAATCAACTCTAAATTTGCAAATTCTTCCGGTCCATTTTCATTTATATCTTTTTGAATCTCCAAAAGCTCCTCAAGCCACTTTTCGCGCCAATATTTCAAATACGGGCCATGGTGTAATTGTTTATATGTACCCTGAAGATAACCCTGCATTTTTCTAAAACTTCTTCGTTCTCTGTCATTAGCTTCATCCCCAAAGTGACTTCTAAACTCTAATAGCGGAGTCATCCATGCCTTTTCATCATCATTAGCAATCATTGCTTCCATAGATTTATCTTTTTCTACCATTGTACAAACCCAGCAGCCGAAACGACTTTTTCCACAACTAGGAAGACCTTTTTCAACCATCAATGGACATTCATTATCTGCTGTCGCGCCTCTGTACAATGTCAAAAGATCTGTGTTTGAATATCCCCAAGGATTTCTGTATTGCATAAGAAATATCCACACATCATCGTCTGTCCACTCCTCGAGAGGTGAAAATACCAATTCATTTGCCATCGTTGAACTTGGACTAAGAAGCTCCCTAACACGTTTCTTCTCATAATAAGCCATTGTTTTTGCTCTTCGCGCGCTTTCTGCCTTCCGTGTACCAATAACTAAAATAATTTCTCCGTGTTCAGCAATTTGTTCTTTAACAAATTTATTTACAGGTTGAATTTTTAATCTATCTGTGCACCAGCGAAGTTTTTTTCGTGGGAAAGGATAACCTCTTCCCAAAAGGTTTACCCAAAAGGTATTATCTGTTTCTGGTGTCAATCTATGAGTCACAAAAGGAAGGCCTGATTGTTCAGCTCGAATATTCATAATTTCAAGTGAATCCTGAACCCACTTAGAAATAACAGGAGATTCAACCATAGTATCAGTATTTATAACATGAATCTTTTTTGCATTTTTTAATTGTTCTGCTGGCAATTCCTCAATGGCCAACCATACTAACTGCAATGTAGCAGTACTATCTTTACCTCCCGAATATCCAATAACCCAAGGAATATCATCAGCTAAATACAGATTTCTGACCGTGTCCTTTAATCCTTCAATAGTTTCCTTTGTGATGGTTGGTCCTTTTTTGTTTAATTCACAACTTATATTATTATCTGCCATTATTTTGTCTCCTAAATAGTTAAACTTTCGAGATATCGCTTCTCTTTCAGTTCTTCGTCTGGCAGAAGTGGGATACCTAGTTCTTTTTTTATTTGATTAGAAGCAAGAAGGATAGCTTTATTACTTGTCAGAATTTTACCATCTGCACGTATTACTCTATTTTTCCAACTAGTAGCACTTCTTCTCCAATCTATAATTCTTAATCCTTTTAAAATTTTATACATATCTGTTTCAGAATTATTTATGAAATATGCCCCAACTTGACCTATGGCCTGTATAACAACCCCTTGAGTTACGATATAGTTTTCTCGTAAATCTACTTTTGATATTTCTTTCTTGTTCAGCTCATTCCATTGGATAATATTTGATGCAACACAATTCCAATACTTACATAGAAAAGTCTGTATCGCATCATTCGGAATATTTCCTTTTATTGTTCTCTTGATAGAACTATAAAAAGTATTTAATGTAAATAAATTAGATGAATATTTTCCCAAATTATCTTTTTCTTTATCTGTATATTCATTTAAAAAAGGAACCTTTGAAACAACACTCCTTGTAATAACTGCAATATCATCTCTTGAATCATACAACTCTGCAATTGAATTCGATGTCTTCACAGCATGTTTGTTTAAATCAGTAAAAATTTGTTGACTACGTGAAAGCCCCGAATCTTCATACAGTACTACAGAAATTGTTTCATTACCTAAATCAGGTTCCTCATTAATTGCATCAAGTATAGCAGCTTTTCTATGTTGTCCATCATTTATTAAAAAACGTGCATCCATTGATACTTCCAATATTCCAATATCAGAGCTATCATTGCTTGATAAAAATTTGAAATCACCATCAATTGAAGCAGCTAGGGCAGAAAAAACATATGAATCTCTATTTTCTGTAATATATTGACTAATTACAGGAATTCGGCTTTCATTAAGTTTTCTTTGTGCACGATATTCCGGTAAAACAAATTCATCCTCGTTCGGAAATAACTTTCCTAGCATTCGCATAGGGATCATGGCTATGTAATATTCTCGTCCTGCTTGGATTCCCCTTACAACAGGAAATTTATATGCAAAATCCATCTTGACCTCCAAGAAAAAATGATATACTTAAGTAGTATACTTAAGTATATCACTTTGAACTTTTTGCGTCAATTTGATTTCAACTCGTTATATAATTCCCAAAAAGCACGATCTCTGATATATTTTGGCTTTTCAGAACTGATTTTGACAATACTATGGTGTTTTTCTAATTGCTTAATATCACTAAACAACCTCTGGCTTTCAATACTTTTACTCTCTGTTTTGAAAACGAAATCTACATCACTAGTTTTTAAATCAGCAACATTATGAACGATCCATGTTAAAATATATTTAGCATAATCATCATCACCAGATCCAAAATGTTTTAAGAATTGAGTAGATAGAATTGTGCCTACACCAAATTCACGACCTTCTTTCAATATTTTCTTTAACGATGAAAATCCTTCAGACATAAAATTGTCCGCCTCATCAACCAATATAAGTTTTGTTAACTGCCTATATTTTCCATCTAATTTACTTGAACCAGCCACCTGCATCTGAGCATAGAACAAATCCAGTGTGATAGCAACAATTAAACTTTGTATATCCGAATCATATCCTGACAAATCAATTACCACTACTCCATTTAATATTTCGAATAACGGTTTTGTTTGATTAGGATTATTTTCAAACACTTGAAATTGATGTAGTTTATTCATAGCCGCTGCAAGTGAATCATTCTTTTTTATTTCTTCATCATTTGCATATCTTTGATATACCTGTTCAAATGTTGGAGCTTCATTATCCCAACTTGAAGGATTAGCTGCTTGTATTCCACACATACCATAAGTTTCAATAATACACTGAAATAATGTATCTTGTTGCTTCGGTCCTAATCCATACACTTTCGAAATAGTATCTTTAAAAGCATTAGCTGTATGTATTGGCAACAGAGGCTTGAATACTTTTGACTTTGTCAAAGCTAAAGGATTAAAAGGCAATTGGTAGGGTTTTAAGATAGTTGCATTTGTCACATCTACAAAATCACGTTTACTCTCATTGTAATCTCCCTTATAATCAAAAATTAATATTCCTAAATTGTCTTCAGCAATATTATTATTGCGTTGCAAATACAACTGAGTAATCAAGGACTTTGTAAACTGTGTTTTACCAGTCCCCATAGTTCCAATGATACCAGTATTGGTATGAAAAAGAATATCGGTATTATTAGGTTCCCAAATTATATCTGAACCGTCTTGTTGGTCCAATCCAAACAAAATCTTCATACCCTCAGATTTAATCTCTGTGATATCACTGTTTTCAACAGTTTTCTGATTTTTTTCATTATCCCCCGAATCATTTTTTACACAACTTTTCTGATTATTATCATTATTATCTGAGTCTGCTTCATTTACCTCTTCTGATTCTTCGAATTCTGTAGAAATTATTTCAGTGATGTCTCCAGTTAAGTTCTCAACTTTACATTCTTTAAATAATAGAAGATCATTATTTTTTGCATTTTGAATATCCGCATGTATTTCATCAACACTACTCAAAATAAGGTCAAACTCATCTTTTTCCGGCATCTCAATAAAGTTAATCGTGTCTTCTTTAAAAGATGTTTTTCTTGAAGCCAATGATTGCCGGAAGGACAAGACTGAACCACGTCCTAATATTTCTTGAATATCTGTGGAAATAATATACTCCTCATTTAAAAGAGCTAGTCTGAATTTGTCCAAAATTATTTCCCAATTCTGGGAATCGTCAACATGATACACTTTCATTTTTTTGCAACTTGTTACTAAAAGTTGCATTAAAAAATTTCTATTAACCTTATACATAATAGTATTAGTTATATCTTCTTCCGGATTCATCGCTTCTTGCAAACCTGTTGCAGTAGCTGATACTTGTTGAAAAGCTTTTTTAATAACATCATTGGCATTTATACCTGTTTTGACTTCAGTCGGATACAGATAAATCTTTATTTGATCGGATACATGATTTAAACCAATAAAAAGCAAATCATCACTTGTTGGTCCCTTCTCAAAGCCAAGATTCTTGTAAGATAATATGCCGTCAGCGCTAGATAATCCAGCTCCACCAGAAACACGCAACATTTCTTCCAAAGATATAGGAATCCAAACAATATCCGGATGTCTCAAAAAGGCAAGCATGAACTTAATTGCTGCAACAATACTTATTTTTTCACGTGAGAATGTAGATTCCTTATTTGCACCAATCAACTTTTTAGATGATACCAGCCGTAGCAACCAGTCACCATTTATTGCATTAAATAAATTTATTATTTTTGCAACGTCCTCTAATTCCGCAGAAATTCCCCTTTCTTTTAGATATTCCTGAATAACTTTAGAGTATTGCTTTGACTTATGAGTTACCGTAATAGCGTCATATCCACTGCTTGAAGTATATTGATCACTATAGTGGATAATTAGTAACTCGCTATTGGCTTCTTTTTCGCTAAAGAAATCAAGGTCTACTTTAGGATCAACAAAAACAACCCAGTTGGATGCATTGTATATATACTCCATTTTATCTTCAGCCAATTTATCTATCTGAGTAGAAATGCTCGTTCCCGAATGGTAAGGATTTCCGGTGTTTCCCACTTGGACAAGTGAATTATACTTTGTAGCAAGTTCTATCACTGGTGTTTTTTTTGCATATTTCGTACCGAATCCAGTTCTATACTTTTGTCCGTACTTACTAGATGGAACTCCAGAAACAATACCTCCCAGAGAAATACCTGTTTCAATTTGATCCATCGTAGCAGATTCTGATGTAATTTCAGATTCCATTTCATAAAATGAAATGTGGGCATATTCGTATTGCTTTCCAGTATCTTTATGGAAATAACATTCGATATTTTTAGAGAGAACACCCTCTAAACTGTTCATAGCCACACCATTAGCAAAAGAGAGCTTCGAAGCTGTTAAATAAGCCTTTAATCGAGAATATTCTTTTATATTTTCGAATACATTTGCCTTTCTTCCGTCAGAATATATGTGCAACTCAAATTTCATGAGCCGATCAACATCTGGAGTCTTTCCGATGGCATGAATAAAATACTGTGCAATACCATTAAACACATCGCTACAGTCTCCCATATTTATGAGATTGACACGTATTGTTATGTTATTAATATCAGAGAAAATATACTTAAAATGAGAAATGAATTCTGTAATTTTCTCTTCAATTAATTTAGGAACATACCTTCTGCTACCACGATATTTTCTGTTCTCTACCGGAGCATAATATTTCCATTCCATAGAGTACATTTGGTCTGATACCTTATAGATTTTCTTGTTGTGTTTTGTATAAGGCAACAGATAAATCGAATTAAGACGATCAATCACAATATCTGTAGCATTCTCAAATTTCGTTTCCTTGCATAATTGAAGCTGGTAAGCAAGATTTAACGGATGAAATGGTGTGAGCAACAATTCCTCATCGTTTCTTCCAACGAAAAGTGTCCCCAATAACAGACCATTTTCTTGCTCTGGACTCAAATAACTACCATCTTCAAGCAATTCATATAGCAAGTTAAATTCCTTCAAAAAGTTTTCTGCAGCTACTTTTAAATCTCCGGACATATATGCCAAGGTAGGAATTGTATTACTTTTTTTATAAGATTGAAGCAAATCATAGTATGCTTGCTTTAAAGAAAGAGGTAACACCAATTCTTCCGCATCAATTTCCAAATCCTCTGTTCCATGTATTTGTTTACATTTTCCATGGAGAATTTTCTCATGTATAATTCTTTTTTCGATTCGTAATTCCTTTAATAAATTTGTCTTAGCATGATATTCCTGAGATCCCCTATAGAAATGATCTCCATCTTCTTCGATTTCAAAACTTTTCTCCATAGAAAACTTTTCTCGAAGAATTTTACGTCCAACCATTTCAACACTTTTCACCTCATCCGGGAAGAGTATAAGTGGAAGTACAATACCAGAAAAATTAATTTCAATATAAATTCCGCTTCCGAAATCAGATAGTTCTTCTTCTGTTGTATATAAATGTAAACGTTCATCATATTTGCATTTATACTGCGTATTATCATTTAGTTTTTCAGAGACATTAGCAGCACCTTTAGAATTAAATACAAGGTCTGTTCCAATACCAACTAATTTTACCTTACAGTTCTTTTTTCTCTTTTTATAATCGATAACAAAATTTCGTTTAATACCACTTAAGTACCCAGGCGAAACATCAATAATACACAATTTAAATACATACGTAATGTTATTTACAGCATCCTTAATCTCTATCTTATGGAATGAAACACCTTCTCTTGTAAAACAAAAGATTAAGCTTTTACCATCACGGATATATGAAGTATCATCCGCTGAAATATCATTATTCATAATTCGAGCATTACACTCTATTCTCATATGTATTTCTGGATACTTATCTGCATTGAAAACCATCATACTTCTAGTTCTTTTTTTTGTTTTCATAGAACCTTCGTTTCGAACGAGAACTTTTTCATCGATCGGAAGTACATTCAATGGCATATCACCATAAATAGAAATATCCTTCAAATCAATATTAAGAGGATTGTCTTTTTTTGCCTGTTTCTTTTCCATAGCAGCAATCATTTCAGCGTAGGTAAAAAGAATGCTCCAATGTTCAGGATCATCTTTGCGATTTTTTTCAATTCGAACCAAAAATCCTTCATCAAAATCTTCTGCTAAGTCAGACTCTACATTTCCAAAACGAATGCTTCGATCAATCTTTTCAAAAAGTTCGTGATTTTCTTTGATTTTCTTATCAATTTGAGCCTTTCCTTCATTCTGATAATCCTTTTTTCCGTCTACTGAAAACAGTCTAAATCCAGGATAATTTTCTTTTTCAATACTTCCACTACTCATAATTGAAAGCAGATCTCTATATTCATACAAAGAAGCCTTGTCACTAAAAACATCACTATCTCTTCTCTTTAATTCAAAGTCAAGAATTCTTTTTTCGAGAGTTGATAACTGAGTGCTTTCCTCAGCCATTTTTCTTATCTCTGTCATCAAATTATCCGCATAGAACGGCATACCATTTGCCGCCATATCTATAGAACCACTTTTAGCACTATCAATAAGATTTGAAGAAATCATCAAAAGTGGTTTACCTGCAACATTTGCTGCGTTTCTCAGAGTCGCACAAAGAAAGTCATTTGTCATATCATTGATTTGTGCCGCAATTATTATCTCATTATCAATAACCTGTAATGTAAAAGTTCTGTATACAGAACCATCCATACATTGATATTCATATTCTCCACAATTATTTTCTCTTGTTGCTAATTCTTTTATTGCGTCAGACACCGCTTGAACAGTATCAGGATCATCTAATTTAAGGCAAAAACTTTCCCCTTTTTGCAATGCTCCTTCAGCTGACAGCTCTAAGAAATAGCGGTTTATTCTCTTTGCAATAAAATCATAAAATTCTTTTAACATACTGTGCATCTCCACTATCACTCTTTTTGTCAATAAGGTTCAGTTTAGTAAAAAACTCTTGTAGATACTCTTTTGATGTGTTATCAAGAAAAATACCTCTGTATTCATACTCCTTGTACAAATCAATCAGACGGATTTTATCTTTATCTTTAATAGAGATTTTTGTCAAAAAAATAATATCTCTCTCTGTAAGATTCAAAACTAATCCGGATTTTCTTCTGTTTTTTACCCACCTTGTTTTACAAAACTCAGTAAATTTTTCGTTGTAAAATTGATTTGCTCTTTTCCGATCCGTATTCAAGAATTGTTCTTCTACACATTTGTATAAATGGCGGATAGCAATATCGGTTTTTGTTCCTCCCGAAGCATATGGAATTTGTTCAAACTTTTTATAATCCCCTACACAAGATGTATATGCCTTTTCAGCCTTTTCGATTTCACTTGCGATAACTTCGTCCTGATCTGGATGCTCTGTAACATATTCTTGTAATGAAATATAATCTAACATCACATCTGAGAGCATATGTTGGTTTAATATTTCTAATGTCAGTGCATGGCTAAACATATGATTCGCACTTAACTGAATTCTTTCCCAACCTTCTAGACAGCATTTCCTATTTTTGCTTACTTTTTCCCAATCTAAAGCATAGTATAACTGTACTGGAGAGTTTCTTCTCCCTGATCCAAAATTATCTAATGTCACACAGGCTTGCGACATATAGTAAAAATAATAAACAGCTAAAAGATTAGATAAATCATCTAATGAAGTCATCCCTGTATTTAGCATGAAATGAAAATCTTTCTTAAATTTTTCCTGAACATCAAGTATAATTGGAAAATAGGACTTGCTATTTCCTGCTGTTCCTGTTTTTAAAGCTTGTATTGCATCAACAACTACTTTTTCAACAACATTATACGGATGGTTTTTCATAGCCTCTTCAATAATATTACAATCATTTCCATTCAATCCAAAAACATCAAGCAAAAAACCTGCAAGTCGATCAGCACTTTTATTATTCACTTTCGTTTGATATGGATAAAGTCCTAAGTTTTTTGCTACAAAATCATCCCCTTCAAAAAATAGGGAATGTATCATTTCTTTAAAAATTTCAATATCTTCATCTGCAATATCCATTTCAGCAATAATGTCATTACATAAAGATTCGTATTTTACTGGCTCAGTTTCTAATTTTAATGATTTTCTAAAGAAATCGCTTACAACCTCTTCTAATTCTGTAATAATTGGAGCTTGTGCCTTTCCACTAGCCTTATATGGAAATAATTTAAAGTTGATATCTTGTGTATGTGTAAGACGCAAGGAATCAATTGCTTTGTCATCTTTTACATTAAATGTTTTGCAAAATGTTGCATAATCAAATTGATATTCCATCATCTCACCACCTTAAATTTATAGACTCCAAATTTTGTCTTCTCAATAATTGCCTTTCTGTTATCATCAGTCACCAGAGAAACTTCTTTATCTGCTGAACCAGTTCTTAATATCTTGTAAATAAAACTTATAAAATCAGCATGATTATTTCTATCTTCAGCGGTTTGAATATACCCTGCAGCAAGTTTATATATTAATTCATACAAAGAATAATCGATATCTAAAGGTATGATTTCTCCAGTTTTTTTGTTTTCATATTTCACAGTAATAAAAGGTAAGAAACGTTGAAGTTCCTCATCCTTCTTCACATTTGACGGAATATCTAAATATGGTTCGAATTCAATATGCTCATATAATGCAATTCCTTCATGACAATCATCAAAACAAACATTATCTCGATCTTCATTACCACACCATTGAATAACAGCCTCTTCAACAAGACCATAGAAATCTCCATATTTTTTTGTTGTTCCTGTATTAAAATAATACAACGTACTTAAAAATGACGTATATGCATTATCCTGTATTATATCGCCCTTAATTTTCTTCAACCGCTCCAATACATTGAAAAGCTGTGCTTTCAAAACTTTATCACTATTAATTTTTTCAATAGCAGATGACTGGCACAAAACTTTGGAATAAGCTTCCTTATCAATCACAGATACCACTTCTTTCGATACATCTGATGAAACATAGTAGGAAATAGCATCTTCATCAGCTTGTTCAGAACGTACCAATAACGGATCATATTTTTGTAACTGATTTAATAGCACAGATTTATCAGTATATTCATACATTAACGATGGAGTAATATCGCTAATATATTCTTTTAAAAATGATACTTCATTAGTCAAAGATTGAGCCATTTTCTTATAGTTGAAATTTTGAGCAACAATAATATCATAAATATAATTTAAAATCTCACGAGTAGTAAGGATTTCCTTGTCTTTTATTGTCACCTCAACAAGAGCGTTAGCAACATAATTTCTGTTTTTTTCATTGGCAAGAAATTCAAAATTATGTTTAACCGGACACTTTTCTGAAAGAGGACATTCTTTACAATTATTGTTATAAACATTGTAGAACGGA
Organism: Enterocloster alcoholdehydrogenati; assembly: GCF_013282095.1. GTDB lineage: Bacteria > Bacillota > Clostridia > Lachnospirales > Lachnospiraceae > Enterocloster > Enterocloster alcoholdehydrogenati. Next base: position 14,631 of record NZ_BLTJ01000011.1, read on the forward strand.
TTATCGAGATCCATCTGGAACACTTTTTCTAATATATGCTCTAAATATTCTGGCTTAACTCCCCGCGCTGTAAGATTATACATATGATAGTCAGAGAAACTCGCATGCTGAAAGGCACTATTCTCTTCATAACCTTTTTCATTTAACTGGTTAGTTAAAATATTACTATTTATAACGTATTTATGTAACTGCTTGAATGAATCTCCATAAGTAGATTCAACAAAATTACTTAAAACACCAAGATTAATAGCCAATATAAAATTCTCTCCTGGCCGCTCTAAGTTCTCATCAGAAAACCCTTGCAATGATTCGTTCAATGTTTCAATAGCAGTTTTAGAAGGCGCACTGCTTTCAGTTGCGTCATTGTATATGACATAGTTATCTAAAAGTCTTAAATTATTTTTTAAATACGATAAAAGATGAGACTTCCCATCACCTGCACTACCACAAAGCAAAACAAGACTTTTTCTACCAGAAGCTTCAATTTTATGCAATATTTCAATCAAGTCTTCTTCAGCACTTCTTGAAACGTGCATGTATTTTTTAAAATCATCAAAAGCACCTATTCCATCAATAGAATCACTTGAGGACTTCCTTAATCTATTCAGTTCATCTACAAGTCTACAATTTCCCATTACGCACCCCTCTGATCAGAAGACTCAATTATAACTACATCATCAATATTACAATCTAATGCTTCACATATTTTCAATATTATTGCCAATGAGACTGGCTCATTTCTTTTCATTTTTGATATTGTACTAGTACTGATTTCTGCTTCTTGGCATAATGTACCTTTTTTCATTTTTTTATCGATAAGTGTTTTCCAAAGATTGTTATAACTTAACTCCATATTGTCACCTCGAATAAGCATCTACATAACTAATTAACTGTTTCTATTATACCTTTCAGAAACTGATACATCAAGGATTCCACTTTGAAAAATTCTGTTTTTGCGTCTTTTTTACCTCATATAAATAGAAAATCGCACTAAAAAATAAAAAACACCTTGGTAGTCCGTCTCAACCACCAAGGTACTATCCCTTATCCATGCATTACCTGTTCTTTTTCCAGGCGCCCTTTCTCAATCATATCAAAAAGTCGATTCACATATCTGATTATAATACATTTCCTTCATGGTCATGAGGCTTTTGTCTTTTGATTTCAGAGAGTTTCCCAGATTGGAGTATCTTTCTGACACATACTTTTCCACCCATCTGATTGCTTTCTACACAAACTTACTTTCCTTGAAAACCAGAAGGGACTGTACTTTAGCAATTAGTAAATCGTGAAGCTACAGCTTCCTAATTTTATCTGTAATCACTATGGCTATTTCAACTATCATCTTTTCTTAATCTAAAATCAATGTACTTATTTTTTCTCTAACTAAATCAACTACCGTATCCATAAATACTCCGACAAATAAAATAAAAAGCAGAACGCCACCCATACAGATTAAAAATGCTGCCTGTAACCAGTCTTGATAACAGATCACAGTTCCTATAAGCAACCCAATAATTCCCAACCCCAATATCTTTTTCGCAATTGATACCATATGTACCAGAACTTTCACTCCAACACCTAAGATTGAAATGATAAACTACAATGGAATCAATAATACTTTTCCTGCTATTTTAAAAATACACATACTCATTCTCCTTATCTTGCCAGCCATGGCATATCATGATTTACTTCTGCCCTATAATATCCGTTGATCGTTGAAGGTGCATTAAACAACGCAGCCAGCAAATATTTCTTGATATTTTTGATTTTACTCGTGTTTCCCTCCAGACAATACAACACATATTCCACATGTGAATAATCTAATTTCATAAATTTCCCTCTTACCAACGCTCCTGAATACCAATTGCTTGCAATCAAAACCTTATCACTCTTACACATAATGGTTTCCACGAGCAAGTCCACAATTTCATCAATCTGACTTTGATCATGTGGATGGCTCACTATCAAAGCCTCATAGTCTATGTTTTCTTTGACCAAAGATTAATATGCATAAAGTGTTTCTATCTCATCCACATCGGATCCACTCTCATCTGCAGATGTAATATGATTCGATTTATTCTCACTAAGATCAGTATTGTTAATATCAGTATTATTAGAGTTTGAAATGTAAACTTCTTGAAGTTTATTTTCAGGACTTCTAGAAGTTTGTTTTATAAAAAACTTCACCTGTATCGTCTTTCTCTACAGAAGTTTGATTTGCAAACTTCACTACCTCTGTTTCTTCCGTTTTCTTTTCCTCATATCCCTCCTGTATAAATGATTTCACATAGATGATCGTTACCTTTCCAAATCCCTGTCTTCGTTTTTCAATCAGACCAATTCCTTTCTCGTCATCCAGTTCCTGAAGGGATTTTACCGCCTTATTTCTACCACAATTTAATAATTCCATAATATCCTCGATTGAAAAATAGATATATGCACGATTTTTTTCATCAAACCACTGATTTTTAATAGATAAAGACATTCTGTCCAACATCAGTCCGTATAAAATTTTTGCATCACTAGAAAGCTCTTTAAAACAATCATTAGTAAATAATGCTTTTGGTATTCTGTAAAAGCTAAATTGATCTGATTCTGTTCCATAAAAATATTTAAAATTCATCTTTTTATCCATGTATCTTCCTCCTTTCCTTTCGCCCAAAGAAGTCCTCTTTTTAAACTTCTGTATCTCTTTTTTCTTAGGGATGCCTTATTTTGACATCCCTTATTCCTGCCCTTTTTTTCCATTGTTCTAACAATGTTTCAATCACTTTTTCCATATCCATTTCTGAATAATCTTCCGGAAAATATTTTGTAAGCTTCTTTCCGGATAACACTACTTTTCGTTCCGACGCTTTTACTACTATGCAGCTATTGAAAATCGAAATCATAAATCCCTGGTTCACCGCTCCTTCTTCCAACTGTTTTCTCAAAGTTGTAATCTGCTTCGGTTTTATGAATCCTGTATCCCGGATATACTCATAAATCCATTTTTGCATTTCCTTATCGATATAAGAAATATCAACAGCAATGGTAAAATTCAATTTCTTTGCATCCACCATATCCAACAATTCTGGGATCAATTCTGTAAGGCGAATATACCGCTGAACATTACGGGCACTCTCCCCTACCTGTTCTGCTATAGCTACATCAATACGATACTTCGTGCCATTTTGGCACAAAGTTAAATCGTTTCTTACCCCTTGTCTCTTCATTGCTTCTAATTTCATTCTATAAGCAAATGCTTTTTCACTCGGAAGTAACTCTTCTCGTTGAATATTCGCGTCTACCATAGCGATCACTGCATCATCATCTGACAGTTCTCTCACGATTGCAGGAATAGTTCCAATCCAACTATAGTTGCCGCATGCATCCTTCGATGACCAGATATCATTTCATATCCATCTTCACCATCAAATCTTAATAAAACTGGTGTCAGTACCCCGTTGACCTTTACACTCTCTACCAAATCTGCCATCTTTTCATCATCCAATACTTTGAAAGGATGATTTTTAAATGCATGGATTCTGCTAATCTCTATTTCCATTGCAGATTCTTCATTGACTACTCCCAACAATTCATCAATGCTTGTCAATTTGATTTTTTCTCCGCTCCTATTTTTCATTTTCTAAAACCTCCTGTGTCAGATTTTCATATGCTATAGATACCTTTCCATTCGGGCAATGCAGATAAATACTTTTCCCCTCTGCACTTGCCTCAGCTACTTTTACAGATAACGGAATCACATTTTCAAAAATATCAATCTTAGGTCCATAAGTTTCTCTTACTCTTGATGCAATATCCTTTGCATAATTTGTACGGAAATCTACCATTGTCAAAAGGATACCCTGTATCGTCAGTTTTCGGTTCAATCTCTTTTTTACCATAGAAATAGTTTTGATCAACTGTTGAAGCCCTTTAACTGGCAAATATGCAGCTTGTACAGGTATCAGAACCGTATCAGAAGCTACTAATGCATTGATGGTCATCATCCCTAAACTTGGCATACAATCAATTAAAATATAATCGTATCGTGATTGCATCGTATCAATATATTCCTTCATGATCAGCTCCCTGCTCATTACATTACTCATAGTTACCTCCAAGGCTGATAACTCAATATTTGCCGGTAGGAGATCCACTTGTTCCTCATGATGTAAAATGCCTTCTTCCTCCACAATTTCCTCATCATTGATAATATTCATCATAATGGTTGCAAGAGTGGTTCCAATATCATCCGGTTCCACATATCCAAGACTAGCTGTCAAACTTCCTTGTGGATCCGCATCGATCAATAACACTTTCTTTCCCTGTCTTGCTAGTCCAACTCCAAGATTTAAGGTCGTTGTACTTTTTGCGACTCCGCCTTTCTGATTCGCTATTGAAATAACTTTTCCCATTCTTCTTTCTCCCTTCTGATATTTTCCCGTAAATATTTTTCAAATGTACTCCGCTTAATTAGAACTTTTTTTCCAATCTTATAAACTGCTCCTGCCTTATGAGATAATCTTACGATTGGCTTATACCCAAGATTGTAATAATCCATAGCTTGTTTATAACTTATAAATTCATGCTGCATAAATTCCATATCTTCATCATCAATAAGATCAGAAAACATCCACACTTTTCCATGCATCTCAAATGATTTCCTCCTCTGAAACATTGTCATCTTATTTTTCATGAAATTGTTCGAGATATTCATCAAAAATTTCTCTGTTTATCAAAACAATTCCATCCATTCTATAAATTGCTCCTGCATCATTTGCAAGTTCCATCAACTTTTTGTGCGACAGACTATACACGATTTCCGCTTGTTGATAACGAAGAAATTTTCTTCTAAGTCTACGAACTTCTTCTTTTACCTCTGAACGTTTCTGTTGGTTATAGTACATATTTTCTGTTTTCAAATCTGTTTCTCCTTTCAACTTTACTCAACCACAGCGGACATTGTTAATGAATAAAAAAGGGCACTCTCTGAAAGATTTTTCTTTCAAAAAGTGCCCTCAACAATCCATATTGTTGGAGTAGTTTTACTGACAACTTATCACCATTCTTCATGATGATTCATGTTGGAATACAAATTTGTTGTCAAATTGTTGTCAAAGAAAATTTTTGTTGTCAAATCGTGAAGATTTTTTACTCTATTAGTACAACTTCGCTCCTGCCGGAATCTTGTCATCAAGGATCAAAACATTGAGCCCTTCTCTTCCTTCTACAAGGTGTGTAGCAGAAATGATCATACCGCAGGAATCAATTCCCATCATCTTACGTGGCGGAAGATTTGTGATTGCAAGTAATGTCTTTCCAACCAGTTCTTCCGGCTCGTAATAATCGTGAATACCGCTTAAAATCACGCGATCTTCTCCACTTCCGTCATCCAGAACGAATTTCAAAAGCTTCTTAGACTTCGGAACTGCTTCACATTCTTTCACCTTTACAGCTCTGAAATCAGACTTGCTGAATGTGTCAAAATCAACCATATCTTTGAATAATGGTTCCACTTCTACGTTAGAGAAATCATAGGTTTCTTTCACTTCAGCGATTGCTTTTTCCACTGTTTTTTCAACTGTAGCAGACTGTGCAGCGTTGTTAGCTTCGTTCTTTGCAGCTCCCATGCTCTTCATCGTGGGGAACACCCCTCCGGTCTCTTCATCCGGTTTCATCACGCCTTGCAGAGCTTGAAAAGTGGCATTCTCACATGGTTTTTCTAACTTTTTGGATTCCATAGGATGTCCTCCTGTGCCGTCTGGTTTGAGGCAAAAGTTGTAGAAAAGTTGTAGAAAGTTGTATTGGCACAAAATCGGCTTGAAATTGGCACAGCAATAGGCTTCATCGGCCTACAAGCGACCACAATATAAAATTGCTCGGCTGTAATAAGGTCTGTATAAACTCTACATATTATTTCAAGCAGATCCATACAGAAACAAGTATAGCATAAGCTTTGTAGATGTTCAAGTCAACGATTTTTTAACCCTGATACCGAATTTCATACCTTATATATAAAAAGGAGTACACCATGCCAGAATATCAATTGCAAATCAAACAGGTCGTGGATTACCCACGATGCCGGATTTATCGGCAATTCGTCCATCGGCTGATGGCAGACCGGAGCATTCGCGCAAGCGGAGGCTCTGGTCTTTTTTATTTTACCGTGCTTTGCAGCTACGCAAACTTCCGCACTTCATACCGCCGGATAGATGGTATTAGCTATACCATCTATCCGGGCGAATGGGTCTGCACACTCAAGGAAGTGTCCCAATGGTTTCGCACACGGTTTCAATGCCAGGCGTTGACAGTGCTGGAACAACTGCAGAAACAGCACTTTATCACTTTTCAGACACTGGATCGCGGCAATGTGATCCGCTATAAAATTTGCGACTGGGCGCGGCATAACACGGTGCTTGAATATAATGCTCCCTGCCAAAAGGATACCGGCTTTTTCTTTCTACCCGTTTCCGTTGTCACAGATCTCATCAGCACAAGCCGATGCTCCGAAATGGATATTATTCTGGACCTCTGGGTTTCAGCCGTCTACAACGATAATCAGGTACAGGGGTCAGACCTGGGGCCAGTAGTCTATTTCCGCAACGGCACCGGCAATCCTCTTGTTGCCTACACTGAACTGGCTGTCCGCTGGGGGTTGTCCCGGGCGACAGTCGGCCGCGTCCTCAAAAAGCTGGCCGCGCTGGACTATATCTCCCTTATGTCCTTCCCGGGCCGACACGGCAGCGTGGTCTATTTGAAAAATTACCTGTCCACCATGTTTGAAATATCGGATGTTATGGTGGACAAAGAGGAGGTCGCTATGACGCTCAACATCCGTTTGGAACTCCCCGATGAATCAGGCTCCAGCCAAAACACACCAAGTATAGAGCATGAGGTTATCGTTTCAAACGAACTCAATAGCGTTTCAAAATCGCACATTGAAATTATCATCCAAAAGATGGCTCAAATCCTGATGGCACAAGGGATTTCGTGCTTTGGTTGCCCCCTCTCCCGCTATAAGTTATATCCCTTATCGGGTGACTGCCGGGAAGATTTACTACCCCGCGTGCGGGAACAGTCAACGCTCTGTTTTGGCCTGTCTATTCTGTGCGGGAACAGACAGGTCACCACTTTTGAACTTACACTCTCTCCCATCGCGGAGAATTGAACAAGGAGGTCTTACCATGAAAAAATTTGTTGAAAAAGATGTCGCAGAAAACCCGCTGTACCATGATACATGGAAACTGTTGAAAAAATACCGCGATGTGGTGTGGAGCCTGGAGATTTCTGTCCAGCATGTGCGGTCCAAGTTTGAGATCGAATACGGCACATCCATCGAGGAATTTCTGGATTCCATCTATCTGGCCGGCGCCGATCTGAATGGGAGCGATATTGAACACCATGCCAAGTGCATTGAGCGCAGCCACAAGATGCTGAAACTTTTGGATTCAGCAGTCGAATTGCTTCGTACCCGCCACAAGAACGGCGAGGCCTATTACTGGCTGCTTTACTACTCCTTCCTCTCCCCGCAGCAACTCAAAAATGTGGAGGAGATCATCGAGAATTTGCGTCCGCATATCCGGGACATCTCATTCCGTACTTACTACCGCAGGCGCAGGGAAGCCATTGACGCACTCAGTTCCGTACTATGGGGGTACACCTCCAAAGACAGTTTGGATATGCTGGAACAGTTCTTTCCAGCGCCAAAACCAGATGAAAAGGCCAAGGGCAAATAATTGGCAGAATACGGGAATGAAATTGGCGCATTCCTGCCCTTGAGCCGTAAATCCTGGTGTGCTAAACTGAATATGCTCAAACTTGCACCCAAAACTGAATGCAGGCAGTGAACGGCACCTTTTTCAAGGTGCTTTTTTGCTGCCCTAATAATCGGCCGATTGGGGAGGGAGCCCGCATCTATTACAAGAGCTGCGGGCTCCTCTTTTGTTTGAGTCCCGCATATTACATTTGGACTGGAGGTCCGAAAATTGAAAAAACGCAAGATTCCTCACCAAAAGCGAAACGGCGATACCAGCCCTCCGCGCCGTTTTTCCATTGGCAGAATCGCTTATATGGCGTTTCTGTGTCCCACCGTCTCATTGATGTTCAGCCAGCCGGCCTTTGCCGCAACCGATGTTTGGACAAAGGCCACAGAAATCATGCAGGATGTCTACACGCAGATCCTCGCTATCTCCACGATTGCGGCCATTGTGACCGCTTCGGTAGCATTGCTGCTCATGAATTTCTCCCGTTCTGGTAAAACGGTGGATGAAAGCAGAGCTTGGCTCAAACGAATTGTTATCACCTGGGCCATCTTAAACAGTCTGGGCTTTATCATGTCCTATATCGTCCCCTTCTTTGAGGGTGGTCAGTGGGCAGGTTGATCGGCATCACATTGATACCCGACGAAAGGAGGCATGACCTATGGGTATTCTGGACGGCATTGTTGAATGGATTGCAGAGCAGGTCATGGCGGGCCTTGACTTGATAACCACCTCGGTTTTGGGGGCACTGGGCTGCGATATGGCGGTATTTCTGCGCTACTTTCCCGCAGCCGAAACGATGTACAGCGTTTTTGTCGCACTGGGCATCGGTATCATTCTCCTCAACTGGGTGTGGCAGCTGTTCAAGAACTTTGGCCTGGGAGCCGGTATTGAAGCGGAAGACCCGCTCAAATTGAGCATCCGATCCGTCATTTTTATTCTTTTGGCGTTCTTCTCCAATGAGATTGTCAGCATGATCCTGACCATCGGCGGCACACCGTACAACTGGATTATGGATTCGGAGCTGCCGGCACTCAGTTTTGCAGATTTCAACTCTGTCATGCTGGTCATCATCGGGGTGTGCGCCAATGGGGCTGTGGCCCTTATCACTCTGATATTAGTCATCATTCTGGCGTGGAACTACCTGAAGTTGCTGCTGGAAGCGGCAGAGCGATATGTATTGCTCGGCGTGCTGGTCTATACGGCTCCAGTAGCCTTTTCCATGGGGGCAAGCCAGACAACATCAAACATCTGGAAATCCTGGTGCCGGATGCTGGGCGGTCAGATTTTTCTTCTGCTGATGAACGCCTGGTGCCTGCGCCTGTTCACGAGCATGGTTGGTTCGTTTATCTCCAACCCGCTCTCTTTGTAAGGAGGGCCATTTTGAAAAGACTCAAGAAAATTTTGTTCCTTGCGCTGATGGTCACAGCCCTCTCCTGCCTGTTCTGCCAGCCTGCTTTCGCTATTTCGGAGGAAGAAGTTCAGGCACAAGTGGACGCCGTAGGCAAGGAGGCCGTTTCGGGGAATGTGCTGATCTGGTTTATGTGCGCAATCGGATTCCTTAAAGTATCACAGAAGATCGATTCTTTTATGGCGAGTCTGGGCGTCAATGTCGGCCATACCGGCGGCAGTATGCTGGCGGAGGCTATGATTGCGGCCAGAGGATTCAGCGGATTTAAGAGCTTTGCCAGCAATCACTTTGCGGGCGGCCGCAGCAGCCATTCCTCCCATGTCAATGCAAGCGGTGGCGGAAAAGGCGGCGCTGGATTCGGCGCTGGTTTTGCCAGCGGCGGTTTGGCTGGTGTGATTAAAAGGAATGTTACCAACAATGCGGTCAAAACAGCTACAACGCCACCAGATGCCAAACCCTCCGGGTTAAGCGGGTTGGTCGGCGGTGCTGCAGGCGGCATCGGCGGACATATCTACGCTTCATCCGTAAGCAAGGGAGGCAATTTTGCCAACAATGTCATAGGATCGGTTGCTACCGGGAGTATCACCCAGATGGGAACTATGACCGGGGATAAAGCTGTAGACGCTCTGCATTCCTACATGGGTCATGCGGCATTGGAGCCCGGGGCCGAGAATATTCCCACTTATCAGAATGTGGAGATCGGCGGTGGCCGCATTACCGGCACAGAAGTCACTCCGGAACATCCAGAAGGCATCGCTTTTGGTATGTATCATGCAGACCAGTATGTGGCGCCGGAAGGCCAGTACACAACCGTTCACGCCGTAGATGGTACCGCCTGGTATAAGCAGTATGCTGCGGATGCGGTTGAAAAATCTCCCTATATGGCACCGGACGGCTCGATTGCCTATCACGAATCCATCGTGAAGAAACTGCCGCCTACTCCCAAAAGAAAGGACAAACTATAATGGCTGAAGAACAAAAAAACAGCTCCGCCGAAACAGTAGATGCTGCGACCTCTGCCGCACATACGGTCAAAGGCGCTATCAAAGCTGGCAAGGCCATCTCTGGAGCCGCAAAAGGTGCTGCCGCCGGCGGCCACTATGGGGCTGTGGCTGGGGCCGTCTGGGCCGGCCGAAAGCACATCGGCAAAATCATTGCTATCATTGCGATTCTGCTTTTGCTGCCTGTCCTTTTCCTCTTGATGCTGCCCGGCTTGATTTTTGGCGGGCTGGTCAATGCCTTTTCACCAGCTGATCCTGATACGCCTATCCTCAACAGCGAAACTGCTATCGTGGAAAACGCCAATGACATCACTTTTACCATCAACGCCATCTTGGGTGAGGCCCTGGATGATGTGATCGCCCGCATCGAGGAGGATTTTGCTTCTTCTGGGGCTGACCAGATGGAGATCAAAAATCCCTATTCCTCCGGCCCTGTCTACAACGCCAACCTCATCATCTCGCAGTATTGTGCTGCCCGGGATGAAGACTTTGAGAGCATTTCACTGGATGGCCTGGCCTCTGCCCTGCGAGAGCATAAAGAACATCTTTACTCCTATACCAGCGTACAGGAAAGCCGTGAGGTCACGGCTGAGGACCCGGAAACCGGGGAAGAAATCACAACTACGGAAACTTGGATAGTTTACACCATCCGTTACAATGGTGAGTCATATCTTGCTGATACTGTCTTTGCTCTTACCGATGAACAAAAGGAGCTGGCCGCTGATTATGCCTCCAACCTCAGTTTGTTTCTTGGTGACGGACTTCTGCAAAATCTGGTTGAATGGACCGGCAACAGCATCCCCTCCCTTGGAGATGTGACCTTTACCGACGGCGGGACCCCGGTTGTTTATTACAATCAGTTGGATGAACGCTATGCCAGTCAACCCTATGGCACCGATAACATTGGTGGCTATGGGTGCGGCCCCACCGCCATGGCAATCGTGGTTTCCTCCCTCACGGACGATATGGTGGACCCGGTGGAAATGGCAAAGTGGTCATATGATAATGGCTATTGGTGCAAAAGCAGCGGCTCTTATCACGCATTGATTCCCGCTGCTGCAGAGGAATGGGGGCTTCCGGTATCCGGCTGCACGACTTCCGAGCCCCAGCGGATTCTGGACGCTCTTGCTGACGGCAAGCTGGTTGTGGCAATTATGTCCGAGGGGCATTTCACTTCATCCGGCCATTTCATCGTTCTTCGCGGCGTGAAGGATGGTCAGATCATGGTGGCAGACCCGGCCAGTTATAAGCGCAGTGAACAACTCTGGGATTTATCCATCATCTTAAACGAAGCAAGCCGCCGTGCGGCAGCAGGCGGTCCTTTCTGGATTATTGGCTGACTGTATCGCACCCCGGCATCAGAAACGAGGTAATACATGAGCAACAAGAATGACCATGATATTTATATCATACCGCCGAACTTTATAGAAACAGGCACTTTTTTTGGCGGTATGTTCCGTGCGCGGAATGTGATTGAAGCCGGCATCCTGGCATTTGCCATCGGGACGCCGGTTTTTTTGTTCCTTCCATTTGGATTGACTGCCCGCATTATTGCTTTATGCCTGACTGCGCTCCCGGTGGCATTGGTTGCCCTCATTGGCATTTCAGGAGAAAGCCTATCGCAGTTTCTGGTCACTTTTCTGAAATACCTGCGGAATCGCCGCGTTGTCGGCGGTGACGGTGAACAGCCCTGTGAAAAAGTCGGCAAGCATCTCAAACAGAAGCCTCCAAAGGAGAGAACGCCCAAGGCGTCGAAGCACCGGCGGTCTGGTGAAGCAGATTTCCCAGCTGAGTTTGATGAAGTCCGTGGATATGAGATCCGCGAAAAGCTCCGGCCCAAGAAAAACACCAGGAAGGAACGGCCTGTCAAGGCCAATAAGGCGAAAAAGAAAGCAAAGAAGCGGCCTGAAAAAGAGCGAATGCCTAAACGCCCCGCCCATATCAAGGAGGATAAGCCTCCCTGCGTCAATCCGGTGGCAGACTATCTGCCCATTGAGAAGATCGCCAACGGCATTATCTACACGAAAGACCACCGATTTGTCAAGGTGGTTGAGGTGGTCCCCATCAACTTCATGCTGCGGAGCGCACGGGAACAGAGAAATATTATCTACTCTTTCGTCTCATACCTAAAAATCAGTCCTGTTAAATTGCAGATCAAAGTGCTTACCCGGCGTGCCGACATCAACCGCCACCTGGACACAGTACGCCGTGAAATGGCGCAGGAGGACAATGAACAGTGCCGCTTGATGCAAGAGGACTATTTGGATTTTGTTCAACAGGTCGGCTCCCATGAGGCGGTTACACGACGCTTCTTTTTGATTTTTGAGTATGAGCCTTGGAACAACACACGGCGCTCCGAACAGGAAGATGAGGCAATTCAATCTCTCCAAAGTGCTGTCCACACGGCATCCAATTACCTGCGTCAATGCGGCAACGAGGTCGTTGTCCACGAAAACGAGGACGAATTTACCGTAGATGTTTTCTATAATTTATTGTGCCGAAATGAAAGTGCGGTCAAGCCTCTGTCGGTGCGGGTGCAGGAAGTTGTGACGCAGTATCTCGACAAGGGGCGGGAGGGTGAGATTGACCGCATCCCGGCGGCTGAATTTGCTGCTCCCAAAAGCATCGACTTCACCCATGGACGGTATCTCTGTATAGACGGGCTGTACTATACCTATTTGCTCGTCCCATCAGATGGTTACAAAACCCAGGTGCCCGCGGGCTGGCTGAGTTTAATCGTCAATGCCGGTGATGGTATTGACCTCGATATGTTTCTTTCGCGTCAACCCAAAGAGCGCATTATTCAGCGGGTCGGCCAGCAGCTCCGCATCAACCGGTCAAAAATCAAGGATGCCAGCGACACGAACACGGACTTCGATGATATAGACGGCGCTATTCGGAGCGGCTATTTTCTGAAGGAGGGGCTTGCGAACAATGAGGATTTCTATTATCTCAACCTGTTGATTACTGTGACCGCCCCTTCTGTGGAGGATCTGGAGTGGAAGGCCAGCGAAATAAAAAAGCTCCTGCTTTCGCAGGATATGGATGTCTGCACCTGCCATTTTCGGGAGGAGCAGGCATTTTGTTCTGCCCTCCCGCTGGTTTCCATGGAAAAGGGACTGTTCGAGCGTGGTAAGCGCAACCTGTTGACTGGAGGCGCGGCCAGCTGCTATCCGTTCACTTCGTTTGAGATGTGCGACGACAACGGAATCCTTCTGGGGGTCAACAAATATAACAGTTCCCTCATCATCGTGGATATTTTCAACTCTGCGATTTACAAGAACGCCAATATGGCGATCCTGGGTACCAGCGGCGCAGGCAAGACCTTTACGATGCAGCTCATGGCGTTAAGAATGAGGCGGAAAAACATTCCCGTTTTCATCATTGCGCCGCTGAAAGGGCACGAATTCCACCGTGCCTGTGCCAATGTAGGCGGGGAGTTTATCCAGATTTCCCCGGCCAGCCCGCACTGCATCAATGTGATGGAGATCCGCAAGGTGGATCGGTCTGTCAGCGAGCTTCTGGACGGACCGGGAATCCAGCTCTCCGAACTGGCCGCCAAAATCCAGCAACTCCACATATTCTTCAGTCTGTTGATCCCTGATATGTCTCACGAGGAACGACAGCTGTTGGATGAGGCTCTGATCCGCACCTACAATTCCAAAGGTATCACCCATGACAACGCCTCATTGGAAGACCCGGCCAATCCGGGCTGCTACCGGGAGATGCCGGTGCTGGGCGACTTGTATGAGATTTTGAAGGCCGCCCCGGAAACCACTCGCATGGCCCATATCCTCAACCGTCTGGTGAATGGCTCCGCCAGTACCTTTAACAAGCAGACCAATGTGCGGCTGGATAATAAGTACACCGTACTGGATATTTCCTCGCTTACTGGTGATTTGCTGACTGTGGGGATGTTCGTGGCCCTTGATTTCGTTTGGGACCGCGCCAAAGCTGACCGCACCGAGGAAAAAGCCATTTTTATTGACGAGTGCTGGCAGCTTCTTTCCGGCGCCGGAGCCACCGGCACCCGGCTGGCCGGTGATTTCGTTTTGGAAATTTTCAAGACGATTCGCGGCTTCGGTGGATCAGCGATCTGCGCCAGCCAGGACCTTAACGACTTTTTCAATCTGGACGAAGGCCGTTTCGGGAAAGGCATCATCAACAACAGCAAGACTAAGATCATTCTCAACCTGGAGGATGACGAAGCGGAGCGTGTCCAGGAAACCCTCCATCTCTCTGACGCAGAAACGATGGAGGTCACACACTTTGAGCGCGGCAGCGGTCTGATCTCTACCAATAACAACAATATCATGGTGGAGTTCAAGGCCAGTCCATTGGAAAAGGATCTCATAACCACAGACCGCAGGGAGCTGCGGGAGCTTTTGGAGCGCAAGCGCCAAGAACAAGCTGATTCCGCTTAAAAGGCATTTTCTCTGGGAGGTGCGGAAGCGCCTCCCTTTATTGCGCGGAGTAGTGTAAAGAACATGGTTGGATGCTTTACCAACAGACGGCGGGGCAGTACCGTCCTCCGCAACCATTTAGAATTTTATATGAGGTGAGTCCAATGTATCCGACAATAAAGTAATCAAACAATGAATTTAGAGGTGATATAAAGCGAGTTTAAGAGTTTCTTTAAGCAAGTTGGAGGCAATGAAGGCGACAAATGCAAATATAACACCCGTTTAGATACTTACGGTTGCGGCTGTCAACACAACTGTAACTACTGCTATGCCCGTTCATTGCTTCATTTTCGTGGATTATGGGATTCGGCGCATCCTCGTGTTGCAGATATTGAAAAGGTCCGGCGGAAAATCCGCAGTCTCCCATCCGGCAGCATCATCAGGCTTGGAGGCATGACAGACTGTTTTCAGCCCTGTGAACTTCACTACCGCACTACCTACCAGACCATCCAGGAGATGAATCTGTGCAGGGTAAGCTATCTCATCGTCACGAAGTCTGCACTTCCCGCTGCCCCGGAGTATTTAGAGATCTTGGACAAGGAACTGGCCCATATTCAAATTACCGTGACCTGTCTGGACGATACACAAACCGCCCAATTTGAAAAGGCCAGTCCTCCCAGCCAGCGTATCCGCGCAATTCAGGCTCTGCAAGCGGAAGGGTATGATGTGGCAATCCGATTAAGCCCCATCGTTGAGGAATACATGGATTTCGACAAGCTGAATGATTTGGGAATTGAGCGGTGTGTGGTTGAATTTCTGCGCGTCAATTCGTGGATCAGGCAGTGGTTTCGGGGTGTTGATTTCTCTAAATATACCGTGCGGCAGGGAGGCTACTATCATCTTCCTTTGAAAGAAAAGCAGCGGATCGTGGAAAAAATCCATATTCCGCAGAAGACAATCTGTGAAGATGTAACGGAACACTATCAATTCTGGAGGGATTTTGTAAATCCCAATAAAGAGGATTGCTGTAATCTCCGGAAAACGCATCATTGACAGTTCCAATACGCCTATAAGACGCCTTTTTTTCCTACTATTCTCGAAAAACGCCGGATTGACGCTCTAATGGCGTCTTTCCACAATTCCTATTTAACAATGCGCTTTGAAGGCGTCTGATTGGCGCCTTTAATAAAGGAGGTGAGCCCCATGAAGACCAGGGCTGAAATCTATGGGAACGAGGCTACGGACTTGCTACGGATCGTGACGATGTACCCCGGCCTCTGTGAACACCAGCTTCTTTGTTTTCACCCTGGCAAAGAAGATACTGCAAAGGCCCTGCTCTCTCATTTGGAGAGGCAGGGCCGCATTTTTCAAACAGACGGCGGTGGTTATTTCCTGGCAGGGCAAACACCAAAAACTGACCATGCGCTTGTCCGGGCAGTGTGGGTCCTGCTGGACTTCATCCGGCAGGTAGATTACCACGCTCCGGCTGATTTTCCCGTTAAACTCGTGTTTTTTGCCGACGGTGAATTATATGAGATTGCTTATATTGCCGCCGGGCAGGAGGCACTTGTCTGCCATGCTCTGCGGGGCAACAAAGGGGGAAGCCGCCGTATCATGCTGGTCGATACTCCGGCGCAAATCGCCCAAATCGACTGTCCGGGCATATCCGGATTTTGTACTGTAGACGAGGAAGGCCGGACAAATTATTTCAAGAAAGCAGGAGGCACATGATTGGATCGAAAACTAATATCCCACCGCATTGGAAGCATTCTCGACGATATATCCCGTCTGAGTAATGCGCTGTACGCGCTGGACACCACTGACATCCAGCGTTACCCCGACAACTATGAAACACTTTCCATAGATGCCGCTTTACGGGCAGAGCGGATTGCCTGCCGGCTGCGGCATCTGATTTATTCCAGCACAACCATCCGCAAAGGTGACTATCTCAAATCCGCCGGTGCAACGCACGGCATCACTGTCAACTGCGAGGACAGGGTGCTGGAGGTGACGCTGCCCTGTTTGCTGCCAAAGCGCAAACAGCGGCAAAGCGATGAGTTCCTGTTGGACCCGCTCTATTTTGTCCTTGATCAATACGCAAGAGAACACCCACTTCCGTATTACCGCGATTGCGTTGTCTGTTTCGCCCAGGTCTATGACCGGGCACTTCCCGACAGGCGGATACGCGATTACGATAATTTATCGGAAAAGCAATTACTGGATCTTCTCTCTTCCTTTGTGATGGCTGATGATACGGGCCTGTTGTGCGACGCCTATAACACGGCTGAACTGGGTGACCAGGATTGCACAAAAATCTATATCATGGAGAAGCAGCGTTTTCCGCAATGGCTGACAGAGCATAAAACGAGTCTAAAATCCATCTCGGATTTTTGACCATTTGAGGCCTTCTCCGGCCCGACATTCAGCGAAGCGGCTGAAACGCCCGTTTTTTCGGGCTTTTTTCACTCATGGGAAGGGCCGTTTTTACCGAAGTCCTCAGTCATTACGGTAAAAATCCTGTGCTTTCAAGGGAGGTGACTACTTGGGAAAAGCACCAACTATTTTCCACAGCCGGATACGCTTCCGTTCCGGCTTTTATCGCTGACCGCTATTTCGGGAGAGTTCCCCACCAGCCAGCTCAACCGCCTTCCCGCCAGTCCTTACTACTTGGAGGCGGTCGTGACTGCGCTCAAAAAGGCCGGACTGCTGCGCACCTACTACCGGGACCGGCTCCGGGGCTATCGGCTGGGGATCAAAGCCAAGTCAGTTCTGCTGGACGGATGGCCCGAGCGTTTTACATTCTGCCTTACAGGAGACGCAGAAACCAACCGGCTCAAAAGCGAAGCAAACCGGAGGTTTCGGCTCCACCGCCTCGCGGAAACCTATATCACTATAGGCAATGCCGGGGTACTGCTCTACCCGGATGAAAAGCCGAAGGTCTTTGCCCAGACCGGTTTTGGCGGCGAAGCTGTAACATATCCTGTGTTTTACAGTTCACGCGAAGTCAAGGAATTGGGGGCTGATGCCACCCAGATTCGAAGCTCCCGCTTCGCAGGGGTGCTGCTGGCCCCCACCGGCATCTTTGTGACCTACAATAGCGGGGGCGCTCTGATGAAGTGGCGCTACAAATCCGAACTGCGGGTAAAAACGCTCCTCTGGAACATTCTATGCCAGCAGCGTCTGGCCCAGCAGTACCGTGTCGAGCAGGTACATGGACTGGTATTGGGGGACAGCATGGATCTGGCCTACCAGATACTCACCAGTACCGGCGGGGCCAAGCATGACTACTTCATGCTGGACGGCAGCTACGACCACTTTTATTTCCTAACCAATGACCATCAGGGAGAGGTGATACTGGCGTTACTGTGTGACCCTGTGAAAACCGCGGAACTTGACCGCATTCTGTCACAGGGCCTCTCCGCCGGCAATCCCGGCAGTGCCATGGAGCAGGATGCCGCAGAGCCGGATGGAACGCCGGTGCTATTCGGTTACTTCTGCGATCTGCCCCGGATCGTGCGCTTCAACACCGCCCTCGAACTGATGGAACGCCCCGGTACGCTGATCTGCTTTGATTTTCAAGCAGATGTGCTGCGCCACTATTGCGGTGACCGGGTACACCTGCAAACCATTGACTTTACAAAATTCGAGGGGAGGTTGTTCCCATAAACAAAAAGAAACTGATCATAGGCCTGGCAGCAGCGCCGGCCGCCGTATTTGCGATCCTATACGCAGGTGGTTTCCTGGCACAGCTGTTTGGCAATTACGCGGCGTGGAAACAGGGCGGCGGCATTCCCGGAGACGGAACTTCTCCGGCGATGGCATCGCCCGATTTTTTTACCTGTCTGGCCTCCGTGTTTCGTCCGCCCTACGGAGTGTACGGTGTCCTGATTTGCATCGGCCTGTTGGCAATTCTGCTGCTCATGGTCATGCGCATGGGCTACAGCGATACCGGAGAATATGATTCTGACCGGAATTTCATTTACTCGGCCAAGGGCACCTACGGTACCTCCGGCTGGATGAGCCGCAAGGAGATGGCCGGTGTGTTGGATCTGGTGCCTGACCTGCGCAAGCATAAAGGCGTTGTACTGGGAATGCTGGACAACAAGGCTGTCTGTATTCCTGAAAATCCCCATATCAACGGCAATCTGGCTGTGTATGGCTCCAGCGGCAGCATGAAAACCCGGTCCTTTTGCGTGAATCGCATCCTTCAGGCGGCGGTCCGCGGAGAATCCCTGATCATTTCAGATCCGAAAAGCGAGCTCTACGAAAAATCCAGCGAGTATCTGCGGGATCAGGGGTACTGTGTCAAGGTGTTCAATTTAGTCAATCCGGAAAACTCGGACAGTTGGAACTGCCTTTCCGAAGTGGAGGGGCAGGAACTGATGGCGCAGCTTTTTGTAGATGTCATCATTAAGAACACCATCAACAACGGCAAGGGCGACCATTTCTGGGATTCCTGTGAGATGAACTTGCTGAAAGCCCTCGTCCTCTATGTGGACCAGAGTTATGCTGAACAAAACCGCAATATCGGAGAGGTGTACCGGCTGCTGACTTTAAGCGGCGAGTCCGATTTGGACAGCCTGTTTGAGAACTTGCCGCCCACCCATCCGGCCAAAGCGCCATACAGCTTGTATAAGCAGGCCAGCGATACAGTCCGCAGCGGCGTCATCATCGGCCTCGGCTCCCGTCTGCAGGTGTTCCAGTCGGAGCTGATTAAGAAGATCACCACCCGGGATGAAATTGACTTGGAGCTGCCCGGCCAGGAGCGGTGCGCCTACTTCCTTGTTACCAGCGACCAGGATAGCACCTTTGACTTTCTGGCAAGCCTGTTCCTGTCCTTCTGCTTCATCAAGCTGGTGCGGTATGCAGACAAGAACTGCGAAGGAGGCAAACTGCCGGTACCGGTGCATGTCCTGGGTGAAGAATTAACAGCCTGCGGCACCATTCCAGACCTCTCCCGCCGGTTAAGCGTCATTCGTTCAAGAAATATCTCTATGAGCTGTGTGTTTCAGAACTTGGCGGGCTTGCAGAATCGGTATCCTCTCAATCTCTGGCAGGAAATTCTGGGCAACTGCGACGCGCAGTTGTTCCTGGGCTGCACAGATGAATTGACGGCAGAGTTTATTTCTTCCCGCACGGGACTGGCTTCTGTGTCGGTATCCAGCAAATCCAAGCAGCTGGGTACCTGGCGTATCTCCAACTACACGCCGGAATACCGGGAAACCTCTGGTGTCGGCAAGCGTCCTGTCCTCACCCCGGACGAAGTTCTGCGGCTGCCTATCAAGCAGGCGCTGGTCATCATCCGGGGGCAAAAAGTTCTCAAGGTAGACAAAATGGACTATTCCAAACATCCGGAGGCATCCAAGCTCCGTTCCTGCAAGGCATCCGCCCACATCCCCGAATGGCGCAGGCTGGAACAGGAGCAATCGAAGCCCTCTGCGGCACAGCCAAAGCCGCAGGCCCCCGCGCCTAAAAAGCCAGTGAAGAAAAAGCCGAAAGCGGCCAGCACATCTACCGGCACCAAGCAGACCGCAGCCGTTCCAACCGCAGAGGCTCCGAATGGCATCATCACGACAGATAAGGACTCGATCCTTTCTTAATACAAAACATAGGAGGTTAATTTTATGGCAACCAAGAAAAAAGTATTGCTGGAGCAGGAAACTCCTGTTCCTGAAAACACCGCCCCCGCGGACGGTACCATTTCTTCCGCTGGCCCCCCGGCTGATGCGGCGGCGCCGCCTGACAGTGACGATTTGAGTGCGCTGCTGGCCTCTATGGATCAGACCAATGACAGCGCCTCTACAGATCAGCCTGATGGCGACGCCACTTTGGAAGGCTCTGACCCTCCCCTTGAGTTTATGGAAACGGAGGCGTCTGATGAGGCTGCCCCCGAGGATGACGGCACGGCCTCTGGCGCCCCTTCCGATTCGGATGAGCCTGCCGGATCGGCGGCCGGTGAGGATGGCGACGGTGAGGAAGAGACTCCTTCCAATTTGTCTGCTGAAGGTGCAGATGGCACCCCAGCGGAGATGGTTTCCGAAACTGCTGTGGAGCCGGCTCCCTCCAAGACCAAGCGGGCCCCCCGGCGGAAAAAGGCGGCGCCTGTGGAAGATCCCGTACATGGCGAGAATGAGGACTCTGCGGAGGCTCCGGCCGCTGAAGAGCAGGCTGTGGAATCTTCCGCCTCTGTTGAGAATACGGCGCCGCCTGATGAGGGAGAAACACCCATTTCAGAGGATACCGCTCCCCAAGAGGAGGCGCCGGTAGATACTGCGTCTGCTCTGCGCCGGACCGCCGTAACACACCGCAGTGACGCCTCTATCCTGACCATCCGTAGTCGTGAAGAGGTGGAAACACAGGAAGACCGCGAGGATGTCATTTGGCACGAGATCCACAACGCCTACCGCACCCGCCGCATCCTCACAGGTCAGCTGGGCGGCATTGAGCAGCTGGACAACCGCAAAACTGTGGCCGTAGTGGATTACAAGGGCTTCCGCATCATTATCCCCATCAAGGAGATGATGATCAATCTGGGCCGCAGCCCTTCCGGTCAGGAGTACGCTGACCTGATGCTGCGTCAAAACAAGATTTTAGGGAATATGCTGGGGGCGGACATTGACTTTGT
The DNA here is from genome assembly GCF_013282095.1 of Enterocloster alcoholdehydrogenati. Taxonomy (GTDB): domain Bacteria; phylum Bacillota; class Clostridia; order Lachnospirales; family Lachnospiraceae; genus Enterocloster; species Enterocloster alcoholdehydrogenati. The sequence continues at coordinate 35,819 of NZ_BLTJ01000011.1, forward strand.
GGTGCGCGGCATCGACTCCAAGACCCGCAGCGTTGTCGCAAGCCGCCGTGAGGCTATGATGCGGAAGCGTCAGACCTTTTATTTCGATTTGGACGCCGAGGGGAAGTACCGCATCTACGAGGGGCGTATTGTTCAGGCCCGGGTCATCGCTGTTGCGGAGAAGGTCATCCGCGTCGAGGTATTCGGCGTTGAAACCTCAATTCTGGCCCGTGATTTGGCTTGGGACTGGATCGGCGATGCCCACGAGCGTTTCTCCGTGGGCGATGAAGTGCTGGTCCGCATTCTCAATGTGCGGCGCAACAGCCTTGAAGACCTCGGAATCCGTGCTGACATCAAGAGCACATCTGAAAATACCGACCGGGACAATCTCCAGAAGTGCCGAATCCAGGGTAAATACGCCGGAAAAGTGACCGATGTACACAAGGGTGTGGTTTATGTCCGGCTTGCCAATGGCGTCAATGCGGTAGCTCATTCCTGCTATGACTACCGGATGCCCGGAAAGAAGGATGATGTATCCTTTGCCGTCACCCATTTGGATGTGGAGCGCGGCATCGCTCTTGGAATCATCACCCGGATCATCCGGCAGAATCTGTAAACCGAAAACCGCCTGGGAAGTATCAAATAACTGCTTCTCGGGCGGTTATTTTATTATTTCAGCTACTTCATAGCCATGCAGCCAATCCTGCCCCGGCATCCGCTATGTTTTGCAATCACTTCTGTAAATTGGCACAGGATTGTCCCTACATTGGCACAGCCTTGCCCTTGAGCCGCAAATCCATATCTGTTATACTTGGTACAGTCAAAAATTTGTAATGCAGCCGCTCCGGCCGGGAGCGGCTGTTTTTATTTCTGAGTAAAGGTGGTGGTTTTTATCCATAGCATACTGCAAAAGCTCCGCAGGGCATTAAAAAATGAGCGGGGTGAGGCCAACTACTTTTCCACGGTAGTGTTTATCTTCATTGCCGTTGTTTTGCTGGCCTTTATCATCGACCTGTTCGGCATCATCTCTACAAAACAGGAGCTGGACCATGCAGCCGATCAGATGGTCAAGCAGATCCAGTTGTCCGGCGGCATCAACAGCGAGACGGATGCCCTCTTTGATTTCCTCTGTTCGGAGATCGAGGGAGCCGACAATATCACCTATTCGATTGACGCCACATATAAATCTCCCACACCTTCCGGGATGTCCCGGGCCATCCAGCTGGGGACACCTTTCTATATCACCATTGAGGGGGATGCCAAGCTGGGCGGCTTCTGGAATCTGGATCTGGTCAACATCACGGTGGTGGCCCGCGGCTCCGGCGTCAGCGAACATTACTGGAAGTGAGGTGGCCTATGAAGCGTTTTTTCTCACGGCTGCATCGGCCGCTTCGCAACGAGCGGGGGGAGATCACCTTCTTCGCCTGCTTCTTTGTGGTTGGAGTCGTCATGCTCATCTCTTTCCTGCTACTGTATGCCTCGGTGAGAATTACTTGCATCAACATCCGCAACGGGGCTAAAATGGAGCTGAACAATCTGAGCGCCACCATCTACGCAGATACCTACCGCTCCCAACGGGAAACCAATTTTGAAGAGTATTTACGCACCCTCTACTCCAGCCGGGACTACACAGAAATGCTGGAGGCCACAGTTGCCGGCGGCCTTGCCGAAAAGATCCCTCTCTCTACCGATGACTACACAGTTTCCGACATCAGCCTTGAATTCAATGTGGTGGGTGATCGTGTGGAGTACATCTTTTACTGTGATGTTGACTTTTATGTGCGGATGTTTGGACATAGTTATCCTACCATCACCCAGCGGGTAGAGCTGACCGGGTACCACAACACCAAATTTTAGCTGTGCTGTTGAAAATTCAGTCAGAACTACAGTATAGGCTTTATATAACAGCAAAAAAGGAGTGTAGCACACATGAAGAAGTTTTTTCAATCCAAAGGCTTTATCGTTACTTCGCTGACTGTCCTCTGTGTTGCCATCCTGGGCGTCTGCTGGTTCGCCAGCCGGGACTGCACAGAAGATTTCAAGCCGGAAGAATCCCCGCCCAGCAGCACGACCAGCGATTGGTCGGATGGCGGTACACAGACAGATGGTGAGAGCGGAGCCGGAGCCTATACGCCCGGCCAGTCCTCCAGTCCTGAAGAGGAGTACCCCAAGGTGACCTCTGAAACTGAGGATGAAGTCGTGATCGACTTCACGGACACGGAGAAACCGGAAACAACGCCCCCGCCCGCGCCAGAAGGGAAAACCGAGCGGGAAGACCCCGGTGAAGATCATCCGGTCAATCCTGACCCGGAAGTGCCCAAGGTCACCACTCCCCCTGCGGAAAAGGAGCCGGCCAATAACGAGCCGGCCCCCGGAGCCAGCAATGGCAACGGCGCTGTGTATGATCCAGTGTTTGGGTGGGTAGTTCCCGGCGATGTTCAACAGTCTGTTGGTGATAGTGATGGTGACATCAACAAGCAAGTCGGCAATATGGGCTGACCCATCTACAACTGAATATAACCTTGATTGGCCGTCACAGAGCTGTGGCGGCCTTTCTATTTTAAGAAGAACGGAGTGTGATGTATTTGAAGCGACTTCTCGCCCTCCTGTGCAGCCTTGCCCTGGTATTTTGTTTGCTCCCTTCCACTGCGTTTGCAGAGGGCGGTAACGGAAATATTGACGGCGGTGGCGGCAGCATGGGCCAAGGCACATCCTCTAATTTCTGGAATCCTGGAAATGATGGTGTGCGAATTACCGTTGTGGATGCCGATAGCGGTACAGCAATATCTTCCCCCGTAGACTTCTCCAACCGGGTACAAAAAAACAGCGTCCTGCACTTTGGGAAAGTCAACAAGTTACAGTATCTGGGCGGCACCGCACTCTCCCTCCAGTCTGGCGTGGCATACTCCTGCATCAAACCAGCGCAGTCTATGCCCACCATCGTCAGCAGCAAGGGGCAGAGCAATATTGAGGCCATCAAGCGGTATTTTTGTTCGGAATATGCCTGCCAGATGGTTGCCCAGGCGGCCGGTGTGGACTATGAGCGGATGATCGCTGGCGACTATAAGCTGCTGATCGAGCCCATTGCATACTTTACGCATAACGGCCAGTATTACTGTATGACCGCTACAGAGGCGGCGCTGTATGACCAAAAATCCGGCGGGGCGCTTCGGAAAACCATGACTTCCCTCACCCACAAGAATCTGCCTCTGTCGATGTTTTTGGAATTTAGCGATCTCGGCCTGCCCGCATGGACAGGCAGCACCACAAGCAAGCAGAGCAACGCTGACATCATCAGCAGTCTGGGCGTCGGCATCGTCTGGTTTGATGAGCGCCCGCCCGAAGGGGAAATTGAAGCGCCCGATGTAGAATATCGGGTAGACACGGATGTGATCACATCCGTCACTCTGCGGACGGATACGGATTTAACACCGGACAATCCGGCCTCGGTGACCTTCCATATTCTCGGCACCACCTACCGGGTCAATGATATAGTCATCCCGGCGGGCGACAGCCAGGTGGTCTGGGTCAAGTGGCACACGCCCTCCACTCCACAGTCGGTAACCATCACGGTTTCCGTCAGCGGAGCCTATACCGCACAAGATACCTTTGTTGCGGAGATCGTGGACTTGAACGAACATATCCCTCCAGATCCGACAGCAACGGATACCAACCCCAACTACACCGTGCCCTCACTCCCCAATGAGCCGCAGAAGCTCACTGCCAACTGGGGCGTATGGAGCTGCTACTGGGTACCGGTTTGGGTTTGGTGTGACCACGATGACTGGGGGCACTGGGTCGATGAAGGCTATTGGGAATACGAGTACACCGGCTATTCTGCCTCCACCAGCGGTGTGATGTCCCTGATGCCGGATGATATTGTGCCCACGGCCTCCGGGAAGTCAATGAAGAGCGGGTATGGCGTCAAGCAGGATGTGACAGCCACCCTTTCTACCGACGCGCCCACCAGCCATATCACCCATCCGCAGACGGCATTTTCCGTGTTTCCCGAGTTCCAGTACGAAACATACTTACGCCTTCTGCAGCGGGTGTCCAGCGGCCGGAGTGCCAAATTCACTTTCCAGCCCAACGAGTTCTCTACCTATAACCGGGCTGTGCATTTCAGTCCGTTATGGTTCCCGGATTCCACAGATTATACCGTCTTCACCCAAGTCTGGGACACCTGGACCCCTGATGGAATGTTGAGCATCAACCTGAACGACTATGTTTCAATCGATGGGAGCCTTTATGATGATTGGTACACCAACCGCGAGTAGCCTGTGGCCGGCATACCTGCTCACCGTTTTCTCTGTTGTGGCTGGTTTTGCTGTTTACGATATTCTATATAGGCGGGTGCCGGATCGGGCGCTCGCCTTTTTTATGCCCTTCGCCGCTCTGGCTCCGCTGCTCAAGGTCTGCCTTGCCGGGGACGGTGGGCAGCTCTGGCCCACCGTTGCCGAGGCTTTGGCGGGGGCATTGCTTGGCTTTTGCATCCCTCTGGCTGCTGCCATGGCAACGGGTGGAACTGGGCTTGGAGGAGGCGATATTAAATTCTGTGGGATACTTGGGCTGATTTACGGCCCTTCCGGGATGGCTCTGGTTTTCTTTGTGGCCGCAGTCTTTGCCATGCCGATGGTCCTTCTGTTCCGAAGGCTTTCCCGGCTCCGCCAGCCCATCGCCATCCCGTTCTTACCTTTTCTTGCCTGCGGCTGCTCTGTTGCAACGCTGGCTGAACTATTTTTATGACAGGAGAATGTGCTTATGAAACTCAACAACCGATTTATTTTCGGTATTTTGTCCCTGGTATTGGCAGCAGTCATTGCTTTTGTGGCTCTGCCCACCATTGCCCGGCAGACCAACGGGAAAACGGAAATTGTCCGCATCACCCAGCCTGTGCTCAAAGGCGAGCAGGTCACAAAAGAAAACGCCGAGGTTGTGGAGGTCGGCGGCTACAACCTTCCCGCCAATGTGGCTCACAGTCTTGATGATGTGGAGGGCCTGTATGTGACGGCCGATCTGGCTGCGGGCGACTATATTCTCACCAGTAAGGTGAGCAGCGTCCCGATTTCCTCCGATGTGGCGCTCAATGACATCCCCTCTGGTAAGGTTGCTATCTCTCTGACCGTAAAAACACTGGCCTCCGGGCTGTCGGATAAGCTCCAGCCCAATGATATTGTCCGCATCTATCACTTCCTGGAGACTGCGGAAGAAGTACCCGAACTGCGTTTTGTCAAGGTCCTTTCCGTCACGGATTCTGATGGTATCAATGTGGACAATACCAAAGAGCCCACAGAAGATGAAGAGCCGCAGCAGTCTGCTACCATCACAGTGCTGGCAAGCCCAGAGCAGGCCCGCATCATCACTGAGTTGGAGAACGACGGCGTAGCTCATGTGGCCCTGATCTCCCGCAACAATGACCAGCTGGCTGAAGAACTGCTGGCCGAACAGGACAAGACGCTCCAGGAAATTTACTTCCCGGAAACGCTGGTGGATGAAAACGCTGATGCGCAAAGCAGCGAGCCTGCCGCCGAAGGAGACGCCGAAAACACCGAAGGGGGCGAGCCTGAAACCGTCTCCCCTGAAAGCGGCCAGGAGGATAGCAAATAACCAGGGCGGTGAATCGCTTCACCGCCCTGGTTTTACCATCAGGTATTTGTTTGGATGAGTTTGTCCTCGTTGATCAGGAACAGGCTGGGATTCTGTCCGGCCATATCAAGCAGCCGTGGAGTAAAGCCGCTCTTGGAAAACACCCCGTAGAGGAACTGATAGCCTTTGAATGCTGATTGGATTTCTGCGGACACCTGCACTTTGTCCCGCAGGGCAAAGAAAACCGGCGCATCCACTGGCTTGACATGGAACTTGCATTCGCCGGCAAAGACCTGATGATTCTGGTGGTCTACCGCCATTACATCGATTTCGGTATCGCTGTCAAGGTCATTCAGCCAATAGGCCCCTATACGGGATGGCGTAAATGGAATTTCCCTGTTTCTGCACAAGTCCGCAAAAACGGCCCTGCAGACATCCTCATAAGCAAAGGCTACAAACTTTTGTTCAAAATCTTTTTCGATCTCGTCCATGACGAGCCGGGAGTTATCCAATTCCAGTTCTCCCTTATACGGGTAGACATACCGGAACCAGAAGCGCACAAAGTTATCTTGTATGAAGTAAAGCCCTTTGCGGGACTTCTCTGGATTTTTCTCCGTCACAGGCGTGTCCTTGACGATAAAGCCCAAATCGCTGAGGGTAGAGAGATAAGGCGTCAGGCCGGAAGTCTCGATCCCCATAGCGCCGGCGATTTTACCCAGCTTATGATTGCCCTCCGCTATCACTCGGATAATGGAAAAATAGTTTACGGCTGAGGTCACTTCATCTTTCAGCAGGAAGTTGGGCTCCTCATATAAAAAGCCGTTTTTCGAGAGGATAACAGATTCCACTTGCTGCAGCAAATCGTCCCGCTCATTAAAGAACTCCAGATACTTGGGTACGCCGCCTGTGATTGAGTATTGCTTCACCGCATCTTCAAACGAAAGGCTCTGTGCCGCATACACATCCGGGAATGGCAGCGGAGCAAGGCGGATCTGCGCGGTCCGGCGCCCATACAGCGGGCTGTCATATGAGAGGGCATACTTTTGCATCATTCCGATCAGTGAGCCACAGAGGATCAACATCACATTACTGTCCTTGAGGATCTCGTCCCATGCGTTTTGGAGAATGGAGGGGAACGCCGGATTCGATTTGACCAGATACGGGAACTCATCGATCACGAGCACCTTTTTCTCCTCCGGACGGTATTCCGAAATCACACGGAACAAATCCAGCCAATCGGAAAATGCGACTCTCTGCAGCATAGGATTTTTCGTGATCCGTGCGGCAACACTGGCAAGCCGCTTCATGCTCTGGGATTCTACTTCCTCTGTTGCGAGAAAGTAAAAAGCGAGCTTGTCTTTGATGAACTCTTTGATAAGCGTCGTTTTTCCCACGCGCCGTCTGCCATAGATAACAACAAAGCCGCCGTCTGTTTGATACGCGGTTTCAAGGGATTCCAACTCCCTGCGTCTGCCGATAAATTTCATATTGCTACCTCCTTTATCATAATTTATTTTATGATAATTTCATTTATATTATACAACTGACAATGAAAAAGTCAAGGGGTATCCCACCTCTTTTGAAAGGAGCCTTCGACTATGGGAAAAGTTATTACCGTCTGGGGCAGCCCAGGGAGCGGAAAAAGTATGTTTTCCTGCATTCTGGCAAAAGCCCTGACCCGCGACAAGCGGAAAGCGATCATCATCAATGCGGAAATCAGTGTCCCCATGCTCCCTGTCTGGCTGCCGGAGCAGATCATTCAGACCAATGCCTCCGTAGGGCAGGTACTGAGCAGCGTGGAAATCGATACCTCTTTGGTGGCAGGGCATGTTACCGTGCTCAAAAGTTATCCCTTCATTGGCGTGATGGGCTATGCTGCCGGTGAAAATCCGTTGAGTTACCCGGAAGTCAAGTACGCCATGGTACTCCAGCTGGTCAATGCCGCCGCAAGGCTTGTGGATTTCGTCATTCTGGACTGTAGCTCCAATATGACGAATGTGTTCACGCCTGCCGCCATTGAGTCAGGGGATCTGGTCATTCGCATCCTGACGCCTGACCTCAAAGGTGTTAATTACTTAAAGGCCCACCAACCCCTGTTGGGAGACGGACGCTTCCATTACGATCAGCATATGACCTTTGCCGGTATGGCCCGCCCCTTCCATGCGCTGGATGAGATGGGCCATATCATCGGCGGCTGGGACGGTCTTCTGCCTTATGGCAAGGAGATTGACCGTTGCGCCACCGAAGGAGGGATGTTCCAGGCCATCAAATACTGCAACCCCAAATACACAGCTTCACTCAACAAGGTTTTGGATGCGCTGGAACAGATGGAACTGGCTGACGATGCCGCAGAGGATGATGTAAGCGAAACCGAGCATTTTGAGGAGGAAACTGCCGATGAATAATCTCAATGACATTTTCTTCGCACCTTCGGCAAATCAGGAACTTACCTACGAACAGATTCTGGAAGATGTACAGCGGTACTTTGCGGAAAACCACGCCGCCACGATTGCAGAGGCCGGCGATGGAAATACCGACCGCGCCTCCTCCCTTTTGAAAGAACTGATGGTGCAGTACATCGTCAAGCGAAAATACGCCATCGAGGGGCTGACCACGGAGGAGCTGTGCGAGAAGCTCTATGAGGACATGGCCGGGTACTCCTTCCTGAAAAAGTGGATCTACAAGCCTGGTATTGAGGAGGTCAACATCAATGCTTACAACGACATTGAGGTAATTGAAGCCGGCGGACGCAGCGTTAAGATCCCGGACAAGTTTTCCTCCCCACAGCACGCCATTGATGTGGTCCGGCGTATGCTCAACGCCTGCGGCATGGTCATAGATGATACCATGCCCAGCGTGATCGGTTTTCTGGATAAGAATGTGCGTATCTCTGTGGATAAGACACCGATTGTTGACCCGGAGGTGGGGATCAACGCCTCCATCCGTATCGTGAATCAGCAAACGGTTTCCGCACAGAAGCTGCTGGACTCCGGCAGCGCAACCGCGGAAATGCTCCATTTTCTGACCGCCTGCATCCGCTATGGCGTATCCGTCTGCATTGCCGGGGCCACCGGCTCCGGCAAAACTACCATCATGGCATGGCTGTTGTCCCAGGTCCCTGACAACCGCCGCCTCATCACGATTGAGGAAGGCAGCCGCGAATTTGATCTGGTCAAGCGGGACGAAAATGGAAACATTCTGAATTCCGTAGTCCATCTGCTCACCCGGCCCAGTGAAAATCCATCCTTGAACATCAACCAGGACTTCCTGCTGGAGCGGGTCCTTCGCAAGCACCCGGATGTGATCGGCGTCGGTGAAATGCGGTCTGCGGCAGAAAGCCTGTCCGCTGCTGAAAGCTCCCGTACCGGCCATACCGTCTGCACCACAATCCACTCTAACAGTTGCGCCTCCACTTACCGGCGCATGATGACGCTGGCAAAGCGAAAGTATATGATGGGCGATGATGTTTTGATGCAGATCATGGTCGAAGCCTATCCAATCATCGTGTTCACAAAGCAGTTGGAAGACCGGAGCCGTAAAATCATGGAGATCATCGAAGGAGAAGGCTGCGAGGGGGAACGGCTGATTTACCGCACCCTCTACTCTTACAATGTGCTGGACAATACTGTTGATGCAGATGGACGGCCTCTTGTGGTCGGCCGCCACAAAAAAGTTTCCGAGATGTCCAGCTCATTGCAGAAGCGTCTCCTGGACAATGGGATTTCCCATAAGGAGCTGGATGAATTTCTTGAGCACGACAAGGAGGTGTTGAACGGATGCCGTGGGTTTACATCATATGCTTCGCCCTCATCGCCGCTGGACTCCTAACGCTGTTTGGTGTGCGGCCGGGCGATTTCATTGATGCGCTTTTCCGGTCACAGCGCAAGTCGGCCACTCTGACCGATGAACTGAATGTTCTGATGGGCACTCCGGCCAAAGGCTTCTTTAATCAGGACTTTGAATTGAAGCAGATTCTCAAAGGCACCGGGCGGGCTGACCGGTATGAAGCAGTCAAACGGCTGTCTCTGATCCTATTCGCGGTGGGCGGTGCCCTGGCGCTGCTGATTGGCAATGTGTACATGGTCCCGATTTTAGGGATCGGATTTTCACTCGCTCCTATTTGGTATCTGCGCAGCACCGCAGCCAGTTATAAAAAGCATTTGAATGAAGAACTGGAAACGGCCATCTCCATCATCACCACTTCCTACCTGCGCACGGAGGACCTGATCCGGGCAGTCAAGGAAAACCTGCCCTACATCAATGAGCCGGTGAAGGCCAATTTTGAGGCATTTGTCTATGAGGCAGAGTTGATCAACGCAAATACTACGAGTGCCATCAATTCGCTCAAAATGAAGATTCCAAACCGTGTTTTCCATGAGTGGGCTAACATCCTCATTCAGTGCCAGTCTGACCGGGCCATGAAAAATACGCTGCCTACCATCGCCCAGAAGTTTTCTGATGTTCGTGTGGTGCAGTCGGAGCTGGAGGCTATGATGCAGGGGCCGCGCCGGGAGGCGATCACGATGATGTTCCTTGTGATCGCCAATGTACCGCTGCTTTATTTCCTGAATGAAGATTGGTTTCACACGCTGCTCTTCACCACGCCGGGCAAAATCGCTTTGGCAATCTGCGCAGCCATTATCCTGTTTGCCCTGACCCAGATCATGAAACTGAGCAGGCCCATTGAATATGGAGGTGACAGCGCATGACGCTTTTAGCTCTCACAGCAGTGATTTGTTTCGGCTTTGCCGTCTATAACCTGACTTGTGCCTTTGCGGACATTCCCACCAAGCGCACCTCCCGTATGATGCTTCTGGCCCGCAAGCAGCAGGGCGTAAAGGCCGAGAAACTGCTGGATGTCTATATCACCAAAATCGCCGGCCTGATCGCTCCGTACCTGAAGTTGGACAAGCTCAAGCGGAATAAACTGCAGCGGGCGCTGGACATTGCCGCCATGGAGCTGACACCGGAAGTCTACACCGCCCGGGCCTGGGTCACAGCCGGGGCAGTCGGCCTCAGTTCTCTGCTGATGGCGTTTCTGATACCGCTTATGGTGCCTGTTCTGATTGGTCTGGCCGTGGCGCTGTGGTTTTCAACCTACTACAAGGTTTTTGACTTTGTGAAAAAGCGGCGCAAGCTCATTGAGAATGAGATCCCGCGCTTTGCCCTTACCATCGGGCAGAATTTGGAAAACGACCGGGATGTGCTGAAGATCCTTACTTCCTACCGCCGGGTGGCGGGAAAAGACTTCGGCGCGGAGCTGGACCAGACGATTGCCGACATGAAGACCGGAAACTATGAAAACGCCCTCATCCATTTTGAAACCCGCATCGGCAGCCCCATGCTGTCTGATGTAATCCGGGGACTGATCGGTGTTCTTCGCGGCGATGACCAGCGGATGTACTTCAAGATGATCTGTTTTGATATGCGACAGATTGAGCAGAACAATCTGAAAAAGGAAGCTGCCAAGCGTCCCAAGAAAATCCAGCGTTACTCCATGATGATGCTCATCTGTATCATGATCATCTATCTGGTGGTCCTCTGTACCGAGGTTATGGGCTCCTTGGGCGCTTTCTTTGGATAATCGGACTGCGAATGGAACGGCCCCACATCTGAATGTGAGGGCCGTTTCCTATAAGAGCTCTATGGTTTTCTCTGCAAGATACAGCGGAAGATTCGTGATAAATGATGATGCACATTCGAGGTGTCCACATTTTTCTTTGTTTTGCAATTCATTTTTTCACATTTTTCTGAATGTATGAAGCAGAAAAAACACATTTTTCTACCTCTTGCAGTGTAAAGGAGGTAAGTGCTTGTTCTATAGCGGATTTTTGTAGCGGTAGTCAGCTGCCGTCATTTATTTCTGGGCCAGCCTGTCATATACAGGCCGGCCCTTATTTTAAGGAGACTTTTATGCCTAAGAAAAAATTTTCCCCGTCTGGTGGCGCACGGGAAGAAAAGCGCCGTTTCCGATGGCTTCTGTATCAAAAGCCGAAAGCCTATCCCAGCCGGCCCATTTCCAATAAAAAGGACATGCTCAAACCGATTCGTCGTTCTTGAGCGGTGAGCAGTCTTTTTATAAAACCATCAACATCAAAACAATAAAATTTCAGGAGGTCTTACCATGAGAAACTTTACCACCCGTATCCAGAACAAGGCGAATGCACTGGCCCTTCGTGCCCGTATGGCGCTTTCCAACCAGCGCGGTGATTTTTACATTTCGGACGCTGTTAAGATCATCATCGCCGTAGTGCTGGGCGCCCTTCTTCTGGCGGCCCTGACCCTCATTTTCAACGACACGGTGATTCCGCGTATCACCAGCGAGATCGAGGGCCTGTTTGGCTAAAATCACCGGCGGGGATCGGTCTGTGGGTTTCCACGGCCGGTCCCCGCTTTTTTAGTTTTTGAAAAAACGAATAACGGAGGTAGAGGATGAAATCATCCTGCAAAATTTATTCTTTCCTGCGGGCTGTTCGCGGCAACTGGCGCAACGCTATCTTTGTAAGCTGCGATTGCGGCCACTGCATGTGCGGCCGGACAACGCCCTGTTCCGGTTTTCTTCTGGCTGTGGATGAGTGCGGACAGGTTATGCTGCTTTCTGCCGAGGACATCCAAAGACTATCCGGAGAAACTGTAGATTCGTCTGAGTGCATTGCCATTTTGTCCCGGCGCGCCTTTGACGCCGCCTTTTCCAAGTACATCGAATGGCACACACCGGAGCCTTCCGCCTGTGCGCTCAGACAACTTTCTCTGGACCCGGGCTGCAATTAACACTGTTTTTTCACACTGAAAGACGCCTTTGCGCCGTCATCTATACGCATTTGGAGGTGATGATTTTTATGACGAAGCAAAAACATATCCAATGCCCTTATTGCCATGCTAACGCCTCTCTTCGCCCCGCCAGCACAGTCTATGGCTGTAACCGCCGTTCCCAGGGCAAATATATCTATCTCTGTGATCGCTGGCCGGCTTGTGATGCCTATGTGAGTGCCCATGACCGGACACACCGGCCTATGGGGACTCTGGCAAATGGGGATCTCCGGCACAAACGAATCCTGGCTCACCGGGCGCTGGAGCATCTGCAGCAGAGCCGGCACATGGAAAAATGGGAGGTCTACATCTGGCTCCAGGCCAAACTGGGACTAAATGACCAGCAGGCACATATTGGCATGTTTTCTGACGGGATGTGCGATGAGGTAATTCGCCTCTGTTACAAAGCCGCTGCTCCTTTGGGCAATCTGCATTCGGCCGCTTAAAGGGGGGGTGAAACGATGACCAGTTTAACAGAACAGCAGCAGGAACTTGTTGCCCGGAATCTTTCTATTGTACATTGGGTCATTTGTGACTACATCCATGTTAATCCGACTATTTGCGGTATGGAATATGGAGACCTGTTCCAAGAGGGGTGCCTTTGGCTCTGTAAAGCCGCGTCTACTTATAAGAATGACGGACGGGCCCAGTTTTCTACCTACGCCAAAACGGTCGTTAAAAACGGGCTTCTGTCCTATTGCCGGGCGATCTGCAACAGGAAGAAAAAATTCAGCAGGCTTATTATTGGAGAACATGGAGAACTGGCGGCAGACGGAGAGGCCCTGGAGTCCCGGCCCGACACCTTTAACACCCAAGTATCTCTGATAGAAACTCTGTCATTGCTGGATGCCTGTAAAAAAGATTACGATGGTGTAACCCGGCTTGGCATTGAGGCGCTTGCCCTCAAACTTCAAGGAATGCGGGTCACAGACATCGCGGAGCTTTATCAGGTGCCGCCCTCCCATGTGGGGGCATGGATCTCGCGTTCCACCGCAAAACTGCGCAGAGACTCCAAGTTCCTGAAAAGCCTGCTCTGAATTTGTTGAAAACCGCGGCCTTTCCGCAGTAAAGGATATATAAAAGAAGGAGGTACTGATGAATGGAACAGAAAACCCTATATACTGCAATCGGCCGTCTGGACCGGGAAACGAATGGCTGTGGCCGGTCCTGCCCGGTCATCCGCCTGAGCGGGCAAACTTACATGGTGGATATGCAGGAAATGGTCGTTTGGACCGCCCTAAACTGGCGAATTTCTAAACGAGAGGATATTTCCCTCCAGTGTGACAAGCTGGTGTCCTCTCTGGGAGATTGTATTTCCCGCTCTTGGGATGCCTGCGTAAATCGGCTGCTCACCCGAGGTCTGCTGGTATCTGGCTGCGGTGAAACGGAATACGATGCTCTGTATGATTTGTTGAGTTCTCTCGGCATTATTCCAGCCAGCGGATCAATGCTGATGAGGAGCATCTCATTTGTCAAACTGGTGGCAGGCCGCCGAGTCCCTATTCAACAGGCGCTAAAATTATTCCAAAAAGACCGGCGTACCGACTATGAGACCCGTGTTATGAGGCTGGCCCAGCAAGCTCTGCTGTCCACCGCCGAGATCATCAAGTGTGTAGAGCAGGATGTTGCCTATCTTCCCAATGAGCAGTTCTTGATGGAGGCCGTGTACGGCGACGACGAAACCACCTGCTATAATATCGCCGGCATAATGAAAAACAGCCGGAGCAGTCAGGCAGTAACGCTGGCCGTTGCCAACCTCTACCTGCGCCAGCAAATCATTTTTGAGAGGATTACCACATGAAGAATCAATGGAACCAATTCCCGTTCGTGCTGCGGCGAAAGATTTTGTTGACCTTTTTGGCCGGGCTCGCAAGCATTGCCCTCAGCCTAATCATCTTCATTATTACCACAGACCATATCCTGCTGGTACTGGGCAGCATAATCTTTCTTGCCTCTCTGGTACTGGTTAGGAGCTTATGGAGCACCATCGCCCGGGGCCAGTATGAGATCGTAGAAGGCGTCTGCTCCAGCGTTGTCTCGCCTATGATGCGGCAGTATCGCAAGATCCAACTAATAGACGAACAAGGTGCGGAGCGCACTTTACTGTTAAGTAAGTCCGCCAAGTTCCAGATTGGCGCCCGGTATCGTTTTTACTTTCAAAGCAGCAGCCACCCCACTGTTGGAAACGACTATCTGGACGCGGCTCTCTCCACCAACAGCTTCCTGGGATATGAGGCCCTTGGCGAGCCGGCTGTCCAAGAGGAACAGGCTAAGGAGAACGGCTAAACCTACGGCAAAATAGGAAAGGGATACGGTGCAGGCTACATAACCACAGCATCGTATCTCTTTTTCTTACTCCTCTATCCACTATTTTTACAAAGTTTGATTTGCTGCAGAAAAACGGGGGATTTTTCCTATTTAATAGGTAGAATCTAAAAAGGAGGGCTACCCCCATGTACAAACCACACACGATTGAGCAATACAAAATCCAACAGTTTCTGGATCATACCTTTGCTATGGAGCACTTTCTGGTCTCTCCATTATCCCGCTCCGCACTCATGCTGGAGGACAGATGCGGTGAGCGGATTGCCTTTTCCTTTTCAGACAACGAAGTGCGTGAAATCCCAATCCCTTCTGCGCCATCCCCGGACAAGGTGAAATCGTTCATCCGCAGCTTTCGGGCGCTTGGAGCTAAACCACATCTGCGCACCTTTGAAGATGTCACCCGCTGGTGGCTGAATCACCCGAATCCGCTGACCTACCAACAGGCTCTCGGTCTGCCGGATGAACTTTACCGCCGTTTTCTTTCCTCCACCCTGATTGAAGACGAAGACGCCCAGCGTCTGGCCGCATCAGGGCTTGTTTCGGAAGATGCTTACCAGGACATTCAGCTCTGGTATCTCAACGGCAACACTGCCGACTGCTGGCTCGGCCCCCTCGGTATAGATGGAACAGGCAATCTCTATGCGCTGACCTTCAACTATGGTACACCCCGGGCCAAGGAACTGAAATTCTACCTGTTGGACGATTACTACCGCCACATGAACCACATATTGTAACTCGCCGGGCTAAAATATCT
Source organism: Enterocloster alcoholdehydrogenati (assembly GCF_013282095.1). Lineage (GTDB taxonomy): Bacteria > Bacillota > Clostridia > Lachnospirales > Lachnospiraceae > Enterocloster > Enterocloster alcoholdehydrogenati. The sequence goes on from NZ_BLTJ01000011.1 coordinate 51,273, forward strand.
ATATATAGTATTATATCACTTGACAAACACAAGATACGGTGTTACACTTAACCTGTAATTGATTTTTGTGCGTTCCCCATGTGGGATACAGATGAAACATCTGTACCGCAAGGCCCAAAGCCCTGCATTGCACACGCAGTTAAGTTTGTATGCTGTATCAAGTGTCAGTGGTATTGCCACGCCCTTTTCGGGTTGGTATCCGCTGGCACTTTTTATATATAGATAGTAACGCCGATGGCGAAGAAAGGAGTGTTATGGCACAAATCTATGTATTTGGCCGAGTCATGCACGAGCTTACTCCCAAAGAGAGCCAGTCAAAGCAGCCGTATGTTTGTTTTGATTTGATGGAACGCTCCGGAGGTGAACATCCGAACTTCTATCAAGTATGGGCCCGCGGCGACCAGGCTGCCCGGCTCGCACGGCTCAAGGTCAAAAAGGGAAGCATGATCTGGCTCACTGGATCGCAGAAACTGGTGGATGTACGGCAAAAGGACGGGGCCACAGTCAAAAAGTTGAAAGTATGGCTGACGGACTTTGGCTTTCTTCCTGGGCAATCTTCCAGAGCAAAAGCGGAACATGAGCAGCATGACTCTGACGCAGCGGCAACCGCTCCAGCCCCCTCCGAGGTAATGGACGGCGACCGCGAATCCCTGCCGGAATAAAATCCGGCACTGCAAGAGGGACCGTATCAAGTTTTCAGAATGAACTGAAGCTTGGTGCGGTCCCTTTTTTTGTTTTCAAGCAAAACTTAAAAGGAAGGACGGTAACAACATGAGTAACGACAAAGGACTTTTGAGCGGCAGCATCACAATCCTGATCGGTGCTGTCATCGCCATCATGGCTTTGGTACGCGGACCCTGGCAAGCGTGGCTTCTGATAGGGGTATTTACCCTCTGGGGGCTTTGGGTCGTGCTGATCCTCCTGCTCCCCTATATGCAGCAGGCCAGGCGCCGCCGTCAGCGTCAGCAGAGGGAACGCCAGCTCCATGCCGAGGGTATCGCGCAGAACACCTTTACGGTGCCGGAGCTTGAAGGACCTGTACCAGACGATCTGCTGCTCCGCTATGCCAACCACCGGATTTTGACTTATCTGCGTTCATCTTTTCCCAACGCCTGCTTTGAGTGGTGTGAAAAGAGGCCGGCGGATTTGATTCGCAGCAACGGCACAGGGCGTATCCGCCTTTACAATGTGGAGGCGTTCGACCATGCGGACATCACCTTCGGTAAGGACGCAACCATTCGCTGTGACCTGCTCAAGATCGTACCGCTGTCTAAAGCGGGGACGGAACAGGGGGAACAGGCAGACATCCCGCCCAACAAGCAGCCTATCGACCCGCGTATCTGGTATGAGAACAACGGGCGCACAGTCATGGAGACGCTGATTGCTGACCTGAACTCACGCGGCCACAGCAAACTCACACTGAAAGAAAACGGGGACATCTGCATCCAGCAGGGTGAAGAGCTTGTCCCGCAGGAACATCTTTCCAACTTTCCGGCAAAGGTCTACTGGCCTCGTCTGGTGGAAGTGTTTGAGAGCAACGGTCTGGCTGCTGAAACAACAGCGCAGGGCATCCAGGTCTCCTGGTAACCGCCATCGTCATGAGAAGGGAGTGAAATAACATGAAATCAGGGATCAGTCTTGTGGAAATGGCACAGGAAATCCAGCGGCAGAACGATTTGAAGGCCGATTATATGCTGGACACCCGGAGTCTCCGGTTGGAGCCTTTTGGTGGCGGGCTGTATCTCAACGCTTACGACCAATCCGGTGATTATGCCGTGGAGCCGCTGGAGGTCAACGCCATCGCACACAGGCAGATCGGAACGCACCTCAAGATCCCGGCAGCCTATTATGACAAGATGCTGGAGGAATACCCCGAGCTGCTGGCGCAGAATGTGAATGCCTGGTTCCAGCGGGAGCCGGCTGTGCGTATGGTTCGCACCATAGACGGCACAGCGCGGGCGTTTCTCAGCAACCGCTACCGGCGTATCGACAACCTCGATATTGCCGGGATTGTCCTTCCAGTCCTTCAGGAGATGGAAGGGATGCACTTTGAGAGCTGCCAGCTCACCGACAGCCGTATGTACATCAAGGTTGTCAACACCCGTTTGGAGGCAGAGGTCGTACCCGGTGACATCGTGCAGTCCGGTATTATTATCAGCAACAGCGAGGTAGGCCTGGGCTCGGTGAGCATCCAGCCGCTGGTCTATCGTCTGGTGTGCAGCAACGGTATGGTGGTAAACGACGCCCAGACGCGCCGCAACCATGTAGGCCGTGTCAATGAGGCTTCGGAGAACTACCAGCTGTATTCGGAAAAGACGCTGGAGGCCGATGACAAAGCCTTCGCCATGAAGATCCAGGACACGGTGCGGGCCGTAGTAGACGAGGTACGCTTTACCCGTGTGGTCAACATGATGCGGGAAGCCAAGGATGCCCCCATGAATACTGCCGCTGTCCCTGACATTGTGAAGCTCGTAAGCAAGGATTTTCACATCACGGACGATGAAAGCTCCGGTGTGCTGCAGCGGTTGATTGAAGGCAACGATCTGACCTTATATGGTCTGTCCAACGCCGTAACGCGCCACAGCCAGGATGTTAAGGACTATGACCGGGCAACCGCGCTGGAAGGCATCGGCTACAACATTCTCTCCATGCCGGCACGGCAGTGGAGCCGAATTAACCAGATGGCCGCTTAAATGGCTGCCATCCATCAAAAAATTAACAGGAGGAATGAACTATGTACGAACAGAACACTTCTATGGTGGCCGCAAACGAGCAGAACAAATTCTTGCTTCCGGCGATGGTGGAGGGCGACTTCAGCCGCGATGAGATCGCAGAAGATGCGGATGGGCTTCAGATGATGAGCTTCCAGCGGGTGAAGATTCCCGCCGGCGGCGCCCTGCAGTTTGAAGTTCCCACGGAAGATCCCGACAATCCGGATTATACCCGGACGCTGGAGGGCATCATCCTCTACAACCACTCTGCCTATACTCTGTGGCCGGAAGGCAGCGAGTATGACGAAGACACCAAACCGCTCTGCTCCTCTGTAGATGGCAAAACAGGGATCGGCGTACCGGGAGGTGCGTGTGCTACCTGCCCCATGAATGCGTATGGATCGGCCAAGGATGGCGGCCGCGGCAAGGCGTGCAAGAATATGAGGCATCTCTATCTGCTGCGCAGTGGTGAATATATGCCTCTGCTGGTCTCCCTGCCGCCCACCAGCATCAGGCCGTTCAAGGAGTTCCTGAACAGGGCTTTTGTCTATCGCCAGCGTGCCACCTATGGCAGTCTGGTCCAGATCGGCCTCAAGAAAGATAGCAACGGCAGCAATGATTATAGCGTTGCAACTTTCCGCCTTTTGCGTGATTTCCAGGGGGAAGAGCTGGCCCAGATCCGCGCCTATGCCAATGTCTTCAAGGGGCAAATCAAAACTATCAACATTCAGCGGGCGCTGATCAATGAGGAACAGCGGGCCAACGATTGCGACTATGAGATCCCGGAATCTGCCACTGCGGCCCCGGCCTCGGATGGAAGCTATGTGGTCGGCGAGATCAACGGCGACTATGAACAGTTGCCGGCGTAACTGTTTTTGTTGCGGCAATGCCGCATGATACATCATCAAGGGACACCTCCGGCGTAAGTCGGAGGTATCCCTTTTTTATTTAGAACGGAGGAAAATTTATGTTGTGTGAAGTACCGTTGACAAAGGAGCAGCAGGATTTTGCCGCTGAACACCATGGCCTGGTCTATAAATTTCTCAATGACAACCATCTTCCAGAGAATGAATTCTATGATGTGGTTATTTTCCCGTATTTGAAGGCTGTGCAGGACTACTGTAATAGCGCATCTGCACAAAAGTATTCTTTTAGCACTATTGCGATTCGACAAATGAAATTTCGCTTATACGATTATTTCCGTACACAGGCGCGCCGCAAGCGTAATACAGAAGTCATCAGCATCCATCTGGGCCTATACTCGGATGGCGTTCCGCTGGAAGAGGTGCTGCCGGGTCAGGACCGTCTCATGCAGGAATTTGAAATGCAGCAGATGCTCCATGATCTGGCTTCCCATGTTTCTGAACAACAGATGAAAATTGTCCGCATGAAGGGTTACGGCTATGGCATCAGGGAGATTTCCAGCCACGAAAAAATACCGATGAAACGCATCCAGGAACTTCTTGATGAGGTCCATACTGTGTTTTTGAGGTTATGCCGCGAGTAACCCTCTATCTACCACAAACAGAATGGAGGTCGAAGTATATGACGAAATCAAAAAAATCTATTGTGATGCGCGGAGCACTTCTGCGTCCGCTGGTGATTGGACAGGGCGCACTTCTTCATGCAGGTGGTAAGATCTATCATACCTCCCGTGTGGTAGCCATCCACGATCAGTCAGATGATATGGTACGCTTTGAAACGCTCAACTCCAATTACTGCCTCTCAATGGCCCCTTTTCCGCTGGCGGCCTGCAACCCGCTCCCGATGGTGAGTCTGGCCGTGTGCGCGTAAAGCGGTTGTAAGAAGATACCGGGACAACAGAGCTTGTCCTATATGTTTTGGGCCGTGACGGATTTCCCGCCACGGCCCTTTTTTCGGAGGATTGTCATGGATGATCAAAAAACAATAGTAGTGTCCGTTCATGCCAAAGACTGTGTGGACTACCAGTGCCGCAGGTGTGGACAATGCTGCCGTCATATCAAGGATAGTTTGATGGTGGAGAGCCTGGATGCCTACCGGTTGGCAAACTATTTGCGTGGCTGTGATCCCAACATCTGCACTATAGACGATGTGTTGACCCGATACTGCGAGCCTATGCCGCTGACCCAAGAGTGCTTTCCCATCTTCATGCTGAAAACCACGGGGCCGGACGATTCCTGTATTTTCCTGAAGGATGGGTTGTGCAGCATCTACGAGGCACGCCCACGGACCTGCCGGCTCTATCCCTTTTCTGTAGGACCCGGCGAGCGGGGCCGTGATTTTGAATACTGCCTCTGCTTTGACCGCAATCAGCAGTATCATTTCAACGGCGGAAAGGTTTCCGTCAAAGACTGGTTTTATCGCAATTTCCCCAGAGTGGAGAAAGAGTATTTGAAACAGGAATATGCCGCTATCACGGAAATCGGTAAGCGGATGCGCTCGATCTCTCCGGAACTATGCAAACAGATGACCTTCCAAGTGCTGTTTTACCGATATTATAACTTCGATTTGGATCAGCCGTTCCTTGAGCAATACGCGCAGAACACCCGCCTGCTGTTAGAAAAGCTTCGGCAATTCGAGGTGGAAAGGTAGGGTGCTGTGATGATGTATGCCTTGGAGCACCTGACCCGTCAAGGGCCAGGGCCTCAGTGGAAGCAATATGCTGTTTGTGCGAATAAAGACCTTTTAGAACGGATTTGCCGCAGTCAGCCCCGTCCAGAAGAATGGCGTGTCAGGCTATCTGTACAGCAGAGGAAAAAGGAGGCCGCATAATATGAAAAACCAATATCAGGAGCTGCGGAATCGCCAGCAGGAGGAAGTCAACGCCTTTCCCATGTTTTTTGCGTTCGATCAACAGCAGTTCGCAGAGGGAATGCGCCGGCTCGGCCTGCGCCCTTCCGACATGAATCAGGTGTATGCGATCGCTGGCACCGGTGGATTTTACCGCAAAAGCGATGCGCCGAAGCTGCATGAAATGTTTGCCCGGCACCGCAAGGAGCTTGAGGAGGCCATTGCCGCTGATAAAGCTGGAGACAATTTCATTTATGAAATGTTCCTGACTGAACTTTCCAACCACGAATACGGCTATACCGGCGATGTTCAAGACACGCTTGATGCCCTGGGTATCACTCCCCAATACATGGAGGCCATGCCTCAGCTGAAAGCTGGTTTGGACTTGGCCTGCCAAAAAGTAATGCAGAATGACTGTTTTTAAGGAGGCCATGTGATGGAGCAGCAACACTATTTCCCACCGCTTCATGGCGCTGTGGATTGTGAAAAATGCGAGGTGCGGGATTGCTGGTGCCGGGGAAAATTCCAACGGAATCGGCGCGATATGCCCCACACATCTGGAAGGTGCCCCAGGCTGCCTGACCTCTGCGGTTTTGTAGAAAAGGAAGAACGCGAGCTGTATAAAGCGACTTTTATGCTCGTTCATGCAGAGTATGGCGTCGGCGGTCTGCATTTGACGCTCACGATTCCCGGTCACAAGAGAAATCGGAAGGTCTACCAGACCAAAAGCGGGTACTGGTACTGCAACCTGACCAGCGAGAAGGGGTGTCCAGAACGGCAGGTGTTGAATTTGGAGGGCTACCAGTCCAAAGAAGATATTCTGCGGCACATGAAAAGCCTTCGGACCGACTACTGCATTCTTCGCTGCAGTATGGAAGGTTTCACTGTCTAAACTGTACCAAACCACATAAATGGAGGATACCCATGAGTAAGCTGACCAAAAGAGAAATTCAGCTCCACGATCAGGCGGTTTGTCTCCTGCAGAAAGAACACCTTTCCCACGAAGATAAGCTTTTTATCTTTGAAAATTTCCGGGAAGACGCGGAGCACATCAATAGCAAGTCCGGTGCATTTTTTACTCCTTTTGGACTTGCCAACGATTTTACTCTCCAGATTCCGTGCCTATACGGAAAGACGATCAGAATTATCGACCTGTGTGCTGGAATCGGCGTACTGAGCTATGCGGCACAGCTGGAATGCAGTGACCGTAGCCGCTGCTATGCCGATATTACCTGTGTAGAACTGAATCCGCACTATGTTGAGGTTGGTAAAAAAGTTGTGCCAGAGGCCACATGGATATGCGCGGATGTTCTTGATCCCTTTCTGCCTGACCTCTTGGGCCAATTTGACTTCGCGATTGCAAATCCGCCGTTTGGTCGAATTGCAAACAATTACCGCAAAAGCTACATGAGCGGCGAATTTGAATACATGGTAATAGAGGCGGCCTCCCGTATTGCAAAGGAAGGTGCGTTCATAATACCGCAAATGAGCGCGCCATTCGTATATAGCGGAACGGAAGACCATCGCTGGCTTCAGGAAGGGCGTGCCAGAACATTTGAAAAAAGGACTGGGATTTTATTGGAGTTTAACCAAGGGATCGACACGGCCTACTATAAAAATGACTGGCATTGCACCGCGCCAATATGCGAAATCGTATGTTGTGACTTTGCAGGGACAGATACCTCTGCCGCCTAAAGGAGCAGGCGGTTTGTCCTCATGAACAATCAAGAAGCCGGTCCCTGTTCTGGGGCCTCACATAAACCGCTACAGGCCCGAAGGCACTGGCGGTTTTTCTCTATATGGAGGTGACGAATTTTGAATTTGCACGAAACGGAATATGGCCGCAGATTTTTCAATTCCCAGCTGCCTAATCTTATCAAGGCTCTGGAACGAATCGCCGAAAGTCTGTCTGCGCCCAAGCAGTCCTTATCAGCCGATTTTGTCGCTGACCCTGATTTTCTTCATGATCTCTACTATGGAGATTATGAGCCGAGCGTGTTCAAAACACAAAGCGAGCACCAGAAGCAGCTTAACCATAATGCTTCAATGGCAGAGGAACTCCTGCGCCAGAAAATGGGCAATTCCCCGGAAGCCATGGCCGCCTTTGAAGCGTACCAGCTTGCCGCCGGTGAGTGCAGCAGCATTGTGGCCGAGCAGGCTTTTGAGTCCGGTTTTCAGACCGCAGTACAAATGCTGGTAGCCGGGCTTATACCGCCTGAAAACAAATTTGCCGCTGAAGTTCCCCTTACCACGCAAGAACTCCGGAAGATGGACGGGGAACAAGTATTTTGTCTTGATATGAATGAGGAGGTCAGGGTTGTGGCCCGCAAAAAAGGATTCATTCAAGTCACCAACGACAAAGAGATCCATCGCATAACAGGCTTGACCTTATACCGGCATCGGCCAAGTTGGTGCCAATAAAATTTTAAGAAATGCAATGGAGGACACAATATGAAACTTTCTGAAGACGAAGCAAAGAGATTTCTTGAGCGTCTTTGCCCTCTGCAGGAGACGGAACAGCAGCTTCTCTGCCCGCGGTGCGGCCGCAACGAATTATACTCCGGGCTGTATTTTTTCCTGAACAGTTTGAGCAGATACGCTCATGTATATATCTGCGAAAAGTGCTGGATGGATGAGGCTCTGCGGGAAATAGACGGCAATCCAGTTCCCCTGACCAGCTGGAACGCAGTTCTTCCTTTTGTTTTGAGAGGCGAGATTCCTCCATCGGACAGCCCCTGCCAAGACACCAATGCGTCTGCTGGCCTCATGCAAACCGGAGAGATTCACAATAGCAGTCAGACTGTGTAAAACAAGATCTGACCAGTCGTGAAAATTATGAGGCATTGAAAATTATGAAATATGTGGACTATCATCTGCCCAGTGGAGTAGACTTCTCTTCCATCACCTACGAGGATATTCGCTGGCAATATGGCGTATTCCGCTGTAACAGCACGGGCTCCGGCCGGGATAAAAAGCATTTGCCGTGGGACGGTGTAAAAACCAATCTTGGAGAGATTGAAGAAAAGGACTGGTGCAGGCTGGCGGAGGCTGTCATCGAACGCGATGGGGAGACACATCTGCTAAAGCATCTGATCCAATGGTGCAGCGAACACAATTATATCGGGGCATCAGCCACTGAACTGCGAAAAGAAGCCCTTCAGCTACACATTGATCGGGTTTTCGACAATCCGCAATGGGGCGGCTACCTTCCTTTCAATAAGAGATACCGTCCAGAAGTCTGGCGAGCCGCTCATATCGTATATGTGCGGAACGAATGCTGCCATAAGATTTCCCCCGTTACACAAGAGCAGATCGACCATGCGTACAACGGGACAATCCCCTGCCCACACTGCGGAAGATGGAGTGAATTCATCGTTTTGGGAATCCGGCTTCAGCCGGAGCCACTGGTTCCCTGCTTGAATTGTGATTGTCATGATCCTGATATGGGCTGTACCATGCCCAGCATTGATAAGAGTTACGCCTGCCCTTTGGTAAGCTGTGATGATGAGCAAACGGAGGTGCTGGATGAGTAGGTATCTGAAACTGCGGGACCATGGTTATTTGATGGAGGCGGCAGCCTGTACAAAGGTGCTGGAAGATCTGCGCCGCATAGAAGCAAAATATGCCCGGACGGTGGAGAAAGAAGGCGCTGTCCGGCAGGCTGAATTTGAGAAAGTGATGCAATACCACAGCGAGCGGGAACTCCAGGATGACTTCGGATGGGGTTTCATCACCGAGGCTCAATACGACCGGTACCGGCTTCTTTTTCAGCAGGGGCAGGCTGCCATGGAGCAGCTGCCGCCGACAAAGAGCGAACTGGCTCTGCGCCTGGTGCGCCGCATCATGGCGGATATTGACGCAGATCGCCGGGAGTGGGAGTTTTCTGCACTCTCCCCGGAAGATCAGCAAGCGGAACGGGCACGGGCCGAGCAGTCGCAGAAAGAGTGGAAGCGAAAAATCGCGGAGCTGAAACGGAAGCGCGGTATCATCGAGGCCAGCGAGGACATGGAGGAAGGGTGATCACCATTTCGCGTACAGTCTATCAAGGAGGATATGGATGATGGAAATCTTCAAAAGCCAAAAGCCTGCAGTTTGCGGTACTGCCAAGCGGCCCATCCACCGTTGGCTGCTGCCGCCTAAAAAGCAGCAGGCATATCGCTTTTATTCCACCGCTCATTTTCATGTTTACGAGCGGTGCCGTCATTTTCGACGCGGATAATAAAGGCACATTTATTGATGAATCAAGGGGACTTGCTTTTTCCCCATCAAGGGAGGAATGGACTATGATTTATAAGAAACCGGGTGAGAAATTCTCACATGAGAACATCACCTACACAGTAGGCAGCCGCGTCCTCGCCAATGAAGCGAGTGAGTACAGCGGGCTCTTCGGGCGCATCCTTGAAATTCGCACGGATGATGACCGGGAAACTGAAAATGATACGCCGGACATCTATTGTAAATTTGACCCGCCGTACCTTTCCGCTGCCCGCCGCGCACTGGAGCAGACTTTTTCTGAGCTCTATGGTGCGCCAAAGCGTGTGGAGGATTTAGGGCTGGAACTGGTCATCATGGCGCCTGAAATGTTGACGCCTCTGGCCGTTCCCGAGCAGGCGTATCCCCAAGGTACGCTTTATGTCGTCGTCTCGCACTGGGCCACTGACGGGGAATTTGGCTCTTATGAGGCTCCGTTCACTAATTTAATGGATGCCCAGCGGCAATTTCATGACGATCTGAAAAACGAACTGGAGAGCGGCTGCGTTGAGAAATGGCGTGAAAAGAGTCAGTTTGCAGAGGAAGAAACCGCAGAAAGCTATGAGTGCTATCTGGATGGGGAATACTGCGAAAACCACTTTTACCTCTCCATTGAAAAACGGCCTCTGCCGCTGGCTCCTGAATTTATACGCACCGTGGCGGCAGTCTATGAAGATGAGTGCGCACGGGAGGATTTTCTTGATAAAGCTCAAGCTTTGCCGGAGTATCTGGCTCTGACAGAAGATCAGAAAAAACAACTGCTGCACAATGCGGACATCAAAGGGCGCATCAGCCACTACCTGGATCTCTGCGATACCTATTGGGAGTGTTACTGGGATGCAGTATCCAAGGCCGCACAGGATATTTTACAGGATGATCAGCAGGCATCCCCACAAAAGTAATTTCTATTGTGAAATGGAGGAAAACTATGGACGAAAAAGAATTACGCAAGGCACTTGAAATTCATTTGGATACCCTTCGGAGAAATCTGGAAGTCGTATCGCTGGAAGTGCTGAAAACAAAGTACCAAAAACCTTATGAAGAACTGCGGGGGCAAATCTGCAAAGCGGCCACCGAATACACCCGCCATGTAGCTCTATGTGATATTCGTATCCGGCGCAGCCTGTTTGACGAGGCCAAAACCTACATTGATGCAGCAATTCAGCAAACACAGTGCCTGAAAAAGATTTCCGAGGCTGCTTTTCAACGGCAGGATATGGACGAAATTGCAGCCCTGGCCCATACCTTACGAGAGGAAATTGAAAAATCTCTTCACTATTTCTATCTCGATCACATGTGCCTGCTCGTTACCCGCGAGTGCATCGACGATCCCAATAAGGTCCCGGAGATTTACAACAAGGCAACTTCTTGTGTTTGGCGCGATGGTGCGTGGCTGTTAATGGAAGATACCGAAACGGCCATTTTACTTTCCGCTCCCATCATCAACGAGCTGCCTCCTGCAGAAGCTGCCGCATAGATGATACAGCACTCCCTCAAAGACGATTGGTTCCCGTGGCCTTCTTCAATTAAGCATCCTACTCGTTGCATTTGCACATGATATGTAGTATAATTGTAGTGCAAGGAGGTCGATTATATGGATACCAATATGACATTTAGAATAGATAGTCAGGTCAAAGCGCAAATGGCCGCCATCTGCGAGCAGCTGGGCATATCCACATCCACCGCATTCAACATTTTTGCAAATGCCTTTGTCCGCAATAATGGAATGCCGTTTCCCTTAACTCTTAACACACCATCTGCAGAAATTTCAAGGGAGCAGATGTTGGCGGATACCGATGCGGTTTTAAGTTCTTTCGCTGACGACTATAAGAGGATGGCGGAATGATTTGGGTGACGGTTGAAGATGTTATCGCCGTCCATAGCAGGATCATCAAAGCTTCAGGTGGGTTGGACGGTATTCGGGACCGAAATAGTCTGGAAGCCGCAGTCAATGCTCCGTTGCAAACCTTTGCCGGTTTTGATCTTTTTGAAACGGACCTTGCGAAAATAGCCAGAATAGGGTTTGGACTGGCCTCCAATCATGCCTTTCTTGATGGTAACAAACGGATTGGCGCAATGATGACGCAGTTGCTGCTGAAATGGAACGGCTATGTTCTTGAACTGAAGCCCGGCGAACTTGCGGATATGTTTATCTCTATTGCAAATGGCAGTGCGGGAGAACACGAGCTGCAAGCATGGATCATTCAGCACCTAAAAGATTTTTCTGATTGATCTGCCAGTATTGTATCATTGATACTTTCAATGTTGCTCCACAGAAATAAAACTCTACACTTTTTCTTATTTGACAAATGCCTTGCTATTTGGCAAGGGACACTATCACAAAGGGATCGACAAACAGCGTATTTGCTGTTTGCCGGTCCCTTGTTTTTTAGGAGGATTTTTTGATGAAACTAAAACATCCCACGCATGATCCGAAACCCATGGACGCCCTCTCCTACTACCTGCAAGTGCAGCGGGAGTATGCCCTCGCTCGTGAAGGGTATCTCAGGATTGATGAAGCCGATGATACTTACAATGACTTAAACCGCAAAATAATTGATGCCTACCGTGAACGCTATGGTACCGCCTATTTAGGCCGTATCAACTACAGTGGGAACCAGAGACAGCGGATTGCTGATGGTACTGAAAGCGTCTTTGAAGCCTATACCGGGCAGCCGCTCTATAACTTTTGCTGTGATTTCTGTGTATCAGCTCCAGACCGTACACTGGAAGAATTGATTCGGCACTGGAATAATGCGGATATTCCCTTATCTGAAAAGAAAGTTGATACCATCATGGAGCGTATTCAGGCATTATGCGGCCAGACTTTCATCTGGTATTAACAGAAAGGGCGGTAACCGATGAACTATATCGTCTATGGGAAGAAAATTGGAGACCGCTGTTATGGCGCTATAAATTTGCATGAAGGGAAAGTTGGAGTCGGCCTGGTTTATGCTATGCTGATCCCAGATTGTGACCGCGCCAAGATGTATGCTGACAAGCTGGCTGAGATGGTGCCCGGTTTTATCTTCCAAGTTCGCGGCGCCGGCACTCGCAAGGTCTACTATGAAAGGGCCGGCAAGCCGGAGGAATCGGTATGAGCGCCGGGGAGCCTTCTTTTCTTCTCTGGCTCCGGGAGGTCGTTCAGCCGCAAGCAGACCCCCGTTCCGGGAATGCCGCGGCGCTGGATGATTTCTCGCCGGATGGAATGCGGGAATATTGCTATCCCAAGGAGTTTACGGTGTCCGGCGACGCCTATATGTGGTCGGTTTCAATCGCCCACACAAAGGGGCGGTATCTCTGCACCCACTACGAAATTTGGTTTTTCGGGCCAGCGTTTGGCTCCGGCCAGAGAATCGCCACCGGCAGCCCTACCAAAGCCAAAATACGGCGCGGTCTAAGAAAAATCTATGATTATTACTACGGAGGAAACTCGAATGAAAACGATCCAGCTCACTTTTCTGTTTGAAGACACAGGCTTCTGCAAGGATGTGTTCCAATCTGTAAACCAGCCCTATTACTACTGCAACCGTGATACGGTTGATGGCACATGGTACACTTCTACCCCGGATGATTATCAAAATGATTGCCGCATCCGAAAGGATGTTATCATCGAGATCATCTCGGATGGGCAGGTGATCGCTCTGGATGGAAACGGGGACTTCGAGGGAAAAAAGCCATTCATCCCCTTCTATACCTTTAGGGAACAACTGGCACAAGCGTTCTTGAATAAACACCCGGGGGTCCACAGTTATGAAGATATGAAACAAAAGCTTCTGTTCCTGCCGGGCGGGGAGCCTTACTCTGACCCGAGCAGCTGTCAGGATAACTGGATTTTTGCCCTTGATTTTGGGAATGAAACCGAACAGGTTCTGGAATCTGCCGACTGGATGGGCCGAGAGTATCACATTCTTGCCGTCCAGTACACGCACAAACCCACTGGCTTTGTATTTACAAATTATCGTTTTCGGGCGGCTGTTCTCCCACCGAGGGCTTCCAGCCATGACCTTTTGCTTTACGATTGGCAGGAAGGCCGCTGAAGGAGGGAGGTTAGTTTATGGGAATGTTGCTCATCCGAGAATTGAATGTCAACGGCTGCGGCGATTTTGCCGATGTGCTGGTCCAAACTGACCAGCCGGTAACGCCAGAGCAGATGAAAGAGCTGCACCACGATCTGACACGCCTTAACAACGAACAGGAGTGCCCAGATACGGATGATGTGGTGGAAGAAGCCGTGAAAAACACTTTAGGCGAGACGGCCCGGTGTATCGGCTATGCCCTTCTGGAATATGGAGGGGGCGGCCACCCCTGCGATGAAAAATCCCGTTGACTGCCTTTGTCGAAGCATCGGCAAGCATTTACATCAAATCCAAAAGGAGAATCACTATGAATATATTGCATGATAAATCTTCTGTCAAAAGTTTCAGCGCAAAATGGATTGACCGGGGTTATGCCCGGGAAGATGTCCATTCGCTCAGACTCCAATATGTCTACACCCCGGAGCAGCGGGAGGCAAACCGTCAGATTTGCGATGCCGGCCCTGATGAGGCGCACCGCAGGATCAAACAGGCAGCTGAGTCAAAAAACGCTGTGATGGCCTCTGTTATGGCGGCCATTGCCAGGGAGTTTATCTGCTATCAGTATGAAGCTGAAGATCCGGCGCCTTACGGAAGTTCCCGTTGGGAACTGTTTTTCTGGTGCAACGACTTCAGCAATACGCTTCACGGCTATGGATTGTCTGGGCGGGATTACTCCTATTTCACACTGTCCTTCAACTCTGCCCAAACAGTGGAACAGCGGGTAGCAGTCTGCGGGCGCGTCCTGCAGTTTTTAGAAACCCGCTTTCATTCAAACCCTAATCTTGAGGTTGCGGTGCAGTACACCACATGGTACGACAAAGGAAAGATCAAAGCGGACGCCAAAAAGGTGCAACATCTTCTGGATGGCCGCCAGTACACCTATGGCACCAAGGAAGGCAAATTTGTTGTGGAGAATGGTCAGCTTCTCTTCCACCCCAAGTATGCCAAAAAATATAACTACCGTGTGGACGATTCTGATATTCTCGCTATATGCTGGGAACTGGATCTGACACCAAACATCAGTACAGCTCCGGCCCAAAGGCCAATGCCGGCCATGGGTAGGCAAGGGCCTATTACCTTCCCTTATGAAAAGTACGGCTCCACACATCCCATCCAGCTAAAGGTATCCGCCTATATGGACGGCAACCTGGCGATTGCCATGCACACATGGGAAAATGGCTATGCGGAGCCCTGGGCCTCTCTGACGGTCAATCTGGACGGGGAACGGGGGAAAGACTGCGCGTTCATCGATACCAATGGTGACGCCGATTTCCCGGTCTGGCTGATCCGCCACGGATTGGCTATCCCTACCGGGGCAACGCAGCGCAGTGGTTACTGTGAGTATCCAGAGTACCGCTTCCGGGCAGACCGCCTGCGTGAACTGGACCCGGAGGGGTACGCTGAATATCTATCATTGCAGGAAGGGAGGCGCAGCGCATGAAATACAAAAAAATCTATGAAGTTCTGGAACAGCGCCGTTCTAGCAGTCCCGACTTCCGCTATTCCGATTATAGCGGGTGGCGTTCCTACTATCGTTCCTATATGGATCGCCAGCGTCCACTTTGGATTGTAGCCGAAGACCCGTCCGCTGGCAGACGACTCTGGATTACTCAGGAGCGTTCTCAGTTGAGCATCACGGTAGGACCAATGGATCATGAGAGGCGAAATCACGGCCATGCTCATACCATTTCCTGTAGAAATCAAGCGGATATGTGTGCCACACTGTACAAGCTCTTTGAAAGCGCGGCGGGTGCCGCCTAATGTACGAATGACCCGAAATCTTTAAGATTCCAATAGGGCCGTCAAAGGCATCACCTCTTCCCCGCTCTCATACTGCGGGGACAGGCGCACAGTTTTATAACCATGACCAGGGGGCTGTCCTTGCAGTCCCCTGGTCTAGTTCACGGAGAGATTATGAAACCAATACCATTTAAAATGAAAGGAACCGAATATGCACTAACTGTTAAAATCGCCACCTATCCAGAAGGTAATCTTGCCATCAAACTCTATCAAGAGAGCTTCGGCCAGCTGGTCTTCTGGGACAGTCTGACCGTCAATCTGGGCGGCTTACGCGCCAAAGATTGCGGCTTTATCAACACCAAAACCACCGGCAAGCGGTATCATGCCTGGATCAAGCGCAACGGTTTAGGCGAGCGCACCGGGCAAGTACGGCTGGAAGACGGAACAGAATATGTGGAATACATCTTCAACACTCAAAAACTGAAAAAACTGGATCTGGACGGGTACACCTACTATTCCCGCCGGTTGAACGGCGAGCTTGGCAGACGGTATATGCGGTTGTATATCGCCCTGCGCCGGCTGGCAAAACACATACCAGGATTTCATTACACCGATTACAGCGGCTGGCGCCGTTTAGAGGGTTCCTCTGATACGCTTCCACTATGGATTGAGGCGGAAGACCCAGCTCATCACCGGCATTTCACCTTTGAGCATCACGGAATCTCGCTGCGTACCATCATCACCGACTGCGATACCCAGACTGTGAAGAACAGCCTATATCTCCGCCGTGAGGACATGGCTGCTGAATTGCTGGCATTGTTCCAGGAAGAGCTTCCAGTCTACCAGCCCTGGTCAAAGGAGCGGCACTGGAAAAGCGACACAAGACATGATCCATCCCTTGCTCAAACATTTCAAGAAACTACCAATATTCGTCAAAAGGCAATGAAAAGAAAAACCGGAAGAAGGAGTAAAAAATTATGAAAATCAAATTATACCCCAAAGAATTACTGGAAGCCGCTTGGAAGCAAGACAAAAAGCTTTATGCTCATGGCGATGCAGCGGCCCCTCCCAAATGCCTGCGGTGTGGCGCTCCTCTGGCAGCCCACCTGATGGTCAACGCCCTCAGTCGATACGCGGATGTGCAGATCTGTGAAGCCTGCGGCATGGATGAGGCCCTTCGGGATGCCGCCCATACGCCCCTGCTCCTCGTGGAATGGGATGCCGTCAAGTCTGGACACCTGAAGAAAAAAGCGGAAAAGTCCATCTGTTATCTGGTGCAGAACTGCACTTTTTCAGAAGTGTTCAAGCACACCTACAAGCCTCCAATGCAGCTCATCGAACGCCCCGTCAGCGAACTTGCTTATTCCCGTTCGGATTACGATGGATACCGCTGGTGGACAACCTGGCACAATGAGAGCGGCAAAAAGACGCCGCCAGAGTTGGTAAAAGAAATCGATGAGTTTCAAAATGCCCTATTCAAGTTGCCGGCCTTTAAGACGCTGGAGACCATGAAACGCTTCTGCCGATATGCCGAGACTACCAGTGATCCGACTGAATTTAACCTCTATTCTGAAACGGCACATTTGTACATCCGGATTCGGCTGATCACTCGGTTTCGGGATTACAACGCCTATATCTACTACTATGATAAGGCTGCCGCTGGAGAAGAGCAATGAAATTACAATAGGTATGGTCAGAGCTCCTTTTCGCAGCAATAAAAAATCGTAGTAGGGTAGGTTTTACCGCAGTGTGGCCCCAACCGCAAAGTTGGGGTCCATAGGTTATATCGAAATAAGCGCACAGCAGCATCCAACTACTGCTGTGCGCTTGTTTTTTTCCTCTTAGTACATCCTGTTTGAATCCACGGGAAAGGCCCCGAGATCAAAAGGTCTCGGAGCCTTTCTCATAAATTCAAATTCGGAACAGTTTGATGGCTCGCATCAATGTAATGCACTGCTCCTGGTATAGATCCTCATCCAGCCGGCCGTCAATTACAGAATATTTGAGCAGTAAGGGCCGATACATATTCAAAATATCGGTAATTGACTCCAGATCACCTTCTTTTGCCTGAAACAACAGTTGTTCAAATATCATGTTTTTCCACCCCCTCAATACTTTTTCTCAACTTTTGAACAGCACGGTAATAGACTGCGGCTGCGCCTTTATAAGTCAGGCCCAGTCTTACACCAATCAAGTCAAAAGGGCAGTTGTCCAAAACATGCGACAGGAACACATACCGCTCGCGTTCATTCAACCGCTTGAGTGCATAGAAGAGCGCATTACTTTCGATCACATCCCATAGAGGAAGGTGCTCTGTAACCTCTTGTTCCAAAGTCTGTCCTGTGGTATAGGTTGTATCGGTCAGTATTTCACTGTTGCTGTATTGGTTGAGTGTGTTCAGGTAATCGCGCCGTGTGCGTTTTACTGCCTGGATTAAGTAACCTGTAAATCTGATTTGCAGTTCTTCCTCTATTTGTCCATTATTTCGATACCGCATGGTCTTGTCCTCCAAATCGTTCAAGAATTTTTGGGAATCTTGAACATTTGGAGGGGATCGGCACCGAACTAATGGGCGTCTTCGTGTTCTATATAAAACAACGCAGCCGACCACACACCACAAAGGTGAGCAATCGGCTGTGTGATACACATAAAGAAGTCCGTCACGACTTCCGACGCCCGCAGGAGGAGGCTTGTCGCTTGTCTTGTGATGTTCCCGCCCTGTCCTCCGAAAAGGGCGGCAGAAGAACCATATTCGATAGTAAACTGTGTGTCGAAATGTAAGCAGATGGGCGACGAACCTTTTTATGTGCATGGTTTTCAAACTTTCCATGCGCATTTGGCTCCTTGCCATCTGAACCGCACTTTGCACACGAACCTGCATTGCCCATTAGAGCGGGCAGCAGGTCTGCCAATGATCCAGGTTCAGTAATTTGATTTTTTTGTAGAATTTTGTCGGGAATTAAAAGAAAAGGCGGCCTCATTCATTTAAGAATAAGACCGCCTAACGCAACTTGAAATTCCCTCTGCTATTTCGATTTTTAGTTTTCATACACATTCCTCCCGTTTTCGAAAGTTGCCTATATGGTTAGAATTTATCTCCATTGTATTCGGTAAATCTGACCAAATTCTGACTGAGTTTTCACTTTTTCCATTTTAATTCCAATTTTCAACACGGCAAAAGGGAGCAACCTTCATTGATCAACAAAGGCCGCTCCCTTTTACTTCTACTTCTCAAAGCGATAACCGTATCCGTGTACCGTTTGAATCGCATTGATATTTAGTTTTTTCCGTATCTTGTAGATCCGGCTGGTAACGCTTTCAAGGCCAGAGGCAAAATCATTGGGCATTGCATACTGGTAAAGCTGCTCCCGGGTAAAAGTCCAGCCGGGGTGTAAGGCCAGATAATATAAAATATTGAACTCCATTGTAGTTAACTCCACAACTTGTTCATTTACATAGACCCTGCGTTGGTTTGGATCAATACGCAAATTCCCATATTGCAGTACAGCTACCCCCGTCAACAGCTTCACCTCCCGCGACTATTTCTTTTTGTCCATACTTTGCTTTAGATGCCGAAAGCTATTCTCGCTAATCACATGCTCCATGCAGCAGGCCTCCTGTTCCGCTGTTTTTGGATCGACACCCGCCTCCGTCAACAAGCGGGTAAAGAAGCAGTGTTTCTCATAGGTCTGCTCGGCTACCTCACGGCCCACATCAGTCAGGCGGAGAAAGAAGTCCTCGTCTATGGTGAGGAAACCGCCCTTTTTTAAGGTTGCTACTGCGTGGCATACACTGGGTTTAGACACCCCCATGTGCCGGGCCACATCCACGGAGCGCACCATGCCTTTCTCTTTCTGGAGCATCAATATAGCTTCCAAGTAGTCCTCGCCGGACTGGTGCAACGACAAACAAATCTGCCCCCTTTCCTTTGGAAACACATCCTTTGACAAGGAGCCGGTCTTAGCAGGCCGGCTCCTTGTCTCATATTCTGCTAGTCCATCACTCCGCCGGCTGGATCAGCCGCACATCAAAGAACATGGGCGTGCTGGAAAAATCATAGCCTGCGATTTTGTCAGTGTTGTAGACGATCATATCCTTGACAAACAGCAGGGGCAGATCCAATACATTGTCGTTGTCGAAGTTCAGCAGTTCATCGAAAATCTCCTGAACCCTGGCACTGTCATCCGTAGTCTGGAACTCCTCGGCGCTCCTGTGTTAAGTTCGCTTGGGATTTTTGGGAAACCATCCCCGCTCTACCCGCCGTGCCTGTTCTTTCAGTTCCCGGATGCTCCAAAGAAAAGCCACGCCCACAAGTCCCAAAAGAATAGAGAGCAGCCCATGTGCAAACAGCGCCAAACCCAGGCAGATCAGCCCGCACAGGAGAAACAGCGGCCAAATCTTTTGAGAAAAGTGGTATTCACACCAGATTACCAGCGGATGAAAGGCTCCAATCACCAGCAGAGAGGCCGCTCCGACTGCGATCCCCTCAAAATTCAATTCCATAGAAGTCCCTCCCCAGCCCATGATACAACGGAGTCCGGCAGGCAGATAAGCCGCCGCATCAAGCCTCCAGCTTCCAACTGTTGGCCTTGGCCCGGACATGAACAAAGTCGGCATACAGGCCCGGTTGGGCGATCAGTTCCTCATGAGTTCCCCGCTGGACAATGTGCCCGCCATTGAGGACCAGGATCTGGTCGGCATTGCGCACCGTTTTCAGCCGGTGGGCGATCAGGATCAGGGTTTTCCCCTTTGTCAGAGAGGAGATCGCGGCCTGGAGTTCCGCTTCGTTCTCCGGGTCTACGCTGGCCGTGGCCTCGTCCAGAATTACGATGGGCGCATCCTTGAGCATGGCCCGGGCGATGGAGATACGCTGCTTCTCACCCCCGGAGAGAGAACCGCCGCCCTCTCCCAATACCGTGTCGTAGCCATCCGGCAGGGCCATGATAAAATCGTGGCAGCAGGCGGCCTTGGCCGCGGCCACCACCTGCTCATGGGTGGCGTCCGGGCGGCCGAACTTGATGTTGTTCTCCACGGTATCGTTGAAAAGATACACCGACTGGAACACCATGGAGATGTTCTTCATCAGGCTGTCCAGCTTGTACTCCCGCACATCATGGCCGCCCACGGTGATCCTTCCGCCCTGGACATCCCAGAAGCGGGCGATAAGATTGCACAGAGTGGTCTTGCCGCCGCCGGAGGGACCTACCACGGCGGTGGTGCTGCCGGCGGGGACTGTAAGGCTCACATGATCCAGAATGGTCCGTTCCCCATAGGAAAAAGAGACATCCTCAAACCGGACAGAGGCATCCTCCGGGCGGAGCTCCGCCCCGTCAATGTCCATCACCGGCGTATCGTCGATGGAATTGGCCTTATCCATAGAGGCGCCCAGCATCTGGAGATTGTCTGCCATATTGCCGGCGCTCTCCAGCTCCGCGTAAAGCATGAAAGAGGCAACAAGCATCAGCAGGCACCGGGTCAGAGGCAGGCTCCCGCTGGAATAGAGCACCAGGGCGCACACAGCCAGCGCCACGGCGAACACCCGCACCGTAATCTGCCGCAGGCCCATCCAGGGGGCTACGGAGTGTTCCAGCCCCAGGGCCTTTTCACAGCTTTCATCCACGGTTTTCTGCACAGCCTGGCCGCTGTCCTTATCCAGGCCGTAAGCCTTTACCACACTCATGCCCTGGATGTACTCCAGCACTGCCTCCACCAGCTTCATCTGGGCGTGCTGGCGGGCAGGCCCTGTCTTGAGCAGAGACCGCTGGCTCAGTTCCGCAACCAGCAGATAGGCAAGAATCCCCCCGATAGCCAGCAGGCCGAGCCGCCAATCTACAAGCAGGATTGCCAGACTCATGGCCAGAGTGTTGAGGAACCCGCCGATGACGCTGACCAGGCATCGGGCGGCGTTATTCTCCACATCTCCCAGTGTGGTGGTGACTACGGCGGTAATGTTGCCCAAGGAGTTGTCATTGAAGTAGCCCATGGGGATGTAGCGCAGCCGGTCTCCGATATGGACCCGTTTTTCCGCCACCATGAAGTAGCCCGTCTCTGTCTCCGCATTGGTGGACCAGTAGGAGCAGGCGGTCCGTCCCGCCACAGAGACCAGCATGACGCCGATCACCGGCCATATGCTCAAGTTCGCGCCGGCCACCAGGATCTCCAGGGTCAGCATCAGGGCCCAGAACTGGAAGGCGGTGAACACAGCCCCCAGGAAAGCCACGAGCATGGATTTTTTCAAAAGCCCCCTGCGGCTGCCCGCAAAGGCGGAAATTTTCCGAAGTACACTGAACATCTCTTATTCCTCCTCTCCGTCCCGGACGCCCAGATAGGACTGCCACATTTGCCGGTACAGCGGGCAGGAGGCCAGCAGCTCCTCCTGCTTCCCCTGGGCGGCGATCCGGCCATCTTCCACCACAACAATGTTGTCCGCGCCGGCCACCGTGCCCAGCCGGTGGGCAATGACGATCAGCGTCTTGCCCTCCGTCAGCCGGGAGATAGCCTGCTGAATGACCGCCTCATTCTCCGGGTCGATGCTGGCGGTGGCCTCGTCGAGAATGACGATAGGGGCATCCTTCAGCATGGCGCGGGCAATGGAAATGCGCTGCTTTTCGCCGCCGGAAAGGTGGCCGCCGCCCCCGCCGCAAATGGTGTCGTAGCCCTGATCCAGTTGGCGGATGAAATCATCGCACCCGGCAACCTTGGCTACCGCCTCGACTTCCGCATCGGTGGCGTTCAGGCGGCCCATGCGGATGTTGTCCTGCACCGTGCGGTCAAAGAGGTAGTTGTCCTGAGATACATAGGCAATCTGGCGGTTGAGCTGCTCCAGCGGGATCTTCCGCAGATCCACACCGCCCAAGGCGACAGAGCCGCCCGTCACATCCCAGAAACCGGCGATGAGCTTGGCGATGGTGCTCTTGCCGGAGCCGGAAGGGCCCACCAGAGCGGTGACCGTCCCCGGCCGGATGTCCAGACTTACATCGTGGAGCACTTCACCGTCCTCCTGCTTGTAGGCAAAGGACACATGATCCAGCCGGATACCCAGCCCATTCAGCTTCGTCTCTGCCGCGGGGCGCTCCAGCTCCGGAGCCTCCAGAATGGCGGAAATCTCACCCACATTGGTACCCACCACCGCCAATTCGTCCACAAAGGTCATGGCTGATACCAGAGGACCGGTAAGCCCCAGGGACAGCACGACGATGGTGAGGAATACGGCGGTGCTCAGGCTTCCGCTGCCCCACATCAGCAGTCCCACCGGCAGGACGGGCAGCAGCACCGAGGGGATGACCGCCTGCATGACCGCCATATACTTCTGATTGTCCGCCATCCAGTCCACATAGTATTGGGCGTTCTCGGTCACGGCATCGGAGTACCGCTTATAAGACCCGGCGGACTGGCTGAACGCTTTGACCACCTGGATGCCGCCCACATACTCCACGATGGCATTTGCCATACGGCGGCCCACCTCCACGGCGCCCTGCCATCGGGCAGCGTAAGTCTTGCCACTCTGGGAGGCTACTGCGAACCCAATCACCGTGGTCACCAGGGAGGCGAGCCCCATTCGCCAATCCAGGACGAAGATATAGACCGCGATGCTCACTGGCACCAGCAAATTGGAGGTCATCTCCGGCAGCAGATGGGCCAGAGTGGGCTCCATCCCTTCCACCCGGTCAACAATGGTGGTCTTGTACTGGCCGGAGGGCGTGTCCAGGATCGTCCCCATGGGCACCCGGCTCAGTTTGGAGAGCAGATTTTGCCGCACACGCCGCAGCGTGTGATAGGTGGCCGTGTGGGACAGGCTGGTAGACCATGTGGAAAACAGCGCCTTTCCCGCATAGCCTGCCAGGGCCAGACCGCACCAGGGCAGGCACTCCACAAGGCCGCCTCCTTCCAGCAGCAGCCCAATCATAGCAGCCACGCAGAAGTATGGCGCCATACCGCAGGCCACCCCCAGCACCGCCAGGGCTACCGAAGCATAAAATCCGCCGTGCTCACCACTTGCCCAACCCCACAGCACAGCAAAGGGTGAGGGCGCTTTCTTGTTATCCATAGCTTAAAACCCCTTTCTTATGGTTAGTAACTGCTAACTTAAAATCAAAAGGAAAACCCTTTATTCAAAGGGTATTCCAAGGAGACGGAACCAGCCCGCGGAGTAAAAATTCCGCAGGTCATCCATATAAACCATCGCTTTTTCCCGCGGCATATCATGGCGGATTGTTTCAAACATGCCGTTGAAAAGTGCGGTGGACATGATGTGGATCAGCTCATCATCCAGACGGCGAATGGGATAGCCAGCTTCCACCATTCGATCCACCAGAAGCCGTCCAGAGTGATCCTCAATTTCCGCCAGGGTATCCAGGTAATGCTCGTACTTTGTCCCGGAGGAACAGCAGGCGATGAGCTTGAATGCGTCAAAGTGGTCGTAGAGAAAGTCCATCATCCAGGAGGCTTCCTTGTCCGGTACCTCCGGGAGCTTTTGAAGCTGCTCCTCCAAACTCCTGCCGGCAAAGGTCTGCTGAAGGGTCCGATAACGCTCTACCAGCTCTTGGGCTGGCTCTCTCACCAATCCGTCAAACAGTGCCTCCTTGTCCGTATAGTAGCGGTAAATCGCTCCAGTTGTTACTCCAAGAGAGGCTGCTATACTTTTTAAGGATGCCCCCCGGAAGCCGTTCTCCATAAACTCGCGCTTCCCGGCTTCCAGCAGATCCTTCCGCAGCTTTTCGTTTACAGGACGCATTTCGTTCACCTCTTTTCGATAATCATATTATCCAATAATGATATTATCTTAAATCAAACGATTGTATTTGTCAAGCCACAATTATAACGGCTGAACCGTATGCGGGTCGGTGTATTCTATTCATTAAACAAAAAACGCAGCTGCCTTGGTTGGCAGCTGCGTTTTTATTAAGTATATGCTATTACAATCACCAGTGTCTCTTACTTCTCAAAGCGATAACCGTATCCGTGTACCGTTTGAATCCCATTGATATTTAGTTTTTTCCGTATCTTGTAGATCCGGCTGGTGACGCTTTCGAGGCCGGAAGCAAAGTCGTCAGACATTGCATATCGGTAAAGCTGCTCCCGGGTAAAAGTCCAGCCGGGGTGTAAAGCCAGATAATATAGAATATTGAACTCCATCGTGGTCAATTCCACAACTTGTTCATTTACATAGACCCTGCGTTCATTTGGGTCAATACGCAAATTCCCGTATTGCAGCACGGCCATCCCTGTCACCAGCCTCACCTCCTGCGGCTATTTCTTTTTGTCCATACTCTGCTTCAGATGCCGAAAACTGTTCTCGCTGATCATATGCTCCATGCGGCAGGCGTCCTGTTCTGCTGTCTTTGGATCGACACCTGCCTCCGTCAACAAGCGGGTAAAGAAGCAGTGTTTTTCATAGGTCTGTTCGGCTACCTCCCTGCCCACATCGGTCAGGCGGAGGAAGAAGTCCCCGTCCATGGTGAGGAAGCCCCCTTCTTTTAGGGTAGCTACCGCGTGACACACGCTGGGCTTGGAGACTCCCATGTGCCGGGCCACATCCACGGAGCGTACCATGCCCTTTTCCTTTTGGAGTACCAGCACGGCCTCCAGATAGTCTTCGCCAGAGGCATGAAGTGATGTGCCGTGTTGCCGTTTCACTCTTTTCTTCACGCCAATCTCCAGCCCTCGGCCTGTTCCCGAATCTCAATAAACCGCCGGTACAAGCCGCCCTGGGCCATCAGTTCCGCATGGGTACCCCGCTGGGCGATACGGCCATCCTCCACCACCAGAATCTGATCCGCGTGCTGGATGGTAGCCAGCCGGTGGGCGATGGTGAGGATGGTTTTCCCCTTTGTCAAAGCGGACAGAGCCTGTTGGATCAGGTGTTCATTCTCCGGGTCTACACTGGCGGTCGCTTCATCAAGGATGACGATAGGGGCGTCCTTCAAAATGGCCCGGGCGATGGAGATGCGCTGCTTCTCCCCGCCGGAAAGGGTGGAGCCGCCCTCTCCAATCACGGTGCCATAGCCGTTCGGCAGGGCCGAGATGAAGTCATGGCAGCAGGCAGCTTTGGCGGCGGCCACCACCTGCTCGTGGGTGGCATCGGGGCAGCCGAATTTGATATTGTTCTCTACACTGTCCTGGAAGAGATACACATTTTGAAAGACCATGGAGATGTTTTTCAGCAGGCTTTCGCAGGTAAATTCTTTCACATCGTGGCCGCCCACTGACACGGAGCCGCGGTCCGCGTCATAGAAGCGGGCCACCAGATTGCATATCGTGCTCTTGCCGGAGCCAGACGGCCCCACAATGGCGGTAGTGGTCCCCTGGGGCGCGGTAAAGGTCACATCGTGGAGTACCTCGCGGCTCCCATACCCGAAGGATACATGGGAGAGGGACACATCGAACCGCTCCGGCGTGACCTCTTTCCCGCCCTTGTCAATGAAATCCGTATGTTCCAGTTCCTCCAGCCGGTCCAGCACCGAATCTGTCACCGACAGGATGTGGGCCGCGTCATTGATGGCCTCCACACTGCCGAAAATGGTGAAGGAGAACAGGGCGATCATCAGGAAATACGGGAGCGGTAAAGCGCCTGCCAAAGCCTGCTGGCCCGCGGCGAGCACCAGCCCCACGGACGCCGCCCGCAGAGCGAACAGATGCAGGCAGTTCCAGGGGACGAAACCAAATTCGTTTTTGATTCGGATGGCCTTATTGTCCCGGCAGGCGTCCCGGAACCGCTGAACGGAAACCCCGTCCTGTCCAAAGGATTTCACTACCGGCAGACCGTGGATGTATTCGACAGCCGCGCCGGACAATGCCTCCTGAGCCCGGTGGCTCACAGGAGCGGTGCGGGCGCTCTGACGGCCAATGCCCCGCAGCGCAAAGGCGGACACCAGCACACCGATCAGCGCCACCAGCGCGGCGGGCGGGCAGAAAATCGCCACGCACAGCAGGATCACGGCTACCTGAATATAACCGTTTACCACCGCGTCCACCATTTTCATACTCTGGAGTTCCAGTGTACTCAACTCCGTGGTGAGCGCCGCCAAAATGTCCCCCAGATTGTTTTTGGCAAAGTACCCAAGGGACACCCGTTTCAGCACATCTCCCAGTTCCATCCGCTGCTCTGCCGCCCGTTCCGTTCCGATGCTCTCCTGGAGCCGGTTTTTCCAATAGGTGAAGAAAAACCGCAGCAGGATCAGAACGACGATGCCAGATAAGCACAGCCATGGGAGAGAGCCGGAAAGCTCATTCTCTCCCCAGGCGTTCCCGATCATCCGCCCCAGGGCCCAGGCCGCCAGCATCACCGGCCCCGCGGTACACCATGTTGCAAAAAACGAGCACACAAAGCCCAGAATCATTCGCTTTCGATAGTTCTTTGCCCATCCCATAATGCGTCCTACGCTGTGAAACATCTCAATTCCCCTCCTTTTTGCCGGATGTGACCGCCCAGTTTCGTGCCCCCACATGGGCCGTCCAAAGGGTCTGATACAGCGGGCAGCGGCCCAGCAGTTCTTCCTGTGTGCCACAGTCTGCAACGCTCCCTTTCTCCAGCACCACGATCTGGTCCGCGTTCTGGATGGTGGAGAGCCGGTGGGCGATGACCAGAAGCGTTTTCCCCCTGGAAAGCGCCATAATGGAGCGTTGGATTTTGTCCTCATTCTCGGGATCAGTGAAGGCGGTCGCCTCGTCCAAAATCACAATGGGGGCGTCCTTCAAAATGGCGCGGGCGATGGCGATGCGCTGACGCTCCCCGCCGGAGAGCTGCTTGCCCGCGTCTCCGGCCGTCGTATCCCAGCCATGCTCCAGCCGGCCGATAAATTCTTCGCACTGGGCCGCCTGAGCAGCCGCCAGCACCTCCTCGTCCGAGGCCCCCGGACGCCCCAGCCGGATGTTCTCTTTCAGGGAGCAGTCAAAGAGGAAGTTGTCCTGCGTGACGAAACTGATGGACTGGGAGAGCTGCTTCAGCGGGAGCTTGCGGATGTCCTGTCCGCCCAGGGTGATGGAGCCTCCCGTCACATCCCAAAACCGGGCGGTCAGCCGGGCGATGGTAGACTTTCCGCCGCCCGACGGCCCCACCAGGGCGGTGAATTTTCCCTGTGGGATGGTCAGGTTCAGATGGCGAAGCACCTCCTTGCCCTCTGTCCCGCCATAGGAAAAAGATACATCCCGCATCTGGATGCCGCTGCCTTCCAGATGGACATTCTGCTCCGCCTGCGTGAGCTGGGGCAAATTCAGCAGTTCACGGGTGTCCTTTACTGCAAACTGCATACTTTTCATGGAGTTGATGAAGGCGGTGGCGCTCATCAGGGGGGACACGATTCCCAGGGCCAGCATCAGGCAGAGCGTCACTTGGGCCGGGTCCAGTATCCCCGCCTGATAGAGCGCGACGCCCGCCGGCAGGGTCCCCAGCAGGGTGGTCGGCAGAATGGACAGGCACAGATTCATGGAGGCCCAGGTGCAGCGGAACCATCCCATGGTGAAGTCCCGGAAGGAGGCCACCGCCTGGGCGAATTTCTGATAGGATCGCTCCCCCTGGCTGAACGCCTTCACCACCTGAATGCCCTCTACATATTCCACGATCACGCTGTTCACATGGGCGTTGGCCTCCATGTAGGCGGCGTAATTCTTGTTATAGGTCCGCATCCCGAAGGTCATGGGGATGAGCGCCACCGGGATGGTCACCAGCAGGGCGAGGCCCATCCGCCAGTCGATGGCGAACATGGCGATGACCACGACCAGAGGCAGCAGAAGATTGGAACTGAGTTCCGGGATCATGTGAGCCAGAGGCGGCTCCACATCTTCAATACGGTCCACGATGGTGCTTTTCATGGAGCCAATGGGCCGGCTTTCCACCTCGCCCAGCGGCGCCCCCATCAGCCGGTCCGCCACCTGAAGGCGCAGGCCCTCCAAAATCGTGTAGGCGGATACATGGGCCAGCATGGTGGACAGGGCATATCCCGCCACCTTGACGGCATAGCCGGCCAGACACACGCCGCACCAAAATACAATGCCCTCCCAGTCTGCCTGACGCTCCAGAAAGAGCCGGATGATCTGATAAACGCCGAGATACGGTACGAAGCCCTCGGCCACACTGAGAATAGCCAGTACCACAGACCCGGCCATCTTCCCCCGGCAGGGTGCGGCGAAGGAGAGCAGGATACCGAGCCAAGTTCGTTCCTTCATGTGCAATACTCCTCTCAAAAAAAATCGTTGTAGTTTGCTTACACTAACTACAACGATTATAAGGGATTCTTACCGCTCTGTCCGCTCCGTCCTGCCGGTCTGGTCCTGTTTGGACGGAAAAATTTATTGGCTTTCCCGCCGGTACTCCAGGGGCGTCTTGCCCTTGACTTCCCTGAATGCGGCGGCAAATTTGCTGGAGCTGTCATAACCTACCCGGCCGGCGATCTCTGCCACTCCCATTTGAGGCTCCTGCTGGAGCAGAAGCGCGGCCTGGTCCATGCGGAAATTACGCATATAGGTGTTGATGGGTTGCCCATAAATCGACTTGAAGCACTCCTTCAGCGCCGTAGCAGGGACAGAAAACCGTTCGGACAATTCCGCAATCGTATAGTGGCGTTCCAGCTCCCCCGTCAATAACCGATGGATAGCCTTCACTTTTTCCACCTGGGATTTATAGAAGTAAGGCTTTTCCGCATCCTTTGGCAGTTCCAGCGCGTCCAGATACAGGAGCAATTCCAGTACTTTGATGCGGAAATAAGGAATCTTGATCTGCTCCGGCACCGCGTAGAGCTCCTGAAAAATGTGATCGATGGAGGGCGCCCCATGGAGCACCTTGGGATGGCGACTGGAGCAGAATTTATTCTGGAGCCGGGCCAGATCCACCGGAAATTCCCGTATCCACTCCTTCAGCGATTGGGCGGCCTGGGGGAGCGCAAAGCCAACGGTGATCCCGTGATAATGGGCAAGGGGGAAGGTAAAATGGCCCTGGTGCTCCAGCCGCCGGTCCAGCTTCAGGTCGCCCGCCTCTACATAGGAGTACGCATCCGGGCCGGCAGGGTACTCCATGCGCCCCTGGCGGCAGTAATCAATGCACAGCAGATCCTCCGTTGTACGGAACGCGGAATCATAGCTCTCCATATGGAAATCGTTGTACATCAGGGATACGCCGGGGAACAGATCGTATTGTGTCATGATCCCCTCTCCGGTACCGCTGTGAAACTGAAAGACCCGGCAGTTTCCACCCTCCACCAGCGGGACAGGGAATCCGTTGTCTGCCATTACTTGCTCCAGCATGAAATTTCTCCTTTTACAATCGCAGCACCCGGTCACAGGCTCTCTGCATGAATTCTTGGTCATGGGTAACCACCAGAACGATCCGCCCATGCCTTGCCAGACTGCGGATCACCCCGGACACCTCCACCATACGGGCATAGTCCAAACCGCTGGTGGGCTCGTCAAAAATCAGCACCGGCTTCTCCGACAGCAGGGCCGTAGCTACTGCCAGCCTCTGCTTCTGTCCCCCGGAGAGGGACATCGGATGCCGCTCCCGAAAGGACAGCAGGTGGAGGCTGTCCAGCACCTCCGAAATCTGATTGTCAGATGCCTCCGGCGCAGACATCCGGCACTCTCCCCACACGCTGTCGGAGAACAGCTGATGGTTTACATCCTGCATGACACAGAAAGCCGACCGCTGGCGGCCTTTTCGATCCAGAGGCTTTCCGTTCAGCAGAATTTGTCCCGCTTGTTCTTTCAGCAGCCCGCAAAGGCAGCGGGAAAGTGTGGTCTTGCCCACGCCGTTGGGTCCGGTGATTGCCACCACCTCGCCGGGGCGGGCGGAAAAGGACAGATCCCGGAACACGGGAGCTCCTTTGCGAAAGCTGCAGGTTAAGCCCTCCACAGACAGCCCTTCTTCGCTGCCGGCCGATTCCACAGCGGGGAGCGTGCATACCGCCGGGGTCAGGGTACGCAGCCCCAGGGCCTCCCGCTCCGGGTCTGGCAGGCTGCGAAACTGCTCCCCGGTGAAGACGCGCTCCAGCCCCCCGCTCCGAAGATAAAACGCCCGGTCGATGAGATCGGTGAGAAAGTACAGGCGATGCTCCGCCACCACGATTGTGCAGCCCTGCCGCTTCAAAGCGGCGATCTGGTCGTGGAGCCGGGCAATGGCCTCCCGATCCAGATTGGCTGTCGGCTCGTCCAGCACATAGATTTCAGGGCCCATGGCATAAACAGAGCCAAAGGCCAGAAGCTGCTTTTGCCCACCGGACAGAGAAAAGATGTTTTTCCCGCGCAGTTCCTGGAGGTGCAGTGTTTCCGCGACCTGCTCCACGCGGCGGCGGATCTCTTCCGGCGGACGGCCCTCATTTTCCAGCCCAAAGGCCAGTTCGCTGTCGGTGTCCAGATTAAAAAACTGGGACTTTGGATTTTGAAACACAGAGCCTACCCGCTGGGCCAGTTCATACATGGGTGTTTCCCGCGGCGCAAGCCCATTTACCATCACCCGCCCTTCCAGACGGCATCCGGGAGTAAAAGCCGGGATCAGGCCGTTGATCAGCTTCGTCACCGTGGTCTTTCCGCAGCCGGAGGCCCCGCACAGCAGGACGCACTCTCCGCGGGCAACAGTGGCGCTGACATGGGAAAGCGTTTCCTGTTTTTCTCCATAGCCAAAGGAAACCTGTTCCAAACCTATCATTGTCACTCCCCCTTATTGTACCACAAATGAGCCTATCAGCAAGGCCAGGACCAACAGCATCCCAATCAAGTCCACCGGCATTAGACGCAAGGACACGGCGCTGGTCTTTCGGGCTGGATTTTCGATTCCTCGGGTCACGGCCGCCGCGGAGAGCTCCTCCGCCGTCTCCGTAGCGGACACCATGAGGGGCATCACCGTACACTCCAAGCGGCTGAACCCCCGGATATTCCGCAGCTTCATCGCGTCCCGGATGTGGCCGATCTCCTCCCGGATAGCGGGGAAGTACCGCAGTGTCACGGATATAGCCACGATCAGCTTCTGGGGAATATGTAACTGCCGCAGCCCTACGATCAGGTAGCGCAAAGGAGTGCATTTCAACATCAGCGATCCGGTCATCAGGCAGGGGAACATCCGGCGGGTATAGGTGGCAAAGATGGTAAAACTGGTGGCGATGATCATAGGCGACGCCGGCAGGATCACCTGTTGAAAGACCAGCAGGGCGCAATATCCAACAGCCCATTTGACTGCCATTGTAAATCTTCTGTGGACAACCATCAGTGCCAGCAGCAGAGCGACCAGCGCCAGTTCCACCCACAGAGTATGGTCGCTGAACGCGATGATATTGGCGGCGATCAGAATCCACAGTCCAGCTCTCGGGTCAAAGATCGATTTCTTCCCGTTCCCCATCTTACACCAGGCCAGCCTTTTCAAAGTGCTTGCGGAACATGGCGCGGGCAAGGATGCCGCCGATGACCGCTCCAACAACAGGAGCCAGGAACAGAACGATCAGCATCCCATTGGAGGAAAGGGCCGCCAGAGTGTTCACATAGTCCGCTGGCATCCCTTGTTCTGTGATCTGCCGCAGGAAGTCCTCCCGCATCAGCCAGATCGGGAGCGGAGAGCCCACCATGCCCACAGAGAACAGCACAAAGGATACCAGGTTGCCGGCCATGCTCCGGTAGTGGGTGATGACACGGGTAATTTCAGCCAAGCCGCAGGCCAGAACGAAGGATACCAGGATCACAACGGTGAATTGCCCGGTGACATAGTAAATGAGGCCCGTGATGAGTCCCATCAGCAGGACGGAGCCCACCTTCTGCACCTTGGCGCACATCATGAGATATGGAATGCCGGTAAACAGAGCGATAAAGCCCGGCATCAAGATCCAAAGCAGCGGGTGCAGCCCGCCCAGAAGCATAAAGGCAAAGTTGATGACAAAGTAAATGGCGGAGAAAATCCCCACGGTAATGACATCTTTGCCGCTCATCCCGCGGCCCTTGACTGGTTCAGACATAATGTTCTCTCCTTTTTGGTTAGATTGCACTAACTTTCTTCGTGAAAAATAGGACGCCATGCGTCCATCTCACACGATGTATTTTACCGAGGGCCTCCCTGCCTGTCTATTCCGTTTAGACGACTTTATTCCGTTTGGTTGGAATTATTGATGTTTTCCTATCCGCACAAATCGAAAACGGCCCTTGCTATAATACAAAGGCCGCTTTCTTGCTTGTTCCCTTACTTTTCAAAGCGATAACCATATCCATATACCGTTTGAATCGCATTGATATTTAATTTCTTCCGTATCTTGTAGATCCGGCTGGTGACGCTTTCGAGGCCGGAAGCAAAGTCATCGGGCATCGCATATCGGTAAAGCTGCTCCCGGGTAAAGGTCCAGCCAGGGTGTAAGGCCAGATAATATAGGATATTGAATTCCATCGTGGTCAACTCCACCGCTCGCCCGCTCACAAAGGCCCTACGCTGGTTTGGGTCAATACACAGATTATCATATTGTAGAACAGCCAGTCCAGTCAACGCTTTTCCCCCAAAGTTATACCGCCCAACCAAGGCTTTCCTGCTGAATATGGAACAACTTATAATACAGCCCATTCTTCTTCATCAACTCATCGTGCGTTCCATGTTCTACCAGTCGTCCATTGTCAAGAACAATGATCTGATCCGCATCCACAACTGTACGGAGACGGTGGGCGATCATAATAACCGTCTTGCCTTCTACCAGTTTGGCAATCGCTTTTTGAACCAGGACTTCATTCTCTGGGTCAAGGGATGCTGTGGCCTCGTCAAGCAGAATGATGGGCGCATTTTTTAGTAATGCGCGGGCGATGGAAATACGCTGGCGCTCACCGCCGGAAAGGGTGCTGCCGTTTTCACCGAGAACCGTCTGATACCCATCCGGCATCTCCCGGACAAATTCATCACAATAGGCGGCTTTGGCAGCAGCAATTACCTGATCGTCTGTTGCGTTTGGATTGCCAAGACGGATATTATTCATAACCGTATCATTGAACAAGGTCACATCCTGGAACACGAAAGACATATAAGACATGAGGCTTTCCGGCTCCATACTCTTGATGTCTTTGCCGCCCACGGTGATCTTGCCCTGTTGAACATCCCAAAACCGGGCAATCAGTTTGGAAATCGTGCTTTTACCGGAACCGGACGGGCCAACGAGGGCGGTCACGCTCCCTTGGGGAATTTTGCAGGAAACATCTTTGATGACATCTTCCTGATTGTAGCCAAAAGTCACATGGGAAAGCTCAATATCGCAGTTCGGAACCATTTTCCCGTCACCGTCCATCACAGGAGTGGTGAGCAAGGTACGCATACGACTTGTAACTACATTCAAATTCAGTAGCGAGGACAAATTCGCCAGGATTGCCAAAATAGGGCCATAAATCCGCGTGACCATCAGCAGAAACATGAGCAAAGGCAGCAGTTCAATTTGTCCACTGGTCAGGAGAATAGCACCGACAAAGATTGTAATGCCAATACCTGCCTGCAAAATCATGCTGGCGCTGGACATAAACACGCCGACAGCCATTTCCACTTTGATGGCAATCTTTTTCATAGCAAGCAGAGCTTTATCCAACGCACTGAAATGAGAGCCGGACAGCCCGCAGGACTTGATGATCTTCATACCTTCCAGGTATTCCTGTACCTGGTCAGAGGCAGCCAGTTTTGCATTAACCTGCTTTTCAAACAGCTTCTTTTGATGGTTCCGGCTGAGCCAGATAATGAGGAAGGCAATCGGAACCGTGATGAATACGCACAGAGCAAGACGCCAGTCAAAGAAGGCCAGCAGGATACAGGTCAGGGTCACCGTGATGCCGTTTGCAATCAGTGGAGGGATCGTGCTGCTGAGCAGGGACTCCATGCTGCTGCAATCCGCCATCATATTCGTGGTCAGTTCAGAAAGATCCTTGGTGTTAAAGAAATTCATAGGGAGTTTCCGAAGGTGCTCCGCAATCCGCAGCCGGGTCGTGTTCGACTCTTTATATGAGGCAATATAGGTTTTACGGTAATCGTTTTTGGCGGCCAGAAATACCAGGATGGCTGAAACAATACCTGCGCCCCACAGCATCCAGATATGGTTCCACTGGATGGAGTCACCGCTGACAAAGGGCGTCAAAATTTCACTGAAGACCATAACAGTTACACAGAACGGCAGAAGCATAGCCAGGTTCGTCAATGTGCAGGCGAAGATTGCTTTTTTCAGATCTGCGTAACCCTTGTCTGACAAAAAGAGAGCTTTTTGTAATCTGCTCATAGTTGCACCGCCTTTCCGCTGATTTTCCAGCCAATCGCTTCTGTATAGTGGTTCCACATTTGTGCATAGCGTCCGCTTGCGGCCACCAGCTCGTCATGTTTTCCTTCTTCGACCAAGTGCCCTTTCTCCATGACGATGATCTTATCTGCATTGCGGATCGTGGAGAGGCGGTGTGCGATGATGATAACTGTCTTACCCTGCATCAGCTTTTCAAAGGCTTTCTGGATCAGGTATTCATTCTCCGGGTCACTGAACGCCGTTGCCTCATCCAGCACGATGATAGGCGAGTTCTTGATAATAGCCCGCGCAATAGCAATCCGCTGGCGCTCACCGCCAGAGAGATGGATGCCTTTGGAGCCGACCACCGTGTGATACCCGTTGGGCAGTTTGGAGATGAACTCGTGGCACTGCGCTGCTTTCGCCGCCGCAATCACTTGTTCCTCGCTGGCCGAAGGATTGCCCATACGGATATTATCCAAGATGCTCTGCTTGAACAGGAAAATATCCTGGAACACAAAGCTGACATGGTGCATCAGGTCATCCTCCGCCATATCGCGCACATCTATACCGCCGATGGTAATGCTGCCGGAGGACACATCCCAAAAGCGGGAAATCAGATTGGCAATCGTACTTTTGCCGCCGCCGGAAGGTCCGACAATGGCTGTGATCTGTCCCTGCTTTGCCGAGAAAGATACATTTTCCAGAGCTTTCTCAGAATTATCTCCCGTGTAGGAAAAGCTGACATTATTGAAAACAACATCGTCCCCAGCAGGTTTCTTAGGATGAGCCGTTTCCGGCATTTCTGGAATGTTCAATATCTCGTCCATCCTGGCCACATTCCCGTTGATCTGCATGAACGACTCTGAAATATACATGATTTTGTTCAGCACGCCGGAAATTGCTGGTACAAAGAGCAGATAAAAGATAAAGGTCATCGCAAATCCGGCAAAATCATCCGTTCTGGACCCAATCAGGATGCCCACAGGAACAAGAATCAGGTAAACATTATTGATGATTGTGGTAAAGGCAGGCATACAATTCTGCCAGCCCAGAGAGAACTTGAGGACCCATTCCGTATAGCCGGTGATTGCCTCTTTGAGTTTTTTGAACGAAGATGCTGTTTGATTGAACGCCTTTACTACCGACATTCCCCGGACATACTCCACAGAGGCATTATTCATTTCTTCCAAAGCCTTTTGGTACTTGCCCATGTTCTCCTTCATTTCACCGCTGCCAAAGCCAATAAACTCTGCGACAAATGCAAGAATGATGCCGACCAGGGAAGCAAGGCCAAACCTCCAGTCAACAGCCAACAGGATGATGACCATGACGATAGGGGCGGTAATAGAGGCAACAAAATCAGGAAACTGGTGAGCAATAAAGCCCTCCACACTTTCAATGTTTTCATCCATGATTTTCCGCAGACGGCCGCTGCCAATCGTTAAGTGATACCCCAGTGGGATTTTGGTAATATGGTCTGCAAAGAGAACTTTCAACTCGTACAGCGTTCCAAATGCCGCCATGTGTGAGCTGAAAATAGCCAGAAAATACAGTAGGATATTTGCCACGATCCCGGCGAGCGCCAGCCAGCCATAATTCATGACCATCCCCATATCCAACTGGTCAAGGTTCGGGAAAACACCGATAATTGAGCGGATCATAAAATAGACCGCTATGTACGGGATAAACGAAGCAATGGCTGCCAATGACGAAAGAACCGCGGCTAAGAACACAAGGCCCTTTCTGTCAGAAGCCAATTCCATGCATCGTGCCAAACCCGTCTTTGGTTTTGCCTGTTTCGACTTTGCGTTTGACATAGCATGAACCCTCCTTAAAAGAGAAAATGTCGCAGTTAGTTCTTGCTAACCGCGACATTTATTCTATCAACTTTTGAAATTGGCTGCTACTCCATATCTATGCGTCACGGGCAAAAATAGCCCAAAGATACCAATGAATTAGTAGAGACTACACCTCTACCGCTGTTAAACGCCGCCTGTACATGACTATCGATTTTTTCGGTAGTCTTTTGGCAGCATTCCATATACAGATTGAAATGCTTTAGCAAATTTACTTGCGTTGCTATATCCAAGCTCCAAGGCAATATCACCGATTTTCATCTTGTTTTCCGAAAGCCACTGGGCAGCTAAATTCATTTTGTATTTTTTGAGGTAGGCATACGGAGTGTCCCCATATATGTGGGAAAATACCAGATGGAACACCGACAGATTCAAGTGCGCCTCTTTTGCCAACTGTTCCAAGGGAACTTTTTCATCCAGATGGGAAATAAGATACTCCCGAATAGCTTTTGTTGCTTGAATCTGTTTCTTATCAAAATACTTTGAGTCGCACCCGCTAATCTGTGTCAACTGATCCATGTGGTATAATAGCTCTATGGCCTTAATTTTGAAATAGCCGACAGGCTCCGTTTGAATGGCTGTGTATAATTCGGAAAACAAGTGTCGTAATTGCGGTGGAGTATCACTGACATACCATTGTGTTTCAAGACCAAGTGTTGTCCCTATTTTATCAAGGTCAATGGGAATTGTCCGCATCATCCGGCGTATTTCGTCCGAAAGCGCCTGACGATCTATGACAAGGCTAACGCCGTAATACTTCCCCAAGGGAAAAGAGAACGAAGTCGGCAAATGCGCTGTGGTTGCAACGCTGAAATAGCCCGTTGGCAAATATGCCACAGTATGATTGGCAAATTCACATTCATAGCGTCCGGTTTGACAGTGAGTAATCTGGAGGATATCTGGATTGAACTTCTGGGTCCTCATAGATTCATCCGTTTCAAAATCGAGGAAGCAAAGTTGTATGCCCTCAAACAAGCTATAATTTTTTACGATACCACGCCCATTACATCCATAATCCACAACCAGCTGTCTTTCGCTTCTCGATAGTACTTTTGCCTGTACACCATACCATTCCGGATTGAAGTTGACCTTCTCCATTGTCATCACTCCATCAAGTTAGTCTTAACTTACCTCTCTATGGTAACATAAACTACTGTATTCTTCAATAAAACTCGCCAATCTCTATTTATGATATAGCAAAATCTGCGGTATGCACCAACATACCGCAGATTTATAACACTTTTATTCCTTACTCTGCATAGTTCCAATAAATGAATGGTTTCGTACTATCTACCAACATTCTTTTCTATAATCCTCATGGCGGCAAGAATTTATAGCCCTTCCCATACACGGTCTGGATAAGGTCAGCGTTCAGTTTATGACGCAGCTTGTAAATGATGCTGGAGATTCCCGTCCAACTGCTGTCAAACGAATCAGGGGCAACAAACTCATAGATCTCCCTTTGTGAAAATACCCGTCCGGGCCGCCGGACAAGCAAATGAAATACATCGAACTCCATAGGGGTCAGCTCTATGAATTTGCCCTGCCAAAACACTTGACGGCACGCAGCGTCGATACATAAAGCCTTGTAGCGCAGAGGGGCAGAGGAAAGATCCGTACACATGACCAGTTCTGTTGACTCTATGAAGGCCATGATTTTCTCAACGGTTTCAAGGTCATCTTCTTCGACCGATAATATGAACAGTTTTCCCACTATATCACCCCCAATAACCTCGACTGACAGGCCACTTTTTATTTGTCCTTTAGCCCTGATTTAATTTTTTGAAAACTGTCATCGCTGATTGCGTGCTCCATGCGGCAGGCATCCTGCTCGGCAGTCTTTGGCTCTACACCTGCATCCACCAGCAGACGGGTGAAAAAGCAGTGCTTCTCATAAGTTTTTTCGGCAACCTCTCTGCCCACATCGGTCAGGTGCAGGAAAGAGTCTTCGTCCATGGTGAGAAAACCGCCCTCTTTCAAGGTAGCTACCGCATGACACACGCTGGGTTTCGATACATCAAGGTGCCTGGACACATCCACGGAGCGTACCATGCCCTTTTCCTTTTGGAGCACCAGCACGGCCTCCAGATAATCCTCGCCCGACGCATGGAGTTTTTTCATCGACGCAACCTCTCATTTATACAGTGATTTTTTGTTCTGCGTTCCACATGGCCGCATATTTGCCGTTCTCGGCCAGCAGTTCCTCGTGGGTGCCGGACTCCTTGATTGTTCCGTCCGCCACTACCAGGATCTGATCCGCATTCTTGACGATGGAAAGGGTATGGGCGATCATCACCACGGTCTTTTTCTCCTTGAGCAGATTGGCGATGGCCTGCTTGACCGCCAGCTCGTTCTCAATGTCCAGGGATGCGGTAGCCTCGTCCAGCAATAGGATGGGACTGTTTTTCAGAATGGCCCGAGCGATAGAAAGCCGCTGCCGCTCTCCTCCGGAGAGCAGATTGCCGTTCTCGCCGGTAGGGGTATCATAGCCCTTTTCCATCCTGCGGATAAATCCGTCACAGTTGGCCTCCCGGCAGGCTGCCTCAATCTCCGCGTCTGATGCGCCGGGGCGGGCGTGACGGATGTTGTCCCGGATGGTGTCGTCAAAGAGGAACACATCCTGATCTACCATGGAAACCTGCTCCAGCACGCGCTCCGCCGCCACATGATTGATGGGCTTCCCTCCGATGGAGATGACGCCACTGGCTGGCTCATAATATTTTGCAATCAAATTCAGGATGGTGGATTTTCCGGAGCCGGAATCGCCCACAATGGCGGTCAGCTTCTGATCCGGCACCGTAAAGGACGCCTGCTTCAGCACCGGCTCTCCGGGAACATAGGCAAAGTCCACATGGTCAAAGATGATCTCATGGGTAGCGGGCCGCAGCGCCTCCATACTGCCGCTTTCCTCCGGCTCATCCATCACGCCCAAGATCTTCCCTTTGGAGATCATCAGGTTTTTGTAACTGGTGAGGTCCACAAAAATGGCGTTGGCAAGTTTGGAACAGAACAGCGGCAACATGCAGACCAACAGATAGGAAACCGTGTCGATGGCCCCGGCTGCCCACGGTGCGTAGGCGATTAAGATGACCAGCGGGCAGGACAGCCAGATCAGGATACCCAGCCCGGCTCCCACAGGGAGCACCTTGGCCTCATATACAAAGCTGATGCGGCAGAAGTCCCGCATGGCGCTGATGACCGTCTTGTTTTTCAAGCCGCCCACGCCATAAGCCCGGAAGGTCTGGATGCCGGATACATACTCCACGATGCTGCTGACATTCTCCGCACAGATGTCATTCTTTTCTTTGCCGTACTTCTTCACCATACGGAAAGAAAGCCACAAACCGGGAATCAGCAGCAGATCCGCCGCCAGCAGAATCAGCCCGGCGGGGACATAGATCGTCATGACAAACACAATCAGCATGATGGACAAGGCAAAGTTTTTCGCCAGGTCCCCGATTTTGTGGGTCAGGATCTTTTCATAGTTATTGACATCGCTGGTGATGGTGTTGATGTAGTCGCCGGTCTGCCCCTGGGTAAACCGGGATAGGGGGATACGCTTGAGATGATCACCCATAAACAGCCGGATATTTTGGCTGACTTCCGCGCCGCCGATCTGGGCTTTGGTGTAGCCATAGCTGTAAATCAGGATACGGAGCAGGAAGATGCCGGCAATCGCCCCGGTCAGCATCAGCACCCGGTTCAGGTCAAACTGCCCCGCCCACAAAAACTGCATGACCGAGTAAAGCAACAGGAACAGGCTGCCGGAGAGCAGGCCCTCCAAAACAGTTCCCCCAACGCCAATGTAAAAATTTTTGTTCTTTTTCAAGACATCGTGTTCTCTCATTCTACTCGCCCCCCTTCCAACTGATAGGTGATGTTCCGGGCCTTTTCGTAGTCCTCCCAGGCTTTCCGGTAGTAAGCGTTATCCCTGCGGACTTCCTCATGGGTGCCGACACAGGTGATGGTGTGGTCCTCCACCACTGCGACCCGCTCACACATCTTCAGGGCGCTCAGGCGGTGGGCAACCACAATGACGGTCTTGCCTTTACAAAGATTTTGGATGGCCCTGTCAATCTCCATCTGGTTTTCCGGGTCGGAGGCGCTGGTGGCCTCATCTAAAATCAGGATCGGGGCATTTTTCAAAATGGCGCGGGCAATGGCGATCCGCTGCTTCTCTCCGCCTGAAAACCGGGAGCCGAAGCTCCCCACCTTGGTATCGTAGCCATCCGGCAGAGACATGATGAAGTCGTCGATCTGGGCTTCCTTTGCGGCGGCCCTCACTTGCTCCAGACTGGCGCTGCTCCCCATGAGGATGTTCTCCAGTACACTGTCACGGGTGAGGAAGGTCTTTTGAAATACGATAGCCACATTGCTCAAGATGGTGTCGTAGTCCAACTCCTTGACATTTTTTCCGCCGATCAGCACCTCGCCCTCCTGCACATCATAGAAGCGGGAGATCAGTTCGATTATGGTGCTCTTGCCGGCGCCGGACTGCCCCACCAGGGCCAGCCTCTCTCCGTCCCTGATCTTGAGATTGACGCCTTGCAGCACATCGGTTTTGCCATCGTAGGAAAACCGTACATTCCGCAATTCAATATCATGGCATTGGGGGAAATCCGTGCCGCCCTCATAGATGGGGACATCCAGGATCTCCTTCGCTTTGGTGACCGCGTTCAGCACATTGGCGAAATTGGTCCCCAGCTCCTGCAGCGGACGGATCTCCGTCAGGTACATGGACCCCACATAGATGAACAGCAGGAACGCGCTGGCCGTCAGGGAGCCTTTCAGGAAAAACATCCCGCCCAGCGGCACCATGAGCAGCATTCCGCACTCAATGATGACCACGAAGGCCGCGTAGGGTGGTCCCATGCGGCGGGAGGTCTCGTTCCACATGGCGTTTTCCTCATGAATGGCGGAGGAGAATTTCTGGAAGGATTTGCTCCCCATGTTATATGCCTTGATGAGTTTCATGCCGCTGATATACTCGATCATGACCGAGTTCAGTGCGGTGATGGAACGGTTGGCCCGGTCCATCAGGTCGTCCGTGTTGCGGAACATGACCGCCATCACCACAACCGCAAGCACCAGCGGCACCAAGGAAATCAGAGCCAGCGGGATATTGACGGTCATCAGGTAGGCAAAAACCACCACCGGCCCCACCAGATAGCACACCAGATCCGGCAGGTTGTGGGCCAGAAA
Organism: Enterocloster alcoholdehydrogenati; assembly: GCF_013282095.1. Taxonomy (GTDB): domain Bacteria; phylum Bacillota; class Clostridia; order Lachnospirales; family Lachnospiraceae; genus Enterocloster; species Enterocloster alcoholdehydrogenati. The sequence goes on from NZ_BLTJ01000011.1 coordinate 93,083, forward strand.
CAGTTCCAGCTTCTCGATGTCCTCATTCAGTACGGTTTTGATGTCTCCGGTCCGCCGCTCGTTCAGCGCCCCCAGCGGCACCTTAGCCATGTGTTCCGCTACCATGCAGCGCACCTTGAACAGCGCGCCGTAGGCTCCCTTGTGGGATACCACTCCAGACGCCCCGAACAGCACAAAGCGGAGCACCACCGCCGCGGCCACAGCAGCCACGACCCGCACCACCAGTTCTTCGGTACAGGTCCCGCCAAAGGCGGCGTCCATCAGCCGGTAAATTTCAATATAGGGCACCACAATGCACAGGCCCCCGGTCATCGCCAGAAGCACGGCCAGGAACAGCCATACCTTTTGCTCTCCGGCCCAGTGGAGCAGCAAGGCCACACGATTGGTTTTTTTCTGTTTCATAGACTACCTCTCCTTTCCATCTGAATGGCCCAGGCCACCTTCTCTGTCTCCTTCGGAGCCATTCACCTTGACAGAGAACAGCTCTCTCAGTTTCGGGAGGGCGTCCATCACAACGGGTATATCACCGGGCATCTCGCCCTCGTCAAAATGCAGGACACGGGAGCAGGTACGGCAGACAAATTCAAAATCATGGGTGACAATGAAAATGACCTTTCCCAGCTCAGACAGCCGCCGGATCAGCCCCGCCACCTGGGTCATGCTGTCAAAGTCCAGACCGCTGGTAGGCTCGTCAAACACCAGCAGGTCTTTTCCGCAGATCATGCTGACCGCTACGGCCACCCGCTGCTTCTGCCCACCGGACAGCGTGTTGGGGTGGCGCTCCCGATAGGGAGCCAGCCCCAATTCCTCCAGAGTTGAGGCGGCCAGGGTCAAGTCCGGATTGCGGATGCCGAAAGAGCACTCCGCCTCCACGCTCTCGGCAAATAATTCGTAGTTCACATCCTGCATCACCATGTAGGAGCGTTTCAGCCTGTTCTTCCGCTCCATCGCCTGTCCATCCCACAGAAACTGCCCCTCGCAGTCCTTGTGGAGCCCGCACAGGGCGCGGGAAAAGGTCGTTTTCCCGGCCCCGTTGTGGCCCACCACGCCGATTACCTCACCCTTTGCGGCGGCAAGGCTGATGCGGTGCAGGACCGTCCGCTTTTTATACCGGAGTGTGACATCCCGAAGTTCCAGGACAGGGGAAGATACCGGCGGGTGGACTTGCGGAGGCCGCACCTCCGCTAAATCCGCCGCCCGCAATCCCATGCGTTCCCGGGTCTCCCTTGGTAATCCGCGGAACTCTTCCGGCGTAAAAATCTTCTCAATCCGGCCCTGCTCCAAGTACACGATCCGGTCCGCCAGACCCATCAGATAATAGAGCCGGTGCTCCGCGATCAGAATGGTCTTGCCCTGCTTTTGAAGCAGCCGCAAATGGCCTTTTAACTCCTGGATAGATGTCATATCCAGATTGGAGGACGGCTCATCCAGCAGGTAAATCTCCGGATTCATGGCATAGACCGAGGCGAAGGCGATCTTCTGCTTTTCGCCCCCGGACAATTCAAAGATATTGCGGTTTCGGAGCGGGCGGATATGCAGGTCGTCGGTGGCCTGCTCCACCCGTTCCGCCAGCTCCACGGGCGGCCGGGTCTCGTTTTCAATCCCAAAGGCGATTTCGCTGTCCGTGTCCACATTGAAAAACTGCGTCCTGGGGTTTTGGAACACAGAGCCGACTTTAGCAGCGATCTGGTACATGGGCAGCTTGCTGATCTCCTGTCCATCCACCAGTACGCTGCCCGTCAATTCTCCCGCATAGAATTGTGGGATCAGGCCGTTGACCAGCCTTGTGATGGTGGTCTTGCCGCATCCGCTCCGGCCGCAGAACAGGACGCACTCTCCGTCCGCAATCGTCAGATTGATGTCGTGCAGGCCGTCATGCTCCTGCCCCTGGTAGGCAAACGACACATGCTTTAATTCAATCATCCGAACACCCCCTTCCAGTACAGCCCCACAGCGAGGTACGCCGCGAAGCAGATGCCCGCCAGAAGATCTGCGGGCCCTATGTGAATCTGCACCAGACAGGTCCGGGGCTTCGGGTTTTCGATCCCGCGGGTAATGGAGGCAATGGACAGTTCATCCGCCGCCTTGGATGCCGCCATCATCAGCGGGACATAAATGCACTCCACCGTCATGGCCGGGTGCGTCAGCAGTCCCTTGGGAGACGGCGACACATCCCGCATCCGCATGGCGTCCTTGATAAACCGCCAGTCCTCCTGGATGGTGGGGACATAGCGGAGCATGACGGCCAGCGGGATCACCAGCTTTTTCGGTGCGTGGATGCGGTTCATGGCGGATAAGAATTCGCTGACCTTCGTGGTAGAGAGGACAATGCCGGACAGCATCCCACAGGGATAGACCTTATGGAACAGCCCCAAAAAGGCGATAAACATGGTGCGCCAGGTGCCCGTCATGGTGTCCATAATCCAGAGGGTGAGCAGAACAATCAGCGCATAGAACAGTACACCCTTCCAGGCATATTTCCACTTCCCGAAGCAGACGCCGAGCAGCCCGATCAGCACCACAAGGCCCAGTTCATAGAAAAGGGATGGGGCCATCATAGCGGAAAGGATGCAGAACAACAGCAGCAATATCTTCGTCCTGGGGTCCAGCCACAGCCCGCGTCGGGATGACGCTCCGCCCATCATGCGGTGATCCCAGCCTTTTCAAACTGCTTTTTCAGCATCTTGCCGCCGACCCAGCCGCTGAAAGCCGCCACCGCCAATGTGCCGGCGATAATGACCACGAGGAGCCAGGAGGGTGCGGAGGCGTTCATGGTGTCGATGTAGGACTGTTCCGTACCATTTTTCAGCATGGTGCTGGCCCAGCCGTCCGGGTCAAGAAAGAACACCACATAAGTATAGATGCCTCCCAGGGAAATCAGCATATAGGACAGCAGATTGATGGCCTTGTTGCGGTAGTGACCGGCGCCGGCTACCAAGTCCGCAATAAGTCCCATCCCGATATAGCCCAGGGAAAATGCCCAGTGCATTCCGGTGGCAAACCAGATGATCCCCATGATGATGCCGAGAATTGTGACGCTCCACCGCTTCTGCACTTTAGCCACCATCAGCAGATAAATAGGGCCGCACAGCAGCGCCGCCCCCATCGGCATATAGAAGGTCAGGACTGGATTCGGGGCGAACGGAAGTCCGCCGACCAGGGTAAACACAAAAAAGATGGCACTGAAAATACCCGTTGTCACAAGGTCCTTGACCGTAAGGCCCTTCTTCAGTGAATTGACTTGATTGCTCATTTTGCTCCTCCTGTTTTTGCGTCATGTTGACTTTTTCTTTGTGATATGCTACTCTTTGGTTAGAGTTCGCTAACCGTCACCTATAACATACACTCGATTGGGGCGGCTTTCAATGATTTGAAACGAGGTTCGTCTTTTCGTTTCAAAAGTTCGTCCAATCGTTGTAAAGAGGAGGCGAGTCTTTTGTCATGCCCGAAATCATTGAGCAATACTATGCGCCGCTGTTGAAAGGGCACGGTTTTATCCCCGACCCGGATAATCAGCAGTATGGTTCTTTAGGCATCTCGTGGAAGTTATCGCCCGAAATCGGAGAGGGGTCCTACTGGACCTACGGGCAAAAGGATCTGTACGACATCAAGATCCATAACTTTTCCTTTCACGAGGACTCTCTGCTGGAATTCTCCCTGCCAGAGTGTTTGAGCATCACCCGCTATGATTCCATCTCCGGCGATGAATTGGCTCCGTACCGCCGGCTGTCCGCCGGGTGTATCAAAACCTATATCGGCGGCTATTCGCCCTACCGGGTGCTGATCCACAAAAATATTCCCATTCGCTCCATCGGCGTTGAGATCATGCCCGCCTACTATGAGGATTATCTCAAAAAGCAGTATCCGGACGAATACCACAACCCGGTGGAGGCATTCCGAAAGATCGACCAGACAACAGACTTCCCGGAAATGTCCAGGCTCCTTACAGAGCTTCAAAATTACCGCGGAGATGGGATCGCCGCCAAACTGTTTTATGAGGGCAAGGTAGCCGAAGCGTTGTCGCTGGTGGTGGAGTATCAGAAAAAGCGTCCGGCGGCCACTGGGCGGCTGGCAACCCAGGATATTGAGAATATTCAGACAGTCGCTACCTACCTGAGCGACCATTACGCCGCGGAAGTTCCCATGGAGCGTCTGACCCAGATTGCCTGCATGGGGACAACAAAACTCAAGAGCAGTTTCAAAAAAGTCTATGACTGCACCATCACCGAGTACATCCAGCAGCGCCGCATGAGCCAAGCGGAGTACCTTCTCACCAATACTGATTTGTCCATTGGACAGATTGCGCAGACTGTGGGCTATTCTACCTCCAGCCGCTTTGCGGAGCTGTTCCGAAAGAGCACTGGACTGTTACCGGGAGAGTTTAGGAAGGTAGGAAAGAAGTAGAATAGAAAGCGTGCAGCTCCACTTTAGTTTTGGAACTGCACGCTTTCTTTATAGCGTTCCCCATATCTGCGCATGGCGATTTTTTTGCTGCAAATGCCATAGCCACCCAAAAATCACAGTGCAAATATCTGTACTGCAGTTTTGTCTTTTTCGATCAATCAAAGTGTCCATCGGCTGGACTCCGTGCGCTCGGACACGAAATCCCGGTAGATGCCCGCCTGCTGGATCAGTTCGTCGTGGGTACCCTTTTGGACGACGCTGCCCTGGTCCAGCACCAGAATCTGATCCGCACCCCGCACGGTCTTGAGCCGGTGGGCGATCATCAGCACGGTCTTCTCCCTCGTCAGGGCTTCCATAGCCCTTTGGAGCTGATCCTCATTCTCGGGGTCCACATTGGCCGTGGCCTCGTCGAAGATGACGATGGGCGCGTCCTTCAAGAGACACCGGGCGATGGAGATGCGCTGCTTCTCTCCGCCAGAGAGCGTGGCTCCTCCCTCGCCAATTACCGTATTATATCCATCCGGCAGGGCGGAGATAAAGTCGTGGCAGCACGCCTTTTTTGCAGCCTCCACCACCTGCTCATGGGTGGCGTCCGGGCAGCCGAACTTGATGTTGTTCTCCACCGTGTCGGCAAAAAGGTACACCCGCTGGAACACCATGCTCACCTGTTCCATCAGGGACTCCAGCGTGTACTCCCGCACATCCCGGCCGCCGATGGTCACACGGCCGCCGTCCACATCCCAAAACCGGGCGATCAGGTTGCAGAGAGTGGTCTTGCCCGAGCCGGAGGGTCCTACAATGGCGGTGGTCGTTCGATCTGGGATGGTCAGAGACACATCCTTGAGGATGGGGCGGCTTCCATAGGAGAAGTTCACATGGTCGAATACAATCTCGTGGTCCTCTGGACGGATTACCGTGCCGCGCTGATCCATCTCCGGGATGTCGTCCACCTGGTTTGCATGGTCGATGGAGCTGCCCACCAGACGCAGGGCGGACACGCCGCTGCCCGCGGACTGGATCTGGGAGAAAATCAGGAAGGAGACGATGACCGCCATCAGCGCATTGGCGAGGGACATGGCTCCTGTCAGGCACAGCCCCACCGACGCGGCCAGGATCAGAACGCTGAACAGGTGGAGAACCATCTCCTGGCCCCAGATATAGGGAGTGAACAGCTTCTCTACCGCCAGATTGTTCGCCCGGCTGTCCTCCAGAGCCTGCCGCACCCGCTTGTCACCCTTTCCGGTCAGGTTAAAGGACTTGATGACGCTCATGCCCTGGAGCTGTTCCAGCACCGCCTCCACCAGCCGGGCCTCGTCCCGCTGACGCTTGGGGGCGATCTTGGCGGACTGCTTCTCCATCCCGGAGAGGAGGGCCAGATACACCAGCATTCCCGCCAGGGCCAGCAGACCGATCCGCCAGTCCCAGAACAGGATGCACAGCAGCATGACGGCAGAATTGATCAGGCCGCCCAGGATACCAACCAGTACCATAGGGCCGGTGCTCTCCACCTCGTCCAGAACGGTGGTGGTGATGCCGGTGAGCTCTCCCAAACTCTGGTCGTTGAAATAGCCCATGGGGACCCGCTTGAGTTTGTCGCCGATGGAGATACGCTTATTCGCCACCATGAAGTAGCCGGCGTGGGTCTGTTGGAGCTGGCTGAAGCGGTTGAGGACCGCCCGGCCCAGAATGCTGGCCAGCAGAAGCCCCAGCGCCTGCCATGCCGGGGCGGGGTCTGTGGAGCCGCCCACCAGGGCCAGCACCACCACATAGATGGCCGCGATCTGGAACATGTGGAACACCGCGTAAAAGAAGCCTAAAATCATGGACTTTCGGATATTGCCCTGTTCCTCGCCGGCAAAGTGCCAGATTTTTTTCAGAACGCCGATCATGCCTGCTCTCCCTCCTTTGCGCCCATGTGAGCCCGCCACATCTCTTGATACAGCGGGCAGTTTTTCAAAAGTTCTTCGTGGGTGCCCGCATCTTGGATGCGGCCGCCATTGACTACCACGATCTGATCCGCTCCCGTGATGGTGCTGAGGCGGTGGGCGATGACCAGAACGGTCTTTCCCGCCACCAGCTTACCCACGGCCTGCTGAACAACAGCTTCGTTCTCGGGGTCTATGTAGGCGGTCGCCTCGTCCAGCACCACAATGGGCGCGTCTTTGAGCATGGCCCGGGCGATGGCGATGCGCTGGCGTTCGCCGCCGGACAGATGGGCGCCGCCTCCGCCCACCACAGTGTCGTAGCCGCGTTCCAGGCCCCGGATAAAGGCGTCGCACCCGGCGGCCTTTGCCACGGCCTCCACCTCGGCGTCGGTGGCCGCCGGGCGACCCATGCGGATATTTTCCCGGATGCTCTCGTCAAAGAGGTAGTTGTCCTGGGAGACAAAGGCCACCTGGTCATAGAGCTGCTTCAGTGGGACCCGCTTCAAGTCTTGTCCGCCCAAGGTGATGGAGCCGGAGGTTACATCCCAAAAGCCGGCGATCAGCTTGGCGATGGTGGACTTGCCCGAGCCAGAGGGCCCCACAAAGGCGGTCATGCTCCCGGCGGGAATGGTGAGGGACACATCGTGGAGCACCTCCTTGTCCGCGTGGTAGCCGAAAGACACATGGGAGAGCTTGATGTCCCGGCCCCGGAACTCCACCGACGCTTCCCCGTGATCCTGCTCCGCCCCGTTCAGGATGGCGTCCACCGAGCCCACGATGGTGCCCACTTTGGCAAGGCTGTCCACAAAGTCCATAGCGGCCAGCAGAGGCCCGGCAATGCCCAGGGACAGGACGATGGTGGTGATAAAGGTCTCGATGGGCAGACTCCCTCCGGTGTAGAGAAGCCAGCCCACCGGCAGAATAGTAATCATGGTGGTAGGTGAGATGGCACGGGCCAGAGAGACCGGCATCTGGCAGCTCTTCATCCAGTGGTAGAAGTAGGAGGCGTTGGCCTTTACGCTGTCGGAGAAGCGGGCATAGGACTGCTTGCCCTGGTTGAACGCCTTGATGACCTCAATGCCGCCGATGTACTCCACAATGGCGCTGTTCATGGCCTGGGTGGTCTTGACCGAGCCCTCATACTGCTTGCCGTAGCCAGCCATCACCGCCATCATGAAAGCCATGCCCACCGGGATGGACACCAGGCTTAAAAGGGCCATCCGCCAGTCCAGTACGAACAGGTAGATCAGGATGCACACTGGCCCCAGCACATTGGCGGTCATCTCCGGCAGAAGATGGGCCAGGGGCCGTTCCATGCTCTCCACCTGGTCCACAATGATCTGCTTCATCTGGCCGCTGGAGGTGTCCAGAATCGTACCCAGAGGCATCTTTGGCAGCTTCTCCAGCACCCGCTCCCGGATGGATTTCAGGATGGCAAAGGTGGCCTTGTGGGATTGGGACAGGGCCAGGGAATACAGGGTGGCCCGGAGCAGGAAGCCCACGAGCGCCACAACACACCATATCAGGTAGTATTGCATACTCTGCTCCCCTTTCAGCAGGCCCAGGATGATCTGCGCCGCAGCGAAGTAAGGGAGCATCCCAAACAGTACCCCCACCACAGCGGACAGGACCGCCCGCTTCAGGCCGCCCTGCTGTCCCTCTCCCAGCTCCCACAAACGGAGCATGGGGCTTTGTTGTTTCATGATATAAATTCCTCCTTTTGGTTAGTAAGTGCTAACTTTTGTGCAAACAGGAGGGCTGCACCCAAGGGCACAGCCTCTTTTGTCAGGGCTGAGGGTCAAACACGGTGCCGAAACCTGCCATGTGGTAGCGGTTGAGCATCTTGACATAGCGGTGGGCGGCGGCGCGGTCCATGTTGTGCCGCACCACCTCGAACATGCCGTTGAAGTAGGCGGTGACGATGATATGGATGAACTCCTCCGTCACCAGGCCGGATTTGACGCTCTCGCAACCGATGACCTCCATGTACTTGTAGGTGTACTCCACCTCGATGTCCACCAGTTCGTCCAGGAAGCGCGAAAACCGGGTACCATGGGCCCCGTCCAGCAGCAGGCGGAATACATCAAAGTGGTCGTAGATGTAGTCCAACAGGTCTTCCTGATGGCGGGCAGTGTACTGGCCCATCTCGGCCCTCTGCTCCTCCTCCGGGAATTGGTGAAAGTCCTCCTGGACCTTGCGGAACATGGCCTTAAATTCATCCACCACCGGCTCCGCGAGGGCGCGGAACAGCCCCTCTTTGTCCCCAAAGCGGGTGTAGATTGACCCGGTGCTGGTCTCCGCTTCCTGGGCGATGGTACGCAAGGAAGCGTCCAGAAATCCCCTGGACAAAAACTCCTCCTTGGCGCACTCCAGCACCCGGTCATAGACGCCCACCTTTTGTTTTGCCACTGCCATTCCTCCTCATTCAAAACAATGTTTTATAACGCTGTTTTGAATATAGCACTACGGTTTTCATTTGTCAAGAGGGGAGCTCAGAATAAGAGAGCGAAAGACCCCGCAGACCGAATCTGCGGGGTCTTTTCATGTTATTCTATTTCTGCATCCTCTTGAATAGTCGGATAGATCATCTGCCACGCCGGGAGAAAGTCCAGTTGAACCAGCGCGTTGCGGAAGGCCCTCGATAGTGGGTCTACAAATTCCTTTCGGCTGTGAAGCAGTTCCACGATATAAAGCTCCCATGTGTAGTGGGGTCCCCGCTGTTTCTTCCACAGCGGATAATACGCCCTCTCTGCTCGGAACATCAGAAACTCTACGATTGAGATACAGTTCTCGAAGGAATAGAGCTTTGCCATATGGAGCATCCCGGCGCTGTCATAACGCGCTACGGGAAAGTCCACTTCTGCCTCTGACAATGTAAAGTCAAATGCGGAGGCCGGGAAAGCCATCACAGTGTTGAACAGCACCCTTTGAGCTGCCAGGAGCAATGTTTTTTCTCGCCGCAAAAAGGAGATATATTCCTCCCATGTGAGGTCGGCCCAAAACCCGTCCACATCGCTTTTCTTTTTCCAAGTGAACAGCGTGTCCTCCACCCGGTAGGTTAAATAGGTCAGGTACCCGTATGTTGTTTCTTCATCATACAGCTTTGCGTACATGCCGGTACGAAGGATTTGTTCTACCAGCTCTTCATTTTGATCCCAGTCCATTGTTCCACCTGATCTGTCATTTTTAGCCCAATTAAAAATTCAGGAAATCAAGCCCGGCGGCCGTTGACATTGCAATTACTTCATTTGGGTTGTTCTGCAATTCCACCTCCGTCCCCAGTGCGCTCATCAACAGGCCGAAGGTATCGTGCATCCCCAGCTGATTCTGCATATTGTATGTGGCGGCGTACTCCGGAAAATAGGCCCAGATATAGTTCATCAATGCGGGGTAGTTGATTAGGCCGCCAGTCCTTAACTCCTCGTACTGCCCCCATAGTTCAAACAAGGCGAGACTGCTGACCCGCTTGGAAAAGAACAGATACCCCAAAGTATTGTCAATTCCTTCCCGCACATCCTCTTCTGACTGCTCCGATTGCTTCAATACGGTTTCCGAGAAGTCGCAGTTCCAAATAGGATAGCAGACAGCGAGGACTTCCTCTCCTGTGCCTGTTTCGATCCAGAAGACGCCGTTCATCAGCGGCTTGTAGCGTGCAGTACGGCCCCGCGGCGTGGCAAGGGGCGCCGGGTAGGTCCCAAAGTATTCCGGATGATACTCCATATTGAAAAAAGCAACATCACGAAGCGAGGTCTGTCCGTCTGCGTGCATTCCGTGCCGGACCTGATACCGATAGATCTCATACTCAATAATTTTATACCCATGTCGTTCCTCCGCAAACGGATAGAGCAGCACACGGGAGTCCTCTTCCGACATTCTTCCGTATGTCATAGCCTCTTTTGATATGGCCGGCGAGGAGCGTTCCACCACATAGTATTCGTCCGCCAAAAACCTGCCGTCCTGTTTCCGGGCCGCGATATAGTAGACGCCGGGGCACTCCTGACATGCCCTTACGATTTCACCAACTGTGTCGTCCAAGCAGAACGGCAGCCTCTCCGGGGGCGATTCTTTTTCTCTATCCATGCGTTTCTCTCTTTTCCCGTGTGGCGTTTTACTTAATTATAACACCATTAAAGTGCTATTGCATAAAAAAGCACACCATGTGCACCCTAATGTCACACCACAAAAGTGTACCATAAGGGAAATGGTGGTGGAGGAATCGTATATGGAGATGGACTTTATTAGAAACCGTATTACAGAGTTACGGGTAAAAAAGGGAGTTTCCGAGTACCAGTTAAGCTATGATTTAGGGCATAGCAAGAACTATATTCATAACATTGTAACGGGGTATTCCCAGCCATCTGTGAAAGAACTGCTCTATTTGATTGACACGCTCGGTATCACGCCCCGTTTGTTTTTCGATGAGGAAGCAGAATACCGAAATCCAATTTTAGTTCAGGAGATTATAGATGGCATCAAGTCGATGAACGATCAAGATTTAGAAGCTGTTCTGCTGATGGTCAGGCGCTTGAATGAGAAAAATTGACGGACATGAAATCATGTAATTAAGATATTATACCCGAAATACCGGGAATATTCAAGATGCAACATGTCAAATATAATAGGAATCACAAAGGGGTGGTCTCTATTATTACTTACGACCCGCTCTGGGATACCATGCGTCGAAAAGGAATTACGACCTATTCTTTAATAAAGGATTATTCCTTCAGCAAGGGGACATTGGATTCTTTAAAACAAAACCGGAATATCTCAACTGCAACGCTGAACGACCTTTGCAACATTCTTTCTTGCAGGGTAGAAGATGTTCTTCGTCACATTCCAGACAAAATATAAACGACGCTTTGAGGACATTTACTGTTCATCCCAAAGCGTCGTTTTTTATATCTGCTTGCTGGCTGGCGTTACTCTAATCTTGTCGATTCACTCTATGTATAAAGTATTACTTACCTGAAATTCGGCCTTTCTATTGTCTTGTCTTTAATGGTCAACAGTGTTACGGCGGCAAAAATCTATAGCCTTTCCCATACACGGTTTGGATAAAGTCAGCGTTCAGTTTATGACGCAGCTTGTAAATGATGCTGGAGATTCCCGTCCAACTGCTGTCAAACGAATCAGGGGCAACAAACTCATAGATCTCCCTTTGTGAAAATACCCGTCCGGGCCGCCGGACAAGCAAATGAAATACATCGAACTCCATAGGGGTCAGCTCTATGAATTTGCCCTGCCAAAACACTTGACGGCACGCAGCGTCGATACACAAAGCCTTGTAGCGCAGAGGGGCAGAGGGAAGATCCGTACACATGACCAGTTCTGTTGACTCTATGAAGGCCATGATTTTCTCTGCGGTTTCAAGATCATCTTCTTCGACTGATAATATGAACAGTTTTCCCACTACATCACCTCCGATAACCTCGACTGCCAGACCACTTTTACTTGTCCTGTAGCCCTGATTTAATTTTTTGAAAACTGTCATCGCTGATTGCGTGCTCCATGCGGCAGGCATCCTGCTCGGCAGTCTTTGGCTCTACACCTGCATCCACCAGCAGACGGGTGAAAAAGCAGTGCTTCTCATAAGTTTTTTCGGCAACCTCTCTGCCCACATCGGTCAGGTGCAGGAAAGAGTCTTCGTCCATGGTGAGAAACCCGCCCTCTTTCAAGGTGGCTACCGCATGACACACGCTGGGTTTCGATACATCAAGGTGCCGGGCCACATCTACGGAGCGCACCATGCCTTTCTTCCTCTTTAAGACAAGGATTGCTTCCAGATAATCTTCGCCAGATGCGTGTAATTGTTTCATGGGGAGCTCCTCTCCATCAAGACAGGCTCCAACCGGCAGAGTTCATACGGATACGGACGAAATCCTGATAAATACCGGGTTGTTCCATCAATTCCTCATGGGTGCCATGCTGCGAGATCTGTCCGTCACTGATGACCAAAATCTGGTCGGCGTTCTGGATGGTATTCAAACGGTGGGCAATGACCAGCAGGGTCTTACCCTTTACCAGTTCGGAGATAGCCTCCTGAATATAGCTCTCATTGTCAGTGTCCACGCTGGCGGTCGCCTCGTCCAAAATTACAATAGGAGCGTCTTTCAGAATACAGCGGGCGATGGAGATACGCTGTTTCTCACCGCCGGAGAGGGTTGCGCCGCCCTCTCCCACCACAGTCTGAAATCCGTCAGGCAGAGCCATGATGAAATCGTAGCAGCGGGCTTTCCTCGCCGCCTCATAGACCTCCTCCTCGGTGGCGTCTGGCTTGCCCATACTGATGTTGTTATAGATCGTGTCCTGGAAGAGATACACGCGCTGGAATACCATGCTGATGTGATCCATCAGCTCTGCGAGGGGGACTTGCCGGGTATCCACACCACGGATGGCAACACTGCCGCTTTTCACATCCCACAGCCGGGCCAGAAGATTGGCGATGGTGGACTTTCCGCCGCCGGAGGGCCCCACAAGAGCGGTCATGCTATTTGGGCGCATAGAGAAGCTGATGTGGTGCAGCACCTCCTTGTCCTGGTAGGCAAAGGCCACATCATGAAACCGCACTTCCGGCTGGCCGGGCTGTGCCTGAGCTGGAATATGCTGTTTCCCTGTGTCCGGGAGCTCCGGCTCCTCCAATACAGCCTCAATGCGGTCCAGGGCGGCGTTCATCACGGTCAGGCGGGACGCCTCGCCATAGAGCGCCTTGAGCGGCCCGAACAGGTCAAAGACAAACAGGAGGACGCCCAGCACATAGGCCAGAGAAAGAACTCCGCTCCGCTCCAGAAAGACCGACAGGCTAAAAATCGCGGCAATCCCGATTCCATAAAGGATATTCAGCCCCATAGTCCACGGAGTCATCTTCCGCTCAAAGGCAAGGGATGTATTTCTGGACCGCTTGAAATTGCCGGTCAGTTCTTCCGACTTCTCACCCAGCAGGTTATAGCTCTTGATGACCCCGATGCCCTCTACAAAGGACAGCACCGCGTCCGTCAGCCGTTCGCTCTGCTCCTGACGGCCAGCGGCTTCCCGCAGGGAAACTTTGTTCATCCCTCTGGAAACCAGCCACGCCAAGATGGTCACAAGGGCCGCGATCAGGCCCAACTGCCAATTCAGATAGAACATAAACGCCAGCAGAACCAAGGAGGACAGCAGATAGCTCATCATGTTGCCCAGCGTGCTCATGGCGACTTCTTCGATAAACACCATGTCGGTGCTGAGGACAGAACTGATTTTGCCGATATTGCCGGAGGTGAAGTAGCCCATGGGCAGTTTCCGCAGGTGTCCGCCCAGCTCCATGCGCTTCTCGGCAAACATCAGGTAGCCCGCCGCACTCTGGAGGCTGTCGCTGAGATAGTGGACCAGCATCTGCACCAGCACGGCCGCCGCGAGGCCAAGGCCCACATAGAGGCAGGTCTGCCCGGTCAGTGTTCCGGCGGCAAAGCCGCTCAACACCACAAAGGCCAGGAAGATCGGCATTTTAGACAGGATCGACTCCACAAACGCGCAGGCAAAAGCGCCCTGAATACGCCCTTTATATGGACCGGCAAGTTTCAAAATCCTTGAAAACAGTGCAAACATTTAGTTTCCCTCCTTTGCGGTATGTATGTTCCATTCGGCACTGTCCTGGGCCGCCTTCCACAGCTTTTGATATTCCGGGCAGGAGTGAATCAGGTTCTGATGCTTTCCTGCCGCAACCAGTTCGCCGTGGTCTACAACGCAGATTTGGTCGGCGTTCATAATCGCGGGCAGCTTATGGGCGATAACAACCAGAGTCTTGCCCTTCACCAGCTCCGCAATCGCCGCCTCCATCTTCTCCTCGTTCTCGGGGTCGGCGTAGGCGGTGGCCTCGTCAAGCACCACAATAGGGGCGTCCTTCAGGATGGCACGGGCCAGAGATATGCGCTGGCGCTGACCGCCGGAGAGCATCTTGCCCGCATCCCCCGCCATGGAGTGGATACCTTGGGGCAGCTTTTCCAGAAACTCCATGCACTGGGCCTTGCGCGCTGCCTCCAGGACCTCCTCATCGGTAGCGTTCAACCGTCCCATGCGGATATTCTCCAGCAGAGAGGTGTTGAACAGGTATTGATCCTGCGCCACATAGGAAATACGGCTGTTCAGCGCCTCCAGGCTCATGTCACACAGTTTCTGTCCGCCGATGGAGATGCTGCCTTTCTGCGGGTCATAGTAGTGGATCAACAGCTTTGCCAGAGTGCTCTTGCCCGAGCCGGACTCTCCCACCAGGGCCGTTTTCTGTCCGGCCTTGGCTGTAAAGCTGATGTCGTGGAGCACTTCATCCTCCACCACCATGGGCTTTCCGTCCGGGCCGGGCTGTGTCTTGGTGTAGCCAAAGGAAACATGGTCATAGACGATGGTATCATCCTTTCCGTGGAAGCTGTCCGGCGTCTGCTGAAGCTCCGGCGCATCCAAAACCTGCTCCAGCGCAGAAATCTTGTAGTTGAGCTGGGGCATGGTGGGCAGGAAGCCCAGGGATTTGAGGAGCGGCATCCCGATGCTCAGGGAGAGGCACAGCACCAAAATCAGGTCCGGCAGAGCCGACCAGCCGGAGAGGACAAACCACGCCCCCAGCGGCAGGGTCAAAATCACAGTGCAGGGAAGGAGGCTGCTGTAAATTGCCATCCAGGGCCATGCCGCCTTGTACCAAGCCAAGGTGTAATCCCGGTAATCCGAAACATCTTTGCGAAACCGCTCATAGGAGTCCGCGTCCTTGTTGAAAACCTTGACGACCTCCATGCCGTTGATGTACTCAATGATGGTGTTGTTCATCTTCTGGCCGGCCATATAGTAGGGCCCCATTTTCTTCATGCCAACCGAGTACATGGTCATCATGGCAATCAGGCTGATGGGGATGGAGGCCAGGGACAGCAGCGCCAGCTTCCAGTCCACGAAAAACATAGCTACATAGACCGCGATGGGGACCATCAGGTTTGCGATCCCCTCCGGCATGGAGTGGGCCAGCAGGACCTCCAGACTGTCCACATCATCGACAAACAGCTTTTTGACCGTGCCGGTGCCCTTGTCCTGGATCACGCCCAGAGGCAGCTTCTCAAACCGCTTTTGCAGGGCAGTCCGTAGCCGGAGCAGCGTGTCATAGGCGGCCTTGTGCGAAAGATTGAGCCCCCAGCCATAGAGAACAGCCTGCAAGACCAGGCACACCAGCACCAAAGCCACCCGCAGGATAAGAAACGAAGCGTCAAGTTCCGCTCCCATCACCAGCGGAGCAAT
Organism: Enterocloster alcoholdehydrogenati; assembly: GCF_013282095.1. Lineage (GTDB taxonomy): Bacteria > Bacillota > Clostridia > Lachnospirales > Lachnospiraceae > Enterocloster > Enterocloster alcoholdehydrogenati. The sequence continues at coordinate 108,658 of NZ_BLTJ01000011.1, forward strand.
TACCTGGTAGGCCAGCACAAAGGGCAGGACGCCCATCAAAACGCTGACCAGCACCACCGCTGTGGCCGCATAGAGGCCCTTTTTATGCGGCCCCGCGTATTCAAATACCTTTTGAAACATGATTTCAACCTCCCATCAATGAAAATACTGTTCCGACAGAGCTTTCAATATCTCCGGTGTGAGCCGGTGGTTTTGAACGGCCCCCTGGTCGTCCAGCTGGACCACCTCCGTACAGGTCCGGACGATAAACTCAAAGTCGTGAGAGACCACAAACACGATCACGCCGGAAGCGGACAACTGCTCAATCAGGCGGCTGACCCGCACCATGGAGTCATAGTCCAGGCCGCTGGTGGGCTCGTCAAAATAGATCACCGGGCTGTCCTTGACGATGGCCGCGCCAATGGTGACCCGCTGCTTCTGCCCGCCGGAGAGGGCCGCCGGGTGCTGCTCCTGGTATTCGGACAGCTCCAGCGCCTCCAGCGCGGCGTCCACCTTCTCTTTGCAGTCCTCCCGAATCCCCAGGGAGAGTTCTTCCTCCACACTGCTGGCAAAGAGCTGGTAATCCGTGTCCTGCATGACCAGATAGGACAGTGCCCGGCGCTGGCGTGGAGTGAGCTTCCTGCCGTCAAATGTGATCTCGCCGTTCCGCTGCTTCAAGAGGCCGGTCAGGATGGACAAGAGGGTGGTCTTGCCCGCTCCATTATGGCCCAGGATGCCGATTACATCCCCAGCGTGGGCTTCAAAGCTGACATTCCGAAAGACCTCCTGCTCTTTCGGATAAGCAAAGGAAAGGCCCTGCACACTCAGCAGGTGTTTCCCCATGGGGCGGCGTTCTTTCTCCTGATAATGCTCTGCATCCCGCTCCGGATATGCAGTCCGCAGCCCATAGGATATGCGCGTTTCCTCCGGTAAGGAACAGAACTGCTCCCTTGTAAATTCCTGTTCGATTTTCCCGTTTTGTATGAGAAATACCCGGTCGATTAAATCACGCAGATAGTAAAAGCGGTGCTCCACCACAAAGATGGTGTATCCGTCCCGCTTCAATTTTCCCATGATCTCCGCAAGCCGCTTGGTGGCCGCGTAGTCCAGATTTGCGGAGGGCTCATCGAAGATATAGACCTTTGGTGAAAGCGCATAGACCGAGCCCACGGCGATCTGCTGCTTCTCTCCGCTGGACAGGGCAAAGATACTCCGGTTTAGGTAGTCCGCCAGTTCCAGATCCTTTGCGGCTTTTGCGATGCGGTCAATGGTTTCCTCACGGGGAAGCCCCATATTTTCGCAGCCAAAGGCCAATTCCCGTGTGGTGTCCGTCATGAAGAACTGGGAGCGTGGGTCTTGAAATACCGTCCCCACCTGCCCGGCCAGCTGTGCGGGCTTCATTTCCAGCAGAGAATGTCCATCCATCACAAGGTCGCCCTGTATCTCGCCGGGATAAAAGTGTGGGATCAGACCGTTGAGGGAGCGGATCAGCGTGGTCTTGCCACAGCCGCTCCGCCCGGTCAGGAGAATAAATTCGCCGGTCTGCACCGTCATATCAATGCCCCGGAGGGTAAAGTCCTTGCTCTCCTCATAACGAAAGCTGAAATTTTGAAACGAGATCATGTCACACCCTCCACAAGATGATTTCCCCGATTCGGGTCTGGTCCAGGACCAGCAGCGCCGCCAGGAAAAGGATGCCCAGCAGGGACACCAGGCTCTCCGGCCAGGAGAAGCGGATGGGGCGCAGGGCGTGCCGTTTGCACTCCAGCTCCAGCCCCCGGGTAGTGCCGGAGGCCGCCAGCTCGTCCGTGACCTTCAGGCACCGCATCAGCAGGGGAATTAAAATATACTCAATGGTGGCAAGAGGATGGGATACCCGTTTCCACAAGGTATCGCTGATCCCCCGGATGTCCATGGTGCTGCGGATCTGCCGGTATTCGATCCGCAGGGTGGGGATATAGCGGAACATGACCACCAGCGGGATCGTCACCGCCTGGGGAAGCCGCATCCGCTGGAGCGCCACCATCAGGTCGTCCATGTAGGTAGTCCGCAAAATCCAAAGGCCCATCATCACAATGGGGATCAGCTTCAAAAGCGTCACGCCGAACACGCTCATAATCACACTCAATACCGGCACCTGCACATAGCGGAGCAGGGCGTTGAGATAGGCGACGATGATGTAGGCCACAATCATCTTCAAGGCCCACTTTCCCCCGTTTCCTACGGCGATAAACAGGCCATACACCAGCATGAGCGCGAGGCTGACCACCTCCCCGGCCAAAAAGTAACTGACAAACCCGATACAGACCAAAAGTAAAATCTTGCAGCGGGGATCTAACAGTGCCGATCCATGAAGGGGCTGCTGTTCAATGATTTGTTTGATTTGTGATTCTTCCATTCCAATGCCTCCCTATCCAAATCAAAGCGCGGGGCCATTTTCAGCCCCGCGCCCTGAGATCAGGCAGCCCGCTTGCCTGCGTTTGTCTGATTGACTGCCGAGGGGCTGTGCCTTGTTATTTGACTGAAACGAGTCCGGCTTTGATAAAGTGCTTTTTCAAAGCCTTCTGCCCAATCACGGCGCCGATCAGGCCACCTACCAAGCCGGCCGCAACGATGACCACCAGCATGGGGACGGAGGTGATATTCAGCATCCCGTCTATGTACTCCTGGGCAATGTTGTTCTTCTCCATGGCGCCCACAAAGGCGCTCTGGAGGAACTTGATGGGGCAGATGGCGCTGAAGGCGAAAATGGCGCTGAACAGGGCGTAGGCCACAGTCATGGACTTCATGGTGATTTCCTTTCGGCCCATGACCAGAAAATCGCAGATCACGCCGCCGACCACCAAGCCGATGGGGATAAACCAGAAAGCGCCCACCAGCAGGAACAGGATAGCCTGGATTGCGGAGCAGATGGTGAACACGCCCTTTTTCGGTACCTTAGCCAGTAAGAGCATCATCACGATGCCATTGGGGATCGCAACAACCGCCGGGTAAAACACATTGGTCACTGGGCCGGCCACACTCATAATGGTGCTGATAATCATGCAGATGATCCACATGAGGGCGGTCAGGACGCCGATTAGAATAAAATCTTTTGCATTCAACTTTTGTTTCATGCTCTGCCTCCTTGATAAAGTGAAAAATGTGGTGTGATTAGCAACAACTAACCACACCACATAGAATATCAGTTATATAAAACTAATCCAACCCAAAACCAACCCATTTCAACCCAAAAACAGTCAGCTTCTATTTTTGTGATTATCAAGCCAGCTTTCACGGTAATTTTTGGGCGCGACACCATATCTTTTCTTAAAGGCCGCCGCAAAGTTGCTCGGTTTTCCATAACCTACAATGGAGGCAACTTCCGTCACATTCCAATCCCCCTCCAAAAGCAGCTGCGCTGCTTGTACCAATCGCTGCTCGATAACATATTGATGAATTGATCTGCCATAAAAAGCTAAAAAACCGCGGGTTAATTTCGTGAGGCTCAGATGTACTTGACGGGATAATTCTTCACAGGATGGCGCAAAGGCTAACTGGCTGTCGATGATCCGCTTCGCCTCCATGATGGCGGTCCGCTCTGTCCGGGACATGGAAATATTTTTACCCATCAGAATATCCAATTCCAGAACTTCCCCCAGATAGATAGACAGCAGCTCCAACAGCTTGCCATCCAAATAGAGGTAGCCCAACCCTCCGCGATATTGAGAAAATTTGCTTATTTCCGATAGGACCTGCTCCATAACAGGGGTGACAGAAACTTTGGCAATGCCATTTAGGAGTTTCTTTTCGTAAGCCGCAATTTCCTGTCCGTCAAAGTAATCGGCAAGGAGTTGTGAAAAGTAGGGAGTAGGAATTTTAATGCTTTTGAATGAGAAGTTGCTGTCCTTTTTGTAACAAATATATTCTGTACCATCATGTCCGGCATAAATGCAGGACTCGTTTTTTTGAATGGTCATAGAGCGATGCCCATTCAAAATACCCCAGGAAATTCCATCGTTCATGCAGAATATGATCTGCATATATTCCCTGCTGACAGGCCCCTGTACATTCATATCAGATTGATAGCACATCTGCCAGTCCGAGAGAACAACACCATGCTTGATTTTTGTTTGAGAAATCCTGCCATGTCCAACTTCAGAAGGAATGTCCATAGTAATTGTCTGAGGGGTATTAGTTATTAAATCGTTATAAAGTTTGGTAAGATATAAACTACTATGCGGCATAATCCACCTCTTTCTAACTCGCTCAAGTTAGCTATCACTAATCAGATGATACCCGATTTTTCCTCGACAGTCAAGGTGGCTTTGTATTACCAAAACAGCGCAACTTTTCAGTTTTTCTTATCTAAACAGTAACATATTTTTCCTAATCCGTGTGCCTCTCTCTGTAATGATCTACTATGTTTATAATTCCTGTATCTGGATGAATCAACACGATTGACAAGTTTCTTTTTTCAGCAATCCCCATCGCTGTCTCTACTCCACTGTAATGTTTCGGATCATTATCATAAACAGCCACAACATAGTCGGCCCGTTTCATCATATATTCCGTGCGCTTTTTATACCCTTCACTTCCGGGGTGTTCTGTACCCATCAGCACCTTGGTACAGCCTTCACAGAGTTTTCGTTGCCGCGCCTGGCTTTTTGGGTCCCATCGAACATCATGGCCGGGGAATGGGCAGACCATTATGACTTGCAGCTCCTGATATTCTGTCTGGCGCTGCATATTCAACAGGATTTCGCCTGCCCACATATCTACTCCCAGAGCGCCCCCAATGAAAAAGCAGCGCACACCGCGCTGGTACAGCGACACAAATACATCATGCATCCGCTTTTTTATGCGTTTGCATGAGGTCATATATTCATTGTATTTGAATTTGAAGCGGGTAGGGTGTTGACCGATTACAGCACACGAACATATTTTCACCTGGTTTTCCTCCAAATTTTTCGTCTTACAACCATTATATATGCTATGGTTGATTAAACTCAACCATGGTCGCTTAATTTTTCATGCTATAGTGGATAAAATGTAACTATAGTATGGAGGATTGCGAATGAATGAGCTTTTGAAAGAAATGGGCCAGCGGATTCTGGAGCGAAGAAAACAATTAAATATGACACAGGAGACTTTGGCAAATTTGACGCATCTCACATCGCAAACCATCTCGTATGCGGAAATGGGGCAAAAAGCGATGCGCCCGGAAACCATGCTGAAGATCTGTGAAGCACTTGGTATCAGCGCAGACTATTTACTGCGTGGTAAAATTCTTGAAGCAGACACTTCGTTGCTCCAGCAGAAGATTTCCACATTGACACCCAGCCAATACCGCCACTTGGAGCAGATTATCGACAGCTTTATTGCTGCCATACAGGAAAAGTAAGAGGTATGAGAGTCGGCACAGCTTCGCTCCCATACCTCTTTTTTTAGCTGTTTCTACGGAAAGCCGCCATGGTGCTGGCAATCAGATTGCGGGTCATATCATCAACTTCGGAAGCCCCAGCCGTTGTCAAACTTTCTGATGGCTCTGCCGTCTGCTTCTGCGGCGGCGGAGCTATTTTATTTTCCTTTGGAGAAGAGGATTCTCCGGTCGAAACTGCCTTATCTGGGGCCTGCTCTTCCTGACGCATAATTTCCCGTACTATCGCTTCAATGGCTGCTCGGTCAATAGCTGGCGCTTTTAATGGCTGAGGGTCATCAGAAAAATGAGCGTTATAGTATATAAGCGCATTTGCAACATACTGGGCCTTACTGTGGGCTGGCTGTAGCTCCAGCAGTTCGACAGCGGCCAGCAGCACTGGGTCACTGGTATTGAATCGCAGGGAGAAGCGTCCCCTTTCTTTTTTGGCCGCCATAATCGTCACCTGCCCACTGTTTCAAGCCGGTACAGGTATTCAAATCCGGCCGCATTGGCGTTGATGTTCGTGACAAACAGAGGCGTCCCCACCTTGCCAGACTCCTCGATCTGCCGGCGCAGCAGAATGGCGCCGCCGCCCACAAACACCACTTTGCAATAGCGCAAATCCAGCATCCTCTCTCGTAGAGTGCTGAACAGGTCGTTGACAAACTCCTGCGCCAGTCGCTCCACGAGCTGTACGGCCTCGGCCGGGTACTGTGTCCGTCTGCCCATGAGGATGGCATCCACATCACCCTCATCCAACAGCAAATCCAACTCTGCATTTCCTCTGGACCTGATCTTATTGTATAACAGGATAACGCCGTTTTCCAGCGAATCGCAGGAGGCGAGGTCTGCTTTTCCGTTTTTCAGCAACAGATAATCCGCCGTGAAGCCTCCAATATCCAATACGACCGCCTTTGGATCGTCCAACAGGGCATGCAGCATTGTAGCCGCAGCTGCGTATGCCTGGGGATAGCAGGCCACATCCTCGATGCTGATGGTATAGTGTTTGTCCCCATACATAAACGCTACAAGCCCGCGGCCTTGAAAATAGGCAGTGAATTTTTCCGCTTGAGCGCCAAAATGTGCTGGGGGCAGACCAACAGCCAGCTGAATATGCTGCTGCTCTTTCTCACTTAGGCCCCGGGCGGTTATTTCTTCTGCAATGGCAATCAATGTAAGGACAAAAAAGCGGTCGTCCTCCGTCTTGTCCTTATGGAACGGAATACGCTCATTGGACAATGTGTAATAAGTACCGCAGTATTGTAGACTCTGGCCGAACGGCCGGGTCAGGCTCTGCTGCAGTCCAGACACAAAGGGCTCGCCATGAGCGGTTTTGATTTGTTTGTTGCCATGATCGACACCAATTAACATAGGTTATTGCCTCCTTTTTGCTTTATACATATCCTTTACGCCTGGATGACGCCTTTTTCAACGCTTAAAGATATTTTTATTTCTAAAAAATAGTGGCACTATCTCAGTTCTACCAAAGATAGTGCTATATCTTGGAAAATCAAAAAGTGAGTAGATAGCAGATCTTTCATAGTCTGCTTACAACTCATCAGATACAGAGATTGACAAATTACTTTCTCCATTGTATTATTGAAAAATAGGATTACACCTCTCAAAAGGAGATACAGCATGAATATGAACTTTCATTTAACCGATCAGCGTAAAAAGAAAATCAACTCTGTACAATCCATACCGATGAAACATTGTGCAGAGTATAGCGTATAAACGACGCATTTAGATTTCATCGGGAAGCCATCAAGGGGGATTTTGTACCCATTTTTAGAAAGCGGCTTCCCATGCAGTTATAATGTGTATGAGGCTATGGACAATGTTTTGTCCATAGCCTTTTGTTTTTGGCGCTGCTATGCCAGAGGCAGAAGGCAGATACATTTGTGTATCTTTGCTTTCTGCCTTTTTCTTTTGTATCAGAGAATATACAGGAAAGGTTTGATAAACATGAGCTTATTAGAAATTGACGGACTGACACACTCTTTTGGAGAGAATGTGCTATACAAAAATGCAGGCTTCACACTCAATAAAGGAGAGCATATCGGCATTGTCGGCCAAAATGGAACTGGAAAAAGCACTTTAATCAAAATATGCACGGAACAGATCATACCAGACAGCGGGCGCATTGTCTGGCAACCAAATACTACGATTGGCTATTTGGATCAATATGCGGAAATCGACCATACCTTAACGATGAAAGAATTTCTCAAATCCGCTTTCACAAAGTTATTTGAAATGGAGGCACAGGCAATGGAGCTCTATGAAAAAGCTGCTGGCGGCGATATGAAAAGCCTTGAAATGGCCGCCCGTTATCAGGAACAGCTTGAAGCCCATGACTTTTATTCGATAGATACCGCTATTGAGCGTGTCGCCAATGGGTTAGGACTTCTTGCGATTGGCCTTGACCGTCCGATTGCTGAAATGAGCGGCGGTCAGCGAGCAAAAGTGATTTTAGCAAAATTACTGCTGGAAAAGCCGGATGTTCTATTGCTGGACGAGCCGACCAATTTCCTTGACAAAGACCATGTAACATGGCTGGCGGAATATTTATCTACTTTGGAAAATGCTTTTTTAGTGGTTTCCCATGATTTCAATTTTCTGGATAAGATAGCGAACCGCATTTGTGATATAGACAATGACACGATTACAAAATACTACGGCACATATTCCGAATTTCTGCGGAAGAAAACCCTGCTGCGGGAAGATTATGTACGGCAATATGCGGCCCAGCAAAAGGAAATTAAAAAGACAGAGGAATTTATACGGAAGAACATAGCGGGCAGAAAAGCAAAAATGGCGCAGGGACGGCAAAAGCAGCTTGACCGGATGGACAAAATGGAAGCCTTAGACCAAAAAGAAATTATTCCGCACTTCCATTTTCCCGTACTTCCTTTAACCGACACAGAACACTTATTAGTGAAGCATCTGGCAGTTGGCTACCATTACCCCGTCTTATCAAATATTGAATTTAGCATTAAGGGAGGACAAAAAGTTGTTATTACTGGATTCAATGGAATTGGAAAATCGACACTGCTAAAAACCCTGATTGGGGAAATTCCATCTATACAGGGCCATTTCAAATTTTCCGATCAGGTTACTATCGGATATTTTGAACAGGATTTAGAGTGGCAAGAACCTGAATTGACGCCTATTCAAATTGTTGCCAATGCTTATCCCAATATGGTGACAAAAGATGTCCGCAAACATTTGGCACGATGTGGGATTTCCAGTAAACACGCTATGCAGGCTATAGGAACATTAAGCGGTGGAGAACAGGCAAAGGTAAAAATGTGTCTGCTTACACTAACTCCCTGTAATTTTCTAATTATGGACGAGCCTACAAACCATTTAGATGTACAGGCAAAAGAGGCTTTGAAAACAGCCCTTATGGCTTTCGTAGGAACGGTATTACTTGTATCACATGAAGAATCCTTTTATCGTGACTGGACGCAGAGAGTAATTAGTATCGAAAAAAATAAGCCTGTTATGGACAGGCTACAGGCTGGCGGGATATTTTCATTATCCTCTAATAGCGTCGATTGGCGCTATAATTTCTCGAATAATAATGAAAATTGATGGAGGTAATTTATTGGGGAAAATTATAATTCTGTCTTTTAGCGACAATGAGAATACTCTCTATAGCAGCATCATATCAGTTCTTGCTTCTGTTGCAGACTTCTCCACGGTGGCCGCCTCCACAGACGCACCGCTGCTCTTTGGCTCTCTGCAAATTGACCCGCAGCGCAGGTTGGTTTGGCAGGCCGGCCAGACGGTGGATCTGACGCCGATGGAGTTTGACATTCTGCTCCTGCTGGCCCGCCGGCCAGGACAGGTATTCTCCCTTCGACAGATCTATGAGGCTGTTGCTACGGACTCATATGATGCCAGTTGGACAGGCATCTCCAGCATGGTCTACAAACTCCGTCGCAAGCTGGGTGCCAGCATAATTGAAACGGTGTATGGTCGTGGCTACCGTTTCCCGTCAAAATAACAAAACAGCGCCGCCTCGGCTCTACCAAGGCGACGCTGCTGTTTGTTATATCAAAACTATTCAGTTTTCGACTTCCACATGGAGCTGCCCAGCAATTTCCTCTACGGACATTCCGTTTTTCATTGCCAGCTTCACAATCTCTTGAATTTTCTGCTTTTTCGTCTTACGGGGCTTTCGGGGAGCCTTGGGAGCAAGGATCTCCTGCTTTTTTGCCTCCAGAGATTTGATGCGTTCCTTTGCTGCGGTGATCTTCGCATCGTACTCTTCTACAACAGTTTTCTTTTTCTCCTCCAGCTCATTGATGGACTGATTTATCTTCGTGATTTTTTCATCCAGTTCATTCGCTCTCTCTTGCGGGGTACGGCGCTGACGCTTGTTCTCGGCTTCTGCCATTTTAAGATCACCTTTCCTTTGTGCATAAATAAGATGTGCGTATGGTAAAAGAGTACCACACAGCATATCAAAACACAAGAAGATGAGGTCGAAGTATAATAGAAAATTGAGACCAAAAGAGCATACGGCCGTCCGATTATGAAATACCGTAAAATGATTTCGCTTGATTTGACACGGGCCATGTCAGCCCCAAAAAGAAGGGCCGGGTAGAGGAATTTTCCTCCGCCCGGCCCTGTTACGAATTTACACGGATTCTGCCCTATGCTTTTGATAAGGGCAGACAAAGCACTTTTCAGTCATCCGTCTTAATCAGGATATAAAAACTGTCGCCGGCATCGCGGGCTTCTTCTCTGCGCCAGTCCTCTCTATAGGGAAGACTATAGAAGCCGCATATATAGCGAACATCATCGTTATTCACTCCCGTTTGGCCCAAAGAGCCGAAACAGTGAATCACACAATCTCCATCCTCATTTCGGCGCTCCAGAAGCCTGAAGCGGCCAGCGAGTTTCCTGTGGACTTTGCTCCAATCCATTGTTAAACCTCCCATTGGCCGCGGCCGATAAGCACCGCTTTCTTTCCTGCCTTTTCCGGGATCGGAAGTTCAATGCGCATATTTGCGCCGTCACCTTCGACTTTCCCCTTCGGCAGAACATATCGCGCAAAGCACTCCCACTGGGGTTGTCTATAACGGCCAGTCAGTCCGCAGAGCCCGCTGGCAGCCGACCACTGGTTGCACTCGCTGCACGGGAAGCAGACTTTCCTCTCGTCCTGGTATGCCTGTGTGGCCTTGTTGTCCGCCACCAGGCGCTCAAAACGCTGGATCAGTTCTTCCTCATCGGTGACGATATAGAAAAAGTTCCCATAATGCAGAAACCGCCCCGAAATTACCGTGCAGCCCTGATACGCCTGACGCTCTTCTGACCGCTGCCACTCCGGCTTCCGATTTACGAAATTTCCATACCACTCATAGATCGGGTCCAATGTGTACTGCTCAAACAGCGGATAAAGCCGCTCCAGCGTCTCTATTGGCTCCCATCCCCAGAAGCCGCCATTTATTTTAATAATCGTCATGGTATGTACCTCCCTGTTATAATTAGGTGTGGACGCTGTACTGGGCTTTCTGCAGGTTATCCGCACCATGCAGAATGATGCCGCCGCAGATTCCCGTGCCCCGGGGCGTGACCTCTTCAAAGAAGAAGCTGTACGGCGCACCGTCATCATAAATGAGGATCTTCTCCGCATCCCGCCACTGGAAATGGTGTTCCAGAGTTTTCCCCAGCTTGTGCCGCAGGAGCGGCCGCTGGGCGATTTGATGGAGATTCTGCCTGCTGTGAAATTCAAAGCGGCGGGTCACCTTCTCCGGCACGGAGAGCTGGCTCCAGTTCCATCCGGCCATATCCGTCCCGGCCTCCACACACTCGTGGAAGCGGCGGTAGGGCAGCCGCACCCACTCCTCATAGCCGCGCAGGCTGTCCGCACCGGCGCTTTGCAGCCAGGAAAAACGGATCACCAGCATCTCGCCGTCCAGTGCCCGTGTGAGCCGAAGGGCGGCATAGCAGCCGCAGTCAGCCACGATGATCTGACGCCCCGGCTCCCGCTCCAACTGCTCCAGCGTATCACGCAGGATTGCAAAGCGGTACGGGGATTTATGCCTCCGGGATATGGTGTGGAGATACAGCAGTTCTTCACTGCAGGATACTTTTACCAAAACACTGTCAAACATCATAAAGAAACCTCCTGTCATGCCGCATGGGCTCGGTCCAGTGCGGCCCGTTCTACCAAAAACGATTCTTGCTTATACTGTTCCTCTGCCAAAGTCACTGCAGCGCCTCCCAGAGAGTCAAGATACTGGCGCCCATTTTTGGACTTTGAGATGTAGATATAGATTGGGGCGCTGACATACCGCCCACTGGGATAGCATCCGCGATACTGATTTGACAGCACCGCAACCGCGTCGAGTTCTTCCGCTTTCTGCGTTGCCAGTGCCACTACCATTTCTTTTGCCGCCGTCTCTTCACTTTTCTTCAATCCAGAGGTATAAATGTGTTCCAGAAACAGCACCAGCTTCTCACTGTATGCGTGACTGCCTGTGGGAACATCTTCTTTGGACAGATCAGCAAATTCAAAATTGAGCGTTGATGGCTGCTGGAAAGAGCCTTTCGTCAGCCGGAGACACGCCCGTGCTACTACGCTCTCGTCTTTGTAAACCAGAATGATTTTTTTGTTGCTATCGAATGCGGCTAAAAGGCAGTCCCTCTGGCTGCCCTGATAGCAGGATAAGCAGGTAAAGTGCGGAAGCTCGCCCATGCGGATTGTGTGGTAAAAATCATCCACCTCTTTCGCCATAAGGCCCAGTCTGGTCAAAGAGAGATTCTGTTTCCAGACATCTTCCCGCGCCTCTTGAATTGGGTAATGGATTTCCTGCTTCAAATCACCAGCAAAGTATTTCAGTTTATAGAACTGGCCCATCAGCTCTGCCTGTACAATACGCCGGAGCGCCTCGCAGTTTTTTTCACTTTCGTTCCTATACTGCAATTCGTTATACAGCGGGCGGACCATCGAGCTGCCGCCCCGGAGCAGGAAATTCACAATCCCCGGCTGATACTCGCGGACGAACTCCTCGGAAAATCCCATGTTTTCTTTCAGATAGGCCCAATTCTGATCGGTAACCAGTATTGAGCCGCACACCTGACTCCAGTTTGAAAAGCCTGTGATCTTGGAAGCGTTGCTGACCGCGAAAACCGCATCCGCCTCTGTCCGAAATTCCGGGATAAATGCCTGAATCTCCGGATAGTGCTGCAGCATAAGCATTGCAGTCTGCCGCGTCAGTCCCCGGATATGCCCGAAATCTTTCTCATACCAAGCTCCAAACGGCTTTTCCAGCAAGCATTGAGTTGCCTGTTCCAGCGCCTCGTCTCCGATATTCTGGCTGACAAGATCCCGCTTTATCAGCTGCCGGATTGTGAGCATCCTCTGGTCCACGGAGAGCGGGGAGAGTTTGGCGTACAGTCTTACATATACTTCCTCTTGGTGCCACAGCAGACGCAGTTCCTCAAAGGTATATTGCTGGCCCTCTTCCAAAAGTTCAAAGTAGCTGGTTGTCCGTTCAATAGAATCACTGTCCTTTAAGTTCTTAACCGTCAGCGAATTGAGATTACAGCGTTCGCAGAAACCGCTCACAAATAAGAGCGAATACCGCCCCAGCGAGAAAAATAGTTCGCTGTTCTGATTCACCAGATTCAAAAAATGCTTTTTCTTGTGCTCCACCGCATAGATAAGGAGCTGGACCTGAAAATACTCTACTTGTTCAAAATTGATGTGAAGGCAGCCAGCGTAAAGGGCATTGAGATAACTCAGCCTGCTTTGCAGGATTTTCTGCCGCCGCTCTTTGCTGATGGGCAACAGCTGACTCAGCCACCATTCGACATCATATTGTCCGGCCCGGTTTTCCAGCCAGAGCGTCCAGAATTCCGATAAATCTTCCGCATCATACTCGAAGGCTTCCATCAGTCGGCGGAATTTTTCTACATCCGGCATTTGCAGCCATTTGAGATTTTTCAGACTGTCCGCATCCAGAAACAACTCCACTCCCCACACATAGTTCATCATCAGGATTTTCTGAAGGGGCAGATTCTGCTCCAACAGCTCTACAGCCTTCCGCTCATGGTCGTGCCAGTTGAATAGATAAGCGCCAAGAAACGGCAGCCGCATCATTGACCGCTGATGTTCCGTCAGCGGAGAGATTTCCTGCCACTCCAGAACAGGGAAGGTATCCAGGTTGTCTGCAACGGCCCGTTCCTCTTCTTCATACCGCACCAGCGGCTGGTAATGCTTCATGTACTCAAATTTCAGGGAAGGCTTGAGATCCAGTGCCGCCGCCCCCAGCACCTGTTCCTTCGGATATTGGGACAAGTGCTCCTGATAGCTTCTTGCCGATTGGAGCATCGTATGGATGACAGATACCTCTACTCCCTGTGCGCACAGGGCCTGATACAATTCTGCAAATTCTGGAACTTGAATCAATTCCCTCTGGATCTGCGTGGCTTCTTCCTTGCGGAGCTTCTCTTGCAGGCCCATATCTTCGATTTTTTTACAGGTCTGATCCAGTATTTCTTCTGGAAATTCTCCAGTGAAACGCAGTTGCAGCCCATCGCGCTCCATTCGGGACAACAAAGATAAATGCTTTTCCGCATAGATCATGCCGCAAGACCTCCCATCATTGTTCTCGCCATATTCAAAATTTTCTGCTCTTCTCCTGGATTGTTTCGTGCCAAATCACCGCACAGTTTGAAGAAGTGTTCTAATTCGTCCGCTTCAAATGCCGCCGCACAGCCTGCAGGCTGTTCCCGCAGTTTTTCGTACACCATATCCAGGGCTTCTTTCACATCCCTATCGTAATAGAAACTTTTTGTAAACTCTTTTAGAGAAGACATCGTACCGTCATAGGTCTGCTCCAACCGTTCGCATTTCTTCTGGTGCTCCTGCTCCCGGCGAAGGCGTTCCTCCCGTTCCGCTTTTTCAGCGTCGGCTTTTTGATCGGCTTCCAGCTCTTCCTTACTGTAGAATTTTTCCTTTAGATGGTCCGCACGGCCACCTGTGTACTTCCCGCTGGATAAAAGGCTTCGCAAAACGGACGCAAGCAGCCGCCTGTCGTATAGCCGCTGCACATCCGAATCTTGTAAAGCGCACCAGATAAACTCTTGATAGCATTTCGGCTCCATTTGGAAAAAAGAAGCCTCGATCCATTCAAAGAGCTGCCGATGCTGCTCTTCTGTCAGGAAAGAGCGTTTGATAAAAAACTCATAGTCTCTGCTGCTGTACCGATTACCCCTTACAAAAAGTTCATGAAAGAAAAACCGCTCCCCAAAAAACTTCTGGAGCTGCACTGGGGTGTATTTCTGCAGCAGACGCCGTACAAAACGGAAGCCCTGCCAGCTGGAGATATTCATGGCATACCCCAAGAGCAGTTTCATCGGCTGCGCAGAGGGGCCGTCTCCCTGATGCTGTTCAAAAAACTGCCACAGCCGGATTTCTTTTCTCTCTACCAGCAGGGCAAAAGCTCTATCGGAGGAACGGTGCCATTCCTGAAAGCCATCACAGTAATCGACGCCCGTTAATTCCCGGTATCTCGCCAGCCATTGAACGATTGGCGTTTTTCCACAAGAGCAGAGCATCTGATCTGTAAACAGTTCCCAGTAATCGCCTTGCGGCACTTCTTTTGCCAGAATATTGTACTGGGGGTCAAAGGCGTCAAAGCGATACGGGAATTCCTTTTTGATGGTTTTCAGCATCCAGATTATTGTCTGCGGTGCGGATGGTGTGAGTTCTTTTTTGACCGCCTCCCAGAGATTTGGATACCCATTGTACTGGACAGCAAACTTTTCATAGCGGCCAAACAACCATCCAACATAGGCATAGAGCCCTTCCGACAGTCCATCCGATTGGTTTAAGAGCATTTGGCAGCACGCCGATGCGATTTTTTCTGCGGTGGTCCCGTTCCAGGAGATCCTGTCCCGGATTCTGTCTGCCCACACACAAAGGGAATTGGTCAGTATAATTTCCTGACCGCTGTAGCCGGCGTCTGTCAGGATTGAAAACTCCCGGCTGTCCGGTTTCATGTTCATTCTGAAAAACTTCGTCAGTGTTCGCAAAACAAGATCTGGCTTTCCGCGATACGACTTGATATACGGAGCATAATGCTGGACCAGCCATTCCAGCACGCCGCAGTTTTCAGGCAGGGAAAGCGTGCGTTCATTCCCCAGCAATCGGAGAAGCTGGCTGTGCATAGTGCGGTACCCTTCCTCCTGGTCATCGAACAGAGACAGGACAAACAAGGCATCCTCGGTCTTGGCATATTCTGTGGCAGCCAGTTCATCCAGCAGGGCGTGTCGGCGGGGCATATCTGTTTCCAACAGATAAAGAGCCCCTTGCAGGTACACATCTCCATTGGAAGTCCGACGGACCATCTGGAGAAAACTGCCGCGCTGATTTCCAACAAACATATTGTCTGACTGAAGCGCACGGGTTTTCCCCAGCGCCAGCGCCAACGCACGAATAATGCGGACATCTTTTCCCAGCTTCTCTTCAAACCGTTCCAGGACCTCGCCGGGGTAACGGAGGTTATAGGCTTCAAAATAATTCTGTTCTTCTTCCTTTTGTTGCCAGATTTGCGTGTCCACAATATTTCGATAGATCTCCCAGGCTTTTTCTTCTTGAGAGGTGTGTACGACAAGATCTACAAACGCATAGTACAGTTCAAGATCAATGGCCTGTTGATATACCTTGTAGGCTGGCAGAAATTCGTTATTCATCTTCGCTCCCTCCTCACTTTGATTCGCTCCATCTGCCTCCAGTAGAGTAATTCCACTCAATCGTTCCATCTTCATAACGGATAAGACCATGAGCCGTCAGAGTCCATCCATCAGAAGTTCGCCGCATCTGTGCGGTGGTATCGTTTAATAGGGGCCTTTTTTCCACAGACAGGCATAGATAACTCCTGTCATTTCGGTTTTGATAAACCTGCCCCACCTGCGGAACAAAGTAACTGCCTTTCATGCTGAAACATCTCCTTTGCCGATAAAGAAGGGGAGGACCGCACCCGCAGCCCTCTCCCTTGTTATTTTTTGACCTGTTTTCTTTTAAGCCACACCAGCCATATTGAAAAACTCATTCGGCGTCAGCACCCGAATGCCCAACTCCTGTGCCTTGGACAGTTTGCTGCCGGCCTTCTCACCGCAGACCAGATAATCGGTCTTGCGGCTCACCGAACTGCCGGCCACAGCGCCCAGAGAGGCGATCAGGCTGTTCATCTCATCGCGGGTATAGGGCTCTACTTTGCCTGTCACCACAATGTTCTTCCCGGCAAATGGAGTGTCCTGGCCGACTGCCTGATTGTTGGCCGCGGCCGGCTTCTGGATGTTCATCATCATCTGTAATTCCTCCCAAATACAAAAATTTTCTTCATTGCAGAACCATTCATGGATATTGTTGTGCAGCGTCTCTCCAAAATCCGGGAGCTGGCGGAAGTCATAGCCCGTATAAACCGCGTCCCGAAATTCTTCAAGACTGCCATGGAACTCCCGGCAGAGAACACCGCTGGCTGTGTTGCCGATCATGGGAATGTCCATGGCAATCACATACCGTTCAAAGGTGGTGTTGCGGCTCTGCTGGACAGCATCCCACAGACGCTGCCAGGACTTTGCACCAAAGCCCTCCATGCGGATAATTTCATCCCGGTGCTGATCCAGCCGGTATAGATCCAGATAGCTGTGAATCCATCCACGGCCAATCAGTTTTTCCAGCGTCGCCTCGGACAGTCCCTCAATGTTCATCGCCTTCTTACTGACAAAATGGACAAACTTTTTGAGTTTCCGTGTCTCGCAGGTGGCATTGTCGCAGAACAGGGTCTTGATGATCCGCTCCTTGCCGTTTTCATCCCGCCCTTTGGTTTCATGAACGCGGGTAGGCTGGCCGCAGCAGGGGCACTGGTGCGGGAACGCCGCTTCCAGATTGAAACCGCCCCTGTCCATGTTTTCCTCCACATGCGGAATGATCATATTCCGCTTGCTGACCAGTATGCGGTTGCCCGGCATCAGCTCCAAGTCCTCAATGAAGGACAGATTGTGCAGGCTGGCCCGTGTCACTTCGCATCCTTCGATTTCTACTGGAGCAAAGATGGCTACAGGCGCAATCTCACCAGTCCGTCCCGGCGTCCACTCGATGGAACGAAGTGTTGTCTTAAACAGCTCGTCCTCAAATTTGAACGCCAGCCCGTCCTTATAGTGATGTCCTGTGCGCCCGCATCTTTTGGAAAAGGCAATATCATTGTAGGTTACAACGATGCCATCGATGGGAATATCGCTGTCTTTTGCATACTGCTGCAGCTGCTTGATGCCGTCCTCGGTCTCCGCCTGCGTCAATGGCCGCTTCGTCACCAGATACTTGCACGGGGTAAAGCCCAGCGGCCGAAGTTCTTTGAGGCGTTCCGACTTGCGGGGCAGGTCATCAAAACCCTCCAGAACATTGAAGGGCATGAAGGTCACACACCGTTCCATGCACTCGCCGGCATCCCGCAGGCGCACCGAGCCAGCCGCCAGATTACGGCCATTCTTGTAGGTTTCACCATTCTCATCCACTATCGAAGTGTTCAGACGCTCGAAATCACGGGGACGGATAAACGCCTCACCGGTGACTACCAGACGCCCCGGGTACTGAATATGGGCTGGAATCCCACTGATTGCTCTGGCGTTGTGAGTGACAATCTCACCCTCATCACCATCGCCCCGTGTGGCCGCTTCCACCAGTTCGCCGTTCTCATAGGTCAGTTTGATGGTAAGGCCGTCCAACTTGAGCATGATCATCACCTGATGCTCGCCCATAAACCGGCACAAATCCACGCTGCTTTTTACTTTATCCAGAGAAAGAAGCGGGATTTTATGGGCGGTTTTCTCTAACTTGCCTACCACGGGATAGCCCACGGTGACAGTGGGAGAGTTCGACATCTGGATGCCCGTCTCCTGTTCCAGTTTGTGAAGTTCGTCAAAGAGCCGGTCATAGACCTCATCGCTGACGCTGGGATTGTTGTAGTTATAGTATTCGTTGCGGTAGCGGTTGAGCCGGTCGGTCAGCTCCCGCTGCTTTCTCAAAGTATTCTGTTCCATCAGGCCGCCTCCTCATCCAAAACGCGGAACGCCATAATCAGCGTTTCCGCCGTCTTTGTTTGATTCATATATGAACTGCACACACCGTCCTCAAATGACCAGGTGCTGGCTGCACCCCACCACATTATGGAGCCCCGTCCATCGTTTGCCGCATTGATGCGCGGATCGGGCGGATTGAGGATTTTGGTGTAAACACCCTGGGTATTGACCCATGTAACCTCCCGCAGTTGGCCGATGCATCCGGGCCGGCAGTGGCCGGTGACCTCCAGGCGTGTGCCCGGCCGCAACCTGCGTTTGAGCTGATTCAAATTTTTAATCATGCTGCACCTTCTTCCTTCTTCCGTGGATGGGCGGCATAGCGCCCAAAGTTTAATTCCCTGATCATGTCCTGAATGGTGTCGTCATCCTCCCACGCAGTGGAGAGGGTGGCCCGCTCCGGCCCTTCGCCCACATGGATGCTCACGGTCCCACCGTAAATCTGCATCAACACATCAGGCCGCTGGGCGCAGACGATTGCTAAATTTCCAATCTGTTTCATTTTCTTCTCCTTCTATCTGATATTCAGCCAGACCACAATGGGCCGGTCAAAGTCCGCAGTCACATAATTCTTTCGCATATGGATAGGGCGGTAACGCCCATCCAGTTCGCACTCCACGCTCTGCTCAATACGGCCTTCGCTCTGGGCCAGATGCTCCCGGAATGCGCGCAGGGTCTGCAGGCGCACCGCCGGCGGGTCGTTCTCCCTGCATCGCAGGTCCGCACAGTACACATAACTGCACGGATTTTCTTTGAGCATAAAGCCGTAGGTCATATACAGGCGGCACTTGCGTTCCCGCTCCCGCTCGATATGCTTCACATAGTCTACGGCGCTCTTGATGCCCTGTGTCAGATAAAGATACCCCATCTGATAACGCTGCTCATCCGACAGGGGGAGCTCCGTCTTTTCCTGCCCCGGCAGTCCTTTATAGATGTGGAAGCTCTCCGGTGCATAGCGGTAACCGTGGATGTGGTACTCAAAAGATGTTTTTCTCATAAAGCCTCCTTGCAACAGTTGGCCGGACGCCCTCAAAGGACGCCCGGCCATTGCACCTGTATCATGCAGCCGCAGGGAGCTCCTGCTGCTGCACGATTTCTTTGTTTTCCATCAAGTCAGCCAAAAGCACATCTGCCAGCAAATGGCCGGCAAGGTGCCCGGTATGGATGACCACCCGATCTTTCTTCATCTGGATAAACTCCTCGTTGCGCAGGACGCGGCTCTGCGCGGCCAGCTTCAAATCTTGGCCTGTAAGCCGTGCCGCAATGACTTTTTGCCACTTCTGCAGAAATTCCGTCGCCTGCTCGATGTCCTCGTGCTGGCGGTCAAACAGCGTGCGTTTTTGACGCACAGTGCCGTCCGGCTCGATCTCCAGTGTGTAATAGGGATCTTCTGGTTCCTCCGCTCGGCGCAGAAACATGATGAAGCTCTCCCGGCGCTCGATGCGGTCATAGTACCGTTCGCCGGCGCCGTCATTTCCGACACAATGGTGAAGCATCCGTCCCTCTTTGATAATATCAAAAGTATTTTGAGGGGCAATGACCAGATAATCTTCATCTGCATAGGCATACTTTTTCTGCAATTCCTCGCAGATGGAGCGAACATGGGGGTACTTCTTGTCCATGTTCTCTGCTTGAAGCTCCAGGCTTCCAGCCTCACACTGGATAACCAGTTCATCATGCCGCTGACGCAATTTACGCGCACGATAGATAATTTCATCGCTGGTGTCGATATGCAGACGCTCTGCCATAGCAAGGTAGTCCTGCCATGTGGTCAACGCCTGCCGACAACTTCCGTCAAAATACGGCTTCTGTTTTTGCAGATAGTTTCGGATCTGAATCGGACTCATGCGGTCCGCGATGAACAGAATATCTTTGGCGCTGATCCGTTCTTTTTTTAACCAGCGAAACAGTTCATCCGGTATGCGTTGATTGGTCCGCTTTTCAAGCTGCAACCATGCCAGGTCTTCCGTATCGCCATTTATCTGCCGCAGACGGCGGAATTTGGGGCCGTCTAATCCCAATGCTCGAATCAGTCGCGTCTCATTTGGATAGAGTATCCGTTCCCGCACAGAATCACAATGTTCAAAGCATTCTTTTGTCAGCCTCGGCAAGTCTGCCTTCCAAATCTGCTCCATCTTCGGCATCCGCTTCCAAACAGCCAAATACTTTTCCGGATCAGTCACCGGATGGGTGCGTATCCACTGCACAAGGCCAGTGCCGAACAGCTCCTTCTGTTCCATGCAGGGAAGGCTCTTGCCATAGACCCTGCCTGTCTGATTGCCACAGTAACTATAGTAGCAGGGATTACCGGAAATCCAGCGTGTTTCCCGCTGGCAATACACGCCCCAATAGTAAGAGCGTATTTCTCCACTGCGGTCATAAATCGAACGGCGAAACTCATGCCAGTAAGGCTTTCCAGAGGGCAGACTGTCTTTCCAGTAAGTCCTCTCTGCCCAGAATTCACGGAGAACAAAGCCATCCTTGCACCGCTGAATCAGATAAGCATAGTCCTTTTCTGTCCGAATATACCCGGCGCGCCCCAGGGCTTTGAATACAATGGGATGCCGGCAGCAGGCACAGCGTCCTTTCTTATTGTGATATGGATGCCCGGATATAGGGACCTCTTTCCCACAAAAGGTACAATAACCGTTTTGGGCTCCGCCGCGTTTATAGCGATAGAAGATGAAATTTTCCCGCACAGCCACCTTATCAATCCAGCGCATCCAATCCTTGGGCAGTTCAGGCACCTGAGCCAGATCCTGATCCCACGCGCCGGTAATTCGTTTATGCCTCTGCTCCAACTGTTCGTCCCGTACATTTCTCTGAAAATCAAGGATACCGAGATCACCGCCGCGTTCCCCACAAAGATAGTCCTGTACTACGGCAGCATCTTTCTCACTGGCCCAGCAGGTGGCATAATAGTTTCTCCCCGGCCAATTCAGCCTGTCCAGTTTGGCGTCCCGCCATTTTTTCTCTAAATGGTCGTAAGTCAGAAACTGGTGCGCTTTCTTGTCAAGGAACACTTCATAAGCAGGATTGTTGCCATCCAGCCGCAGATGTTCCGGCAGATAAAAAGCCGCTTTGAGGATGCCATCCTGAACGACACAGTTCATATATGGATAGTAGGTCCGTTCAACATAGCGATAGCCATAGGGGTTTTCATGCTGTTTCGGCTCATCTGCTATTGCTGCCTGTTTCATCTCCGGCGTTGCCGTCAATTTCGGCATTGCCAGAAGTGCAGATTTCTTCAATTTAGTTCACCATCCTTTTTTCAAGCTCCACTCCATACCAAATTCCTGGTTGGAGCGTTTTCCCGTCGATCTCCGCCACCACGATCTGCTGGATGCCGCCGGTAGTGCCGTCCTCTTTTGCAAACGCAAGTACATCTCCGTTCCGAGTCCCTTTTGCAATAGGGTCGGCGCCGCGCACCGCTGCATAGCCATTCCACGCTTCAGCTTTGTCCGCCTTTATATTGCTGTTCCACTTCCGCTTCGGGTGGTCTGCCATAAAAGCAAGGCCATGGAGGAAGAGTTCTTTTTTTGTCAGCCGTTTCAAAATTGTCAACTCTGTACAGGAAATTTTGGAATCGACACCATCTTCGTCAATGTCTCCGCCAGCATCGACAATATAGTATTCTGCGTGGTTTATATCTCCGTAATAGCGCAAGCAATCCAGCGGATCCTCAGCACAGTGAAAGCCATTATGAGCGCAGTTGGCCTTTTCCGTTACATTGAGTCCCATCCTGAACTGGTAACCTCTGCAAATCAGGCCGGGAAGAAATCCTTTATATGCAATCATGCTGCACCCCCTTAACCTGCCTTTGTCATGCCGAGATCCAGCAGCGACAGCTGACCATCGTTGGCAGGCTTTTCCTTCTGCACAGGCTTCGGTTTGGCTTCTGCCTTTTTCTTTTCCTTCTGCTTCTTTTTGGTGGTTCTGGCGAAATCTTTTCCATAGTAGGGGTTCGGTACAAACTTTTCTTCTTCCTTATGATCCTCTTTGGCGTCTGGGTCGCGGAAATAATCCTCTGCCCACTGGTAGCACAAATCGTCCGGAACATCACAGCCATACCCTTGGCTGCCCGGACCTGGCTGAATGCCGCTTGCTTTGAGTTCATCCTGAATGTAGTCCCACGCCTTGCGGCTGATGTACTGGAAACAGTGGATCATTGACTTGCGCGGGTGCATGGTGAGGCGTGCGAAAGTAATATCCTCCAGGCACTTGGTTTGGATAAATTCTGCCACACACTCCTTCATGTTGCGCCGGGTCAGTTTTTCTGTATCTGCGCTGACCCGCTGCATGGAGGCGTTCACCACCTCGTCGTCGCTCATCGCGGCCAGACGCTCCAGCTGCTCCTGCTCGGCCTTTTTCTTTTCAGCCTGCCGGGCTTCCCATTCTGCTTTACGCTTGGCTTCAGCCGCCTCATGCTCGGCACGGCGTTTTTCCTCGTCCGCATCGGTGGCTGCATCGGCCTTGGCGGGCGCCTCCTGCTCTTTACCGGCATCATCCCCATCCGTGTCCGCTGCCTCGGAAGCATTGTCTCCGTTCATGTCTTCCAATTCCTCGGCCTCATCGTCTGCATCAAATGCGGGCGATGGCGGCGTTTCCACGGTAGGGGAAGCCGCTGAACGGCTGGCCGACGGCACCGGCAGCTCGTCAAAAGTTTCCTCATCCTCAAAGGCGTTTCCAGCCGATACCTGTTCTGCGGGAAGTCCGAGCTCCTCCTGCTTATTCAGCGCCATTTCTGAAAAATATCCCATAGTGATCTCCTTTCCGTCGTTTCATAAAAAAGGCACGGAACAGGCCAATGCCCATCCCATGCCTTTGCCACATTCTTTTACAGCACATAAACCAATGTACTGTAACCGTCAAAGCAGTAACACACCACATTCGGATATTGCTTTGACCATTCCTTGATTTGATCCTGTATTGCTTGAGCCGCCCTGCGCGCCGGATCGTTCCACGGCGGCGGAACCGTCACCGTAAAAAAGCCTTTTTCTTTACGGGGCCGCACATCAGCGTCCAGATGGACGCATTGCTCCAGGAGCGCCAAAAGCTGGCTCTCCTTTGTCTCACTCACGACAACCATCAAAACCTCTCTTATGTCTTTTCTGGAATTTCCTTCTTTGCGAGCATAGGGGAAAACTTTACTTGTCTAAACTGGTCTTGTCCGCTTACATAATAATACGCCCGCTTGGTACCATGATTTAGTTCCACTACATCAGAAATCGCCATCGGCCGCCCGCGGCAGCCTTCAGGCAGCCGCTCCCGGCAGTCGGCAAACAGGCGCTTCAAAAGTGCGTCATCCGATTCCTCCGCTGGGCAGTAGATTTCTCCACTTCCTGCCACATAGTACATCGCCGCAGGCGGCTGTTCATAACCAGCCGCTTTTAACGCTGTAATATCCTTGAAAGCAAATGGGATCGCGTTCTCTTCGTCCAGTTGAAGTTGATAAAGTACAAACCTTTGTTTTCGCCGCTGTGGCTCCAACAGGGCGGCAAGAGCGTCCCGGCCGCCGCACAGGAAGGTTTTATGTTCCTCCCCCGTCAGCCCCAGATACTCTGTCAGTCCGATGTCTTGCTCGGCCCGGTGCTGCCACTGTTCCACGCAGTCCTCAATGTGGGCCAGCTCGCACAGCCCGCGCAGATACTGCTCTTTGAAACTTAACTTTTCAATTTCCTTTTGCCGCTGACTGCCCTGGCGCAAAGCCAGCTGCCAGTCATCAAACCCTTTATAATTGGGATTCCAGGTCAACCGCCGGCAATTCATGCCGTGCTTTTGCGCCATTAAATAAATTTTAGATGCCCCGGCCATGGTCATTTTGTTGCTGTACTTGTCCATGTCGTGGGCTTCGATGATCTCCTCTGTGCCACTTTGCGCCAGCAACGCGAACATAGCGTCCAACGGACTGGTGTTATTGGCGCCGGCAATCGCGGCGAAAGTGCGCCCGGTCAGGCAATAGGAGATGTCTGCCTTCAAAAGACCTTCAATCACATAAACGACACGGGCAGATGGATTTCCTACCAGATGTACCGGGCTGCCCGATCCTGTTCCGTTCTTTTTTGAGGAAGACGAAAACCAGATATATTTTGCTCCCGGCTTTTCCGGCGGATCATCCTTGTTTTTCAGCGGTATATCCAGTTTGATTTGGAATCCCTGCAACATGCCATCAAAGCCGATGGCAGGGATCAGGATGCCGGCTGTCTTTTGACAAAAAGCCATAGTCCAATGTCCACCGCCATCCTGGTAAAAGCCCGGCACTCCCTGCACCTTGCATCCCTGCTTGATCAGCCGTTCTGTAATAGACCGGCATAGAAAAGGCGGTGGGGTACTCTTAAAGCCCAGTGCGTCAATCTGTTCATCAGACAGCCCGCGTTTAGGGGAGCGCAGATGCTCCCGATGCGCCGGCCGCAGCGTAAGTTGAGCAAGCAGCAGGGATAGCGTCTGGTGGATCTCCGCTGGACTGGCCTTATTCGACTGTGGTACTGTTTTTCGCTCGGAAGAAGAATGACCGGCAGGGGCAGCCCAGGCCCCCGAAGTTGAAGGGCATGGGCTGGCCGGCCGTTGTTGGGCTTCATTCCCGGAGCGTGCGTGTTCCTCTTGGATATTGTCACACAGAGCTTCTGCAATCTCCCAGTAGGCATCGGATGTAGTCGTATGGTTAAGTTCAGCATACAGCGCCAGCATTCCGCCATGTGCATCGCAGTGGTTGCACCGCCAGACATTCTTGACGAAATTGACATTCATCCGTCCCCGGCGGTCACCGCAGAACGGGCAGTCCACATAGACGCTGTTCGCCTGTTGACGCCTGATGCGCAGGTTTAATAGATTGACAACTTCCATGATGCCGAAAGGAAATTCATCCGGGTATGAGCCCATTTGTCATTCCTCCCTTCATACCCGAGCCAGGGCTTCGCATCAACCGGCCTTCTGAAGTGAATTGAGGACCAGCTGGGCGGCAGCCCGAACGATGTTGTCCTTGCTTTTGTTGCCCGGAGTCAAATAGAAACGCAGATTGACAGGCCGCTTCTTCGCCACTTCTGCAATAGTCAGCCCCCGGCACACACCGCTGTCCACAACGACCTCCTGTGCCTGTTCCAGCGTCATCACCTTCAGAATATCCTCTACAGGCATATCCGGGGTATATGCAGGGGCCTCTTGCACGATTTCGGCTTCCGGGACCTCCTGTGCCTCCTTGGTGGCCGTCAGATCCTCTGCAGGGCGCTGAACTGGCAGTTCCTCCGCAGGGAGATGAATTGGTAATTCCTCCGCCGCCTTACTGTTTTCCGGCTGTTCTTCCGTTGGTGCGAATCCCGCTGGCAGTGTATCCGTGTTTGCAGTAGGGCTCACCGGCAAACTCTGCCCCTTGGCTGGAGTTTCTGCGGGCTGAATCTTCGTTCTTGCTGTTTCCGCGTTTTCAGATGCCCTCTGTGGCGTTTGTGTGCCCCCGGAAATGGAATTACCCTCGGAAAGAACAGCGGCCTTCTGCGAGGCGCTGGAGGGCTCCTGCGGCAACACAGTGCTCACAGGCGGAGTAATGGCAGAGGGCTGCGTTTTACTCACAGGCGCCGCTTTCTGTACGGAAGCGGCATGAGTGTCGGCGCTCACAAGCTGGATGCCAAATCCGGCGTCCGAAAGGGCCTGGCTCAACGCCTCATTTTGAGCTGCCTTCACAAAGTCCCTGCTATCCTGCATGGTCTGCTGGGCAACGCTCACGCTGAACGGCTCCGCGTCACTGCGGTCCAGAAATACCTTGGCCTCAAAAATCGCCATCTGCTCCGTGATCCGCATGGCCGTCAGACGCATACGCCCATTGGGGTGTGCCATTCGGAACCAGAGTTTCTGATAGGGTAAGTCCAATTTCATGGAGTCCCCGGCACGCCGGAGGAACTTCAGCGGGTCGAACCCCGGTACCTTGTTCAGTTCCGCAGCGGCAGGAACGGCCTCGTACATCGTTTTTGCATTATTGTTGTTGTCACTCATCTTCTAAACTCCTTCCTGTATAATAAATAGGGGACGCTGGGCGTTTTTCTGCACCTTGCGTCACATTTTTAGCCTGCGTGCTTCAATTCTTTTTCCAAGTTCGCCGGAACGGGGATACCTGCCCGCCGGGCATACGCCTTATAGTACAGGTGGATGCGTTCACCCAAAAGCGTGTTGCGTTTGCCGATCTCATTGCGATGGATTGCCATGAACAATACCTGCTTTTGACCGATGAGCACCACACGCTTTTTTGCGCGGGTGATGCCAGTGTAGAGCAGATTTCGATAGAGCATGACAGTATGTGCCTTTAAGAGCGGCATAATGACCGTATCGTACTCGCTTCCCATTGCTTTATGAATCGTAGTGGCGTAGGCGAGGTCCAGATTGACCATATCCTCTATGCCGTACTCCAACTCACGGCCCACACCGAAGTCAAGTCCAACGCGAGTTCCATCTTCATCATTTTTGATATAGCGGATGAATCCCAGGTCGCCATTGGATACCTTGGCAGTGTTTTTGGTCTGCATGATCCGGTCATTGACCCTGAATACCTTGACGCCGATTTTGATTTCTTCCTCGGCGGAACGAAACGGGTTGACCACTTCGCGGATCGCTTCGTTGAGCTGTTCCGCAGAGGCCGCGCCGTCCGAGCGGAAAGGCGACAGAATCTGCACCCGGTCAATCCCACTTTCCTCGATCTCCCGGCAGTAGCGGGCAACAATTCGTTCAGCGGCTTCCGCCTGATTGTTGCTTGCCATGAAAACGAAATCCTGGCCGTAGTACAGCTTGGTGTTGCCTTCGTTAATGAATTTGGCGTTGTAGGCAATCAGGCTGTCCTTGGACTGACGGAAAATCTGATCCAGCACCGTCACGGTGATAAGGCCGCAGTCAATCAGTTCACGGAACACATTCCCGGCGCCTACACTGGGAAGCTGATCCGGGTCTCCGACAAGAATGACCCGTGCTCCACCTTTGATGCGTGAGAAAAATTTATTTGCCAGCCACATATCCACCATGGAAAACTCGTCCACAATGATCAAATCGGCCGAAAGCGGCTCTTGGGTGTTGTTGCGTTTTATTTCATCTTCCTCGCTGGCGAGCCCCAAAATGCTGTGCAGCGTCTTGGCCTTATCAACCCCGGTACTTTCCGCCATACGCCGGCTGGCTCTGCCTGTCGGCGCCATTAAGGCGATCTCTCCTTGGGGATGCAGGCGGCGGTAAACCTCCAGAATTGTTTTCAGCACCGTTGTCTTGCCGGTACCCGGGGAGCCTGTGATGATGGAAAGATTGTGACGATAGGCTGCATACACAGCCGCTTCCTGTTTTGAGGACAGGGCCAGTCCGATTTCTCGTTTGACCTGCTCCAAAATTTGTTCGATCTTCTCCGGGGTGGGAGGCTCCACCACACGCATCGCAATCCGGCGGGCAGTTTCATCCTCTTGTGCAAATACACGAGGAAGATAAATGCCTCCTTTGACGGATACGACCTCTCCATGCAGGATCATATCTTCGAGGACATCGCTGACCTCTTGTGCATGGAGCCGAAGCGAAGGAATAGGGATTTTAGCGTTGAGTAATTGGAGCGCCTCTTTTTGTAAAGCCTCACTGGTCAAAAACAAATGTCCGTTTTTCCCCTTGCTATCCTCCAACGCCCAGAACAAGGCGCCTTTGATTCGCATAGGGGCGCGCAGGTCGCCTCCGTTTTTCTGAACGATGGCATCCACCCTTAAAAAGCCAAAACCGGATATTTGGCAAAGCTCAAACGGACTCTTTTTCAAGATGTCCACGCTGGCCGGGCCGAAAAACTGATAAATCTTCTGCGCTGTTTTCGGTGTAATCTTGAACGGGGAGAGCAGCGTCATCAGGTCTTGCAGCATCCGGCTCTCTGCATATGAGGTCTTGATGGCCTCCAGCTTGTTCTCCGTGATGCCTTTGATCTCCAGCAGCCGCTCCGGGCGATTTTGCAGAATGTCCAGTGTCTCCACGCCGAAGCGTGATACGATCTGTTTGGCGAGCGCCGGCCCGATGCCTTTGATAAGGCCAGAGGCCAGATAGCCTTCCACTCCACTCTTGGTTTGAGGGACAATTTCATGCCACTGCTCCACCTGAAGCTGCATCCCATACTTTCCTTTTTTCCATTCGCCATCCAGTTCCAGTTCTACCGCATCTGTGCGGGGCAGTTCGTAGCCGGTAGCCACAAACCGAATCAGATGATCCTTGTGCCGGCGGGTAGACCTGGCTTCTTGAGGTACATCCTTGTCCGCAGTTTTTACACTGATGATGCAGAACTTATTTGCAGGATTATGGTAAATTGTCCCATCATAAGTTCCTCTATGGATCAAATCATTTTCCTCCTTTCTCATGCCGCCTTGGTATCAATTTTCACACTGAACCTTCGGGATTCTGAAACGGTTACATACTGCTCGTAAATATCAGGGTGGTCCAGCTTCAGCCGCATCAGATTGTCTTTGTCAATGCCGGGCTTTCTCACTGGATTGTAGGTGACAATATAGTTCACCCCATCCTGTTGGCAAACGGCCTTGCAGCTCTTGCCCATTTCTGCGACCAGCGCCGCCTTCAGCCGCTTCATATCCGCCTCAATCTCTTTGCTGCCCGCTTCCGTGAGTTTCTTCTGCTCCTGAAGCTGGAGATAGCGCATCAATTTGGCTGTCAGGCTCAAATCAAGCGTTACAACGGGAGCGTCCTGATCTGCAGAGCCCGTATGCCGGCGCACGCTTTCAAGCACCAGATCACCATCTTCGGTATAGGGCGGCGGCGTCCTGGTAAGAACATGGTTTTCCCAGAAATACTGCTCCAGGAAAATCATCTCCTCCTCATAGGACTCGTCCCGCCGGATTTCACGAATAATGGTTTCTTCCTCGTTGTTGCCATACAGGCAGCAGAAGAAGCAGCGGTCCACATTCATGACGGCCATATAGTGCCGCCCTTGGGCTTCATAATAGACGGGAACGGTTTCTTCACCGTTTAGCCACCAGTTATCCCTTGCGTTATAATTTGTCGTTTTAATCTCCAGAATTGCGGTACTGCCATCCGGCAATTCCACAAAATAGTCCACATCGGCCAGCATCCACGAATACTGTGGGTGCTGGAACATTTTTTTGATCTGATAGACCTTGTACCCTGTGCGGTGTTGGAATATCTTCGCCACCAACGACTCCAACAGGTGCCCCATTTCCAGAGCAACCCAGTTGTCCTCATTATCTTCGACCGCTACGATATTCAACTTGTCAAAGTAGAGGTCTCTTGCCGTCCGCCAGGGTGAAATTCCCAGCAGAGCCGCCACATCACTGCCGCCAATCCCTTTCCGGCGGTATGCAAGCCATTCCTCTTCGGACAGGCCCGCCGTTTCCACCAAAATTTGGGGTTGACTTCGCTTTTCGGCGGCTACATTGCTCGCCGGCATCTTTAGCACCCCCTCCGTGTTCGGCGGGGAATAGCGTGTACTCGAATCATTGGACTATGGACTTGGCTGGATTTGGGCACCTTCTGATGCTGCCAGTCCTCCAAAGGCCATTTCCTTTTTGCCATAGGCTCCTGCCTTCGCTTTTTTACATTCATGCGTGTTACCTGCCTTTCTGTAGTTTGATATATCCTCAAAGCCGTTTCCGGCATTTGGGCGACAAAAAAGCGAGCATGACAAAGGGCAAAACGCCTGTTGTCCATAGTTGCCTATGAACCAATGTCATCCTCGCTGATGGGGAAACCCCGAAAAATAAAAAAAGCCAGTAATATACTGGCCCGAATGGGCGCAGCAATACTACTGGCACAAATACAATCTTAACTGCGTGTGCAATGCAGGGCTTTGAGCCTTGCCGTACAGATACAAAATCTGTATCCCATATAGGGAACGCACAAAAATCAATTACAAGAACAAGATAACACAATATATTGATTTAGTCAAGAACAAATGTCTATATATAGTCTAACAGAAAAATTTTTTTACAAAAAATAGGCCGTGCAGAAAAAACAGCCTTCTTGCCCTATTTATAGGGTGTACAGACATGGTGCCGGATTTCGTAGCCAGTCCGCACGCTCTTTTTGTACCTTGACAATTCTCATAACCTCTTTTATCGGAGTTATACAGGAGATGCGGATAGTGTGTTTGTGCGCGCCCACAACTTAAATGTCGCATAGCGGCAGCCTGAAAATACGCGGCGGAAAGCCCCGGCGCAGGAAATGGACGATGGAAGAGCCTTCACACTTCCCGATGAATTTAAGTGACTTCATTGTTTTTGTTGAAAACCTTTTCCTACAAATCGTAGGGGATATATGTAATTGCAAATAAAGGAGGGCAATTATGGAAAAAAGAAAACCCAATGACCTTTCACCAGATCAGTGCTTGGCGGTCGATACAGAATCGCTTTGCAAACTGCTCGACTGCGGGCGGCACACGGCCGTCCAGATCGGCGACCTGGCCCACGCCCGCATCACCATGAATTCTCGTGTCCTTTGGAGCGTTCAGCGAGTAAAGGAATACTTGTACGAGATCTCATGCTAACAGCGCCCTGCCCATTCCGGGCGCAGCAACACACAAAACATCGGGAGGTATCAGCCTATGCCAAAAGTTAGAAAAGACAACAAAGGCCGTAACCTGCGGCCAGGAGAGACACAACGCTCAGACGGCAGCTATATGTTTGTCTATAAACTGGGCAAAAAGAAAAAGTACATCTATGATTTTGACCTTGCCAGTTTGCGAGCCAAAGAAAAAGTGCTCAACCGTGACAGCGATGACGGTATTCGTACCCAGGAGGCTATGAAAATTACCCTAAATGATATGTTCAAAGTCCTCATGGATACGAAAATTCAGTTAAAGGCTTCTACACGGGCGAATTACGAATATCTTTGGAACAACTATGTGAAGGACGAGCCGTTTGCTAACATCCCTCTGCCTAATATCCGAAAGAGCGACATCCTGACCTTTTACACGAAGCTTTTGAAAAAAGGCTTTGCAATCAATTCTCTGGAAAGCATCAATAACCTGATCCATCCCACGCTGGAATTGGCGGTCGATGATGATTACATCCGAAAAAATCCCAGCAAGGGCGTCTATCGCTCTCTCAAAACAGAGGGGGCCGGGGCACCCCCGAAGAAAAGAATCGCGCTGACTATGACACAGCAGAAGAACTTTCTTCGTTTCATTTCAAAGTCACCGATGTATAGCCACTGGCTGCCTGTCATGGTCGTGCTGCTCGGTACAGGAATGCGTGTTGCGGAATGTACTGGCTTAACTAAAAATGATGTGGATCTGGAGAACAACACCATCTCTGTCAATCATAATTTGATTTACCGTGTGATTGATGGGAAAGCAGGTTT
Organism: Enterocloster alcoholdehydrogenati; assembly: GCF_013282095.1. Taxonomy (GTDB): domain Bacteria; phylum Bacillota; class Clostridia; order Lachnospirales; family Lachnospiraceae; genus Enterocloster; species Enterocloster alcoholdehydrogenati. The sequence goes on from NZ_BLTJ01000011.1 coordinate 140,453, forward strand.
TCACATCAACACCCCTAAAACAACCAACGGCACCCGTACCATCCCGATCCTGTATCCGCAGGTTGCTGAACAGCTCCGCACATTGATTGAAGTCATGGACACCCTCTATCCGGAAGACCTTGTGATGAATGGGTATCACGGTTTCCTTTTTAGGAATCGGGAAGGTTACTTTCTCAGTGCCCATAATATCAACCGGGCCATCCAGCGTATCTCCATCGCCTACAACGCCGAAGAAATGGATCAGGCTGAACTGGAAGATCGTGAGCCGGAACTGCTGCCGCATTTTAGCGTACATAACATGAGACACACATTCTGCACGCGGCTCTGTGAAAGCACGAACGACATCAAGTTTATCCAGCAAGTGATGGGCCACGCTGATTTTTCCACAACTATGGATATTTATACGCATATTACGCAAGAAAACATGAGGGAAAAAGCAGAGGCAATCAAGGGCAATTTGGTGCTAATGTGAAAATTGCAAAAAAGGGCAAATCCGCATAAAAAACACGGATTTGCCCTTCATTTTGGCCCGTCTGAAGCCGTCTGATTTCAAGCAAAAGTTGTAGAAAAGTTGTAGTTGTAAGCCCTTTTCACTACATCTTGTGCCGTCCTATTTCATCAGACGCTACATATTGTGGAATTTTAGTCCAAAGGCTTCATCGTCGGGATTATAATCGGCCTTGCTCCACGTCATATTATGTAGCCATATAGTACGGTATTTCCTTACATTATCAGGTTATTACCATCCTATAGCATTACATATCCATCCATCTTTTTGATGTATCTGTGATGTAGGATAACCACATATTTGATGTACTAATTCTATATACAGATAGCTTTTTAGAATATTTTTGTTACAATATTAAAATATTATCTTGTCTTTTTAAAAGCGATTCTTGTTTCTTACTATTGGTCACTTCTGCATAAATATCCATGGTAGTAGATATATCTGCATGGCCCATTATGTCCTGTATTACTTTAATGTTACTCTCCACTTCACAATACCTTGTACAAAATGTGTGGCGTAATACATGGCACGAAAATTTTGGCAAAATCAATGGCTTACGGTTCTCTGCCTGTGCCGCTTCTGTTTCCGCCTCATTGTAATAATTACAAATCCGCTGGATCGCACGGTTGATGCTTGCTGGATTCAATACCGTACCATAACGGTTCCGAAATACAAACCCACTTTGGCCATCAATCGTTTGCTTGGAAAATCCTTCCGTCTTCTGATATTCATATTCCTCCCGCAAAATCCTGTATACCTCATCCACCATCGGTATTTGGCGGATCCCTGCTTTTGTTTTGGGTTTGGATACATGGAAAGTGCTGGTTCGATCTTCTTCCGGCCGGTAAATAAGTGTACGCTGGATTGTTAGTATACGTTCCTCAAAGTCAACGTCCTCCCAACAAAGCCCTGTTACTTCTCCTACACGGCAGCCGGTTCCTAAAAAAAACACAAAAATGGGAAACCAGTGATAAAAAATGGGGCTGTCACGAACATATTTCATAAAAGCAGTCTGTTGCTCTATGGTCAATGCATGGCGGCTTTTCCGTTCCCATTCTATACTTTGTTTCAGTTCTGCAATGATTCCATCAGATGGATTTTTACGGATGATCCCATCACGTACAAGCATATCAAACGTTGGGTGCAGCAGTGTATGTATAATCTCTATACTGCGCATCTTAAATCGACCGCTTGCAAGAAATGAGGAGTAGAACGCTTTCAGTTCAGAAAAACAAATCTTGTTTACTTTACGTTTTCCCAATGTATCCCGTATAACTAAATCATACATATAATTATAGTTTACTTTGGTTGAATGTTTAAGGTTTATTTTGCCTGACATATAGCGTTCATATGCTGCATTTAACGTCATTTTTTCGCCTAAATAACTATCTATGTTATCTTCTAAGTTTCGTAAGACCTCCTTTTCACGCTCCCTCAGTTTCAGAAGATCTGTAGCATAAATCACTCTACGCTTTCCATACATATCATTATACTGATACATATACAGACCGTCTTTCCTTTGGCATTCCCGTGGCCGAAGCACCCTTCCTTTATTATCTTTTCGTGACGGCATTGCCCTCTTTACCTCCTTCAAAGGCTTTGCACAAGCAATGCTGTCACTTACATTTTGTATTATACAGCAATGATGTGCATTTGTCAATATGTTGTATACTGTATATTGTGTACTTTTTATTTTTTTCTTTTTATTCCCGGAACATCTCTAAATACTCATCTAAGATCTCCATATTTACCAGCGCAATATTTCTTATTTTAATGACTGCATGGGCCTCTTTTGCAGTTTTCATAAAGGACTGTATTCCCATAGAGTATAAAGCCGCGCCTTCTTTGTATCTTACATACTTTTTATTTCTTTCAATTTTTCTCTCCATCTTGATTCTCTCCTTGTACATTTTCCAATTTTTTAGGTAATTCCAACTTTTCCATTAGTTTCTGATAATGCTGCTGAAATACCTGGTAGACCTGATTCACATATCCATACAGTTGCTTTTCATCAATCGGGTCAGCTGCTTTGTAGGCAATGTTGAACGATCTCAGACTGCTCTCTTCTACATTCCAAAACGATAGGCCGATATTCCCATTCTTCCCTTCCATCTGGAGATATACACTGCCTATATCCCCACCCATATATTTTTCTATATCCAGACAGATCTCCTTTATGTTGAGTTTACCTGGATCTCTATATATGAGCGGCTCTTTGAATATGTTTACCCCCCTATGCCGCAGCATCATAAGTTGGAACTGGTAAGGGCTGCCCTCAAACACGGCGAATAGCAACCCTAAAATAAGGCATACCCCATTTTTGCACATTTCCTTTGGAATGAATGAATCCACACAGATCTGCTGGAACTGTAATCTGGAATCGGGCAGTAATACTTTTCTATTTGCCATCTTATTTATCTTCCCCTTTCTGGGCAGTATTTCTATTGCTCCAAATCAAATGTAATGTCACTAGCCACCATTTCAACAACAGCTATTTCTTCTGCCTCATAGTATCGGTCTACAACCTGGTCACAGAACTGCTCCGCAGCTGCTTTCACATCCTGTTCGATTTCATCACCATTCAAGGGATGTTTGCCGATCGCTACCTTTTTTATATCTTCATTGCTTAAATAATATCCAAAATGGCGGTTCAAAGTATCCAACGTCTTTTGGTCGTAATCTGTCATTTTAATACCCGCTACTGCATACTTTATCTTCATATCCCTCCATGGATTCTGTTCCTCATGCTTCGCATATTCATCAAACGGCAGGTTCAGACGATTATATGGGTCATTGATATAGACTGGCAATGTTTGGCGGAATATCTGGGCTATGCTGTCTCGTAGCTGCCATGTTTTTGTTAAATCAACTTCAAAATTAAGCTGTTCTGCTGAGAAAGTGATCTGTTCCCTGTTTCCCGACATAACACATATCTCTTCCTGTCCCGCAGAAAATCCGATCCAATACGTCTGTCCTTTTCCGGCAATACGGTCAATCAGCATCTGTCCAATCGCACTTTTCAATGTTATGTTCTGCTGCACTGCTACATCATCCCTAATATAAGTAAAGGCACTGCTGTCTGCTGTTAAATAATTCAAGGGAGAGCGTCTTGATTCGGTTGACAAAATCTCTTGTATCACTCGGATATCCTGTTTTTCTTCAGGCTCTTTCATTTCACCCAGGGCAGCGATATATGGTGCGGTCAGCCCGCTCATGATATTCTCCCCTATTTTTTGCTCCAGTTTCTCTCCTTCCCTTCCGTATACCTCTGAATACACATCTGGATCGCTATTTTTTTGAATTGCAGCAAGCATTTTCGCCACCATATGGATTTCATGTTGCCGGATCTGTTTATCACAGTCTTCATATCCTGCCAAGCGTTCTATCTCATCCAATGGATAACCATCTCTTTTGATCTGTTCCAATACAGCCTGGAAGATGGTTTCTGGCTCTTCTTGCTTATACTTGCAAAAATAATAGTTCACTTGTGGCCTTTCTATACTGTTGTTATATGTTTTGCAAAGGATATCCCCTTTCTGCTCAGGTACTGAAAACAGATAGACTCTATCAGAAAATTCCACTGCAATCCGATCCATGGGCATTTTAGATACTTTTCCCTGCTTGGTTGGAAGATATCCCAGTAAAATGGCTGTTTCCACAATTTTATTTTTTTCTTTTGGGAACGTAGCCAATGCAGCTTCCAATTTAGAAGTACAGTAATCCCTCTTATATGCCTGGATGGCATGGTTCTGTACCGCATGGTGGTGGGGAATAAACTCATTTGCAGCCAGCTGCTCCTCAATAAATTTTTTTGCTTCGTCGAGCGTCAAAAATCTCAGCGGGCGCTCCCTCTCTAATACAAGCTGGCCATATTGCCCATTTTCTTTGGACATGGAAAATCGATCTTTGATATTCCACACCGTCCTGTAGGTTTCGTCGCTCTCCACAATCTCATAGCGCTGCCATACCTGTAAACGTGGTAAATCATGGTGTATAAACTCCTCACTTGCATTTTTTATCTGTTCCGCATAATCCCTCCCGTAACTTTTTTCGTTTGCTGCATATAAGTAGTCATCTTCAAACACTGCGGTCTGTGCGTTATATATATGCTTGAGTAAACCACCCTCATCATCTCCTAAATCATACCTGCCTGAATACTTTTCTAATCCGTTCTCCGTTTCATAAAGGATACAGAAGGACGTTTTGTGGTAATATCCAAAAGAATAATTGTCCTCTTCATCCACTTGATCCCGAATAAAGTTCTGGGACTGGTCATAGGCTGCAAACCGTTCTTCTGCTTCATGGATAGGCATTATTCCATTATCTGGCAACATCTGACTTTCTGACCACCTGATATAAACCAACGGTTCTGTCAAAATCCCAGCTTTCCCATACTTTTCTGCCAGTTCAGACTGGGCCACTGCTTGTAGTTGCTTTGGATGTACCAACAATGTTTCTGTTTCCCCTGTTTCATTGTGTGCAACCGCGTAAATATTTTCATGGTGAGTCCAGGGACTATTTTCTATCTCCACATATGCCTTAACTGCATCCATCGGCCCTACCAGCCCACTGCTGTATATATCTCCCGAATCAATTTCTCCTTGGATCTGGGAACGCTTGATTATACCCTCCATATAAAACGAAAGTCCGGCCCATCCGTACGGTTTTAAGGCATCTTCCTTCTGGTCATATATATCTTTGGTGATTTCCATACTTTGCAGCTTCAACTTATCTATGTCATATTCTTCCTTCTGTTTTTCTGCTGCTTGGGTGATCTGTGTTTTCACTTCCTCCGGAAGTCTGTCAGACTCTATAAAGTAGGTTATATTTGTCCCATCAGGCGAGATATATGCTATTGTTTCATAATCGGCCGCTTTATGGTTCCTATCAACTGGGGCAGATTCTATCGGGGCTGCTTGGTTCCATACTGTAATCCCATTTCCAATCGTTGAAAAGCGCAGTTCATATCTGTCCTGTGGCGGGGCGGTTGTTTCTGTTTCTTCTAGAGTTCCGTTCATTTGTGGCATTTCTTTGATATTGGGCAGGTCTTTGCCTTCTGGATCTGGTGTTTTATTGGCAGACAATGTTTCTGAAGTCACTATCAATTCTGCCTTATCCAGTTCCATATCTGTGTACTCCGGATGACTATATGGGTCGTAGTTCTCAAACATATCCCAGCTGCCTATATCGAGATCGGGCTGTACTATTTCTGACAAATCTTCGCCTATTCCAATGTTCATCTTGGAGTCCTCATTCTCTGATATATTAAGCAGGTCATTTAATTCATTCAGCCGCTCCAATTTGCTTTTGTATTCAGCCTCATGCACAAACGGTTTATCCATTTCATTCTTGGTGGTTTCCAATACAGCCTTGGTTTCTTCAAGGCTTGCCCGGAGGTTTTCTAAACGCTCCGGCATTGCATTGAGGAGTTTTGTGATCGTTCCCATCATTGCCCCATCATTACTGCTGACCTGAATATTGTGGGATACTGCCCCCTGGAGATTTAATAGGAACTTCTGGCTCTCATATGTGATGGAGGCTTTCAGAGAAAAGCCCAAATAACCTCCAACCTCAAACTCTTTCCCATATACGCAGCAGTTCTGCGTCATGATTTCCCTTAATGCCTTGGCCGCCTCAGACCGGTTATTATAGTTTCTCTCTCCAACCCGCATTAGAAAATCATCTTGCACAGGACGGTTTTCCTGATAAGTTTTAATATCAGTTTCCATACCCGCAATAAGGGTTTCCAGACGTGCAATTTTTTTCGGGAGATGGATATTGTAATTGTCCTGTAATCTGTACTGGTCACTTTGGAACGCGGCACGCTCCATACGGAGTTTTGCAATGGAAACATCCAGTTCCATTTTTTCTTTGATGTAAGGATTCCCCGTTGCCAGTGCTTTTACTTCTGCATAGGACAGTGCTGCCTCATCAATATCCGAGCATTTCCTAACAGGTGACTTTGATGTCATTACCTGTCCAATAAACTTCTGTTTGTTTTCAATCGTCTGGTCGGGTAAGAGATGGACATTGCTGCCCATCCCTCCCCTAAGAACCGTGCGTGAGAGTTTCCCCTCACACGGCTCAAGCCTTTCAAAAGGCTCTCTTATCGAGAACCCGGCTCAAAAGCAGT
>NZ_BLTJ01000012.1 GCF_013282095.1 Enterocloster alcoholdehydrogenati
TGTCGGGATCTGTAAAGATCTTCTCATAGTTCATCAGCCCGTACTTGGTAATGCCATTGAAAAGGTCATAGTTTGTAAAACTGTAGAAAAGGGATGAGAGGAAGGGATATACCTTAAACAGGATAAACCCAACCAGCCAGGGCAGGATGTAGAGAAGGCCGATATTTAATGCCCAGAATCCTTTCTTTTTCTTCATAATGGTTACCTCCATTTATTTGGTGCTTTATACGCAGTCCGCATACTTTTCCGCCAGAAGCGTGCCTGTAGCGCAGCCCTTTTTCACGGCGTATGCGAGCGGTTCACTGAAGGCCCTGTTACGGCCCTCCAGCTGTGTTCTGATGCCTTCGCGGAAGATGTCCTGAAGCGCTCTGTAATGCTCATAGATCTCAGGGGACATCTCTTCTATAATGTCGATCAGCAGAGCCAGGTCTGTCTCGCTGAGAATTTTCAGTGTCTTAAAATATGTAACAATGCTGCTGTAGTTTTCTTTGTTTTTAACTGCTTCTCTGATTTCTTTTTCTGTCATAATCCATTCCTGTCATGTATCGGCCTTCCGGAACGCTGTCGTCAAACAGCGCTCCGGACAGCGGATACCTAATATGGCCGGCGGCCCCTGTAAAGGGGCAGCGCCTTTTCAGACGCTGCCGTGTTTATGTTCTGCCGTTTCTTACACTGCGCTGCTGCGTCCGGTTTTGCATCTGGATGGCGCAGCGCAGGAAAAATCACTTTACTGATAGTTGCTGTAGCACTCTTCGATTCCCTTTATCAGCTCCTGTGCTGCCTCTGCGGAGGTCTCCTGTCCTGCAGACAGCTTGCCGAATACCTTGTAGTATACGCCGTCAGGATTTGCCTTTAAGTCGTTGTGCTCAAAATATGGATCCAGAGGGAACTTACTGTAGGAAGTTACCTTGGCGTTTGCTTCCTTAACCATCTCGTCGCCGATGCCCTTCTCGTTAAGGATCTCAAGGGCCTTCTTGGAGCATGGGATACCTCTCTCTGTACCGGAGATCTCAATGCCCTCATCATCATTTAGCAGGAAGTTGATCAGCATAGCTGCTTCCTTTGGATGCTCAGAGTTTGCAGAAACCGCAAATGCCATGGATACCTTTGTAAATCCGCCGTTGTAATCGCCAAACTTGGGGAATTCGCCGATCACCAGTTCCTGTCCTGGCTTGTCGGTGCTCTCTTCGATAGCTTTCTTAAACTTGCTTACAGAGGAATCCCACTCAAGGATGCCTGCGTACTTACCGTTGATCCACTTGGCATTCTTATCGATGGAGTCTGCCATATCGCCCTGCAGAGTTGCCAGAGTAGGAATTACATGATTCTCTTCCAGCTTTGTGATGAAATCCATGCCCTCCTGGATCTCTTCCTGTGTATACTGCAGCTCGCCGTTTTCTACCCAGGGCTTGCCGTACTTGCTCTCCAGATAGTAAACAAGGAAGATCTGGCGGTCATACTCGCCCAGAGCCAGAGGATAATAATCGTCGCCCTTGGCCTTAAATGCCTCGCCTGCTGCCAGCAGAGATGCCTCATCGGTAGGAATGTCGCATCCAACCTCGTCAAAGGTCGTCTTATTCCAGTAGAACAGACGTCCTGTTAAGGAAATCGGCACTGCCATCAGCTTGTCGTCTATCTTGCACTGATCCAGCACATCCTGATCGAACTGTGTTAAGTCGATCACATCGCTGTAATCATTGAGATTTACAAAGTTCTTTCCATTGCCGCTGTAGGAGGTAATCCAGTTCCAGTTGATCTGCATTACGTCTGCCGCGTTGCCTCCCTGGATTGCAAGCGCCTGCTTCTCCTCCCAGCCGTTCCATGCGCCGTACTCTGCTTCTACCTTAATATTAGGATACTTCGCCATGAACGCTTCGATTGCCTTCTCAGTTGCCTCGTGACGGCTGTCACCGCCCCACCAGGAGAACTTCAGTGTTACTTCCTCGCCGCTCGCCGCGCTGTCAGCCGCCTTGCTGTCTCCCTCAGCTGCCTTGGAATCTGCTGCCTTGGTCTCTGTGGAACCAGAGCTGCCGCAGGCCGCCAAAGACAGTGCCATAGTGGATGCCAGAGCCAGAGATGCTGCTTTCTTCAAATTTCTCTTCATTTTACTCTCCCTTTCTTTTCCTCCCCTTTGCTTACACATTTTGCAAAGGTTTGCAACGTTGTTTTGGAAACTGTGCACTTCTTATAGGTAAGCGTTTACAAATTTGTTACCTTTTCAGTAAACGTGCTCATTTCCTTTGATGTTTTCATCATATCATCATACCATACAGTTGTCAATTATGTATTGTGCACATTTTTATACTTTATTTTTATGCAATATGCCCAGTTTTAATCTTTATTTTTTTATGATAAGATGTTTTCAGAGCGAAAAATAACACTTCGGGCATATTATAAGGTATTTTTCACTAAATCAATTCAAAGAAATATGGAATTACAATGGTATTTATTACCCGTTTTCCCACTGCAAACGTTTACAACCCATTTGCATTCCCCTTGTCTTTGAAAACACTTACATTTATGCTACTATTTTATATGTATAAAGGAGAGCGCAGAACAAAATGAAGATTTTAGACAACTACATTGACCAGCTACTGGAAAAAAGCACACCTCAGGCCCCTGTATGGAATATTGAGAAGATCAAAAGCGGCGGAAAATCCACCTGGAACTATATCGACGGATGTATGATCAAGGCAGTCATCGAGCTGTACCACATTACAGGAAATAAGAAATATCTGGAATTTGCCGATTCCTTTATCAACTATTTTGTAAACGAGGATGGCTCCATCCAGTCGTATGATCCGAAGGAATACAATCTGGACAACGTAAATGCAGGCAAGACGCTGTTTGACCTGTATAAGCTCACAGGCCGGGAAAAATACCGCAAAGCCATCGATACAGTTTACAGCCAGCTAAAGGGACAGCCCCGGACCTCTACGGGCAATTTCTGGCACAAGATGATCTATCCCAACCAGATCTGGATGGATGGACTTTACATGGCACAGCCTTTCTATATGCAGTATGAGGTAGAATACAACAATAAAGCCAACTGCCGCGATTCCTATGAGCAGTTCCTCCATGTGTATGACCTGATGCGCGACACAAGAAACGGCCTGTATTACCACGCCTATGATGATTCCAGAGAGGCCTTCTGGTGCGATCCTGTCACCGGACTGTCCGACAATTTCTGGCTCCGCGCTCTGGGCTGGTACGCTATGGCTCTGGTTGACACCATGGAGGTAATGCCGGAGGAGATGGCCGAAGAAAAGGCACGGCTGGGCGCTGTCTATAAGGAGCTCATCGACGCCATGCTGCCCTACCAGGACCAGGAAAGCGGTATGTGGTATCAGGTAGTGAACCGCGGACGCATCCAGCCAAACTATCTGGAGACCTCAGGATCTGCTATTTTCGCATATGCCATTATGAAAAGCGTGCGCCTGGGTTATCTGGATGAACGCTATTTTGCTTTCGGCAGGAAGGCGTTTGACGGCATCTGCGAAAAATATCTCTCTGAGGAAAACGGCGAGCTGCAGCTGGGCGGTATCTGTCTCGTAGCAGGCCTTGGAAATAAGGAAATGCGGGAAGGAACCTTTGATTACTATATGAGAGAGCCTGTTGTTAAAAATGAGGCAAAGGGCGTGGCTCCGCTGATCCTTGCCTATATTGAAATAATGATGCGGGAAAAAGCAGAGCGTTAAGAGGCAGCGCCCCTTCGGCGCTGTCAGGCAAAACGCTTTTCCCCCTTTTTTGTCAACTACACTGCAGATCAGGAGAATTTATTTATGCTGAAAGAAGAAAGACAGGCGCAGATCTTAAATAAACTGCACACCTCAGGAAAGGTCGTAGTCAGCCAGCTGGCCGCCGACCTTCAGGTATCCGAGGATACCGTACGCCGGGATCTGCTGGACTTAGACCAAAAGGGAATGTTAAAGCGGGTCTTTGGCGGTGCAATCCCCTTAGAACGGCCGGTCATCGGATTTTTTGACCGTGAAAGCGCCAATGTGGAACTGAAACAAAAGCTTTCCGAGCGGGCTCTTGGATTTTTGGAGCCGGATCAGCTGGTGGCGATCGACGGCAGCAGCACAAACCTGCAGTTTGCCAAAAATATCCCTTCTGATATGAAGCTGACCGTGCTGACCAACAGCTACAGCATTGCTCATGTGTGCTCCATGAAGGAGAGGGTGAGAGTCATCGTACTTGGCGGAGATCTGTTAAAGGATTCCATGACCACAGTGGGAGAAACCGCCGCCGCTCAGGCGGCCGCCTACCACCCGGATCTCTGCTTTATGGGGGTCTACGCTATTCATCCTGAGTACGGCATGACGATCCCCTATCCAGAAGAAGTAAGCATTAAGCGGCAGCTGATCGGTTCCTCCCGAAGGGTCATTGCCCTTGTAGACCCGGTAAAGCTGAACACCGTGTCCCGCTATCATGTATGCGGTATTGAAGCATTCACGGCGTTAATCAGCGACGGATCTGTGGAGGGCGAGATGGCGTTTGGATACAGGAATCGGGGATTGGATTTTTTATAGGGCTGCCATTACATCCCGCCTTTTATGAATGCTTTGCAGCGATTCAAGGCGGCGTATTTGCGCGTTTTTGCGTCTATCCCCTTTGTTTTCATGCGTTATTATGCGTTTTTTATGATCTTGAATATATTTATATGATATATTGTGCAAATTACCGCATTTTTCTGCATTACTTTGCTTGACATTACTTTGACACGCGTTATAATGGATATGTAAACCAGTATCAAACACGGCGGCAGCCCGGAAGAAGAGAAATCGGGCTTAAGACCTGTATCCGTCCGGCGAAAACAGGCCTCTAACACCCGCCCATCGGGCGAGCTGCCGCAAAATGGAATGAGGAGGATTTTGTTTATGAGATTTTTCATCGACACTGCTAATGTAGACGACATCCGCAAAGCAAATGATATGGGGATCATCTGCGGAGTTACCACAAATCCCTCTCTCATCGCCAAGGAGGGCCGTGATTTCAAAGAAGTGATTGCCGAGATCGCATCTATTGTAGACGGGCCCATCAGCGGAGAGGTAAAAGCCACCACCACAGACGCAGAAGGAATGATCGCCGAAGGACGTGAGATCGCAGCCATCCATCCCAACATGGTTGTAAAGATCCCCATGACCACTGAGGGTCTCAAAGCCGTAAAGGTACTGGCATCTGAAGGGATCAAAACCAACGTGACCCTAATTTTCTCCGCAGCCCAGGCTCTTTTGGCCGCCCGCGCAGGAGTTGCCTATGTGTCTCCCTTCCTGGGCCGCCTGGATGATATCTCCATGCCCGGTATTGACCTGATCTGCGATATCACCGAGATTTTCCAGATGCACGATATTCCCGCTCAGATCATCGCTGCCAGCGTGCGCAACCCCATCCATGTGATCGACTGCGCCAAGGCCGGGGCTGACATTGCCACGGTTCCCTATAAGGTTCTGGAGCAGATGACAAAACACCCGCTGACCGACCAGGGAATCGCCAAATTCCAGGCAGATTACCGTGCTGTGTTTGGGGAATGACGGAATAATATCAGCGGTTTCTTTCTCCCCAGAGGCGGTCTGCTTTTTCCAAAAAGCGAACCGACAGCCAGTGATTATTCCAAGGAGCGCTCCTCCCAGAACGTCTGTCGGATAGTGCACATAAAGATACAATCTTGAAAAGCCCATAAGGACCGCCAGTATCCCTGCTGGTATCCACCCGCGGCTCTTTCCAAAGTAAAGGGCCGCCGCGGCGGCAAAGGCAGCCCCTGTATGACCGGAAGGAAACGAATAATCATGAGGCCTGGCAATTAAAAGCACAATTTCTGCACGGATGTCAAAGGGCCTCGTGCGGGCTGCCAGCGGTTTCAGTATCACATTGCATAAAACCGCTTCAAGCGCCAGACTGACTGCCATACCGGCTCCCAGTCTGCGTGTTTTTGGAAAGCAAAGCAGGATCGCCGTCATGGCGATCCATATAATCCCGCCGTTTCCCAATGCTGTAATGACCGGCATCACAGCATCCAGCATTTCACAGCGCATATGCTTCTGTATGAGATCCAATATCATAAAATCTATATTCATTTAACTCTTTCCTTCCTGATTAACATCTATCATACCCATTATACCAGGTAAAAAGCCAGGCGGCCAGAATAATTCTGCCGGAAAGCCAGGATGAACCCCTTTCCGTTTGAAACAGAAAAGGCCGCCGGCTCAGATTAGCCGCGGCCTCTTCGTACCTGTGTATTTTTTTGCAGATTACCTGTAATCCGTATTTGTTTACATAATTCTGACGTGTTTTAAGGCTCCCGTCTTTGAAAACTCCGTCCATTCGCACACATTTACGGCGTGATCACCGATGCGTTCCAGATACTTGGCAATCATCAGCAGATCAATTCCCTGATCAGCCTGATCCGGAGATGACTTTAACAGACTGATCACGTCATTTTTCACCTTATTAAACAGACTATCTACCTCATCATCCATGTGGATAATCTTGGTAGCCTCCTCCAAATCCTGCGTAATAAAGGCTTCAACCGCATCATGCACCATCTTCTGGGCCTCCTGGGCCATAGCGGGAAGGTGCTTTACGATGTGATATGCGTGCTCGCTGCGGATGCGCAGGATCAGTTCTGCAATGTCAGAAGCATGATCGCCGATGCGCTCCAGATCCGTTACCACCTTTAATGCCGTGGAGATCTGGCGCAGATCGCAGGCTACCGGCTGCTGGCGCAGGATCAGAGACAGGCAGCGGGACTCAATAGAGCGCTCCATGTCATTTACCAGACGGTCTCCCTTGATCACGTCCTCAGCAAGCGTATAATTCTGATCTTCAAAAGCCACAAAGGTCTGCTCAATGGCCCTTTCCACCATCAGAGCCATTTCCCTTAAATCTTTGTTTAATTCTTCTAATTCATGTTCATAAGTAACGCGAACCGTCATATCATTTCCCTTTCTGTCAATCTCCGGCTATAGAAATCCCATCAGCCGAAACGTCCTGTAATATAGTCCTCTGTGCGTTTGTCCTTTGGCATGGTAAACAGTTCATCCGTAGGCGCATACTCCACAACCTCTCCCACCAGGAAGAAGGCCGTATGGTCAGCAATACGCGTTGCCTGCTGCATATTATGGGTAACAATGGCAACCGTATATTTATTTTTAAGATCATCCATCAGATCCTCAATCTTTAAGGTGGAAATGGGATCCAGAGCGGACGTTGGCTCATCCATCAAGAGCACCTCCGGCTCCACTGCCAGCGCTCTTGCAATACACAGGCGCTGCTGCTGGCCGCCGGAAAGCCCCAGCGCCGACTTCTTTAAACGGTCTGAAACTTCATCCCAGAGGGCCGCGCCCTTTAAGCTGCGCTCTACGATCTCATCCAGCTGGGCCTTATTGCGGATGCCATGGATCCTGGGGCCGTAGGCGATATTATCATAGATGCTCATTGGAAACGGATTGGGCTGCTGAAACACCATTCCCACCTTTTTACGCAGCAGGGTGGTATCTACCTGAGGATCATAGATATTTTCATTGTCAAGAAGCACCGTTCCCTCGATCTTTACATTGGGAACCAGATCGTTCATACGGTTTAAAGTTTTCAGATAAGTAGACTTTCCACAGCCGGAAGGGCCAATAAAGGCAGTGATCTTATTTTCATAGAGATCCAGATTTATGTTTTTTAACGCGTGATTCTCTCCGTAATACAGATTCAGGTTCTGTGTGGAGATCTTTACCTTGTTTTCCACAGTTTTTCTCCTTTGGTCTTATCTCGTTTCCACGTTGAAACGATGGGACAGATATTTTGCAAGGCCGTTGATTCCCAGGACGATCACCAGAAGAACGACGGCAACTCCGAAGGCCTCGTTGTACTTTGCCTTCTGCATAAACAGATACAGCTGAATGGTCAGCGTTCCGCCGGACTCGAACATCTTTGTAAGCAGGTTTTTCGGCAGATAGTAACCGCTTCCCGCGGTAAACAGCAGCGCGGCGGACTCTCCTACAATACGTCCGATAGCCAGGATTACTCCAGTGATGATACCGGGCATAGCGCTTGGCAGAAGGATCGTGCGGATCATATACCACTTGGTAGCACCGATTCCCAGCGCGCCGTGGCGGTAGCTGTCAGGAACCGTCTTTAAGGCCTCCTGGGTTGTGCGGGTAATCAGCGGAAGGATCATCAGAGTCAGCGTCAGCGCGCCGGTAAGGATAGAATATCCCAGCCCCAGTGTATTCCCAAAAAATACCATTCCAAAAAGACCAAAAATAATGGATGGGATACCGGACAGTGTTTCTGTGGTAAATTCGATCACGCGCACTACTTTTCCCGGCTTTGCGTATTCATTTAAATAAATGGCCGAGCCTACGCCCAGCGGAGTAGCGATCAGCAGCGTAATCACAACAATATAAAGGGTATTGATAATATTTCCCAGGATACCGACCGTTCCCTTGGTGGCGCTGGAGGCTGTGCTTAAGAAAGACCAGGTCACATGGGGTATACCCCTTACAAAGGTATATCCCAGAATACCAACCAGAAGGAGCAGGGAGATAGCTGTGCAGCCGTAGATCACACCTGTAAGCGCTACATCCGCCGAACGGACGTGTTTTCCGTAAATGCTTTCTCTGACAGCAGAACGTTCATCGACATTAACTGCGGCTTCACCTGTCATTTTTATGGTCTCCCTTCTTAAGTATTCTCGTAAGGCTGATATTGATCAGCATAATAAATGCAAACAGCACAAGGCCGATGGTAAAAAGCACCTGCCTGTGAAGTCCAGAGGCGTATCCCATTTCGGACACAATAGCAGTGGTAAGGAAACGAACGGAATTAAAGGGCAGCGGAACATTAACAGAGCTTCCCGATACGAGGCTGATCGCCATGGCCTCTCCGATGGCACGGCCGATTCCCAGGACGATAGCTGTGATGATGCCCGACTTTGCAGCAGGAAGAACCACCTGAAAAATCGTCTGGATCTTAGTGGCCCCCAACGCCAGGGATGCGCTTCTTAAATGCCCCGGTACGGCTCTGAGAGCCGATTCGCTGATATTGATCACGGTGGGCAGGATCATCAGGGCCAGCACCAGCACCGCCGAGATCAGATTGGCTCCGCCGGTAAACTGATGGTCTGTTCCCTTGAAAATAATCAGCTCCAGCTTATACATCAGCGGGTTTAAGATCAGGATACCCAGCAGTCCGTAGATTACAGACGGAATACCCGCTAAAAGCTCAACTGCCGGACGGACGATATTGGCAACCTTCTTTGGCGCTACCTCTGCCAGGAAAACCGCCGTCATCACGCCAATGGGAACTCCGATCAGAATGGCAAGGAAGGTTCCCACAATGGAAGTCAGAATAACATATAAAATACCAAAGCTGGGATCCGCAGCGTCAGGCTTCCAGACTGTTCCAAACAGGATATCGGTAATTCCTACCTGAAACAGAGCGGGCGCACCGCTGATCACCATGTATAACGTAATGGATGCAACAGCCAGAACAGCGAAAAAGCCGCAGGCGGTGAAAATCACCTGTGCAGCTTTTTCAACGCCGGACTTGCTGCCATGATGGGAACGTATGGAAAATGTTTCCGTTGTCATTGCAGATCGTCTCCTTTCGCGTATCTGATTACTTATCTACGGAGATCAGTCCTACGGACTTGACAAGCTCAGTGCCTTCCTCAGAGTGAATGAAATCGAACAGGGCCTTTACCAGATCATTCTGCTCAGAAATCTCACCCTTGGTTGCCATTACGAACGGACGGCTCAAGAAGTAGTTTCCAGCCTTGATATTCTCCTCGGTTGGTTCGGATCCGTCTAATTTTAATGCCTTTACTGTGTCATCCAGTACGTCCAAAGATACATAGCCGATAGCTCCAGGTGTGGAAGCAACCTTTGCCATTACCGCACCGGTGCTGTCTAACTCATTGGCGTACTTGCACTTGTCCTCCAGCTTTAACAGCTCTTCAAAGGCAGTTCTGGTGCCGGAACCAGACTCGCGGCCCACTACTACGATCGGCGCGTCGCTTCCGCCTACATCCTTCCAGTTTGTCACAGTGCCGTCATAAATACCTGCCAGCTGATCCTTTGTCAGGTCTTCTACCGTGTTTGAGGGATCTACTACAACTGCGATTCCGTCAATCGCTACAATATTTTCAACGACGCCCTTTGCCTTTTCCTCATCCTTTAAGTTTCTGGAGGCATTTCCAATATCTGCGGAACCATTTGCAACTGCTTCAACGCCTGCGCCGGATCCAACAAATTCAGCTGTTACTGTTACCTTTGGATATTTTTCCATAAATGTCTCGCTGAGAGCATTTGCAAATTTTTCCATGGAAGTCGAGCCTACCATACTGATGGAGCCGCTTAAGTCGGCTGTTTCCTTTGCCGCCTCTGTCTTAGCGTCTGTCTGCTCTGCTGCCTTTGTGGTCTGCTTTGCAGCAGTAGTCGTCTCTGCAGAAGAGCTGCCGCAGCCTGCCAGCATCCCTGCGGCCATCACTACAGAACCAACCGCTGCCAGAATCTTCTTACCATTCTTTTTCATAATATTGTTCCTCCGCTTTTTGCGCCTTGCGCTATATTTTTATGTGTTTGTGTTCCTCGTTACATTGTGGAGTATACAAAAGTTTTACATTTGGAGAAAGCAAGTTATGGTATAAGTTTTGTAAATTCTATGTAAATTGATATAAAAACCGGGCGCTGATTCCCCTGGTCGGATACACGGACAAAGCAAAAACGCCGGAATCAGCGGATTTACCACTTTCTTCCAGCGTTTTACATGATTGTAACTGTTCAAACAGAAACATATAAACATCTGTGTTATTTTTTGTAACTATTCATCCATGCGGCAACTTGTGCGGAAATATGTGCGGCAGTCTGGCAGGAAGATCGCAGGACTGAATAATTACTATTTCTTTGCCCCAGTGTTTTTTATGAAATCATTTCCGCATTTTGGACAGTGAATGCTTACCTTTCCGTGATTTCTGGGAATACGGATCTTCTGTTTGCAGTTGGGGCAGCAAAAAATCCTGTATCTTCGGCTTTCGCTCAGACGAAACCTCCACTTTTTCCAGATTTCTGTGATGTGAAAACGAAAGCGCAGGTAAGCTTCGTTTTCCCTGCTGCGTCTGGAGATGTCTCTGGAAATTATGCGGGCGTAAAGAATGATGAGCAGCAGCAGAAGCAGACCGCGGATAAATGAAAGGATCCAGTACGATCGGATAAAGCAGCTGAACAGCGCCAATAAAACAACCACCCACGACAAAAACCGTCCCAGCTCGTCCGCACCATAGCGGCCAATCATAAAGCGTTGGAGTTTTTCTCTTAGATTCTGCATTTGAGCGCTCCTTCCTTGGTGGATGTAGACGAGGTGGGATTATTCGATCCAGATACCGTCGGTTACTGGGCTGAAGCCTTCGAATTTGTTGTCTTTTACAGCTGAGAAGGCGCCTCTGATTCTGTAATAACCTTTTTTCTGGTTCTTAAATGTTATATTTACTGATGGATAATTTAATCCATCCGGATAATCTTTCGCGTAAAATTCTGCATCATAATATGTAACTTGATACCAAGCCCCATCCTCTTCATCATATCGATCTAAATACAAAGTAATATATACCTCTTCTACTGGTACTGCTAAATACGCCGTTCCTACCCCCCCAATATCTCCATTTCCTTGGTTAGAAATGACTACATCTGCACCAACAAAAAAATCTCCTCTTTCTACTGCTCTCTCACTTGCCTTTGCTTTATCCCTATTTTTAGGAAGTAATGAAGATCTTGTTTGAAGTGATGCAGGTTTCTGTAAATTTCGAGATGCTGCCAAAACATTTAAAGACATTAATTGTATTATTAATAATGATATAATTAAACTTTTAATTATTTTTTTCATTTTGTATTCCTTTTCACTTTAATATGTCAAATTCTCTATTATTTTTATAAATTCTTCTTCATCAATATCAGCCGTAAATCTATAATACACTCCATCATCTATAAAGGTTGTCTCATATCGCATTTCACCATTGGATAAAACTTCACTGTATATTTTTAAATCCCTGCCAATCCACTTATTAAAAACAGTGTTCTCTTGTTGTACTAAATCTGATCTATACTGATAAGAAACTTCTGTTTCATACTTTGATTGAATCATATATATATTTTGCTTTCCTAAAACAAAACGTAACTTTGCCATTCCATCTTCAATAACGATCTCCGAAAATTTCATTTTATAAGGCCTGTATCCGAAACGAATTGGTTTTTGTTCCAGAATTTGTTCTATTTTCTGATAAGCTAATTCCTCATCTCCCTCACTTACTTTATTTGAATCATTATTCAGTACAACACCTCCCCCAGCCTCTCTCTCCCGATAAAAATACGACTTTCTCCCCAAAGCCACAAAGCATCCGCTGCCAGTCAGCGCTGCCGCAAGCAGTCCTACAGCGGCCACCCGTTTCCATTTAACCCGTTGCGGAGCGGTAAGTATTTTCCTGCGTTCTGCCTCCACCCGCCTGCAGATGCGTTCAAACTCATCCGCAGGCGGCGGTTTGATTGGCAAAGGGCGGGTATTTTTCTGGGCTTTTTCAAACTCCCTCAGGATCTGCTCGTCTGAAAGACCACATATTTTCTCCAGTTTCCTCTGCATGATAATATTCTGATTGGGTTGATTACTGTAAAATTTTCCCACGGGGCACCTCTATTTACCAAATCTCCTTAAGTTCCCTTATGCTTTAGGGTTGACTTTTTGCAGTTAATGCTTACTATAATAGTAGATGTTTTACCTTCAGGAGGCCATTTATGAAAAAAATTATTCTGACCGGCGGCGGTACTGCCGGACACGTTACCCCCAATCTGGCCCTGCTTCCTTCTCTGAAAGAGGCTGGATATGAAGTCCGCTATATCGGTTCCTATCAGGGCATGGAGCGCAAGCTGATTGAAAACGCTGGGATTCCCTATGACGGGATCTCCTCAGGCAAGCTGCGCCGGTATTTTGATATAAAAAACTTCACAGATCCATTCCGCGTTATCAAGGGCTATGCTGAGGCAAGACGTCTCTTAAAACGGTATAAACCCGATGTGGTATTTTCAAAGGGCGGCTTTGTAGCTGTGCCAGTCGTGCTGGCAGCAAAGCATTATAAAATCCCAACCATTATCCATGAATCTGATATGACCCCCGGACTGGCAAACAAAATCTGTATCCCCTCTGCTGCAAAGGTCTGCTGCAATTTCCCTGAGACCTTAAAATACCTTCCAAAAGACAAGGCGATTCTCACCGGATCCCCTATCCGTGCGGAGCTTCTTAAAGGCGATCGTGCCTCCGGCCTGGCCTACACCCATTTAAAAGGCGATAAACCGGTTCTGCTGATCATCGGCGGCAGTCTGGGCTCTGTAGCCGTCAATACTGCGGTACGCCGCGTCCTTCCACGCCTTCTGCCTTCCTTCCAGATCATACATATCTGCGGAAAAGGCAATCTGGATGAATCACTTATCAGCACAGAAGGCTATATGCAGTATGAATACGTAGACGCTCCTTTAAAGCACCTTTTTGCGGCTGCTGACATCGTGGTATCCCGTGCCGGAGCCAACTCAATCTGCGAGCTTTTAGCCCTCAGAAAGCCCAACCTGCTGATCCCTCTGTCTGCGGCTGCCAGCCGAGGCGATCAGATCTTAAACGCTAATTCCTTTGCAAAGCAGGGTTTCAGCAAAGTCCTGGAAGAAGAGGCTATCACCGATGACGCTCTCTGTGATGCGGTGACTGAGCTCTATACCAGCCGCGCCTCCTATATCAGGGCCATGGAGACCAGCCAGTTAAACCATGCCGTAGAAACCGTCATGTCACTGATCGAATCCTGCGCCAGCCGTTCCTGACAGCTGCCTTCTGCTTTACAGATCTGTGTACTCCCGGAGACCGCAAAAGCTCTATCTGATGATACCATCCGTAGAGTCCGCAGATCTGCTCCGTTTTACGCCCTTTACCTGATTCCCGCTTTTATGGCCAGCTCTCGTCCCTGAGAAGCTTTTCCACAGATTTTCTGATGCGGCTCACTCTGGAATAGCAGGCTTTTTCTGAGATATTCAGGATCTGACAGACCTCTTCTGTGGATCTGCCTTCAATCAGCTTTAAATTTGCCACCTGCTGCCAGTTCTCCGGCATACGTTCAATGGCCTCCAGAATGGCAAAACATCTCTCCTTGCTCGCAACAAAGTCCGGAATACTCTGCCTCCCGGACTGTATCCTGAATTCTTCCATTATAAAATCCTCATCATCTACATCCTGACAGGGCTTATTCCCCAGTCTTCTGTGAAAATCCATACAACGGCTTTTGAGGATCCGTCCCAGCAGTATTTTCTTTCCCTGCTCCGACTGCTCAAGAGAATAGTCATACTGAGCAAACGACACGAATGTATCCTGAACTACATCATCAATATAGTCAGGAGGTATTTCATACTCATAGGCAAGACGCCTTAAAACCCCTTGATACTTCAGATACATCCCCTCAAACTTTTCTCTGGACTCCACATCCATTTTTCTGCTCATCGCTGTCTTTACAAGCTGTCCTTTATCCTCTGTGCCAGCTGAGCAAGTTCATCCCCTGATGCCGTTCCCGGCGTCCAGCCCACGATTGAAGGCCCTCCCTCATAGCGCGGGATCACGTGCATATGAAAATGCATCACCGTCTGTCCGGCAGCCTCTCCATTGTTCTGAACCAGATTAAATCCAGCACAGCCCAGGCTTTTTTTCATCGCTGCGCCGATCTTTGCCCCAAGAGGAAGCACTCTGGCAGCTGTCTCCCCGTCCAGTCCGCATACATCGGGAAAATGATTCTTCGGCAGGATCAGAGCATGGCCCTTTGACGCAGGCCCAAGATCCAGTATCACCCGGAACATATTATCCTCATATACCGTTGCTGATGGTATCTCTCCGTTTGCGATCTTGCAAAAAATACACGTATCATCTGTCACTTTGATTTCCTCCTCCCGCGGCTTTCGCCGCAGCAATCATTTTTCTGAAACTGCCCTTTAAGGACTTTTCTGAATCCGTTCAGACCACAGTCCCAGATACAGCTTGAAGCATACCTGAAAATAATCTCCCCCCGCAGCGCAGTGAACAGCAATTATTTCCAGATATGCTTTATATAGTAGCATAGTTTCCATTGCTTGTTAAGTAAAATTCTTGTATTGGCGAGAAATTCTCCCCTTCCCCTGTAAAATTTGTGTCAATTTGTAAAATTATGTAAATAGTGCACATAGAGCCAACCATAAATCGTGCAGTATAACATAACTATTTAGGGCATAAACGGATATCGGCTTATATCAATCAGACTGCTTCCACAAGGCTCCAGTTCCGCTTCTTACGCCCGAAGCAGTAAAGCAAAGACGCTGCGTCTGTCCGTCTACAGCGCTCCGTCGCCCGTATATTTCTCATAGTTTAAAACGGTTCCGAAAAATGCCAGAGCCATTCCCTGCCCCCATCCCTGAATCCAGCGTTTTGAGATACTGCGGTAGCCTTCCCTGTCTTTCATCACTGCCGTTCCTCCAGACACGTTCATGACTTTCCCATCTTCAGAAATATTTTCCAACACTCCCACAACCGCCCTGTTAATATACTTAATGTGAAGAGGATTTCCCTTCAGGGCCATCGCTGCGGCAATCCCTGCGGAAGCGGAAACCTCTTCATAAGACTCAGGATCATCCAAAATAGTTCTCCAAAGGCCCTTTTCTGTCTGCAGAGTCTTTAAGGCAGCCAACTGTTCATTCAGACTTCCCACAATCTCCAGGTATTTCGGATACAGATAACACTGAGGAAGGATATGAGCCACCTGTGACATGGTGAACGCCGCCCAGCAGTTGGCCCTGCCCCAGTAAAACCCGCTCATATGATTTCCCGCCATATTGTCATAGCCATGATACCAGAGGCCGGTACGCTCATTCTGAAGATACTGAATATGCCAGTACCATTGATTTAAGGCGTCATCCACCAGCTCTGTCCGGTCAAACATAACCCCTGCGCGAAGCATGAAAAACGCCGCCATAAACAGGGTGTCCGCCCAGCATTGCTCCGGGAAATCATTGTTTGCGGAAACAGTGTGCTGAAGCACATGATCCCCGAACCGCAGTGCCCTGCAGCTCAGATAATCCAGCTTTTCATCTATAATCTTTTTATAAATCTCATCCTGAGTTTCCCTATAAAGGGTCAAAAGCACATGGCCCATAGAGCAGGTATTCACCGTAAAGCCAGGAAGTCCCAGAGAAATCAGTTCGTCTACCCGTTCCTTTACAATATTCAGATATTTCTTATTCCCTGTTGCCTCGTAAGCCTCCGCCATACCGTAATAGGCTACGCCGCAGGGCCAGTCCCAGGTCATATCCATATTCATGGTGCGCTCTGCCATTTTATCAATCGCAGTCTCAATCACTGCCTTATCATAGTCAAGTTTCATATTCGTCCTTTCCGGTGCTCCCTTCTTTTCATCAGGCCCTTTTTATCTCTGTCATCCCTTCAGCCCGGAAGTGCTGATTCCCTCTACCAGATAGCGCTGGAAGAAAATGAAAATCAGAACCGAGGGAAGAATAGAAAGAGAAGCCATTGCAAACATGGCCCCGTAGTCAGAGGATGAGCCAGGATCACAAAACAACTTTAACGCAAGGCTGACCGGATACCTGGCCGACTTATTCACATACAGCAAGGCGGAGAGAAAATCGTCCCATCTCCACATGAAAGAGAATATTCCGCCGGTCACCAGAGCCGGTTTGATCAAAGGCAGAATGATCTTTGTAAAAACAGCCGCATAGGAGCAGCCATCGATCTTTGCCGCCTCATCCAGATCCCTGGGGATACCCGAAATAAAGTTTGACATCAGGTATACGAAAAAGCCCTGAATTGCAAAAAAATACGGTACAATCAGAGGCATATAGCTGCCTACCCATCCCAGCTTCTGATACCACAGATACTGAGGGATCATCAGCACCTGCGCCGGGAGCATCATAGACAGGAGCATGGCGGAAAATAAAAGTTTCTTTCCGCGGAACTTAAATCTCGCAAAGCCGTAGGCAGCCACAGCGGAGGACATCACCGTACCGATGGTAGCCGCCGCAGAAATAAAGAGAGAGTTCTTGAAAAATACTGCAAATGTTACTTTTGCAAACCCCTTCCAGCCATTTACATAATTTTCAAAGGTAAAGGTTTCAGGAATCAGACTGCCCGCTGTCTGGAAAATGGTGCTGGTCGGCTTAAAGGAACTCATGACCATCCATACCAGGGGATAGATCATGATCAGACCAAAAATAAATACCAGTATATGATAGACTGCCCCCTTGACTGCTCTTTTTTCTTTCATCGCCTATCCCTCCTCATATACCCAGAATTTCTTAGTTGCAAACAGAATCAGGGTGATTGCGCCGATGATAGCCAGCATGACCCATGCAAGCGCTGCGCCGTATCCTGTGTTGTAGAACTCAAAAGACTGCTGGTACATATATACGGTATAAAACAGAGTGGAGTTCATGGGCTTTCCCTGGGTGATAATATAACTCTGGGTAAATGCCAGGAAACCGTTGATCATCTGCATAACCAGGTTAAAGAAAATGGTCGGTGTCAAGAGAGGAAGGGTGATACGGAAAAATTTCTGGATCCCATTGGCCCCGTCTACCTCAGCCGCCTCATAAAGTTCCCTTGAGATCTGCTTTAAGGCAGACAGGAAGATCAGCATGGAGGAGCCAAACTGCCATACAGCCAGCAGAATCAGCACCCAGATAGCGGTTCTCGTTTCGCCCAGCCAGGCAAAGGTGGTTTCAATGCCAACCATTCCCAGCAGGCGGTTTATTACGCCGTCAGTGGCAAACATTCTCTTCCACAGGATGGCTACGGCTACGGATCCTCCAATAATGGACGGAAGATAGTAGGCGGCCCGGTAAAAACCGCTCATCCTTGAATTTTTTAACAAAAGCATCGCTACCACCAGCGCAAATATCAGCCTTAAGGGAACAGATACCAGAGCAAAATAAAAGGTAACGCCAATCGCCTTAAAGAAAGTTTCATCCTGAAACATTTTCACGAAGTTATCAAGACCCGTGAACACAGGCGGGGAAAGAATGTCATATTTGCAGAATGAGTAATAAAGGGAAATTCCCATGGGAACAATCATAAACAGCAGAAATCCGATCGTAAAGGGAAGCGTAAAAATAATGCCTGCGGTACTTTCTCTGCTCAGGGCTTTTTTGAATGGATTCATCCTATTTCCTCCTCGGAAAGATTCTGCCTGCATACGTGTAAACGCAGCAGGCAGAGCCTTAAGAAACCTGTTTTATTCCTGTCTGCTGAAATCACAGCCCATTATTTGGACGACATAATCTCATTTCCCTTTGTAAACAGTTCCTGTGCTGCCTCTTCAGATGTCATCTGTCCATATGCTACCTTTTCTTCCAGCTGTAATAAAAGCTCTGTCACCTCGCTGGAGCCATTCGGCATCGGAGGATCGATCTGTGAAGAGGCCGGAGATACGACTTCGTTGATAAATTGAATGCTGTCCTGAATGGCCGGCTCAAGACTGGGTGACAGTTCATCGGCTACCTTTTCAGACAGCGGCACACCTCGCTCAGCCAGGAGTATATTGTTGGCATCCATGCTATTGGTCCAGTAATCGATGATCTTGACTGCCTCTTCCGGATTTGCTGTATTGGCAGATACGGAGAAAAACTGCGCCGGCTTTAGGAAGTCGGACTTAGCCGGATCTGCGGACGGCCAGGTAGTGATGCCGATCTCAGGCATATCCTCCGGCTTGCAGTTTTCATACGCGCCTATCTGATTAGACCAGCAGAATACGCACCAGGATCTGGAATCCTCACTTGCGCCGTAAACAAAGGGATCCTGCTCTACAGAGCCTGGGGTGATCTCCGCATAAATACTGGGGTCTACGTGCCATCCCTCCTTTACGCCATCCTCAAATACTTTGAACATAGGAACGAATTCGTCTGCACTTTCTACATTTAATCTGCCTTCGCCGTACATGGAATGTCCGTTTGCGCGAATCATGTACTGAACAATTTCCTGAGTAACGCCGTATGCCATATTGGTACGGTATCCCGTCTTTTCCCTGATGGTCCTGCAGGCCTGAATGAACTCATCCAGCGTCATATTATCTTTAATGGTTACGCCTGCAGCATCTGTCACTGCCTTGTTATACAGTAAAGACGGAGCATTGATTCCAATGGGCACCGCATAAAGCTTTCCATTTACTTTTCCTGAATTTAATACATCCTGGTTAGCGTCATCCAGATTAAGCGTTCCATTCTCCAAATAAGGCGTCAGGTCTAAGAGCAGATTGTTCTGTGCATACTGATCCAGATATGCGTAATCCATCTGGATCACATCAGGAAGAGAATTTCCCGCGGACGCCGTTGCCAGCTTATTCCAGTAATCCCCCCACTCAGAGAACTGTCCATCCAGAGTTACTCCCGGATTTAACTCTGAATATTTATCCAGAGCCTCCTGCGTTCTCTCGTTGCGAACCTGGTTGCCCCACCACGCAACGGTCAGGCTCTTTTGGCCGCCTGTTTCCGTTCCCGAACCGGCCGCCTCAGTCTTTGCACCCCCGGCATCAGCTGTATCTGATGAAGAATTTCCTGCGCATCCGGCAAGGCTCACAGCGGTCATCAATCCGGCCATCACTAATGCAATGCTTCTCTTTTTCATAAAAATATACCCTCCTGTCCTCGCAGTGTACACAGAGCATTGGCCAGTTTCTTTCATGATCCATTGACTCTGTACACATCCATCTTTACTGAACTGTCAGTTTTATTATACGCTCCCTCTTCCATATTCTGTAATAAGTAAAACCGACATTCGTGTTCACAAAACAGACCTGTTTTCTGTATTGATTGCATAACTTCTGATTTAAATGTATACTTAAGCTGTACCTGCAGCGGGGTTTTTTATCCCTCTCTGCCGAATCTTTTCATTAAAAGCTCTGTTTCCGAAAGGGGGACTTACATATGGCGCACTCTCTGAAACGCTTTTCAGGCTCCATAGGCCGAACCATCCGGTATAAATTAAATAATCTTCCCCTGTTTCAGAAAATGCTGTTTATCGTCTTAAACAATGTTTTCCTCATCGTAGTCCTCTCCCTCTTAAGCCTGTGCCTGTGTGCCGCGGCCTACAATAGGCTGCTTTACCAAACCACCGCTGGCAACCTGACCCACTCTGCCTATACAATTTCTGACAGCCTAAAAAGCATCGAGGCAGTATCCTCCTCCATTATTGCAGCGCCGGAAATCCAGTCCTCTCTCTCAGATATTGCCGAATCAGATGACCGGGCTGCCTGGACCAATGCAAACAGGATCATAAACAATTCCCTGCAGATGTACCATTCCTCCGTGAAGGATAACGGCGTTTCCTTTCTGATGATACAAAATGACCATTTTCATAACTCCACCTATACTGTATGGAAAAACAAGCTTTCTCAGGAAAGCCTGCAGGCAGCCGTCCGTGCGGCAGAAGGTAAAAAGGGCGCTGCAGCCTGGATTCCGGCAGATCCCGGCAGCAATGCCCTTCTGATGAGCCGTGAAATCCGCAAAATAGACAACGTTGATTTAAGTCATCTGGGAACTCTGATCATCTATGTCGATCTGAATCAGATCATACGCAAGGCCAATGCGGCCGCCGCCCAGTTTTCCGACAGCCAGTACATCCTCTGCACCGGGAACAGCCAAATCTATGTGCCAGAAGCATTTTCCAGAGAAGAAATAGAAAAGATTGTCTCCTCCTCTCTGGAAAAATACCAGACTCTGACGCTGGATTCCCACTCCTATTTCACAGTACGCAACACCATCCCTGACTATGGGCTGGATTATTACAGTCTGGTATCCTATGATGAGATTACCCGCACTCTCCATTCCTCCATGGCTTTTATCTTTTTTATGCTGTTCGCGGGCGTAATCCTGATCGTTGTAATATCCTACTGCCTGATCCGCTCGATTTTAAAGCACTTCAATATCCTGATCGGAAAAATGGATACGTTCAGCCGGAACGAAGCTGCCCTTTTAAGCACAAAATACGATTCTGACTACGCCTACCGCAAAGATGAAATCGGCCGCCTCCATCAATGCTTTGAACGCATGACCGAGAGGATTCAGCACCTTGTAAACACCAATTATGTCAATGAAATCCTGGCACGCGAGGCTCAGATCAAGGCGCTGGAATCACAGATCAATCCCCATTTCCTCTACAACACCCTGGAATCCATCAACTGGAGGGCAAAGGCAGCAGGAAACCGGGAGATCTCCCTGATGACAGAGTCTTTGGGAGCTCTTTTGCGAGCCGCCTTAAGCAACAAAAAGTCCCTTGTCACACTCTCCTATGAGCTGAATCTCATCCAATGCTACATCACCATACAGCAAATCCGGTTTGAGGAACGGCTGGACTACCGCACACAGATACCGGAGCACGTAAAAGACGCCCTGATTCCACCTCTTACTTTGCAGCCTCTGGTGGAAAATTCCATTCACTACGCCCTGGAAGAGATCATGGAAACCTGCTATATCACCATTATGGCAGAAGCAATCCCAGAGGATGCTTGCAATTCCACTCCCCGGCTGCGGATTCTGGTCAAAAACAGCGGATCCGCCTTTGACGATAACCTGCTGGAGCTTCTCCGCACGGAAAGGAAACAGCCGAATCGTTCCGGTATCGGACTTTTAAACATTGACAAACGTATTAAACTTCTGTTTGGCGATGCATACGGCCTGTCTCTTTATAACGAAGAGGACTGCGCAGTCGCCGCCATTATCATCCCATACTGCACGGAGGAACCTGTATCATGCTGAAACTGATCATTGCCGATGATGAACGCATCATCCGGGAAACCATTTCCACCATCATTGACTGGAAAAAATACGATATTGAACTTGTGGGGCTGTGCAGAAACGGCCTGGAGGCCTATGACATGATCCTGGACGAGTCGCCGGATATTGTGCTCACAGATATCCGTATGCCCGGAATGGACGGCTTAGAACTGATCCGGCGCATTTATGAGACAGACCTAAATACCCAGTTTATCATTCTCTCCGGCTATGGAGAGTTTGAATATGCCAAGGCAGCTATGAAGTACGGCGTCCGTCACTACCTGCTCAAGCCCTGCAGTGAAATACACATTCTGGAAAGCATTAGGGACATCGCCCAGGACTGCTACCGCAAAAACAGTTCAGAACGCTCCTATCCCGCCCTGAACAGCATCCGCCACAATGTGATCTTTACCATGCGGTCTGTCAGAACCGCCCCTATGATGAAATCATGCAGGCCTACGATCCATATATGGACTTTTACTTTTCCTCTTATCACCTGTTTTATATATTTTTTCTGGGGTTTGAGAATCTGGAAGAATTTTTGCAGCAGCTAAAACAGTATGCCAAAAACCGGTTCCCCCAGGTAACCATCCACGGGATCTACGTCAACTATACTCTGATGCTTTTCTTTAAGGAATTTGCGGGAAATTATCAGGATATGTCCCACTTTTTTTCCCATATGCGGCTTGCCGGACACAGCGCATCTCTGGAAACAGAGGATCTGTCTTTTAAAAATCTTCAAAGTCTCCTGCAGACTGCTCTGGATAAGGTTAGACGGTTCAGCATGATCTACTACATAAATGACTTTCACATTCTGTCCAGCTGCAATTACAGCTTTATTATGGATGAGGCAAATAAGCAGCTGTCCGCGTCTCTTCAAAGCGGCAGCACAGAGAATACGGACAGCCTGATCAGCCTTCTGTCCGAGGTAACAGATTTGTCCTTTTTAAAACAGCTGTCCAATTCCCTTATGTTGGCAATCTCTGCTGCTGACAGCCGTCTTTCCACCGTAGAGCTGACAGAATGGCTCCTTAATGTAACCCATGAGACCCAGCTGGAACCATTAAAGCTTACTCTGGTCGAAAAGCTAAGAACACTCCTGTCTGCCAAACCCGAAAAATCAGCTGTCAGCGCTATGACAAAGCAGATCCGTGATTATGTAGACCAGCATCTTTCCGATCCCAACCTTACGTTAAAGGGAATTGCTGAACAGCATCTGTTTATGAATACCGATTATGTGAGCAAAAAATTCCAGAAGGAAACCGGCACCAGGTTCTCCAACTATTTAACCAGCGTCCGCATCGAACGGGCCAAGAAACTTCTGGTTTCTGCGGGAAGCGATAAGATCCAGACGGTGGCGGAACAGGTGGGCTGCGGAAATAATCCTCAGTATTTCTCTCAGCTCTTTAAGAAAAACACAGGAGTAACCCCAAGCGCATATGCGGCCAGGCTTCACGGAGAGGGATGACGGACGGCGTTTTTCACATTTCTCCTTTCCCAGAGTCTCCGGCGCGCCGCTGTATGAATTTGCCCATACAGCCGGCTGATGCTAATTAACGCGTTTCCTGACACTCTGCCTGTATTGAAGAGGCGTCTGGGCGGCAGTCTGACGAAATACCCTTTCAAAGTATGGAAGGCTTCCAAAACCAGTCTCCATGGAAATCTCAGTGATAGACATAGAGGTTTCCCTAAGCAGTATCTGGGCTTTTTTTATCCGGCAGATATTTTGATATTCACTGACCGTGAATCCGGTCACCGTGCGGAAAATCCGGGTCAGGTAGGAACGACTGATAAAAAAATGGGCTGCCAGATCGTCCAGACACAGCTTTCTGGCCGAGTTATTCTGCAAATAGATAGCAATTTCATGAACCTTCTGATACATTCCCGTATGCACCAGACTGCTTTGTCTGGGCTCCTTCCAGCCTTGTGCTTCCTCCCTGCTCCTTACACGGATCAGAAGAAGGAGAAGCTGGGCTGTATAGAGGCGGATCATGCCTTCTGCCGCTCTTTTTTCCGCCTCTGATCCGGAGAACCTTTCTGAAGTTCCAATGCAGCTCAGCTCAGATTTAATCCTTTCCAGCAGTTTTAATACCTGATTCCACTCCGATTCAGAAAAATGAATGATCCCCCTGTACTGCTCTCCAAATTCCAGAAGTCCCTGAAAGCCGCAAAGCCTTATAATTTCACTTAACGCCCTGCCCTCCAGCTGCAGGAGGAATCGATGATGGCGTGTCTTTGTCCCTGCGGGACAGGTTTTATGGATCTGATTCTGATCCACTAAAATCCCCATATGATCCCTTACATGATAAGTGTCCTGTTCTACAAAATAAAAGCGCTCACCTTCCAGAAGAAAATAAAGCTCAAGACTCTCGTGAAAATGGCGGCTGACCATGGAAAAGCTGTGGTTTCTCACCGCCTCTTCTGCGAAAATACCGGGTATCTCTCCCTGAAACAGGATTTCCTGTCCGCATGGAATCTGGCAGGCGGGGAGGTAAACCGTATCTGCTGCATCCAAAGACGTCTCCAGATAAGAGGCTGTTGTCCGGGCCGTTTTCTCAGATAAACTTCCTTTTATTTCCATATCCTGCTCCTTTGGCCAAATCTGTTTTTGACTGTAGTATACCACAATTTTTTCGCTGTTTCTTCCCTGTCCCCCTATATTTGTATCTGATAAGATAATTTTTTTTAAAAAATGGCTGATTTTATTAGCAATTAACACCCCTATTCGGTACAATACCTATCAAAAGCAAGTTGCGTGTGGCCTTAAAACCAGGCGCAGCGTATCATATTTTGCAGGAGGGTGCAATTCATGAACTACAGCAAAAACAAAGTTTCCGACATTCAAATCGCTTACATCGGGGGCGGTTCCAGAGGCTGGGCCTGGACCTTTATGACTGATCTTGCCCTGGATGAACAGATCAGCGGAACCATCCGTCTTTATGACATTGACCGCAGCGCTGCCGAAAACAATGCAGTCATCGGCAATCGTCTTATGAGCCGCGAGGACGCAGGGGGTGACTGGAAATTTGAGGTGAAAAACAGCCTTAAGGAAGCTCTCACCGGCTGCGATTTTGCCGTGATCTCTATTCTTCCCGGCACATTTGATGAGATGGCCTCTGATGTCCATCTTCCGGAACGTCTGGGAATCTACCAGTCTGTCGGCGACACTGCCGGACCCGGCGGGATGATCCGCGCCCTGCGCACGATCCCCATGTTTGTGGAAATTGCAGAATCCATTAAGGCCTATGCCCCCAACTGCTGGGTCATCAACTACACCAATCCCATGTCCCTGTGCGTCAAGACACTGTACCACATATTCCCGGAAATTAAGGCCTTTGGCTGCTGCCACGAGGTATTTGGCACCCAGAAAGTGCTTAAAGGCATCTACGAGGCAGAAACCGGCGACACCGCGGACGACTGGCACGATGTCCATGTAAATGTAGTTGGAATCAATCATTTCACATGGTTTACCGAAGCCAGCTATAAGGGGAACGACCTGTTCCCGATCTACAGACGCTATATTGACAGCCATTTTGCAGAAGGCTATGAACTGCAGGGAGAAAACTGGATGAACTCCTCCTTCCAGTGCGCCCATCGTGTAAAAATGGATCTCTTTAAGCGCTACGGCCTGATTGCCGCCGCCGGAGACCGCCATCTGGCTGAGTTTATGCCCGGAAATGAATATCTGAATGATCCTGAAACTGCAGCCGCCTGGAAGTTCGGCCTGACCACCGTAGACTGGCGCAAAGAGGATTTGAGAAAGCGTCTTAAACGCAGCCGCAGACTGGCCTCCGGCGAAGAAAACATCCAGCTGGAGCCTACCGGTGAAGAGGGAATCCTTTTGATTAAGGCTCTCTGCGGTCTGGAACGCGTCGTAAGCAATGTAAATATCCCCAACAGCGCCCTTCAGATCTCCAACCTGCCCGCTGACGCTCTGGTAGAGACAAACGCCCTCTTTGACCGCGACAGCATCCACCCTGTAGCCGCAGGCGCGCTTCCTGCGAATGTAAAAGACCTGATTATGCCCCATATCAAAAACCATGATCGGATCTTAAAGGCAGCTCTAACCTGCGATGAAAACCTGGTGGCAGAGGCCTTTATGAATGATCCCATTGTAAAGGGAAAAGCTCTCTCCAAAGAGGACATACGTACCCTGGTACATGATATGCTTCAAAATACAAAGGCTTATCTGCCTGAAGGCTGGAGGCTGTAAAGGCCTATCTGAACTGCAAACAACAATGGGGGGGGATTCACTGCACTGCCAAACACAGGGGACAGATTCTATTTCCAGATAAAGCACAGTTCTGCGATCTGAACCTGATCCCCCTCCTTCAGCTGTGCCGTGCCGTTGGCTGCCAGACAGACGCCTGCCACGGTGGTTCCATTAGTGGAATTTAAATCTGTAACCGTGAAACAGTCTCCCTCCCGATCCAGCCGGATGTGAAAGCGGCTGACGGTGCTGTGATCCAGAATATAGTCCGCCAGATCTCTGTGTTTTCCAATCACAAAGGGATAATAGGGAATTTCGATGGATTCCCGGACAGGATCTGCCGAAACAAGGCAGTGGAGAGGTTCTTCCGATGACGGTTCCGCCAAAAGCACGGTCTGAAACTCTTCAGGAACAGAACTTTTTACCGCCGTGTTTTCACGGACAGGCGGTTTCCTGTCCTCTGTTTCATCCATCACATTCCCCAGCGGATCCTCATCCTCTTCCTCGTATAAGATACGCCAGGGATCCTCCTCTTCCCCCATATTCTGACGCTCCTTTTTTCCAAAAAGGCTTTTATTTCCGGCTATAGTACCTGCAGCTGTCACCACTGCTGTCAATCCAGCGGTCAGGCCGCCCGCTCCTGCCAGAATCCATTTTACACTCATCAGGGTACTCCATCCCCGCAAAAGCCAGATCCCGCCTGCTGCCGCAAGGAATATAGCTGCAGCTGTCAGAATGCGACGCAGCAGACAGTACAGTATCCCTTCTGTTTTCTTATTTTTTTCGCCGTTTCTTTCTGCATCCGGCTGTTGTGTGCCTGGAGCCTCCCCAAATTCCTTTTTCTGTTCTCCCTTCTCATTCAACGCTATCTTCTTTTCCTTTACCATCTCCCGATCTTCAGGCTTCTGACGGTCAATTTCACGTTCCCCTGTCTCACATCCTTCTCCTGTTACAATTTTTACCAGATCCTCTATTCCATAATTTTCCTTAAGACTTTCCTGATACAGACCATATGTCAGAACCACGCAGTCCCTGTCCCTGTGATCCACCTGTTTTAACAGGTACTGCAAAAAATGGCTGAATCTGGATGAAAAATCTCCTGTTCCTCCTGGAATGACACAGATTCCCAGTTCAAAGCATTCCGGCTCCACATAGATCAGCTCCGGCTCCAAAAGGATACCCCCGCTTCTCAGGAGATACTCCTCCATCTCTTCCAACGTCCGGTATATCTGCCAAAACAGGCTCCGAACTTCCTTTGCAGTCACCGGATGATTTTCCAGCAGCCGTTCCAGCGGCTGCCGTGAGGTAATATCATAGCAGTACAGCGCCTTTCCCTCCCTGTATCTGACCTTCATGGGAAGAAGTCCCCGAATCCTGTTTTCCTCCAGCATCCCCGCCTCCCATACCCCATCCTCCTGCTGCTCCGCCCCTTCCGGCTCCACTGTCATGTAGCTGCGTTTTGTCTCACGGATATAACGGATCTTCATTTTTATCCCCCAGCTTTTCTATCAATGTGATCTTCCGTAAAAATGCCTCCGGACGAAACCGCTGTCCCTGAATTTCCTTTTCCCAGTTCCCGGCGGCTGCCCTGCCCCGGACAGTTTTTCTGTTCTCATCCAGATATACCCGGTAGCCGCTCAGACGGAGCCTGGCTCCCCGGTTCGCCTGGAAAAAAGATGCCGCCTCTTTCAGATCCAGTTCCTTTTCATGCCGGCTCTTTTCCACTGCTTCGTGGATCACCATCGCACCTGTAACCTCATCATGTATCCTTCCAGCCTCCATGATCATAGTCCCAAGGCCAAAAAGAAGAACCGCCATCACCCCCGCTGCCTCTATGGTCAGGCTTCCCTTAAAATATCTCTTTTTCACAATCTCTCCCCTCCCTTACCAAAACAAAACCAGCACCGCCACCGGAAGTACAAAGGGAAGAAACGGAAGCCTTCCGCCTTTGACAGATCCGGCTCCGCCGCACAGTATCTGCCGTATCAGCAGAACCGCGCTTACAGGAAAACATAAAAATAATGCGCCTGTAAACAGAAATACCGTTTTAAAGAAACCGAGATAGCATCCGGCTACCAGAAAAAAGAACCCGTCTCCCTGCCCCACCGCCTCCTGCGTTATACAGGAAACACACAGCAGAAATACTCCAACAGCAGCAGCGCCCAAAAGCTGCTGCATTGTAAATGCCATTCCTCCTCCAAACGGCCATATCCCCGACCTTACAAAAGCTGCAATCAGCCTCCCTGTCTGCAGAAATATCCCCACTGCTCCCCCAGCTACAAATACTCCCACATGGATAGATCCGTATTTTATATCCTGATACGCTGCAAAAGCAGTAAAAACAAGAAATGCTGTCAGAATTGCTGTTTCAAACCACTGTTTTTCCACTTATTGCCTCCCTCCGCAATATGAACAGGCTCCCAGATGTTCCACCTGGCTTAATGGCACTGTCTGTACAAAGGCTGTTATAGAAGAGCACCTCCCCGTAGCATGATAACGCGTCCCCCAGGGCATCACAAAAAACGGCCCTTTGAAGGAAGCAGCCTGACAGGAAGAACAGGGATGATACCGTTTTCCATCCTGATTGCGAAGATCCTCTATCTCCCCTGCTCCCACCTGCTTCAGATCATTATACAGATAGTGACAGTCTCGTTTTCTGTGATATCTGGTAGAATCCCGGCCAACATAGACCATCTCCTCTTCCTCAGGCGTTCCGCCTCCATCCGCTCCGCCGCGGTTTCCCCCTGCTCCGGTCCAGAGCCGTCTGCTGCAAACTGCTTCTGCCTCAATACTGTCTGTACGGAATATGGAAAACGGCAGCAGCATCCTGTACTTCATCACAATCCGAACCATCTCATCCGTGCCCACCTCCGTTCCCGAAAATGACACATCCCGTACCCATTTCCCATTGATTCTGCCCAGAACAGCCGCCCTGACATAGGCCTCAGCTGCCCCTTTAAAAAACAGGCTCATGTCCTCTGACTCCCCATCATCCCGATCGAGATCTACAGCCTTCTCCTTTCCTTTATTCATCACATAGACCCCATAAGCATACTGGCTGATATCCTCCCCTACCGACTCTACTACAGACTGGATCTGCCGCTGACGATCCATCAGCTGCATGGGGATCAGCAGAATCGCACAGAAAAATACAAACAGCGGAAATACAAGAGCCGCCTCCAGTGTAAGACTTCCCTTCGCCTCTGTGGATAAATGCCTTTTCCTTTCTTTCCGCCAAACCATATTTGCCTCAAAGGCCCATGATGACACCCTTTTTCCAGGCACAGACCGTTTTCCATACATTCTATTTATCCTGTTTCGTACTTGGAGAGGTGCGATTTTCACTAAACATTTTTGCTGATGGGTCACTGTCTGCCAGATCATTTTTGATTCGGAGTGTCGTGCTAAAATATGAACTTTATAATTATGCCGGAAAAAGGGCATCATCACAGGCCTCCTTTCTTGCAGGTGTACTCCCAGAATAAAAAAGAGAGCACACCCCTTATTTTTTATAATGTTTTCTTATTGCCGATTATCCTCCAGATAGCTTCCTGACACCTCCATCCGCAGTTCTCCCGCTTCTGTCCACGGCCCGCCCGAAAAAAATACAGGTTTTCCACAAACAGCTGCCTCCATATCCACTTTACACACACAATGAGACATCCGAAAACCCGTCTGATTTCTGCAAATCTTCATCTGCATCACATCCATCATTCGATAGACGTATTCTGTACAATAGCCCGCAAACAGCATCAGCCGAAGATAACCCTTGTGATCCAGCCCCGTCCCTTCTTCTTTGGCAGGCAGTTCCGGCAGGCGTCCTTGAGCCCCTATGCGCAGCAGTCCCTCCAGGTCGAGCCGCCACTGGGATCGGCTCTTAACAAGAGGCACCCTGCCGCCTTCCAGCAGGCACCGCACATCCAGCAGCGCTTCTCCCAGAGCCCATATTGTCATAATAAAAAAAGATACTACTGCTGCCAGAGGTGCCATCCCCGTTCCCCCTGCAATGGCCATTCCAAGGGTTCTGGCCTCCTGGCGTTTGACCGGATCCCCCAGTATATGGGCCAGATTCAATCCCTGGCGCAGAGCAGTCAGACGGAGCAGAGATGCCTCCAGATTGTCGCGATCTCTCTTCTTTCCATACAGGATATATTCAAGCTGATAAAATGAATGTTCCGGCAGCTTTGTCTCAAAGGCAGAAAAATAGCGGATCGCATATTCTGACACCAACAGACGATCCAGGAGGTTTTGTACGCCAATCGGCGAATGTCCTCTGACTCCACCTGACCTTCCCCTTTCCAACACCGTTGTTCCCGCACCTGCTTTTTCCGATTTAGCCTCTTCGGACGGCAGTTCCCTCTGATCCAGTTTTTTCCCGGACACTACCGTTTCTGGCGGAAGAACCAGTTCCAGAATACCGCCGGCTGCCAGGTCTCCTATCCGTTCTAACCACCCTTCTTTTTCCTTATCCCTTATTCCAAATTCCATTCCAAGACTCAGCATGGGATATCGGGAAAAGCGTCTTCTGACAG
Organism: Enterocloster alcoholdehydrogenati; assembly: GCF_013282095.1. Classification (GTDB taxonomy): domain Bacteria; phylum Bacillota; class Clostridia; order Lachnospirales; family Lachnospiraceae; genus Enterocloster; species Enterocloster alcoholdehydrogenati. Next base: position 30,561 of record NZ_BLTJ01000012.1, read on the forward strand.
GATCCCAGAGTTCATTTTCATCCAGTTCATCCTCCTCGTCCTCCGGCTCCCAGTTGTCAATATAATCTATAATATCCTCTGCCTCTCCAATCAGCTGCTCCAGAAAAATAATGTTTTCCCTGCTTTTCTCTTCCAGCGCAGCAATTTCCATCCGACGCTCCCCATCGCTTCTCGTGTAGGCCTCATACTGATCGAGTTCTTCCTCCAATGCCTTTCTGGAAGCGCTGCTTAGATCCTCCTGGTTCTCAAATTCCTGCCGGCTCTCCTTAAGTTTTTCGTTTAAATGGTCTGCTTTCTTCTCATATCCATTTACCAGAGAAGGCAGCTGCTTTAATGCCTTTATCATATCCTTTGCCTGCCGTATAAAGCCGTCCCCATCCAGCCCATTCAGATACTCCATCCCCTGGTTCCATCCCTCTTTCTGGCGGATCAGCTGGGCATTTATCTTTTCCAGAGCTTCTTCTACCCGCACTGCCTCTCTTGTATGACCGTCATAAAGGCCCGAAAGCGCATTAACTCCCTCTGCATCCTTCATCTGCTCTAATGTCTCCAGTGCCCCTCCTTCCTCCATGCCATCCCAGATCATACCGATCAGACCATATTTCATATAGTCTAAAATCTCCTGCTCAAAATAAGCTCCATCTCCTTCTGTAAGCGTCACTGCATCCCTGCGCGAGACACTGGTCAGCTTCATAGGATACCAGTTTTTTGCCCTCCTGTAAGGTTCAAAAAAAGCCTTAAATTCTTCCTCCAGTTTCCCATCCTCCCCCGTTTCCAATCCCAGAAGCCTGTATCGTTCCCAAAGCTCTCTGTGATACTGGGCCATCACCGAATCCATAGAGGAATCCACAGCCATCCGAAGGTACAGCCTGGCCCCTGTGTCCCTGACCGATTCCACTGTCACCAGAAGAAAGCTCATGATACTTATCAGAATCATAGTCAGAAAAACGGTCACTTCCCCCCGGTACCGCATCAGTAAACCTCTTTTGATTTACTGTTGATCTGCTTGAAAATACTTTCCAGTAAGGTATTGATCTGTTTCTTGAAAATGATCACAAGCCCGATGAGGACCACCAAAATGAGCACCAGTTCGATTACTCCCACCCCTGATTCATCGGAGGCAAATGTCTGTATTTCTTTCATTGCTCCCATATCTGCTGTATTTTTCCTGTCTATCTGTAATCTCATACGCAATTCCTCCCGATTCATACGTTTATCTTCTAACAAAATGCCAGCCAAGCAGGGACGGCGATCATCACCATGACCACTGCCAGCAAAAGAAACAGCGGAACCAGCAGTTTTGTGCCCGCCTCTTCACCCAGCCTGCGCGCCTGATGCTTGCGTTCTTCAAAGGCCTCTGCCATCTCAAGGCGCAGCCGTTCCCTTAAGTTTCTGGAACCGTTTTTCCGGTTCTGTTCTAAAAGTGCGGCAAGCTTCATATACTGCTGCAGGCCGCATCGGTTCCCAAACTCCCGAAAGGCCTGAGCCTCAGATATGCCGCTTTTTATCTGGCTGCCAGTAAGGTACATTTCTTCATAAATATATCTCTCTGTACGGTCTCCCCGCTCCACGGCCCGCCTGTACTCCCCGCAGATCCGTTCCCAGGCGCTACGAATACTCATCCCCGCCCCCAGAAAAATGATCAGCCGTGATAATACCTCCGAATAATCCAGAAGCATCTGGCTGCGGCGGTTTTTCTCTCTTTTTTGCAGATCGTTTTTCTCCTTCACAGACATCACAACTGCCCCTAAGACGCCCAGACCAGCCAGTGTAAAAAACGGCGGCGGACCATCATTAAGAGTGTAGGACAGCTTATCTTCCCCTAAAGCGGCAGGAAGAGAAAATTCGCGTTCAAAGCGCCCCGCTTCTTCCGCTCTGCTTATCTGTTCTTTCAGATTCTCCATTGCCTCCTGAGCCGGTGTCAGAACAGGCGGCTTTACAGTGACCGGGATCTCATATTCCCTGGGCCACCGGCTGTCCGTCAGGCGCAGATGGAGAAGAACCCGCTCCCCCTCCTCCGAAAGCCCTCTGCTGTGAACCTGACCCGTCGTCTCTAATATTTCCGGGGACTGAGACTGCCAGATGAGACTTACACCGTATTCAGCAAGCTCTGACACCAGATTCATATCCGTCCGTATCTCATCAAACGATTCATTTTCCCCAAGGATCTTCTGCGGCAGCTCCTCCATAATCCGGTCATATAAGGCCTCTGCCTCTTCTTTCGTATACGCTTCTTCCCCCAGAACCACCTCCAGCTCCTCTTCATTTTTCTGCCCTGCCAGACCTGCCACCTTAAGAGAATATATCTCCTCTCCCTGGCCCGGCGGACTTCTCTGCATTGTATATCCATCCTTAATCACAGGATCAATCCCTGCAAAATACTGAGACGCCGCTCCCAGAAAAATCCCGGCAGCCACACAAATCAGCTGTTTTTTCCACCGTTCCAACCCCTTTATCAAACGGTCTTTCTTTTTTCCTGTCTGTATCCCAATTTTCTTTGCGGGGAGGTCTCCGGCTGATTCCCTGCGCCAGCCTCCCCTGGTCTGCCGGCCCGGCACCTGCACTCTTCCCTCCTGTCTTTTCTCTGCCATATCCTATTACCCCCTACACCTCAATCTCCAGTATCCGCTTAGACAGAACCGCTGCCCCGGCATACATCACCAGACAGGCAGTCATAACCAGACGTCCCGGCAGCGTGCTGTACATGATTTCAAAAAAGCCTGGGGAGGTAAAATCAATATAGAGCACAATTGCAAAGGGAATCCCATTCATGATCTTCTGCTCAAACATCCGGGCAGCCGTCATGGTATGAATCTCCTCCTGAACCTGAATCTTATCCCGGATGATTCCGGCGGTCTGGCCAATGATCTCCACCAGCTCCCCTCCGCTCCTTCTGGCCGCCACGAATACCTGCGCGAAATGATCCACATCCTGAATCCCGCTGCGCTCTCCAAACTCCATCAAAAGCTGCTCCACCGGCCGATTGATCCGCACTCCCGCCGTCAGCCGTTCAAATTCCTCTGTAATCATCCCTTCCCTTCCATAAAGAGTTTCCAGCTCTCTGGTACTCATGGCCAGACCATTTTCCAGCGAATATCCGGCACTTAAAAAAGAAGCTAATACCTGTATCCCCTCTTTAAACTGCAGGGTCAGCTGCCGAAGCCGTTCCTTTTTAAGATCCCTCTTTTTATAAAACGGATACATAAGCCCCAGAGGCGCCAGAAAGACAAAGGCAATCCAGCTTCTGTAAAATACATAGGCCGTCAGCCCGCAGACTCCCAGTCCCGAGCACCCAAGCAGCAGATATTCCCGAACTGTCAGATGATACACCCGGTAATCCGTTCCATCCGGCGCCCGCGCACCCGGACCTGCAAACCCCCGGAAACATTCCCGCAGCGCTCCTTTTCTTATCCCTGCCCCGGGGTCACCACTGCTCATCCGCGCCTTTCTCCCTCTGGCAATCCCCTGCATCTCCAAGTTTTTCCCGATTTTCAAGTTCCCGGATCTTCCTGAGTTTTCCTGTTTCCCTGTCATACCTGTACAGCTCCTTTATCTCTATCTCTCCATCCCGGATTTCTCCGATCTCCGCAATGGAAAGCACCTTTCTGCTGCCGTTTCTCAAACGCCCCAGATGAACCATAATGTCAATAGCTGATGCAATCTGACTTCTTACTGCCTCCAGGGGCAGCCTTGCTCCCATCATCACCATTGTCTCCAGCCGGTTTAACATATCTCTGGCCGAGTTGCTGTGCCCGGTGGACAGCGATCCCGGATGGCCCGTATTCATAGCCTGAAGCATATCCAGGGCCTCCGCCCCTCTTACTTCTCCCACAATAATCCGATCTGGATTCATACGTAAAGATGCCCGGATCAGCTGGCTGATGGTAATTTCTCCCTTTCCCTCCGTATTGGCATCCCGCGTCTCCAGACGAACCAGATTCGGTACCTGAGAGATCTGCAGCTCCGCTGAATCCTCAATGGTGATCACCCGCTCCCTGTGGGGAATAAAAGAGGACAGCGCGTTTAAAAAAGTGGTTTTCCCCGAATTGGTTCCCCCGCTGACGAAAATATTGTATCTGGCTTCCACCAGACGTTCCATAAATCCCGCCGCCTCTGCCGTTATGGCCTCCAGACGAATGAGCTTTTCCATGGTAATAGGCTCTGGAAACTTGCGGATGGTCACTGCCGGCCCGTCTAGCGCCACGGGGGGCAGTACAATATGCACTCTGGATCCATCCTCCAATCTGGCATCCGCAATAGGCGAAGACACGTTGACCACCCGGTTCACCCGCCCCACGATCTGCTGAATAATATCCTCAAGCTGTTCCGGTCTATCAAACCTCCGATCCCACAGCACAGTTTTTCCCCCTCGTTCAAGGAAGACCTTCCCTGCTCCATTTACCATGATCTCCGTTACCTCATTGTCATCCAGAAGCTCCTGAAGGATATCCAGACGGCGAAAGCTGTCATACAGACTGTTTCTCAGCCACAGCCGTTCCTTTAAAGACAGGAATATTTCCCGTCCTTTCCTGCTGATGGCCCCATCTATCTGCTCATACAGCTCCTCATCCTCCATATGGCTGCGCTCCTGAAGCTGTTCCACAATCATCTCCCGAAGCTCACTGCGTATTCCTTCCCGCCTGTTCCCATCAGCCATTTCCCAGGCCCCCCTCCAAAAGGCTTCGGACAAAATCGCCCATCTCACCCCAGAGCAGTTTCTCCATATAGTCATCAAGACGTCCATATCCACGGATCACCGGAAGCTGAATACGCTGTATCTTTTCCTTTAAAGAAATGGCTCCGGCCGCCCCAAGATACCGGTCAAAAGCCTCTATTTTCGCCTGAGAGACCGGATCCTTCAGCACCGGCATATACACCCCGTCGCAGCCGTCCAGCAAAGCAGCCGATCCACGCCCCATATGCCCCAGATCCACTACAATCCTGCCGTATCCGCTTTCTCCTGCAATTCGCCCAAACACCTGCGCCAGCTCCTCCGGCTCCATCTGATCCAGATCCTCCCCATATGCCGCCGGAGGGATCATATCTACCTGCCCCACAGAACATACTATCGTCCGCAGCTTCATCCAGTTAAATCCGCCCTGGCGGCAAAGATATAGCACATCTGACAGATCCCGTGGGGCCTGGCCTCCCAGGATAGCCTCAAATCCTGCAAATTCTTCCAGACTAATAAATAGTACAGGCCAGTTTTTGGAAAGAACCTGAGCAAGCGTCAGGGCAAACGCGGTTTTTCCGCAGCGGTTTACCGGCGAATAAACGCCCAGTATCCGGCCTCTGGCCCCCGCAAGAGCTAAGGCCGGTTCCGGCGGCGCAGCGCAGTAGCAGGTCATCACTTCTCTTAAAATGCTGTCTCCTGACTGATACTTGTAAATAGATGGATTCTCCTTTTCCATGGAAAATTCCCCGCCGCACAGCACCATTTTAAGTCCGGCCCGAACCTGATCCGTCTGATTTTTCACCCCCTCTCCCGCCAGCAAGATCTCAATTTCATGCTCATTCCCATAAGCCTTCAGCCGTTCCAGATCAGAAAATGCCATTGCTGTAAAGGGAATGGTTTCCCGCTGATTCACATACTCCGCCAACCGTTCTGCATAAAGCGGGTCTTCGTCGTACACTGCCAAAATTTTTACCATAAATCCTTCCTCCTGTTCTTATCAACATCCCCAGAGCGCCGGTATTTTAGAGTCTCTGCCACAGTTCTATGGCCGCCGCGCCTGCAAAGAAACAGGCCCCCAGAGGGATGACAGGCCCTCTGCCGTCCCGATCAGGTTCGTAATAGCGTCCAACTGTTCCAAACTGAATTTTTTGCCTGATATAGGCGGATAAATAAAGAAACCTCTGATATGTACTGCCCTGACGCAGCATTTTTCCAAGAGCCAGAACGGCTCCTGCCGCAAAACCAGCGCTTATAGCCGCTGCTCCATCCTTAAATCCAAGCCATGCGGCCAAAACAGCCGCCATCTTCACATCCCCTGCCCCGATCATCCCCCATCTGTAAACAGGAAATCCCAGCGCCACTACCATTAAAAACCGGATCAAAAAGCCCGACAGCACTACTATGCTAAATGGCAGACCACCGGCCGACGATGCCGCCATGCCCCCAAAAGCTGCGCCGCTCACCCCAAAGGCTGCCGCAGCTCCTGACACCAATGACACCGCCAGACACCCGTTAGGGATCCGATACTCTCTCACATCCCATACCGCCGCCACTGTCAGCGCGCTCCAAAATACACACCTGCATACAAAATACAACAGACATTCCCCCTTTTTGTCCAGGCACCTGCTTCTGAGTGCGCTGCAGAGCATACGGATTGCCGCCCCTCAGAATAACCGCGTTATCCTCCTTCAAAACAGCTGCACAATATACTTACAGCCCTGCACTCCTGCGTCCATTTCCTGTAAAAATAAAAACATCCCGGAATTACTCCCCGATACGGGGTTCATTTTCTCATAAATTAGAAAAGTAGAATAAACAGTAACGATTCAGAAGATTCCTTCGATGCGAAAACAGCTGCAAAATCATACTTATAAACGAGCTTAATACCTGTTTTCCCGCCATTCTGAACAGTTACAGTAAATAAAAGAATTTTGAAATGAATGTTACTACATTATGCCCCACCCCTGTCCAAATGTCAACCCTGAATTTATATTTTTTTACCGTTTTTTTCTCTGATCGCAGTTTTTCCTAAAATTGTGTCGTTTTTATAAACAATTTGTCGATTGTTTTCTATTATTTTTTGTATATTTTATCTATTTTTCCTTGACCCTTCCCCCTCCCAATGGTAAAATAATATTAGTCCAAATTTTTAAACCAAAGGAGGCAAAACCAATGACCACTGCACAGGAGCTGCAGGAACACTTTCGCTCCTGTATGCCTATTTTCATTGCCCTGGGCGATGAGGTTCGGCTTTCCATTATTGAAGCACTGACGGAAAATGCGCTGAGCCAGGAACATTCCTCCGGCCCTGTGGATTTTGCGGATCATGCTATGAATGTAAACGAAATCACCCGGCGCACCAGCCTGTCCCGTCCGGCCATCTCACACCATTTAAAGATCCTGAAAGCCGCCGGACTGATCGGAGTCCGCCAGGACGGCACTGCCAATTACTATTATCTTACCCTTCGGGTTCCTACCAGACAGCTGATGAAGCTTGGCTTTCGAATCGAGGAATTTATATTATAACCAAAATCATTTACCCGCTGCTGCATAAAATGGAATATTACGGATATACTGTTCCTGTCACTGACAGCTACCGCAGCAAAACGCCGGCCCAGACTGCCGGCCTATTTGGAGATGATATGTTATGCCTGGTTTTTTGAAAGCCTTTCGCGAGACGGCCGCAGCTTCCCTCAGAGGAAAAGACCCGTCTGTCCTGCGGCTGCGGGCCGATATCGAGGATACAAAGCTTGCCATCGAGACGGCCAGAAATCACTTTGAGCAGGAGGTGGATCCCACCCTTATTGACTGCTGTATTTATGAATGGAACGCAGCCCAGCTGCGTTATCAGTTCCTTTTAAGAAAATTTAAAAGCTGGGAAAGCTGACACTTCCCAAAGAGCAGATTGCTCCGGGGCTGCCGTGCAGGACGCAGCCCTATAGGTGTCAGGCACAAAACTGACGATTGTGAGGACAACAATATGAGCGCTTGGTACGAGAAGGCAATTTTTTATCATATGTATCCTCTGGGTATGACCGGAGCTCCAAAGCAGAATACCGGCACAGAGGGCGCTGACCAATTCAGAAAGCTGGAGCAGTGGCTCCCCCACATAAAATCTCTGGGCTGTACCGCCATTTACATAGGCCCTCTTTTTGAGTCTGCCAGCCACGGTTATGACACCACAGATTACAAGCAGACGGACCGCCGTCTTGGATCAAACGAGGCTTTTGGCCGTTTCACGGCCCTATGCCATGAGCATGAGCTCCGGGTCGTGGTTGACGGGGTATTCAATCATACAGGTAGAAATTTTTTTGCCTTCCGGGATATCCAGGAAAAGAAATGGGATTCTCCCTTTAAAGACTGGTATAAAGGCGTAAGCTTTGACTGGCAGAGCCCTTTAGGCGATCCCTTTGGATATGAAGCGTGGCAGGGGCACTTTGAACTGCCCTGTCTTAACCATGCCAATCCTAAAGTGAGACAATATCTCTTTGACGTAATCCGTTTCTGGGTGGATGAATTTGATATTGACGGTATCCGTCTGGACTGTGCCAATGTGCTTGACTTTCGGTTTATGGAGGAGATGTGGTGGGAAACAGAGGCTATGAAAGAGGATTTCTGGCTTATGGGCGAGGTGATCCACGGCGATTACAGCCGCTGGGTCAATGACCGTATGCTGCACTCTGTTACCAACTATGAGCTTCACAAGAGTATTTACTCCGGATTTAACGACCGCAATTTCTTTGAAATCGCTCACAATGTACGCCGCCTGGAAGCCATCGGCCGCAGTCTTTATACCTTTGCAGACAATCATGATGAAGATCGGATCGCCAGCAAGCTGCGCACCAGAGAGCACCTGTTTCCAGTCTATATCTGCCTGATGACCTTACCCGGCATCCCTTCCATCTATTATGGCGGGGAATGGGGGATGGAAGGAAAACGGACGCCGGACTGCGACGAGGCCCTCCGGCCGGCTGTTTCACCGGATGATTTTGAAAAGCTCCATTGTGAACTGACCGACAAAATCGCCAGACTGGGAGCGATCCACAGGGACTATGAGGAGCTGCATATGGGCCGGTATCAGGAACTTCTTCTGACGAACCGCCAGTACGCATTTGCAAGACACGGAAATAACCGTCTCATCATCACTGCCCTGAACAATGACGATCAGGAAGCCGTATTAAATATTCCTGTTCCCATAGCGGCCTCTGAGGCTGTGAATCTCCTTGAGGATAATGAGATCCTTCCCATAACTGACGGAAAAATCCAAATTACTTTACAAGGCTGCAGCGGAGCAGTCCTTAAGATCAAGGGGGAACTGTAAAATGGCTGTAAGAAAAAGCGCTAAAACGCCCGCTAAAACCACGTCCAGAAAACCAAAGCCCGACACCGGCTGGATCTCTGAGCTGGACTGCTATCTCTTCGGTGCCGGCACCCATTATGACATTTACCAGAAATTAGGAGCTCATCCCATGAACTGGAATGGAGAGGACGGAATTTTCTTCGCCGTATGGGCACCCCATGCGGCGGCGGTCCATCTTGTTGGTGATTTTAACGGCTGGAACCCGGATGCCAATCCCATGAAAAAGATCTCGCAGCTGGGTATCTGGGAGTATTTTAATCCGGGGATGAGAGTGGGGGAACTGTACAAGTTTGCCATCACTACAGACACAGGAAAGATCCTTTACAAGGCAGATCCATTTGCCTTCAGCGCCGAGTACCGCCCCGGCACCGCCTCTGTCACTGCAGATATATCAGGCTTTGCCTGGAGCGATCACGAATGGATCGCCGCCCGTTCCCATACGGATATGGCAAAGCGTCCCATCAGTATCTACGAAGTCCATCTTGGCTCCTGGAGAAAAAAAGACCGGGAAGAAAAGGATGGCTGTTATACATATATCGAGGCGGCTCACGAGCTGGCAGCCTACGTAAGGGAAATGGGCTATACTCATGTGGAGCTGATGGGGATCGCAGAACACCCTTACGACGGCTCCTGGGGGTATCAGGTCACCGGGTATTTTGCTCCCACCTCCCGATACGGCACACCTAAGGAGTTTATGTATTTTGTAAATTACCTCCATAAAAACGGCATTGGCGTGATCCTGGACTGGGTACCGGCCCATTTTCCAAAGGACGCCCACGGACTGGCTGATTTTGACGGCCATCCGCTATATGAATATGAGGATCCAAAAAAGGGTGAACATCCCGACTGGGGAACCAGGGTATTTGACTACGGAAAAAATGAGGTTAAGGACTTCCTGATCAGCAACGCCCTTTACTGGGTGGAGCAGTACCATGTGGACGGCCTGCGTGTGGATGCTGTGGCCTCCATGCTCTACCTGGACTACGGACGCCAGGAGGGACAGTGGACGCCCAATCGCTACGGCGGAAACCAAAACCTGGAGGCCATTGAATTTTTCAAGCATTTAAATACCGTGGTTCAGGGACGCAACCACGGCGTCATGATGATTGCTGAAGAGTCCACCGCCTGGCCCGGCGTGACAAAACACCCGCAGCAGGACGGCCTCGGATTTACCTTTAAGTGGAATATGGGCTGGATGCACGATTTCCTGGAATACATGAAGCTGGATCCCTATTTCCGCAAATACAGCCACAACCGCATGACCTTCAGCCTGACTTATTTTACCAGTGAAAACTATATCCTGGTGCTGTCGCATGATGAAGTGGTTCATTTAAAATGCTCCATGATCAACAAGATGCCTGGTCTGGGAGAGGACAAGTTTTCCAATTTAAAGGCCGGCTATACCTTCATGCTGGGGCATCCGGGAAAGAAACTGCTCTTTATGGGACAGGACTTCGGACAGTGGCACGAATGGGATGAAAAGAAAGCTCTTGACTGGTATCTGGCAGATAAAGACAGCCACAGGAGTCTCCAGAAATACGTCCGGGATCTCCTGCACCTTTATAAGAAATATCCCTGTCTTTACAGCCTGGATCATGACTGGAATGGCTTCCAGTGGATCAATGCCAATGATGGGGACCGGAGTATTTTCAGCTTTATCCGCAGGGATGAGACTGGAAAAAAGAGCCTGCTGTTTGTTATAAATTTCACACCTGTTCCGCGGCCTGACTACCGGGTGGGAGTTCCCAAAAAATGTAAGTACACCCTGCTGCTGGATCAGGAACACGGCGCTTACAAGGCATCCCAATGCCCCACTTATACCTCTGCAAAAGGGGAATGCGACGGTCAGCCCTATTCCATCGCCTATCCTCTTGGAGCCTACGGCACTGCCATCTTCCGTTTCTGACCCCGCCGCAAAAACAGGGGAAACTTTATATCCAACGGTCAAATGCTCAGGTCAGACGCAGAATTTACAGTTCATCCAAAAAGTACGTTAAAAATTTATCAAATTTGGTATGTACATTTTACCATCCTTGTAGTAGAATAAGTACAGTGCGGCGGGAAACTGCCGCAGTACCGTATATAATGTGTGGAAGGAGAGTATGATTATGGCAAAAGAATTAGTTTTCACAAGTGAAAAGAAAACCGTTTATCGTGACGGCAGCACTGCCATCAAGGAATTCTGTGATGGATTCCCGAAAGCTGAGGTACTCAACGAAGCCCTGTGCAACGCACGGGTGGAGGATATCGAGGCGCTCAACGTTCCTAAGATCCTGGGGGTTTCTGTTATTGATGGAAAATGGTCTATCCTGAAGGAATTTGTGGAGGGAAAGACCCTGCAGCAGTTGATGGATGAGAATCCTGACCGGCTGGAGGAGTACATGGAAGGCATGGTGGATCTCCACCTTTTGATCCACAAGCAGGCCTGCCCTCTGTTAAACAAGCTGAAGGAAAAGACCATCCGCGCCCTCAAATCCGTGGAGCAGCTGGATGACAGCACACGTTATGAGCTGATGACCAGACTGGACGGAATGCCCAAACACACCAAGCTCTGCCACGGCGACTTCAACCCATCCAACATCATCGTAGGTGATGACGGAAAATGGTATGTCATTGACTGGGTACACGCTTCCCAGGGAAATGCCAGCGCCGATGTGGCAAGAACCTACCTCCTTTTAAGCTTAAAGGACAAAAAGAAAGCCGAACTGTACATGGATCTTTTCTGCGAAAAGACCGGTACTGAGAAGCGTTATGTACAGGGCTGGCTCCCTGTGGTGGCAGCGGCTCAGCTGGCTTACAAACGTCCTGAGGAGAAGGAGCTTTTAGAGAGCTGGATCAATGTATTTGAGTATCAATAAACAGTAAACAGATCTTATTAACACATTATTTAGGGTTCAGAAAATCCCCCCGGAATCATTCTGGGGGGATTTTCTTATTCTCTTATTTTGAACCGGCCGCAAAACCCTGCTCTTCATCCAGCCCTTCCTTCATCTCGTCTCCAGCTGCAGCCTCCTCCGCCAGCCACTCCGCTTTCTTCTCTCTCCGTTTCACAGGAAAAATCACCTGGGCCTTAAACAGGTCACCGTCAATTATGATCTTAAACTGGCCGTTCTGCAGCTGGGTCAGGCTTCTTGCAATGGACAGGCCCAGGCCGCTTCCTTCCGTGGTCCGGGCCACATCTCCCCGCACGAAACGCTCGGTCAGTTCATCCGGGCTTATGTTTAACGGTTTCTCGGATATGTTTTTCATGGTAAATACCGCCGTATCCTCTTCTTCCTTTACGTCCACATAGACCCGGCTTCCCTCCTGGGCGTACTTAAAGGCATTGGTGTAGAGATTTTCCAGAACTCTCCAAAGACGCCTTCCGTCAGCCCGGATGATCATTACCTCTTCCGGCAGATCCTGTATCAGCTCCAGACGGCGCAGGGCAAAACGCTCCTCAAACTCACCGTTGGTCTGCTGCACCAGTTCCACCAGATTGATATCTGAAATCTCCAGCTTCAGGTTTCCGGAGCTGGCTTTGGACGCCTCTACCAGATCCTCCGTCAGCGTCTTTAACCGCTGGGACTTCTGGTCTAATACCTCCAGATATGCCGCAATCTTAGGATCCTGGATCTTCTGACGTTTCAGCAGATCTACATAGTTGATAATAGATGTAAGAGGTGTCTTGATGTCATGGGAGACATTGGTGATCAGATCCGCCTTCAGACGTTCGCTCTTTACCTTTTCCTGAAGAGCCGTATCCAGACCGCTGGTAATATTGTTGATATGCTCGCCCATCTTCTTTTCCTTGCCCGTCAGAACCTCTGTGTTCAGTCGGTATCCCGTGTCACCGGTGGAAATAGTGCTGATGGCCTGATCCAGCATATCTCTCTGGCAGGACTCGCGAAACAGCCGGTGGAATACCCAGCCGTCGATTCCTGCAAAAAGTGCAAGAACCACATAATACATAATACGGTAACTGATCCGCTCCCCCCTTGTTGCAAACAGAAAAAGGATGAGCCACATCATAAAGCCGTTGCAGGCCAGAAAGAGCAGGTAGCAAAACGCCGCTCCCGCCGCATAGCTGGCCTTTTGGCGGTAGGTTTTGCAGGCCTGAGCAGCCCGTTTTCCCAGACTGCCCTTCCATAGAGTACCTGCCTTATACCTCCTCAGAAGGCTGAACCCGCAAAGAATGCCGCAGCCGTAAAAGATCAGATACCGGAGCAGCTTATTCCAGAACGGCAGATGCTCCTCATTCACAAACAGACCGATAACCATCATACCCATCCGTTTTCCCCAGATAAGGAGCGCAGCAGCCGCCACAGCTCCTATCAGGATGCACAGTTCCGTAGGAATCCGATCAATAGGGTAAAGGCGTATCTCACTATCAAGGCTGTCTGTATGGCCTGACAGGAACATAAGCCATACCAGCGTTGCAAAAAATCCGATAAAGCCTACGATCACTCCGCCCATTCCCATGATAAAGGCATTTCTCACGCTGTGGTACTGGGCAGACGCAGCAGAATAGCTGTCATTATAGGGATAAGTGGTATCTACTGAAACTACCAGATAATTCTGGTCATTGTTATTAGGGTTCCAGGTCTCCAAAAGAGCCGCCGCATCCTCAGGAATCACAGCCAGATTGGTATCCATTCGTATGGTATTTCCGGGAATGAACAGGTATTTTCCAAATCCCCTCAGTTCATCCAGCGTCATGTCAGGAACATTGGTATATACCGTCTCCACACCCTCATCACTTTTATAGACAACGCGGAACCTCACATTTGTCTCATGTTCCATGAAATTATAATAGATGGAGTAATACTGTCCCAGACATTCCAGCACATCCAGCGCCAGTTCTTCCTTTGTCATCCGCGTTTCCATCTGGCCGGTGCTTAAAAAATCAAGGCTGGGGTTTAAAAACTGAACCGTTACCTCCATGTCGTCATCATCCATGGACATAGGAGAACCCTGCACCGTGAAATTGTCTCCCAGATAGTACCCGCGGACTCTCGCATAGCGCACGATCTGATCCAGAGTCCAGTCCTCATCCACTCCCGGACCGTCGGTAAGCCGCACCACCGGCTTGCTCATATCCAGCTGCCCGTTTGTCTCAAACAGGTCCTTATAGCCAATATAGGTGAAAATATTTCTTATATCCTCTCCCAGTTTCAGGCAGAAGGTATCCGAATCTTCATAACTGTCCTCATATACCCAGCTGATTCCTTTTCCGTATCCGCCGTTATAATACATGGCGCCAATGCCTGCCAGGGCCATGGCAAGAAAGATCAGGGACAATAGGGATAAAACTGCCTTTTGCAGACGCATTTTCTTTCTGTTTTGTTCCATAGGCCCACCTACTGTTTCTCGATCTTATATCCTACGCCCCAGACTACCTTAAGATACTTCGGCTCTCTGGGATTGATCTCGATCTTCTCACGGATATGGCGGATATGGACAGCCACTGTATTATCCGCGCCGATGGCCTCCTCATTCCAGATCTGCTCATAGATCTCGTCAATGGAAAATACCTTTCCCGCATTCTTTACCAGCAGCAGGAGGATATTATATTCGATGGGAGTCAGCTTGATGGGATCTCCGTCTACAGACACCTCTTTGTTATCATCATTGATCTGAAGGCCTCCGCATTTGTAGACCTGATCCTGCTCCTGCTGACTTAAATTGCCAAGCTGGGTATACCGGCGCAGCTGAGACTTCACCCTGGCTACCAGTTCTAATGGATTGAACGGCTTTGTAATATAATCGTCAGCCCCGATATTCAGCCCCAGAATCTTGTCCGCATCCTCTGACTTTGCAGATAAAATGATAATAGGGATACTGCTGTTTTCCCTTACCTTAAGAGTGGTGCGTATGCCGTCAAGCCCCGGCATCATCACATCCAGGATCAGAAGATCCGCCGTATTGTTTTCCAGGTATTCCAGCGCCTCATAACCGTCATAGGTTTTGATCACCTTATAGCCTTCCCCTGTCAGATAAATATCAATGGCTTCCACGATCTGCTTGTCATCATCACATACAAGAATGGTCTGCATTCGTATTCCCTCCCGTTTTTCTATGTACTTCTGATATTTATGGCAGCGAGGCAGAAGCCTTGCGGCATACCTCACCCGCTGTCTCCGTAAAAAAACACATCCGCAGGCCAGACGCCAGGCCCGCGGATGTGTTATGGCTGCGTTTCTCTTCCTGAAAGACGGCTGTCCGTCTGTTTAGAAGATTCTCCACGCACAGATAAAGTTGCTTCTCCACCACTGGCTTAAGCTTCTGTGTACCACCCGTCCGTTACTGGAGGACGCGTCAATGACTGTGCCGCCGCCTGCCGCGATACCTACATGGCCGTTTACCACTACGATGTCTCCGGCCTGAATATCATTGAAGTTGGTGATCTTGGTGTATCGTCCCGCATTGCGCCAGCCGGAAGAGGTCATATAACTTTGGCGGACGCCGGCCTGGTTCAGACACCAGTATACAAAGCCGGAACAGTCAAAGGAGTTTGGTCCCTTTGCGCCCCATACATAAGGACTTCCGATCTTGGAGGACGCCGCAGAAATCAGCGCTGATACACCGGAGCCCGACGGCACCTTAGGCGCAGAAGAGGAACCGCCCTGATTTCCCTTATTTCCGGAACTTCCCTTGTTCCCGCCCTTATTGCCGCTTTGGCCGGAACTGCCTCCAGTGGAGCCTGCCGCCGGACGCTTTACATGGTCGCCGGTCAGCTTTGCCATGGTCTGCACGCCTACCTGACCGTCTGCGGACAGTCCGTTGCGGGACTGGAAGTTCTTAACCGCCTGCTCTGTCACCTCGCCGTAGTAGCCGGTAACATTAGCAGAATTGAGATAACCGTACTTGCTTAAAAGCTGCTGCACTCTTGTAACAGAGTCACCCTGCTCGCCCAGCATCAGACCGTTTGGTCTGGCAGACGGGTCATTTAGGGCGATACGGGTAGAGGGGCCAAGGTAACCGTCTACCACCTGGTCGTTTCTGGCCTGGAACTGCTTGACAGCGATCACAGTATCCTGTCCGTAAGCGCCGTCCGGAGTGGTAGTCAGATATCCCAGTTCCTTCAGACGCTCCTGGCAGGCCAGTACCACTTCGCTCTTTTCACCATAAGAGAGATAATTCGGTTTGATTTCGTCACTGTACAGCAAGTTATATGTCTTTTTTCCCACCGTGCCGTCAGGATTCAGACCGTTGACCTCCTGGAGTTTGATTACAGCTGCCTCCGTGGAATCGCCGAAATTTCCCGTAACCTGATCTGCCTTTGCCAGATATCCCAGCTCGTAGAGACGCTGCTGGATCCGCTTGATATCATCTCCCTCTGTCCCCTTGGAAACAGCGTAATACTTTGCATCCTCTGCCATCAGGGCATCCCATGTGGCATCGCCCACAATACCATCCTGAGGCATACCGTTCTGTCTCTGGAAATGCTTTACCGCCTGCAGCGTGGCCTGACCGAAATAGTCCGTGGGTTCATCGTTGTCCATAAAGCCCAGATCCATCAGACGCTGCTGCAGCTTTTTTACGATCTCATGACGGACGCCCTCTCTCAGGTATTCCGGTGCCGGTTCCGCATCCTCCGGCAGCTCTACGTCCTCCAGATCCGGCAGGATCTGACCTCCCAGTCCCAGGGGTGCGATGTCCTCTGTCTCCCCCTGTGGCTCTGAGGCTGCCTGAGCCGGCGTGGCTGTCCCAGATGTTTTGGCGGTATCCGCTGAGCAGCCTCCAAGCGCCAGCAAAGCAGCCAGAGAGCCGGAAATCAGGGCATATCTAAGGTATGTTCTGTATCTAAATCTTTGGTTCATGAAAATACACTTGATCCTTCCTTTGTATCATGGGGCTCTTAATCCTCAGCCCGCATCTTAACACTTACCTGGTTATAATATCATATTCCAGGGTAAATAGCGAGATTTTTTTATGGAAGCAGGCTTTTTGGCCTTTGGGAATGGCCTGGAGCCTTCATCTTTTTACCGCTTCTTCCAAAGGGCTTTCTCTTAAAAAACGGCACCTTGGCAGCCGCCGCTTCTGCCTGTCCGCTCTTCTGGAAGGATCGGATTACTTCGTCCAGCTGACGAAAACGCTCCTCCTCCTTCCGATCCGCAGACTGCAGAAGAAACTCCATTTCCCCGGAGAGTTTTTCGTTTACAAGACTGCTGATATCCTGGCTCAGTTTCTCGTTATTGACCTCCAGAGCCCGTCCTATGATCAGGTTCATAATCTGCTGGAACTGGGCCATCTTATCCTCCATAGAGATCACAGGGGCCGTTTCCGTCTGAACCGTGCTTAAAGCTGCCAGACGCTCTTCCTCCCTGATCCCCCTCAATGCGGCATCCATATCCTGCTCCAGAAGCTCGTCCGTCAGCTGGGCTCCATTTTCCCCATCCTTCTTAAGAACCTGATTTAAGGCGTGTTTAATGGCCTTCAGCTGATACCCCTTTTCCTTTAAGCTCTTTACCTGCTTAAACATCCTGATATGCAGATCCGTATAATACCGGTGCCCCATTTCATTTCGGGGAATATCAAGTTCCAGTTCCTCTTCCCAGTATCTTAATACATGGGCCTCCACATCCACCTTTCTGGACGCGTCCGATATAAGATAATGTACTTCATCCATAGCTGTTCTCTCCTTCACACCACTTAATGTAAAGATCCTCCGCCGTGCTTCGCGCGGTCCGGTCCGACCTTACTTTTAATGTATGCGTTGAGAAGAAGTATTATGACTGAATTTTATATCGAAAAATGGAACCGCCCGGGTAAGAAGCAGTATGATGCTACCCCTCCTGATTTCCGCCCTGAGGCCGTGCTGCGTTTACGAACTTGGTGTACTCCGGCTTCCAGATCAGGTTCACCGTACCGATGGGGCCGTTTCGCTGTTTTGCTATAATAACTTCAGCCTCGTTGGGGTGCTCCGTATCTTTATTATAGTAATCGTCACGGTATAAGAACATAACCACGTCCGCATCCTGCTCAATAGCTCCCGACTCTCGAAGATCCGAAAGCATGGGACGGTGGTCGGTACGTGTCTCGCAGGCACGGGACAGCTGGGACAGGGCGATCACAGGGGCATGAAGCTCTCTTGCAATGGCCTTTAAGGAGCGGGAAATCTCAGAGATCTCCTGCTGTCGGTTGTCGCTGCCACCCTTTTTGCTTCCGCTCATAAGCTGCAGATAATCAATAATCACAAGGCTTAATCCATATTCCAATTTCATTTTCCTGCACTTGGAGCGAAGTTCCGTGATTGAAATACCGGGTGTATCATCGATAATCAGCTTGGAGTTGCCGATTACGCCTACGCCCTCTACCACTGCGTCCCAGTCCGCGTCCGTCAGCGTGCCAGTACGCAGCTTCTGGGCATCCACATTGGACTCCATGGACAGCATACGGTTTACCAGCTGTTCCTTTGACATCTCCAGGCTGAATACCATACAGGGCAGATTTTTGCGCACAGATACATAATCCACCACATTCAGCACAAAAGCCGTCTTACCCATGGAAGGACGGGCTGCGATCAGGATAAAATCCGAGGGCTGAAAGCCGGACAGCTTGTAATCCAGGTCAATAAAGCCGGAGGGAATACCTGTAACGGTTCCCTGACTGCGATAAGCGTCCTCAATCTTTTCCAGTACATTGATGGCCACCTGCTTAATAGGCACAAATTCCTGTCCGCTTTTGTTCTGAAGCAGGTCAAACACGGATTTCTCCGTATCTGCCAGAATATTTTCCAGAGGTTCTTTGCCCGCATAGCAGGCGTTTGCAATCTCCACTGTGGTCTTGATCAGACGGCGCAGCACTGCCTTTTCGCTGACAATGTTGGCATAGGACTTAACGTTTGCCGAGGTAGGCACCATTGTGATGATATCCCGGACAAAATCCAGGCTGCTGACCTCCGGCGGCACATCCTTTTCCTTTAAGCGGTCCTGGAGCGTCACCAGGTCTACGGGTTTTCCCTCATTAAACAGCTCCACCATGGCATCAAACATGATACCGTACTGCTGCTGGTAAAAATCGCCTCCCGTAATAATCTCCGATGCCGCGATCACCGCCTCCCGGTCCATAAGCATGGAGCCGATAACCGACTGCTCCGCCTCCAGGCTATGAGGGAGCACCCGCTTGATCAGGGCCTCTTCCATGATTTGTTCCTCCTTCTATTTTCCCTTACATTCCTTTGCCCGGCCGTTTCTCTTCCCGGCCCAACGCACGGCGGCGCAACGCTTCCATTGCAGAAAACGATGCGCCGCCCTCTTGTGATTCCTTCTGCCCTCAGGCAAGGCCCATTTATGCTTCCACTACCTTCACAGCCAGCTTTGCAGTTACCTCTTTATGAAGCTTTACCGACACCTCGAAGCTTCCAATGGCTTTAATGGGATCATTTAAAACAATCTTCTTCTTGTCAATATCCAGTCCCAGCTGCTCGGCTGCGGCCTTTGCAATCTCCCTGGAGGAAACAGCGCCGAAGGCCCGTCCGCCCTCTCCGGCCTTGATAGAAACAGTAACTGCAGACTTTTCGATCTTCTCTCCCAGTTCCTTTGCCGCCGCCAGCTGCTCAGCCGCGATCCTGGCGTCATTTGCCTTCTGAAGTTTTAAATCATTTAAGTTCTTAGCTGTAGCCTCTACACCCAGTTTCTTTGGCAGGATAAAGTTTCTGGCATAGCCGTCATTTACTTTCACTACCTGCCCCTTTTTACCAAGCGCCTTTACATCCTCTAATAATACAATTTCCATGTTTTTACATCCTTTCTTTCCGGGATATCCTCAGAATCTTTTTTATACAGCATTTGTGAGAAAGCAGCCTATGAGACATCGCCCTCGTCCATCATCTGGCGGATCACCTCTTTTAAGCGGTTTTTGGCCTCTTCGACAGAAATTCCCTGAATCTGGGCTCCTGCAATGGTCCTGTGGCCGCCGCCGCCCAGCTTCTCCATCATCACCTGCACATTAACCTCGTCAATGGAACGGGCGCTGAAATAAATGGTATTGTTATAAGCTGTCAGCACCACCGATGCCTTGATGCCCTTGATCTCCAAAAGCTCATTGGCCGCCTGCGCTCCGGTAATTGTGGGGCTGTCCAGTCCTTCTGCCGGGCATACGCTGATGGCAAAGGCCTCCATATAAACTTCCGCCGCCCGGACAGCCTCAGCCTTAGCCTGATAATCCTTCATATTTTCCCTGAACAGCTTGCGTACTCTGGTAATATCTGCCCCGCTTCTCCTTAAGAACGCCGCCGCCTCAAAGGTGCGCACGCCGGTCTGGTTGGTGAAGTTCTGGGTATCAATCACAATACCCGCGTACATGGCGTCTGCCTCCGCCGGGCGTACCTTAATGCCGTCAGCAATGTACTGAAGCACCTCTGCAACCATTTCACAGGCAGAGGAAGCATATGGTTCCACATAGGAAAGCACTGCATTGTCGATAATCTCGTTGCTGGTTCTGTGGTGATCCAGCACAACAATGGTGCGTACCAGACGCAGCAGGGACGGCTCGTCCGTGATGCTTGGGCGGTTCACATCCACTACTACCAGCATCGTACCGGAATCCACCAGTTCAGCGGCTTTTGAACCCTTAAGAAACATATCGTCGGGATACTCCGCATTATCCAGAAACCGCTCCATCATAGGACGCACAGAGGAGGTAACCTCGTTAAGCACGATATTTGCCTTTTTATTCATGGACGCGGCAATACGGTAAATGCCGATGGCAGCGCCGAAGGCATCAATATCTGTCAGACGATGTCCCATAATCAGCAGGCGGTCCTTATTTTCCATCAGTTCCCGCAGGGCATGGGCTTTCACGCGTGCCTTTACGCGGGTGGTCTTTTCCATCTGCTGAGCCTTGCCGCCGTAATACTGGATCTTATCCAGATCCTTCACTACCGCCTGGTCGCCGCCCCGGCCCAGGGCCATATCAATAGAGGTTCGGGCATACTCATAGTTCTGAGCGTAGCTTTCCCCGTTCATTCCGATTCCGATGCTTAAGGTGACAGCCATTTCATTTCCAATATTGACCGTCTTTACATCCTCTAAAATGGGGAAACGGGATTCCTGCATCTGAATCATATACTGCTGGCGGATCACGAAGAAATACTTGTCCTTCTCGATCTTCTTTACAATGCCGTTCATGGAAGAAATGTATTTGCTGATCTTACGGTCGATGAGGGCCGTAAGCAGTGAGCGGCGCACTTCCTCCACGCTTTCAAGCGCTTCTTCATAGTTGTCAAGGTAGATCAGACCTGCCACCAGCTTCTGGTCATTGATCTGCTGCTTATATTTTAATGTCTGTGTCTCGTCAATGAGATAAACCGCCGTAATTCGGCTCTCGCCGGGCTCCAGTCCGTTATCCGCCGCAGCCTGAGCCAGCGGATCCATCACAAGCTCCCGCAGGTCCACCCGGTAATTCCTCTCGGAAAAAGAGCTGTGGATGCTTACCGTCTCCCCGCCTGTGGACAGCATTTCCTTCGTAATCTCCGGAAACAGCGCCGTCAGGCTTGGCGGAACCGTCTTATCCTCTTCCAAAATGGACTCAAACTCCCGGTTCATCCACAAAAGGCGGCCGGTTCGGTCCGCTACCGCGTAGGGAACCAGCATTTCCCTTAAGATCCCCTGCCTGCTCTGATCATAGCTTTCTGAAAATGCAATCAGACCTGCCAGGATCCCCCTTTTTCTGGAGATGTAAAGCCACAGCGCGATTCCAATGTAGACAAGAGTAAAAGCCGAAACAATGAGCCCCGCCGTAAACGATACCGCCCCCACAGCAGCCGTCAGCAGGATCATGAAGACTGTCAAATACAGCGGCCATTGCAGATATACGCGAAAGGTCCACCGCATCTTTCCTTTATCTTTCATATCTTTCCTCCAATCGTATCCGAAAATGGAATACGCCTATCTTATGGATTATACCATATCAAGGGGGATTCGTCCATGAAAAAACGGATTTTGGCAAATGTCCCCTGTGAATTTAAAAAATGGTTTACACAGCCGGGAGAATCTAATATAGTATGGATGGTAATACAAAACATTTTAAGAAATCAGGAGTTTCCATATGAAAAAGTCAGAGTTTATCAGAGAATGTTTTATCATCACCTTCGCCACACTGATCGTTTCTGCAGCCGTATTTTTCTTCCTTCTCCCCAGCCAGGTGTCGGTGGGAAGCATATCCGGCCTGGCAATGATCCTGGGAAATGTCATCCCCCTTCATATGTCCGTCATTACCTTTATACTGAACGGGATTTTGCTGATCGCAGGTTTTCTTCTGATCGGCAAAGACTTCGGCGCAAAGACCGTTTATACCTCCCTGCTGCTCCCTCTGTTTTTAAGAGTCTTTGAGATTTATTTTCCAGATTTTTCATCCATTAACGGCGATCCTTTCCTGGATATGGTCTGCTATATTTTTACCGTGAGCATCGGGCTTGCAATCCTGTTCCGTGAAAACGCTTCCTCCGGCGGGCTGGACATCATAGCAAAGCTGCTGAATAAATATCTGCACATGGATATGGGAAAGGCTATGGCGCTTCCCGGTATGTGCGTGGCTCTGTCCTCCATCCTGTTCTATGATAAAAAGCTGGTGGTTTTAAGCCTTTTGGGCACCTATTTAAACGGAATCGTGCTGGATCATTTTATATTCGGGCTGAACCTGAAAAAACGGGTCTGTATCATTTCGGAAAAGGAGGCCGAAATCCGGGACTTTATTCTTAACCGCCTTCACAGCGGAGCGACCCTATATGAGGGCCGGGGAGCGTATAATGACCAGCCCAGAACCGAGATCATTACCATTGTGGACAAAAACGAATACTCCCTCCTGATGTCCTACCTTTTGAAAACAGATCCCTCCGCCTTTGTCACTGTCTATACGGTCAGCGAGGTCATCTGCCGCCCAAAACAAAAGAGATAATTTTTTTCGCTCTCCCTATTGATTTTTCCATGTACTTATGGTATTATAATCACTGCTTATCAAACAAAGCATGGGCGAATTCCCGAGTGGCCAAAGGGGACAGACTGTAAATCTGCTGGCACTGCCTTCGGTGGTTCGAATCCACCTTCGCCCATTTGCATACCAAAATAAGCTTAAGAATATCAGCGCCGAGCGTGTAAAGACCCTTGTTTTCAGCACAGGTATGCACTAAATTTTCAGAGAAAGCCGCAGTGGCGGAACTGGCAGACGCCCGGGACTTAAAATCCCGTGGGTAGTGATACCCGTACCGGTTCGATTCCGGTCTGCGGCACTGAAAAACTCCTGTCTCGTTGAGAGACAGGAGTTTTTTTATGCTCCGGCTTTCTCCTGGTCGACGGCCTGATTTTCCGTAACGGTTCAGCCTTGCGGCAATTTGTACGGAAGTATGTGCTGCAAGCTGGCTGACATACGCATATTTCTGTGCAAATTGATATATGCCGTCATTCCTCCCGCCTGAATGTTTTCGGAAGCCGTATACAGTAATACGCGCCCTTTGAGGGAGGGTTCCGATTTCCCGCTTCCACTGTTCCGCCCAAATAGCAAATTCCCGCCCACACCACCGAAAGTCCGATCCCCGTTTTTCCTCCCTTTCCTTTATAAAAACGCTCAAATATATGAGGCAGATCCTCTTTGTCAAATCCTGGGCCATCGTCCTCTACGAGAATCAACACCCCATCGCTCGTGTCTTTCAGACGAATCGCAATCGTTGTTTCTGCGTAGCGGAATGAGTTGGAAATTATATTCTGAAGAATCCGCTCCAGAAGTTTTGGATCTGTCTCTATCGGCAACTCCTGTTCCTCACACGCAAGGCAAAGCTCGCACGATATCCTGATCCCCCGCAGCGCCTCCAGACACTCATCCACAAATTCAACCAGATCCACCTCTGTAATATGCAGCTCCAGTTCCTGATTGTCCATTTTTGTCAGTGACAGAATACTCTCCACCAGCTCTGTCATACGAATACTTTCTGTCAGAATAATTCCTGCCGCCTTTTGCCCGTCCTCTATGATGCCGCAGGAAATCCCCTGGGCGTAGCCGGTAATGGAAGCCAGAGGCGTTTTCAGGTCATGGGAAACATTTTGAAAAAAACGCTTTTTTTCTTCTTCTTTTTCTCTTATTTTGCTCTCCATCTGATTATAAGACCGTTTCAGGGTTTCCAGCTCCGAAAGCGAATAGATCTCGTTGATCTGTGCGCTGCGCCCCTCTCCCGCCATTTGAATCTGACTGCAGAGCTTTTGCAGCGGCCTGGAAATGCTCTTTGAAATCAGCCAGGCCAGTACGGATGCAGCAGCTGCCGCAGCGGTCAGGACCCCCCACATAAGCTGTCGGACCGCGTCCCAGAAAATATCCATGTCCGGCGCAGGCACTGCTGCAATAAAATACTTTGCTCGGACAGAATGGACCGTATCCAGCGTGAAACATTGCAAATTCCATGACTTATTTTCTATCTGCACTCTTTCAGGCCTCACATTCCCGCCCTGCTTTAATATTTCCTGGCAGCGCTGTGTCAATGCATCGGGAAGCTCTCCCTCCTCATATGTTTCCGGGTAAACCAGGCGATACTTTGAGTTAAAAACCAGAAGTTTCCCATCAAAAGCCTCCTCTTTAATGGTTTCCTTTACCTTTTGAAGGATCCTTTTGGAACCTTCCCGTTCTTCCTTTGCAGACTGCCGACCCGTTTCTTTCCAGCACATATCTTTCACGATCTTTTCCACCATGGAAATCATAGCTTCTCCATCCCGCCGGGCAGCGTATTCCACATATCTTGCAGATGATGCCGAAAAAATCAGCCCGGCTCCCAACGTCAAAAACAGGATGACCGCCAGAACCAGCAGAAAAATCCGCGTATGAATATGCTTTCCCATCAATGCTCCTTTCAGATTTTCTGCTGCCGCTCTGTCAGCCGGTATCCGTATCCCCAAACCGTTTCTACCCTTGCGGTGGACTGAGCGTTTTTCAGCTTTTTTCTAAGGCGTTTCATCAGATCGTCCGGCATCCTCTGCTCCTCCTTTGCACAGCAGCATTGCCATACATATTTCAGAATTTCTTCTTTTGAAACTGCCATTTCCTTCCGTTCCATCAAATACTGTAGAAAATCAAATTCTGTCCGCGTTGCCGGAAACGCCTCATCCCCTACCATAACGCGCCTTTCACCCGGATACAGCGAGAGATTTCCACACTGAAACCCTTCTCTGGAAACCGTGCCCTCTCTGGATGACAGCTCCACTCTGCGAAACAGGGCCTTTACTCTTGCCAGAAACTCCAATGGCAGAAACGGCTTGGTTATATAGTCATCTCCTCCCAGAGTAAATCCCGTTACCCGATCCAAAGGACTGTCCTTTGCCGATACGATAATGATGGGAATCCCGCTCTCCTTCCGAAAAAAAGTGCACAGACTAAGCCCGTCCTCTCCAGGCATCATAATGTCCAGAATGATCATATCCGGCTTTTTCTTTGCAGCAGCCTGCCGGATCCCTCTCCCATTCTCAAATGTCCGAACCAAATATCCCTCGCTTTCTAAAAAAGTCTGCATCATAAGACGGATATTTTCCTCATCATCCGCTATATAGATCAGTTTCTGCATACCGTTCTCCTTAATTTCCACAGTAACTATTCACATTCTCTTTACTAAGCATATCATGCTGTCATAAAATCGTAAACCTCTGCCACATTTCTGCCACATAAAACTTCTTGAAACAACCGGGCCGTATTCTGTACAATAAAAACATCTTAAACAGGGAGGTTACTCACATGAAAAAACGAACATTTGCCGTATGTCTCGCCGCAATACAGCTTGCCCTTTCTTTCTCCTCCTATGCCGGCCAATGGCAGCAGGATCAGAACGGATGGAAATACAAAACTGACAGTGGAGATCATATGAAAAATACCTGGTATCAGGACAGTGATTCGCGGTGGTATTATTTTGGCCCAGACGGGTATATGAAATCTAGTACTATGACGCCCGACGGATATGTGGTGGGCTCTGACGGCGCATGGATCGAACCGCTGGGAAAAAGCGGAGATCAGGCTGTTTCCCCATGGTTTTATCAGTCTATGCTGGGAAAAGGCCTGGATGTCACATGGTCTGAATTTCCAAAACAGACCGCGTCCTACAGTGAGCAGATGGTAAAGGATTTTAAGGCGGCCGGCGTCAGCCATGTCAGGATCCGCGTTAAAGATGATATTTCTGCTGAACTTCTCGCCTCTTTGGATCAGCAGATCAATGACTGCCTGAACAACGGAATCATCCCTATTCTGGCATATCAGGCCCATGCGTTCAAAGAAAATCCCTGCCAGGAAACCATGGATCACGTCACCGCATGGTGGACAGCTATGGCAGAGCATTATCAAGACAGCTCCCACCTGCTGGCCTTTGATCTGATGATCGAAGCTTCCGATGCGGTCAACCAGCTTCCAGAGGCTTTAAATCAGCTTTATGAGCAGACCGTTTCCGCTATCCGGCAGACCAATCCCTCCCGAATCGTCATCATCTCCCCAAGGCTTCGTTCCGACCCATACTATCTTCACGAATTAAAAATCCCTTCTGCCCACAATGGCTATTTAATGGCTGAATGGCATTTCTACGCCTCCGGGCCGGATAAAGTGAATGAAAAGAAAAAGTGGACTACCGGAACCGATGAGGAAAAGAAGCTGATTACGGATAAAATCAATGCCGCTCTCAGCTGGCAGGCGCAGACGGGAGTCCCTACATGGGTCGGTGCCTGGATGCCAGGAAATTATAATAAGGGAAATTCCTATTCCGCAGAAGAGCAGACTGCCTTTGCCTCATACATGACATCTGCGCTGACTGCCGCCCACATTCCCTTTGCGGTAAACGCCGATACCAAGTATTATGATGCGAAACAGCAGGAGTGGATCAGCGATATGCAGCCGGTTGCTGCGGCTATTTTTTCCGGGCGGTAGGGCGGGCCGATATTACAGCTAAAAAGAGGATCGAAAGTACATCTGTTTCAATGTTCTTTCGATCCCTGTTTTTTACTCATTTGCCGTCTCTGTCACCCTATCCCCATCTTCTCCAGCAAACCGCGATTCCATCACTGGATAAAACTCCTCCGGCCGTGATACAAATACCGCTCCGCTGCATGAGGGCATCGTCACCTTCAGCATTCCATTTTCTGCCCGGTAGAATACAATTCCTGCATTATATCCCTCTTCTGTAGTCAAAATGGGCCGTCCCAGAATCATATCATCGGTAATGCCAAGCTGCCATACCGGTATCTCCATCTTTGCTGGTTCCGGGAGGTTGGAAATAACGGTTACCGTCTGATACCGCCCGCACATCCTTCCATAAGCGATCTGCTGGTATCCTGCATACAAAGGCTTCACCGCCCCTTTTTTCAAAGCAGGGTTCTGCTTATGAAGGCCCGCCATATATCGGTGGAACTCAATCAGTTCCAGATCCTCTCTCCCCCAGGGATACGTCCTCCTGCTGTCCGGGTCCGTCCATCCGCAGACACCGGCCTCATCTCCGTAATACAGGGTGGGCGCACCGGGCCAGGTCATCTGGATGACTACAGCTTCCCGGAGCACGGATTTTTTCACGTTCTCCGAGGCACGTTCCGCCCCCATGCTGCCGATCCGTCCCACCATCTGGTTGGTGCGGGTAAGGAAACGGGAATGGTCGTGATTGGAGAGCTGATTCATGGCTGTGAGGATCGTATTAGTCTGCATACGGCTCATATGGTAGCTCATAGCATCAAAAAAGGCCGCTCCATCCCCATAAAGAGCTTCATTGCAGCCATCGCTGTGTTTTTCCATTCCGGTCAGAAACCAGGTTACCGGCTCCATAAACGCGTCATAATTCATAATAGAGTCCCACTGATCGCCCTGAAGCCAGCCAGAAGGGTCTCCGTAGTGCTCCGCCATGATCAGCGCCTCAGGGTTGATCTCCTTTACCGCATGGCGAAACATCTGCCAGAATTCATGATTGTACTCCGCCGTGTGGCCCAGATCCGCAGCCACATCCAGACGCCAGCCGTCCACGCTATAGGGCGGAGAGATCCATTTCCGGGCCACATTTAAAATGTAGCGCACCAGCTTTTCAGATCCTTCATAGTTCAGTTTCGGCAGTGTATCGTGGCCCCACCAGCCGTCATAGGTCTTATTGCCCGGCCAGGCGCCGTCGCTGTCATCATGAAACTGAAAAAAGCTGTGGTAAGGACTGTCCTTGGAAATATAGGCTCCCGGCTCATAGCCGCCAGAACGCTCATAGATCTCTTCCGCATCCAGCCACTTATTAAAGGAGCCGCAGTGATTAAACACACCGTCCAGGATCACCTTCATCCCCCGGCTGTGGATTTCTTTTACCAGCTCTGCAAACAGCGCGTCGCTTGCTTCCAGATTTTCCCTGTCAGCCGTCCGAACCACATAGCGCTCTGCCTGTCTGTTGTCCGTACTGTTTGGATCTACCAGAGAACCGCCGTCCCTGACAATCCGGCCAAAATGGGGATCGATATGCTCGTAGTCCTGGCAGTCGTATTTGTGGTTGGAGGGAGATACAAACACAGGATTCAGATAAATGGCCTCTACCCCAAGGCTCTGAATGTAATCCAGCTTATCCCAAACGCCCTGCAGATCTCCTCCATAAAAACAGCCTACATCCATGGCAGAAGGATTTTTTCTCCAGTCCGTCACACGACACACAGGCTCTCCGATGTAAACATACTCCCCAGACTCTACATCATTGTCGGGATCTCCGTTGCAAAAACGATCTGTAAAAATCTGGTACATCACCGCCCCCTTAGCCCAGTCCGGCGTGTGAAAGCCCGGAGTGATCTTAAAATCAAACTCCGGCCGGCCATCTCCTCCAGAACCCAGGCGGTTATACAGGCATATTTCCTGTCCCTTTTGTACTTTAAAATGATAAAGCACCTGATCCGCAGACGCTGTGATCCTGTGCTCATAATAGTCAAAGTATTCATCTGAGGCTGTCTTTTCCATTGGAACCTCATTTTCGCCCTCTATATAATAAACATGGTCTGCATCATCCTTTGCAGTTCGCATCCGCAGACAGACCTCCTGGCCGGCCTCCGGCTCCATGGGGCTGCGGTAGTCCTCCGTTTCTGCGGAAAACAGCGCGTCCTGGTTCATCTGATCTTTTATATTCTCTCCCACAATGGTTTCCTTACCTTTTTATGCTGTTTACTGTCCAAAACCTTTGTTGCCATTATTACCATTTTATCTGAATTGCTTTAAATACACAAGAAAAACATTTGATGTTAATCTCAACCGTGCCTTAACGGGAAGTATGCGAAAAGCCTGGCGGGGTAGCCAGGCTTTTCAGGAGAAGGTATTTCGTTTCTTATGGGGTGTAGCAAAAACTATATAATGTATTGGGGGGGTTACGTCTATTATAATAGCACAGGCGCCAGAAAAAGTGTGCACAAATATACACTTTTTTAAGCCCATTTTGCTGTCAAAATAACAATCGTGTTTTTAAATTTCCATTCTCCCCCCGTTTTTTTGCTTACAGAAAAACGCACCCTGAGATTTTTGTCTGTCACGCGGCGTCTGTGACCGCTGCCGGCACAAAAATACCGCCCACAGACAGGAGAATTCTTCATCTCCCGCCTGCAGACGGCGCTTTTTAAACAGTTCTCACCGCAGCAGATAACAATCAGGCGTCTACACAGTAACTTCCTTCTGTGCAAATAATGCTTCAAACTCTTCCTGGCCGATCTTTTCCTTCTCAATCAGAAGGGCCGCACAGGAATGAAGCACATCCTCATGACCGCAGATTATCTCCTTTGCCTTGGCATAGCATTCATCTACGATCCGTTTTACCTCCTCATCAATCACATCTGCCATCTCATTGCCATAGGACTTGGTATGCGCCAGATCACGGCCAATAAATACCTCATCATCATCGCTGCCATACTGAATCATACCTACCCGCTCAGACATACCGTACTGAGTTACCATGGCTCTTGCAAGCTGAGTGGCCTGTTTGATATCCTGGGACGCGCCGGTGGTTACATCCTTAAAGATCAGTTCCTCGGCGATCCGTCCGCCCAGATCTACCATAATGTCCTGGAGCATACGGCCCCTGGTGTTGAACATCTCATCCTTCTCCGGAAGGGGCATGGTATAGCCTGCGGCCCCTACGCCGGTAGGGATGATGGAAACCGTGTGAACCGGCCCCACATCCGGCAGCACATGGAAGAGGATAGCATGGCCCGCCTCATGGTAGGCTGTGATCTTCTTATCCTTTTCGGAAATGATCTTGCTCCTCTTCTCAGCGCCGATCCCTACCTTCACAAAGGCGCGGTCGATATCATTCTGACGGATAAAACGGCGGTTCTCCCTTGCGGAGAGAATGGCTGCCTCGTTCATCAGGTTTTCCAGATCCGCTCCCGTAAAACCGGAGGTCGTCTGAGCAACCCGGTGCAGATCCACGTCCTCGCTGAGAGGCTTTTCCTTGGAGTGCACCTTTAAAATCTCCTCACGGCCCTTTACATCCGGCCGCCCTACAGCTACCTTCCGGTCAAAACGGCCCGGACGCAGAATGGCGGGATCCAGAATATCCACCCGGTTGGTGGCGGCCATAACGATGATGCCCTCATTAACACCAAAACCGTCCATCTCAACCAGAAGCTGGTTTAAGGTCTGCTCCCTCTCATCATGGCCGCCGCCCATGCCGGTTCCCCTTCGGCGCGCCACTGCGTCGATCTCATCGATAAACACGATACAGGGAGCGTTTTTCTTAGCCTCTTCAAACAGGTCACGGACACGGGATGCGCCTACGCCTACGAACATTTCCACAAAATCAGAACCGGAAATAGAGAAAAACGGAACACCTGCTTCCCCGGCTACTGCTTTTGCAAGGAGGGTCTTACCCGTTCCGGGCGGGCCTACAAGAAGAAGTCCCTTGGGGATTCTTGCGCCCACACTGGTGTATTTCTGAGGATTCTTTAAGAAATCCACCACCTCTTCCAGCTCTTCCTTCTCCTCCTCCAAACCAGCCACTCGGGAGAAATTCACCTTACTGTCACGGCTGAGCCTTGCACGGCTCCGGCCAAAATTCATCATCCTGG
This sequence comes from Enterocloster alcoholdehydrogenati, assembly GCF_013282095.1. Classification (GTDB taxonomy): domain Bacteria; phylum Bacillota; class Clostridia; order Lachnospirales; family Lachnospiraceae; genus Enterocloster; species Enterocloster alcoholdehydrogenati. The sequence goes on from NZ_BLTJ01000012.1 coordinate 61,591, forward strand.
AATTGGCTCCGCCGCCGGATGCGCTGCGGTTCATCACCATAATGATCACAACAACCACAACGATGGAAAGCATAAACGGCATCACAATGGTCAGCATCGTGCTTTCCTGGGGAACGCCCTCCAGCGAATAGTCAATATTGTGCTCCTTTAGAAGCTGCTCTGCCTCCTTTACATCGGAAACATTCTGTCTTGCCACCCGGTTGCCGTCCAGCGTAAGGGTAACAACACCGGTGGGCGCCTGGGGGTTCTGGCTGATTACTGCCTCTTCTACCTTCTGTGTGTCGAGAACCTGCAAAAACTCCTCATGGGTAAGCTTATCTTCTGTTCTTGCCGTAGCGGTATATTTAAACGCCACAGCCAGAAGAACCAGCATCATAAGGAGAAATACAAATCCTCTGAATGTCTGCTGCTGTCTCAACGAACTGCCTCCTTAAGTCAAATATAATAATCGGTACCCGGCAGGAAACCCTGCACTGTCCCCTCAGCCTTCCTGCTCTACCACTCCGATATAGGGAAGGTTTCTGTATTTCTGGTCATAATCCAGCCCATAGCCTACTACGAACTCATCAGGAATGGTGAAACAGGTGTAATCCACCTTTACCTGCTTCTTTACACGGCGTTCCGGCTTGTCAAGCAGAGTGCACAGACGGATATCTGCCGGCCCTCTCTGTTTTAATACCTCGATCAGGTACGCCAGGGTGCGGCCGGAATCAATAATATCCTCAACAATCAGGACGTTTTTTCCCTCCAGGGGCTCGTCCAGATCCTTGATAATACGCACCACACCGCTGGATACGGTGCCTGCTCCGTAGCTGGATACAGACATGAAATCCATGGATACAGGCGCTGTCAGCCTCTTTGCCAGTTCACAGGTAAAGAATACGCCTCCCTTTAAAATACAGATCAAATGGATCTCCTTTCCCTGGTAATCCCTGTTAATGATCTCTGCCACTTCATTGATCCTCTTCTCCACTTCTTCCTCTGTGAGCAATACACGGATCTTATCTGCCATCGTCTTATCCTCCGTTTTCTTTTCATATTCTTCTTTTTTCCGGGGCAGTGCCGGCCTGTCGCCTGCCGGGATCTCTGCCTGAAATACGTGTTCTGTAAGCGCGCTGATCTTATAATCACTGCTGATGCGGTATCCGATCACCCACATCACATGACTTCCGTCTGCCAGAAGGGGGATCCTGTCCCTGAGCCCGGATGGGATCTTTTCATCGATCATATATCTGCGCAGGGGCTTGTGGACTCCCTCCGAAAGAGCCAGATAGTCTCCGGGCTGTCTGGTTCTGATGACGGGCGTACCCTTTATTTTATCACAGTCAAACCATTTCGTATACATATTTTTAGGAATTGGCGCGCCTTTTTTGTAAGGAAATACGGTAAAAACGGGGGACAGTACAGGAGACGGATCCAATGCCAGACCGAAAATAGCCGTTTGGCGTCCCAGAAGGATCCCACCATATTCCCGGACAGCGCCCAGCCCGTAGGGAAGCTCGATTCGGCGTCCCGGCTGCCGGTCAAACAGCGCCTGTGCTGCTTCTGCATGGATCAGCCCCAGATCCTTCGCAGACCCGGCCAGATGCTTTAAAAGCTCCATCACAACGTACAGCTGCAGCACAGGAGCTGCGGCCCGAAAGGCCGCTTCCGGAAGAAAGACGCAATGGGCGCGGGAAGCTTTTGCATCCGCCGCCTGCCCTATCTTACAGCCTGTCCTATCCTCTGGCGTCTGCCAGGTCCATTTCTTAATCCACGCTGCGGACTGTTCCTTCAGATACGCATCCGCCATTCCGGCCAGCTTTCCCATCCGCAGCACATTAGCCCCTGCGCCGGGATTGACCTTTTCCTCCACAGCGGGAAGAATCTCAAGCCGGATGCGGTTGCGGGTATAGTGATCTGTATGATTGGTGGAATCCTCCACCCATGAAAGCCCCCGTTCCATCAAATACGCTACTATGTCCTCCCGGCTCACATCCAGAAGGGGCCGGATCACGTTCCCCCGTACATAGGGAATCCCTTTTAATCCCCCAAGGCCGCTGCCGCGAAACAGGTTGTGAAGAATGGTTTCCGCCTGATCATTGCTGTGGTGGGCCACCGCAATTTTAACGGCAGCTCTTTTCCCCGGTTCCTCCGTTCCCTCTGACGCCTCGTTTTCCCATTTCTTTCCTTGTTCATGGAAGCACTCATACCGCAGGATCCGCCCCGCTTCCTCCTGCGACAGCCCCTCTCTGGCCGCCAGTCCCTTTACATCTGCCTTTATCAGTGAAAAGGGCACCGAAAGTTCTCTGCAGATCTGTGCGGCAAACCGGCCATCCCGGTCCGCCTCGTCCCCCCGCAGCCCATGGTGGATATGGACGGCCCGCAGGCGGATGCCCAGGCTTTCACGAAGCCGGGTCAAAATGCTCAGAAGACAGACAGAGTCAGCCCCTCCTGAAAGAGCGGCGATGACCCGGTCTCCCGGCTCCAGCATATGATGTTCCTCAATGGTCTCTCTGACCCTGTATGTCAGCTTGTCCATGGTTTCTTTTTGCTCCTGGTATATCATTGAAAATCATTTTTCCATACGCTCTAACTATAACGGCTCTTCTGTTCAAAGGCAAGTTTTTTCCAAAAATCCTTTTAGTTTTAAGAGGCTTTGTCACTCCTTCTTCCAGATGGCAGCCGTAAGAACTGTCATATCATCTCTGGCTCCGGGCACAAAGGACAGGGCAAACTCCAGAATCCGCTCCGCCATCTCCTGGGGCGTCATAAACTCCATGCTTTCCAGATACTGACACATCGCCTGCTCCTTATCCTCTCCCGGCAGCGCGTCCAACACCCCGTCTGTCACCATGATCACATGATCCCCGTCCCAGAGTTTTCTGGAAAGCATTACCGGCTCCGCCCCGTTCAGGATCCCTGCGGGCACCTGACCCGCCTCCAGCACCTCAGCGCCCTCCTGGCCCAGCACAAAGGTAGGCGCAGCTCCCAGCTTCATCACATCCAGCACCCCGGTATACAGATCCACACAACTTACATCCAGCGCCGCCGGATGCTGCTCCGCCCCCGCAAGCAGAAGTACCGTATTCACCAGCTTAAAGGCCGCCCTGGGACCGAACCCTGCCTCCAGGAGCCCTTCTGTCAGCTCTACCACCTGCCGGCTTTCCTGGCCCGCCTGCTCCCCGCAGCCCATGCCGTCGCAAAGACTGATCATCGCCTGACTGCCGGGGCTCTCACAAAAGGTATAGTTATCTCCCGAATAGCGCTCTCCCTGCCTTGGTACTCTGGCCGCTCCATAGAGCAGCTGATATTCTCCCTCCTCCTCAAACCGGACGGTTCCCGTCTGCCTTGTAATGATGCTCCGGCTGTCCCTTGCGGGATTCCATTTTGTTCCCGGCACCACCTCTCCCATAAGACCCGCCGCATCCTTTGCCGTCATGCACCTGCCATTGGTGGTTCTTGCCGTCACATAGGCCTCCCTGCGTCCGCTCTCATACTCCAGGATCAGCATATTTTCCACCGCCACATGGCACCGGCGGAACAGCTTTTTCATTATGTATCCATACTCGGACGTCACATCCGCCGCCTGGTCGATCTGATGGGAAAACTCCCCCAGAATCAGGGACATCTCCCGAAACTGGGACACCACAGCATCGCGACTCTCCAAAAAACGGTTTTTCCAGGAAAGGTTCATGGTAGCGCGGGCCAGACTGCGGTTTAACTGGGACAGATAATCCTCCTTCTTACGGCAGTCAGCCTGAAAAAGCTTAGGCATATCCTCCTTTTCGATCTGCCCCTTCTGTTCAAAGGCACGAAGGAGGTAGTAGAGGTAATAGCTGTCCTCCCTCCGGCTGTCCATGTAGATCCCACACTGACTGCAGTCCCCGCACACCATGGCCGCCGACGTCTCCATGGCTGCCAGACCGTCGTCTCTTGTGAGGCCGGACTCCTTTCCCATTCCTTCATCAAAGGCCTTTGCCAGCCGTTCCATGGAGCGTGCCATGTCCTCTAGCTTTCTGGCCGTATAATAATTCACATCGGATCTCACTCTTACTTCCTGTTTTCCTGACAACAAAAAAATCCCTCCAATCTGCGCGGATGGGCCTGGTACTCCTGAAAAGCCCATCTCTTATCCAGTATACGCGGACCAGAGGGGAAATATCTGTCGTATTCAGTTGGCTGTAAGGGAAAATCCTTCGACCATTTTCGACATCCTCCCTATTGTTTGGGTTTTAAAAGAATCTCATCCGGGTTTACCAGACCCAGCTTTTCCTTGGCTACCTCCTCGGCATACTGCTTGGTCTGGACATAGACCTTGTATTCTTCCAGCTCCTTGGTGCGGTTCTCTTCATCCTGCACCTTGCGGGTCAGTTCCTCTTCCTTCTGCTGATAATCCAGTTCTGTCTGCCTTAGAGAAGCTCCCTTGGCGTTTACAGCCACAGCAAGAGAAATGACCACCATAGTTATGCCTAAGATCGCCATACGATTCTCCCATTTGCCGCGTCTTGCACGCTTTGATCTTCCATAAGATCCCATGAACTGCTCTCCTGATTTCTGCAAAACCGGGCATTCAGCGGGTGAGAACGCCCTTTGTTATCATTTTAAACCATTTATGTATCTTTTTCAAGCACCGGAAGAAAAATCGGCTTACAAAACGGTCGTAAAAAACCATCCCCAGAAACACCCCCGCTACTGCATAGAAACGAAAAGCCCCATTGTTCTGCTCATAAAGCAGCATAAATACCGCTCCCCCTGCGTAGATCCAGTAAAAAAAGTCTTCGACCCCCACAAACAGAGAATTATGCCGGATCAGGATACGAAGGAAACGAAAACCGTCATACACTGCCATCAGCCATCCGCCGGTGATCAGGCTGAGGGCCGTCAGCAGCAGCTCATAATAAATCCGCTCGCTCAAAACGCTCCCTCCTCTACTTAAAGAGCCGGGTAAAAATAGATTCCCCGGACCGGCGCAGGGCCTCGTTGGAGCTGTAGACAAAGCTTTCCACCGTCCCTTCCAGATCCACCTCCCCTTTTTCCAGGGTAAGCCGGTTCACATGGAGATCCTTTCCCCGAATAGTCAAAAGGCCCATATCCGTATCCAGCACCACCTCATTTTCATCAAAGGATACACAGTCCGATACGCCGGTAATCCCCGCCAGTTTCCGGTCCTGAATGGTCAGACGGTGGGGTCTTGCCGCGCCCAGTTTTTCTTCCATACAAAAACCTCCCCATATATTCATCGTAAGGGCAGTCCCTTAAAATAAATATATGGGGAGGCGGGCATTTCTATACCACAAGCCGTATGATGACCTGTTTTATACCGAAGCGAAACCGCTCTTACAGATACCTAAACAGCTCCTTTGCATCATCCTTTTTAACGGTCTCCTGGACATCCAGCACCTCAGCTCTTACTGCCCTGGCTCCAAACTGGATCTCGATGATATCGCCTGTCTTTACATTTAAGGAGGCCTTGGCCGGTTTGTCATTGACCAGGACGCGTCCTGCATCGCAGGCCTCGTTTGCCACGGTCCTGCGCTTGATCAGACGGGAGACCTTAAGAAACTTATCAAGTCTCATGAATTATTTATTAACCTCATCCTTAAAAGCCTTGCCAGCCTTGAACTTTGGAGACTTGGAAGCTGCGATGGTCATAACCTCGCCGGTCTTGGGATTTCTTCCCTCTCTTGCAGGTCTCTCAGCAACCTCAAAGTTGCCAAAGCCAACGATCTGTACTTTGCCGCCGTTTACTAATTCCTCAGTTACAACATCTGTGAACGCCTTAACTGCCTTCTCAGCATCCTTCTTGGAAATCTCTGCCTTCTCAGCAACTGCTGCGATTAATTCTGTCTTATTCATCAATTTTTCCTCCTAGATGATGGGAAACCTGAAACAGAACCGCGCTCCTTTGGGAGGCGGATCCCATCTGCGTAAGATTCAGGATCCCGTTCTGATGGTAATGTCAATTTATACCCTATCATTTATATCTGTTTTGCTAAGATTTGTCAAGGTTTTTCGTGCCTTTTGCAGCGGTTTTTCACCATAGCTGCCCACCCTTTAATCCTTCATCCGCTTTATGACCTTAAGGCGGGTAAATTCCTCCCGTTCCTTCTCTTCCAGGGCGTCAGAAATAGACTTTGACAACTCCTGATAATGGGGAATTGTGATGTTTTTTAAGGCATTGGCCCGCTTCTGCGTTTTTTTGATGGAGTTTGCCAGCCGATAGGCAGAATTTTCCACCATGGACAGCTTAATAGTCAGCTCCTTCACCCGCTCAAAATGCTGTCTGGCAATGTCCAGAGACTCAGACGTATTGTTGAAGCCGTAGGCCACCTCCATGGGTCCCGACTCATGGCGGACAAGAGGAATCTCCGTCCCCATAATGCTGCGCGCCTTGATCCCCACACCCTCATCTATGGGTATGGACATACCGATCTCCTGGACATAATTGATCCCCAGTTCGATATTGGCCTCCTGAAGCGCCTTGTAGGCTGCGGTAAACACAGCGTCGATCTCCGACTGGATTCCCTTAGCCTCATCGATCAGCCCCATCAGCTCCCGGATCAGGATATTCCTCTTTTTGTCCATAAGGCCATAGCCCATACCAGCAAGCTTCAGGGAATTTTTCGCCGCGATCAGGTTTCCTTTGGTGGGAAATGTATTGGGATCCATACTGTATCACCTCACCTTTTCTCATAAAACTGATCCAGGATCTTTGTATCAATACGATCCAGTTCCTCTCTGGGCAGCATCCGAAGGAGCTCCCAGCCGATATCCAGCGTCTCTGTTACAGACCGGTTCTCATAATGGCTCTGGCCGATAAACCGGCTCTCAAACTCTCTGCCGAACTCCAGGTACTTCTTATCCGTGGGCGAAAGTTCATCCTCTCCAATAACAGATGCTAATGCCCTTGCGTCTCCCACCTTGGCATAGCAGGAAAACAGCTGATTGGCCACGTCCTGATGATCCGCCCTGGTATAGCCTTCTCCGATTCCGTCCTTCATAAGGCGGGACAGAGACGGCAGCACGCTGATGGGCGGATAGATGGACTGGCTGTTTAACTGCCGTTCCAGCACAATCTGCCCCTCTGTGATATAGCCCGTCAGATCCGGGATGGGATGGGTGATATCGTCATTGGGCATGGTTAAAATGGGAATCTGGGTCACAGATCCGTGACGCCCTGCCACAATGCCCGCTCTCTCATACAGAGAGGCCAGATCACTGTATAGGTAACCCGGAAACCCCTTTCTGGACGGAATCTCTCCCTTGGAGGAGGAAACCTCACGCAGGGCCTCTGCATAGGAAGTCATATCTGTCAGAATCACCAGGATATGCATTCCTTTCTCATAGGCCAGATATTCCGCCAGGGTCAGGGCGATCTTGGGCGTGATCAGGCGCTCCACCACCGGGTCGTTTGCCAGGTTGATAAACATGGCAACGTGCTCCGACACGCCGCTTTCTTCAAAGGTTCTGCGAAAGAAATCCGCCACATCATGCTTAACGCCCATGGCTCCGAATACGATGGCAAACGTTTCATCGGAGCCTTCCCCCAGAGAAGCCTGCTGTACGATCTGAGCCGCCAGCTGATCGTGAGGAAGGCCGTTTCCGGAGAAAATAGGCAGTTTCTGCCCGCGAATCAGCGTGGTAAGGCCGTCAATGGCGGAAATACCCGTACGAATGTAGTTTCTGGGATACTCTCTGGACACCGGATTTAATGGCTGTCCGTTGATATCCAGACGCACATCGGAAATGATGTCGCCCAGACCGTCAATGGGTTCACCGATGCCGTTAAAAGTTCGCCCCAGCATCTCGGCAGACACGGCGATCTCCATGGGATGTCCGGTCAGCCTTGTATGAGTGTTCCGCAGGGCCATGCCGTCCGTACCCTCAAATACCTGAATAATCGCCTTATCCCCGTATATCTCAATAATGCGGCCGATCTTCTTTGTGCTGCCTGCCACAGTCATTTCCACAATCTCATCATACGCCGCATTCTGAACGCCCTCCAGAACCACCAGAGGGCCATTGATCTCACTTAAACCTAAATATTCAACTGCCATCTGAATCCTCCTTATGCGTTGCGCTCCACTACATTTTCATAGAACCGGTCCACTTGCGCCCGGTACTCATCAAACAGTTCCAGGCGGTCATTCGGAACATCATATTTGATGGAAATGATCTTATCAAAGATGGGATCCTCCTTCAGCACCGACATAGGCATCCCCATGGAAATCAGTGTTTTTGACTTCTTATAGAGATATAAAATGATCTCCATCATCTTAAACTGTTTCTTAAGCGGAACAGAGGTGTCGTCCTTGTGAAATGCATTCTGCTGCAGAAAGCCAAGACGGATCACCCTTGCGATCTCCAGCACCAGCTTCTGATCGTCGGGCAGCACGTCGGAGCCGATCAGCTTTACAATCTCCATCAGGCTGCTTTCCTGGGTCAGCAGGGCCATGAGGCGATTGCGGTAATCCACGAACTTCTGATCCACATTGTCCATGTACCAGGACGACAGGTCGTTTATATACTCTGAGTAGCTGGTGAGCCAGTGAATGGCCGGGAAATGTCTGGCATAGGAAAGGTTCTTGTCCAGTCCCCAGAAGCAGCGAACGAAACGCTTGGTATTCTGGGTCACAGGTTCGGAGAAATCGCCTCCCTGAGGAGAAACGGCTCCTATGATGGTCACAGAACCGTCTGTGCCGTTTAAGTTGCGCATCATGCCCGCCCGTTCATAAAAAGCCGACAAACGAGAGGCCAGATAGGCCGGAAACCCTTCCTCGGCAGGCATCTCCTCCAGACGGCCGGAAAGCTCTCGCAGCGCCTCGGCCCATCGGGAGGTGGAATCCGCCATAATAGCCACGTGATAGCCCATATCCCTGTAATACTCCGCCAGAGTCAGCCCGGCGTACAGGCTGGCCTCCCGGGCCGCTACCGGCATATTGGATGTGTTGGCGATCAGAGTAGTCCGGTCCATCAGCGGATTGCCGCTCTTTGGGTCGATCAGTTCTGAAAACTCCTCCAGCACCTGGGTCATCTCATTTCCGCGCTCCCCGCAGCCGATATAGATGATCACATCCGCGTCAGACCACTTGGCAATCTGGTGCTGGGTCATGGTCTTTCCTGTTCCGAAACCGCCTGGAATGGCCGCTGTGCCTCCCTTTGCCAGCGGGAACATGGTATCCAGAATCCGCTGGCCCGTGATCAGGGGCCTGGTGGCGGAGAACCGTCTGGCTGTAGGCCTTGGCACGCGGATGGGCCATTTCTGGGTCATGGTCAGTTCCCGTTCGGAGCCGTCCATCAGCTGCAGCCGAACCAGCATTTCATTGATGGTATACTGGCCGTCAGAAACCACCTCTGTCACATAGCCCTCCATGTCCGGCGGCACCATGACCTTATGGACAATGGCCCGTGTCTCCGGCACCTCTGCGATAATGGTTCCCGGCATCAGGCGATCGCCCTTCTTTACAGTAATATGGGCATCCCATTTTCTGGAAGTATCCAGGGCATCCACGCTGATGCCGCGGCTGATGGAATAGCCGCTGTGCTCGGCGATCTTGCTTAAGGGCCTCTCAATGCCGTCAAATATATTGTTTAAGATACCGGGAGCCAGGGTCACGGACACAGGCGCGCCGGTGCCGGTAACAGTCTCTCCCGGCTTTAGGCCGCTGGTTTCCTCATATACCTGAATGGTTGTCTTTTCCGAGGTAAGTCCGATGACTTCGCCTACCAGATTTTCCCTGCCGACGTACACCATTTCGTTCATCTGGAATCCGGGATCTCCCTCCAGAGAAACTACAGGGCCGTTGATCCCGTAGATCACACCTGTCTTAGCCATTTACTTACCTCCCAAATCAAATGTAAAATCGTGTCTGGCCTCTTTAAGCTTTGTATCAAAGGAGCTGTCGATCAGAACGTGCTTGGCCGGAACCACTGCACGGATGCCGCCGTTAAAGGAATACTCGCTGATCTTCACCGTTACATTGTGGTGAAGGGCCAGTCTGCGGGCCTTATCCTCATCGGAAGGATCCATATAGATGATCAGAGCCTCGTCGCCCGCAAAATCCTTTGCGGCCTGAACCTGCTTTTCCAAAAGCTCCTGATACTCCCTGGTCTCCATAAAATTTGCCAGCATATCCTTTACTTCCACAAAAAGCTTATCCTTTAGCTCCTCCTGCCTGCGGCTGATCTCCCGCTTCTGATCCAGCTGGCCAATGGAAAGCTTTTTGTTCTTTTCCCGCTCCAGTTTCTCTCTCTGGGCTTCTTCCTGCATGGCGGCCCTGCGCTCTGCGTCTGCCTTATGCTCCTCAAAAGCCGCTTCCAGCGCACGGACGCAGTCATCCAGCATACGGGCGCTTTTTTCCCTTGCATCCGTCATGCAGATTTCCTGAAAATGTTTCAGTTTTTCCTCAGTTGTCATGCTCTTCACCTGCTTTCTCTATGAAAATGCGCCTGAACGTCCCTGCGGCGCGCTTTACAGCTTCAGTCCGATGGCTTCGTTCACATAAGAGGTGATAAAGTCCGGCTTGCGGCCGGTGCCATGGCGGTCCGGGATCTCCACAATCAGCGGAAGCCGTCTCTCCAGCTTCACGTTATCGATGAGTTCCGGAAATTCCCTGCCGAATTTCTCTGTCAGCAGGATAATGCCAATGTCTTTATCGGCCAGGACCTTATCAATCTCCCGTTTCAGTTCTTCCCTCTCATGGACGACCGCCCCTTCCACACCTGCCAGCCGCATACCGGTCCAGGTGTCGATGTTGTCGCTGATCAGATACATTTTCATCAGAGCTTACCAAGGATCATAAAGGAAATGATCAGTCCGTACAGACACACACCTTCGGCAAGACCGACGAAGATAAGGGATTTACCAAGAATGGAGCTGTCCTCGCTGATGGCTCCCAAAGCGGCGCTGGCTGCCGCAGATACAGCGATACCGCCGCCCAGACAGGAAAGACCTGTTGCCAGCGCTGCGGATAAATAACCCATTCCGGCCGCCGAGGAAACCGCAGCAGCCGTTTCTTTCGCCCCTTCTGCCGCGAACGCATTTCCGTCAAACATCAGCACGGCAGCAACGATCATGGTGCCGAAAAAGAGGAAAAGATTCACTGCCAGAGCAACCTTATATCGTCCTCTCGTCTTTTCTCCTATTGCAAATGCCCCAAAGGGAACTATGGTGCTTAAAATAAGCGCTGCGCTTAATGTGATCTTAACTAATAAACTCATAATGGCTTCTCCTTTTCTATTGATTTGATTCAGGCTTTCTCTGTTTTTCCATAAGGTTCAAAAGCACGCCCGCTGCCCCGGTAGAACCGGCTAAACAGTTCATAATACTCCAGACGGAGTACCTGGATGCCTACGATCAGGCCCTCCATGCCGCAGACGAACAGATTCCCGCCGATGATAACGCCCCAGTTGGGATCGCCGGCCTCTGCCCCCGCAAGCATCAGAACTACCTGCATCATGGCCGCGTGGCTCACTGCAAAGGCGCCTACCCGGACAAAGGAAAGGGTATTGGAAAAATAGCTTAAAAGCACTTCAAAGAGTTCAAAAATCCCCTGGGTAATAAACATTCCCACCCCTCCGTGAAGTTTCTCGGCCTTCTTTTCCACCATGGCGGTAAGAGGTTCCTTAAAGAACATCACAGCCAGCGGGATCAGGAACATAACCACCAGCACTGCCGTAGCCGGAAGAGGGTTCCCGCTCATATACAGCACAATCACAGAAGCAAGAGCGGCGTAAAATACCAGGCCGGCCGCGCCGTTGGTGTCAAACCATATTTTTTCCGTATCATGGGCCCTTACGCTGTTGATAATGTTAAGGATCATACACAGCAGGATGATTCCCATGCCAATGGCAATCGCCGCCACAAACACCGTATTCAGCCGGCCGATAAACGGCAGATCCGTCATCGCCTCCTGGGGGCGGAGCCACAGGGCGTCTATGATATCCTCAAAGCCGAAGATACTTCCAAACAACAGGCCGAAGATAACAGAGAAGAAACCGCAGCAGGATATAATGCCCGCCAGCCGGACTTTTTTAAGACGATACAGCAAAAATCCGCCGATCAGAAGGCAAAGGCCCTGTCCCGCATCTCCGAACATAAAGCCAAAGAGAACAGAATAGGTAATTCCAATCAGAACCGTGGGGTCGATTTCATTGTAGGAGGGAAGGCCGTACATCTCCACATACATCTCAAAAGGCTTAAAAAGCCCCGGATTTTTCATCTTCGTAGGCGGCGTGCTTGTAATATTCCCCCGGTTGTCCTCCAAGATACAGAACGTATCCGCATCCTCCTCGATTTCTTTTCGGAAGGCCCTGGCATCTCTTTCCGTCATCCATCCGCAGAGGATATAGAAGTTGTTGGAGGCGTGCATGGTGCAGGCCGCCAGCTTGCGCACATCAAAATTGACTCCGAAACGCTCCAGACGGATCCAGGCCCCTGTAAGCTCCTCTTTCTTCTCCTCCAGAATCGTTTTTACCGTTTCCTGGGCCTCCCGTTCCTGGGCCTCTAAAGCCTGGATCCGGTCCGCCAGCACGTGCTCTGCCTCTAAGGGCGTACCTTCGTACTCGTCGGGCAGAAACACACGCTCAAAGTGCATGGAGGCATAGATGGCGTCGATTTTTTCAGACAGCTTATCCGGCACAAAATACACGATCCAGACATACTCCGGATCCTCCAGGCACTTAAACATCACCGTATCAATGGTATCGTACACATAGTTATTGATCTTGTCATAATATTCCCTGGTAACACGGCCAAAACGGAATTTAATGAACTTAAAGCCCAGGATCTCCCGCAGACTGTAATTTAACTCCGTAAACGGGGCCACCCGATCCTTGGACTGCTTTAATGCCTGGATCTGAACCGCCAGTTCTTCCCTTTTTTTGGTCAGTTCTTTTAATTCTTCATTCAGCTGCTCCACAAAGGAGGCCGCTTCCTTAATTCCAGGAAGGGATTCTCCCCGGTTTGCAGGAATCTTCGGCAGCGTTCCGCTGAAACGCTCCATCAGATTTCTGGCTGAGGCCAGCTGCTCCTTATAGGGATTAGCCTCAATATATGGTCTCAAGTTTTTTACCGTTTTCAGCTCGGAAAGGGCATTTTCCAAGTGGATTTCATAGCGGGACAGGTATGTGTCCACTACCCGGTCAATGTCCTCTCTGGGGCCGGTAATACTCAAGAATTTCATCTTTTCGATCACGTCGTAAAACCCCCTTTATGCGTTCGCCGCCACTCCGTAGCGAATCCGCTCGATGATAGTGATGATCTTCTCGATCTCCCGTTCCTTAAAATAAAGATAAGAATTGAGTGCAGCCGCAGAATAAGGCTCCTTACGGCTGGTCAGCTCATAAATCCTGTCCACGATCTCCCTGGCAGGGCCTTCCAGACTCTGTCCGTTTTCCAGACTGCCCATGTCAAGGCGTCCGTACCAGCTGTTTCGTATCACGGCATAAACCTGCTCCAGTTCCTCTGCCTGAGCCATGGCCTGGATCTCCTTCTTTTTCAGATGAAGGCTGATAGGGATAATCAATGCATAGATGTCTCCCTCCGGCAGGTGATAATACTTCTTGGCGCGGCAGATCCACTGAAGGTTCAGCATATCCATCCTCGTTCCAAAGCACTGGGTCAGATCCTTTCTTTCATGGCCGGAGAGATATTTGTCCTTGATCCTCCACACCGTCTTAAAATACAGCATATCCACCGCAGTCTCACAGGCAGGAAGGGTAGCGTTTCCCTGCTGGCGCAGTGCATAAAGAGGCCCGTAGTAAATGCTGCCCTTAATGCCCGCAATCACCTCGTCAATGGAACGGCACTGCGAAAGCTGCACCAGATCCAGAGAGGAGTGGCGGTCAAAGAACTCCTTAAAGCCCGACAGATCCTGGGCAGCCTCACGCCTTCCGGCTCCATTGCGCAGGCAGGTCTTTAAGATACCAATCTCATAGTGCATGAAATACAGATCCAGAAACCGCCTCTGCTTGATGTTGGCAAATTGATACAGCCGGGCAAAATCCCTGTACTGTGCCAGGTTGAGCAGCTGCTCAATCCTTCCCCGGTGCAGTTCCTTATCTTCCACGCCGGAAAAGATCTCCTCATAGGGAGGAATGGAGCGCAGAAAACGCACCGCCTCCGGCACACTCTCCAGAGCCGCCATGGCCTCAAACTGCTCCGGCCGGATGCGCCACCGCTCCATGGCCCTTACCTTCGTGGAAATGCCGCTGTAACTGATCAGGCTTCCCATAGGCTTACTCCTTTATCATATTCTGGAAGAGTGTCTGCGCATACGCTTTATGATGTTTTTCATAGGTCTCCTCCAGCCGGGCGATGGCCGCTTTGGCGTCTGAGGCCTGTTTGTCAAGCTCCTCCTGCATCTCCCGCTCCATCTGTTCCTGAATCTGCGAAATGCGCTCTGCGGTCTTTCGCTCCAGCTCCTGATCAAAAGCCGCCGTTTTCTCTTCCATTTCCTTTGCCAGAGCCTTTTTTCTGACTCCCGCATCGTCCATGACAGAGCCGGCGGCCTTTTCAATATCCGATAATCGGTCGATCACTGTATCCATGCCTTGCTCCTCCTTTTCCCGGATCTTTCCTGAAAAAGTCCGTTTCATATCCCATTATGATACTACTTTTTTTCAAAAATACCAGTGGCATTTTGTAAAATAAATATATTTTTAACAATAAATTTTAAGTGTATGCAGAACAAAAAAGAGATGGATCCGCGTTTTTGCCAAACTCCACCCCGTATTTTTGTGCATTATGTTCAATATTATGTACATATCAGGCATACTGCAGGCCATATGCTTTGTCTTCGTTTTTGATTTATTCTGCAAGCAGGGCGCAGATGAACAAACGTCATCTGCGCCCTCAAAAGCATCTATATTCAGTATTTCTCATCCCCCGGATCGTATCCCGGCTCTTTAAAATCATTTTCCGGAGCGAAAAGATGATCTGCTGCATTTCCCGAATCTGACGGATTCGCCGCAAGACGGAACTGTCTCGCCAGATCATTGAGCACGCCTGCCTGGCCGGAAAGTTCTTCACTGGCCGCCGCACTTTCTTCGCTGGTTGCAGAATTCATCTGGACAACCGAGGAAATCTGATCCACCCCGGCCGTAATCTCCCGGATCGCGTCTGCCTGCTCTCTGGATGCACTGGAAATTTCCCCAATGGTTTCTACCACTTCCTGCACCTTTCGGGCCAGTTCCTCAAAAGCAGTATTTGTCTTTTCTGCAATTTTTTCTCCATGAGAAACCGCGGTAAGCGCGCTTTCAATAAGTTCTGTAGTTCCTTTTGCTGCCTCAGAGGACTTTCCTGCAAGATTTCTCACCTCATCCGCAACCACTGCAAATCCCTTTCCTGCAGATCCGGCTCTTGCAGCCTCTACCGCCGCATTGAGCGCAAGAATATTGGTCTGAAATGCAATATCATCAATCACCTTAATAACCTTTTTTATATCTTCCGCGTTTGTGGAAATTTCACGCATGGCTGAGATCATCTCATTCATATCCTTCAACGTGTACTGTGCCACCTTTCCAGAATCGGCTGCAAGCGCATTGGCCTTTTCTGCATTTTCTGAATTGGCCTGTACCTGGCCGGAAACCTCCGAAATCGCGTCAGACAATTCCTCTACGCTGTTGGCCTGTTCTGTTGCCCCCTGAGCCAGAGCCTGCGCTCCGCTGGAAACCTGATCTGCTCCCGCGCTGATCTGGTTTGCAGACTCCTGGATGGAACGCATCGATTCATTTAAGTTTGCTGTTAATGTTTGAATAGAAACGGCAATTTCCCGCATCTGTCCCGGAAACTCTACCGATACTCCGGTTGTAAGGTCACCTTTGCTCAATGCGCCCAGCACAGCCGATATATCAGAAATGATGACTTTCAGCGCTGAAAAACTGTTCTGCATATTTTTACAGGTTTTTCCAAACTCATCTTTACTGTCATAAGTGATCTGAACATCAAAATCACCGCGGGAAAGGGAATTAGTAGCGTTCTCAATCTCCGCAAGGGGAGCCGTAATCCCCTTTACCAGTTTTTTTATAACGATCACGCTGACAACCAGCGCAATCACAATAAGACCTACTGTCACAGCCAGCGTTTTATAATATGTAACTGCCGCTTTTTTTGTCTGAGCCTCCGCCAGGCTGATCTGTTCGTTTCCAATATCAGACAGCAGCTGCGCCTGATCATCCAGCAGCGGTTTAAATTCATTCTCAAACAGGGCATATGCCTCCGTATTGCCGGTTTCTGTTCCCTGTGACAGCAGATTCATAAACTTCTGTCTTGGGGCGGCTTCTTCTTCAAAAAGCTTCTCCAGCTGATCTACCTTACTTTTATCTACGCGGTAGTTTTTCTTATATTCTTCCAAAAGGGACGTATTTTTGTCAACTTCCTGCTGTGCCATATCCAGATTGTTTTTTATACTGCCCAGATCGCTCTCAGCAAACGCCATCAGTTCATATCTCTGTTCGGAGATGAGATTCCTTCTCATTTCCCAAACATAGTTGGTATTGGCGAGCGTCTTTTTGATAAGAGTATTATTCTCCCTGTTTAATGCTCTCAGTCCGATAACGGATGAGAGCGAGACGCCCAGCATCAGAAATATCAGTATACCAAATCCAAGCAGCAATTTACTTTTGACTTTCAAATTCTTCATCTTGTGTACTCTCCTTTTTCTTTTTGTTTGCTTTTCAGATGAGGCAGTGAATACAAGAGCATATCCTGGAAAATAATTGCTCCCATTCACATTTTACCATGGCATTATATACACTTTACTTTGATAACGCAAGAGAATTTTTAATCAATTTTAGCAGCATTCTGTTTTTTTATCTCTTTTCATACAATATTTGGAAATTTTATTGTTTTTTATACAAAGGGGACAACTAAAATAACCGCCAGACAACGGGTTCTCCATTGTCCGACGGTTATTGACAGTTTTACTGAGCCTGGCTGCTCTGGGCCTGCGTCTCTTCCCCATGTTCCGTTTCCGGGGCGCTTTCTGTTTCCGGCGTCTTTTTTTCGATATACTTGCTGGAAACGTAGGCTTCCTGGCCGTCATAATTTATGACGGTCCAGTCATTGTTGTAGCGTTTTACATAATTCACTTCCGCTCCATGGGCCAGCTGAACCAGGATGCGGCTGCTGGTAGACGGCTCTGTGCGGACGTTCACACTGTTTCCGGCGACCACATAAACATCAGCCTCCGGCTCAGTCTCCGGTTCGGTCTCCACAGCACTCTCGGATTCTGTTTCAGAAGCGCTCTCCGTCATCGCTTCAGACGTGGTTACGCTCTCGGTGGAAACCACGGTATTCTTTGTATCGTCCTGAGCCGGGCGCATCATGCGGATCACCACAATAAGGAAAATTACCACCAGAACAGGAATCAAAAGACGCCATAAATAAAATAACGGCGACACCCTCCTGCGCTTTCTCCGGTGGACATTTCCGCCTCTCTGGCCGGAACCGGAACGGCCTGCCTGACCTCTCTGGCCCTGGCCGGTATGACGGCTGCCTGTGCGGCTGCCCGAAACCTGATTCCTTGGAGCCCTTCTCTGAGCCATCCGTTCTTCTCCTCTTGCAAAGGCCCGCTCCTGACTGCTCCTGGAAACAGGAGGTCTCTGGCTGCGCCCCCCTCTGGGCGCATTTACATCATGGGAAAATGCGTGGACCTCCTGGGTCAGCAACTGATAGGCCTGATCGGCATTATAAGCCGTATTGTCATTTTCATGAACCGCCTTATTGCCCAGAATACGGATTGTATGGTAATTATCCTTGGTCTGCTTATCGATCCATCCTCCCTCATAGAGCTGGTCGATGGTGTCTGATAAATCTCCCTCTACCAGGCAGGCCCTCTCTGCCATACAGCGCACCATGCACTCTAAGGTCTGTCTCGCTTTTACCATCACAAGATTGTAATTTTTATTAACGATCAAACGTTCTGCCTCTCTGACCCCCTGCTGGATCTGCTGCCAGCTGGTGGTATGCTCCAGATTTGACATATGCCTTCCTCCTTCGTGTAAGCGGATTTCCGCAAAAACTTTCTGTGACCATATTATACCTTACTTTACTTGAAATTGCACTAGGAATCGGAAGGATTTTAACGTTGGATTCAGTTCAGATCCGGGCCGCCTCAGGAAAGCACTCTCTCAATGCAAAGGCTATTCCATCCTCATCATTGGCTTTTGTGACATAAGGAGCTGCGGCCCGAACGCCCTCAGGAGCATTTGCCATGGCATATCCGCGGCCGGCGGCGCACAGCATATCCAGATCATTATAGCCGTCTCCAAAAGCAACCGCCTGCCGGCAGTCTATCCCCAGATGACGGCAGACTGCCTCCATCCCCTGTGCCTTTCCCACGCCTGCTTTCATAACCTCAAGATAATTAGGGGAAGAGCAGGCGGCATTTATCTGGGGCATATGCTCCTTCAGCCAGAGACTGGCGGCGTGGATCTCCTTCGGATCGCCCATGTACAGAAGCTTGTGGACTCCCGTGTTCTCAAAAATACCTGAATCTGCTGCCTGCTCTACGGCCTTTGTGCCGGTTATGCGCTCATCATGGGCAACACGCTCGTCCTGACGGCAGTCTACCGCCCAGATATCGCCGCCATAAACGCTGCAGCACAGCCCGGGAAAACGATTTTCCATTTCCCTTTTAACAGGCAGAGCCAGGGAAAGGGGCATAGAACAGCTATAGATCGTCCTTCCCTCCTCATCCAAAACCAGCGCCCCTCCGTAGCACACCATAGGGCCTCCCGTTCCCAGCTCCTGCCTGATATGAGTCATGGCCGAAGCCATACGGGCTGACACCAGCACAAACGGCACGCCGCCGCGGTACAGACGTCTGATCTCCCGCTTTGCTGAATCCGGAACCTGATTGCTGCTGTTTAAGAGCGTACCGTCAATGTCGCTGAATACAATGCGATATGTTTCTCTATTCATTTTTCTTCCTCCCGTTCTTTTGCTCATTGGATGCCTGCAAACGCCTATTCCTTCAAAAACGCCATCATTTCCCGCTGCAGTTTTAAAAGCCCGCTGTCCATGGAGGCTTCCCCCAAAAGGATCCGTTCCACCTCGCTGTCGGCGCGTTTCATGGCTTCAGGATATTTTCCAAAATGAGGGGCTGCCACTGCTTCCCCCATGACCTGGTCTAAAATTTCAAAATCCATCTGGCCCTGTTCCCTACCGCCTTTAGTCAGAAGGGCAGTTTTTACCACCGGCACTCCCTGAGAATCCTCCAAAAGCTGCCTCTGCGTCTCTCCCTCATAGCAGAGCTCTTTTAAAAATTCCCATGCCAGTTCCTTCCGGCTGCTGCGGCTTCCAATCCCCATCAAAAGGGTATCCAGTTCTGTCCGGCTCTCTCCCTCCTGCCCCGAAGGCATTTTCACACAATCCCATTCAAAGTCAGAATACTTCTTAATCCTCCAGGGATACGGCTTATACGTTCTGTATTCTGAATAGGCCAGAGGCATAAAGGCCGCTTTTCCCAGATCAAATTCTCTGGAAGTCACAAAAAATCCATGGTTTAATCCATTCAGTTCCTGGACAAAGCGCAGAGCCTCCTCTACCCGTACATCTGAAAAATAGGCATATTTTCCATCCGAATCAAAAAGGGCGGCTCCATTGGCATACACTGCATCCTGCCAACTGTAATCATAGCAGCCGAATTGATCCAGAATCCCATCCCCATCTGTATCCTTTGTGACCTGTCTGCAGATATCCAGAAATTCCTCGCTAGTCCAGTCATCCTTTGGCATATCAATTCCCTCCCTTTCCAGAAAGGTCTTGTTCACAAACATCAGAGTAGGAACGCTTTCATAAGGCAGAGCATACTGTTTCTGGGATATATTCCCATATTCGTAGGCTCCCGAATAATATGCCTGGGATGAAAAACCGCCGTCCCTTCGGATCATTCCATCCAGTTCCTGCAAAACCCCAAGGCTTGCCAGTGTATCAAATTCCCCTTTGGGAATCATAAATACATCTGGCTCCGTACCAAGAAGAACCTGCTCTGCCAGCCATTCCGGATAGGCATCCCTGCGTATGCCGCTGACGTATTCCACCTTCACCCCCGGATGCTCCTTTTCAAACCGGGCAATGGCATCATCCACGATCTGATAGCAGTTTCCTACCGGAACGTCCCAGTAGCTTTCCGCACACATCCCAAAGCGCAGAACCTGACCCTCTTCTTTGTTCCGTATGCTGCAGAACACCAGAGCCGCCATGACGGTCAGAAGCAGCGCCGAAGCTGCCGCCGAGGCTGCACCTGGAAACGCTTTCTGATCTTTACCCTTTTTCTTCATCTCCCGTCCTCCCATCTGCGGTGTTCTCAGATTTTCCCTCCCCCCAGGGAAAACCGGCCGAACCGCCCCCATGACAGCACTCATCCGAACCTTTCAGCGGCCATATTCTATAGCTGTCTGGTCGTCACTCCTGTCTGTACCGCCCAGATTGCAAGCTGAGTCCGATCCCGCAGCTCCAACTTACTTAAAATAGAGCTTAGATTATTGCGCACCGTTCCCTCAGACAGATTCAAGGCTGCGGCAATCTCTTTGTTGGATCGTCCGTAGCCCACCTGCTGGATCACTTTCCATTCCGTCTTTCCAATCTCTTCCACCATACGGCTGTCCACACGAATACCGTAATTGCTCTGAGCCATCTGCGAAAAGAGCCGCACTACCTTTACCGCCACATCGGGATTGATCATGGCCTTCCCGCTGTGAACGGTACGAATCGCCGAAGACAGCTCCGCCATGGAAACACCTTTGAGCAGATAGCCGCTGGCCCCGTATTTCAGCGCATTATATACATACTCGTCATCATCAAAGGTAGTCAGTATAATAATCTTGATCTGAGGATAATTTTCCTTAATGATCCTGGTGCAGGAAACGCCGTCCATCTCCGGCATTCTCACGTCCATCAGGATCACATCCGGCCTGCAGGCCCGCACAGAGCGGATCACCTCTCTTCCATCCGCCACTGTATCCGTGACCTCCATATCCGGGTTGGCCGACAGGACGATCTTAAGGCTTTCCCTGATCAGCTCCTGATCATCTGCAATTACAATTTTTATCTTTCCATCCATTATGAACTATACCCCTCTCCCCACCGGATCGGTATCTCCGCCCGGATCACAAATCCTGTGCGGCTGCCGTCCCAGGATAATTTTCCGCCTAACAGTTTTAACCGCTCTTCCATGTGTTTTAACCCAAAGCCCTTTTCTACCTTCTCACAGCCGCAGCCGTTGTCCTTTACCTGCACCGTCAGCCACTGATCCTTTTTCGCAATGCAGATACTGATCCGGGCAGCATGGCCGTGCCGTATGGCATTGGTGGAAGCCTCCTGTATCACCCGGTACACCGCCTCTTCCTCGTCTTCGTGAAACTTCAGAGGGCGTACCTGATTCTCAAAGGATATGTTCACCCCGGAGGCGGAGGCCATATTCTCCAGCATCGTCCGCAGCGCCTCCTCCAGCGGAAGCTTTTCCAGAGCATCCGGCCGCAGCTTGCTCACGGACCGGCGCACATCGGTAATGCCCTGGCGAGCTACAGTTCCAACCTTTTCCAGCTGGCTTCGGGTGGCCTCTGGAGAATAATCCAGCATGGTAATGCAGGCATCGATTCCGGCCACGATCCCGGTCAGAGCATGGCCCAGCGTGTCATGAATCTCTCTTGCCAGGCGGTTGCGCTCTCTGGTTTCTGCATTGCGCTCTGCCTCCATGGCATAGTTTCTTAACTGTTCATTGGCCGATTCCAGCTGTTCATATAGAAGCTGGATCCTGGCCCTTTCCCTGTATTCTCCCTGGATCAGAATAGTCATATATAAAATGAACATGGCCAGATTAACAGAAGTAATCAGGCTGCGAAGCCCCCGAAGCCAGATCTGGGCGCTGCTCTGGTAACAGCTTAAGAAAGCGTCCCAGGACACCATTCCCAGCCATCTTCCTGCAAGATTATAATTGAGCACTGTATACAGCGCCACTACTGCAATCCCCAGAATCAGTTTCTGGCGGCTGCCCTTCTGGCCCCGAATCAGATCAGCCACTACTAAAAGCACCAGTCCATCATAATTCATTCCCATAGCTGCCGTGGCAGCCACACAGGCCGCCGTCTCTCCTGCCAACAGCCAGGTTCTTAATGCACCCGGCCGTTCCTCCCGCTGCTGAAGCAGCGTGCTCAAAAACACCAGAAAGAGATACGCGCAGACAGCCGTCAGCAGAATGGTTTCCGGACGCCAGGGCCTGGCCTGAATCATTTCCAGAAAGCTCAGGGCATCCATGGAACGGACGATCGCCTTCAGGCTAAAGCTCATGATGCCTGCCACCAGACATACCGCGGCCAGGTTTAACATATACATGGCTATCTGCAGTCCGCTCACTGCTTTTTCCCTGTTCATATTCAATCCCCTCCTACTGCCAGCCGTCTATTCCATATTTTTCCAGGTTGCTTTCCGTAATGAGGCAGGGCGGAATCTGGATCACTTTCTCTGCCAAATTTCCATCCAGAATATCATAGGCTGCCAACGCCGCCTCACGCCCGATCTGTCTAGGGAACTGGGCCGCTGTCGCTGTCATGATTCCCTCTGCGATCATAGATTTTCCGTCAGGAGAACCGTCTACCCCGTAGACTGCCATTTTCCCTGTCATCCCCAGTTCCTCCAAAGCAGCCATGGCTCCCATGGCCGCCAGATCATTTAAACACATCACCACATCTGCCTGGGGATATTCTTCTGCCAGTTCCTTCATAACCGGCATGGCAATCTCCAGCTGTCCCAGGCAGTCTCTTTCCGCCAGGATCTCAAATCCCTCCCTTCCTTCCAAGGTATCCTTAAAACCCTGTATCCGGTCTATGCCGGATTTCGTCTGGCTGTGAGTCAGAAGAATCACCTCTGCATCATCCCTGCTCTTTAGCAGATGTCTGGCGCAGAGCACTCCGGCCTGATAATTGTCTGTAGTCACTGTGCAGGACACATAGCTGTCATCATAGATATCGCTGTCTACAGCAATGACTGGTATCCCCATTTTTTCTGCCTTTTCAACCACAGGGCCTATGGCTTTCCAGTCTACGGGATTCACAAAAACAGCAGATACCCGCCGGTCGATCATTTCCTCGATCTGCTCTGTCTGCTTTTCCACCGAAAGAGCCGGATCTCTTGTAATCAGCATATCTCCCCGGCTTTCCAGCACCCCCCGTATCTCATCGTCTACGATTTCATAGAAAGGGTTATTCATGGTCATATAGACCGCGCCAAAGACACGTCCGCCCTTTTCCCTCCCCGACTGTCCGAAAACGATACTGAAGGTGGCTGCAATCATCACGACAGCCGCTGCCAGCGCCGCTCCCGCCCATATCTTTGCTGTCTTTTC
This sequence comes from Enterocloster alcoholdehydrogenati, assembly GCF_013282095.1. Classification (GTDB taxonomy): domain Bacteria; phylum Bacillota; class Clostridia; order Lachnospirales; family Lachnospiraceae; genus Enterocloster; species Enterocloster alcoholdehydrogenati. Next base: position 84,921 of record NZ_BLTJ01000012.1, read on the forward strand.
CATGGTCATTTTCACGCCCCCCTTCCAAATGCAGCTTCTTTTTCTGATCATACCATTCCCGGAGTTTCTTGAAAAGGCTTTTATCCGTTAAAATACAAAAGGCCTTCCGGACAGTGTTATTTCTGCCGAAAGGCCAGAACTTAATAGCTCAGTCCCGGATCAAAGAAACCAAGAAGAACGCCTGCAAATGCAACCGCTACCAAAATCAGCATGACCATCGTAGGAGAAATCTTCTTTTTTGTCATCAGCCACCAGCAAAATACCACCGTTGCTGCAGACAGAAACCTGGGATAAACGGAATCCAGCGTACTCTGAAGTGTGATGCCTCCTGGTATCACAAAAGCGGTGTTTATGTTGATCCAGCTGGCTGCAACAGCTCCAATCACCATAGTTCCGATCATTACGATGGATTCCCGGATAGCCTGGGCCTGGGGACCTACCAGCAGTTCTACCGCTTTACCTCCCATCTCATACCCCTTGTAGTAAATAAAGCGCATACCAAAAAACATCAGCAGATTCCATACTACGATATAGAGAATCGCTCCCAGAGGCGATCCATTTCCAGAAAGCCCCAGTCCAATGCCCAGCAAAATGGGAATCAGGGTGCCTACGATCAGAGAATCGCCGATACCGGCCAACGGTCCCATAAGTCCGGCCCGGATACCGTTAATCGTTTCTCCGTCAATGGGTTCCCCATTTGCCTTGGCCTCCTCCAGACCCGCCGTCATGCCTACGACCAGTGTGCCGATCTGGGGTTCTGTATTAAAGAATGCGCTGTAGGTTTTTAAAGCCTCTTTCTGCTCTTGCTTTGTTTCATAAAGTTCCTCTACTACCGGAACCATGGAGCACAGATATCCAAAGGTCTGCATATGCTCCTGGGAGAAACAGGTCAGATGGCCATAATACCAGGAAAGGAAGGATTTTTTTAAGGTTTTTGCTGATAATTTTTTCATTCTATATCTCCTCCTCATCGTCGTCATATGCAGGACCTGCCGCTGCTGGGCGCATGGTCTTGAGCATCTGAATCTTATAGTTAATCACTGCGAAGAATCCGCCGATCAGGGCTGCGCCGATCAGGTTTACGCCCATGCAGGCTGCCAGGGTAAATCCAAAGAAAAATGTCAGAAAATCAACTGTTTTTGTAATAACCTGCTTTAACAGAATAGCCACACCTACTGCCGGAAGAAGGCTGCCTACAGTAAAGAGCGTCTTCATGGCGATTCCGTCCATGGGAAGATATGCCTTCATCAGGTCTACCATGCTGGAGCCTGCCATGGTGATAATTACAGTGGGAAGAAAAGAGCATACAAAATGGGAAATCCACGGAAGCCCCATATCAACTACATATAGTTTCTTAAAATTTCCCTCTTCCACTGCCTTCCATCCTATGTGCTGCCAGATCAGGTTCATGGTGGCAGTTCCGTAGAAAAGCACAGTTCCCAGAGTGCCTACTGCAGCGCCCAGGGCAGCCGCCATATCCATAGCCTGCTTGGAAGAAGGATCCAGCCCCATACCCTTAATGGCGCATATGGCAAGGGGAATACCAATATAGCTGATAGCCCGTACATCTGCGGATACGGTGCCTCCGGGCGTTACCAGTGCGATATAAATGACCTGAATGGCGGCTCCCACGATAATACCCGTCCGAATGTCGCCCAGGATCAGGCCAACCACAAGACCTGCTACCAGAGGACGTCCCAGGGTGTAGTTGCCAAAAGATGTGCCTCCCATACCGGGCATACTGGCTAAGCAGGCACAAAAGCCCAGCAGAATTGCCTGTATCATACTGATTTCCATAATAGATTACCACCTTTCCGTGAGTATGTCAGAAGCCGAACTGCCCTCTGAATTTAGTCCAGTTTCCGATTGCTTCGTCCTTGAGCAGAGCGAACTCCACGTTGTATCCTGCCTTCATAACAGCCTCCAATGCCTCTGCCTCTTCCTGCGTGATGGACTGGTTATTTCCCAGTTTTACGGTTCCTGGACGGTCATTACAGGGGCCGATGATCACATCCTTTACTCCCGGATCAAACCCCTGGTCTACCAGGATCTTTTTCATATCCACCGGGTTCTTGGTAATCAGGAAATACCGATCCTTGCTGTCCAGCACCTTCTGGCATTTCTGTCTCCATTCTTCCATCGTCCAGACAAAGGTCTTTTTTCCGGATGCGCTCTTATATGCCGCCTTTAATACGGGATTGGAAGCCGCTGTGTCATTGACTGCCACCAGGCCGTCACAGGGGTATTCCATCGCCCATCTGGTGCAGGTCTGGCCGTGGATCATGCGGTCATCTACTCTTACAAATGATACTGACATCTTTATATCCTCCTACTAAAAATGTGCGCTGCTGTACTAAATATCGTCTTCACCGTCTTCTTCTGTATGCAGTTCCATCCGAGCCATGGCATTCTTTGACTCGGTCAGCATACTCATTTCAAGTGTATCTTTATCCACCGTATCCTTCATCAGGACAGCCGTCAGAGCCATGGGAAGATTCATTCCGCCATAGGCCCGTGTCCTGTCCAGCATTCCGGCCTTTGCCGCCACATCCAGGGCATTCGTCAGAGGCGAGCCTCCTATAATATCCGCCAGAAGGATGATCTCATCCTCATCTCCAATGGGAGAAATGGTTTCCTTAAACCGTTCCGCAAATACATCAGCCCCCATTCCGTCCTCCATGCCTGTACTGAGCACATCCGCCCGGTCTCCTCCTGCCAGCATTTTTAAAACGCTGTGCAGCCCCTGTGCAAATGTCCCGTGGCTTACTAATACCACATACTTCATAACCGTTCCCTCCTTGCCTGATCACTTGACTTGATTGTAGCAGTTTTGCATCGTGAAAACAGCTGTCCATTGTCACGGATTTAAGCAAAAAATCCATTGCATTTGTCATTTTCCCGTGACAAATGTCATACCTGTATGATTTTCCCTCCCGCCCGCCTGGCGCTTCCCCTGATTTCAGGCCTTTGGCAGTTGCATTTACACCGTTTGAATGTTAAAATGAGTCCGATTGCTTTTTATTTTGAAGTTTTTCAGAAAGACGAGGACACACATTTATGCGTTTAAGACATATCCCAGGAGCAGAGGAAGCCATTTCCACAAGCCCCTATGTCATCCAGGAGCCGGCGCTCCATAAAGGCAGCTGGAACCAGGTATTTGGAAACGACAATCCCATTGAAATCGAAGTAGGCATGGGAAAGGGACGTTTCATCATGGAGCTGGCTCAGAAAAATCCGAATATCAACTACATCGGAATCGAGAGGTATTCCAGCGTGCTGCTGCGCGGCCTGCAGAAAAGAGCCGGGCTGGAATTAGACAATATTTATTTCCTGTGCATTGATGCAAAGGCCATGGCGGAATACTTTGCCCCCGGCGAGGTAAACCGCATTTACTTAAACTTCTCCGATCCCTGGCCCAAGGACCGCCACGCCAGACGCCGGCTTACCTCTCCGGATTTTATGGCTGTATATGACCTGATTCTGGCAAAAAACGGAGTAATTGAGTTTAAAACCGACAACCGGGGATTGTTTGACTATTCTCTGGAAGCCATCCCTGAGGCCGGATGGCAGATCAAGGCGCACACCTTTGACCTCCATCACGACTCCATGAACGAAGGAAATGTAATGACAGAATATGAGGAGAAATTCTCTTCCATGGGTAATCCTATCTGCAAGCTGGTTGCGGGACGGAATGTGCCTGCATATGATAAAGTGTAAAAGGCCCCAAAAGGATGCTTTTCCCTTTATCATCCGCGGCCGCTATCTGCGGATAACAATACCATATCCCCGGATGGAAAAGGCCAAAAATGCCCCGGCGTTCGGATGCTGATCTGATTCTGCATCCAGATGCCGGGGCACTTATATATCTGCTATATATGCCTGATTAAATTTTTAAGAAAGACGGTGATCCTATGCCCCTTCCTCCATCCATTCTCAAGAAGCTCCAGCAGGCAACCTGTGACCGCCCGGATCTGGACCGCAAAGCGCTGCGGCTCAGCCGTTCCTTCAAGGAGGCCCAAAAGGCGCTGGGAAGCAAAAAGAAAAAATAGCCGGACTGCTTATTGTAATTTCAAAACACAAAAAAAGTCCGACCCCGCAGCTTCCAATATCTGCAAAATCAGACCTTTTAATGCGCCTCCAGGGACTCGAACCCTGGACAAATAGATTAAGAGTCTACTGCTCTACCAGCTGAGCTAGAGGCGCGTTCTCTTGAACACAACGAGTATTATAGCTCAGCCGGAAAGAGTTGTCAACTATTTTTTTTATTTTTTCAACCTTCTATTCTGCGTCCTTAAACTCATACCCATGTTTTTGATTATAGTTTTTCATCACAAAATAAAGCGGTGCAATAATGATCATCGCGCCCAGTCCAATGATCAGTTTCTTTCCATCTGCATTCAGCAGGAGCCATGCGCTTACGATCGTTGCCAGAACCGGAATCGTATATCCAAAAGGAATACGGAATGTCGATTTCATGCCGCGCCGTCTGAATGCAATGACAGAAAGGCAGGTGGGAATATACTGTGTAAATCTTGAAATAACGCTGATCGCTGCCAGCTGTGTAAATGTACCTGATAATGCAATAGGAATCACCAGTACGGCTGTAATTAAAATTGCTGCGACCGGAGTTCCCTTTTCTGTCTTTTTCGCAACAATAGGAGGAAGCATCCCTCTCTGTGCCAGCGCCAGGCAGCCGCGCGGTGTCAGGAAAGAAGATGCCACGTTGATCCCTCCAATGGATACAAGCGTTCCGGCTGTAACAATGATTCCACCCGCATTTCCGAGAATGGTGGAAGCCATCGCATCTACTACCGGAGTCTTTGTTCCATGCAGGCCTGTGCCTAAAATTCCGATACTCACAAACTGGATCATAAAATAGATCAGAGATACGCAGCCAATGGATACTGCAATTGCGATGGGAATATTTTTCTTAGGATTGTCCATATCCTCTGAAGCAGTTGAGATGGCCTCAAATCCAGTAAACGCATAAAAAATCAGGATCGCAGACTCGGAAAACTTTCCTGCTGTAATCCCCTCCGGGATGACAGGCTGAAAATTTCTCCCATCTATAAAAAAGATACCCACTGCGATGAACAGAACCAACGGAACCAGTTTTCCTACTGTAGCAATGTTGTTTACATATTTTGCCAGTTCAAGCCCCAGAATATTTATGATACTTAACCCGCCAACCACAAGGATGATCGTCACAACGCGCATCGGCCCCTCTGCGACCGAGGGCACAATCGCGGAAAGCGCTGTCACAAACCCTACCGACATGGTTGCCCATGCAATGATCTGGACAATATATTTCATAAATCCCACTTCAAAGCCCGCAAAATTTCCAAACGCTTCCTTTGCATAAATATACGCACCGCCGTTTGATTTGAAAAGCCCTGCAACTTCCGCAAAGCAAAGCGCCATAGAACCTGCCAGCAGTGTTATAAAGAGATAGACAAACAGACTGCTGGTTCCAAGAATATCAAACGCCTGCCCCGGCAGCAAAAAGATACCCGAACCAATAATAGCGTTCATTCCCAGTAAGATGATGCTGAACAACCCGAACTTTTTCTTTGTAGCTTCCATATATCCTCCTTATTTTCTGCATTTTTCTGCGAATTTTTCAAACAGCCGCGTCATCTTCTCATGTCCGAACTTTGCCATCATCTCAGGATGCCACTGAACGCCCGCCATGAACGTTCCTTCCTCCTTTTCGATCCCTTCCACAACGCCGTCCAGCGCCCTGGCTGTCACGCGAAATCCCGGTGCCGTATCTTTGATGCTCTGGTGATGGAATGAATTTACCATTTCCTTCTCTCCTAAGACACCTCTGAGGAAACTTCCCTCTTCTGTTTCCACCTGATGAAATGCGCTGTACCTGGGCGCCTGCTGCATATGCTGTCCTGCGCTGGCTTTCTGTGTTTTCAGATCCTGATAGAGCGTTCCTTTGTAGGCGACATTTATGGCCTGGATTCCCTTACAGATTCCAAGTACAGGAATCTTCTTCTCATCCGCCGCATGAATCACCGCAAGATAAAACCGGTCCACTTCATTCATTGTAAATCCCTGTCCCTGCATGGGCTGCTCCCCATACAGTGCCGGATCGATATCGTATCCTCCTGAGAGCACAATTCCATCAAGGCCTTCCATCTGCTCCTTTACATCATTCAGATTTGAAATGACCGGAAGTAGGACAGGGATACAGCCTGCCTGTTCCAGACTTTCCACATAATCATTATTGACATATGACCGGTAGATTCCAGGGAGCATACCTCCGTCCATGATCAATATATTCCCTGTAATCCCAATCCTCAGTTTCCTCATCATTTCCACTTCCTTTCTGCGGCTCTTTCGCCTGATTTATTTTTAAAAGTCTTAGCCTGCCAGGCTTCTGACTGCACTATACCACAATCTGCCAGGGTATTCTACTTCTTTCACGTTTTATATTTACTGCAGCTCCTCCGGTACGTACCACAGGCCGTCATTATGCTCCTTCATATATTCCTTAAACGCATCAGAATGGTAAGCGTCCGCAATGGCTTTGGCCCAGTCTGCCTGTGCGTTCTCCTTCTTTACCACCACCTGTAGGATCAGCGGCTCCAGTATATCTTCATTTAACAATGCGCTGGAAGGATCGATCCCCGCGTTATACACAATGCTTCCCGTTATCACCACATAGTCGAAATCCTCCATGGCATTGGGGATGGTCAGGCTGTTCATTTCCGTAAATTCGATCCCATAGGGATTTTCTGTAATATCATCCTGAGTAACCTTAGACAGTTCTGTCTGATCATTCAGCCTAATCCATCCTGCCTTCTGAAGCAGCGCATATGCTCTGGCGGTGTTGGAGGCGTCATTTGGCACAGCGATCTTTGCGCCCTTTTTTATCTCATCCAGACTGGTGTGCGTGGAGGAATATATTCCCGCAGGAACGGTAGGAATCGGGCTGATGGGCGTAAGGTCTCCATTGTAAGAAGAATTAAAGTTCTCCAGATAAGCCGTATGCTGCTCCACATTTACATCCACATCCCCGTCATTTAAAGCTACATCTGCTGTCAGAAGATCGGAAAAGTCCGTTCCTTCCACCGTATACCCCTCCTGCTCCAGGATAGGAACCACTGCTGCCTCAAACAGTTCCGTATAAGGCCCCTGTGATTTTCCATACCGAATCGTCTTTTTCTCCCCGGACACCGTCTCTGTAGCCGTGCCGTCCGCGGATGTCGTTTCTTTGGCTGTATGGTCCGCGGATGCCTCTGCCTTCGCCGAGCAGGCTGACAGGGCCGCCGCAGACAAAACAGCTGCCCCTGCTAATATGATTCCATATTTTACCTTTTTCATTTTTCTCATACACATTTTCCTCTCATTTCCCTGAATATAATATATTTTAACAGCAAATCTTCAGTTTCGCTCCCGAAGGCGCCGTGAAATCCTGTTTCCAAGCGCCTGCAGGATCTGGACCACAAAAATCAGAATACACACGGTAAAGAGCATCAGCGGCGTATTGAATTTCTGATATCCATAGGTAAGAGCCAGGTCGCCGATACCTCCGCCGCCCACATAACCAGCCATGGCCGTCGCGCCTAAAAGTCCGATGGCTCCGGTCGTCAGAGCCAGCGCAATGGAGCCAAGAGCCTCCGGCAGAAGGAAATACCGGACTGCCTGAAAAGGAGTGGCCCCCATGGCGCGGGAGGCCTCGATCATCCCGGCATCCACCTCCAGCAGGCTGTTTTCAATCAGCCTGGCCATATATGGGCTTATGTAGAAGATCAGCGGCACAAGGGCCGCCGTACTTCCGATGGTGGTTCCCACTACGGCTCTTGTAAGCGGCATGATGGTAACCAGAAGGATCACAAAGGGGACACTCCGCACCACATTGACAAAGACGCTTACGATCGTGTAAATTATCCGGTTCTCCTTAAGGCCGCCTCTGCGGCAAAGAACCAGCACCAATGCGATCGCAAGCCCCAGCAGCGATCCCAGGAACAGGGCGATCCCTACCATATAAACCGTCTGCCCCAGACTGTTTAAAAGCTTTTCCAGGGTAACTCCAAATAATTTCTGTTTCATGCCGGCTGCACCTCCGTTCTCAGTACGCCCATCCGGTCGATCAGAGCTTCTGTTTTTGAAATAGCCGTCTCACTTCCCAGAAGCCGCACCAGAAATACACACATAACGCTGTCCTGCATTTCCTGTACGCTGGCGCACAAAATATTCACCTCAATGCCCTCCTGTCTGGCAATTTCCGCAATCACCGGCTCATTAACTGTATTTCCCACAAATTTCAGCTTTTCGATCCGGCCTCCCCGGCCGTCCGCCCGGATGATCGCCTGTATACTCCCCGGCACCTCATCCTGGATAATGGAACGGACAAAGCTTTTTGTAATCTCCTCTCTGGGAGATCCGAATACCTCCAGAACCGTGCCCTGCTCTGCGATCCGTCCCTGCTCCATCACTGCCACACGGCTGCATATGCGCTGTACCACCTGCATTTGATGAGTGATCAGAAGGATCGTAACTCCCAGCTCCCGGTTGATCTTTTTTAACAGCGCCAGAATATCCTCTGTAGTCTTGGGATCCAGGGCGCTGGTTGCCTCGTCGCAGAGCAAAAGAGAGGGCGACAGAGCCAGCGCTCTGGCGATTCCCACCCGCTGCTTCTGTCCGCCGGACAGGCGGCCAGCATAAACCTCTGCCTTGTCGCCAAGGCCCACAAACTTAAGCAGCTCCTCCCTTCTGGCGGCGCGCTCTGATGCCTCCATTCCGGCTAAAACCATGGGAATCTCAATATTTTGCGCAACCGTACGTGACTCCAGAAGGTGAAACTGCTGAAATACCATTCCGATCCTGCGCCGTATGGGAATCAGCTGACGCTCGCTCATGCCGGTCAGTTCTTTTCCATCTACCGTAACTGTACCGCTGTCGGGCCGTTCCAGCAGGTTTGCCATCCGAAGCAGCGTAGATTTCCCTGCACCCGAAAATCCGATTACGCCGAAGATGTCCCCCTTCTCTATGGTAAGAGAAACATCCTTAAGAGCCTCCACCTTCCCGGCCCGGCTGTAAAATGTTTTATTTAAGTGTGAAAACGTTATCATATTTTGTTTCCTTCCTGCAGCCACCACAGTGCATACTGTGCATAAAGCGCTGTTCCATACGCCAGAGCGCTTTCGTCAATATCAAAGCCGCCGTTGTGGTGTGGCAGGGCTGTGTTTGGCTTTTTCTCACTGCGGGTTCCAAGATAGGCGTAAACACCTGGAACCTGTTTCTGAAACTCAGCGAAATTATCGCCTCCCAGGGATACAGGGCGGTCTGTAATGACCTGTACTCCCGGCAGCAGGGCCACCTGACGCTGCACCTCCTTGCTTACATCCTCCGGATTTACCAGAGGCGGCGTAAACTCTACCCATTGGGTCTGCGCACTTCCGCCCCAGAGCAGGGCCGTCTGCCCTGCCAGCTGATCCAGCTGCCTGCGAACCTCGGCCCGCGTCTGCTCTGTCAGAGTGCGGGTAGTTCCTTCAATCACCGCCTGCCCTGCTACAATGTTGTAGGCAGTACCTGCGTCCAGTCTCCCGATCCCGATGAGCATGGGTTCTACGGGGGAATGAAGCCTTGTGGCGACAGCCTGAGCTCCAATCACGATCTGGCTTGCAATATAAAGGGCATCCGCCCCTTTCTCCGGCGTAGAAACGTGAGCCGCTGTTCCGTGAACTGTGATCTTAAAATAATCCACTGCTGCATTGTTGGAGCCGGGCTTAATCCCTATGGTTCCCGTCGGAAGGTCTGAGGCTGCATGAAGTCCAAAGATACGCTGTACTCCCTCCAGGTGCCCTTCTTCTATAAATTCCTTTGCTCCCGCGCCGATTTCCTCTCCCGGCTGAAAGAAAAAACGCACCTCTCCGCCAAAGGTTTCCTTTCTCTGAGCCAGCAGACGGGCTGCTCCCAGCAGGCAGGCCGCATGAGCATCATGTCCGCAGGCGTGCATCACGCCGGGCCTTCGGGAACAATACTCTGTTTTGTGAGTCTCTTCGATAGACAGCGCATCCGTATCCGCCCGGAGAGCAATCGTGCCGCCTCCCTCTCCCGTGCCCTTTAAAACTGCGTATACGCCGGTTTCTCTGCATCGCCAGTGGGAGATCCCCATCTTTTCCAATTCCTCTTCTATGCGGTCAGCCGTATGAAATTCCTTAAGACTCAGCTCCGGTTCTGCGTGAAATTCCCTCCGCAGCCCAATGATATACCCTTCATTCTCTCTTGCCTGCTGTAAAACGGTCATATCCCTTCCTCCTTACTGCCATGCCGGCACATATGATCCCTTATATGTTTCCTTTATCACCTCAGCTACATCATCGCTCTGGAAATAATTTACAATCTTTTTATACAGCTCATTATCCTTATCCGCCGTTCTTGCAGCGATCACATTGATATATGGATTATCACTTCCCTCCTGCACCTCTTCCAGATAGATGGCATCCTCTGTCGGATTCAGTCCGTGATCCACCGCATGGCCTCCGTTAATGACCGCCGCTGCCACATCGGGAAGAAGCGCTGCTGTCTGGGCCGCCTCTACCTCCGTAAACTTCAGCTTCAGCGGATTGTCCGTAATATCTGAAAGCGCCGGCGTATATCCCGCCTGCGGATCCGCCTTTATAAGCCCCGCTGTTTCCAGAAGCTTCAGAGCCCGCCCCTCATTGGTCGCATCATTGGGAATAGCGATCTGATCTCCCTCCTTCAGCTGATCCAGAGAATCAATCCGTTCTGAATATACGCCCAGAGGAGCAATCACCGTCTCCCCTATGACTGTCAGATCCAGCCCTTTATCTTTGATCTCATTATTCAGATAGGCATAATGCTGAAAAGAGTTTAAGTCAATTTCCCCGTCCGCCAGCGCCTGGTTCGGCAGGGTATAGTCTGCAAATTTCACCAGTTCCAGTGTAATCCCCTCCTCTGCCAGACGGTTAATCACCGGCGTCCACTGTTCATTATTCTCCCCCACAACACCCAGACGTACCGTTGTCTGTTTCCCGTCCCCCGTTGTTTCTGAACCAGCCGTCTTTCCTGTTTCTCCGCAGGCAGTGAGCGCCAAAGCAGCCACAGCAGCTGCAGCAATTCTTAAAATTTCCTTCTTTTTCATTTTCCTCTTCCTCCATTTTTATCTTTTTCCTCTATGTAAAACAGCTTTTAATGGGTCGTTCTCCGTTCCAGCCACAGCCCAATGGTCTGAACCAGGCTGACGGCCGCTAAAAGGACAATCACAGTCACATACGTTACATCCGCCTGATTCCGCTGGTGGCCGTAGCGGACAGCAAAGTCTCCCAGCCCTCCGCCGCCTACCGCTCCGGCCATGGCGGTAAGGCCGATCAGACTGATAAGCGTCACCGTTGTAGCCCGCGAGAGAGCCGGCAGCGATTCCCGAAGGTAAATACGGAATATAATCTCAAAGGGGCCGGATCCCATGCTTTCTGCCGCCTCAACCAGCCCATGATCCAGCTGAACCAGAGCATTTTCCACCTGCCTGGAATAAAAGGGAATCGTTCCCGCCACCAGGGGAAGGACAGCGCCCTTTGTACCGATGGCCGTTCCCACCACAAAACGGGTCACAGGGATCAGGGCGGTCAGCAGGATCACAAAAGGAATGGATCGAAACAGGTTAATCGCCTTGTCAAGCACCGCGTAAACAGCCGTATTCTGCAGGATGCCGCCCTTTCGGGTCACCGTCAGGATCACGCCAAAGGCCAGACCAATCACAAATGCAATTCCGCCGGAGAAAAGAACCATATACAGGGTCTGAAGACAGCTCTCCAGAAATTCATCCGGCTTACTCAGTATATTGGGCGCCAGCTTCTCAAGCAGCATCATGTTCGATCACCTCCACCTTTACTTCCTTTTCCAGCAGATACCGGACAGCGCCTTCGATCCCTTCCTCCGTTCCGCTCAAAACAGCTACAAGACCGCCTAAAGGCGCATCCTGGATCAGTTCGATCTCACTGAAAATAATATTTACATTTATATAGAAACGACGGGATATCTCCGATACCAAGGCCTCGGAGACACTTCTCTTTCGGTAAGAGAGACGCACCAGCCGATCTCCCGGCTTAAGGGCAAGCGCAGAAACCTCCCCTTCCAGCCGCTCCTGAATCCGGTACAGGCTGGAGCCGGAGCGAATAAATTCTCTGGTAATCTCTTCCTTTGGCTCCGCAAAGACGGAAAATACATCTCCCTCCTCTGCCACCCGTCCCGTCTCCATTACGGCTACACGGTCACAGATTTCCTTTACCGCCTCCATCTGATGCGTAATCAGAACAATGGTAATCCCAAGCTGCCGGTTCAGCCGTTTTAACAGCTGCAGGATCGCATGAGCTGTCTGGGGATCCAGTGCGCTGGTCGCCTCGTCGCACAGCAGAACGGAGGGATGATTTGCCAGCGCTCTGGCAATGGCCACCCGCTGCTTCTGACCTCCCGAAAGCTGGCTGGGATAGGCATTTTCCTTATCCTTCAGATCCACCAGTTCCAACAGCTCCCGCACCCGTTTGGCCCGTTCTGCGCCGGATCCTTTTTCCCCTTTCAGAGGATAGGCGATATTTTCAAATACCGTTCGGGAGGGAAGAAGGTTAAAATGCTGAAAAATCATGCCGATCTTTTTGCGCGCCCTGCGAAGCTGAGCATTTGTAAGGCCAGTCAGATCTTCGCCGTCTACCTCCACCGTCCCTTGTGTGGGCCGTTCCAGCAGATTGATGCAGCGCACCAGCGTGGATTTTCCAGCGCCTGAGAAACCTATGATGCCGTATATCTCACCGTCCCGGATCTCAAGGGAAACATCCCTCACAGCCTTTACCTGGGTCTTTCCTGATGTAAAGATCTTTGTTATATGTTTCAGTTCAATCATTTTATCGTATCCTTTTCATCTGTTTTTAGATATAAAAAAAGCCCGGAAACCATTTTCGCTCCCGGACAACCCATGATAGATATACGGCTTTTTCCCCTACCTGACAGGATTCTGACATGAATGCAGGTACGACAAAGCAGACCGGTATACGCGGGACGTCCGGGAGTTCAGCATTCGATCCATACAGCACATACAGTTTACCTTCATCATCTTCATTTCCTCCTGTGTTTTTAACCTACTGTTTTGGTGTGTTATGCAGGAAATTATAGCCCTTTAAACCTACTAAGTCAATAGGATTTTATGAATTGACACTATTTTATCTGATTTGTGTATTTCCAGCTTGCAAATCCATTATTTTTATACATAATATATAACTTCAGCACCATTTTTTCACATTGACAGAAAAATACAGACCGCATATAATTTCTGTATGTTTATAATCATTTTACACCGGAGGTGATTTCATGCTGGTATCTACAAAAGGGCGATATGCTCTGCGCGTGATGATCGATCTGGCCGGACACAATGACGGCAGCCTCGTGAGGCTCCAGGACATTGCTGACCGGCAGCAGATCTCCGAAAAATATCTGGAAGGGATTTTGTCTGTTTTAAGCAAGGCAAACCTTGTCATTTCCTCCCGCGGCAAAGGCGGCGGCTACCGTCTGTCCCGTCCTTCCGCCGAATATACAGCCTGCCAGATCATAGAAACAATCGAAGGACGGATCGCCCCCATTTCCTGCCTGAAGGCTCCTGAAAACACCTGCGGACGCAGGCAGTTCTGCTGCACTCTTCCCATGTGGGAACAGCTGGATCATCTGATCCGGGATTATCTGCAGAGCGTAACCCTTAAGGATCTGGCCGAAGGTGCGCTTTCCGATCTGCCATGCTCCTTAAGCTCCCCTTCCAACAACCATGTAAACCATCAATGATATTGGAGAACTCTATGATATATTTTTCCCTGCAGACCCCATCCATCCCAACCCTTGAAGAGACTCAGGCGGTTGTCCAGGAGGTTCACCAGGACCTTCAGCAGCTGAAACCAAACGCTATTTTAGAAACAATCCGTTCCTGGACACCGGGCCTTTTATCCTTCAGCTACCGGCTCCTCTACGCCGCCATTATTATCATTATCGGAAACAGGATCGCCTTTTACCTTCGGCGTTTTTTAAAACGTACCTTTGACCGCATGGGAATGGATCTTGGCCTGAGCAAGTTTCTTATTTCTCTTGCAAATGCCATTGCCTATGCCATCGTTATCTTTATGGCCCTGGAAAAAATCGGGATCCCATCCACCTCTATTATCGCCCTTTTAGGCTCCGCCACCCTGGCTATTGGCCTGTCTCTTCAGGAAAGCCTGGGAAATTTTGCCGGAGGCATCCTCATCCTGGTGATGCGGCCCTTTGGCATCCATGATTATATTGTGTCTGAGGGCGTGGAGGGAAAGGTCTTAAATATCGGTCTTGTATACACCACTCTTCTGACGGTTGACAACCGACGGATCACCATTCCCAATGGTACCCTGTCAAATGCTGTGATCACCAATGTCACGGCACAGGAAAAGCGGCGTATTGACCTGACCATTGGTATCAGCTATTCCTCCGATCTGAAAAAAGCCAAGGCTATCCTAGAGCGTATTTACCGGGAGGATCCCCAGATCCTGCAGGATGAGCCCATCACGGTATACGTCGACCAGCTGGCCGACAGTTCTGTGATCCTGGGCTCCCGCGGCTGGGCTGCTACGGAGGATTACTGGGCAGCCCGCTGGCGCATTATTGAAAAAACCAAGCTGGAATTTGATGACGCCGGCATTGAGATTCCCTATAATCAGATGGATGTAAATATTTTTCAAAAAACTATTGACAAATAAGCTGCCATACCATATAATGTCTATCGTGTCACACAACAGCACATAGATATGCGCCTCTAGCTCAGCTGGTAGAGCAGTAGACTCTTAATCTATTTGTCCAGGGTTCGAATCCCTGGAGGCGCACTGAGAGGTCTGATTTTGCAGATATTGGAAGCTGCGGGGTCGGACTTTTCTTTATATGACAGATATGCAAGCCTTCCCGCATCAAAACAGGCGGGGAGGCTTTTTTATTCTCACAAACACAAAAAGGAGCGTTCCAATGGAAGAAAATCAACTCTTTTTAAAAGAAAAGCCGGTATTTCCCCTGCTGCTCTCCATGGCAGTGCCTGTTATGCTGTCCATGCTGATCAATTCTCTTTACAATATCGTGGACAGCATCTGGGTAGCCAAACTCGGTACGGATGCCATTACCGCAGTCTCTCTTGCATTTCCCTTACAGAACATCATCATGGCCCTGGGAGTGGGACTGGGCGTAGGCGCCAGTTCCCTGATCTCCATGAGCCTGGGAGCCGGAAAGCGGGAACACGCAGACCATCTGGCCTCAGCGGGCCTTTTGCTGGCGCTGATCCACTGCCTTGTATTCATAGCAGCAGGTATTTTCATCACGCGCCCGTTTCTCCAGATGTTTACAAATGATCCGCAGATTCTGGACTGGGCCTGCAGCTACACCTTTATCGTCCTCTGCGTTTCCTTCGGGCAGATCCTGCAGATGTATATGGAAAAGCTCTTTCAGGGCGTCGGAAAAATGAAAACCACCATGTACCTGATGGCAAGCGGATGCATTATCAATATCATTCTGGATCCCATTCTTATCTTCGGCTGGTTCGGCGCGCCTGCCATGGGCGTTGCAGGCGCAGCTGTGGCTACGGTAATCGGACAGATCGGAGCCCTTATCCTTTATGTGGCTGTGTACCTGAAAATGCCCATCGGCGTATCCATCCGGCCTCATCTCATGCGGCCGGACCGGGAACTCATCCGTTCCATCTACAGTATTGCTGTTCCCTCCAGCCTGATGCTGGCTATGCCGTCCCTTCTGACCGGGATCCTAAACGGCATCCTGGCTGCCTTCGGAAGCGTATATGTAGCTGTATTCGGCCTTTATTTTAAGCTCCAGAGCTTTGTAAACCTGCCCTCCAACGGCCTGATCCAGGGAATGCGTCCCATCATCAGCTATAATTACGGCGCCGGCGAACACGGGCGTGTGCGCCAGACCATCCGCTGCAGCCTGGGGATCACCGCCGTCATCACTCTGGCGGGAACTATTGGAGCCGTCTTCTTTCCCGGCCCCATCCTCAGGCTTTTTGACGCCGACAGCCAGCTGCTGCTGTACGGCATACCGGCGCTGCGCATTATCGGACTGAGTTTCCTGATCTCCACCGCAGGCATCGTTGTTCCCGGCGTATTTGAGGCCATTGGCCGGGGAAAGGAATCCCTGATCATCTCGCTTCTGCGCCAGCTTATTATCATCGTGCCTCTGGGATGGATCCTGTCGCGCTTTTTGGGCCCTACCGGCATATGGATCGCCTTTCCGGCGGCAGAAGCAGCAGCGGCCGTAGCGGCGTGGAAAATGCTTGGGAGAATCGGCAAAAAGCAGGTTTCCTAAAATCCATTTTCACATTGACAACTCCCCCATTTAATGATATAAAATAATTGATTTATGCGTCTTTTTAATGATTTATGCAGCCGGTTATGATTCATAGAGGCGCGCTCAAAGGTCGGACTTTGCAGGTACTCAAGAAGCTGCTGAGTCGGACTTTTCTTTTTTATAAGGAGGAATTTTCTGTGAAATATATTCATCGGCTGGCAGGCGTCTTTATGGCGTTCTGTCTGATGATCCTGTTATTTGTAACCTCTGTGGAAGCGGTCGTCTACTGGACGCCGGGATATTTTGAAAAGGAATACACAAAATATCAGGTGCTGGACGACCTGCCGCCTATGACTATGGAAGACCTTCTGGATGTGACGGATCAGATGATGGCCTACCTGCGGGGAGACAGAGCAGATCTCCACGTCATGACCGTCATAGGCGGACAGGAGCGTGAATTTTTTAATGCACGGGAAATCGCCCACATGGAGGATGTAAGGGGACTGTTTCTGGCCGCTATTTCCATCCGCCGGATATGTTTGCTGCTGTGTGCGGCAGTTCTTTTATTTATGGCTGTTTCAAAAGCAGATTTTAAGCGGGTTCTCCCCCCTTCCCTCTGTCTTGGTACCGGATTGTTTTTCGGTGTAATCGCAGCCCTTACCGCGGTCATTTCCACGGACTTTACAAAATACTTTATCATGTTCCACCACATTTTCTTTAACAATGACCTGTGGATTCTGGATCCTGCCACCGATATGCTTATAAATATTGTACCTGAGGGTTTTTTCATGGATACAGCCGGCCGGATCGCCTTTACCTTTGGCAGCCTGTCCCTGATCCTGTTTGCCGTCTGCCTGACCCTGACTATTAAAAACAAGCGCCGCCCATAGGAGTATGACTATGAAACGACTTTTTCCCCTGATCCTCTGCCTGTGCCTCATCCTGGGCCTTACGCCCCGGACCGTCCTGGCAGCTTCTCCCTGGCCCTCCAATGTTTCCATTGAAGCGGATGGCGGTATCCTGATGGATGCTGACACCGGTACTATTCTATATGGAAAGAATGAGAACCAGGCCTACTATCCTGCCAGTATCACCAAGATCCTTACAGCCCTGATCGTACTGGAAAAATGTGATCTGGATGAAATGGTCACCTTTTCCCATGACGACGTTTATAACGTGGAGGCGGGAAGCAGTACGGCAGGGATTGATGAAGGGGACGTTCTGACGGTGCGTGACTGCCTGTACGCCCTGCTTCTGGCCTCTGCCAATGAAAGCGCCAATGCCCTGGCCTGCCATGTAAGCGGCTCCAGAGAGGCTTTTGCTGAGCTGATGAACGAAAAAGCCGCAAGCCTTGGCTGCACGGGCAGCCACTTTGCTAATCCCAGCGGCTTAAATGACGAAAATCACTACACCACCGCCCACGACATGGCCCTGATCGCCCAGGCAGCTATTAAAAATCCCACGTTTGTGGAGATCAGCGGTACCCGAAGCTATCAGCTGGCTCCTACAAAGAAAAATCCTGAGGGAGGATATGTTGCCAACCATCACAATATGATAAAGAAAAATACGGCAGTTACCTATCCAGGAGCATTTGCGGGAAAGACGGGATATACTTCCCTGGCAGGCAATACCCTGGTAACCTGTGCCAAACGTGATGGAATTACCCTGATCGCTGTGGTGTTAAACGGCCATCAGACCCACTACCGGGATACGAAAGCGATGCTTGATTTTGGTTTTTCCAATTTTCAGTCCTTAAAGGCAGCAGATCACGAGACCGCTTATCCGTCTCTGAAAAACGATATGACCATCGCCGGGATGACGGCAAAGGACAGCATTTCCCTGTCTCTGGATCCTAACAGCCGAGTGATCCTGCCCAAGGATGCGGTCTTTTCCGACCTGACTCCCAGTCTCTCCTATGAGCTGGATCAGAACGCGCCGGAAAATGCCATCGCCCGTATCTCCTATTCTTATGATGGCCATGAGGTCGGAAAAGTGTATCTGTGTACAGCAGCCCCCACAGCCGCAAACAGACAGGCGCGATCCGCCGCCGAAAACCAAAGCGGAACTGCTGCAAAAGACAGCCCGCATAACGCAGAGCCCCCGGACAGCAACGCAGCAGACAGCCCTCAAAGTTCTGACGCCCCAGGCAGCAGGAATACCCGCAGCCAGAACCAGCCAGACGGTTTTCCCGACCGTTTTTTCGGACTGCCCCTGTGGCTGGGAGTGTGTCTGGCAGGCGGAGCCGTCCTGATCCTTGCCATCATCCTTTTCCTGATCCTCCATGGCCGTAAAAAAGAACAGGATGATCTTCTGCGCCGCCGTCAGCGGCGATTGGAGCGGTTGGAGGATATGGGCTTTTCTTCCTCCGATTTTGACCAGATGCTTTCACAAAAGCGCAGCTCCATGCCATCCTACCGCCGCAGAAAGACCCGCCTGCCAAAGCGTACCCGCCGTAAATAAAACAGCCGGGGTTCATCCCCGGCTGCCCCTGCCATCAAAAGGAGAAAAACATGACTGCCCTCCACCTCCCTCTTCCACGGGAACCCTTTCATATAAAAAAAGCAATCCTGGAAACCATCCGCGCCCTGCCTACTACCATTGTCTACATGGCGGCAGCTACCCTCGTTTCCACCCTTATGTTTCATTTCACCGATAACCTGATCAATGTATCCCTTGTATACATTTTGGCTATCATCCTCAACGCCAGGGCCACCAGCTGCTACGGCGCGGGCATCATTGCCTCACTCTACAGCGTCTTTTGGGTTAATTTTGCCTTCAGTGTGCCGTATATGAAGCTGAATTTTACACTCAGCGGCTATCCTCTCACGTTTCTTGGGATGACCTTTATCTCCTGCTTTACCAGCAGCATCTGCATCATGATCTCCCGTCAGACCGCCCTCATCCGGGAACAGGACCGAAAGCTTATGAACGCGGAAAAGGAAACCATGCGGGCGAATCTGCTGCGGGCCGTATCCCATGACCTGCGCACTCCCCTGACCACCATCATAGGCTCCAGCGCCACCTACCTGGAACGCGAGGACTCGATGTCAGCCACGGAAAAACGCCAGCTGGTAGCAAACATTGAAGAGGACGCCCAATGGCTTTTAAATATGGTGGAAAATCTTCTGTCCGTCACCCGGATTCAGGACTCCAGCGGTTCCCTGGCTGTTGTAAAAAGCGAAGAACCCTTAGAGGAAGTCATTTCCGAGGCTGTACAGCGTTTCCGCAAGCGGTTCCCTGACGCTTTGGTCCGCGTCACCATCCCCGGCGCCTTCATCATGGTTCCCATGGATGCAAAGCTCATTGAGCAGGTGATCAACAACCTGCTGGAAAATGCCCTTTTCCACTCCGAAAGCCATGAACCGATCGATCTCATTGCCCGGACAGAAAACGGCGTACTTTTCATTACCATCAAAGACTATGGAAAAGGCATCGATTCCAGCCGCTTTCCCACCCTCTTTGACGGCGGCGGCGTATGCACCAATCAGAGCGGAGACGGACGCAAGGGAATGGGAATCGGTCTTTCTATCTGCAAAACCATTATAAATGCTCACGGCGGTTCCATAGAAGCCGCCAACCACGCAAGCGGAGCAATGTTTACCTTTACCTTACCAGACTGGAGGGAATACTGATTATGTCAACAAAAGCAAATATCATTATTATTGAAGATGAAAGAAACATATGCAGCTTTATCAGCCGTGTCTTAGAGCCCGAAGGTTACCGGGTCATTACAGCCGCCACCGGACGGGAAGGCCTGCAGCACATTACCTCCGACCACCCGGATCTGATCCTTTTGGATCTGGGCCTGCCGGATATGGACGGTCTTAAGCTCATCGAAAGTGTACGTTCCTGGAGCACAACTCCTATTATCGTTATTTCCGCCCGCACCATGGAAACCAGCAAGGTAGAGGCCCTGGATATGGGCGCTGACGATTATCTGACCAAACCCTTCGGCACCGGAGAGCTCTTAGCCCGCATCCGCACTGCCCTGCGCCATGCTCAACGAGGCCAGACCCATTCTGCCTCCCGTTATGAAGTGGGAGAACTATCCATTGACTTTGAACGCCGTCTGGTAAAGGTAAAAGGCCGTGAAGTCCATCTGACCCAGATCGAATATAAGCTGGTCTGCCTGCTGGCACAGAACGCCGGACGGGTCATGACCTATGAATCCATTATCACTAAAATCTGGGGCCCCTATGCGGACAGCAACAATCAGATCCTCCGCGTCAATATGGCACACATCCGCCGGAAGCTGGAGGAAAATCCCGCAGAACCCCAGTACATATTTACTGAAATCGGCGTCGGCTACCGGATGCGTGAGGAATGATCCCGGAACGGGAGGGCATCATGGCCGCACCAGATCTTTTTCCGATGCAAAAAAGCCTGCCTATGACTTTTTAGGCAGGTTTTTTCTTTTCTTCTTATTATCTTCCCTTTTCTGGATCAGCTGCTCCAGCTCCTCTTCCCCGGCTTCCCTGATGGTCTTTACCCCATAGTAAAGCTCCCGCTCCGACTTCTTTACCCGGATCTTTCCTCGCATATATCCATGCTCCGGGCAAATGCCGACGGCAAAATAAAACCGCTGCCCGCAGGAAAACCATCGGATCTTCTTACGCAGCATACGTCTGCATTTTAAACACACAAGATCGCTCATTTCCTTATTTTTAAGCAGCTCTTCCCTTGTTTCAAACTCTTCTGACACATATTTGGAATATTCGGGGAAATAAAGCCGATAAGCCTCCCCTTTCCCCGGCAGGAGATAATAATCCACCGATACATAAACTCCAAACCGTTCCAGATCAATTTTCTCAAAGATATCTGCGGTGTAGCAGGCATCATTAAACGCCCTGTGAAACGCGCCCTCCTGCGCCAGCCCTTTTTCTGCCGCCGCCAGATCCAACGCCATACGGCTGCTGCCGTCCCCATATTCCAGAGAATACAGTTTCTGAACATCATAATACAGAAGCGGGCGCAGAAACGGCTGCGGCAGAACATAATACGCAATATTTCGCTCCAGCTCCGTCAGATCCATGGGACCCCAGGTGCAGAACCTGTATTCCTCAGGCCCGCACCATTCCAGAAACTCCCGGATCACCTTGGGAAAGGATTCCCCCTCCCGGCGAAGCTGCTCTATGTCCAGACCAGTCACTTCCTGTATCTTGAAATGCAGTTCGTCATAGACCTGAGGCTTTACCAGCCGGTGAAATTTCCCCGCCCGTTTCCGGTTCTGATCCAGCTTCACTGCACCGATTTCAATGATCTCAAAGGGCAGATGCCGGGTCTGGCCCTCCTTCCCATCGGGGCTCTGATTCCATTCCAGGTCAAGTACAATATAATTCATTTCCATCATCCTGTCATTTTCTAGTGCGCCTGACGGGACCTTTCAGGCGCTTTACTATCTTATCATATGACAGAGCATATGGAAAGGGGGGAGGCGCAAAACGCAACTGGTATACATACCTGGCTATCTCGTTCAGCCAGTCATCCCCTAGTTGCTCTTTTTTCATCTAAATACTCAAAAAAACGGTCTGGAAGTTCAAATGATACCTCATAACTTTGCCCTTTCATGGGATCTCCCCCCTTATACCTGACCCAGCCGGGGAAGGAGGCCATTGGCATCTGTCCCCCGGTCTTTTCAATCGTTCCATACAAAGGATCTGCTGGAAAGCATTTCTCACTGCACCATACATCCAGCCATTCCAAATAATCCATGGTAATTCCGCCGCAGTGTACCGCAGCGGGCATAGAGAAAAATTTAAGGAATGAATCTGTACCACTCTGCCCATATTTCTTAACGGTACGTTGGTAAAAATCTACAATTTGCCATGGACTAATCGACATATCATTCCAGCTGGTAAATAAAATCAGTTTTCCTCCATGACAAATAAAATCATCAAAGTCTGTTTTAATATCATATGCCTCTGACGCCGCTTTCAGCAGCTGCAAAAGTTCCCTATCCGGGTTTAAGTAATCATGATCAATCAGCTTCCAATTCCTGTCTTTTGCAATAAAATATTTAAAAACACCGTCTGAACGGTCGCCGTGATGTACATTATATTTGGTATCAAGGGGTTCTCTGGGAACGGGATCCGGTCCCAGATCCATAAGTCCTCCTTCCAGCGCACTGTATCCATAATAGCGTCTTTTCCCTTCGGGCAGGCAATAGTTCAGTTCAAAACCATCTTCATAGACGTTCAGTGTATGAATCTGTGCCTCAGTCAGCTTATATTTCTTTTTAATTTGCATTAAAAACTCTGAGCAATTCATTCTGGCAGCATAAATATTTGAAATAATTCCATCCCTAATCCCGTCCAATCCATCATAAAGTTCAATCGCGTCCGCCTGAATTTTTTCGATTGTTTCCTGATCAATAAAACCATCTGAAAACGGGTATGTATTCGGGTCATAGCTGTCATATACCGCTTTTGATAAAAGTGCCCCCCACACTCGCAGCAGCACGAAGTCCGAAACTGGGTCTGCACAAAATATGCCATCATAATATTTACCATATGTTGTCGCGCATTCCAAAGCTTCTCTGCCGCCTGCTGAGCCGCCCGCAAAGTATGTATATTCTGTATCTGTACCATAGAAAAACTTTACCAGAAAGTGCATAATGCTGTTTGTTTTAATCAGATGGTCTCTAATATAATTTTGGAGCGCCTCTTCATTCTCCGCAAATTCAGCTGACATAGTATCTTCCGATTGATGTCCTGAATCATCGCCAAATACCACATAACCATGATCGACCGGTGAATATTCAGACATAAGCATCGGTCCTTCTAACTCAGGAATTATCCCGTTATTAGCCCCGCCTCCAATCTGAACACTTCTTTTATTCCATAAATAAGGAAGAAGAAACTTCCACTCAATATTGGGAGCTGACGGATCCTTTGGATAAATCACACCCTTTACTGTTAAATACTTTATCTTGGTATTTTTCTGCGCCTTCTTTCTCTCTACATCCTGTATTTGTCCGCCTCTGTTATCTCCTATTATCATATCTTGAGAAATAACATATCCTGCCGCTGTTGAAATCCGTTCCTCTAATAACGGAATCATTTCCTGTCACCCCATCCTGTCTTTCAATATTTTATAAATTTCCATGTAACTGTACAAAACAGTGGGAAAACAGCGATGCTTCTTGAATGACGAAAGGCATTCAAGAAGATACCCTATTCTGAAACGTTACATTTCCATAAATATTTTTTGTGATGTCAATCATATATTGTACCGGTGCAGAGATATATCCCCCGATTCTTGTCAGAATAACAAATTTCCAAGTAATCGGTTTTGATCCAACGGAAAATATCTCCACATCATCTACTGGAGGTGCATTAAAATCTGATGCAAAAGCAACTCCAAAATTTTGCGAAACCAGTTTCCATATCGTATCTATAGATGAAAACTCCATACTTTTAGGAGACATATTATAACTCTTCATCATTTTATCTGCTACGCTTCTTAGCCTTGATCCCTTATTCAGCATCAAAAACAGCTCCCCCTCCAGCTGACGAACGTCAATCCATGGATGTCGAAAACCATATTTCATAACACCTTTTAAATTCCAGTTCTTAGGCGCAATCAAACAAATCTCTTCTGAATCCAGTTCTTCCGCATGAAAATCCCATTTATTCTGTTCTCCGTCCTCAATTGTAAGCATGGCGAGCTGAATCTCTCCATTTCTGAGCAGTTCTTCCAATCTTACCGCATTTTCCTGATAAACACGAAGCTCAAACCCCGGATATTTCTTGTAAAACAGCGGCAGCAGACTTGGAAAAATGTCTTTCCCACGCCCCAGCGTAGATCCTATGGCAAGAACGCCACTTTTCATTTGCTTTATGTCCTTAATCTGTTCATTGAAATTACGATCTATCTCTATCATCTGCTTCGCGTATTTCAAATATTGTTCTCCCGCATAAGTTGGAATCATCTTTTTACCCACACGCTCAAACAGTTGTATTCCATACATCTCTTCTGTTCTTGCAAGAAACTTGCTTAACGCCGGTTGGGAAATAAATAAATTCTCCGCAGCTTTTCCAATCCCCTGTACCTTTGCTATTTCAAGCATATATTTCTGTTCTTTTAACTCAGCCATCGCAGTTACCCTCCAATGTTAAAACAGGTGCCCTGAATCATTACTATTTATATTATAAAGAAAATAACTGCATCTGGAAAGAAAAAAGGTATGCCTACTTAAAATGGAATGGCACCTACCAGCAAAGAGCCTGCAAAACAAACGGTGCAAATCAGCATTGCCCACTTAAAGGTAAACTTCCAATGGTCTTTAAACTCAATTCCAGCAAGCCCAAGTCCAATATACATAGCTGCTGTTCCAGGATTTACAAATACCTGAGGAACAAATGTCATCAAATAGCTTGCCGCTGCCTGCAGTGGAGTAATATGCTCAGCTGCAATAGACTGAAGCATTGGAACAATCGTATAAGCACAGGCTTCGTGATTTAGACCCAACGCACTCAGAGGCCCCCATAAGAATCCCATAACCGTATTTACATGAGCGGTCGTGCTGCCAGATAAGATCCCTGAAACCACTTCTACCATGGAATCTTTCATTGGGCTATTATTTAATACTCCTGTAAATACACCGGAGGCAAACAGTACACTTACCATAGTAAGGACTGTAGGCGCATAGGATTTTAAACGTTCATTCTGTAGTTTCGCATCTGGATAATTCACAACCAGCCCCAGTGCTGCCGCTGCCATAAAACACAAAAAGGTGGGCAGCCCAGACGCAAACATTATAATAATTACCGCCACAATTAGAATAACATTGAATCCAAACAGATTGGGCCGTAAAAGCGCCTTCTCAGCTTCCGATTTATCTGCCTCACTAAAAAGCTGTGATGGTTGCACACCTTCCTTCAGTCCCGCTCCCCTCTTTTTTTCCTTCCACGCATAATACAGCGCAATCAGGAAACAGCAAATCAACCCAATAATCATTCCAGGAAGCTCTGCTATTAAAATATCTGTTGCTGAAATTCCGAAACCAGCCGCAAGACGGCCACAAGGCCCTCCCCACGGCAGGCAATTCATTACACCTGCAGTAATAGAGACAAGGCACATAAGAATCAGGGGCCTCATATTTAATTTTTTATAAATCATCAAAAAAGGGGGAATTACAATTAAATATGTAGTAGCACCAGATCCATCCGAATGTCCAATCATTGTTGCCAAAACGGTCAAAATGCAGACTGCTGTTACAGATTTTGCTCCCAACATCATTTTCCCCACAATTCGGTCAAAAACCCCCGCATCCATCATAACACCAAAGAAAATGATTGCAAATGTAAACATTGCGGCATTGCTTACCTGCCCCTTCAATCCATCCGTTACCCATAATGATAAATCCTTAAAATTCGGCCTCATAATTACTGCAAAAATCATGGGAATCGCAATCATCGGAATGGATGGCGTAAATTTACCAGATACCAGAACCACCGTCAAAATCAACATCATGCTAAATCCTAACACAGCATACATTGTAACGCTCATAACCTCAACCTCCACCATATCATTTTCACTAAGAGCCCCTGTAAGTTTTACAAATTAAATTATATATGAAACAAAACTTCAAGTGAAATGTTATTTTTAATTACTTTTTAATAATATAATGTTATTAAACCCCAGGTTTTTAACAATTATTTTGTTGTTTTCAATTATTTTTATACAATTCTTATATTTAATAATATATATATCATTTTCTTTATAACTTGTTGTTATGTATTGCTGCATTTTTTATATTTTAAATCATATTATTTTCATTTTATCGTATATATTGTATTGCTTTTTGCAACAAAATCATATGAACTTGTGATCCTAAATTTATCATCTGTTAATAACGATTGAATAACATTCGGTCCCTTTTACGCAAAAATCCGGATCCCGCTCTGTTTTCAAAGCGGAACTCCGGATTTTGATGTACTTTAACAGATATAATCCATTTTTTCTATGCACTTTTAACTTCAAATTATCTCTAACTGCACCACATTTTCTCCCATCACGCAGCTCTCCCCATAGGCCGCCAGCGGATCTCCCCTCCTGACGCCCAAAGCAGTTGTATAATAGAGTACAACTCCCGCAAATTCCGCCCGCACCTCCTGAAGTGTCTGGCCGGACATGGATCTTAGTTCTCCCAGAAGCTGGCCTTTTTTTACAGTCTCTGCGGCTTTTATGCAGGGATACCAGAGCCCGTCCTCTTTTGCTTCTGCATAGACAGCCCTACAGATTTCGGTCTGTACTGCCGGCTCATTCTCCCCCGGAAGAATAGAAAGATGCCGCAGCAGCCTGCGCACATCCTCCATACAGTCCTCCTTTTCTTTCTCCGACCATCTTCCCCCGCACCCCCGCTCGGCCAGAAGAGCAGGAATACCTCTCTGCACCGCCCAGCTGTACAGACCATTTCTGGCATGAGATCGCACCCGGTAAGACACCTTCAGCTGCTTTGCAGCCTCTAACGATGCCTGATATACTTCCCCGCAGTTTCCCGCGGGAAAGAACACCAGCGGGCAAAGATCCTCGTTCCAGTCTCCTCCGTGAAGATCCGCCAGCAAGTCTGCCGCCGGATAAAGCGCCTGCTCCAGGATATACGCCATCTGCAAAGAAATACTTCCCCCAGGATCTCCTGGAAAGGCCCTGTTCAAATTGATTCCGTCCTCCGGCACTACCTGCTTCACCCCATCATAAAATCCCTCAGGATTTACCAGGGGAAGCAAAACAGCATTTCCGCACATACGGCCGGGATCCAGTTCCTTAGCCAGTTCAAGCAGCGCCTGAATCCCCACATATTCGCAGCCGTGAACTCCTGCCGTAACCGCTAAAGTCCTTCCGGGAAATGCGCCGCAAATGCAGATCGCCTCCAGAGAAAGCCCTTCTGTAACCGGAAGCTGCACGATTCTCTTTTCCCCTGGAGCAATAGTATTTCCATAAAATATCATATTTCCTGCTCCTTTGTGTCAAATACAATAATGGATTCCAGCAGACTTCTGGCATATGGATCCTTTGTCCGGCCGATCTGTCCGGTTGGAAGGTGCTCTGTGATCCGGCCCTTATACAAAAACAGCACCTCGTCGCAGAGATACGTGACCGATGTCAGATCATGGGTAATGAAAATGTACGTTAGCCCCATCTTCTCCTTCAGTTCCCTCAGAAGATCCATCACCTGTACCTGGGTATGGGCGTCCAGAGAGGAAATCGCCTCATCAAACAGAATCACTTCCGGTCTGCAGGCCACCGCACGGGCAATGCACACCCGCTGCAGCTGGCCCCCGGAAAGTTCATGAGGAAACCGTCCCTCAAATTCGGTCGGAAGGCCTACCAGCTTAAGAAGCTGCGCTGTCTCCGCTTCCCGGTTAAGCCGCACCTCCTCACGGCGCTCCCTAACAGTCAGCCCTTCTCCAATGATATCCCGAATCCTAAATCTTGGATTTGCAGAAGTTGTATAATCCTGAAAAACCACACTGAGCTTATTTTGCAGATTTTTCCGCCCCGTCCGGGAACCGTAAACCGAAACACCATCCAGAATCGTTTCTCCCCGATCCGGCTTTAACAGGCCGCAGAGGACACGGCCCATGGTAGACTTACCGCTTCCTGATTCTCCCAGCACACCCAGGCAGATTCCCTTTTTTACCTGAAAAGAAATATCAAACAGAACCTGCTGTCTGGTGTGTCCAAAAATCTTCTCCTGACGCTCACTCTTAAAGCTGACGCAGACGTCCCTCATTTCAAGCATAAGACGCCTCCTTTTCCTCTAATATTCCTTGATACCGCTCCATCACGGCGGCCCGCTTTTCCACCAGAAGGCGCGTATAGGGATCCGACGCATGATGAAGGATATGGTAAAAATCACCCTGATCGGCAACCTGGCCCTGATTAAGCACCACAATCCGATCAGCAACCCGTGAGATGGCATTTAAGTCATGAGAAATAAATATCATCGCCATCTGGTGCTCCTTTTTGACCCGCAAAAATTCATTCAGGATTTCAAACTGAGTGATGGCATCAATGGCTGTGGTAGGCTCATCCGCAATCAGCAGTTTTGGTGTCATGGACACAGCAATGCCAATCATAATTCGCTGCAGCATACCTCCGGAAAGCTGGTGCGGATACTTTTCCAGCGTTTCCTCAGGACTTCGGATACACATTTTTTCCAGCATTTTTAGCGAACGCCGTCGGATCTCCCCAGCGTTCCAGTCATTATGTGCTGCAAACGTCTCCGCAATCTGATATCCCACCCGATATAGCGGGTCAAAGCAGGTCATGGGATTCTGCAGTACAATTCCCACCTTTTTCCCACGAAGCCGCCGAAGTTCCTCCGGGCTGCGCCCCAGCAGCTCCTGTCCCTCAAACCGGGCGCTGCCGGATACGCAGAATCCCTTATCCAGCAGTCCCATCGACGCCTTAATAGACATGGATTTTCCGCTTCCTGATTCTCCCAGGATTCCCAGGCACTCTCCCGGCTCCACTGCCAGAGAAACACCCCTGACCAGTTCTGTTTTTTTATGTCGCTGTCTCAGGGACACCCGCAGTCCTTCTAATTCAAATACTGGTTTCATTGTTCTGCCTCCTTTGGATCCAGCACATCTCTTAAAGCATCCCCCATCAGATTAAAGCAGCATACCAGAATCACAATAGCCGCTCCGGGAGCCAGCATCTGAACCGGATTGCTGGTCAGCACCTCCTTTGCCTCGTTGAGCATGGCCCCCCACTCCGGTACAGGAGCCTGAACCCCCAGCCCCAGAAAAGAAAGGGTGGAAATATTGATAATGGCCCAGCCCACATCCAGGGAAGCCAGCACCGCCAGATCCGAGGTAATGGACGGCAGAAGATGCCGAAACAGAATAAACCGCTCCGGCATCCCCACGCAGCGGGAAAACTGTACAAAGTTGCGGTCTCTATACTGCATTACTCCCGTGCGGATCATCCTTGCATACCAGGCCCATTTGATAAACACATTTGCAAGAATTACATTCTGGACATTGATCCCCAGGAGGGCCACCACCGCAAACACCATAATCTGACTCGGAAACGAGAGCATCACATCCACCAGCCGCATGATTACCTCTTCCACAATCCCCCGAAAATATCCCGCCGAAATCCCCAGAACAGCCCCCAGACCAATCGTTCCCGCCATTGTCACCATGGCAAGTCCCAGAGTAGGCCGTATACCGTATATCATTCGGGACAGCACGCACCGCCCCAGCTGATCCGTTCCCAGAGGATATTTCCAGCTGTAATCCGCAAATTTATTAAGAATATCCGTAGCATAGGGATCATTGGGAGCGATCCATGGAGCAAAAATCCCCATAAGAGCAATGACTGCTACCATTCCCACGGTCGCCACGGCAGTTTTATTATGTAGAAAACGGTTTCCCAAAGTCTAATCCTCCCTTCTCAGTCTGGGATCCGATACTGTCTGTAAAATATCAAACAGCAGGTTAAACACCACAAAAAGCACTCCGATCAGCAGTACATACGTCTGGATCACCGGATAATCCCGGTTGAAAATAGAACTGATACACAGAGTACCCAGACCTGGCCATGAAAATACATTTTCCACTACAATAGTGCCTGAGATCAGCTGCGGAATACTCATTCCCATTGCCACAATACAGGTGTGCATGGAGTTTTTTAGGATATGCCTTACCAGAATCTGCCTCTGAGGCAGACCCCGTACATTTGCATAAAGTACATAATCCTGTTTCATATTTTCCAGCATATTGTTGCGGATTAGACGGATATAAGTGGAAATGTAGCTGAGGGCTACAGTAAAGGAAGGGAGGATCAGATGACGCCAGGTGCCGTTCCCATTTGTGGGAAGCCACTTAAGCTTAACGCTGATCCCCCACATCAGCAGCAGGCCTACCCAGTAGGCCGGCATAGCCGTAGAGATAAAAACCACGCCGCGCATCAGCCGGTCAAACCAGCCGTCTTTATACACAGCGCATAGAAAACCAATGGGGATGCTTAACACTAACACGATCACAAAAGAAGCTGCTGCCAGCTGCAATGTGGCAGGGAGACAGCGCAGCAGCTCCCCAGCCACAGTGCGGGCCGGATTTACATAGCTGATGCCGAAATCCCCCCGAAAGCAGCCTGCAAGCCAGTCAAAATACCGAACCATAAACGGCTTATTTAATCCCAGCATCTCCTCCATCCGGGCAACGGCTTCGTCTGTGATCACGGGCATCTGCTGGATACGCAGCGCTACCTCGGCCGGATTGGAGGGGATCAGATTGATAAACATAAAACACACAAAGGAAATAGCCAACAGAAGCGGTACGGCCATTAAAAGCCGCCTTACAACATAGCGTTTCATGAACTGCTCCTTTCGGCCCGTCAATAATACATATCCGCAAAGGGAACGTCATACTGGTCGGTTCCGAAATGTACGCCGTGAAGGTCAGATGTATAAAGGGCTTTGTTGCACTCATAGGTCAGAGGAATATATACCGCATCCTCATGGAGCCGGGTAAGCACAAAGGAATATAGTTCCTGCCGCCGTGTCTCATCGGTAGAGGTCAGAATATCTGTAATCGCCCTGTCAATTTGATCCTTGTCCTCCAGTCCCTGCTGAGCCGCAAAATCACCATACACCGGAGCCCGCATGGCTGCCAGCGAAGACTGAGGATCATAGGGCATACCCCAGCAGATATTAAATACCATGTCAAAGTTTCCAGCCTTCATATTATCCCTGTAAGACTGTTCTTCCTCTCCATGGATGTTCATGGATATTCCCAGCTTCTGATATTCACTCTGCAGATACTCAGAAATCGTCTTTTCTGTCACACTGTCGCTGTTATAAAGAAGATCCAGCTCCAGTTTCTTTCCATCCTTAGCCCGTATGCCGTCACTTCCCATTACCCAGCCTGCCTCATCCAGAATATGTCCAGCCTTCTCACTATCATAGGAATAAGGCTCCAGATCCACATCGCAGTAAGGGATCGTAGAAGCATATAAGGTCCCCGCCGGCTGCTCCAGACCATAGAAGATTCCGTCTGAAATGGCCTGACGGTTGGTGGCGTACTGCAGCGCCTGACGCACCGCCAGATCCCCCAGGATCTCATGGGTTGTATTTAAGACAATATGTCTGGTAGAAGTGGGATCAGACAGACCCACCGTAAACTTATCACTGTTCAGGTACTGGCTGATGGCATCCGCATCAATCATGTTTTTTCCAAAGATCAGATCGATTTCTCCCGATTCCAGAGCCATAATGCGGGTCTGATTATCCGGAATCACCTTTACTGTAATCCTGCGGATCTTCGGCTTTTCTCCCCAATAATTTTCATTGCGCTCAAACACTGCATACTCATCTGTCACAAAATCCGTCAGAACATACGGGCCTGTGCCGATATATCCCTCTACCCCATCCTTTGTACTTCCGTTTTTCATACAATTGGGAGAAATCATGGCGAACGGCCGGATACAGCCAAGTTCCGTCAGCATGGGATAGTATGGCTCGCTCAGTTCGATCACAAAGGTATCGCTGTCCGGCGCAGAGACTCCCACCAGCAGATTCATCATTTCCAGCCAGGTATGGCGCTCCTTATTTTCAATGATTGCATTGAAATTCGCCAGCACCGCATTGGCATCACAGAGTGTCCCATCGGAAAAATACACACCGTCCCGGATATTAAAGGTATATGTACGCCCGTCCTCACTAATCGTCCAGTCCTCAGCAAGACAGCCCTTATACCCATCCTCTGCAGAGCTTACCAGGGTATCATAAAGAATACTCTGGGCATACATTTCGCCTGCATATAAATGAGGGTTTAGGTCGCGGATATCACGGTAATTCACAAACACCAGCTCATCTTTTCCCGTATTCCCGGCCTCTGCCGTTATTTCATTCTTCTGTACAGCGTTTCCCCCGTCTGTGTTCTGTCCGCAGCCCGACAGCGCCGTAAGCATCAGTGCACTCCCCAGCAGGGCGGCAATCATCTTCTTTTTCATATTTTCCTCCAGTAAAACAGGTCATTCGGTTAACATTTTTAAGTATACCTTAGTTAGTCGCATCTTACCAGAGGCCAGATATTCATGGAAACCTATAACATTTTGTTATATCGCTCCTGTCATCCCGGCTGCGCCGAAATACATCTGCCGTTTCTTAAAACATTTTTTTAAAACGCTCTGTGATCCACAGCGCCTGCCGTGATAGGGGCCGCTCCGGGTTTCTTACATATCCCACCTGAAGAAAGGGTTCACATCCATGGATCGCCAGCGGTTTAATGTTATACTGGGCGTATGGCTCATACATAAACTCAATTCCCAGGCTGCATACATCCGTATGAAGCAGCATATCCAGGTTTAAATGATCGCTGTTGGTATAGACTGCGTGCTTCAGATTCCTGGTATCGATCACCCCCATGCTCACCGTCTCCAAATGATGCTCCATGGAAAAAAAGTCTCTTACCCCTCTCATGAACTTCAGTCCCGGCAAATCTGAAAAATCAATACTGTCTTTCTCATACAGCGGATTATGCTCCCCCACATACACGCATATCTTCTTCACATCCTGGGCCACAAACTCCAGCTTTTTATGGGAGAGAATATGCTGGAACACCGGTACCTGTTTCTGTGCCACATAGACGATGCCGATCTCTGAGATCCCCTGGTGCACATGATCCGTAATTTCCTCAACCGTACCTTCATGATACTCAATGCGAAATTCTCTCCCCCACTCCTCATAAAAATCCACCAGGAGCCTTGCAATCATATTGCTGGGATATGCCGACAGACATAAGCTGTTTTTTTCCTCCGGAACCGCCAGTGAAGAAATAGCCGCAGTATTTTTCAAAATCTGTTTCGCGTGCTCCAAAACCATCTTTCCATAGGGTGTAGGCTGCACCCCCTTTCCCGTCCTCATCAAAAGAGGCCTCCCGAGCTCATGCTCCAGAACCCGGATATTTTTACTGATATTCGGCTGAGAGGTATACAGACATTCCGCTGCCTTGGAGAAACTCCCCCTCTCACACGCTACTACAAAAAATTCCATCTGCTTAATATCCATTCCCTGCGCCTCCATCCAGTTAGTTTTTGCTAATTTGTATCATTGTACCATATACGCGGGTGAATTGCCAGTACACGCCAACACGGGCCGTATAACAAAAAAAAGACAGGCAGAACACAATCCGTTTCCTGCCTGTCTATCTCTGTCCTCTGTATGATGGCTGCCATTTGGGGCTGCTTTATTTATTCGTTCATTCTGTTAATAATTCTCCGCCCGCACCTCAAAATAACTCTGAGGATGGCTGCAGGCCGGACATATCTCCGGCGCCTTCATACCCACTGCAATATGGCCGCAGTTACGGCACTCCCAGACTTTTACTTCGCTCTTTGCAAATACCTCTGCCATTTCCACATTCTTAAGCAGCGCCCTGTATCTCTCCTCATGGTGCCGTTCAATCTCTGCCACCAGCCGAAATCTTGCCGCCAGCTCAGGGAACCCCTCTTCTTCTGCCGTCTCTGCAAATCCCGCATACATATCCGTCCATTCGTAGTTCTCTCCCTCTGCGGCTGACTTTAAATTTTCCGCCGTATCGCCAATACCGTTTAATTCTTTAAACCACAGCTTAGCGTGTTCCTTCTCATTATCTGCTGTTTTCTGAAACAGAGCCGCGATCTGCTCGTAGCCCTCCTTCTTAGCCTTTGAGGCAAAAAATGTATACTTGTTTCTCGCCTCTGACTCCCCTGAAAATGCCATTCTTAAGTTTTTTTCCGTCTGTGTTCCTGAATATTTGTTCATAACCGTCTCCCTTTCTTTTAATTATGTCTGTGTTCCTATTCTTTCCATCTGCCGGACATATATTCAGCCTCTTTCAGATCTTTCCCATACTGTATGCCCGCTCTAATCCCACCAGAAATACCACATACCTGACCTGCGCAGCCCATCCGCCAGACTGCATATGGTTCCTTCATCCGCTGCATCCGGACAGAAACAATACTGCTCCTGGGCCAGTTTTGCCGCACGCTCCTTTGGCACAGGTGCAGGCACGGCAAATTCCAGCTCATCATGTGTCACAGCCGCAGGCACAGCCCCATACTGCTCATACCAGTATTTTGCAGCCGCCATCAGCTCCTCTGTGCCAGGACACTCGTTCCATCCCCCAAAGGGCAGATAAGCAAATATCTCCCAGGGATTCTTTACCGGAATCATCGCCAGGATCAAAGGTGCTGTCCGGTTGGTGCCATTCTCCCAATAGGACAGAAAGCTGTTATTCTCTTCACCTCCCTCCATGTTTCCCATAATGATGCTTTCCCAGTCTATGCCGTATTCCCTGACTGTCTCCTTCATCTCATCCGGCAGCTGCAGCAGTTTCTTTCCATCCTTTACCGGCAGAGAAAGAATCCTTTCCCGATATTCCTTAACCTTCTGCAGATCAAAGCTGCCATCGGCCGCTTCCCCGCTATCCGGGTCAGAATTCATAATAAGACACTTAAGGAGCAGTTCATCTGCCCGAATCAGCACAGGAACATAACCATCTTTCCTGCCCCTGCGGGCGGCATAGCCATAGTCCGCTGTAATGGGATCGTCATCTGCCAGAGGCGGAAAATACCTGCATTCACAATCTAAATACCTCATCAAAGCCCTGGCCACCGGCGTAGGCTCCTGATCCCTGGGAGCGGGCCTCCAGCCGTCCCAGCGTTTCTTTATGACCTTAGCCATTTCCTGATAATATTTCTCGTCAGAGGGAATAAAAAGGTACGCCTCATCCTTAAATTCCTCTGCATAATATCGCTCCTCCCCAAAATACCCAAAAGCATAGTCATCAATATCCGATGGAAAATAGGGCGCACTCCTGTCACTGTAGTAATACTCTGCAAACGCCTCTCCCTGTTCGTTAAAAATATCTCCGGTCAGCACACCCTCCAGCTCATCCCGAATAAAAACCCGCAGGTCTGTATGCTCAGGGTCTGTCAGGATCCCCTTCACCCACGCTGAAGCCATATGCAGAAACTCTCCGCGCATCATATGGTGTTCAATACACCACCGCAGGTAAATCGCCATATGGTTAAAGGCCGCAAGCTCCTGTACAGGAAGCCCCTTTTCACGAAGACATTCCAGATGCCATTTCCCGTTATCCATCAGCAGTTCTCCGCTTTCCTCCTCCTGCAGTTCCCTGCGCTCTGCCTCTGTGAGAACATCCAGCCGGTACGGATCGATTATCCTGCTGGATCCTTCCATCTTTTCCAGCAGCTCCTGGGCAGTTTTTTCCTGCTTATACTGCATTTCATCCCTGTAAATGGGGATTACCTGATAAAAACATACCGTATCTTTGTTCGGCAGCAGGCATTCCTCCTGCGCCTCCTCTGAGGAAATCAGCATTGCAGCGCACAACTCCGTGTTTTCTGAAAATGGTTCTCTGTAATCCACTGTATGCCCCCATCCAAGCCAGGTATCGCAGTTTCCCGGCAGACGGGCCAGAGACTTTAACAGCCGAACCGGCCAGTACCATTTTTCATCCTGCATCGCCTCCTGATCCAGCTCCCAATAAGGAGGCAGGAAAATAACCAGCTCCGCCCGCTCCAGCCCCTGTCCCGCCAGTTCCTCCGGTATATTCATCCGGTGAGCGCCCATTCCCATCGTAACCAGAGTATAATAATCCCGGTTCCCATCCGGCGGAATAGTACAGATATCTACATGGATATCCGGCGATACAAGCTCATGAAACACACTGGAAAAGTCCCCGAAATACTCCTTTATATAGGCTTCCACCGCACTCATTTCATCCTCTGTATAAAGCTCTGGGCCTATGGAACCGTTTTCCCGTTGGATCAGGCTGTCTTCCCAGGAGGCATTCTGCAAAAGCTCCAGCTTTACCGGCTCCCCCTGCTCTATTCCATCCGCCGACAAAGATACTCTGAAATACTTCTCACTGTCCGAAAGTCTGTAGAGCAGTTCAATTCCAAGATCCAGACCAAACAGCGCTGTCTCCAGCATCGCCTCCTGATCTTCTGCAATCTCCCGCACAAGCCACTGTCCGCAATCCAGCCTTTCCTTCTGCTGTTCCAGCCACTGCGGCGGCAGCTTAGACAGTCCAGCCTCATTCATCCGAAACACCAGCTCCACCTCACGTCCCCGGATCGGATAATGAAAGCTGCAGTACGGACAGTTTATTTTTAAATCTGCTGGGATTGGATGAAACAGTTCCTTAAAATACTTAACCCCCTCTGGGCGGACGCAGATACAGGAAATGGATCTCATCTTTGCGGCTTCATTTTCATCCAAACCATCCTGAAGCATTTGGTCAAACCGCGGATCGATCCAGTGATATTCCATCTGCTCCAGCCCTGCGTCTGCCTTTATTTCTTCCCCCAGAGTCAGAAACTCGTGATCCCCCGGTTCCAGCAAAAGGCCCTGCTCTACTGCCGCCAGAGCGCCCTCCCTGTCTCCAAAATGGCTGCGCAGCTTTGCCGCCTGCAGCCAGATCCACGGATAGGACGGCTCCTCCTGTATTCCGGCCTCTGCGTAATGTCTCGCCTCATCCAGACGGCCGCAGTACATTAACGCCACAGAATAGCGGTAATACCACATTCCGCAGCCTTTTGCATTCCCCTCTGAATATGTCATCCACTGCGCTGCCTTATAATAATATTCATATTCATCTATGTTGTTGCAGCCGTAAGAATACCACAGAGCAATCTGCAGATCCCTCTGGGCCTGCCGTCTTGTAAACCTTCCCTCCTTTTCCCCATTCTGAATAAATGTATCTATGTATCCAATCATCCGGTAAAAGTATCCTGTACTGCCCTCGTCAAAAGACGCCAGGGTATCCATATCCTCTTTTGACAGCAGGGAACCCGTCTCTTGATGCACCGCAGCCTCCGGCTCTTCCTCCGCCTCCTCCTTTGTCTGGTCTAAGAGACACACTGCACCCACATCCTGCCGGAACGACTGGAAACTGGCCCATGAAAGTCCGCTTTTCTCAAAGAAATCCGAGGCCGCCTCTAAAACCAGCCGAAGATCCCAGGCGATAAAATCCAGATATCCGCAATATATGCCCGTAGCCCCGCCTGAAAATGTCACCGCATCTTCTCCTGCCCGGGCTGTGACCGCAGCTTCCAGTCTATCACGAAATTCCATGACTGCCTCAGCCCGGTTTTCTCCTGTAAACATATCCAGAGGATAAAAGAAAAACCCGGCCGCCACACCATCCTGATGGTATGCATCCATCACAGAACTCTCACCGCTCAGAAATCCCCGAACCAGCGAAACACAGCGGGTAGAGCCAATATACGCATCTGTACGCACCTTCTCCTGTGAATCCCGGTCCGGTTCCAGTTCATATCCTGAATAGCTGTGTTCCAGATACTCATCAGCCTCCATACAGAAAGATATTCCCATCGCCTTTAACAGCTCAGGCAGCCGTGACAAAGCCGCTCCCGGATCAGACCGCCGTTCATTCACCGCTTCAAATTCACCGATCACTGCCATGGCCGGAATTTCCCCCAATATCTGATCTGTCAGCACAGACAGCATCCACCATACTCTGTCCTCATTTTCCTGAAACATATCTAAAAGCATTTCACAGAACAGAGTAAGCTTAATTCGGTTCTCATCCAGCCTCTCGATCCAGATTTCCACATCCTTCGCTGAAATCTGGTGCCCAAAAGCCTTCAGCTCAAACCCTTCCGATGTCTGCCGCCCCACCCGGATATTCCATTGTCCTCTCAGAGAAACTGGCGCATGGCGCTGGAAATAGACCAGTTCAAACAGCCGGGCCTTATCCCCCTCAGGCGTAAGGATCAGCTCATACTTCTCTCCATTATATCCCAGTTCAAAATTTACATCCTTAAGGGCCGTTTCCAGTATATCCCCACACTCCGCGATCAGCGTTTCCTCCACGTCTTCCTGATTTCTCCGGTCTATAAGCCCTCGCAGATGCTCCTCCCTCTCCTCAAACACAGCCCACGCCTCCAGCGTGCGCAGACGAAAATTCTTCTCAAAAATGGGCAGCGTCAGCCTTCTCCTGCAGTCATTGATCATCTCCTGCGTATCCACATCCCCAGGTCTGGCCTCCAGCGCCTTTTTGAAATAATAAAGCGCACGCCCCTCCTGATCCAGATAATAATATGCATATGCCAGACGAAAATTCCAGTTGTGATCACCCGCAAAGTACGCCTCATGAGGCTTTAACAGCTCTGCCGCCTTCTCAAAAAGCGCTCGATCCCCCACATCTGCAATATTATTACAGGCACGCGCCAGCTCACTGTCCAGCTCAGGCGTCCTTTCCTCTTTTGGCAGCGCCTCTATAGCATCTATGATGCTCTGATACTCTTCCCGATCATTCCAGATTTCGCATTGTTCTAATAACGTCATACCGTTTTCTCCTTATCTGCGCTGTGGTTTCCTGTAATCTCCCATGCCCGTCTGCCAGACCCAGTTTCCTTCTGGCTATTTACAGCAGCAAGCCAAAACGCCCTTCGCGTATCACGCCCGCCATCCTGCGTAAATAAAAAATCCCCATGCCTTACCGCTTCGTCAGCAGCCAGGCACAGGGCATGAAAAAAGACCGCACAAAACAACCGCTTACCGCGGCAGTATCAAAACACCTTTGATACAGTTTTGCCGGTCTGTAATTCTCCGTTTTGGAAGATGCATCCATAAATCATCCTCGCAGTCTTTGTCTGTATGTAATACCAATAAAGGACATCCCCTCACCAGCAGAAACATATCCCCTGCGGGAA
Source organism: Enterocloster alcoholdehydrogenati (assembly GCF_013282095.1). Classification (GTDB taxonomy): domain Bacteria; phylum Bacillota; class Clostridia; order Lachnospirales; family Lachnospiraceae; genus Enterocloster; species Enterocloster alcoholdehydrogenati. Next base: position 123,951 of record NZ_BLTJ01000012.1, read on the forward strand.
ACTCCCCTTATCTGCCGATGATACCTTTATCATAACAAAAAAGAAGTCAATGTGCAAGGATTAAAGGGAGAGCGGACGAGACAAACATAAAAAAGAACCATCTCACCGATGATTCTTAAGAGAGGCGACAACCGGAATCGAACCGGTGATAGAGGTGTTGCAGACCTTTGCCTTACCGCTTGGCTATGTCGCCATATTAACTTATTAAAAATGACCCCAAGGGGATTCGGACCCCTGTTACCGCCGTGAAAGGGCGATGTCTTAACCGCTTGACCATGGGGCCTTAACACAAATGCTTATATATGAAAATAAAACTCCCCGAGTAGGACTCGAACCTACGACCCAACGGTTAACAGCCGTTTGCTCTACCGACTGAGCTATCGAGGATTACTAATTATGCTGACTGAAACAGTATACTATACTTTTTCTATTTTTGCA
>NZ_BLTJ01000013.1 GCF_013282095.1 Enterocloster alcoholdehydrogenati
AGAGGTGGAAGTGCAGCAATGTACGGAGCTGACTGATACTAATCGGTCGAGGGCTTAACCAGACGGTATAGGAGCAGGAGAGAGTTGTTGTGGCTTGGTAGTTCAATATGTGGTTTTGAAGGTATGTATATACCTTTGAAAATGGCCCGGTGGCTCAGCTGGTTAGAGCGCCGCCCTGTCACGGCGGAGGTCGACGGTTCGAACCCGTTCCGGGTCGTTTTTCTTCTTAATACATTTGCTGATAATTTTACAGTTGGGGTCTTAGCTCAGCTGGGAGAGCATCTGCCTTACAAGCAGAGGGTCACAGGTTCGAGCCCTGTAGGCCCCATTGAATGTATTATTTATCAGAAAGTGTGTATAATATCAATATGGGCGAATTCCCGAGTGGCCAAAGGGGACAGACTGTAAATCTGCTGGCACTGCCTTCGGTGGTTCGAATCCACCTTCGCCCACTAAAATGCAGGTTGACAAATTGTCGTCAGGCATTTATACTAAATATATTAGCGCGGGGTGGAGCAGTCTGGAAGCTCGTCGGGCTCATAACCCGAAGGTCGTAGGTTCAAATCCTGCCCCCGCAATTTTTTATGCTTAGGCATAAGGAAAAGGCCCAGATAGCTCAGTTGGTAGAGCAGAGGACTGAAAATCCTCGTGTCGTTGGTTCGATTCCGACTTTGGGCATTAACGTAGGAGAATTACCTTTTCATGGGTGGTTCTCTTTTTTTGTATTTACATCCCCTTCGTAGGATTTCCTATATCAAAAAAGGTAGTCCTATTTACAGAAGGGAGCGGAAACTATGCAGAAAATCAGCATGACAAAGAAGAACCATCTGACAGCAAGCGAAGCATTTGAATTATTTATTAGAAAGTGTAAAATCAAAAATCTAACAGATTTATCTATTGAATCTTATCAGAAAAAAATGGTTCATTTCTGGGAGTTTTATGGGAAAGATACTTTAGTGGAATTGATTTCATCTGATACAATAGATGAATATATTCTATGGCTCAGAGAACACACAAAAGGAAATGACATTACCATTAACTCCTACCTAAGAACTATTCGAGCGTTTCTTTATTATTGTATGGAATGCGGATATGTTTCACATTTTAAAATCCAACTTATAAAAGCAGAAAAAGAAATCAAAGAAACATATACAGATGAAGAATTGTTAAAGTTGTTAAGCAGACCCGATATGGAATCCTGTTCTTTTTCTACCTATAAGACATGGGTATTTGAAAATTATTTATTAGGAACTGGGAATAGAATCAGTACTGCTTTAGAAATCAAAATAAATGATATTAACTTTAATGATGGTATGATTACACTGAGAAAGACAAAGAATAGAAAGCAACAGATTATACCACTCTCAAACACGCTAGGAGACATTCTACAGGAATATTTGGTTATACGTGGAGGAAGTCCTGATGATTATCTTTTTTGTAACGAATATGGCTTACAAGCGTCTTGCAGAACATATCAGCAATTAGTTAGACGATACAATATAAAACATAATGTCAATAAAACATCCTGCCATGCATTCCGCCATACGTTTGCTAAGAATTTTATTATGGCTGGTGGCGATATGTTCCGCTTACAGAAAATATTAGGACATAGTGATTTAACTGTGACAAAAGAATACGTTGCTATTTGGGGACAAGATTTACAGATTGATTTTGAAAAATTTAATCCACTGGATCGCTTAAAAAAGAATAAAACAATAATAAGAATGTAAGTATGAGGGATGCCCTAAAACAGGGTGTCCCTATTTTAATATACGAAAGGAGTATTCATGGTAAAATCTGATTTAATTAATTTAACGCAAAGACAATTTACTGATGTTATGGAACGGGAAGCCATAGAAATAGAGGACTATTATACACATGAAAAATATAAAGTAATATTCAGAAAATCCAGTCGAGGAGCAAAATCGAATGATTCTGTAATCATTTTCTATCCACAAAATACCAATATACAGAAAGGAACTATGTTTCTGTTAAAAGGTGAGAAGTATCTGGTAATGACAAAAGACGCTTTAGAGAGTGATGTGTATTTTACTTCTGGAGCATTTAGATGTAATGCTAATGTAATTGTATATGAAGGTAGTACTGCTAATGGAACCAGAAATGCAGCATGGTATCATGAAGTACCATTTGTAGTAAATACATTATCTGGAGTAAATCCCTCTGGTTCTTTTATAGAAATTGTGAATGGAAATTTATCTATGCACACAAGTCAACAGGATTTCTTGGATAATGTGGAAATCAATAATGAAATATTAGATTTTGGTGGACGATATGAAATTGTTAATAACTTCTTTTTAGATGGTATTCATAACTTATATTTAAAGAAAAACCAAATCAATTCCAATGATAAGTATGTGGGTATTTTATATGTGAATGATTTATATGTAGGACAAGAGATTCCATTACATAGCATTATTGTTAATACAGAAAATTATAATTCTTACAAAAAGGATTTTGGTAATGAAGAATACACAGTATCCAATGATGCAGCACAGATAAAGGATGGAGTATTAACTGCAATGAAAGAGGGTACATTTACAATTACTTTAAAAAATCCTATTGGTGGCAGAGATTACACTTCACCTGTAATTACTGTTGGGAATAAAAAACCTGATCCGCCTGATCCAGAAGAACCAGTTATTACATGGGAAATTAGTGATGATTTTGTAAGTGGCGATACATTATATTATTCACCAGAAGCATTTGGATATAATGATTATAATGTAACAGCAACACCATCTGAAGAAACAGATTTAGTACCTTCATGGAAAATATTTTTTGATGGAGAAGAATATACAGATGAAGATATTGTAGACTATATTCGGATTGATTTAAGCAATCCTTATATTTATCATTTTACTCTTATCAATAAAAACTTAGTGGGTTATGAAATTAGAATAGAAGCATGGGTTGATGGTATCAAAATAGGGAGTACTCCTGATGCGAGAGTTCGACAATGATGATGAACACTTGATGATTTATGATGCTTAAAAAAGTCAATAAAACTAAACAAAATAATAAATCTCAGTAAGTATACTATTGAATGGCAAATGTATGCAAGATATAACGAGAAATGTAAAATCTACCACTTTTTTAAAATGCTAAAAACTCAATAGAATAATAGGGAAAATTATAATAATTTTCATCTCAATAAGCCTGCTATAATGAAGAAGATAGTGGACAATAATTATTCATGAGTTATTACAGAGTGTTGAACCAAAACTAAGAGAAACCAAAAAGAGTGAGTGTTTTTAAAATGCTAATAATTCAATAGAATAATAGAAAATTTTATAATATTTTTTATCTTAATAAGTCCGCTATTATGAAGAAGATAGTGGACACTTAACTGTTTTTAGCAATGAAAAACATCAATAAAACTAAGCAGAATAATATGTGATGGATTATCCATATATGAAGAGTATTTTTATATTCCGACATTTATAAAAACGATACCTAAAAATTTCAATGAAACTTGACAAATTTATAAATTGGAATAGAGGTACTTTAGGAAAGAAGAACAGTTAAAATTATGATGTCGTGTTTTGCGACACCATCTATTACTGATTAACGGGCGAAATTTTTCGCCTGTTGAATCTTACTTCCAAATGTATTTTAGACAGCGGAAAATGCCAATAGTGTTACAGAAAATTAAGGTTATGAATTCGTCCGTTATATGAGAGGGAAACAAAAAATGTCCCACCAGTTCATGAAAGTTATATTTGTAAAAAAATCTATGTAGACAAAAAGAAATTATAAAATATATTTTCTATTAGATATGCCCCTTTTAGGGAGAGTAAAAGAACAAAAAATGTCACGTTATAGAAAATATACTAAATCACTAAAAACTTCAATAAAACTAAGCAGAATAATATTTTAGCGTAACATAAAATACGCCCCTTTTAGGGAAAGTATTGAGCAAATAAAAAATATCTTTAAATGTGGACTCGTAGTTATAATAAAAGTATATTTTATATAGGAAATATGCATATAGTAAAAACTAAGATAATGACAATAAGGGGACGGGCAAAAATGTAAACATACTCGCCCCCATTGCTTAGATGAATAAAGTATAAAGCCAAAATTTTATGGTAAGTTTTGATGATTTTGTAGTAGGTTCAAACCCTGCCTCCTCCAAATTAAAGTATAAATCATCTGGGCGAAATAAAAATAAGGATACGAGGATTTATCCTGCCACTGGTTGCCAAAATAAATACGTTTGTAAAAGGGAACTTGTTTACACAGGTTCTTTTTTTGTTATAAAAATTTATATAAATTTTATATCTGATTTTTGATTATCCGCATAAACACTATACTTTCAAGCATTTTGAAATATAGGAAAGCACTCATTTTACCACGAATTTACCACGATTGAATGAGCCTTGATATGACGTAAGAATTTGAAAAGGACACCGTATAGTTTGGTGTCCTTTTACATGAAAATCATTAGTCGCTATTGATTGTTATTATACATTTTGTTAATTGTTCTTATTTCTTTTACGTTTTTTACCGAATAAAACAGCTAATACACCGGTTGAACCAGCAAACATAGAAGTAAACAATCCTACGTTTGTCATATCACCTGTTTTTACAGGGTTCTTTTGTCCGCTAGGCTTTGTTGGAGTAGTTGGCTTGCTCGGTTTCTGTGGCTGTTGTGGACTTACAGGTTTATTTGTTGCTTTTTCTTTTACGGTAACTGTAATTGTTTTTTCAGTAATTGCACCATTTTTATCTACTACACGGAAAGTTACATGATAAGTGCCAGCCTTAGAAGTATCTACATCATTTGCAATAATGTTATCTTTTGTTAAAATAATCGTTCCGTCCTCTTTATCTGTTGCTGTCACATTTGCCAATGGATCGAACGTATCGCCTACATTCAATGTAACATCATTTGCTGAAATGATTGGAGCAGAGTTAAGGTCGCCTGTATTTTGTTTCACAGTTACAGTAATCGTTTTTTTAGCAGAAGCTCCGTTTTTATCTGTTACTTTATAAGTCACATGGTAAGTACCAGCCTTAGAAGTATCTACATCATTTGCAACAATATTATCTTTTGTCAAAGTGATAGTTCCGTCCTCTTTATCTGTTGCTGTTACATTTGCCAATGGGTCGAAAGTATCGCCTACATTCAATGTAACATCATTTGCAGAAATAGTTGGTGCTGTATTATCTTCTCCTTGTGAGTTTAACGATAATTCTACTTTTAAAACAACGTTTCCGTCTTTATAAGTACCGCAATCATACTCATAAGTAACTGGTTTTTTTACATCATCTACCGTTATAATTCCTGTATCTTTATCTAAAGTTCCATTTGCAGTAACTTTTACTTTTGAAATATCTATTCCTTGTTCAACATCTTTTTTTAAGTCGATTTTATTCCCTTTAATATCAATATAACCGTTGCCTACAAAAGCATGATTATTTTCAAGAACTTTATTCTCTCCGACATTTAACCAGTATAAATCATCGCAAATTAATTTTTTAATTTTTGTGTTTTTACTTATATCAAGACCTCTTATCCCTTGTTCAAAAATTTCACCGCAACGTAGCATTTCAAGTTCTAAATTATTGCTTAAATCTAACAATTGCTTCATTTTTACTGTTTAAAATACGTCTTAATTCTTCAAGTATTTTGAGTTCTTCCTTCTCCATAACTACGCCCCATTCTTTTTTTGTATAGTAATATTGTATCATTAGGAATCACAAATCACAAGTGATTTGTGATTAATCACTTGTGATTTGTGATAAGTGATTTGTGATTAATATATAAAAGCCCTGTTTAAAGGGCTTTTATGCTTATTTTGAAAAAGAGATAAAATCAATATATCCCTTTTCTCCGATTTTTACAACGGCATTGTAGGACTTTTTCTCTTTGTTTTTGATTCCTTTTACCAGGGTTTCTTTTCCTTCTAGTAATTCTTTTACATTTGTTTTGGTTAGTTTTTTCTTTCTAAAGTGTTCAGCTAAAGTAAACTTACATTCAGGATAATTTGAACAACCATAAAACGATTTTTTTAACACAATATTGTTGCCACACTTAGGACATTTTCCTACAAGGGGTCCCGAGCGCTTAGTGGGAATTTGTACCCCTTATCGATACAAATTCCCCGTAGGCGCTAGGGACCTCTTTAGCTTCTTGGAAGCTGTCAGTAGTATATCTAATAATTTATCTCCATTCCCTTTAGTAACGTGTAACTTTCCAAATTTAAAAAAGCGACTCATAGAATTATTTCCTCCCGTTAAATAATAGATAACTATTAAAAATAGACAATACTTGCTCATAAGTAACGGTACTTAAATTGTTTACTTTGGCGTGTTTCATTGCTTGATGAAACTGATTTTTAGTAAACAGTTGACGATATTCTCGATTGACCCATTTTGAAACAAAGTACGTATATAGCTTCCAATATTTATCTGGAACATCTGTGGTATGGCGGGTAAGTTTTATTAAGACACTGTTTACTTTTGGTTTAGGATGAAAGCATTCCGCTGGCAGCTTAAGCAATTGCTGAATCGAGACTTGAGTGTGCAAGAGCAACCCTAGTGTTCGGTGAATATCCAAGGTACGCTTGTAGAATCCTTCTTCAACAATCAGATAGATGTCAGACGCATGGCTTTCAAAAACCACTTTTTTAATAATTTGTGTGCTTAAATGGTAAGGAATATTCCCAACAATTTTATACCTCTGTTTGTTAGGGAATTGAAACTGTAGAATATCTTGGTGAATTAAAGTGACACGAGTATTCAGTTTTAATTTTTCTGACGATAAGTTGAATAGATGACTGTCTAATTCAATAGACGTTACCTGTTTACTTATTTTAGCCAGTTTCGTCGTTAAATGCCCTTTACCTGTTCCAATTTCGTAAACGGTATCGGTTTCTTTTAAATTCAATTGTTTTATTATTTGGTTGAGTACTTTTTCACTCGTTAAAAAGTTTTGAGAATATTTTATATTTTTGTTCATGTAATCACTCCTCGTAAAATATATTTTAGAAAGATAAATTGTTTCTTTCTAAGTGTTTCATTTAATTTTTTAATAGTTGTATCATGACAAAAAAGGCGTGTCAGTTTTGTGTTTTTTGTTACATCTAATTCAGCTATATTTGTCCTATAACATGATAGTTGTTTCAAATTAGGGTTCTTACTTATATCAAGTGTTTTTACTTTTGTATCTCCTATATCTAAAGTGACTAATTGCGGATTATGTGTGACATCAAGTTCCATTAATCCTGTATTGCTACAAGATAGTTGTTCTAAGTTAGGATTGTTTGTTACATCTAAATTGGAAATAGAGGTACTATCTGCAAATAACGTATTCAATTTTTCATTCTTAGATACATCAAGACTGTTAATTGATGTATTATCGCAAACGAAAGCTTCCAAATTCGGATAACGTGTTAAATCAACGCTTCCTACTTTTGAAGAACGACAATCTAATCTTTTTAAAGATGAGTTTTTAACCGGACTTAAGTCTGAAACAGAAGTCGTAGAAACATCTAAAGACTGCAAATTTGTTAGATATTGAATACCCTCTAATGAAGATATCGTTTTCATACCATGTAAGTTTAAGAATTGGGCTTTTGATATTTCATCAACAGATAACACACTATCGCCGTCTTTATCAAATTCTGCAATGATTTGTTCTCTAAATACTTTGTCTGGAAAATGTGTTTCATCAATAGCAATGCTTCCAGCTTTTACTTCTGTATTTTTGCTTGCTTCAACGGTCTTATCTTCGGTAACCACTTCTTTTTCTGGTGTTGCAGGTGTTTCCTGTTTTGTACTTTCTTCTTTTAAAGTTTCTGCATTTTCAGCAGTTTCTTCCTGTTCCTTGTCTGTTATATTCTCTTGTACTTCTGCGTTTTCTGTTTTCTGTTCCACAGGAACTTGCTCTGTCTTGTTTTCTTCTACAACGGCTTCCTGCACAACTTCTGTGTTTTCCTGTGCCATGACAGGAGTAGGAAGCCCTGTAAGTGCAGTTGTTGTTCCAATCATCAATGCGGAACTTACTGCAAGGACTTGTTTTTTCTTCATAGTTTGTTCACTCCTTATTTTTCATAAATTCTTTGCATAGAAAAACGCACAAACTCCCCCTTATAACTGGATAATCTGTGCGTTCTGTTTATTATTGATAGAATTGAAAAAAGGGCAGAATTTACTTGTCTGTCTGTCTGTCTGTCTGTCTGTCTGTCTGTCTGTCTGTCTGTCTGTCGCAAGCGTAACAATGTGTGAACATGACTGTCAACCCTTTCTTTCAAAAAAATTCAATCCTTGCTTCTATACAAAAAACATTATACTGGAAACAAACACTTCTTTCAATCTTTTTATGCGTGCAAGATAAAAAAATTGAGACATCACACTTTTCCTTTTTTCCTCTTGAGTACCCACAACAGAAAAGAAAAAACCCTGTCAAGAGCTTGCCACCATTGGTGGTGCTTTGCACTCTTGATCGGGCTTTTTGTTTGCTGTATCTTCTCGCAAGAGGAAAAAGATTACTCGTCCTCATCATCAAAATGGTTATTCCTTAATACTTCCCGTAACAGTTCCATATCCTCTTTTGAGTTCGGATTTATCATTTTCACGACTTGATAAGGTGTCCTATATTTATGTCCCTCTATGCTTTCCCCAAACATATCCATACTGTATAAATCATCATAGCGGTCTAGTAATTTTTGAAACTTCAAATGCTGGATAAATTCTTTGATTGGGTAAAGGTCGGACGCTTCAATGCTTTTCCCGTTGATATAGTCTGTAATGTATTCCCGTAACTTTTCCAATTCATATTCCAGCCATTCTTCCTCGCTGTCAAAGAAGTTATCATAGTGTCCGTGTTTCAGTTCTGCATTTAGACGTTCTTCTGTTCTTAAAAACTGACAGACTTCTTTTTCAGACTGATTGACATACTTCCATTCTCCCGATAATAATTCATTCGGCGTTACGTCCAGCACTTCCATTATCTTTTCCAGCGTTTCATAAGCAGGATAGTTCAACCCTCTTTCAATCTTGGAAAGGCTCTGCATATTGATACCGATTTTGTCCGCAAGTTCCTGTTGTTTCATTCCCCTAAATTTTCTTATGGTCTGTATATTATTTCCTAAATGGCTTATTTTCATTGCACAACCCTCCATATCTCGTTATATCTTCACTGTTATAAGTCTATCATGCTTAATATGATTTGTAAAGACAAAAAAAGATATTGACAAATAAGCATATAAGAATTACTATGCTATTGTGAGTGAATAAGCACAATAGCATGAAATACAAAAACATTCAAAAAGAAATACCCATCTGATTAAACCCGTAGATATGAATATTGGTTGAAATGGAACTTGTTAGAAAAGGCAAAACAGGACTTGCTGACAAAGTATTTCTGACACGGTGGCGGAAGCCTCTCAGGCTTACCGCCATGACACCTTGTGTCAAGGGGAAGAAATGCTTTGTCGGCTGGCGAGCCTGCGAGCCTTGACTGTGCCCCCGTTATCTAACAGGGGGGCACTATTTCACAAAAGACAAGTCAAAAACCATACAACCCCAAACCTGTGAGTAGTAATGAGAAGTTTTAAGAAGATAGTAATTTCACATTCTTTTGAATAGTGGTTTACAGGTATTTCAAGGCTGTTGTGGGATTGGAGGAATACAATGAACAATTTAGAATTTGCACTTGAAATGAAGAACAAACGTCTTGCAAGCGGTCTTTCACAAGGAGAACTTGCAAGTCTTACCCATGTATCAAGATATAGTATCAACCGCTTTGAGAACGGAAAAGCCAACGCAAGTAAAGAAACACAGAACATTATCCTGCGTTGTCTGAATTACTATGTCTGTGATAAGCCTTTTTATCTGCTCGTTGATTATCTGTCTGTCCGTTTTCCAACGACTGACGCATTAGAAGTTATCCGAAAGGTGCTTGGCATGAAAGCGGACTATTTTATCCATTATGACTATGGGTATTATGGCTATAAGGAGCATTATGCCTACGGGGAAATCAAGGTCATGGCTTCTGATGATGAACACATGGGTGTATTTTTAGAATTAAAAGGGGCAGGCTCACGCAACATGGAATATGTCTTACAGGCACAGAACAGGGATTGGTATTCATTTTTAAACCGCTGTCTTGACTGTGGCGGTGTTATCCGACGTTTTGACTTGGCAATCAATGATATGTGCGGTCTGCTGGATATTCCCGTTTTGTCTGAAAAATACAAAAATGGCGGTGCGGATTGTCGCTGTAAAAACTATGAAAATGTACAAGGTGGAAAACTAAGCGGAAAAAACCGTAATTTAGCAAGTACCCTTTATATCGGCTCAAAGGCAAGCACAAAATATTTCTGCCTGTATGAAAAACAAAAGGAACAGGCAACCAAAAAGAAACATACGGATATTATCAACCGTTTTGAAATTCGTCTGCGTGATAAAAAGGCAGTACAGGCAGTTGAGGAATTGTTATTGACATATAACCCTCATGGGTTGGTGTTTTACCTTATTACTGATTTTGTGCAATTTCCCGATTATCCGCTGTGGGAGATATTCATTTCCCATGACAGTTTACCTTTTGAAATGAACCCCGTACCTGTCAATATGGAACGCACTCTGCAATGGCTGGAAAGACAGGTCATGCCGTCAATCGTGATGATAGAGGAAATCGACAGGCTGACAGGCTCAAACTACATGAAAATGATTGATGAATGTACCCACCTTTCCGAAAAACAGGAAATGCTTGTAGAACAGATGTGTACGGATATAGCAGATGTAATCGAAAGTGAGGGGGTGTTTTATGAGTAATGCACAGGATATTCCCGTATGGGAAAAATATACCCTTACCATTGAAGAAGCGTCAAAGTATTTCCGTATCGGAGAAAACAAGTTAAGACGCTTGGCAGAGGAAAACAAGGACGCTGGCTGGCTCATTATGAATGGCAACCGCATACAGATTAAACGCCGACAGTTTGAACAGGTTATTGACAAATTGGACGCAATCTAATGCAAATGAGCCTTGTATGTGTTATGATGAACACAAGTCATATCAAGGCTCTTTCCAACAAGGAAAGGAGCAGACACCATGAAAGAAAAAAGACGGGATAGTAAAGGACGTATCCTGCATACTGGAGAGAGCCAACGAACAGACGGAAAATACTTATATAAATATGTAGACGCATTTGGAAACACAAAATATGTGTATGCTTGGAGATTGACACCCACAGACCCGACACCAAAGAAAAAACGGGAAAAACCCTCACTTCGTGAACTGGAACAGCAGATAAGACGGGATATTGAGGACGGTATCGACAGCACAGGCAAGAAAATGACACTTTGCCAACTTTATGCCAAACAGAACGCACAGAGAGCAAATGTGAAGAAAAGTACACAGAAACAACGGGAACAACTCATGCGGTTATTGAAAGAGGACAAGTTAGGTGCTAGGAGCATTGATACGATAAAACCCTCTGACGCTAAGGAATGGGCGTTACGCATGAAAGATAAAGGCTTTTCCTATAACACCATTAACAACCATAAACGCTCGTTAAAAGCGTCATTCTATATCGCCATACAAGACGATTGTGTAAGGAAGAACCCTTTTGATTTTAAGTTAAGTGAAGTCCTAGAAAATGATACCAAAGAGAAAGTCGCATTAACAGAGGAACAGGAACAAGCCTTACTCTCATTTATCAAGACAGACAATGTGTATCACAAGCATTATGATGATGTGCTGATACTGTTAAAGACTGGACTTCGTATCTCGGAACTGTGCGGACTGACAGTAGCTGATATTGATTTCAAGAATGAAGTTGTAATTATCGACCACCAGTTACTAAAGAGCAAGGAACAGGGCTATTATATTGAAACGCCTAAGACGAAAAGCGGAATAAGACAAGTGCCATTAAGTAGAGAAACAATACAGGCATTTCAACGGGTTATGAAGAAACGCCCAAAGGCAGAACCATTTGTGATAGACGGACAGAGCAATTTCTTATTTGTCAATCATAAAGGCAAGCCCAAAGTTGCGATTGATTACAACGCCTTATTTGTCCGTATGGTAAAGAAATATAACAAGCACCACAAGGACAATCCCTTGCCACATATCACACCGCATACGCTACGCCATACATTCTGCACAAGACTGGCAAGCAAGAACATGAACCCAAAAGATTTACAGTATATCATGGGACATTCAAACATTAGTATCACAATGAACTGGTACGCTCATGCGTCCATAGATACCGCAAAATCAGAGGTTCAGCGTCTAATCGCATAGAAGTATTTACCACGATTTTAACCACGCTTGATAGCGAAAATATAAGAAGATAGACCTAGATATGTGAGGTTTACCACAAAAGCAAAATGCCCGTAGAGCCTATAAAATAAGGCTTTGCGGACATTTAAGGAGATATAAAAAGATAGTCAAAAAGACATATATAATTTAAATCAAACGACATTTAAAGTAGGGACAAACAGAACTCTGTAACGAGGGCGAAGTAACTACAGAAAGGAAAGACAATGGATTTAAAAGAATTGAATTTAACAGATGAGCAACTTGCTTCCGTTGAAAAATATCTGCAATCTGAAACAGATAAGGTCAGAACCAAATATGTACAAGAGTTGGCGAAATATAAGCCAGAAGAAAAGACAGAAGCAGAAATTAAATTGGATGAACGTATAAGGGCACTTGAGGAACGAGAAAAGGAACTCATTTCCAAAGAACGCTCTGCTGCTATCGCCAGCAAATTAAAAGAGAAAGGACTTCCAGAGGACTTTGCTTCATTTATTTCTGTTGGTGAGAACATTGAGGAAGATATTGAAAAGGTAGGTACAGCCCTTGGCAAATACTTTCTCAACAGTAACTTTAAACCCGAACAACATGCTAATAACCAAGGAATCACAAAAGACCAGTTCAGAAAAATGTCCTACATGCAGAGATGCAAATTATATGAAGAAAATCCTGAACTATATAAAATCCTTAGTAGATAAAAGCAGATAATTAAAAGGGGAATCAAATGGATGTATCACAAATTGAACATTTGATTACAGCACTTGGTTTTCCAATAGTATGTGTCATTGCTTTGTCCTTTTTCATATGGAAAATATGGCAGAAAAATTGTGAGCAAAACGAAAATAGAGAGGAAAAATTGTATGCTGTAATCAGTGAAGCGCAGGAACAGAATAAGGAACTTAGCAAAACAAATTCTGAATTCGTATCGGTGCTGAAATCTTACAAAGATGATTTAAAGGAAATAAAGGATGACGTAATTTATATTAAACAGGAATTAGAAAGGTAAGGTAAAGAAATATGGCATTGGTAAATAAAAAGACAATGATTGTTCCAGATATTTATGCTTCTATCGTAACAGAAAAAGTAGAAGGACAGGTAAAAGTGGCACAATTAGCAGATAATCTTGGTTCACTAATGGACAAGGAGGTTGGCGAAACAGTTACATTTCCAGTATGGAAACGTATTAATGACGCTGAAGATATTGAGCCAGGAACCGCAATGACAAGTGTGGACATGGAACAGAAATCCAGCACAGCAACGATTAAGATGATTGCTGCTCCTGGTATCAGAGTATACGATTATGATAATGTAGTTGCCCTTGGTAACGCAATTCAGGAAGGTGCTGCACAGCAAGGTACTTCTATTGCACGTAAATTAGATATTGATTTAATCAATGAAGCAAAAAAGACAGCATTTAAGAAACAACTTGCAGCCAAGAATATTATTACAGAAGATGAATTACTTGGTGCATTAGAAATGTATGGTGATGATCGTGATACGGCTGATTTTGCAGCAATTGTAGTACATAGCAAATTTGCAACTTCCTTCTATAAGATGGATGGATTTGTAAAAAGAGATTTAACGTATGTAGCAGACAACAATGCTTCAACTGTTGTAAACGGTGTCATTGGCTCCTATATGGGTATTCCAGTAGTGCTCTCTGATAGATTATACGATACTACCAATACAGAAGGATATGTTCTTATTGTAAAGAAACATTCTCTTGGATATATGCCAAAAGAAAATCCATTTGTAGAAACAAACAGGGATGCCTCTAAGAGATTAACCGAGGTATTCTGTTCTCAAATTTACGCTGTAAAACTAATTGATGAAGCAGGAATTGTACTTTGTCAGAGCGTAGTAGGATAAAATTAAACAACATAAATAAACACAAACTTAGATAAGAGTACGCATTCAGTGCGTATCTTGTTTTTTATTAAGGGGTGTCTGACATTATGTTGGATGCCCCTTTTTTTATTTTGAAAGGGAGCATAGATGGGATTATTTAGCGGATTATTTGGAAAGAAAAAACCAAGAATATATTCTGGAAAAAATCCTCCTAAAGGTTTTATTGATGCTGCAAAGTTCGGAAAAACAAAAGGAGGATTTGCTGGCGGCTATGGTGTGTGGACATTTGGAAATATTATAGATGCACATTCATCTCCAGAAGATATTGTAGAGGAATTTGGTTTAGATGAAGATAATTGTCCCTATGGAAATTGTTATGAACGGGCATATAGGGAATGCTGGCAAAACGCAGCATTAGAAGCAATTGGACTTGTTGCATTTGGAAATGCGATTGAACCAGATGAGTTGATTGATTTTGGCGAAGTACAGGAACTTGCTTATACATATGCTGTACAGTTAGCAGAAGCATATATTGCTGGGGATGTATGGATTCCCAGAGAAATTATAGATTGGGCGTATTATGATGTGTCTGATCACAACAGATAAGGGGTGGGAAGTATGTTAAATGGGGAGCAACTGAAACGAGTAAGGGAATTACGTGGAATTAGTCAATCCATGTTGGCAAATTATTTAGGTATTACCAACAGATATATTATTTACTGCGAGCAAGGAGTTTATGAACCAGCAGAAGATTTATATGAAAGATGGATTAATGCTCTTTACTGCAATGAAATTTATAATGCAAGCAAACGAAAAGTAAACAGTTCCGCTGACCTTAAAAAAAATAAAAAACTTCTGGAACAACAGAAGAACGATAACAAGTGTAGGTAGACCTACCACTGTAAACAAAATGAAAAATGATGAGTAAAAGGAGACTAAAACAATGAGAAAGATGAGAAGATATGAAACAAGAATATACAGAATTATTACCAAAATGGGTAAACACAAACGATTTGGATTTAGTCCTCAGTGATGATATTGATAGTCTGACCAGTTGTGCTTTATTAGAAAAAGAAAAAGGTTGGAATATTCGATACTTTTATGATTTTGGACATATGTATTTTAGCAAAGAATTACTGAAAACATATAAAAAATTAGGATTAAATAAGCAGTGTTACATTGATGTGGCAGTAAAAAAAGGATATGCCATAGATAATCATGTAAGCAATTTAAAACAAGATGATTTATGGAATCAAGACATGATTAACATCAATACCTTTGGCAACTCCAGCAATCAATGTTATACCAACAAATATAGCGGAAGTACTTTATTAGAAGTGTGGAGTATATTGAATTATCCGCTTCCAGAAACAGAAGAAGGAAAAATGATTTTACTTGCAATTGACAGTTCCTTCTTGGGTTTTTATAGTAATAAATTTCATGATACTCAACATCATTATCTGGTAAATATCCTTGGATTTGAAGAACTTTATGAAGTAATTCAGCGTCATGAAAAAACAGATTTTGACTGCATCATAAATAAATATCATTTAAAACAGAAAATAAGATTTGACAATAAAAGATTAAAAACAGAACTGGACTTGCCAACGATAGGGAAACTTCTTGGAATAGAAATTACCTTGCCGTCAGGCGAGTTCATTTGTTATAGAGATTTTGAAGTTAAAGAATGTAATGTACAGCAATATCAGGAAACGAAAGTATTTTCATTAGCATTTACATATAGAAACAAAATGAGATACAGCAAGGAGATAGAAAAAATAGCATGAGAAAAAATTGGATTGTATATAAAGCCAGCATTGCAAGGGAACTGCTCCGCAAAGGATATACCATTATTGATATTAAGCCAAATAGGGAACAGCCGCTCGCAAGCATATTTATTTTTAAAAATGAAACAGGATTAGAAGAAGAATTACAGAGGTTTATTTAGAAGGGATTGCTGAAATGCATCCCTTTTATTGATTGAAATAAAAAGAAGGAGTTAGGAAGATGAACGAATATTTATATGAGATTACAAAAGATTTACCAGATGATGAATGGTATGAGATTAGAAAGAGAAAAAAGAAAAGTCATTATAACGATTATGCAGAAGTGGAGGATGAATTATGGAACACACAAGAGTCATTAAACGTATTAGATTAGCAAATTATTTAAGTGAACATGGAATAGATTTTGAATACAGCAGGATTGATTATGATAATCCTAAATATAAGGTATTTGTCTATAAAAGAACTCAAGAATTAGATGAACTGATTGAGGAATATTATTCTGAATTAAAGAAGATAAAAGAGTAAAGCAACGCTGCCATCCCTCTTTAGAGGGTGCAAAAAATTATCTATTACTTATTTTTATCTATTACTTATTAAGTGACAGTTAGGCACAAAAAGTGTCCCATTCTGTCACCATGGTAGGTGTCAATTGGGCACAAAAAATGTCCTAACTGTCACCATGAAGAATTTACTTGTGTTAGGAGAAGAAGCGAATGAGAGATATTTATATTGTTAAAAGAATTTTAGAGGATAAGCGGTTATCAGATAGAGCATTCTGTATTTGGGCTGCATTGCAACCATTCAGTCATAACAAGATGGATTTATTGTTTAGTATTGATTATATAGGTTATCTGCTATACGGTAAAATGCCGTCAAGGAAAGAAAGTATGAAGGTACAGGATGGATTTGATGAACTGGTTTCTTCTGGTTTTATTAAAATAAATCAGAAAATAGGAAAGAATGAATTCCTGTGTGATGTGACTGGCCTGTATTTTGAACGTGGATCAGAATATTTTGTGGTAATTACTTCTGATGAATTAAATACTATTATGAATCTGGACACGAAAACAGATAAATTTCAGTTATTCAGATATTTTGTCAGTTTGGTCGGATGCTTTAATCACAGCAGTAAGTTAGAGGAAGAATATAAAGGAAAAGTCTGTGGGATAGCACTTGATAATGTAAATTCCTTAATCAATAAAAGAACGGCTATACGCTATAACGAATTGTTAGAGCAGAATCATATTATCTATGTATTCCGTTTTGAGGACATTTTGTTATCTAAGACGTTTGATAACGAAATCACAAGAATTCCTAATGCTTATAGTCGATATAAAGATAAAGATATTTGTATCAAATTTGCAATTCACTATCAGAATAATTATGGCTGGAACAATCTGAAGGAACGTAAAACCAGTGATATTGCAAATGCAAACAAGAGCAGAGGCTTAGCCCAGAAATATACTGCTTTGTGTCGAGGTAAAGCATATGATTTAAAGACCATAAAAGAAATTTACGAATGGGCTATTAATTGGAATAAAAAACAGAAAGCACTTTATGATGAAGAAATTTCAAAAGGAAACACACCAGAATTATTAGAAAAAGATTTAAGTATATTTGATGAATATATAAAAAATAAGGAGGAAGTAGCATGAAAGACAGAAGAAATAGTATGAGAGACAGGTACGAGGAGTGTTGCAAAATGAATAATGAAATTATTAAGGTTATTAGAGCAGAAATGTACGCCCCCGATTCCGATACGGATTATCTAATGGCATTGTGTGATGTCTGGGACAAAGCCAAAGAAGCATTGAAAATGTATGAACCACTAACAGTATATGATGATACATATGTTGAGAATGAAGGAGATACCGATGAATAGTTTGCTCGACAAATTGTGTTCTGCTACAGATAAAGAACATGCGTTATTTCTAATCTGGCACAACAACAAACAGGAAGATAAGAAATTTAAGGACTTAGAACTTCCGCTGTCAAAGGATATATATGAGGAATGGCTTATCACACTTTAAGAACTAATCGGCCAAACAAACGACGTATTTTCCGCATGAATATATGGAAATATTCGTAGGATTCAAAGTCCTATAAACGAAAAGACACAAAAAATACGATAAATTCAAGGAAAATATACCGGAAGTGAAAGGAAAACGGGACAAGAAAAGTTATTGTAATATTGCACAAAGGGTGGGAATGAAATAGAAGTAACTATTCTGTGCATGATGTATAGAAAACGAATGGCTTTTTGTGCAATATTTTTGGAGAAGAAAATGGTGAGAAAAGTTTGTGTCGTTACAAACAAATGTTTGGTTACGATGGCGCTATGATGATGCGTCGCGGTAATACGTCACCCTAATAAAGAATGCTATTTTTTCCTTATCTGTAAAAATCCCCGCAGGGAAAATTTTAACTTATCTCCTCTTCATGGCTTTAATCAAATTCATCAACGCAGTTATTTCATCATCACTTAAACCAGATAAATCAATCTCCTGCTTTCGTTCCAATCCTAATAAATAGTCCGTACTTACATTAAAGATTTTGGATATATGAATTAATACATCATATGAAGGAAGTCGTAACCCTGTTTCGTAAGCAGAAATAACAGATTTTGTAAGTCCTAGTTTTTGTGCTAACTGTGCTTGCGTCATATTCTTTTTAACTCTAAGTGTCTTTAAGGTGTTACCAAAGTCAACCATTCAAATACCTCCTAGTGAATAATATCCTATATTATGTATTTGATAGGTGGATTATATATTGTTTTAGTTGACTTTGCCTTATGTATGATTTATAATATATTTAAACTTGAATTCTTCATAGGCAAATAAAAAATATTATAAATGATTATAAAATGGCTCGGATTGTATTTTTGAAAAATAATGGGAGGTATAAAATATGAGTTATACAAGAAGAAGCAAGAGAGGAAGATATTACAAAACAGGATGCTATGTTGCAACATGTGTATATGGATCGTATGATTGTCCTGAAGTTTGGACATTGAGGAGATTTAGAGATTATACTCTTGATTCGACATGGTATGGACGAGCGTTTATTAAATTATATTATGCAATTAGTCCTACAATTGTAAAATTTTTAGGGAATAAGAAATGGTTTAAGAATTTCTGGAGAGTGCGGTTAGATAAAATGGTTGCAAAATTAAATGAAAATGGAGTAGAGGGTACATATTACAAAGACAAATATTGATTAAACAAGGACTCTGCATTCTACAGAGTCCTTGTTTGATTTTCTGGACTATATCTGAATCCAATGTTATACTCACTTTATCTTTTAGTGGTTTCATACAATCCTACCATCCTTTTTGGTTAGTATAGTATTGAATTGCATAAAATGTTATATTATACTACTAAGTAGGATAAAGTAGGATTTCTTGTATGGTGGGTATGAAAATATGGATAATATATATTTTTATGGAAAAAAATCGAGAAAATGTTCATTAAATAATTGTAATGGTAGATTAAGACCTGTCCAGTTAATGACTAAAAAGAACTCTAAAAATGCTACTAAAAATATTTGTCTTTGTTTAAGGCGTTGTAATAAATGTGGATGTTATTATATGTCAAATTCTCTTTATCATATATTTAAACAGTACGAATGTGCAAATGACTTTTATATTATTGATTCCGATGGACAGAAAGAAGGGAACATAACAACAATAAAAAAACGTGCAGGAAAACAAGGGTACTGTATTAAGTGTGGTGCTCCAGAATACAGAGAAGGAATAGGTTATTGCTGGGAATGCTATAAAGACCAAAGAACGGGATATTAAGGAGGGTGTGTCATGTCAAGAGGGCGTAGGGCAGAGGGATTTCCTTCACATATTGAATACTTAAAACCACTAAGAAAAAAGAAGAAAGCAATATCTATAGCAAAAAAAATCTGTAAAAAAAATATGGTACAGAAAAATTATGCCAATACACCTCTTGAGAGATATAAAATGGCAAATGAATGTGCCTATTTCAACAAGGATACCAATAAATGTAAATTGATTAAAAAGGGGAATATTTTAGAGACAAATAATTGTAGAATACTTGAAACGTATGAGTGTGTTTTAAAGGATAGATCTTAATCTAAAAGATAGGAGAAACAGTATGACAAGAATATCAAAAGGCGCACCAGCAAAAGGATGTCCACCAAAAGGCAGTTGGGGAGATCGTTATGTAATTGAGAACACAAATGAAAGTAAACGAGTGTCATGTAGGCATTGTGTGAATTATTGCGAAGATGATAAATCTTGTAATGTTATGCCCTTTTATGTCCCAGAGAACGGATATGGCTATTGGAAATATTGCAAAAAATTTATGCTTTCTCCTGAATTTAACGATAGTCATTTTATAGACATAGTAGAACGAGTAAAAGGTGCAGAATATATTCAGCATTCAAATAACAATTTACAAGAGAAGAAAAAATCTACAACGACTAATAAAAAGAAAAAAGAAAATAATGAGAATGATTCCAAAAAACGTGCTCAAGAAATTCAGAAATTATGGGATGCTAGACACAATTTTTTAAGGAATATCATTTATGTATGTGTCTCTAAGAAAATAAACTTTATTGATATTTGGGACAAGTTACACTATCAACTAGATTCCAAGGGTAGAAAAAAAGATGATTTTCCATTAATTGATGAAGAAGTGTATAGAGTTTTTTCGGAGTATTTAGAAATCCCATTTACGAAACTATATAGTGATAAAGCGATTACTAATAAAATGGAAAAACTACTAATAAAATTACTAGAAGACAAATCTTTATTTTGGTTAAGTGAGGAGTTGTGGGAGTATTGTCCTTTGATGGATGAAGATGAGTATCCAGATGACTTTTGGTATGGCGCATTGGATTATTGGACAACTGAACATGAACATATAAGGGTTGCGTTTTCAAATGAACAAGATGGAATTTTTCTTAGTTTTGTTCCTCATTCATTACAAAATTTATTGATGGATTTGTACTGTGAAGACATATTCTATTTCAAAAGCGAAAAGTTGAAAAGAGTGTTTATAGATAAACTTAATGATCGCTTATGGAGTTCTTATGGTAAGTATGATGTTAGTAGTACAATAAAAATTAGGCATAATGGAACACTTATATCATCCCCAATTTATAGATGTATAAACAATAATCATAATGCAGATAAACAATGGGCGGCAATAGATATTGTATTACCTGATGGAAAAATTATCACAAGATATCTCTATAGTACTCATTGCGCAAAATGTGGGAAAACTTACGCGTTAGAGAAAGACATTGATGAATTAAATGAAATGGGCGTTCTATTATGTGAAATTGACAAAGAAGATTTGAATGAGCATTTAGACACAAAATCACCAGATTATGAGTATTTGTTAATACAACAAAAATTAGAGAGATATGGATATATTGTTGGGAATAATAATAAAAAATTGACAGATATGCAAAGGACAATTATCTTGGATAATATAGTAAAAAATAAAGTGGAAAGCCCTAATAATCTTGTTAATTTTTTGAATTGGTTAATTACAAAGAGTATTTCTGAATCTAATTACTCATATGTTCCGAATAGTATATTAGATGAATGGAGATATGATAGAGAATACTTGAAAAGTCATGAACTGTATAAAATACCGCAAAAATGGACAACCAAGAAAAAATAGTGTAGAAAGGATTACGGCAAAGCACCGTAGTCCTTTTCTTTATTCAGAAAGGAGCAGACAATGCAAGTATTAGACAGATTAAAATTAGAATTAAGCAATCAGCAGTATTTTGCAGATGAGCAATACAAACAATTTTTATCCGAGAATGACTTAACATCAGAGACAGAATACAATAAAGCAACCATGCAAAAGAATTTACTTAATACAGTAGTAGATGTTTTGGAAGCAGTTGCAAATGATATAGATACCATGCGTACCATTAGTACCGAATTTGCAAATATTGGAGAAGCATATCAATATATAGAATTGCGTATTCAGCAGAATAAAGATAAGATAGCAGCCATTCCAGATCCAGAAGAAGAAATAAGTGCATTCAGTTTAATGTTTACTCGTGGTGGAACGAAAACTTATGGTGGATATGTTGGAAGTATTGATAATGATACAATTAGTAATTTAAAATAAGGAGCAAATTATGGAAATAAAGAAACAGCCTTATGTAAAAATAAATCGTACTAATTATTTAGACGAAGATGGATTAGATGCATTATGGTTAAAAATAAAAGAATATGTTGCTTTACATGATGGAGGTGGAGATGGGATTGATTTAACCAAATACACCACCAAAGAAGAATTAGCAACAGAATTGAGTAAATACTACGATAGAACAGAAATAGATAATTTACTCAGCACTATTAATCCAGATGTAGATTTAAGTAATTATTACACCAAAGAAGAAGTAGATGGAAAAATACCAACAGTTCCAACAAAATTATCTGAACTGGCTAACGATACTAATTATTTAAAATACCAAGTAGTATCATCACTTCCAGAACAGCAAGAGGAAGGAGTGCTTTACCTTGTTACTAACTGATTATAAAAGTATTTATATTGGAAATAAACTGGTTAATGAATCATGGTTAAATGGATATAAACTTTATCCTGCTGATATTCCAAGCAATAATCCGTTTGATAAATATAGTTGGGCTGAAATACAGATAATGGTGCAAAACGAAACTGCAAATACTGTATTCTCATTAGGTGATAAAGTAACTTTAAACTGTGGAGTATATGGCAAGCATATATTCAGAATAGCAGATTTCACTTATGCTGGTTTGCCGACAATGGTTTTAATGTGCACAGATTCATTAATGACAGACCAAGTATATTCAACGGGTTCATCTACATCAAAATTGTATTCATATTCATCTTCGTATTGCAATGTAAGACAAAAAGTAGATGATTTTTGTAATAATCAATTACCAGAAGAACTTAAAAATGTATTAGCATTGAGGACTGTGCGTTATATGGATAGTTCAACTTCAGTATCCTCTGGATTATATAAAGGCACAATACCATCTATTGATGAAATTTCAGACACTACAGCATACTATAAGACGTTAGGAAATGGGATGCTTGCATGGTTTAACGAGAACCTTACTACTTGGAAATACCCCAATGTATTTTGGACAAGAAGCAGACATTCTAATTATTCCACTGCCCTTATTTGTACTCATCAAGAAAATATTATATTAAATTATGGACAGAAAACTCAACAGGCAATTGTTCCTATGATTTTCGTCGGGTAGGAAAATAAAAAAATCCCTTGACAAGATTCCTTGCTTGTGATAAACTAATTGAGCATTAGGAAGTCCCACAAATAACAAGGTGAGAAATCCTATGAAAAGGTTTAATATGCCTAGGTAGAATCAAGGTTTACGAGGTGTCACTGCTCAGTTGGTAGAGCAGAGGACTGAAAATCCTCGTGTCGTTGGTTCGATTCCGACTTTGGGCATTTTTTAATTTAATAAGGGCGTGTAGCTCAGTCGGTAGAGCACTTGACTTTTAATCAAGTTGTCCCGGGTTCGAATCCCGGCACGCTCATAATTTTGAAATAGCGGAAATCCTTATGCAGAGGTTTCCGCTATTTTTGGTATATATAAGTAATCAGGGATAGAAAGGTGTACAGATGAGCAGAAGAAGAAAATCAGATTCAAATGGTAAAACGGTGTTCTTGATGGTGCTGGCAGGGATTTTTCTGGCGGCAGCAGTATATGTAGTGGTTCGTGTAGCCGGGGCTATCCATAAGGATTACAGCCAGATTGAGTGGTCCTCAGAGCATAAGACAGAAACAGCCCAGTCCATTGAGATTGAGGAAGAGGAGAAACTGGGATGGAACGAGATGGAAAAGGGCTGGAAGTATAAACTGTCCGATGACTCTTACGCAGCAAATCAGTGGCTGGAAGTGGATGGATTTTTATATTATTTTAATGAAGACGGAATTATGGCTCAGGGGCAGTGGGAAGCTGATGGGCAGATATATACCTGCCATGATGTGAAGGGATATTTGAAGAACATCCAGACTGATTTGGATTATGTACCAGATGATATGGGAGAGAATCTGGACAGTCTTGTAAGAACCAATGCGTTCTGGTGCTATTTGGACGATGAAGATACAGGGATTTTTAAGACAATCCTGTATCGGAAGGCAGTGGAGAATAAAACAAAACCTTTGGGAGATGAAAATGCTCCTGAAAAAACCACACGGTATTCTATGAGGGCAGATGGCGATTATGTTTATTACCTGCCATTGGTAAAGGAAAGTGATAGAAGTAAGCTTACAGAGGCGGAGAAAAGCCTTTGCGGACGTTTGGTGAGGATGATACCAGGACAGAACGTAAAAGAGATAATTGCCGAAGATGTGGACGGTTATTTGATTTTGGATGGAACAGTTTATTATGCTCAGGGCGGAAAGATACACTCTTCTCAGTCGGGAACAGAAATGGCGGTGGGAGATGTGGCTGGCAGTGTGCAGATCAATGATGGGAACTGTTATCTGGTGGACAGTCTTGGAAATACGATCATTCCTAAGAATGGAGCTGCGGTGGAAATCGGCGACAGGAGCTATCGGCTGGAGGAAGATGGACAGATCCGCTATGTGAAACGCCGGACGGTGTCTGTAAATGGCAATTCATACGAGCTGAAGGGAAGCGGCAGCCAGATGGCAGTTTCCATTGAAGCAGATGGAAATACAAAGGATAAAATTACAGGCGAATATGGTGTACAAAGCTTCTGTATTGTGGATAATTCCATTTATTTCTGCGCTTATGTGGACAGAGGAACAAATGGAGAATGGTACAGCCGAATTTTTCGAACGGATCTAAACGGCGGATCAAAGACTGCAGTCAGCGGAATTTTTGCAGGAACAATTTCTAACCTGTATTATTTTGAGAACGAGGGAGAAATGTACGGAGAGTATTATCCTGAAATATGGAAAAATGCTTATGGTGTAATTGTAAATGTGGGAAAGGACGGAAGTGTCTACAGGATCAGTGATAAAAGTGCGAGGAAAGGAAAGAATACCAGTGGAAATGATATGCTGGAGCTTGTGACGGTTCAGGATGGGGAACTGATTTGTCTTTGGAATGACTGTAACTGGAGCAAAGAGACAGGAGTCACTAAGGTACTCTGGAGTAAAGCTATAGAGTTTCCTGTATCTTCTAAAACATCAGTGGAAACGGTTTCAAGTCTGCCAAAAGAAACAGTGTCTTCCACAAAAGAAGAATCCAGGGCGGCAGTGGAGACAGTGCCTGTGAATCCTGAACGGACAATGGGGGGAAAGACATCCGGTTCAGCACAGACCACGGCTTCGCCAAAACAGGATACAGTGCTGGGAACAGACGCACCGGGAAAGAGTACACAGACGCAGCCAGCAGAAACAAAAGCAGATGAGGTAAAGATTGTACCTTTGGGATAGGAAAATTAGAACATTCTGTATTTTGTGGGATATTTTTTAGTCGGTCAGTCATCCGATTGAATAATAGCAAAATAGGTGTTTTCCAGGCGTGATTTGTCTGGCGGAAAACACCTATTTTTCTGTTATTGTTTCATGCAGTAATGGGATCAATCCTCATCAAAATCAACCACTACATAAAAGCCGCGGGCATTTTCACGGATGTCCTTTACAATACCATATTCAGATTGGATGCGGTCTCTGGCGACAAAGCAGCCGGACATGGCGACGGCAGGGTCGATAATGTAGCTATAGCTGCTGGTCCCCTCCCGCTCAATAATCTTTACCTTATCGCCGGGGCTTACAAGGCCGGGACGCTCCATTTTAAATTCAACGGTTCTCATATTTTTGTATTTCCTTTCCGGTTTCTTCGCAGACCTGTTTGATGTATTCACTGAGGCTGTGATCGCCGCAGCCTGCGATAAAGTGATTGCAGCGGTTGACGGGAATCAGTATTTTGTAAGCAGCGCTTTGGCCAATGGCCGCTGCCATGGCGGGTGTAATTTCTCCCATAAGAGCATCTGCGATCACGATGCCAATGGGACCAATGATAATGTCTGCGGTTCTTGCTCCTACGATTACGGGATTTTCGCCGGTGGCGCCGTAGTCGGCTCCGGCTTTCAGCATGGCAGATGTGGCAATACTGTTGGTGCCGATGGCGTATATCTCAAGTTCGGGAAATGTCTTTTTTAACTGCTCAATGACGGATCGTCCCATTCTTCCGCCCTGGCCGTCTAT
The DNA here is from genome assembly GCF_013282095.1 of Enterocloster alcoholdehydrogenati. Taxonomy (GTDB): domain Bacteria; phylum Bacillota; class Clostridia; order Lachnospirales; family Lachnospiraceae; genus Enterocloster; species Enterocloster alcoholdehydrogenati. The sequence continues at coordinate 26,113 of NZ_BLTJ01000013.1, forward strand.
GATAACCAGTTTCATTTGTGAAAATACCTTCTTTCTGATAGGGGTCAAATAGTGTCATAACAGACGATGGATATGGCTGTTGTTACCATACGATCTTATCAGAGATTGGAAGGAAAGTAAACGGGGATAGTGAAATGGAAATAAATGCAGGTCTTGACAAATAGCCTTTAGATGCTATAATCAGAATTAAGCAGAAATGCAAGATGCTTTGAAGGAACCAGTAATCTGCAGGAAACAGACAGAGAGCAGCCGGGCGGTGGAAAGGCTGTGTGGAGATTGCAGATGAATACCAGTCCTGAGCTGTGTCAGGGATACCGTTTTTATGGCCGCACATTTGGAACGGCAGAAAGATGGGAGAAATGGCGCCGTACCCCGCGTTAAGGGATCAATGAGTGAAAATCAAGGTGGAATCGTGTATATGCACCCTTGGACATGGAAATGTGTCCAGGGGTCTTTTTATTTGCGGTAAGCGGCAGGGCAGGCCCGTGCCTGTATGCAAATCTGACAGACTGCCGTAATAACGGGAAAAGCCTTGGAGATGCACATTTTCTAAAAAATCAATTGCGCCCTTTATAAGTAGGGGATTACCAGTCAGAAAGGAGTTTTACCATGAAAATCATTTTACCAGACGGAAATGTACAGGAGGCAGAGGACGAGTTAAGAGCCATCCGCCATACTGCTTCCCATGTACTGGCTCAGGCTGTAAAGAGACTGTATCCGGAGGCAAAGTTAGCCATCGGACCGGCTATTGATGACGGCTTTTACTATGACTTTGACAGAGAGGGCGGATTTACGCCGGAGGATCTGGAGAAGTTAGAGGCTGAGATGAAGAAGATCATCAAAGAGAATATTCCCTTAAAGCCATTTACTCTTCCGAGAGACGAGGCTATTAAGCTTATGCAGGAAAAGGGTGAGCCTTATAAGGTAGAGCTGATTGAGGATCTGCCGGAGGGAGAGGTGATCAGTTTCTATCAGCAGGGAGAGTTTACAGACCTGTGTGCAGGCCCTCATATCATGTATACAAAGGGCGTAAAGGCATTTAAGCTGACGAGTATCGCAGGCGCTTATTGGAGAGGCAGCGAGAAGAACAAGATGCTGACCAGAATCTACGGAACTGCATTTGCAAACAAGGAGGATCTGGAAAGTTACCTGACCATGCTGGAAGAGGCAAAGAAGCGTGACCACAGAAAGCTGGGCAAGGAACTGGGCCTGTTTATGTTTACAGAGGAAGGTCCAGGTTTCCCATTTTTCCTTCCAAAGGGAATGACGTTAAAGAATACCCTGATCGATTACTGGAGGCAGATCCATTTAAGAGAGAATTATCAGGAGGTTTCTACTCCTGTGATCTTAAGCCGCAGGCTGTGGGAGACTTCCGGTCACTGGGATCATTATAAGGATAATATGTATACTACTGTGATCGATGAGGAAGATTACGCCATTAAGCCAATGAACTGTCCAGGCGGTATGCTTGTATATAAGTCTCAGCCCCGTTCCTACCGGGATCTTCCTTTAAGAGTGGGAGAACTGGGGCTGGTTCACCGTCATGAGAAGAGCGGACAGCTTCACGGCCTGATGCGTGTACGCTGCTTTACTCAGGATGATGCTCATATCTTTATGACTCAGGAGCAGATCACTGAAGAGATCAAGAATGTTACAAGGCTGATTAACGAGGTTTATACCCTATTTGGTTTTGAGTATTTCGTAGAGCTGTCTACAAGACCGGAGGATTCCATGGGATCTGACGAGGATTGGGAGCTGGCTACCAACGGCCTTAGAAATGCTCTGGAGGAAATGGGCTTAAACTACATTGTAAATGAGGGTGACGGCGCATTCTACGGTCCCAAGATCGACTTCCATCTGAGAGATTCCATCGGCCGTACATGGCAGTGCGGAACCATCCAGCTGGATTTCCAGCTGCCGCAGCGTTTTGAGGCTGAGTATGTGGCAGAGGACGGCACAAAGAAACGCCCGATCATGATTCATCGTGTATGCTTCGGTTCCATCGAGCGTTTCATCGGTATCCTGATCGAGCATTTCGCAGGCAAGTTCCCTGTATGGCTGGCTCCTGTTCAGGTAAAGGTAATCCCTGTATCTGAGAAGTCCATGGAATATGCATCTGGTGTATATGAGAAGTTAAGAGCTGCTGGTATCCGCACCGAGCTGGATCACAAGGATGAAAAGGTAGGATATAAGATCCGTCAGGCACAGCTTGAAAAGGTACCGTTTATGCTGGTACTGGGCGAGAAGGAGGCTGCTGAGGGCGCAATTACGGTAAGAAGCCGCGATAAGGGCGATCTGGGAAGCGCACAGCTGGATGAATTTATCGCAAATGTGAAGAAGATGGTGGAGAGCAGGGAGAGATAAAACTGTCTTTGGTCTGGGGGAAAAACCACTGATGTGAGAGCGGGCAGAAAGTCTATGGCCGGTACTCCGGTTTTTCCACTAAAAAGAAAATAAATGCTGTATAAAAAATACCCTGAGCGGTGAAAGGAAACTGCTTGGGGTATTTTTAAATTTCACAAGACAAACCCCCCAATATGGAGTATTATAATACCATAGAATAAACAAGCAGAAAGCAGGTGGAAATTGTGAAAATCGCGGTAATCGGATACAGCGGTGCGGGGAAATCGACGCTGGCGAAGAAACTGGGAAAGTTGTTTCGGTGTCCGGTGCTGCACCTGGATCGGATTCAGTTTGAACCGGGCTGGAAGGAGCGGGACCGTGGGGAAGCCAAAAGGATGGCAGAGGAGTTTCTGGATGAGAATGAGAAACGCGGCTGGATCATTGATGGAAATTATACCGGTTTCAGTCAGGAACGCCGGTTAAAAGAGGCGGATCTGATTGTTTTTATGAATTATCCCAGGTGGATCTGCCTGTGGCAGGCGCTGATGCGTTCCCATATTTATAGAGGAAGAACAAGAGAGGATATGGGAGATGGCTGTATTGAAAAAATGGATTGGGAATTTGCCTGGTGGATTCTCCACAAGGGGAGAAACAGGAGAAAACGGCGTCAGTACCGAGAGATTATAGAGCGTTATCAGGAGAAGGCGCTGGTGGTGAGAAACCGGCGTCAGCTGCGCAGGGTCATGATACAGATGGTGGAGCGGCGAAAGGACAGGCTGAGCGCAGGCGGGGGAGGAAGAAACGCATGAGGGAAGAGGAACTTCTCATTCATCGTCTGAAAAGGTATGAAAGGTCAGATATGTACCCGTTTCATATGCCGGGGCATAAGCGGCTGAAAGGGGGAGCTGAATATGAAACGTGGTTTCAGAATGGAATGGCATTCCCAAATCCCTTTGAGGTGGATATTACGGAAATAGACGGTTTTGACAATCTGCATCATGCCGAAGGCATTTTAAAAAAATCAATGGAGTGGGCGGCCGGGCTATATGGGGCAGACCGGACCTGGTATCTGATAAATGGAAGTACGGCGGGACTTTTATCTGCAGTCTGCGGCTGCGTACCTCCAGGCGGGCGGATCCTTATGGGGCGCAACTGTCACAAGGCGGCGTATCATGGAGTCTATCTTCATCAGCTTCAGACCTCCTATGTTTATCCACAATCTACGGGAGAATGGGGGATTCAGGGCGGAATTTTGCCGGAGGATGTGGAAAAGTCCCTGAAGGAACAGCCGGATATCCGGGCAGTGCTCATCGTATCGCCTACCTATGACGGGATTGTGTCGGATGTGAAGGAAATTGCCAGGGTGGTTCACCAGGCGGGGCTGCCGCTGATTGTAGATGAGGCCCATGGGGCCCATTTTCGGTATAGTGAGGTATTTCCGCAGTCTGCCCTGGAACTGGGGGCGGATGTGGTAATTCAAAGCGTCCACAAGACTCTGCCCAGTCTGACACAGACGGCGGTGCTCCATATGAAATGCAATCGTTCTGATAAGGGATTCTATATGGACATGGAGGCAGTGGAGCGGTATCTGCAGATCTTTCAGAGCAGCAGTCCTTCCTATGTTCTGATGGCATCCATTGAAAACAGTATATTCCAAATGGAGAGGCTGAGGGTAAGCGGCGGCCTGAATTATTTTACAGAGGCTCTTTTACAGGTGCGGGAGCGTCTGGCAGCTATGAAATGGCTGCGTCTGGCGGGAGATGAACTGAAAGGGAGCTGCGGTATTTTCGACGTGGATCTGTCAAAGATTGTGGTATCCACAGGATATGCGCCCTTTGATGGAGAGCATTTGTCAGAGATTCTCAGGAAACAGTACCATCTGGAAATGGAAATGTGCGGGGCGGATTATGTGACGGCCATCACAGCGGCAGGTGACAGTAAAATGGGGCTGGAGCGACTGGAAGCTGCGCTGCTTGCCATTGATCAGGAAATAGAAAAGAGCAGTTTTGGCGTATGTGAAAAAACCAAAATGCTTGAATCGGAGCAGAAAAAGAAACATTCGGTATCTGGAATGGATGAAACAAAGGAAACAGGACCCATGGGTGTATATACAATACCGGCTCGAACGGTATGCACGGTGCGGGAGGCTCTGGACGCAAATAAGGGGAGAATCCCCCTTGAAGAAAGCGCCGGGCGGACGGCTGGGGAATTTGTATATATTTATCCGCCGGGAATCCCTCTGATTGCTCCGGGGGAGTGTATAACGGATCAGGTGCTCACGGTGGTTTTAGATTATATAAAAAAGGGCCTTCCGGTACAGGGACTGTCGGATACGCAGAGGAATACTATCTTGTGTGTTGAGCAATAGGAACAGGAGCGTTAAAAATGGGATATATATTTTACGTTATGGGCAAAAGTGCCTCTGGCAAGGATACAATTTATAAGGAGCTGGTGCGCCGGCTGCCGGAATACGGCACGGTGCGGATGTATACCACCCGGCCGATCCGGGACGGGGAACAGGATGGCGTGGAGTATTATTTTACAGATCAGGCGCATCTGGATCGGCTGGAAGGCCAGGGAAAGGTGATTGAGTGCCGGACGTATGATACGGTGTTCGGGCCATGGAGTTATTTTACGGCCGATGACGGTCAGATCGATCTTGACCATGGGAATTACCTGATGATCGGAACGCTGGATTCCTATGAAAAAATGGTAAAATATTATGGAAAAGAAATACTTGTCCCCATATATATCTATGTGGATGATGGAGTCCGGCTGCAGCGGGCCCTTGACCGGGAAAAATCACAGAAGTCGCCGAAATACACGGAAATGTGCAGGCGGTATCTTGCAGATGAGAATGATTTTTCCCCGGAACGGCTGACGCAGTGCGGTATCGCAGGAGGATATGAAAATGGGGATCTTAATACTTGTATCTGCTCTGTTTTAAAGGATATAGAGGACAAAATGAAGCCGAAACTCTAAGGGAGTCAGGGCTCATTTTATAAATATGTGACAGCCATATCAGGCTGCAGGCAAAAGGGAAGGAGATAAGAAGCATGAAGAAAATTGGTTTTATCGGCGTTGGCATTATGGGAAAATCCATGGTGCGGAATTTGAGAAAAGCTGGATACGAGGTGGCGATTTACACCCGTACGAAGTCGAAGGCAGAGGATGTGATCGCAGAGGGAGCCGTGTGGTGTGATACCGCAGCAGAGTGTGCAAGAGGCCGTGACGCGGTAATCACCATTGTGGGATACCCAAAGGATGTGGAAGAGGTTTATTTTGGAGAAAACGGCATCCTTGCAAATGCAGAACCGGGAACTTATGTAATTGATATGACCACCACCAGTCCCAAGCTGGCTGTGCGGATCTGGGAAGCGGCAGAGAAGGCCGGACTTCATGCGATCGATGCTCCCGTTACCGGAGGCGACACGGGCGCAAAGGCAGGTACGCTGACCATTCTGGCAGGAGGAAAAGAAGAGGACTTTAATGCCTGTGTGCCTGTATTTGAGGCGATGGGAAAGAATATTAACTATGAAGGCAAGGCGGGAAACGGACAGCATACGAAGATGTGCAACCAGATTGCCATTGCCGGAGCGCTGGCGGGCGCCTGCGAGGCCATGGTTTACGCAAAGAATGTGGGTCTGGATGTGGATACCATGCTGAAGTCCATTTCCACCGGGGCAGCGGGAAGCGCCCAGATGAATAATGTTGCATCCAAGGCGGCAAAGGACGATTATGCTCCCGGTTTTTTCCTGAAACATTTCATTAAGGATATGGGAATTGCCGACGAGGAGGCCCTGGCAGCAGATACGAAGTTAGGCGTGCTGGAGGACGTGCTGGCAATGTCAAGACAGCTGGAGGCAGAAGGGATGGGAGACCTGGGAACGCAGGCGCTGATTAAGTATTACAGGTGGTAGAAAATCCTATAAAGGATCAAATAAAAAGCCCGGAGAAGAAGCTCTGGGCTTTTTCAATCATCTGGCAGACGTTTTAAAGTCTGCATAAAAGAGCGTGTACCGCTGCAGGCGGCAGCCCTCTCATATTCTTACATCCTCAGCGCTGTGGGTTTCTTTTTCATGTATCTTAAGGGGCATCATCAGATGGTGTATCATGATCTGATATGCTTTGGGGCCATCGCCTGCTTTCAGTGCGTCCAGATATTGTCTGTGTTCATCCACAGTACCCTGGATACGGCCTTTCACGGCCAGGGCGTCCTGGGAGGTCAGGCGGATCAGGTAGAGAAGGCGCTGGAAGATCTGGTTAAACTCATCATTTTCCATATAATTAACCAGCAGGAGATGAAACTGGTGGTCATAGTGGATAAAGCTTTCTAATTTATCCTCTTTATTCAGGGAGGATTCCATGGACAGAAGGGACTGTTCCAGGCTGTGATACAGCTGCTGCTTTTTTTTTGTATGTGCCTGAGAAGCGATCTGGTTGGTGCAGAAGCCTTCGATGGCACACCGGATCTCAATGCTGTCTTTCATGTCCTTTTCGTTTAACTGCCGGATCATAAAGCCTTTGCTGGGAATGATCGTAATATATCCATCCTGGCTTAAGCACTGCAGCGCCTCTCTCATAGGCGTACGGGAAATGCCGATCTGGGCCGACAGCTTTGTTTCCGAATAGAGTCGGCCCGGCTCCAGTCCGCCGGATAGAATACTGTTTTTAATGGAATCATATGCCTGCGTCTGCAGGAAACTTTTCTCTTTCATAAAATACCTGTACCTTGTCTGAAGTTCTGGATTATTTCTGAGTAACGGTTCAGGAAGATGCCCCATCCTGAATCGTTGCATTTCTGAAAATATTTCAGCCGAACCATCATTTTTATAGTTTCATCTTAAGTCAAAGCTGTTTGTCTGTCAAGAATATCCCCGGATTATGGAAGAAACAGGAGGTCATAGGATGATTTATGAAGAGAAGCGTCGAGTTAAAAATTGCACAAAATAATTGTTATAATTTTGTCTATAATGCTGTTTGATCGAATCTTGACAGTATACCGATGTGCCGGTATACTGGCTTATAGACAGATATATAAAGGGAAGTAAAAGCCTGCCTGGTATGGGCAGGGAGAGCTTCTCAGAAATTATTACAATTTCAAGGAGGAAAATAAAATGTGTGTTTATGAAATGGGAAATTTAAGAGTTGTTGATCTTTCTAAGATCCTGGATCCGGCTACAGAGACAAGAAGATGTCATCTGTTCCGTTTCAACACAGGCGGCCCAATCCCGGATTACCATACCAATATGGATCTGATGAGCCATCTGGGTACTCACTGCGAGTGTCCTTATCATCATGATGATAACTGGCCGTCTGCAGCAGACCTGCCCTTAACCACCTTCCTGGGCCGCGCTGTATATGTTGATTTCAAGGAAACGGTTGCAAAGAGAGGACACATTACAGCAGCTGATTTAGACCGTGAGGCCAAGAAGGTTAAGGAAGGCGATATTGTGATCATCGATTCCTCCTACAAGCTGTATCCATTTACACCGGATACAAATACAGAGAAGGATCAGCGTCTGTTAGTAGGTGCTGAAAGCGCGCAGTGGTTCAAGGATCACAAGGTAAAGGCAGTGGGATTCGGTGATGGTGTTTCTATTGAAAACTGCAATGAAGATGTGAAGCCGTTCCATGATATCCTGATGGCAGAGAACATTGTGTTCCTGGAGGTATTAAGAAATCTTGAGCAGTTAAAGAAGGATGTATTCTTTATGAGCTATTCTCCGCTTCCAATCAAGGGACTTGATTCCAGCCCTGTACGTGCATATGCAATCGAGGGCCTGGCTGAGTTTTCTGAATAATACAGGAACGTTAGATTAAGGAGAGATTATGAGAATTGCCGTGATCGGTGCGGGAGCAATGGGGTCTATCTATGGAGGCCGTCTGTCCCAGCACAATGAAGTTATATTAGTAGATACCAATGAAAAGGTGGTAGATCAGATCTGTAAGAATGGCCTTAAGATTGATGAAAATGGAACGACCGACTGTTATCATCCTGCGGCGCTCTGCGATACGTCCAATGAGAAGCCGGCAGATCTGGTGATCCTCTTTGTTAAGGCATTATTTTCCAGAAGTGCTCTGGAAAATAACCGCTCTCTCATTGGGCCGGATACCCGTCTGATGACACTTCAAAACGGTGCGGGACACGAAGATCTTTTAAAGGAATTTGTGAATGAGGACCGTGTGATCATTGGAACAACAGAGGATAACGGAGCAGTCCTTGATTTTGGCCATGTAAGAAGAGGCGGAACCGGCGTTACCAATGTAGGTATGCTGACAGAGGATAAGGACGGATTTTTAGGCCGCCTGAAAGAGACGTTTGACAGCTGCGGCTTTGAGGTGCGGATACATGAAAATATTCAGTATCTCATCTGGGACAAGCTGTTTACCAATGTATCTCTGAGCGCTCTGACGGGTATTCTGCAGGTAGATATGGGGTATATCGCCGCAGACGAATATACCTGGAAGCTGTGCCGTCAGCTGATCCATGAAACGATCCTGACAGCGGCTGCCGCAGGTCTTGAATTTGATGAAGAAGCTGTAGCCGAAAAGGTGAAAAAGACATCTCTGAACAATCCTTCCGGCTGTACCTCCATCCGGGCGGATCTGAGAGATGGCAGACGTACAGAAGTAGACACGATCAGCGGCGCGGTAGTGCGCGCTGCAAAGAAATACAATGTAGAAGTGCCGGGGCACGAATTTGTGGTGAATCTGGTACACGCTATGGAGGGAAGAGGATAAAGGAAGTTCTCTGAAATGATAAAAAGCAGGCTGCTGCATAAGAACAACGGCCTGCTTTTTTCATAGGGATCAGAAAAATCCGAAACGCTTTTTGGGAGACGGCGGCAGATGGACGGCCTCCAGCAAATAGAGGTACATCTGTTTCATGGTTTCAGGATCCACCCATTCAGGCGTGTCCCGGCAGCCTCCGTGCATGGTGGAGGATACCTCCATCTGCTCCATGATCATATGAAATTCAGGAGGTCTTCCCAGGATTCCTTCTCCATATGTGGCAAGGGTCTTAAGGTATTGAATATCCCATCTGGGAACCATCGAAAGGCTCAGCACTGGTATGTGAAGCCCCCGGAAGGATACATCATCACTGGGCGGAAGATACTTTAATAGCTGCCCGTGGTATTTCTCCAGAAGTTCTTTCCGGCAAAAGGGCTGCATGACCGTCTTTTTTTCGTGGCCCTTTCCGCAGATGGCCAGAGTGTCGCCATAGCCGCAGACGTCCAGATTGATAATTCCTGTGAGACAGGATCGGTCCATAGAGGCAGCATAGAGCCTGCTCCCGGCGTTTCCGGTTTCTTCGCCGTCAAAGAAAGCAAAACGGGCAGGGAAGTCCTCCTCCTTCAGTTTTTTTGCCAGGTCGATGAGAATACACAGGGCAGCGGCGTTGTCATTGGCTCCGCTGCTGCCGGGCACAGCATCGTAGTGGGCGCAGAAAAGGAAGGAAGGCCCGCTGTTCCAGGGTGACACAAGATAGTTTCGTATCCCTCTGGGATTGCCCATGGAGGCGTCCTCCTCCTGCAGCGTGAAGTTCAGTCCCTCCTCAAGGAGGATCTCTGACAGCGCTGTCTGGCGGCTGTCAGGATCCTTTTGAGAAAGGCGTTCCAGGTGTCTGTTGATCATCATAATGTAATCCTCGTGTTTAACGAAAAGGGCTGTTACAGAGGCGTGTGTCTTATAAGCAGGCGTCCATGGGAACCTTTACCACTATTTTTCGTATGGGGGCCGCTGTACTGCCGGACTGTATGGCCGGAATGTGCACATCCCATGGGAAATATATGGCATAAGTACCTACATTCATTGCAATTCTGCCTTCAGCGGTGTCTGGATCGTTGTGATAAAACAGGATATCTCTTGGAGTATCCAGAAGATCCTCATCTGTCTGATACGATCCGTTGTCACTGTAAAAACCGGCCTCCTCCGGGCCTCCTGCAGCCAGAAACTGCACATCGATATTTTTACGGTGGATTTCCGGGCGCAGAGTTTCTCTGGGAGACGTGGTAAGGTCGAGAACCTGGAGAATGGCGGGAACGCCGTCCAGGCTGATGTCAAATTTACCTGGCTCATGATTGGCCAGATCGGTTTCCTTTAGAAAGCGCAGGGCGCTCTGAAGCGGTTTTGGAAGAATTGCTGTTTGCTGCTCAAAAAATTCGTTGTTGATGTTTCCGTAGATCATGGTAGGTTCCTCCTTGATAATTGTATAATAAATGCCTGAAGACAGCAGAAACGTCTGCTACTGCATGGATGTCAGGCCACCGTCGACACATAGTATCTGTCCGGTTACAAAGGATGCGGCGTCGCTGCACAGGTAAAGGGCGGCGGCCGCGATATCCTGTTCCTTTCCTATGCGTCCCAGAGGGATGCGGTCGGTCAGTTTTCTGTAAAATACGGGATCATCCAGCTGAAAGGAATTGATGGGGGTATACACAAAGGTAGGGGCGACGGCATTACAGGTAATGCCGTATTTTCCCCATTCACAGGCAAGCTGTCTGGTGTACATATTTACCGCGCCCTTGCTGGCACAGTATGCAATATAATGTTCGGTTGTTCCGATAAAGCTTTTTACGGAGGAAAGATTCAGGATACGTCCATATTTGTTCGGGATCATAAAACGTGTCCCCACCTTCCTCGTTATGCGGTGAAGGGCGTGCACATTCAGTTCCATTACTTCCTGAAACGTTTCATCATCGTAGCTTTCTGCGGGGAGCAGACGGTTGATTCCGGCACAGTTGACCAGGATATCTATGGAGCCAAAGGCCTTATCCACCTCATCCAGCATATGATCAGCGCTGTCGGAACAGGTGATGTCACAGGCGAGAGAAAGGAAGGGCCTGTTGAGCTTTTTGGCATAGTCTGCAGCAGGGGCCGCTTTTTCCGGATGGTTGCTGCATACAGCTACCTGAGCACCTTTTTGAAGAAATGACAGGGCTACAGCGCTTCCCAGCCCTCCGGTGCCGCCGGTGATCAGTGCTGTTTTGCCATTGAGAGAAAACAGTTCGTCATAATTGGTCATAAATGTATACCGCCTTTCCTGAATATGGATCAGTCCTGTAGGTCTGTGACGCCGCTGCCGACGCCCTCCTGGCTGGCTGCAGTGAAATACTGTGGGTTGTGTGACTTTAAAGGCGCTGCCAGCAGAAGCATTCTGGACATATGGTGGGAGTAGATCTCACTGGCATTGTCATAGTCGCGGGCTGCAAGGGCATCCGTCAGATCGGTCAGTTCACACAGGAAACCTTCCACAACCGCTGTGCTTCCTGCAGCCAGATAGAGAAGCCGCTGCAGATCCACATCTGCTTTCTGGAGGGAGATCCAGATCAGATCCATATTGCCTGCCAGCACATAAAGCTGTCTGTAATACTCAGATAATATCCGGGCGGACTGCGTCAGATCTCTGCGGGATATATGATGGCGAAGCTGTCCAAGCTGGTGATACAGGATTTCCAGCTGTGTTTTGGAAACCTTTTTAATATATATGGACTGGATCATAGAAGTCCCAAGTTTGGTATGGAGCCATACCGCCTCCTCAATACGCTGCTGATCGATCTTAGAGACAAATGCTCCCCGGTTTGGAATAATATCTACCAGATTCTCACGGGAGAGCTTAAAAAAGGAATCATGCACAGGGGTTCTGCTCATATCCAGAGAGGCTGCGATATCCGCTTCGTTCATTTTCTGGCCCGGAAGAAGCAGAAGTTCTAAAATACATTTTCTGATGATGCGGTAAGCGTACTGCCGGGCGTCCTCAGAAGGATTGCGGGCAGGAAAACTCTGCTCACGAAACAGAAGCAGGGAAATATAAATCACCTCTCTTTCTTTAGGGGTTAATTATAGAATATCATAGCGTGTCAAAATGTAAAACCCGTCATAACTTGTATGCAATCTTAAATCAGGGAATCTTCTTTTATATATTTTACCATTATTTGTGAAAAAAGCAACCAATAAATAAAAAAATAACAAAGATTATAACGAAAATGTTAAAAAAAGGTTGCACTAATAAAGAAAATATGATATTTTGTATATATTGATAAAATGCAGTTGAGCTTAAAAAGAGGCGATACAGCAAACTGAAATGCAATTTTAAAGTTTGCTTGTATGCAATCTGGATGGCTGTATGGAAGGGTTTATTGCCTGCGGTTGCATTTCAAATACTGTGCTGGATAAAGGAGTTGTGCCGGATGATGGACAGAGGAGAGATTCTGGAGGGAGCCAGACCGCAGAATGAAGCCTATGAGGGTTTAAAACATCAGATACTCAGCCTGGATATAGAACCGGGAGAGATGCTGAGTGAAAGCATTTTATCATCTCAGATGAATGTGGGCCGACCGCTGATGCGGGATGCGCTGGCGCAGCTGGCTGAAGAAGGATATGTTATGGTTTATCCTCAAAAGGGCACGGCGGTCACTATGATCGATCCGGAGCGGGTCAGACAGGCGGTACATACCCACATTGTACTGGAGCAGGCGGTGCTTGCCGAGGCTTGTCAGCAGGGACTTACCGGTGCACAGCTGGAATATCTCGAATGCATACTGGAAGAGCAGAAGCGAAGGGGAGATGATGCGGTTAAACGCATGATCCTGGAACGGCAGATGAGCAACGCTCTGGCAGCGTTCTGTGGAAAGAAATATATGTTAGATGTGTTTCGTACCATGGACTGCGATATGCTCAGAGTGAAATGCCTGCATTACAATACATTTGGTTTCCCTGCGCAGATGTTTCCGCCCTCAAGCTGGGAATATACCCAGGTAGAGGGAAGGATGCTGGTAGACAATCTGAGAAGAAGGGATACAGATGCCGCATGGCTGCTCTGTTCCAACCATTTCAAAATGGTTCTTCTCCACATGGATTCGCTCAGGGGAATCTATCCACAGTTCTTTTCCGGATGAAGGGGAGCGGGCAGTAAAACTGCCGGAGGCTTTGCAGTCCGGATAGAAAATACACCTATTTAAAATGGAAGGGGATGAGGTCTGAAGATATCGTTGGAGAGAGGGGATTTGACAAAAACAAAAAACAATGTGTAGTAGTAGGGAAAAAAGATACAAGGAGGAAATACCATGGAATATATCATTGGTATCATTTTATTGCTTACGTTTTTTGGCTTGGCATACTACTGTATCAAGGGCCACAACCTGATGATTGGTTTCCTGATCATCACAATCGTCTGGACAATTCTCCCGCTGGGAGGAACGCTTTTCGCAAGCCAGGCATTCCTGGAGTCCAATCCGGTTCTTCAGTTTGAGGGCGTAAAGGGTCTGGTTAAGATTCTTAACAGCATTTATCAGAGTGCTCCTGAGGGCTGGGGTACAACTCTTGTAAATGTGTGCTGGGGCGCATGGTTCGGTCGTGTACTGATGGAAACAGGAATTGCGTCTACTCTGATCCGTAAGACCGTGGAGCTGGGCGGAGACAAGCCTCTTGTTACCATTACCCTGTTAAATGTTGTTACAGCGATTATCTTTACTGCAATGACCGGCGCAGGCCCTGTAATTGCAATCGGCGTTATCGTTCTTCCTATTCTGATGTCCTTAGGTATTCCGAAGGCGATTGCGATGTTCAGCTTTATGGGTTCTGTTGCAGCTGGTATTTATCTTAATCCGGTTAACTTTGCACAGTACCGCGCATTCTTTATCCAGCCGGATCAGATGCCTGATTTCACACTGGGCTGGTATGTATCACACTGGGGCTTTGCCGCATTCCTGATCATGTTAGTGGCTACCACGATCCTTTCTGCAATCTATCTGAAACGGTCAAAGACCAGCCACGCATGGGCAGCTCAGGGCAGGAGCGCATCTGCTGAGCAGAAGAATGCTCCGTTCTATACGCTGATTCTTCCGATCGTTCCGGTTATCTTAAAGATCTGGCTGGATTTCTCCGTAATCGGCGGCTTTGTGATCGCAGGCTTTGCAGCGCTTTTCCTGTGCGGAAGAATGAAGGGAACTTTCAAGGAGAACTGCCAGCTGGTAAATAAGTTATATTATGACGGTGTAGTTGATACAGCCCCTCTGGTAGGCTTCCTTCTTACACTTCCAATGTTCAATGCAGTTGCTTCCTTTGCATCTCCTTACTTTAGAGTAATTCTTGGCGGAGTAATGCCTAAGAGCGAGCTGGTGGTATGTATTGCGTTTGCGGCTCTTCTGGTTATGGGTCTGTTCCGCGGACCGATGACACTGGTAGGATGCGGCGCGGCTACGCTGGGTGTTCTTTCAAATGTGGCCAATTTCTCAGTGCCGTTCTTATACGCTGTATTTGCCATTCCGACCATCACTGTAACCATCGGATGTTGTATCACACAGTCCTGGGTTGCATGGGGACTGGCATATACAAAAGTGGATTCCAAGGACTTCCTGAAGCTGTCCATTCCTAATGCGTATGTAACAGGCGTGCTTCAGTATGTAGCGGCGTTTGTAATGCTTGCCGGACTTGGTGCTGAATGGTTTATCAAATAATATCAAACTCTCTTAAAACAATGTATATCTGAAAATGCGGGGGCGCCCTGAGTGCTCCCCGCATATCCCCTGATCCGTTTTTATCAGAAAGATCCAGAATAAGAAAAAGCAGAAAGGAATAAAAGAGTATGGCAGAACGTAAACACAGAGCTGTCCGTATGGGTATCGACGTAGGAGGAACTTATACAAAGTGCGTCGCAATGGATAATGAGACTCATGAAATTATTGGAAAAAATGAAGTAAAGACTACCCACGATGATGAAAATGGCGTTGCTGCCGGCGTAGTTCAAAGCTTTAAAAACTGTATGCGCGAGAACGGCATTGCGCCGGAGGATGTAGTATTTGTCGCGCACTCTACAACCCAGGCGACCAATGCATTTATCGAGGGCGATGTGGCAAATGTCGGTATAGTAGGCGTGGCTGGAGGAGGCCTTGAAGGATTTCTGGCAAAGCGTCAGCTTGCTCTGAAGGATATTGTTTTAGATGAAAAGGTCGGCAGAATGATAAAGGTATTCAATACGTTTATCAAGAAGAAAATGCTGACAGAAGATCTTATCAATCAGAATATCGATGACCTGTTAAACCAGGGAGCGCAGGTAATCGTTGCCTCCATGGCGTTTGGTGTGGACAGCATGGATGAGGAAATTATGATCCATGACTGTGCGGAAAAGAAAAATGTGCCTGTTAGTATGGCTTCTGATATTACAAAGCTGTATGGCCTTACAAGACGTACCCGTACAGCGGCAATCAATGCTTCGATCCTGCCAAAGATGATGGCGACTGCAAACGCAACGGAATCTTCGGTAAGAGAGGCAGGTGTTACAGTTCCTCTTATGATCATGAGAGGCGACGGCGGCGTTATGGAAATCGGCGAGATGCGCAAGCGCCCGATTCTAACCGCGTTATCAGGCCCGGCCGCTTCGGTTATGGGTTCTCTTATGTATCTGCGTGCTTCCAATGCTATTTACTTTGAGGTAGGCGGAACTACTACCAATATCGGCGTCATTAAAAATGGTCGTCCCGGTGTGGATTATGCTCAGATTGGCGGACATGATACATATATCAGCTCTCTGGATGTGCGTATTCTTGGATGTGCCGGCGGTTCTATGGTGCGTATCAATGACAGGGAGGTTGTAGATGTTGGCCCGCGTTCCGCTCATATTGCCGGTTGCGAATATGCGTGCTTTACCCCTGAGGAAGAGATTGTTGATCCGCAGATTGAGATGGTAAGTCCGAAACCCAGCGATCCCGCAGATTATGTAACCATTCGGTTAAAAAACGGAAAGCGCATCTGCTTTACGAATACCTGTGCGGCCAACGTTCTGGGACTGATCGATGAAAAGTATTTTGCCCACGGAAATGCCAGCGCGGCGCGCAAGGCAATGCAGCCGGTTGCAGATAAAATGGGCATCACTGTGGAGCAGCTGGCGACACAGATTCTGGACAAGGATTTTGAGAAGGTTAATGCCTGCATCAATGCTCTGGCTGAAAAATATCAGCTGGATCATGACAGTATGAAACTGGTGGGCTGCGGCGGCGGCGCGGCTTCTCTGGTACCGTATTGCGCGGAAAAGATGGGACTCCAGTATGATATCCCGGAGAACGCAGAGGTAATTTCCTCCATTGGTGTTGCTCTTTCCATGGTACGCGACGTGGTGGAGCGTGTGATTCCCAGCCCGACCCAGGAGGACATTCGCGAGATTAAAAAAGAGGCTGCGGATGCTGCGGTAAGCTCCGGCGCTTCGCCGGATACAGTGGAGGTGCATATTGAGATCGACAGCCAGACCGGAAAGGTAACGGCTATCGCAACAGGCTCCACGGAGGTTAAGACCACAGACCTGCTGAAGGAATGTGACGAGAACGAGGCGAAAGAACTGGCAACTCAGGACTTTGGCCCCAAGGTAAGCCAGATTCGGCTTGCAGAGAAAACAGATAAATTCTATGTATATCAGGGCGAGCGGGATGGAAAGCAGCCCATTCGTATCGTTGATAAAAAGGGATTTATCAAGGTACAGTGCTCAAACGGCAAGGTTGTAAAATGCGCTGTACAGGATTATAAAGAGGTTGTAGAGTCCATCTGGAAAGATGTAGCCGTATTTAAGACAGACTCTATTCTGCGCCCTGACTTCTTTGTATGTGTAGGCCCGCGTGTAGGCGATTACAGCGCGGTTGATCTGGAGCAGATCTTCCTTCTGATGGATCTTGATCTGGGCGACAGAGAACCGGAGGAAGAGATCATTATTGTAGGCTCTGTTACGGAGATCTGATAGACTATGAAAAAAGAGGAATTTCGGAGAGCTTTAAAGCCCATAGCGGATGGCCTCTTTGGAAAACAGGGTGCCGTAAGGTATGAACGTCCGCATTTTGCCGTCCGTCCCCTGGAGCGTATGCTCCGGGATCTGACGGCGATCCCGCTGGAAGATCAGTACGCGTATGCTTTTTCCAGAGAGCCTTTAAATGGAAAATTTAATGATGAGCAGCGGAAGAAATGGACGGCGCAGGCCATTGGCTGCGGACGGGAATATGCAAAAAAAATCTGCAGTTCCTATGGCGTCACAGCGCCTGAGGCACTGGCGCAGGCCATGGGGCTGGAGGTGTTATACCCTTCTTTTCCTGAGAATGCAGACAGGGTGTTGTTTGCGGAATTTCGCGAACCGGGGAACATCAATATTTATATGGATGCAGTAAAAAAGGCAGAAAAATTTCTGAAGCGTCCTGAGATAAAAGCGGTGCTGACCGACCGGCTGGATGTGGCCGGTCTGCTGCTGGCCCATGAGCTGTTTCATTTTGTGGAAGAGAAGTATAAAAAAGAAATCTTCACAAAACAGGAAAAGATCCGGCTCTGGTCTTTAGGGCCTCTTCATAATGATTCCTCCATCATTGCCCTCAGCGAGATTGCCGCTATGGCATTTGCGCAGACGGTCACGGGGATTTCCTGGTCTCCTTATGTAATGGACGTATTTCTTGTATATGGCTATTCGCCGGAGGAGGCCAGCGGCCTTTATGAGGAAATGATGATGTATGCAGGCAGGGAGCCATGTGCTCCTGAGCAGGAGACGCTATAAGGACAGAACAATAAAAGGAGAAAAGCTATGAGTATTCGAGTGGATTATGAGGATGTGAAAAAAACGGTAAAACAGGCCTTTTTGAATCTGGGTCTGACAGAAGAGCAGGCCGAGACCTGCGCTGTGATCCATACACAGTCCAGCGCAGATGGGGTAGAGAGTCACGGTCTGAACCGGATTCCACGCTTTGCGGAGTATGTGCAGAAGGGGTGGATCAATCTGGAAGGACAACCGCAGCTTACAGGTGCAAAAGGGGCGGTGGAGAATTACGACGGACAGCTTGGGATCGGCATTACAAACGCACTGTTTTGCGCTGACCGTGCAGTTGAACTGGCAAAGGAGCATGGAATCGGCTGCGTTGCTTTAAGAAATACAACCCACTGGATGAGAGGCGGCACATACGCCTGGAAGATGGCGGAAGCCGGCTTTATGGGACTGAGCTGGATCAATACAGAAAGCTGTATGCCCTTATGGGGAAGCGACAAGCCCAGCGTGGGGAATAATCCGTTTTGTATCGCGATTCCAAGAGAGGATGGCCCGGTTGTCCTTGATATGGCGATGAGCCAGTATGCGTACGGAAAGCTGGGAGTCTATCGTCTGGGGGGGAAGCAGCTTCCATATCCCGGCGGTTTTGATAAAGAGGGAAATCTCACCAGCGATCCCGGCGCCATTGAGGACAGCAGGCGGATCCTTCCTACCGGATACTGGAAGGGAAGCGGTATGGCTCTTGCCCTCGATATGGCTGCCGCCCTTATGGCAAATGGAAACTGCGGTACAGATATGGATGAACAGGATAAGGGAAGCTGTACAGGCTGCTGCCAGATCTTTATTGCCTATGATCCATATTTGTTTGGTTCCAGAGAGGAGATCCAGGCAATGCTTAATCGGCGGATTGCGGCTGCAAATGCGGCGCATCCGGAACGGGAGGGCGGATCTGTGACATATCCTGGCCAGCGTACCGTCTTGACACGGGAAAAGAGCATGAGGGAAGGCGTTGCCATAGACGAGGCCATTTGGAAACAGGTGTGCGCTCTGGCGGCAGGAGATATGGATACAACGGACATTGCAAGCAGATAAGAGGAGAGAGAACTATGTTTTTTTCAAATATAAAGATTGCTGAAAAGTATAATTATCTGGAAGAAAAATTTACCTGTGCATATAAATGGCTGGCAGAGACCGATCTTGCATCGCTGCCGGTTGGAAGCTATCCTGTGATGGGAAATACGGTAGTGGCCAATGTCCAGGAATATACAACCATTCCCGCCAGTGAAGGGGCTTTTGAGACCCATGAGAAATATTTTGATATTCAGTATGTGATAAGCGGAAAAGAGCAGTTTGGCGTATGTAAGAGAGATGGGCTTTCCGTTAAAGAGCGTATTGAGGAAAATGATCTTATTTTCTATGAGGAGCCGGACTTAAGCGGAACGGTTCTTTTGGAAGAAGGGGATCTGATTATCGTAGCACCGGAGGACGCCCATAAGCCAAGATGCCAGGCAGACGGGCCATGTCAGGTAAAGAAGGTAGTTGTAAAGGTGGCGCTGTAGGACCGCAGATCCCTTAGGAAAATGAAAAGTGGCTGAACGGCACGTCCGCTCGCCTGATCCAAAAATCCGAAGCATTCCCTGGTTTCAGGGCAAGGCTTCGGATTTTTTCCGTTCTTTGACACATACTGCTGACGGCATACAACAGATAATTATCCTTTTTTCAGACGCAGAGTAAAAACAGCTCCGCCCGACGGAGCATTTGCAGCATTCAGTGTGCCTCCCATTTTCTGTGCTGCTGAACGTGCGATTGCCAGCCCAATCCCGAAGTTGCCTCCCCTCCCTTTATAGCAGCGCTCAAAAATATGGGGCAGGTCTTTTTCGGATATTCCCTCTCCGTTGTCAGACACGGAAATACAAAGAAGTTCTTTCTCCACCGTGACGGAAACGGTCACAACAGTTTTGGCATAACGGATCGCATTCGTCAACAGGTTTTCCAGCACCCTGCAGATCAATTCCTCATCGCCGAAGGCACAGATTGTTTCATCAAAAGGCAGCAGAGAGACAGCAATCTCTTTTTTTAACGCAAGTCCATTGATCCGATCCAGACACTCTTCTATGGAATCAATGACAGTCACCGAATTAAGTACAGGGGAATTGGGATCTCCTTCCATTCGAGAGAGCGTCAGCAGACTGTTTACCAACTCGGTAAGCCGCTTGCTTTCTGTAAGAATCGTACGGGCGGCATCTTTGGGAGAGGCAAACCTTTCCTGCTCGATTCCCTGTGCATAGCCGCTGATGGACATGAGGGGATTTCGCAATTCATGGGAAACATTTTGGAAGAAATCCCGCTGGACCTCCTCAGAGTGTAGGAGCTGACGGGACATTTGATTCATGGAAAGACGCAAATCCTCTAACTCCTTTAGCTGAAAGGAAGGTTCGATCTCTGAAAAGCTGCCGTTTCCAATCTGTTCGGCTTCACGGCAAAGTTTATGCAGCGGATGCGTAATGCTGCGAATGGCAAGCCACAGAACCACAAATACGAGAAGGACAAAAACAGAGGAGATGATGAGCACTAAAATACTGGCATCCCGCACCCAGGAACCGATTTTGGACACAGGGCTGTAGGCTACAACGTATTTTGCCTGTGCGGATTCCATGGGCATTGTGTAAATATTGACCAGATAAGCCTGGCCATCGCTGCTTTTTAGTTCTGTGGAACCGTTTGCAAGTGAGGCTTTATTTTCCAGAATGTATTGTTTAAAATCGGCTGCAAGCGGTGTGATCATCTCCCGTTCCAGTTCATCGCGGGGATAAATAACCCGCATTCGTGATTCAAAAATGATCAGCTTGGCGTTGCCTGCGGTTTTACGCATATATGAGCTGATCTGGAAAAGAAAATTTCCTGCCGAACCAGCCGTGTCAGGAGATGGGGCAAACTCTCCGGGATCTATGTTCTGCATCAGAGGCAGGATATTCTGCTGCAGCCGATCCAGGTCATGAATTGCTTCCTCATACGCATATTTTTCGGCAGCGTGCTGAAAAATCAGACAGGATAGAGGGGGGAGCAGCAACAGTGCAGCCATTGTTGGCAGCAGGATACGGCAGAAAATAGTTTGCTTTTTCATGAAAGCTCATCCTCCAGTGCAAGCCGGAATCCAAATCCCCATACTGTTTCAATACGGATATTGCTTTGCTGTGTACGAAGTTTGCGTCTGAGACGTTTTACCAGGTCGTCCGTGGCCCGGGTGTCAGACTGCCAGTCCATCTTCCACAGCGTCTGTAAGAGCTCATCACGGCTGACGGCTCTTTCCTGATGGGCGATCATATATGAGAGAAAATCAAATTCCGTAGGTGTCAGGGTCAGGGGCTGGTTGTTCAGTATGGCTGTGTGCAGACCTGGAGAAAGCGTTAATGTTCCAAATGTCAGCTCACATGGAACGTCTGAAGGCGGATATGTATTTTGGCTCCGCCGCAAAAGAGCCCGTACCCGGGCAACCAGCTCCTGGGGAAGGAATGGCTTGATCAGGTAGTCATCGCTTCCAAGGGTCAGTCCTGTCACACGGTCGAAAGGACTGTCCTTGGCGGAAACAATGATAATCGGCAGATTGGAGTTTTCCTGACGCAGCTGGGAACAGATACTCAGGCCATCTGTGCCGGGCATCATAATATCCAGGATAACTAAATCAGGCGGAGATTGTCTGCAGGCGGCTAACAGCGAGTCGCCGTCCGAAAAGGCCTGAACAGAAAACCCCTCTTGTGAAAGAAAGAGGGCAATGAGATCACGGATGTTTTTTTCGTCGTCTGCAAGGTATACGGATTGAGGCATAGTAAACCTCCTTTATTTTTATTGAGTTTATTTATATGGCTATCATAGCATTTTGTGTATGCAAGGTAAAGAGCTGCCGCAGGATTGCCGCAGTTTCACCCTCGATGTGCCTCAGGGATATGTGTTAAGATATCATCAGAAATAAAAGGAACGTATTTCTGAAATTATGGAGGGAAGCGCATTTATGAAACAGGTAAAATCGGGAAAAAATAAGATGTGGACAGTCTCGTCAGGCAGTGCTAGTATGTGTTTGGTGCTGGCGATTTTCCTGACAGTTATGACGGGATGTGTTTCTACAGCTTACGCTGAGGAAAAAACTTCAGAAGCGGCAGAAGGAAACGGTGTGGCGGCGAAAACGTTCGATACAGATTCTCAAATTCTGTTACAGCCCCGAGGCATGGTTACAGATCAATTGGAAAATTTCCAATATTTACTGTACGAACCTGAAAATCCAACAGAGAATATGCCTTTGATTGTTTATTTACACGGAGCCAGCGGAAAGGGAGAGGATTTAAACTTACTCACATCCTCAGAAGACTTTCCGAAATATTTACAGGCTGGCGATCTGGGAAATGTGAAAGCCTATGTTGTAATGCCGCAGCTGCCTTCCTCAAAAAATGGATGGAGCAGCATTGCTTCTTCGGTTTATGCTCTGATTCAGGAAACTGTTTCTGAATTTTCTATTGATGAAGATAATATTTCCCTGGTAGGATTCAGCATGGGAGGTACGGCAGTGTGGGATTTTGCCGCAGCATATCCGGAACGATTTGCCCGGATTGCGCCTCTCTCAGGCAGTGCCAGAGGCGTACTGCAGCAGGTTTCTGTGCTTAAGGAAATTCCTGTCAGGGCATTTGTCGGCTCTGCAGATACTGTGATCAAGCCAAGTTCCTCTAAAGAAATGGTATATGCATTAAAAAAAGCGGGAGGAACAGCAGAACTTCAGGTATTTCAAGATGCAGACCATGTTTCTGTGCCTTCGCTTACATGGCGTGATGAAACAATAAATCTTGTAAACTGGCTGATCGGAGCGGCCTCATAATCAATTAGAAGGAGATACACCATGAAAGCAATAAAGAAAATTTTCAGCCTTCTTTTGGCGGCATTGCTGCTCACAGCAGCGTTTTCTGCAGCTGCTTTGGCTGCGGGCAATACAAATAATGACCGTATGAATATGTACACAAACAGTGATTTTATTGAAAAAGAACAGCCAGAACTCAGTGGAAAGACAAAAGAACTGATTTCCCGTTATCAGAAAGATCCAACCATGGAAAATTACCTGAATCTCAGGGATGAGGTAATTAAAAATTATAATGCCGTGTTGGATCGTAAAGAAACAAAGCTGGAGGAACTGAAAGAGGAAACGGCAGGAAAGCCTGGGGGTGATGAAATTGTTTCAGAAATGGAAGACATTGTTCAGGAGATGTATATTACCTACTGGAACCGTATTAACAGCAGTATGCTCCGGTTTACAGATCCCCGGCTTTTAAAGTGGAAAATTTCTGATGCATCCAGATATGAGTATATTCCGGTCATGGGTGCCGGTGAGAGTATTTATGTGAAACGCACTCCTGTAACAAATGCGGAGTATGCGGAGTTTCTGGCAGACACCGGGTATCCGGTTCCGGCTAATTGGAAGAATGGAACTTATCCTGTCCAGGAAGAGGATCTTCCTGTAAATTTCGTTTCTTATGAAGATGCACAGGCTTACTGCACATGGCTGACAGAGCAGGATGGTGTGAATGCGTATCGCCTCCCCAATGAAAGCGAATGGGAGCTTGCGGCAGGCCATATGCCCAAGGACGCAGATTTTAACTGTGGAATCAATGACGGAAGAACGCCGGTTGAACAATATGCAGAAGTTACAAGGGGAGCCCATGGAGCTGTTGATTTTTGGGGAAACGTCTGGGAATGGACTTCAACAGAGCGTACGGGTGCTGACGATACAACAATTTTAGGCGTAAAGGGCGGCTCTTGGAAATCTGCCAGAACCGACTGCCGCAGTGAATACAGGGAAGAAGGGAGAGACGCCTCCTCCGGTTATGAGGATGTAGGCTTTCGCGTTATTCAGGTTTTAAATGGGGAGGAGCCTGAGCAGAAAGCAGAGCTTGCAGCGCTTGCATTTCCCACGGTCTCGGCAGTTTCTGCCGGTGACACGGTTACTCTTTCCTGGGAACCGGTTGAGAAAGCCATAGAGTACCAGATATTTGAATATTACGAGGAAACGGGTCTGCTGTATATGCTCGACAGAACCAGTGAAACAAGCGTCACCATATCGAATCTAAAAGAGGGTGCAGCCTGCCGATATATTGTTCAGCCCATCTCGTATATTGAAATTGCGGATAATGTATCCCCGGAAAACAGCGTTGCTGTGACCGCAGCGTTTCTGTTGGAAAATCAGAGTTAAAAATTGAAAGAATATTAAAAAATCCCATCTGACGCTTTGTAGAGGGCCAGATGGGGTTTTGCGTGAAATTTCTCAAAAAATTACATATGAAATGAGGACAATATGGAAATACTGGTTTGGATTATGATTACATTTAGTATGTCGCTTTTTCTGCGTGAAACAGCAGGCAAAAAGGAAAGAATGATATATACAATATTAGGCTGTGCCTCTGGAGCAGCAGTTTCTTTTTTTCTGAGGTTCGCAGTTCATGTTAATCATATTTCTCTGTGGCTGGCGTTGTCATATGTATTCATTGCAGTGCAGGCTAATTATACTCTCCGATTATCAATTCTGGAAAAAGGGAAACGAAAAGAGGCTGCTGTCCTTGCATTGAAAACCATGGCAGGGGGACTGATTCTTGTTGTTTTCTTTTATAATTTAGCGATTGGAAATATAGGCGCCGGGGCAGGAACTGATAATCTTCCGCCAGTTACCGCCATGCGTGCAACCTGCATGATTTTGGCTGGAACGCTGCTCTGGCTGTATGGCGGCAGGGCGGCTATTCGGTTTCCCAATACGGCCCGTGTGGTTTTGGCTGCCATTTTAGCGGTATCTCCTGCGATTCTTTTTTTGACTGCAGAACTGTGCTGGAACTCTGCCTTGATGGAGATGAATTTTTCCAAGATTATGATTAATGTCATTATCTATGCGCTGCTGGAAGTGTTTGCGGTAAATCTCTGGCAGAAGCGTATGCGCGGACTTACGCTGCTCTATGTTTTGATTTGGATTGCGGGAACGGCAAACCACTTCGTCCTTCAATTCCGAGGTCAGCCGATTATTGCCGCTGATATATTTGCTGCAGAAACGGCGTTTTCTGTAGCGGCAGGTTATACCTATAAGATGGATAATGGTATGTCAATGTCCTTTTTGATTGTGTATTTCATGGCTGCATTGACTGGGGCTGCTGCTGTCAGAGCCGATGCCCTGGAGTGCCCCGGCTGTTTTCAATGGAAAGTGGCGGGAAGGACATTTTCCCTAAAGCGCTCCGTGATCCGCAGGTGTGTTTGCTGCCTGGCGGCGGCAGGAATTTTAACGGGCTGGATCAACAGCTGTGATTTTGCAGAGAAATATCATATTGTAATCAATTTCTGGGAACAGAAGCAGACATACCAGTCAGCCGGAATTGCTCCGGGGTTTATTACATATCTTCAGAAAATGAAGGTAAAAGCACCAGAGGGCTATTCCTCTGAAAAGGCAAATGCAATTTTAGATCCATACATGGATAAAAAAACAGCAGAAAGCAGCACTGCTTCTCAGGTAAAGCCAACGATCATTGCGATCATGAATGAATCGTTTAGTGATCTGAGTGTGCTTGGGCCGCTGGAATGTGTGGATGAACAGCTGTCCTTTCTGCGTTCCTTAAAAAACGATCCTAATATTGTGGAATATGGATGGAACTATGTTTCTACACTGGGAGGCGGAACATCGACTACAGAGTTTGAGTTTCTGACAGGAAATTCAATTTCAAATACCAACGGTATCAATCCATATGCAGATTTTCGGTTTGACAATGTCCCTAACATGGCCTGGCAGCTGAAGGAGCAGGGGTATAAAACGATTGCACTGCACCCGGAAGCGCCTGCAAATTGGCGCAGAAATAGTGTGTATCCAGCCATGGGATTTGACGAATTTCTCTCTATGGATTATTTTAAGGATGCAGAGCGAACGGTGTGGAACCGGGTTTCTGATTTAGGAAATTA
Organism: Enterocloster alcoholdehydrogenati; assembly: GCF_013282095.1. GTDB lineage: Bacteria > Bacillota > Clostridia > Lachnospirales > Lachnospiraceae > Enterocloster > Enterocloster alcoholdehydrogenati. Next base: position 51,935 of record NZ_BLTJ01000013.1, read on the forward strand.
TAAAAAACTGATAGAGGTTTATGAAAAACAGACTGGTCCGGCGTTCCTGTTTAATGTTACGATGCAGAACCATGGAGGCTATGAAATAGACGCCATTGAAGAAAATAAGAAGGTCTCGGTTGATGATGAATATAGCCAGTATACAGACTTCCAGGCATATCAGTCCCTGATTAATGAATCAGATAAGGGACTACAGTATTTAATTCATTATTTTGAAACCGCAGATAAACCGGTAATTATCTGTTTCTTTGGAGATCATCAGCCCTGGCTGAATAATGAGTTTGAGGACAGGCTGCGTGCTGCCGGAAGAACAGAGCTGGATACAGATCTGTCAGTGGAAGAAAAATCCTACACAGTCCCTTACTTTATATGGAGTAATTTTAAAACAGAAGAGGATTTGGCTATTCAGAATACAGATGGCATTGATATTGTCAGCACAAATTACCTTGGAACGCTGGTACAAAAGTATGCTGGACTGGAGCTTTCCAGTTACGACGCATATCGAATGGAGCAGCGTGCTGATATGCCGGTGTTTAATTTCTGCGGATATTACACGGCTGAACATGAATGGCATTATATTGGCGAGAACACAAAGTATCAGCCGTGGCTTAACCGGTATGCGCTCATTCAGTATAATGCGCTCTTTGATCGGAGGAAGGATATGAGATACTATCTGCCATGACGCTAGAACGGTCTGTGTGTGAAGGATGTTTTTTTGAATTTCAGATGAAAAGCTGCCGCATATTTGCCTCAGTTTCACCCTCGTATCGCCCATATGGTTTATATTATAATACATTCATAGAACAGATGAATGTTCTAAATATAAAATCAAAGGAGACTTTACTATGAAAGTAATCAAAAAAATGAGCTCTTTAGCAATCGCAGCAGCTATGTGTGCAGCAATGTCTGTTCCTGTTTTTGCTGCAACAGCGGACGAAGCATCCGGACAGACTGCTGTTGTGATGGAAGAAGAAATGAAAGATGGAATGAAAAACGGGCTTGTAAATGGAGCCTCTAACGGTCTGGCAAACGGCCTGGAGAATGGACTTGTAAATGGAGCCACAAACGGCATGAAAGACGGCCTCAAGGATGGTCTGTCAAAAGGATTTGTGAATGGGGCTTCTAATGGTCTGGCAAACGGCCTGGAGAATGGACTTGTAAATGGAGCCACAAACGGTACGGCAAACGGCCTTAAAGACGGTCTCAAGGATGGACTTAAGGCTGGTTTAATAAACAACCTTGTAAATGGCGATATGAACAGTACAGCAAGCAATGAATAAGCGTATGTTATGAAAATGGAAACGGCGCCGCTCGATCACCTTCTAAGGATGATTCTGCGGCGCTTTCTTCTGTTCTGTGCACTTTAGCGCCAGTTTTACAGTACAAAATAGTCGGGATACCGTCGGGTGAGCTCTGTCTTTTCCACCTGGAACCGGGTTAGGTGGCGGGTAATGAGCATTTCCGCAAGCTCCGCATCCTTTTGGCGGATGGCATACAGAATATTCCGGTGATCCTTGACGGTTCGGGCATCCTGCCAGGATTTTAAGGAAAGAATACGAAGGCGGTCAAAATGAACCATCTGGGAATAGATGACATCAAAGGTTCGGGATTTTCCTACAGATTCAAATAACAGCTGATGAAAATGGTTATCCAGGTCTAACTGTACGGAAAAGTCTTCCGAATTGGCATAGTACTGTTCCTGTTCCAGATTTGCTTCCAGCTGTTCCATATAGTGGGAGGAGATTCCTGATTCGCAGGCCAGTTTGGCAATTGCAATTTCCAATACCAGGCGCATGAAGCGGGATTCTTCGATCAGTCCATAGTCGATTTTTGATATATAACTGCCGCGCTGGGGAAGGATCTCCACGAGATCCATGCGGGAAAGCTCGATCAGAGCCTCCCGCACCGGTGTCCGGGACAGATTCATGACGGCAGACAGCTCGTTTTCGCTGACCGCACTGCCGGGGGAAAGTTCCAGGGCAGTGATATTGTAAAGCAGTACCCGTATGGCGTATGCACGGGCTTTTTCATCAGGCAGTCTGTCTAAAAGCTTCATGGGTACATCCCTTCTTTAAAATAGAAATTTTAAAAGTCAAACGTAAGAGCGATCTTGCGGATGGAAGGATCATGGCTGTCGTTAAAGTCAAAGGCTTCCTGTGCTTTGATTAACGGGAAGGTGTGGGAGACTGTGCCGCTCAGATCCAGCTTGCCCTCGTTGATCAGTTCAATGGCCTTTCCAAACATCTTATTCTGCAGCCTGGAGCCGCGGACATCCAGCTCTTTGGAAGTAATCAGGAACTGGTTTACCTCTGTAGGGGAAACAGAGAATCCCATGGTAATTACGCGTCCGGCATTTCCGGTAGCCTTTAACAGTGTGATCAGGGAATCCTTTGTGCAGGCAGAATCAATGGAAACAGTGCTTCCGTGGCCGCCTGTGTATTCCTTTACTTTTTCGATCAGATCTTCTTTTAATGGATTGATGGTATATTTTGCGCCGTTTTTCTTTGCAGTTTCCAGTTTGTCATCCATGATATCCGCAACAATAATATGATCACAGAGCAGACGGGCAACCTTCAATATGGTGCTTCCCAGCGCGCCGGAACCGTAGATCAGCAGCATATCATCCTTTTTCAGTTCGGCTCTGGTGCAGGCCTGGATTCCGATGGTGGTCGGCTCGATCATAACGGCATCTGTGTCAGAAAGAGATTCAGGAAGGATATAGCAGTCCTTTTCCGGTACAGCGATAAATTCGCGGTATCCGCCGTCGATATGTACGCCGCGGATCGCCAGGTTGTCGCACACGTTGCCTCTTCCGATACGGCAGGGATAGCAGTGGCCGCAGCTGGTTACCTGATTGATGATAACGCGGTCTCCTACCTTCAGATCCTTAACGTTGGGGCCGACCTGGTCAATGCGGCCGACCATTTCATGTCCAATGACCCTTGGATAGGTTGCAGCCGCATTGGTGCCATGGTAGATCCCCATATCAGAACCGCAGATGCCGGCGGCAGTCATTTTTACAAGGACGTTGTTTTTTTCGTCGATTACAGGTTTCTCAATGTCAATTACCTTCAGCTCTTCTGGTTTTACAATCTGTACAGCTTTCATTGAAATACACGCTCCTTTTAATAATTATATCATTTGTTATTGATAACTTACATACTAGATATACTAAAACCCACTGGCGAAAAAGTCAATATCTGGGCTGTTAAAAAAATAATATATACAAAATAAATAAAAAACACATATAAATTTTATTTACTATTACATATTGAAGGATTCTTGAAATTATACTACCATACAAGTAAGCTTCCATAGCTGGCTTTGCTGAAAAGCGGCTGTGGTCGGAACCGTTGTTAAATATATAAATTATGGAGGTAATGAAAGCTATGAATATGACGCTGCGTTGGTATGGACCGGGATATGACAGTGTGACATTGGAACAGATCCGGCAGATTCCGGGTGTAAAAGGAGTTATTACCACTCTTATGGGAAAGATGCCTGGTGAGGTCTGGACAGAGGAAGAAATTGCAGAACTGAAAAAGACAGTAGAGGATGCAGGACTTTCCATCATGGGAATTGAGTCTGTAAATGTTTCAGACGATATTAAGATCGGAACGGACAAGCGGGATGAGCATATTAAGAATTATATTACCACACTGGAAAACCTGGGAAAAGCGGGTATCCATATGGTATGCTACAATTTTATGCCGGTGTTTGACTGGACACGTTCGGATCTTGCCAGAAAGAGACCGGATGGCTCTACGGTACTTGCATACAATCAGGATGTGATCGACCAGATTGATCCTGAACATATGAAAGAATCCATTGAGAAGATGTCAAATGGATTTGTGATGCCTGGCTGGGAGCCAGAGCGCCTTGAAAAATTAAAAGCTCTGTTTGACGCATATAAAGATGTAGATGCAGAGAAACTGTTTAATAATCTGGTATATTTCCTTGAGGCTATCGGACCGGTATGCGAGAAGTACGATATCCATATGGGAATCCATCAGGATGATCCGGCATGGCCGATCTTCGGCCTTCCAAGGATCGTGAGAAATAAGGAGACCATCGAGCGCCTGTTAAAGGCAGTGGATAAGCCGTACAATGGCCTGACGCTGTGCACCGGTTCTCTGGGATCTGATCCTAAGAACGATATCTGCGAGATCATCCGTATGGCAAAGGGCAGAATTCCGTTTGCTCATGTAAGAAATGTAAAATACAACAGCGACAGGGATTTTGAAGAGGCTGCTCATCTGTCATCTGACGGCTCTAAGGATATGTATGAGATTATGAAGACTCTGTATGATACCGGCTTTGACGGCTGCATCCGTCCTGACCATGGAAGAATGATCTGGGGCGAGGTTGCCATGCCGGGTTACGGACTGTATGACAGAGCGCTGGGTGCCTGCTACCTGCAGGGACTCTGGGAAGCAATCGACAAAAACGCAAAGAGGGCATGAAAATATGAAATTAACATTAGATGGGTTAAAAGAAAAGACGGCATGGGAAAAGGCCGGCGTTTGCCTTCCGTCTTATGATATTGAAAAAACAGCAGAGGAAACGAAAAAGGCTCCCGTATGGGTGCATTTTGGAGCTGGAAACATTTTTCGTATTTTTATCGGCGGTCTGGCGGACACGCTGATTGAAAAAGGGGAGTCTAAAAAGGGAATTACCTGTGTGGAGACCTTTGATTTCGACGTTATTGACAAAATCTATGCGCCATACGATAATTTAGTGCTTGCTGTTACTCTTAAAGCAGACGGTTCCACCGATAAAAGGGTGCTGGGATCTCTGACAGAGGCTATCAAGGCACAGTCCTCAGATGTGTCCCAGTGGAATCGTCTGAAAGAGATCTTTAAAGATCCGGGACTTCAGATGATCTCCTTTACCATTACAGAAAAGGGGTATGCTCTTAAGGGAGCAGATGGAACGTACTTCCCATTCATTCAGGCAGATATTGAAAACGGACCGGAAAAAGCGGTTTCTGCAATGGCAGTTGTCTGCGCTCTGCTGTATGAGAGATATAAGACAGTAAAAGCTCCGCTGGCAGTCGTATCCATGGATAACTGTTCCCATAATGGGGAGAAGCTGCAGAGTTCCATTGTAACGATGGCGAAGGAGTGGTATAAAAAGGGCTTTGTGGAAGAAGGCTTTGTGGAGTATATTACAGACGAAAGCAGAGTGTCATTCCCCTGGTCTATGATTGATAAGATTACGCCCCGGCCCGCTGATTCTGTGTGCAGAGAGCTTGAAAATGCGGGAATTGAGGATATGGCTCCGGTCATTACCTCAAAAAAGACATATATTGCGCCCTTTGTCAATGCAGAAGGCCCGCAGTATCTTGTAATTGAAGATAAGTTCCCCAATGGCCGTCCGGCGCTGGAGAAGGCCGGCGTATACATGACGGACCGGGATACTGTAAATAAGGTTGAGCGCATGAAGGTAACCACCTGCCTTAATCCTCTGCATACGGCCCTGGCTGTTTATGGCTGCGTACTGGGATATGATCTGATCGCAGATGAGATGAAAGATGAGCAGTTAAATAAGCTGGTGCATCAGATCGGCCCTGTGGAGGGTATGCCGGTAGTGACCGATCCGGGCATCCTTTCTCCTGCTGACTTTGTAAAGGAAGTAATTGAGGTAAGGATACCTAATCCGTTTATGCCGGATACGCCTCAGAGAATTGCAACGGATACTTCTCAGAAGGTGGGAATACGGTATGGAGAGACAATCAAGTCCTATGTGGCAAAGTATGGCGATGCCAAGAAGCTGACAGCCATTCCTCTGGCTATTGCAGGCTGGTGCCGCTATCTTCTGGCTGTGGATGACGAGGGGAGGGCATTTGAACTTTCCGCCGATCCCATGATCCCGGAACTGACAAAACAGCTGGAAGGCATAGTAGTTGGAAAGCCGGAAACATACACCGGTCAGTTAAAGCCCATTCTGTCCAATGGGAATATTTTTGGAATTGATCTTTATGAGGCTGGTATTGGAGAACTGATCGAAAATATGTTTGCAGAAGAGATAGCCGGACCAGGGGCAGTAAGAAACGTCCTGAAAAAGTATATGGCGTAAGCCACGCAAATTGCATGGATGTAAAAAATCCCGTGCTGGCCGCATGAAAATGCGGCGGGCGCGGGATTTTTTTGAATGGCGGGGGTGAGTTAGGCTATCCAAAACCATATGTTATCCGCATTGTAAGTCAGCCCATTACTGTCAAAATATATTTTTATCAGCCGATTGCTTTTAAAAGATAATAAGTTTAAAATATTCATAAGGAGCTCCTTGTGTGATTTTCAAGATGTTGAATATCTGAATTTTATCACAATGGGAAGCGCTTTTTCGATTCACTGATTACAGATGAAATTTACGGTACATCTGTGAATAATTCAGATTTATTTAAGGGGTTATCTATGATGATATAAAAATATCAGGAGCAGTAATGGGAGGGGAATTATGAAAAGAAAATCCAGGGTGTATTTAAAGCTGCTATTGTCATATGTAGCAATTTTAATAATTCCAATTTTAGTAGCAACTGGAATTTATGGACGAGTATGGCATATTATACGAGGCCAGGCGTCAAGAACAAATGAAAATCTTTTGAATACAGTAAAACAGGAAATCGACAGTGAAATAAAGAATATTCAAAAAATAGAAAGCCGCTTGGCTCTTGACAGTGAGATCCAGAATCTTTCTAAAAAAGAAAGTTTCAGCATAAAAAACCAGCAGTCGTTATACTACTTGTATGATGACTTAAGGATAATTGATGTTGCAGAACCTCTATTTGACCATGTATTTGTATATTTTCCTGCGGCAGATAAAGTAAGTAGCAGTCTTGGAAATATGGATCTCTCGTTTTATTATGAACTTTATTATAAAAGTGACAGCACAAGCTTGGAAAATTTCAGGTCATACCTTGCTTCGCAGCATTACAATGATGTACGTCCCATTACGGGTTCATATGGACATAATAAACTGATTTTTACAATGAGTTCTCTTAATGCCGCTTCAGGTGAATATGCGGCAACAATCGGCATTGTTATGGATAAGGATCAATTTCGTCAGAAATTGCTTTTTGGCAAATGGGATGAACAGATGAATATTCGAATCGTAGACAGCGAGGATAATACAATATGTATGGATGCAAAGAGTGATTTATTACCAGAAAAGACGCAGAAAACTTCTTATATTGTTACTGGGGTGAATTCTGATGCGGCTGATTGGAGATATGAAGCAATTATCCCAAAAACTTTAATAGATAAAGAAGCTCATGAAATTCAAATATGGTCAGCAGTGGGATTATTTATCTGCATTATTTCTGGGTTTGGAATTGCAAGTTATCTTGCAAAGAAAAATTATAATCCTTTAAGAATGTTGATGGAGAATGTTGCACGTTACAACAATTCAAAAAGCAACGATAAAATGGAGAGCGGAGTAGACGAATATCAGTGGCTCAATCACCAGATGGAGAGTTTTTTCAAGGAGCATATAGATACGCAAAGGCTTTTAAAAAACAGCCGAAAAACATTAAAAACTTATTATTTGTCTAAAATGATGATGGAGCACTGTGAGAGAAACTCTCAGGAACAGGTTGGAATCCGGCTTTATTCTGAATTTTATGCAGTCGTTCTTTTAAAACCGGAGTTAAAAGGGGAATTGACAGCGGAACGCCTTGGAGAAGAGGCGCAGGTGCTCAGAAAATTCATAATAGCCAACGTGCTGAGCGAAATTTGCCAGAAATATTTTGAAGTAGAAATGACGGAAATGGGGGAACGGGAGGCTGCCATTATAGGGATGAATATACCTTCTCTGGACAACATGGAACGTTTACAGGAGTGTGTAGAAAATCTTCAGCAAATTACAGAAGAGTCATTTAGCTTTTCATGTATCGCTCTTCTGGGAACAGCCTGCCGTGGAATTGGCGGGATTCATGAATCATATGTGCAGGCACAATCGATGGAAGAGTATATTAATCTTTTGGATACTCCGGTAATCCGCTATGATAAAGTAAAGGATCTGCGTTTTGTATATGAATATCCGGAAGAAATGGAATTAAAAATTATTCATGCAATGAAAATAGGAGATGAAAAAACAGCAGGAAAATGTATGATGGAGGTGTTTGACCGAAATCTTTCCGGACAAGTAAAAGCCAATACTTACCGTTGCTTAATTTTTGATATGATTGGTACACTTTTAAAAGGAGCAAGCACAGGAGGATATAACCACACGGATCCTGAAATTGGAGTGTTGGAACAGATTTCAGTTAAAACACCGGTTGAAGAGGCAAAGGATAAATTTCTAAAATGCCTTGGTTCAATCTGTTTACACATTCGGCAGATTCGTGCAAAAGCAAGTGAGGATAACATATTCAGCCAGAAAGTAGAGGATTATGTAAATCAAAATTTCACAGATCCAGATTTAAATATTTCTATTGCAAGCCAGTATTTTCGTATAACCCCCTCATATCTGTCATCTCTTTATAAAAAACAGACAGGAAAGAGTTTGTTAGACTTTATTAACAATGTGCGGATTGATTTTGCAGAGGGACTTTTAAAAAAGGGATGCAGTGTGGCAGATGCGGCAGAACAATCCGGATTTCGTGACAGTGCAGGTTTTATCAGGGCGTTTAAGAAGAAAAAAGGGATTACACCTGGACAATTAAAGAAAGAATTTTAATTTTTACCAATCAATTTGATAAAATGCAAACTTTTATAGGCGTTTTTGCTAATAAAGTTTGCATTTTTTGTATATAAAAATCAATATTATAATGATAAGATGAGGACACAAAGCAAACTGTTATAAAAATACAAGTAGGAGGAGAAGGAAGATGAAAAAACGGAAAATAGCCTTGTTTTTAACTGCGGCAATGACATTGGCTTTGGCTGGATGTGGGGAAAAATCAGAGCCAGAACAGACAACTGCCGCTACAGCTGGAGCAGAGGGGACCCAGCAGACACAAACAGGCGGTGATTTTTCTTATCCCATGCAGGCCGGTGATACACTGACTTATTGGTGTGAACTTCAGGGTACTGTAAGTCCGAACTATTCCAATTTAGGAGAAACGCCATTTGCAAAGGCATGGATGCAGGAAACGGGAGTGAATATTGAATTTATGCATCCGCCAACGGGACAGATAAAGGAACAGTTCAGTCTAATTCTTGCAGATGGAAGCCTTCCTGACATGATGGAATACAGCTGGGTACAAGATTATCCGGGAGGCCCTGAAAAAGCAATTAAGGATGGAGTAATTCTTCCTCTTAATGATGTGTTTGAACAGTATTGTCCTAATATTACTGCATATTTAAAGGAACATCCAGAAGTAGATAAAATGATTAAAACGGACGATGGACATTATTATGTATTTCCATTTATTCGCGGAGATGAGAAACTTTGTAATACTATTGGACTTATGCTGCGTCAGGATTGGTTAGAGGAATTAAATCTGGAAGTACCAGAGACTATTGACGAATGGCATACAGTGCTGACCGCATTTAAGAATGAAAAGGGTGTTGCAGCACCTTATTGTCCAGAGTGGACCAGAGAAGATTTTAAGGATAATGATCCGTTTGCATACGCATTTAATACTTGTAGGGGATTCTACATCGATAATGATGGTCAGGTTCAGTTTGGCGCAGTAGAAGAGAACTATAAGAAATATCTGGAGCTGATGAAGCAGTGGTATGAAGAGGGCTTGATTGACCCCGATATGGCTACATTAAAATTTGACCAGGTAAGTGCAAAGATGACTAATGGATCTGCAGGAGCATCCATTGGATTTGCAGGAAGCCGTATGGGGGCGTGGATTACAGCAGCACAGGCCAGTGATCCGAATTATATGCTGGTAGCGGCTCCGTATCCAACGCTTGAAAAGGGAACGAAACCAGAATTTGGACAGATGGATAATCAGTATCCGGGAACGGCCAGTGTGGCAATTACCACTTCCTGCAAAGACGTAGAAAGAGCAGCACGTTTACTGGATTATGCTTATGGAGAAGAGGGACATATGCTTTTCAACTTTGGTGTAGAAGGCGAATCATATGAAATAAAAGAAAACTATCCAACATATACAGACTGGGTAATGAAAAATCCAGATGGATGGCCCGTATCCCAGGCAATGTCTGCGTACATTCGTGGAAATTATAATGGACCATTTGTACAGGATCTTCGCTATCTGGAACAGTATTATACCATTGATCAACAGAAAGAAACGCCGGATGTCTGGGGAAACAGTAATGCAAAAGAACATAAGATGCCTCCGGTAACGCCTACTTCAGAAGAGAGCAGAGAATATTCTGCCATTATGAATGAGATCAATACTTACCGCGATGAAATGGTACTGAAGTTTATTTTTGGTACAGAAAGTCTGGATAATTTTGATACATATGTAAAAAATATCGAGAATATGGGACTAGATCGCGCATTGGAGATTCAAAGAGCAGCATTAGAACGCTACAATGCCCGTTAAAGGCTGAGGGATGCTGCAAAATGGGAACATCATTTTGCAGTGTCTCTTTTGTATTCTGACAGATTGAAATGGAGGAATGATAAAAAATGAAGCAGCCGTCAATTTTTTACAGGATAAAAAAAGACTGGATCAGAAATAAATCTCTATATATGATGATCCTTCCGGTTCTGATCTTTTTTATTCTATTTCATTACAAACCTATGTATGGTGCAATTATTGCATTTAAAGATTACACGCCGGCCCTTGGAATAGACGAAAGCCCCTGGGTTGGATTGGAAAACTTTTTCAGATTCTTTGACAGTGTATATTTTGGCCGTTTGATTCGTAATACGATCCTGTTAAGTGTGTACAGCCTGATTTTTGGTTTCCCAGCCCCAATTATTTTAGCTCTTTTGTTAAATGAAGTGAAAAATAAAAAATTTAAGGGTCTGACCCAGACGGTTACCTATCTGCCGCATTTTATTTCAATGATTGTAGTAACGGGTATGCTGGTGGATTTCAGTATGACGAGCGGTTTGTTTAATGACATTATTGAATTGTTTGGGGGGGAGCGTTCACCTCTGCTTCAGAATCCAGATCTGTACAGAACTATTTATGTGGCATCCGGTGTATGGCAGGAAGTGGGATGGGGATCCATTATTTATCTGTCTGCATTATCTGGAGTGGACAGTCAGCTATACGAAGCGGCTCAGATTGACGGAGCAGGAAAATGGAAACAGCTGGTTCACGTAACACTGCCGGGAATTATGCCTACCATAATTATTATGTTTATTTTGAAAATGGGTACTCTGATGAACATGGGATATGAGAAAACAATTCTTTTATATAATCCTGCAACGTATGAGACAGCAGATATTATTTCTTCATATATTTACAGAATTGGTCTTTTAGAACAGGATTGGAGTTATTCCACTGCAATTGGCCTCTTTAATTCCGTGATCAATTTAGCTCTTTTGCTGATTACCAATAAATTGGCGCGTAAATGTGGCGAAACAAGCTTATGGTAGGAGGGACAGAAATGAAAACAATGAAAGTGAAACGTTCCAGAGGTGAAAGAATCTTTACTGTATTCAATTACATTTTTCTGTCCCTGATTATGTTGCTTTGTCTGTATCCGGTCTGGTATGTAGTTGTGGCTTCTTTTAGTGACAGCAATATGCTGACCCAGCATACAGGTCTTTTATTAAAGCCGGCTGGATGGAGTGTGGAAGCATACAGTAAAGTATTTAAAAACCCAATGATTATCCGCGGTTATTTAAATACCATGTTTGTGCTGCTGGTAGGCGTTGCATTAGATATTATTATGACATCTTTGGGGGCCTATTTTCTTTCCAGACGCAGAGTTATGTTTAAAAAGCCCATTATGATGATTATTATGTTCACCATGTTTTTCTCCGGGGGTATGATTCCTTTTTATCTGAATTTAAAGGATCTTCAGCTGCGAGACAGTCTTTGGGGACTGATTTTGCCTTTTATGATCAGTACATATAATCTGGTGATTTTAAAAACATCCTTTGAAAGTATTCCTGAAAGTTTGATTGAGGCAGCGCAGATCGACGGAGCAGGGCATATAACGATTCTCACCCAGATTGTTCTTCCTCTTTCAAAAGCAATTTTGGCAGTAATGGTGCTTTACTATGGTGTTTCAATTTGGAATTCATGGTTCTGGGCATCAGCTATTATACGCACAAGAGAACTTTATCCTCTTCAGGTAATTTTAAGAGAAATACTGATGCAAAACGATGTCACATCAATGACAACAGGTGTAGGAACAATGGATCAGGAATCAGTAGCAATGACTATTAAATATGCGACAATCATAGTAGCAACCGTACCTATCCTTTGTGTATACCCGTTTTTGCAGAAACATTTTACTAAAGGAACAATTGCAGGAGCAGTAAAGGAGTAAAAAATGGATGCAGAGAAAATTTTTGAAAAGCTGGAAACCAAGATTCATGCTGAATGTATGCGGTTGGGAGAACGTATTCCTTATATAGCAGAGGATGGAGCATACCGGAATGATATGCGGGATGTAAAGCTGTCATGGTGGACAAATGGATTCTGGCCGGGAATTTTATGGCAGATGTATCAGTGTACAAAAGATTCAATTTATAAAAATGCAGCAGAGCATACAGAGCAGGAATTTGATTGTATTCTGGAAAACTTTGAGGCTTTGCATCATGATGTGGGATTTTTATTTCTTCATACGGCAGTAGCTGATTACAGAATTACAGGAAATCCCAAATCACGTGTACGAGGGCTCCATGCCGCTAATATATTGGCAGGCCGTTTTAACCCTTCAGGAAACTTTATTCGGGCATGGAATGATGACAAAACAGGCTGGATGATTGTAGATTGTCTTATGAATGTGCCGCTTCTTTACTGGGCGGAAAAAGAACTGAAGGATCCTAGGTTTGGGGAAATCGCAAGACGGCATACAGATACAGCCGTTCGTTATTTGCAGAGGCCAGATGGTTCCTGTAATCACATTGCGGTCTTTGATCCGGTAACAGGGGAGGCGGTTGAATTCCCGGCCGGTCAGGGCTATAAAGAGGGATCTTCATGGTCCAGAGGGCAGGCATGGTCAGTGTATGGCTTTGCCTTAGGATACCGCTATACAGGTAAACGGGAATATTTGGATGCTGCTAAGCGGGCAGCCCACTACTTTATGGCAAATGCGGCTCAGACCGGTTTTGTATCATTGCTGGATTTCAGAGCACCTGCTCAGCCTGTATATTGGGATACATCAGCTACCGCCTGTGCTGCCTGCGGTCTTCTTGAAATTGCAGATGCAGTAGATGAATCCGAGAAGATGCTTTACAGAAATAGTGCGGAAAAAATGTTGGAAGCTCTGGAAGAAAAGCATTGCTGCTGGAATATAGAAAAAGACGGTATTTTACAGAATGGAAGCGTTGCTTATGATAAGCAGGTTCATGTCCCGTTGATTTATGGGGATTACTTTTTGGTAGAGGGAATTCTCAGACTGATGGGGAAGGGATTTATGATCTGGTAAAGGAGCCGGTATGGAGAGGGAAGAGTGTTTTGACCTGTTAAAAAGCTGGTGCGATGGTTTAATTAGTTACCAGATTCACAATAAGGGAGACTCACGTTTTGATGGCGGCTTTTTCTGCCCGGCCTGTAAAATGATTCACGGAAGAAGCCAGGACGCTGTATACCCTTTGATGTGTGTGGCGGATTTTACAGGAGAAGAGAAGTATCGGAAGGCAGCAGAAGCTGTTTTTGACTGGGGAATCAATATGGTTTGCGACGATGGGAGTTTTTATAATGACGCTCAAAGCGAATGGAATGGGATAACTGTTTTTGGAGTAATAAGTCTGTGTGAAGCGTTAAATCACCATGGTCACCTGCTGAATTTGGAAACAAAGAAATATTGGGAGCAAAGAATGAAAGCAGGGGCACGTTGGATCGCCCGAACGATTACTGTGGGTTATAAAACTAACATCAATTACCATGCGTCTGCGGCAGCAGCACTTGCTTTGGCAGGAAAATATGAGGATAGGGCAGAGTATTTAGTTCAGGCAAAAGAACTGGCAGATTATTGCGAAAATCATTTATTGGAAAATGGCCTTTTTTATGGAGAGGGTCAGCCGGCAGAGGGGGTAACGAAAAGAGGATGCCGTCCGGTAGATATCGGATATAATGTGGAAGAGTCCATTCCATCTCTGGTTTTATATGCCAGAACAGTAGGCGATTTAAGATTAATTAAAAAACTAAAGGAAATTTTGAAAAAACAGCTTGTTTTTATGCTGCCGGATGGGGCATGGGATAACAGCTTCGGTTCCCGAAATTATAAATGGACCTATTGGGGAAGCAGAACATCAGATGGCTGTCAATCGGCATATGGAATATGGGGAGAGGAAGAGCCTGTATTTCATGAAGCAGCAGTACGTAATGTGATGTTGTATAAAAAATGCAGTGTAAACGGACTGTTATATGGAGGCCCTGACTATGAGACACACGGTGAAGAACCCTGTATTCATCATACATTTTGTCATGCAAAGGCTCTGGCATCAATGATAGACTCTGGGCAGTGGAGCAGCCAGGAGAAAGAACTTCCTTCTCAGCACGCTCCATCACTGTTATATTTTCCAGAAATAGATGTTTGGAAAATTTCAATAGGTGATTTTTTGGGAACTGTAACAGGCTATGATTTTAATTACATGAAAGGAGGGCACGCTTCGGGGGGAACATTAACCATGCTGTGGCATAAAACAGCCGGGCCTGTTATCATGTCATCTATGACAGATTACTGGCTAAAGGAGCCGCATAATATGCAGCTTTCTCTGAAAAAAACACAGCACTGCAGTTTAACACCAGGAATTGAAATGCAGAGCAGTCAAAAAAAGTATTCCAGTTGTTATGACTATGATTCCCATATCACAGCACAGGAACTGGAAGATGGGGTCAGGATTGCGGTTAATCTGGAATTAAAGGATGCAGAGCATAATTCTGCTGATAAACCGGTGTATGGAAGTCTGGTATATTCTTTTTCTGATGATGAAGTCATAATTGATGGAGAGATTCAATTATCACAGGAATCCAAGTGTGTGCAGCCCATGTTTATACTCCCAATAATTGGAAAACATAAGCTGGGGATACAACGTGTACATGATAGCTGGGAATTGCCAAGAGATAGGGGAAAAATAAAGATTGGTATATCTGATTTAGAAGAAAACGCAGATCCGACTCCAATATTTTTTTTGGCTGGAGGATTTGAAGCATGGCGATTTGCTGTAAAAGCAGATAAAAATGGGAAATTCCACGTCGCAATTCAGGTAGAGGAGACAGGAGTATGACTGGACAATGGAAAAACCGGAAAATTCAGAGCAGAGCAGGCGCGGCAGAACTGTTTTTAGAAATGATCCGTCCGCTGAAAAAGTATTATAGTGACGGAAAGGGATGGCTTCATGTGGGAAATACAGGGGTACATTATGGAGAAAAGGCCGCAAGAATGGAGGGATTTTCCAGAATTTTGTGGGGGTTAGGTCCTTTATGGTCCAGGGAGAGCCCTAATTTAGCTCCAGATTTAAAATCTGAGATTGAAGAATGGAAAAAGCATTATTTGACCGGGCTGATCCATGGAACTAATCCCCAGTATTCGGAATACTGGGGGGATCTGGTAGACTATGATCAGAAAATGGTTGAAATGGCAGCCATTGCAGTAGCTGTAAGTCTGTCACCTCAAGTTTTATGGGATCCGTTGGATGCGTGTCAGAAAGAACAATTTTGTGTTTGGATGGACCAGATTAATCATCACAGGGTGCACGCCAATAATTGGAGATTTTTCAGAATTCTTGTGAATATGATGTTTCGGAGGATCGGACGCCCCTGGTCACAGGAGAAGGAAGATGAGGACTGGGCTGTGATTGCGGACTGTTATGAGGGGGATGGCTGGTACCATGACGGAAATAACGGACAGTTAGATTATTATATTGCGTTTGCGATGCATTTTTATGGTCTTGTTTATGCTAAATTCATGGAAAAAGAAGAGCCTGATTATTGTTGCATATTAAAGGAGCGGGGAAAACAATTTGCAAAAGATTATATCTACTGGTTTGATACAGAGGGAAGAGAAATACCCTATGGGCGAAGTCTTACATATCGCTTTGCTCACGGAGCTTTCTTTTCAGCATTGGCGTTTGCCTGTGATGACAATATAGAATATGGACTTTTACGTCACTTGGCCATAAATAATCTGGAAAAATGGCTTTGCCGCCCCATATTTGATAATGATGGTGTACTTAGTATTGGATATGGGTATCCCAATTTATTTATGAGTGAAAGATATAATGGTCATGGCTCTCCTTATTGGGCATTAAAGACCTTTTTTATGCTTGTATTGGAGGATAACCATCCTTTCTGGACAGCACAGGACCAGCGGCCGCTGTTTAAAGCTGTACAGCTTTTAGAGCATCCGCATATGCTGATTACGCATAATATGGATCATGTCCAGTCATTTGTAACAGGTCAGCATTGTCAAAATCATGGCTGCACTGCAGAAAAATATGAAAAGTTTGTCTATTCTAATCAATTTGGTTTCAGTATATCCAGAGGGCATCAGCTGCGTGATGGGGCATTCGATAATACATTGGCTGTATCGATAGCAGATGATAACTGCTATCGGATGAAATATGGCACAAAATCGTTTTTTATAACAGAACAGGCGGTATTTTCTGCATACAGTCTAATGCCTGGAGTAGAAGCTGAAAGTGCAGTTATTCCTTTGGGATCCTGGCATATACGGATTCACCGTATTTTGACAGATAAAGAAATTGATCTGGCGGATGGCGGGTTTTCTATTGAGGCCGAAGTGTCCTCCCAGGCACAAGCTGGTGATCTTTTGGAAAAATACAGTGAGGATCAGATTAAACATGAGGAAGGAAAAATATTTGTCTGTCTGCCATGGGGAGTCACCGGGGCGGTTTCTGTGAATGGAGATGGAAATGCAGTAGTAATCGATACATTTCCAAATACAAATCTGCTGTACAGCCTGGCTGTCTTGCCAATGATTTGCAGAAGGCTTAAGCCTGGTCAGCATGATATCATTGACTGCTTTTTGGGGGACCGAACAGAAGATGCAGTCAAATATATTGATATGATTCCGCAGGCAGAACTGAAAGAAAATAACATATATGTTAGAACAGATACGAGTGAAATAAGGATAGAATGGCCTGATTTAAAACGGGAGGAATAAAGATGGATATTTACTGGGGGGATCTTCATAACCATTGTGGGATTACATACGGATTTGGGTGCCTGGAAAATGCAATTGAAAGAGCAAAAAGCCAATTGGATTTTTGTGCATTTACTGGCCATGCAATGTGGCCCGATATGTATGAAAAACGACCGGAAACAGAATTTGTTGTCAATTTTCATGAAGAAGGATTTAAGAAACTTAAAGATCATTGGACAGATATTCGGAACAGAGTAAAAAGAGCAGGAAAGGAAGGATTAGTTACATTTCAGGGGTATGAACTTCATTCCAGTCAGTATGGAGACTATCATCTTTTATCACCGGCAGATGATCTTCCCTTAGTATATGGCGAATCGCCGAAGGATCTGATAAAAGCCTGTCAAAGAGATGCGATCGTTATTCCCCATCATATTGGATATCCAAAGGGGTACAGGGGAATTAACTGGGACGAATTTGACAGCAGCATATCCCCTGTCGTAGAGGTATTTTCTAAACATGGCTGTGGAATGAGCGAAGAGGCTGATTATCCATATTACCATAATATGGGGCCCAGAGATGGCCGAAATCTGATATATGAGGGTTTAAAGCGTGGAAAGCAATTTGGTTTTGTGGCTTCTACCGATCATCATGCAGGATTCCCGGGTTCTTATGGAGATGGAATGGCTGCCGTCTGGGCAGAAGGGAAAACAAAAGAAAGCATATGGGGTGCGCTGAAGGCTGGGCGAACCTATGCAGTGACAGGAGACAGAATCCACTGTCAGTTTGATATAAATGGAATTCCAATGGGTGGAAAAACGGAAGGAAGCAAAAGGGTACTGAATTGGAATGTAAAAACAGAATATGGACTAGATAAGATTGTAGTGTATAAAAACGGGAAACCAATCTATGTTGAAAATGGAGAATTGCATAAAAAAAATATTTCCAGAGGGCGCTATAAAATCCGGATTGAGATGGGATGGGGAAAGCAGGATTTATATCGCTGGTCTGGAAAACTGGGCGTTACAGGGGGAAGCATTGTATCATTACACCCATATTTTCGGGGAAGAAGTGTGCTGGCACCGTCTCAGGATGAATGCTATGATGTGGATCAAATTAATGACATAGCAACCAGTGCATTGGTATTGGATGGGAGCAGTGCAGAGTGGATTTGCGATACGGTGGGAAACAAGTCTACGCTGCATCCATCTACTTCTTCAATTGTATTTGAAATAGAAGGAAACCTGAACACAAAGCTTTATTTTAAGATGAATCAGAAAGACTACAGGGCATCTATAGGGGATCTTCTGGAATATGGTTATGTTTGTGAAATGGAATATTATCATTCACAGGCATTCAAAATTCATCCGGCACTGCCGTGTTCACGATATCAGTTTGAGATGGAACTAGAGGATAATCATCCAGAACAGTTATGTGATGTATATCATATGGAAATCAGTCAGAAGAATAGGCAGTGGGCGTATATTTCTCCAGTTTATGTAAGGACAGGCTTATAAAACAGCGTACGTGGAGGAGTGCGGGAGGACTCCTTCAACACACCTCACGGCCTCAGCAGGCATACCCCCTCTTTTCAATCATCTGAAAAGAGGGGGATTTTTGCGTCTGGATCTTTTGCCCGCCAACTTAAGGCTATACATCAAAATTAACTTATGTTATACTGATGGCAGCATAAAAAGCAATCAAAGGGGGTATGGAAGATGCTGGTTTTTAAGGACATTCTGGGACATGAGCAGATCAAGGAGCATTTTAAAAATGCAGTGGAAACAGGAAAGATCTCTCATGCGTATATACTCAGCGGCGAGGCGGGAATGGGGCGCAAGTCTCTTGCCAACGCTTTTGCGCTGAGCCTTTTGTGTGAAAAGGGAACGGCCGAGCCGTGTATGCAGTGCCATGCCTGCAGGCAGGTGCTTTCGGGCAGTCATCCCGATCTGATCTATGTGACCCATGAGAAGCCTGCCAGCATCGGCGTGGATGAGGTTCGGGAGCAGATCAACAACACCATCATGGTGCGGCCCTACAGCAGCTATTACAAGATCTATATTGTGGATGAGGCGGAGAAAATGACGGTTCAGGCCCAGAACGCCCTTCTTAAGACCATTGAGGAGCCTCCCTCCTATGCGGTGATCCTGCTTCTTACCACCAACCCGGATGCATTTCTGCCCACGATCCTTTCGCGGTGTGTGCAGCTGAAGTTAAAGCCTCTGCGGGATTCGGTAGTGAAGGAGTATCTGATCCAGTCTTTAAAGGAAGAGGAGACCCAGGCAGAGATTTATGCCGCATTTGCAAGGGGAAATCTGGGAAAAGCCATTCATCTGGCTGATTCAGAGGAGTTTAAGGTGATGTATAACGAAATTCTTCATCTGCTGAAGCATCTGAAGGAAATGGATATCTCCGAGCTTTTAGACTATATCCGCAAGCTGAAGGAGGACAATCTGGATCTCCATGATTGTCTGGACTTTATGCAGATGTGGTATCGGGATGTACTGATGTATAAGACCACTAAAGACATCAATCTGCTGATTTTTAAGGATGAATTTTCGACGGTGAAGAATATTGCAGCTTTAAGCGGATACGAAGGACTGGAGAAGATTCTTGAGGCGATTGACAAGGCCAGAGTGCGGCTGGACGCTAATGTAAATATGGAACTGGTGATGGAGCTGATGCTTCTGACCATGAAGGAAAACTAAGACGCCATTTAGTATGGCACAGACCAATAAAAAGGAGAACAGAATTGACAGTTATCGGAGTTCGTTTTCGGACGGCGGGAAAAATTTACTATTTTGATCCCGCCGGACGTGATATAAAGACCGGCGATCATGTGATCGTTGAGACGGCCAGAGGAATTGAGTACGGATATGTGGTGCTTGGCAACCGGGAAGTTGAGGACGCAAAGGTGGTTCCGCCCTTAAAGCCGGTGATCCGTATGGCGACAGAGGAGGACCGGGCGGTAGAAACCCGGAATAAGGAGAAGGAGAGAGAGGCGTTTAAGATCTGCCAGGAAAAGATCCGCAAGCATAAGCTGGAAATGAAGCTGATTGATGCAGAGTACACCTTTGATAATAATAAGGTGCTGTTTTACTTTACTGCAGACGGCCGGATTGATTTCAGGGAGCTTGTAAAGGACCTGGCCAGCGTGTTTAAGACCAGGATTGAACTGCGTCAGGTTGGCGTGCGGGATGAGACAAAGATTATGGGAGGAATCGGCATCTGCGGAAGGCCTTTGTGCTGTCATTCGTACCTGTCGGAGTTTATCCCTGTATCCATCAAGATGGCAAAGGAACAGAATCTTTCACTGAATCCAACCAAGATTTCCGGTGTCTGCGGCCGACTGATGTGCTGCCTGAAAAACGAGGAAGAGACCTATGAGGTTTTAAACAGCAGGCTGCCGGCCATTGGTGACTATGTGACTACTGCGGACGGCTTAAAGGGCGAGGTGCACAGTGTAAATGTGCTGCGCCAGCTGGTAAAGGTCGTAGTTGTGGTAGACCGGGATGAGAAAGAGATTCGTGAGTATAAGGTAGAGGACCTGAAATTCAAGCCCAGAAAGAAGAAGGGAAAGAACGGGGAGCGTCAGGCCAAGGAAAGCGGAGGTTCGGATACGGAACTTAAGAAACTGGAGGCCCTGGAGAAAAAGGAAGGAAAGTCGAAGCTCAATGATAAGTAAGGAGCATACCTGGATCAAGGTTAAGGAAATTTCACTGCGGGATGATGAGCGGATCGACGATCTGCAGCGCAATCATTACGGCATTATCCAGAGAAAGGGAGCTTTCTGCTTTGGAATGGACGCGGTGCTTCTGTCAGGCTTTGCAGTGGTGAAGGAGGGGGAGAAGGTCCTGGATCTGGGAACCGGAACCGGGATTATTCCCATTCTTTTAAGTGCTAAGACCCAGGGAATGCATTTTACAGGGCTGGAGATTCAGGAAGAGTCGGCAGACATGGCCCGTCGGAGTGTGGCTTATAATGGCCTTGAGGATCGGGTGGAGATTGTAACAGGCGATATAAAGGAGGCCGGGACGCTCTTTGACCGGGCTTCTTTTGATGTGGTAACGAGTAATCCGCCCTACATGAATGATGCGCACGGCATTAAAAATCCCCAGGATGCCAAGGCTATTGCACGCCATGAGGTGCTCTGCACCCTGGAGGACGTGGTACGGGAGGGGACGCGAGTGCTGCGGCCCGGAGGCCGTTTTTATATGGTACACAGGCCCAGGCGTCTGATCGAGATTATCCAGACCATGAAAATGCATGGTCTTGAACCTAAGAGGATGAAGTTTGTCCATCCCTACAGAGACAGGGAGGCAAACATGGTTCTCATCGAGGCAGTCCGGGGCGGAGGCGCCCTTTTAAAGGCAGAGCCGCCGGTGATTGTATTTGACGAGAATGGAGAGTATTCCGAAGAGATACGGACTACTTACGGTTATTAGAAAAGTAAAGGAGCTGGAGCTATGGCAGGAATATTATACTTGTGCGCAACGCCCATTGGAAATCTGGAGGATATTACCTACCGGGTAGTGCGTACGCTGGAGGAGGCGGATCTGATCGCGGCAGAGGACACCCGTCACAGTATTAAGCTTCTAAACCATCTGGGCATCAAAACGCCTATGACCAGCTACCATGAATATAATAAGATAGATAAGGCGAAATATCTGGTGGAAAAGCTGAAAGAGGGGACAAATATTGCATTGATTACCGATGCTGGAACGCCTGGTATTTCTGATCCAGGTGAAGAACTGGTGCGTCAGTGCCATGAGGCAGGTATTCCCGTAACTTCCCTTCCTGGCCCTGCAGCCTGTATCACGGCGCTTACCATGTCTGGCCTTCCTACCAGGAGATTCTGCTTTGAGGCATTTTTGCCGGCGGAAAAGAGTGATAAAAAGGAGCGTCAGAGGATACTTGAGGAACTGAAAAATGAAACCAGAACCATTATCCTGTATGAAGCGCCCCATCATTTGAAACGGACACTGGCAGATCTTTTTGAGGCCATGGGAGACCGGGATATCACTATCTGCCGGGAACTTACGAAGAAATTTGAGAGCGCCTGGAGAACCACGTTTAAGGAGGCCCTGGCCGTGTATGAGACCGAGGAGCCCAAGGGAGAATGCGTCATCGTTATCCGGGGCCGTTCCGTACAGGAAATGGAGGAAGAGGCCAGACAGTCCTGGGAGGCAGTGAGCCTGGAAGAGCATATGGAACATTATATGAGCCAGGGCATGGATAAGAAGGAAGCTATGAAGGCGGTGGCAAAAGACAGGGGAGTGTCTAAGAGGGATGTGTATCAGGGACTGCATGGAAATAAAAACAGAAGCGAGCTTAGCGGAAGCAGAATATGACGAGATGAAATATTTCATGACAGCTATTATGGATGCGGGGGAACTCCTTGCTGCCCATGGAGCTGAGGTGAGCCGGGTGGAGGATACAATTACCCGCCTGTGCATGGCCTATGGTTTTGCCCGTGCGGATGTGTTTACCATTACATCCAGTATTATCGTCACCGCCATGTCGGCAGACGGGCGCGCCGTCACTCAGACCCGCCGGATCCGGACGAGGGATACAGACCTGGGAAGAGTAGCCAGGGTAAACGAACTGTCCCGCAGAATATGCGCCGGCCCAATATCCTTAGAGGAGTTTAAAAGGGAGCTGGATGTCATCCGAAAAGGGAAAAAAACATCGGTTCGCCTGGAACTGGGGATGCATATGATGATTGCGGCAGCGCTGTCGGTTTTCTTTGGAGGAACCGGAATGGACGGCATGGCGGCGGCGCTGTCAGGGGCGGTTTTATATGGGATGCTGCATGGAAGTTCCATTTTGAAACTGAATACCATTATTCAGAATATGCTTTGCAGCGCAGTGACGGCGATGGCTGTTCTGCTCCTTGTCAGGATGGGAATCGGCACACAGCCGGATAAGATCATGATTGGCGATATTATGC
The DNA here is from genome assembly GCF_013282095.1 of Enterocloster alcoholdehydrogenati. GTDB lineage: Bacteria > Bacillota > Clostridia > Lachnospirales > Lachnospiraceae > Enterocloster > Enterocloster alcoholdehydrogenati. The sequence continues at coordinate 75,044 of NZ_BLTJ01000013.1, forward strand.
TGGTAATTCCAGGGCTTCAGCTGACCAACTCCCTGAGAGATATGATAAATGGAGATATGATCAGTGGACTTCTCAATATGAGTGAGGCGGTTCTAAAAGCGGCTGCGGTAGCCATGGGCTTTGCTCTTGTAATTATTTTTGGAGGGACAGTATGAGCTTTGCTGTAATTCAGACCGTTACAGGCATGATCGGATCGGTAGGATTTGCTGTTTTGTTTGGCGTTCGGGGAAAACGTCTTGCTGTGATCGCTTTAGGAAGCGGCGCGGGATGGGCCGTCTATCTTTTGTGCAGAGCCGCCGGGTGGAGCATATTTTCGGGGCTGCTGGCTGCCAGTCTGTTTGTTGCCGCTCTCAGTGAGATATTAGCCAGAATCATCCGCACTCCGGTGATCCTTCTCCTGGTTCCCATGCTGATTCCGGAGGTTCCCGGAGAAGCTCTTTATTATACGATGTATTATCTGGTGCAGGGACTTAAAGAGGAGTTCAGTACATACTTAACACTGGTGCTGACAGAGGCGGGAGCGATTGCGCTGGGGATCATACTGGCGTCCCATGTGGCGAGGCTGGCGGTGAGCGTGAGGAGGCATATGGGGAGAAACAGAGTGTTAAAATAGGACTTGACGAAAACAGAGTTTAATGATAGGCTGACTAATGGTTAGATATAACTAATTTTTGCTTTTAAGAAAGAAGGTTGTATACCAATGAAATATGTATATGCTTCGCGCAGCGGAAATGTAGAAAAACTGGTTCAGACTCTGGAATTAGAGGCTCTAAAGCTGAAGGACGGTACGGAAACCGTCGGCGAGGACTTTATTCTTTTAACCTATACAGACGGCCGGGGTGAGGTTCCGCCTGTGGTGGCGTCCTTTTTAAAGTCCAATGGATCCCGTTTAAAGGGAGTGGTTGTTTCTGGAAATATGCAGCGCCATGCAGATACCTTCTGCGGTGCCGGGCAGATTATTTCTGAAGAGTACGGCGTCCCTGTAATCGCTCAGGTAGATGGGGCGGGCGACATCTATGACCACAGGTCGATCCGGGCAAAGCTGGCTTAGCGGCACGGTTCGGTTATCCGGTATAAAGCCGGACAGCTAACCGGGTCAGCAGGCCATTTTACCTGAATTAAAATATAAAAACCCCCAGTGTTTGTCTGCGTATCTTCCTTAATACACAGAGAACCTTGGGGGTTTTTGCAGTTACTGCGCTGCCAGTTCTGCCTATGCCTCAGCTACATTCAGCCCGGCCAGTTTTGCCAGCGCCATAACAGAATTGCGGGATACTTTTTTTCCTTCATATTCCAGCAGATCCTCGGTACTGCCTGTAAAAATATCTGCGCTTTCCGCTTTTTTAAGGATAATGCAGTCATCCTGAACGGTTATTTCAAGTCCATCTTTGACATCCAGGTCAAGGCTTCTCCTTAATTCTATAGGAAGCGTGATTCTGCCCAGCTCATCCAGCTTGCGGATTACTCCTGTGGTCTTCATCTTATGACCTCCTTTGTAATTTGTAAGATTCTGAAACTTTTACAACTCTAAACTAACAAAACCGGGAAATGAAGTCAATAAATAAAAAAGTCTAAAATGGTAAATTGTGGTATAATTTAGTAAATTTTTGGAATATTCCTGCCAAATTCCTACTTGACAAACGGTTTCCTATCCTGTAGTATTACTTTGAGATTCAAAGTATTTCGGCAAAGGAAGGTACAGCCCTTTGGCAGCGGGCCGTTTTCAGACCGCTCATCCGGGGCCGGGTAAATAAAAATGACGACCAGAATAATAGGAACCGGCTCCTATGTGCCGGAGCAGATCGTGACTAATGATGATCTATCGAAGATTGTTGAGACAAATGACGAGTGGATCCGCAGCCGAACAGGCATTAGAGAACGGCGGATTGCCACTGAGGACGGCACCTCGGATATGGCGGCCAAGGCAGCAGCCAGAGCCATTGAGCAGGCAGCCATTCTCCCGGAAGAGATTGACCTGATCCTTCTTGCAACCTCGTCACCGGATTCCTGTTTCCCAAACGGAGCCTGCGAGGTACAGGCTAAATTGGGAGCGGTGAATGCAGCCTGCTATGATATCAGCGCAGCCTGTACGGGTTTTGTGTTCGCTTTGAGCACTGCTCACGCGTTTATTTCCGCGGGGATCTATAAGACAGCCCTTGTGATTGGAGCCGATGTGCTGAGCAAGCTGATTGACTGGACAGACCGGGGGACCTGCGTTCTCTTTGGAGACGGGGCAGGAGCAGCTGTTGTCCGGGCCGATGAGACAGGTATCCTGGGCCTGAATATGCATTCCAATGGGGAAAAGGGCGGTGTTCTCACCTGCGGTTCCCGTTCCAACGGCAATTTCTTATTAGGAAGAAAGCCGGAACTGGGATATATGACCATGGATGGACAGGAAGTATTTAAATTTGCGGTAAAAAAAGTTCCTGAATGTATGAATGAGGTGTTGAGGGAAACAGGATACACCACACAGGACATCGATCATTTTGTGATCCATCAGGCTAATTTCCGTATCATTGAGTCGATTGCAAAGCGGCTTAAGGTGGATGTGGATAAATTTCCCGCCAATATGGAACGTTACGGAAATACATCCGGAGCTTCCGTCCCCATTCTTTTAGATGAGTTAAACCGGAAAGGACAGTTAAAGCGCGGTGAAAAGATGATCTTATCGGGTTTTGGAGCGGGCCTTACCTGGGGAGCAATTCTCCTGGAATGGTAGCAAAACGGCAGGAATGGGAGGCAGCCCTGGCAGCCGAAATTGGGGGTGTTTGCCCCTGGACGGTTGGCAATGGAAGAAAAAATGTCTAAAAACCGTTAAAAATTAAAAACCCCCGTAAAAAGGGCATAGACAATTCGTGAATATAATGGTAAATATTTAGGTGTAATATATAATAACCTATGTTAAAAGGAGACAGAAATCATGTTAGAGAAGATGAAAGAAATTATTGCAGAGCAGTTAAGCGTAGACGCTGAGTCCGTAACCGAGACTTCCTCCTTTAAGGAAGACCTGGGCGCAGATTCCCTGGATCTTTTCGAGCTTGTTATGGCTTTAGAGGATGAGTATTCTGTAGAGATCCCCGCAGAGGAGTTAGAGAAGATGTCTACAGTAGGCGATGTTATGGAGTACTTAAAGAACCACGGTGTAGAGGCATAAGGCCGGACCGCATAAGGTTAAAACTGCATAAACAAATGAGAGGGACGGCGTGTGGATGGTTTGAAGCACGCTGTTTCCTCTATTGAAGAGAAGTCTGACAGAACACAGCCGCAGGCCGGATGGTTCGGTATGGACGGAATCGCAGAAGAGCGTATGGAGAAAACAATGAAAACAAGAATCACAGAGATGTTAGGAATCGAATATCCCATTATCCAGGGAGGTATGGCCTGGGTAGCGGAGCATAACCTTGCGGCAGCCGTATCCGCAGCCGGCGGTCTGGGCCTGATTGGAGGAGCCAATGCCCCCGGAGAGGTTGTCCGTGACGAGATCCGCAAGGCGAGAGCGCTGACGGATCGCCCCATCGGCGTAAATGTTATGCTTTTAAGCCCCCATGCAGAGGATGTGGCAAAGGTAGTTGTGGAGGAAGGCATCAAGGTTGTTACTACCGGAGCTGGAAATCCTGAAAAATATATGGAAATGTGGAAGAACGCAGGAATCAGGGTTATCCCTGTGGTAGCTTCCGTGGCTCTGGCCCGCCGTATGGAAAAATACGGAGCAGATGCCGTTGTGGCAGAGGGAACGGAGTCTGGCGGCCATATCGGCGAAGAGACTACAATGACCCTGGTTCCCCAGGTAGTGGACGCAGTTTCCATTCCTGTTATTGCGGCAGGCGGCATCGGAGACGGAAGAGGCATTGCGGCGGCCTTTATGCTGGGAGCAGAGGCGGTGCAGATGGGAACCCGCTTTGTTGTGGCAAAGGAATCGATTGTACATGAAAACTACAAGCAGCGCATCATCAAGGCAAAGGACATTGACTCTGTAGTAACCGGCAGAAGTCACGGACATCCGGTAAGAGGCCTGAGAAATCAGATGACCAGAGAGTACACTAAGCTTGAGCAGGAAGGAAAGTCCTTTGAGGAGCTGGAGTACCTGACACTGGGCGCTTTGCGCAAGGCAGTGCAGGAGGGTGATGTGATGAACGGCACGGTAATGGCCGGCCAGATCGCAGGTCTTATTTCAAAGGAACAGACCTGTAAGGAAATGATCGGCGAGATGATGGAACAGGCAAAAAAGCTTTTAAACAGGGAGTAGAAATATGAGCAGGATCGCATTTATTTTTCCAGGTCAGGGCGCACAGACCTGCGGTATGGGAAAGGATTTTTATGAGCAGACAGAAACCGGAAAAAAGGTATTTGACAGAGCTTCTGAGCTTCTGGGCTTTTCCGTTCCGGAACTGTGTTTTGAGCCCAATGACCGTCTGGACATTACCGAATATACCCAGGCGGCCATGGTGACTGCCGGGATTGCAATGATGAGGGTGTTGGAAGAAAAGGGGATTCATCCGGATGTGACGGCAGGCTTAAGCCTGGGAGAATACTGCGCTCTGGCGGCAGCGGGCGTGATGAGCGATGATGATGCAATCGCAACGGTGCGCCAGAGAGGGATCCTGATGCAGGAGGCTGTTCCCGCCGGCGTAGGCGCCATGGCGGCGATCCTGGCTTTGGATACGGCAGTGATCGAGGAAGTGACCGCTTCCATGGAGGACGTATGGATTGCCAACTATAACTGTCCCGGCCAGATCGTAATTTCCGGAAGGAAAGAGGCGGTGGAAGAGGCCTGTGAGCGTTTAAAGGCAGCAGGAGCCAAGAGAGCCATCCTGTTAAATGTAAGCGGTCCATTCCACTCAGGTATGCTGACAGAGGCCGGCGAGAAGCTGGGACAGGTTCTCTTGCAGACAGAGATCAAATCCCCTCAGATTCCCTATGTGGCTAACGTAACGGCTCAGTATGTGACAGAAGCTGCTCCGGTGAAAGAGCTTCTGACCCGCCAGGTATCCTCCTCTGTAAAATGGCAGCAGAGCGTGGAAACCATGCTGGCAGACGGCGTGGACACCTTTGTAGAGATAGGCCCGGGCCGTACACTGACCGGTTTTATGCGCAAGATCGACCGCGCTGCAAGATGCTTCAATGTAGAAAAGCTGGAGGATATTGACAAGGTAGCGGAGGCTTTGAAAGAGGCATAATTACCGATTGTATTTTAACCAAAACCATGATAAAGGAGAGTCAGATATGCTGGAAGGAAAGATCGCACTGGTAACAGGAGCAAGCCGCGGCATCGGCCGCCAGATCGCAAAGACACTGGCCGCAAAGGGCGCAGCAGTGATTGTAAACTATAATGGTTCTGCTGCAAAGGCAGAAGAAACAGTAAGGGAGATCCGGGAAGCCGGAGGCAGCGCAGAGGCAATACAGTGCAATGTTTCCGACTTTAACAGCAGCAAGGAGATGCTGGACGGGATTGTGGCAAAATACGGCCGTCTTGATATCCTTGTAAATAATGCGGGCATTACAAGGGACAACCTGGTAATGAAAATGTCCGAGGAGGACTTTGACGCAGTGATCCAGACCAACTTAAAGGGCGTGTTCAACTGCATCCACCACATTTCCCGTCAGATGTTAAAACAGAGAGCCGGACGCATTATCAATATTTCCTCTGTTTCCGGCGTTCTTGGAAATGCGGGACAGGCCAACTACTGCGCCGCCAAGGCGGGGGTGATCGGCCTGACAAAAAGCGTGGCAAGAGAACTTGCAAGCCGCGGCATTACCGTAAACGCGGTTGCTCCGGGCTTTATCCGAACAGATATGACAGATGTGCTGAAGGATGAGGTAAAGAAGGCCATGATGGAGCAGATTCCCATGAAGGATTTCGGGGAAGTGGAGGACATTGCCAACGCAGTTGCATTTCTGGCATCGGAAGACGCCAGATACATCACAGGACAGGTAATCAGCGTAGACGGCGGAATGGCTATGTAATGCGCGGGAAAGAGAAGGAGCGGATCAAATGAATACAAGAGTAGTAGTTACAGGCATGGGAGCCATCACCCCCATTGGAAATGATGTGGAGAGCTTCTGGCAGGCTTTAAAGGATAAGACACTGGGAATTGCCCCGATCACATATTTTGACACAGAGGATTTTAAGTGCAAGCTGGCGGCTGAGGTAAAGGGCTTCGACCCGAAGGAATATATGGATGCCAAGACCGCCCGGCGCATGGAGCCATTTTCCCAGTTTGCCGTGGCGGCCGCAAAGCAGGCACTGGAAGACGCAGGCATTGATATGGAGAAGGAGGATCCCTTCCGCGTAGGTGTCAGCGTAGGCTCCGGCATTGGCTCTCTTCAGGCTATGGAGCGCAGCGAGAAGAAGCTGTTGGAGAAAGGCCCCAGCCGTGTAGAGCCTCTTTTGGTTCCGCTTATGATCTGCAACATGGCGGCTGGAAATGTAGCCATCCAGTTCGGCCTGAAAGGAAAATGCATCAATGTGGTAACTGCCTGTGCCACCGGCACGCACTCCATTGGCGAAGCCTTCCGTTCTATTCAGCATGGGGAGGCAGATGTGATGGTAGCGGGCGGAACGGAAGCCAGCATTACCCCCATCGGCATTGCAGGCTTTACCTCTCTGACTGCCTTAAACACCACAGATGATCCCAAGCGTGCCTCCATTCCCTTTGATAAGGACCGAAACGGCTTTGTAATGGGCGAAGGAGCAGGCGTAGTTGTATTAGAGTCCTTAGAGCACGCCAGGGCAAGAGGTGCAAAAATCCTGGCAGAGGTTGTAGGCTACGGCGCAACCTGCGACGCATACCATATCACGTCCCCTGCCGAGGATGGAAGCGGCGCTGCAAAAGCAATGGAATTTGCCATGAAGGATGCAGGTATCACGCCGGAACAGATCGACTATGTAAACGCCCATGGCACCAGCACCCACCACAATGATCTATTTGAGACCAAGGCGATCCATCTGGCCCTGGGCGATCAGGCAGAGAAGGTGAAGATAAACTCCACCAAGTCCATGATTGGCCATCTGTTAGGTGCAGCCGGCGGCGTAGAGTTTATCACCTGCGTCAAATCCATTGAGAACGGCTATGTTCACGCGACGCTGGGACTTGAGGAGCCGGGCGAGGGCTGTGATCTGGATTATACCCAGGGTGACGGCGTGGAAATGGATGTAAATTATGCGATCAGCAACTCACTGGGCTTTGGCGGACACAATGCCAGCCTGATCGTGAAGAAATTCACAGAGTAAGGAACAGGAGGACATGACAATGAATATCGAAGAGATCCTTACACTGGTTCAGGCGGTATCAGACTCCAGCCTGACCAGCTTTAGGCTGGAGCAGGGAGATACGGTGATCTCCCTGAAAAAAGAAAAGGAAGAGGCCAGGATTGTGACCGTTGGCGCCCCGGCAGTTCCTGCCGTATTTGCAGCTTCCGGCCCATCTCCCGCTGTCTCTGCACCGGAGACGGTTACTGCATCAGGCACACAGGTTTTGGGAAATGTACCTGCCGCACAGACTGCTGCCCCGGCATCCGCCGGAAATGATATTGGTTCTGATAAGGTAATCGCCTCTCCTTTGGTAGGAACCTTCTACAGCTCATCCTCCCCGGATGCGGAGCCTTTTGTAAAAGAGGGGGACACCGTGAAAAAGGGTCAGGTGCTTGGTATTATCGAGGCCATGAAGCTGATGAATGAGATAGAAAGCGAGTACGACGGAGTGGTTGAAGCAGTGCTCGTCAATAACGAGGATGTGGTAGAGTACGGCCAGCCGCTATTCCGCATTAAATAAGCCGTTTCAGGAGGATTTTAATATGTTAATGGGTATCAAAGAGATCCAGGAGATCATTCCTCACCGCCATCCGTTTCTGTTGGTGGACTGCATTGAGGAATTGGAACCCGGCGTGCGGGCGGTAGGATATAAAGCCGTTACCTACGATGAGTCCTTTTTCAGGGGCCATTTTCCGCAGGAGCCGGTGATGCCGGGAGTGCTGATGGTAGAAGCCCTGGCTCAGACCGGAGCCGTAGCGATCCTGTCTCAGGAGGGCTTTAAGGGAAAAACAGCCTATTTCGGAGGCATCGATAAACTGAAGTTTAAGCATAAAGTAGTTCCCGGAGACCGTTTGCGTCTGGAATGTGAAATCATCCGCCAGAAAGGCCCTGTAGGTATTGGAAAAGCCACGGCTACCGTAGACGGAAAGATTGCCGTTACCGGAGAGCTGACCTTCATGATCGGTTAATTGTGGGGAGAAATAAAATGTTTAACAAGATTTTGATCGCAAACAGAGGAGAGATCGCTGTCCGCATTATTCGGGCCTGCCGGGAAATGGGAATCCAGACGGTAGCGGTGTACTCTGAGGCAGACAAGGACTGCCTTCACACTCTTTTAGCGGACGAGGCCATCTGCATCGGCCCCGCGCCCTCCACACAGAGCTATTTGAATATGGAGCGTATTCTTTCGGCCACCGTAGCAATGAAAGCAGATGCGATTCATCCCGGTTTCGGCTTTCTCTCTGAAAATGCCCGTTTTGCAGAGCTTTGCAGCAAGTGTAATATAACATTTATCGGCCCATCCGCAGAGATCATCAACAGGATGGGAAATAAATCCGCAGCCAGAAAAACCATGATCGAGGCTGGTGTGCCTGTGGTTCCGGGAAGCAAGGAAGCGGTACACACCTCAGAGTCCGGCCTTGCCATGGCAAAGGAAATCGGTTTTCCGGTGATGATTAAAGCCTCCTCCGGCGGCGGCGGCAAGGGAATGCGCATTTCCAGAAGCGAAGAAGATTTTACCGAGCATTTTACCGCGGCTCAGTTAGAGTCTGTCAAAGGTTTCTCCGATGATACCATGTACATCGAAAAATATATCGAAAAGCCCCGCCATGTAGAGTTCCAGATCATGGCAGACCGGTTTGGAAATGTGATCCACTTAGGAGAGCGCGACTGCTCAATCCAGAGACGCCATCAGAAGGTTCTGGAGGAAGCGCCCTGCAGCGTCATTTCCCCAGAGCTTCGTAAGAAGATGGGAGAGACAGCCGTGCGGGCGGCAAAGTCCGTGGGTTATGAGAATGCGGGCACCATAGAGTTCCTTCTGGACAAGGATAGAAATTTCTATTTTATGGAAATGAACACCCGGATCCAGGTAGAGCATCCGGTGACAGAGATGGTATCCGGCATTGACCTGATCAAAGAGCAGATCCGTGTGGCCGCGGGAGAACCGTTAAGCGTTACTCAGGATCAGGTAGAGATAAAGGGCCATGCCATTGAGTGCCGGATCAATGCGGAGAACCCGGAGAAGCATTTCATGCCGTGTCCCGGCCTGATCCGCACCGTCCATCTGCCCGGAGGAAACGGCGTCCGCGTAGATACCCATATTTACGGCGATTATAAGGTGCCTGCAAACTACGATTCCATGCTGATGAAACTGATCGTATATGACAAGGACAGGGAGGCTGCTATTGCGAAAATGCAGAGCGCCCTGGGGGAAGTTATCATCGAGGGCATTGAGACGAATATCAATTTCCAGTACGAGATTCTGGAAAATGAGGCTTTTAGGGCCGGTGACACGGATACGGCTTTTATTGAGAAATATTTCCCGGAGTATGTAAAATAATCAGTCAGAAAGGAAGTAGCCCCTATGCTGCGTAATATGTTCAAAAAAACGTATACCAAGATCGACACGATCTACAGGCCAAAGGCCGCGGACAGCGATGAGCCATCCATCCCACAGGGATTGTGGCGCAAGTGCAATAAGTGCGGGCAGCCGATCTATGTGGAGGATGTAGTGAACAATTATTACGTCTGCCCCAAATGCGACGGCTATTTCCGCATTCACGCATACCGCCGGATCGAAATGATCACAGATGAGGGAACCTTTAAGGAGTGGAATCAGGAAATGCCCTTTTCCAATCCCTTAAATTTCCCTAATTATGAGAAAAAAGTGGCAGCGGCCAGAGAAAAGAGCCATTTAAACGAGGCCATTGTCACAGGAAAGGCCATGATCGAGGGGAATCCCGCGGTGATTGGCGTCTGCGACGCACGGTTTATCATGAGCAGCATGGGCCACGTGGTCGGAGAAAAGATCACAGAGGCGGTTGAGAGAGCTACAGAGCAGAAGCTCCCTGTGATTCTGTTTGCCTGTTCCGGCGGGGCCAGGATGCAGGAGGGAATCGTATCCCTGATGCAGATGGCCAAGACCTCGGCGGCCTTAAAGCGTCACCATGAGGCGGGGCAGCTCTTTATCAGTGTCCTGACGGATCCTACTACAGGGGGAGTTACGGCAAGCTTTGCCATGCTGGGTGATATCATCATTGCAGAGCCTCATGCCCTGATCGGCTTTGCAGGTCCCCGTGTGATTGAGCAGACCATCGGCCAGAAGCTGCCTGAGGGCTTTCAGCGGGCGGAATTTCTGCTGGAGCATGGTTTTGTGGATATGATTCTGGAGAGAAAAGACCAGAAACGTGTCATCGGCCAGATTTTGTATATGCACAGAAACCATAAAATGACGGCTGCAGAACTGCCGGATGGCGTTTCTGACGCAGGGACAAAAGCTTGTGCAGAATGCGGTGTTCAGGCAGAAAGGACAGCTTGGGATACTGTTGTTCTTTCCCGAAAAGCCAACCGCCCTACGGCTCTTGATTATATCAACGCTGTTTTTGACGAATTTATTGAGTTCCACGGCGACCGTTATTTTAAGGATGACGGGGCTGTTGTGGGCGGTATTGCCCTGTTCCATGGAATGCCTGTGACGGTCATCGGCCAGCAGAAGGGAAAGAACACAAAGGATAATATCAAGCGTAATTTCGGTATGCCTTCTCCTGACGGATACCGCAAGGCGCTGCGTCTGATGAAGCAGGCGGAGACCTTCGGCCGTCCGGTGATCTGCTTTGTGGATACGCCGGGCGCTTTCTGCGGCCTGGAGGCTGAGGAAAGGGGACAGGGTGAAGCCATTGCGAGGAATCTCTTTGAAATGTCGGATCTGAAGGTTCCGGTTCTCTCGGTTGTGATCGGAGAGGGCGGAAGCGGCGGCGCTTTAGCCATGGCGGTGGCAGATGAGGTATGGATGCTGGAAAACGCTATCTATTCCATCCTGTCTCCAGAGGGATTTGCTTCCATTCTTTACAAGGACAGCAAAAAAGCTCCGGAGGCGGCAGAGGTAATGAAGGTTACGGCTGCCGACTTAAAGAAACTGGGGCTGATCGAGCGGATCATCCCGGAAGAAGAGCCTGCGGGCACGGACACCCTGTATCGGATTGCAGCAGCAATGGATCAGGCGATGACCGGTTTCTTTGAAACATATCTTCCTATGTCCGGCCGGGAACTGGCAGAACACAGGTATCAGAGATTTAGGAGAATGTGATGAGTAAATTCAAACCATTAGTAATTGGAGACCTGGTTGTGAAAAAACCGGTGATCCAGGGGGGAATGGGAGTAGGAATCAGTCTCCACCGTCTGGCAGGAGCCGTGGCAAAGGCAGGAGGAATGGGACTCATTTCCACGGCGCAGATCGGTTTTCGGGAGCCGGATTTTACCACGAATTTTATAGAGGCCAATCTGCGGGCTATTCGCAGGGAATTTAAGAAAGCCAGAGAGATCGCACCGGAGGGAGCCATCGGTTTCAATATCATGGTGGCTACCAAGCACTACGATATGTGGGTCAAAGAGGCAGTTTGTGCCGGAGCCGACGCGATTGTATCAGGAGCCGGTCTGCCGGTATCTCTTCCCGAATACGCCGAGGCGGCCTACGCTGAGATGAAGGCGGCTTATGAGGAGATGAAGGCGCGGCTGGATCAGGTGAAAACAGGAGCGGCAGAGCTGAAGGCCTCCTGTGAGGAGCTGTGCAGAAAACTCTCCCGACGGACAAAACTGGCTCCTATCGTATCCACAGCCAAAGCAGCTATGGTTATTTGCCGGATGTGGGATAGAAAGTACAACAGAGTCCCTGATTTTATCGTTGTGGAAGGTCCTCTGGCAGGAGGACATCTTGGCTTTTCAAAGGAGCAGCTGGCACAGTTTGGGGCGGATACGGATGATGTGGAAAAAACCTACAATCAGGCAGCCTATGACGAGGAAGTCCGTGCCATTATAAAGGTGGTCAGGGATTATGAGAAGAAATATGACACCCATATCCCTGTAGTCACAGCCGGCGGCATTTACACCCATGAAGATGTAGTCCACCAGTTTGATCTGGGAGCCGAGGGCGTTCAGGTAGCGACCCGTTTTGTTACAACAGAGGAATGTGATGCGCCAAAGATTTACAAGCAGGCGTATATCAATGCTGAAAAAAAAGATATTGTTATTACTCAAAGTCCTGTAGGTATGCCGGGAAGAGCCATTTTAAACCCTTTCCTAAAGAAGATAAAGGCAGGAGAGCGCCCGCCTATCCGGTCATGCTTTCAGTGTCTGGAGCACTGCGATATAAAAACAATCCCGTACTGTATTACAAAAGCTCTTGTCAACGCTGCTGAGGGCGACGAGGACGCGGCGCTTCTGTTCTGCGGAAGCAATGCTTACCGCGCGGATCGCATCGAGACGGTGGACGGGGTGATGAAGGCGCTGCTTTGCGGGTAAACGCGGGCATGGTTTTTGCGGAAAGACGGCAAAAAAAGCAATATTATCATAAATACCAAAAGAGACTGTAGATGCGCGTTTACAGTCTTTTTTGATATATAAAAAAGCCAGTATATACAGGCAGTTGACTTTTTTATTATTATCTGCTATGCTGTATAGGTTGGTTAGTTAAATCTAACCATAAAGATGAGGAGAAAATGGAAGTGACATATATATGGATTAATCCAGTAGTGGAACAAATGTATGAGGAATATGTACTGGATCAGTTTTTAAAACGGCATGGTCTGGAACGGGTGCGGTGCAGAACCGACTGGGGACGGATCGTGAAGGAAAAGTACATAAGGCTCATAACGGAGGGTGGTGAAACTGTGATGGACGCGCGATGTCCCATGGCCTGCGGACTGGTAAAGGAATGGGCGGAGGATAAATCGTCCTGTGAGAACAGCGGGCCGTTGAAAGTGAATGAGCAGATGGAAGGATACAGTATGAAGATAGCAGATATTGAGCCTATTCTGATCCATTGTGCGAGAGAGATATGCAGCAGGCAGGAGTTAAAGGATGGAAGGAAGATCATCACAACACCCTGTCAGGCGCTGGCTGATATGGGAAATTCACTGAAACTTTACAATACCCGTTTTTTTTCATGGAACTCGCTTCTGGAAACCCTTGGAGAGAGGCCTGAGGGAAATGTGCCGGAGTTCAGCCCGATTCCTCCCGGTTTTTTCCGCGAGCTGGGGCAGAGGACAATGAGCCTTACGGGAAGGGAGTCCATAGAACAGTGTGTACAAGACGGAAGCTGGCAACGGGTTCGTCTTGTGGAAATGCTGTATTGCCGCGATGGATGCCATAATGGGGATGGGGTGGTGACAGATGAAGCATAGGATGAAACGCGCAGCTGCCCCTCTGGCTGGAATTGGAGCGGTTGTACTGGTGTGGTATATGGTAAGCCGGTTGGGGCTTCTCAGCGCCTATGTGCTTCCTCCTCCTTCCAAGGTGTGGAGCAGCTTTATAAAAATGCTGGTCACAGGGGAACTTTGGAAAGACATATATATAAGCTATGTCCGGGTAATGAAGGGGTTCTCTATTGCATTTGTTCTGGCATTTCTGCTTGGAATGGTACGGAGCCTTCTGCCTGCGTCAGGCAGATATTATGAATTTATTGTTCAGTTTTTCCGTAATGTGCCGCCCCTAAGCATGATTCCTCTGCTGATCCTATGGTGTGGGATTGGGGAAATGACTAAGACGGTCATTATTGTCCTTGCATCCTTTTTTCCCATGTATCTGAATATTGTGAAGGGCTTTACAGGGTGCGACAGAAAACTGATGGAAGTAGGGGAGATGTTCGGATACTCCAAAGGGCGCCGTTTCCTGCGAATTGTTCTTCCCTATGCCCTGGCGGATATTCTGGTGGGTATGCGTATTGGTCTGGGATACAGCTGGCGCGCGATTATCGGCGCCGAGATGGTAGCGGCCTCCACGGGATTGGGTCACATGATTCTTTTTGCCCAGCAGATGTCCAGAACAGACAAGGTAATTGTGGGGATTCTGGTCATTGGAATTGTGGGATATGTGACAGACAGGGTTTTTGCCCTGGCAATCAGCAAATTATTGAAAGGATCCGGTGACAATGGCTGGGATTGAGCTTATAAACATACATAAACAGTATTGGGTAGAGAATAGAACGGTTAAGGTTTTGAACGGGATCAGCCTGCATATACCTGAGAACCAGATCACAGTAGTTCTGGGGCGCAGCGGCTGCGGAAAAACCACGCTGCTGCGGCTGACAGGAGGGTTAGAGAAGGCGGATCAGGGAGAGATCCGCTATGGTGAATCCCATAAGACTGCCTTCGTATTTCAGGAACCCCGGCTCATGCCCTGGCTTACGGTGTGGAATAATATAACCTTTGGCCTGTCTAAAAGGGAGCAGGATCGTAAAAAGATCGCCGATATCATCACCACAGCGGGCCTGACAGGGTTTGAAAAGGCCTATCCGGCCCAGCTTTCAGGCGGGATGCAGCAGAGGACAGCCATCGCCAGGGCTTTGGCCTATGAGCCGTCTTTTATCATGATGGACGAACCGTTTGCGGCCCTTGACTATTTTACCAGGGAACAGATGCAGAAGGAGCTTATGAGAGTTCAGAAAAAACAGGGCAGCAGTATTCTGTTTGTAACTCACAGCATTGATGAGGCCCTGATTCTTGGGCATAAGATTGTCGTGATTGAAAAAGGGCGCATAAAAGCCCAGTATCAGGTTCCTGAAACAACCGGCGAGAGGAATTTGCTGGATGATATGTTTATTTTTCTCAAAAGGAATATTATTACAACTTTAGATTACAGCAGTTAAAATACAGGAGGAATATATTATGAAAAGATGGATCGCTTTAGGACTGGCAATATGTTTGGGAGTGACAGCCCTTACAGGCTGCACAGGATCATCGTCAGCGGTGACAGCAGAGACTCAGACAGAGGAGCAGGAAAAGGGAACGGAACAGAGGGCGCAGTCTGGAATGGATAAGCTGGTGTTGACCTATGTGGTTTCGCCGCTGAATGTTCCCTCCATTATTGAGAGGAAACAGGGAATATTTGCAAAGAATTTTGAGGATATGGGTATTTCGGTAGAATATGCAGAGATAAATTCAGGGGCCGACCAGACCCAGGCTCTGGCCTCCGGGGATGTTCAGATCCTTTACGCTGTGGGAGCAACCTCCGTTATCTTATCAGCGGCCAACGGGGCTGATATTAAGGTGCTTAATATGTACAGCAGATCACCAAAGGCATTTTGTATGTATTCAAAGGATGAAAGTCTCACTTCACCGGAAAGTCTCCGGGGAAAGACCATTGCCGGACCGGCAGGAACAAATCTGCATGAGCTTCTGGCGGCATATCTTGCAAAGGGCGGCATGACAATTGATGATGTAAACTATGTGAATATGGGGATTGCGGAGGCAAAGGCAGCTCTGGACGGCGGCAGCACAGATGTGGCCCTGATTGCGGGGGCAACGGCATATCAGGCAAAGCAGCAGGGATACCATCTGGTAGCTGACGGGGAAGGCCTGATAAAGGCAATCATCGCAGTGGCTGTAAGACAGGATTTTTATGACGCAAATAAGGACGTCATTGAGAGATTTATGAAAGCCCAGGAAGAAATTGCCTCATTCATGCAGGAAAATCAGGAAGAGACGCTGAATATTGTGGCGCAGGAACTGGATCTGGATGAGGAAGCAGTAAAAGAAATGTATGGATATTACGATTTTTCCATGGATATCAGTGACGAGGACAGAGACGGTTTTCAGAAAACGGCTGATTTCATGCTGGAATCCGGAATGATTGATCATGCTTTGGATGTAAATACGCTGTTTATTCAGTAGTTTGCCAGAGGTTTCCTTGACCAAACCTGAAAATCCGGGTAAGATAAATACAGTGAAATGGCCGCCTGTGCGTCAGTAAGAGGATGCTATGGAGGCCATTTTCCTGTTTTAGATAAAGGGAGCTGGACAAAATGGACAAAAAGAAAGAATATCTTATAGGAGATGTCTCGCGTATCGTAGGTCTGAGCAGGGATGCGCTGCGGTTCTATGAAAAAAAGGGGATTATCCATGCAAAGAAGAAGGAAAATGGATACAGGTATTTTTCCGATGAAGATATATACCGTCTGATGTGCATTGTATACCGCCGGAAGATGAATGACAGCCTGGAGGAGATAAAGGATTTTGTTAAGGACGATATGCCGGTTGCCCATATGTGGCAGCATCTGGAGCGCAGGATTGGAGAGGAGGAAGAGGAGATATGCCGCCGCAGGCAGACAATTGCCAGACTGAAGCTTTCCATTCATGATATGGAAAACATTGAGGCATATGAAGGAAAATGTGTCCTTAAGGAGCTGCCTGCAGCGTATATTCTGGATACCTGCGAGGATCTCTATGACAGCCTGCGCCAGTGGTTTTCCATGTCATCGGAGGTCAGCGGCCTGGATATGGCTTATTTTTATAATGTGTTCTCCATGAGAAATGGTATGTTGGAAAATGAGGGAACCCAGCTTTTGATTTACAAAGGCCTGGAACCTTTTATCAATTCCGGTTTTGACCTGTCGGCCTGCTTGTCGACAGAGCCCTTGCCCTGCGTCTATCGGGTGGAAGCCTCCAAAGACCTCCTGCCAGACGCCGCGGCGGCAGAAACGATGGCCGATTGGGCAAGCTCTCAGGGATTTGTTCCCACAGGCGTATTCTACTCTAACAATATGACGTCCTTTTTGGGAGAGGATACGAATATTTATTATCTGGAACTGTATATGCCGGTGATCCCGGCGGGAAAACAAAAATAAATAAAGATGGGGGATGGCCTGCCGCAGGAGAAAGCTCCTGACAGCGGGCCTGCGTCATTTCTGACATCCCAGAGAATAAACCATGGAGTAAGACCAGGGTCAAGTCAGTTTATAAAAACGTAAAAAAATGTAAATATTCTTACAAAAAGGTCATTTTAACGTTCTGAATGTGGATAAAATTTTAACAATATTCAATATTTCCACAGGAAAATACATATTTCCCCAGAATATCCCCTGCATTTCCCCATGGTATAAACAAAGTTATCCACTGACTTATCCACATTATCCACCGTCATATACAATATATATGGTGGAAATAGGTCAAAACACAAGATTTAGTTTGTGGATAACTCTGGCAATATGGCGTTTACAGTTCCTCTGCCGCTGCCCTCTCCTTTGGACGTCCCAGAGTGGTGATAAAGTCGATCAGATAGGAGGAAATCATAACAGTAACCAGAGAATATATGATCCGTCGCACGGGGATATAGGAGAGCGATAATACCAGCACGGTAAGATCCGTAAACAGATAGGCTCTGGAAATACGCCAGCCTGTGATCTTTGCAATCACGAGGGCCAGAGCATCGTCACCGGCGCAGGAAGCGCCCTGACGGACAACCAGCCCACAGCCGATACCAATAAAACACCCGCCCGCTACCGCTGCGAAAAAGGGCGAATCAGCCAGACTGGGAAGAACCGGAGGGAACAGCTCCCACAGGCGAAAAAAGCCTGCCATACAGGCAGTGGCAAAAATGGAAGTTTTGAGAAATTCTTTTCCAAGATACTTAAAGCCCATAAGATAGCTGAGGCAGTCAAGAACTGGCGACAGCATAGAGGATGACACGCCCAGCCAGAAGTTCAGCAGAAGGATCAGGCCAAGTATGCCTCCTTCTGTAATATCTGCCTGTTGATGGACATTATAAAGCCCAAAGGTAGTGATGGCCGTGCCGAGGACAATAGAAACAACGGTTCTGGGAACAAAGGTCTCCTTCAGTTCCCCCTTAATGGTGTGTGACAGCTTTTTAAGCTGCAACATAATAAAACATCCTTTCTGAAATATGGTGTATCCTCCAGATGCCGAACCCATGTAAAGGGGTGTTTATTCCCGTCAGTCCGGTAAGGAGCGATATATTCCTATTATAGCAGATGAGGGTGGAGGGGTGTCAAGAGGGGGAAACTGCGGGACGCACAGCGAATGTATGGCATATCCCATTGGTTTCCTGCATACAATACCAGATAAAATACGGTTGTATATCAAAAGGAGGCTCCCCATGCTTAACTACCTCTGGTCATCAATGATCCTTACAGGTACTCTCTGGGCGGCCGTCCATGGGCGGTTGGATGATGTGACCCAGGGAGCTTTAACGGCTGCTAAGGAGGCGGTAGCGCTGTGCGTCACCATGTTAGGCGTCATGTCCCTGTGGACGGGCGTATTGGAGATTGGAAACAGCGCCGGGCTGATCGGACAGCTTTCAAAGGCCATGAGACCGGTCCTGCGGTTCCTTTTCCCTGATCTTGCGCCGGACAGCAGGGCAGCAGAACATATCTCTGTCAATTTCATTGCAAATATGCTGGGGCTTGGCTGGGCGGCCACGCCAGCGGGCTTAAAGGCCATGGAGGAACTGAAAAAAACGGAGGAATCCCGTTACGCCGCGGGTACCTCGCCATACTGTTCCCAGACGCCTCCAACGCCTGAGGCACGGCGGGATCCGCCCTGTCTTACCACCGCCACACCGGAGATGTGTACCTTTCTTATCTTAAATATCTCTTCCCTTCAGCTGATCCCTGTCAACATTATTGCCTACCGCAGCCAGTACGGCAGTCCGTCTCCTGCAGCCATCACAGGCCCCTGTCTGGCGGCAACGGCAGCCAGCACTCTGGCGGCAGTAGTGTTTTGCAGGGTGATGGGCCGACGAAGCAGAAGGTAAAACGGAAAGTAACTATTGACGCCTCCTCCAAACAAAATTACAATAAAATCAAATCACAGTGCATATTCAGCTTCTGGAGTGCACATGATAAAAGGAGGAAAACCCATGACAACCCCGACTTTATTAAACTGGGCCGTATTAGGAACGGGTGTGATCGCAAATGAGATGGCGTCTGCTCTGGCCGGTATGGGCCGCAGTCTTTACGGCGTGTGCAACCGCACCTATGAAAAAGCGTCTGTATTTGCAGAAAAATACGGCGTAAAGCAGGTATACCCCACGTATGATGCCCTTTTCTCCGATCCCAACGTAGATGTGATCTATATCACCACGCCCCATAACACCCACTACAGCTTTATAAAAACTGCCCTGGAACACAAAAAGCACGTTCTGGCAGAAAAATCCATTACCCTAAACAGCAGGGAACTGGAAGAACTGACTGTGCTTGCCCGTGAGAAAAACCTTGTTTTTGCCGAGGCCATGACCATTTGGCATATGCCCCTTTACAAGAAACTGTGGGAGCTTACAGAAGGCGGGAACCTGGGAAGAGTTCAGATGATTACGGCCAATTTCGGCAGCTTTAAGGACTATGACATGAAGAACCGTTTCTTCAACCGAAGTCTGGCCGGCGGCGCGCTGCTGGATATCGGCGTTTATGCCTTAAGCGCCATCCGCAGTTTTATGGAAGAGACGCCGGATCAAATTCTCAGCCAGATGCTGCCTGCGCCTACCGGCGTAGACGAACAGGCCACCATTCTCCTGAAAAATAAAAAAGGACAGATGGCCACGGCGGCTTTGTCCCTTCATTCCAAGCAGCCCAAGCGAATGATGATCAGCTGCGAAAATGCCTATATTGAAATTATGGAATATCCCAGAGCGGACGAGGCCGTCATTACAGACGCCGTGACCGGAAAGCGCACGGTGATCCATGAGGGAAATACAGCAGACGCTTTAAAATACGAACTTTTAGATATGGAAAGTGCTGTTTTAAATGGTGAGCGATCCGTTATGAAGCTGGATGAAACCCGTGATGTTATGGCAATGATGACTGCCCTGCGTAAGGAGTGGGGCTTAACGTATCCAGAGGAAGAGTAGGCGGTCCGCCTGCTCTTTCCTGTTTCTTCGGTCGTGCTTGTATCAGATGGGGGCATCTGCATGAAACAAAAACAGAATACAGAGACAAATACTTGAAAAGGAAAAAGAATTGAATACGTTAAATATAGAGACAGAACGTCTTGTTTTAAGAAACTTTACAGAGAATGATCTGGAAGCGCTGTACGGTATTTACAGCGATACAGAGGTGAACCGTTTTCTTCCATGGTTTCCGTTAAAAAGTATGGAAGAAGCGGAGACATTTTTTAAAGAGCATTATAAAAACTTGTATGACAGAGCGGGGTTTTATGGACTGGCCGTCTGTCTTAAGACGGATAACAGGCCTATTGGATACATTCATGTGAGCGCCGACGACAGCCATGATTTTGGCTATGGACTTAAGCAGGAGTTCTGGAACCAGGGAATCATGACGGAAGCCGCAAAGGCAGTAATAGAGCAGCTGAAAAGAGATGGTATTTCGTATATCACTGCTACCCACGATATAAAGAATCCCCGAAGCGGCAGCGTCATGAAAAAACTGGGAATGAAATATTGCTATTCCTACCGTGAGCAGTGGATGCCTAAAAATATTCCCGTAATCTTCCGTATGTATCAGCTGAATCTGGATGAAAATGAAAGCCGTATTTATAAGAAATACTGGAATGAGGCAGAGGTTCGGTTTGTAGAGAAGATGGAGGACATGGGTGTCTGACAGGCAATACGATGCATAAAAACGTTAAAAAGCAAAAAATAATCTTGACAAACGAGTATACCCGCTCTATAATCCTACTAAACCTAGTAAAACAGTATGAATAAAGGAAAGGACCTCAGGCTGGAAGGCTGGCGGCAGGCGAGTCTCTGCTTCCTGTGAGGAAAGGGTGACGTTTATGGCAGGTATTTTTAAGGGAATGACAGAACTGGTAGGAAATACGCCTCTTGTAGAGGCGGTAAATCTGGAGAAGAAGGAAGGATTAAAGGCGAGACTTCTTCTGAAATTAGAGTATTTTAATCCGGCTGGAAGCGTAAAAGACCGTGTGGGTAAGGCCATGATCGAGGATGCGGAGGCAAGCGGCCGCTTAAAAGAGGGCTCCGTTATCATTGAGCCGACCTCCGGAAATACAGGAATTGGCCTGGCATCTATCGCGGCGGCCAAAGGCTACCGGGTGATCCTGACCATGCCTGACACCATGAGCGTAGAGCGCAGGAATATTTTAAAGGCATATGGGGCAGAAATTGTACTGACGCCCGGCGCACAGGGAATGAGCGGAGCCATTGCAAAGGCCGCTGAACTGGCAAAGGAGATTCCGGGAAGCTTTATCCCCGGCCAGTTTGTAAACCCTGTAAATCCCAAGGCTCACAGAGCGTCTACAGGCCCGGAGATCTGGAGAGATACAGAGGGTGCGGTGGATATCTTTGTAGCTTCTGTGGGAACCGGCGGAACCATTACCGGGGCCGGCGGATACTTAAAGGAGCAGAAACCGGAACTTAAGGTAGTTGCGGTAGAACCTGCCACTTCTCCGGTTCTTTCCGGCGGAAAGGCCGGAGCACATAAGATCCAGGGAATCGGCGCAGGCTTTGTACCTGAGGTATTGGATACAACTGTTTATGATGAGATTATCACTGTGGATAATGAAGTTCCCTTCGAGACTTCGCGTATGCTGGCCCGGACGGAGGGTGTACAGGTCGGTATTTCCTCAGGAGCAGCTCTTTACGCGGCGCTGCAGGTTGCAAAACGGCCTGAAAACGAAGGAAAGACTATTGTAGTGCTGCTGCCTGACAGCGGCGACCGCTATTACTCCACTCCGCTGTTTACAGAAGGATAAGGCTCAGCATCGAAGCCAAGCTGCATCGGACGCCGATTTTCGGTAATGAAAAACATAATCACCGCCTGACAGGAATAGGTTTTATAAAAGGCTCTGATCCTATGGATCGGACGCTTAAAACGATTTCTGTCAGGCGGTTTTTTATGACGTTTCTGCTTTTTTTGTCAGAGGCCATGGTGCCTCTTATGATCTTTTATATGGTTGGCTTTGGCCTACTGTCCGGCCGGCCGGTTCTGGACGATTTTATCCGTGGCGCCAGGGATGGAATGAAAACCGTAGCAGGTATCTTTCCTACCCTTGTGGGCCTGATGGTGTCAGTGGGCGTCTTGCGTTCCTCAGGGCTTCTGGATGCTCTGGGAGAGCTTTTAAAGGCTCCCGCTGCCCTTGTGGGCCTTCCTGCGCCTATTCTGCCCGCGGCGCTGGTACGCCTGGTGTCCAACTCTGCCGCTACGGGTCTGGTTCTGGATCTTTTTAAGGAATACGGCACGGAGTCGCGGATTGGTCTTATGGCCTCAATCCTGATGGGAAGCACAGAAACGGTTCTTTACTGTATGAGCATCTATTTCGGTTCTGTGGGAATCCGAAAGACGCGCTACACTCTGGCCGGCGGCCTGTTGGCCGCGCTGGTCAGTCTGGCGGCCAGCGCGGTGCTGTCCGGCTTGATGGCAGGAGGATGAAATAAACCGCAGATGATCTGATCGGATGACTCCGCCGGAAATATCCATTGCAAAATACCCGCCGGCACACTATAATTGAGCGTGTGTATCCCTGGCTTTGTTCACGGAACGTAAGGCGATACCGTTAGGACGCCGACAGCAAAGCAGTTTGGGAAATTACGTGTACCTAAACAGAACCATACAGATAGAAAGAGGTTACATATGGAACGATATCAGAAATTTCGGAAGGAATTTCCGCGTTTTTACTATCATGGATATAGGACAGAAGAAAATGAACTTGTATATAAGATTACATTTGACTTTGAGATAGAGGGGCTATCCTCCTTTGCCCCTACCTGGACATTTCCAAAATGTACAGAACAGGGAAAAACCTGGGATAATGACCCTTTATTTCAAAAGATGGTTTTTTCCCTTGGCATGGTGGAGCTGGCAAGCTACTGGAAACTGACCTGTTCCCCTCAGGTTATTGTGGAGGCGGGCAATTTAAGCGGCGATCAGATTCTTTGGTGGAAGGATCTGTATTTTAATGGTCTGGGAGAGTTCTTCTATATCAACCAGATCAAAGAAGCTGATCCGGCGGATTTTATGGAGATCATATGCCGGGGGAAAGACGCCATAGAAACCGTTTCCTCCTCTGGCGTCAAAGGACGTCCTGCTGCTGTTTCCGGTGCAGAAAATGGCGTCTTGGTGCCTATCGGCGGCGGTAAAGACTCCGCAGTTACCCTTGAACTTCTGCGCAGCGCCGGTGTGCCGATTTACGCCTATATCATTAACCCCAGAGGGGCAACCGTCCATACCACCGAGGCGGCGGGTCTGGATGCGGACCATGTGATCAGCGTAAAGCGTACCCTGGATAAGCGTATGCTGGAATTAAATGGAAAAGGATATTTAAATGGCCATACCCCTTTTTCCGCCCTGGTGGCATTTTCCAGTATCATGGCAGCCAGAATGGCCGGACTTTCCTATGTGGCCCTGTCAAATGAATCCAGCGCCAATGAAAGCACTGTAAAGGGAAGTACGGTCAATCACCAGTATTCCAAGAGTTTTAAATTTGAAGAGGATTTCCACCGCTATGAGATGGAATATCTTTCTGGGAGCGCTTATTATTTCAGTATGCTGCGCCCCTTAAGTGAGTTCCAGATCGCCCGGTATTTCGCGTCTCAAAAGCAGTATCATGCCATATTCAGGAGCTGCAACGCAGGCAGCAAGACGGACAGCTGGTGCGGACATTGTCCTAAATGCCTGTTTGTATACCTGATCCTGTCTCCCTTCCTTACAGAGACGGAAACAGAAAAAATCTTCGGACGAAATATGCTGGAGGACAGAGAACTGAAGCCTCTGCTGGAGCAGCTTACCGGTATTCAGGAGGAAAAGCCCTTTGAGTGCGTCGGAAGCCGGGATGAGATCAATACAGCTATCATCCTGACCATTGACCGTATGGAGGCAGAGGGAAAGAAACTGCCTATGCTGCTGGAATATTATAAGGGAATGGGACTTTATGACCAGTACAAGCCCATGGGAGACCGGTTCTCGTCCTATTTTGACAGTCAGAACCTGGTGCCAGCTCCATGGGAGGAGCTGGTGAAAAAAAGCTGCACAAAGGAAGCATAAGAAGCGAGGAGAAACAGAGTGATAGAGAAAATAGAACCCTGGATACAGGGAAAGCGGGTGCTTTTGCTGGGATTCGGGAGGGAAGGAAGATCTACATATAATGTACTCAGGCGGCTGGGAACCTGTTCCGTCCTTGATGTAGCCGATCAGCTGGCTTTGGAGGATCAGCCGGAAGGCATTGAAACATGGATCAGCGGCCCTGATTATCAGAGCTGTTTGAATGACTATGACGTGGTCTTTAAAAGTCCCGGCGTGGTCTTAGAACGTCCTGCGGAGGAATACCGCTGCCAGATCTTATCTCAGACCGAGGTATTTTTCCAGTGCTTTCGGGATCAGATCATCGGGATCACGGGGACGAAGGGAAAAAGCACCATTACCACCCTGCTGTATCACCTGTTAAAGCACGCAGGCTATGATACCATTCTGGCGGGAAATATAGGTATTCCGGTATTCGATCTGATGGAGGATATACGGCCGGAGACAATCATTGTCTGCGAGCTGTCCTGCCACCAGCTGGAATATATGACCGTCTCCCCTCACATTGCTGTCCTGTCCAATATCCATGAGGAGCATCTGGATCATTACGGAACCATGGAAAAATACGTTCGTGCCAAGGAACATATTTTCCTTAACCAGAGGCCGGAGGACGTGCTGATCTGCAGTGTACAGTGCCTGCCTGAGCCGGGGGAATGTGTCTCCAGGCTGATTACTGCCTGCCCCGCGTTTGCGGAACCGCCTCTGGACAGGTACTGGAAGGAGAAAAAGACGCCTGTCCGTCAGGATGCTCCCTCTCTCTGCGTAGAGGAAAACGAAAACGCTACCATCATCCGCTATGAGGGAACGGTTTACCGTATTCCTCAGGACAGGATTCGTCTGATGGGACAGCACAATTACTTTGATATCGGTTTTGCGTATGCCGTATGTCGTATTCTTCATATGTCTGAAGAGGATTTTACGAAGGGACTCATAGACTACGAGCCTCTCCCTCATCGTTTACAATTTCTGGGAGAACTGAACGGCGTAAAATACTACGATGATTCCATTTCCACCATCTGTGAAACAGCGATTCAGGCTTTAAAAACCTTAAAGGATACAGATACTATTCTGATTGGCGGTATGGACCGGGGAATTGATTATCGGGAACTGATCGAATATCTGTCCCGATCCCCGGTTCCCCACATCATCCTGATGGAGGCTACGGGGAAACGGATTTTTGAGGAGATTACAGAGGATTACCCGGAATTTGAGAATATGCAAAGACTGATTCCGGCAGAGCATTTGGAGGATGCGGTGCAGATTGCCAAAGAAGTAACAAGGCCTGGACACAGCTGTGTTATGTCTCCGGCAGCTGCCAGCTACGGCATTTTCCGAAACTTTGAGGAGCGCGGTGAGAGGTTTAGGGCGCTGGTATTTGCAGAACAGCCGGAAAACACAGTTTTTTAAGAATTTTATAAGCATTTTGGGGCTTGTATGAGCAGGGAAAATACTGTACAATCAGTAGAGCATATCTGAAAGATACAGAAGGTGAAAGGAAAAGACGTGGAGAAAACCTACGATACACTGAACGATGTACTGGTAAATCTGTTCCGTGATATTAACGATATCGAAGAGAAGGCGATTACCAGCTATGAATACAAAGATCTGACGAATAACGATATGCACGTGATCAACGCCATCGGAGTAGGCACAAAGAAAAATATGTCATCCATCGCAAAGGAATTGTCGGTTACGGTAGGAACGCTTACCATCTCCATGAACAGCCTTGTAAAAAAGGGATATGTGGTTCGCTGCCGCAGTACAGAAGATCGGCGGGTCGTTCATATTTCACTTTCTGAAAAAGGAATCAAAGCATACGAGCACCATAAGCATTTTCACGAACAGATGATACAGGGAGTGGTAGATACGCTGACAGACGAAGAGCTGAAGGCTCTTGTAAAAGCGCTGACAAAGCTGACCTCCTGGTTTCGTAGCTTTGAGGAGAATTAAAGGAGGCATTTTTTAAAATGAAAAAATGGTTATTGGGCTTAATGGCGGCGGTTATGGCAGCATCTCTTGCAGCCTGTACGCCCACAACACAGAAGCAGAAAGAGACAACAAAAGCGGCTGCAGAGAATAGCGCTCCAGCAGTAGTTTCTACTACCGGAGGCGCATCCGACAAGGTGCCGGATCCCAATGTAGCGCCCGTAGCTGTGATTTCTGTCTACCACAAGGGCGATGGCGACAGTCTGGTTCAGGAGATGGATTCTCTGGATGATGATAATCTGGACGCCCAGGCCTTGGTAGATAAGATGGTTGAATATGGAATTTTTAAGGAAGGAACAGAAGTCCTTTCCTTTGACAAAACCGGAGAAGGCGAGAATTCCAAAGCCGTCCTTAATCTGAATCAGGCTGAAAACAACGAAGGCGTCTCCGATACTCAGTTTCTGGTTGAAATTGGAAATACCTTTATTGAGAACTTTGAACTGGCATCCCTGAAGATTCAGGTCAATGGCAAGGACATGGCCGGTGCAGAGAACTTAAGCTATGTGACAGACTTTGAGAGCGTGGAGTAGGGAATACTGCCGCAGTAAGAATATTTGTTTGATACGTGAGAATCAGTCGGGACACTTCTTGAGAGAGGGGTGTTTCGGCTGTTTTTTATATAAAAACTGGTAAGCTGGATATTTAAATTTTACCGCAGCCTACCAGTTTTGGTTTATTCGCTCAATTTAAAAATTAAAACTCAGCCATAGCCGCCTCATCAGCTACTACGATCACATCGTTATGCAGCTGCAGGATAGAAGCCGGAACCTGTGGTGTCACAGGGCCGCAGAGTGCTTCGCGCAGGATACGGGCTTTATCTGCTCCGCTGGCAATAAGAAGGATTTTCTTAGCCTGCATAATCGTCTTGATACCCATGGTATACGCCTGTCTGGGAACATCGTCAATGGAGGCAAAGAAGCGTTTATTTGCCTCGATGGTACTTTCAGTTAAGTCCACGCAGTGAGTCATTTTCGCAAATTCAGAATCAGGCTCATTGAAACCGATGTGACCGTTGTGTCCGATGCCTAAAAGCTGTAAATCAATGCCGCCGATATCGTCGATTACGCGGTTGTAGCGGGCGCACTCAATGGCGCTGTCAGGCTCGGTTCCATCGGGAATATTTGTGTTCTTTAAGTCGATATTGATATGTTTAAAGAGATTATTGTACATGAAATAATAATAACTCTGGTCATTTTCCTTTGTAAGGCCCTTATATTCATCCAGATTTACCGTCTTTACGCCGGAAAAGTCAAGATCTCCCTTATTATTCCAGTCGATCAGCTGCTTGTAGGTGCCAAGGGGAGAAGAACCGGTAGCCAGACCAAGCACGCAGTTTGGTTTCATGATTACCTGCGCTGAAATAACGTTGGCAGCCTGACGGCTCATTTCATCATAATTTTTTGCTTTATAGATCCTCATAATACGTTCCAACCTTTCCGAAATAAAAAAATTTTCTTGCAAATTTCTCTATATAGAATAACATTTTCCCAACATACTTTCAAGAGGAAAATCATATAAATAATGGTAACAGCGCAGATTATACAGGTATCAGCGGATGGGGGAAACGGGACGTTGAAATCCGCTGACGGCGCAATCGGGAAATGGTACAAGGAGTGGGAAATATGGTAAATTATCGGAGACTTATCTCTTATATCTATGCCTATGAGGGAAGCATGAAAGGGAAAAATATAGGGTTTGCCAAGCTGGAGTCCAGAAACGGCCAATGCCGTCTGAACGTAAATGTAAAAAAGGTATATGCCGGAGGCGGCGATCTGGGAGTGTACCTTCTGTCATCTTCACAGGAGATATTTTTGGGAAATATGTTTATCCACAATGGGGCGGGAGAGTTCAGGGCTGTTTTGCCGCTTGAAAATATCTCAGGCTCAGGATGCTCGATGGAAAGCTGCTACGGCCTGTCTGTTCACGAAAAAAATGAGGACTGGCGGGTATATAAGACCATATGGGAAGATGCTGTGACCCAGGCGGCAGAACTGGATCTGGCAGAAGTGACATCTCAGAACATGGGGGATGCCAGCGAACAGATACATAGAAAGCTGACGGAACTGAATCAGGAGATTCAGGCAGAGGAAGAAAGGCTGGAGGAAGAACGGGCTCAGATCGTGCAGGAGGCAAAACGGGAGGTAGATGAACGGAAAGCAGAGACTGTGAAGGAAATAGAGGCTGCGGAAACGCAAAAACCTGCGGAAGAAAGATATGAAAATATTCCAAGAGAGAGCAGAAAGGTGGGAAGTGGAGCACAGCTGCTGCTGCAGAATATAAATAGAGTGGGAAATGTGCTGGGGATTTTATCTCAATCCCAGACAAGCAGGAATGCAGGGGGAGGGGGGTCGGATTTTAGCGGATTAGAACCAGGAGCAGCCGCTTCTCCAGACCGCAAAGATTCTGCCTTAACTGTCCCGGAATCGTCAGCCTCAGTATCGTCCCCTCCGGATTTGCCAACTCCGGCAGATGACGCCCCATCGTCCTCAGCGTCTGCCGCTCCAGGTGCGATACCGAAAGCCCCGGCTGTCGGGGACGGGACGCCGGCGTCTCAGCCGGCCCCAAAGCCTGAGATTATCCAGGCTCCTCAGGAAGAAGAGTTTTTGTTAGGCGATCCGGAAGCATTGGCGCGCCTGGAACGGGAGGAACATATGAGCCGTCCGGATCTTCTCTGGGAAACCTTTCGCAAACGCTATCCAAAGATTCAGGCCTTTGACAGCCCGGGGTCTATTGAAATCCTTACAATCCGTCCCCAGGATATTGGTCTTCTTCCGCGGGAAAACTGGAACTACGGAAATAACAGTTTTCTGCTGCATGGCTATTATAATTACCGCTATCTTGTATTCGCGCGGGTGAGAGATGAAGCGCGGGGACGTACCCGCTACATTATTGGCGTACCCGGACATTATTACAGCAATGAAAAATATATGGCCTCTATGTTTGGCTTTCCTCATTTTGTTCTTGCAAAGAAACAGCCTGTTCAAAATGGCCGCTTTGGCTACTGGTACGCGGATGTTAGAATGGAGAATACAGATTGACAGAACCCATCTGGCTTAATCCATTCCCCGCACAGTCACCTGCTCTGCAAAAGGGGCTATGATCTGTGCAAACCATTCCATCTCTTTTCGGGTAAAGCTATGGCAGGAATCGGGATCAAGCACCTGCCCCGATTCCTTATAACATTGAAGAAAATACTGTTTACACCCGCGGATCCATGGGCCGATCTCCTGAAAATCGGTTATATCGTGAAGTCCCGCCACAACCGTTGTCCGAAATTCATAAGGGATGGCACCATTCAGAAGAAACCGGATGCTTTGCTCGATTTGTTCCAAATTCAGTCCTGCACATCCAGCGGCCCGTTCATAATGGCTTGGCCCTGCTTTAATATCCAGGGCAACTGCGTCGATTCGTCCCTTTTGGCAGAGCATTTTCAGGATCTCCGGCCGATAGCCGTTTGTATCCAGCTTTACTGCCAGCCCAAGACTGCGCACCTTACAGATAAATTCCTCCAGATCTGGCTGCAGTGTAGGTTCTCCGCCAGTGATACAGACCCCCTCCAGAATGTTTCTTCTTTTCTTTAAAAATGCCAGCACCTTATCTTCCGGCAAAGCAATGTCAGCTTTGTGTTCCAACAACTGGCTGTTGTGGCAGAAGGGGCAGCGGAAGTTGCAGCCGCCTGTAAATATAGTGGCAGCTACTTTTCCTGGAAAGTCCAGCAGAGTGGTTTTCTGAAGTCCGCATATTTTCACGATTCTTTCATCCTTTCATTTGCAAATTTCCCAAAGTTATATATAATGGATAGAACACTATACTATCAGGGGCAAAAAGCTTCAGGCCTTCCGGCCGTTGAACCCGACATCGCATTATGGTGTAAAAATATTCCGTTTATACATTATAAGTATATCATACAGAACGAACTATGAATATTCGCGTATGCACAGAAGGAGAATGCCGACCATGACAGAACAGGAGATTGCCCTGGCAAATGCCAAAGGTCTTGAGACCCGCAGACGCCGCTGGGAGCAGAGAAACGAAAAAAAGCGCCTTGCCGCTCTTGCAGCCCAGGAGGCGGACAGGGCTGCCCGGAAGGCAGATGAAACCTATATGAAAGAAGCGGTCCGTCAGGCCAAAAAAGCCGCGGCTATTGGAGATGTGCCTATCGGCTGCGTTATCGTAAAAGAAGGACAGATTATCGCAAGAGGTTATAACCGTCGCAATGCCGATAAAACCGTCCTTTCCCATGCTGAAATCACAGCCATAAAAAAAGCCTGTAAAAAAGAGGGGGACTGGCGTTTAGAGGACTGCACCCTGTATGTGACCCTGGAACCGTGTCCCATGTGTGCTGGAGCGATTGTCCAGGCCAGAATCCCCAGGGTAGTGATTGGCTCCATGAACGCAAAAGCAGGCTGCGCAGGTTCCGTGATGAATCTTTTGCAGGAGCCTGGGTTCAATCATCAGGTGGACATGGTTACAGGTATTTTAAAAGAAGAATGCTCCGCACTGATGACTGATTTTTTCAAAAGCCTTCGCCGACGATAGGCAGGCGGTCAGCTTCCATCTTGTTCTGTCCGCATCCGTACGCCCAGATACAGCGCAGTTCCGTCGCGGAATACCCGCGGATCGTATCCGGTGATCCGTGCAATCCGTTTGAGCCGGTACTGCAGTGTGTTTTTATGAAGGAAAAGCCGTTTTCCGGTTTCTTTTAATGACATATTTTCCTCATAATACACCTGCAGCAGCCTCATATCCTCCTGACTCAGCCTGGAAACTGTCTTTTCAAGATAATCTTTTTTGCGGTCCGGATCCAGGCCGTCAAACAGGATTTCCACATCCAGGTCCGAAAAATCGCAGAAACATTGGTCTGAAAAATGCAGAGAATGGATGGCGGTTAAAGCCTCCCGGTAGGAGTGAGACAACTGTGCCGGTGTTCTGGCTGTTCCAAGACCCGCAGAAAAAGTATGTTCCTGTGCTGCGGCAAACTGGCAAAAATGTCTGCGGTATAATGTGGACTGCTGCTGTGGGATCAGCGCCACATATTCTCTGGGGGATTCATGACAATACAGTTCAATTCCCATTGTATGGAAAAGGACGTCCAGATCCCGTTCAAATATGGAAATATTAGCCGGATTATACCCCTCATTCAGCCGGATATCACAGACCAGAAACAGGCCATTGCAGGAAATTTTAAATTCTTCCATACAGCCTTTCAGATATTTGGCATCTCCTTCCCCCTTAAGAACCAGAGAGCGGATCATATACCGAATCTTTTCCCGGCGCGACCGGACTGCGGCATCCAGCTCCTGCTCCCGGATCAAAAGGAGGGTCACTCGTACTGCTAGATATCCAAATTTGCGCACATCCTCCGGCGGCCCGCTGATTCCTATCACTGCCAAGAGGCTGTTTTGATGGAACAGGGGTATATTGACCCCTTTTTGCGTACCCTCAAAGCTGCCGTCCTCATGTACCTCGATGACCGTTCCGGTCTGTGCCGCCTTCTGCCCGATCTCATGGAACTCCCCGACCCGCTGGGGGGATGTACTGGCAAATATCACGCCGGAAGGGGAAATAAAATTGACATCCTTTCCGCATACATCCTTCACAGTCTCAACGATCTGCTGCGCCAGCCGGCGGCTTATTTTTGCAATCATATGGGCCTCCGTTTAAATCTGCTTTCTTACGATCCGGTACTCATCTCCCAACTGGTAATAGGGACAGTTACGAAACGTTCCCTGAATAAAACGGATCATTTCATCTTCATCCAGATCTTTTGTACAGACATAGCAGTCATATTCCTCATCATATTCGTAATTCGTACAGCTTTCACAGTTTATCTGAGCCATTATGCGCCTCTTTTCGTTTTCTGTAATATATTATAAATAATATTATATCATAAAAATGTTCTGCATAACATATCCATTTTATAGCGTTTGCGTTAGAATAACATCATACAGCCTGCAGGTGTTTTGCAGGCATCAGGAAAAGTAAAGCGGGGAGAAAACAATATGAAAATAACTATAGCCATTGATTCATTTAAAGGAAGTCTGTCATCCATGGAAGCGGGAAATGCAATTCGTACTGGTATCCATCGTGTATACCCGGAGGCCCTGGCAGAGGTGCGCCCCCTGGCGGACGGAGGCGAAGGCACAGTTGATGCCCTTGCAGAGGGAATGAACGGCGTTATTCATGAAATTTCTGTCACAGGGCCCTTAGGGGAACCGGTAACTGCCCGTTACGGAGTAATTGAAAGCACTCATACCGCTATTATGGAGATGTCTCAGGCTGCGGGTATTACTCAGGTGCCTCTTCAAAAACGCAATCCTCTTTATACTACTACATACGGGGTTGGTGAAATGATTCGGGATGCCATAGAAAAGGGGTGCCGCCGTTTTATTATGGGAATCGGGGGCAGCGCCACCAATGACGGCGGCTCAGGAATGCTCCAGGCGCTGGGATATGACTTTTTAGATGCTCAGGGGAGACCAGTGCCTTATGGGGCAAAAGGACTGGAAATACTGGAGACGATTTCTGACAGCCATGTGATTCCAGAACTGGCAGACTGTCATTTCTATATCGCCTGCGATGTGACAAATAAGCTCTGCGGAGAGCTTGGCTGCAGCGCAGTCTATGGCCCGCAGAAAGGGGCAGATCCGCAGATGATTCAAAAGATGGATCAGTGGCTGGCCCGCTACGCAGCCCTGGCCCGTAAAACCTTCCCCAGGGCAGACCCACAACAGGCTGGGACCGGCGCTGCCGGCGGACTCGGCTTTGCGTTCCTTACATTTACAGACGCTGTTTTGGAGTCTGGTGTTAAACTGGTGCTGGAAGAGACAAGGCTTGCTGACTATATAAAAGATGCGGATCTTGTGATTACCGGCGAAGGACGTCTGGACGAACAGACCGCCATGGGCAAGGCGCCCATAGGTGTGGCACGTCTGGCAAAACAATACAATAAGCCGGTTATAGCCTTTTCCGGCGCCGTTACCCCCAAAGCCGCCGCCTGCAATACAGCAGGAATCGATGCCTTTTTCCCTATTTTGCGGTCAGTGGTTACTCTGGAAGAGGCCATGAACCCGGAGAATGCCGCTCTGAATATGGCTGATGCGGTGGAGCAGGTGTTTCGGGTAATTCGTTTTGTATGGCTGCGGGAGTATGATTCGTGCAGCCAGAAGGAAATTCCTTGACAAACCAGCCCCTCAACGCTATACTAAATAGGCAATTCAATTATAACCCAGTCATAAACTTTCCACGCAGCCGGGGAGATAGCGGTGCCCTGAACCTGCAATCCGCTCCAGCAGGGGTGATACCTTGCCTCGGGCAGAACATTGCGGAGCTGCCTTGTGCAAGTGGCGTTGACGTTTGGGTCTTACGCAACGGGAATCTGTGAACCGTGTCAGGACAGGAATGTAGCAGCACTAAGCAGAACCTCTCGTGTGCCGTAAGGCAGCCTGAACCGAGTTAACTGCATGAGTAACGTCCGTGATGCCTGCACAAAGCAAGGTGCGTGGATTTAATATGAATATATCAAAGACCTGAGAAGGACAAAGGCAGGACAGCCTTGTATTCTCAGGTCTTTTTCTTAAAAAATCAGGCTTCACGTGCGGAAGGTATGCAGCAGACTTATAAAATGCCTCTATTCCATGATTTCAATACTTACCACTTTAGAGCCGTCAAGCACCAGCCGTACCGTCATATCTGCTGTAAGATCAGAAAGGTCCGCACTTTCATGGTCAGGGCCTTTTGTGACCGTGGTGGAATCTGTTAGTGTAAGTGTCTGAGTCTCATCGTTGAAGGTCATTTCGGGAGGAGTTTCCCCGTCCGCAGGTTTTTCAGGAGGAGTTTCTCCATCTGCAGGCTTTTCGGGAGGGGTCTCTCCATCTGCGGGTTTTTCAGGAGGAGTTTCCCCATCTGCGGGCTTTTCAGGAGGAGTTTCCCCATCTGCGGGCTTTTCGGACGGGGTTTCTCCATTTGCAGGTTTCTCGCCCATTTCTGGTTTCTGAGCGGTTGATACAGTTAGAGAATCATCGGATACAGCTGTGATTTTAGCCATTACTCCATCATCCTCCTTCGGCGGTCTTTGCCCTTCCTCCGAAGTGCCTGCCGCAGAGGCAGCCTCCGTACCATTAGAAGCCGCATATCCGGTCATGGAAGCCCCGGCGGCAAGTGCGGTGCACATTCCTGCGCATAGTAAAATTCTGGAAAATCTTTTTTTCATAGTTGTAATCCTTCTTTCTCCTGTATTTCAGCTCCCATCATTTCAAGTGTGGTCTGAACTGATGCATGAAGTATAACCGGACTTCCTTAAATCAACCTTAAGTACACATAAAGTTCACAAATACAATTACAGTGCGAGTTTTCCTGTATCCTGACCTGTCAATTTACACTTGCCCCCATAACCCCTTTGCGCTATAATTACAAAATGGGTATAATATAACCATTCCTGCGCATACCGCTATGTTCGGGCGCGCACAGTCTGATACGGAGGAGATGCAATATGAGAAGAGTAGGAATCCTGACCAGCGGCGGAGACTGCCAGGCGCTGAACGCCACTATGCGGGGCGTAGCAAAATCCTTATACAATATGTTCGATGATGTAGAGATCATTGGGTTTGAGGATGGCTATAAGGGCCTGATGTACGCTGATTACCAGATCATGAAGCCATCTGATTTTTCCGGCATTCTCACTCAGGGGGGAACGATTTTGGGAACCTCACGGCAGCCATTCAAGCAGATGCGTGTTCCAGATGAAAACGGCCTGGACAAGGTAGAGTCCATGAAACACACCTATCGGAAACTGAAACTGAACTGTCTGGTGATACTAGGCGGAAATGGCAGCCAAAAGACAGCTAACCTCCTCAGCCAGGAAGGGCTTAACGTGGTATCTCTTCCCAAAACCATAGACAACGACCTTTGGGGCACAGATATGACCTTCGGTTTCCACAGCGCAGTGGAGGTGGCAGCGAATGCGATTGACTGTATCCACACCACGGCAGCTTCTCACGGCCGTGTGTTCATTGTGGAGGTTATGGGCCACAAGGTAGGCTGGCTTACCCTTTACGCAGGTATTTCAGGGGGAGCTGATATTATCCTTCTTCCTGAGATTCCTTATGACATCCATGCAGTCTGCGACGCCATT
Organism: Enterocloster alcoholdehydrogenati; assembly: GCF_013282095.1. GTDB lineage: Bacteria > Bacillota > Clostridia > Lachnospirales > Lachnospiraceae > Enterocloster > Enterocloster alcoholdehydrogenati. Next base: position 110,192 of record NZ_BLTJ01000013.1, read on the forward strand.
ACAAAGCGTACCAAGGCAGGCAAGCGCTTCTCTATTCTGGCAGTGGCTGAAGGAGCTATTTCCAGGGAAGATGCCAGTATGACAAAGAAAGCGTTAAAAGAGAAGAAAAAGAACGGCATTGTTTATCCGTCCATCGCATATGAGATTGGAGCAAGGATTCGGGAAGTAACCGGAAGTGAAGTCCGTGTTACCGTTCCGGGCCATATGCAGCGCGGCGGTGAACCCTGTCCATATGACCGTGTCCTTGCTACCAGATTGGGGGCGGCAGCAGCCAGACTGATTGCAGATGAGGAATACGGGTATATGGTAGCCCTGAAAAATAATGAGATTACTAAAGTGCCCCTGTCTGAGGTGGCAGGTAAATTAAAAACCGTTGATCCCAACTGTTCCATGATTAAGGAAGCAAAGATGGTGGGGATCAGTTTCGGAGACGAATAAGGAGCAGCCATGTCATACACGGCTTTATACCGAAAATGGCGTCCCGTATCCTTTGAAGATGTCAAAGGACAGGACCCGGTCGTACAGACCTTAAAAAATCAGATTACTTCAGAACGGATCGGCCATGCCTATCTGTTCTGCGGAACAAGAGGTACGGGAAAGACCAGTATTGCAAAGATCTATGCCCGTGCAGTCAACTGTGAGCATCCCATAGACGGCAGTCCCTGCAATCAGTGCGCAGCCTGCCGTTCGATTCTTGCGGGCGCTTCCATGAACGTAGTGGAGATTGATGCGGCTTCCAACAACGGCGTTGAAAATATCCGCGATATCCGAGAGCAGGTTCAGTATCCTCCGACGGAGGGGAAATACCGGGTCTATATCATCGATGAGGTGCATATGCTCTCGATTGGGGCGTTTAATGCCCTTTTAAAGACATTGGAAGAACCGCCGTCCTATGTGATCTTTATTCTGGCCACTACGGAAGTTCACAAGATCCCGGTTACGATCCTGTCACGGTGCCAGCGGTACGATTTCAAACGCATTTCCGTGGATACCATTGCGGACCGGCTCCGGGAACTTACTCAGGCAGAGCAGATCCATGTAGAGGACAAAGCGTTAATGTATATTGCAAAGGCAGCCGATGGTGCGCTGCGAGACGCATTAAGCTTTTTGGATCAGTGCATTGCCTTTCATTATGGAACGCTTCTTACCTATGACAATGCTCTTGAAGTTCTGGGGGCTGTTGATTCCAGCGTATTCAGCCGTATGTTCGGCGCAGTGACGGAAGGGCGCACAAAGGACTGTATTACGGAACTGGAAGAAATTGTGATACAGGGACGGGAACTGGGGCAGTTTGTGACCGACTTTATCTGGTATTTGAGAAATCTCCTTCTGATTCAGAGCGCCGATGACCCGGAGGGGCTGGTGGATATGTCAGAGGAGAACTTAAGGCAGCTGAAGGCGGACAGTACCAAAACAGATGGAAATACCCTGATGCGTTATATCCGGGTATTTTCCGACTTGTCGAACCAGCTGCGGTATGCCAGTCAGAAACGTGTTCTGGTAGAGGTTGCGCTGATCCGTCTAACCCGACCGGCTATGGAGCCGGATCTGGATTCGATTTTACAGCGGCTTCATCAGCTGGAAGAGCAGCTTGAGGACATAGAGGTCAGAGGGCTTTGCCCGGCTGTAGGTATGCCTGGTTCCCGGGGGGATTTTGGGCTTTCGGCATCTAACGCGGGAAATTCGGGCGGTTACAAAGCCGGGGAGGCTGTCCTTGGCGCTGCGTCAGGCCAGATTCCTGACGGCCTGGCTTTACAGCCCGCTGCTGGCAGCCCGATGGAAAATAACGCCGATCAGCCCCTATATGGGGGGGTGTCGACTCCGGCCGAAACCATTTCCCTGCCCAGGGCTCAGCTGGAAGATCTCAGCCTGATCCGCAACGAATGGGCTAAAATCGTGCGCAGCATCGGCGGAGGGGCAAGATCCTATCTGAGAGATACAGTGGTGGAACCTGGCGGCGAAGGCTGTCTGACTATTGTGTTTTTAGACCCCATGAGCTATGATATGGGGAAGCGTCCCACCGTCATTGGAGAACTGGAACGCAAGGTAGAAGCGTCTTACGGTAAGGCCATTTATTTTAAAACAAGGCTGGCCGGCCGTGGTGAACGGCTGGACACGATTTACGTTACAAAAGAAGACCTGGAAGAGAAAATCCAGATGGATATCACTTACGAGGACTGACCCATTTTCAATAATAACAAAGTAACTATTCAGGATCCGAACGCGGATCCGGCAGAAAGAGGAGGAACAATACCATGGCAAAACGTGGCGGATTCCCAGGCGGTATGCCGGGAAATATGAATAATCTTATGAAGCAGGCACAGCGTATGCAGCGCCAGATGGAGGAGACTACCAAGGCGCTGGAAGAGAAGGAATACACTGCGGCAGCAGGCGGCGGAGCCGTAACTGTGACCGTTTCCGGAAGAAAAGAGGTCGTTTCCATTAAATTATCAGAGGAAGTGGTAGATCCTGACGATATCGAGATGCTCCAGGATCTGATCGTAGCAGCCACCAATGAGGCGTTCCGCCAGATGGAGGCTGACAGCACCGAGGCCATGTCCAAGCTCACCGGCGGACTGGGCGGCGCATTAGGCGGAGGCTTCCCCTTCTAATGGATTACTACAGCAGCCAGATCAGCAAACTGATCGAAGAATTGTCCAGGCTTCCCGGAGTAGGCGCAAAGTCTGCCCAGAGACTTGCATTTCACATTATCAATATGCCAAAGGAACAGGTAGAGCAGCTGGCGGGAGCCATGACCGGAGCCAGAAATAATGTACGCTACTGCAAAGAATGTTTTACTCTTACAGATAAGGAACTCTGCCCGATCTGCAGCAGTACCAAGCGGGATCACAGAACCATCATGGTGGTAGAGAACACCAGAGACCTTGCGGCCTACGAAAAAACCGGCAAATACAACGGAGTTTATCATGTGCTTCACGGAGCCATTTCCCCCATGCTGGGAATCGGCCCCAATGATATCAAGCTGAAGGAACTGATGCAGCGCCTTCAGGCAGATGTGGAAGAGGTCATTATTGCAACCAATTCCAGTCTGGAAGGCGAGACTACGGCCATGTATATCAGTAAACTGATTAAACCTACCGGCATCAAGGTGACCCGGATTGCCAGCGGCGTACCTGTAGGCGGCGATCTGGAATATATAGATGAAGTGACCCTACTGCGGGCGCTGGAAGGAAGAACCGAGCTTTAAAATGCCGCTTACGGCAGGGAGAGATGCACAAAATGGATAAATATGAGTTTAATTTAAGGATTGATCAGATCAAGAAAAAGATCGCCTCAGAGGACTTTGAGACAGCGATGAAGATTGCAGACACGATTGACTGGAGACGGGTCCGCAATGTCAACATTCTGTCCATGGTTTCCGGCGTATATGAAAAAAATGGAGAGTACCAGGAGGCAAAGGATATTCTTCTTCTGGCTTTTGAGCGGGCTCCAATCGGCAAACGCCTGCTGTATAAGTTGGCCGAACTTGCCATCAAAGAAGGCAGCACCGGTGAGGCAGAGGACTACTACAGAGAATTCTGCGACCTGGCTCCCGAAGATCCAAGACAGTATATTCTGCGCTACCTGATTTTGGGTGCAAAAGGCGCTCCCGTAGAGCAGCTGATTCACACGCTGGAGCAGTACTGCAACGTGGAACTGGATGAAAAATGGCTCTACGAACTGGCCGAACTTTACAATGCGGCACACATGGAGCAGCTTTGCGTCATGACCTGTGACAAGATCATGCTGATGTTTGGCACAGGAAAATATGTGGACAAGGCCATTGACCTGAAGGTTCAGTACGCTCCGCTGACCAGCTACCAGATGGATCTGATGGAAAATAAGGACAAATATGAGGCTCGATTAAAGGAAGTAGAGAAGGAATATGACAAAAGAAAGCCTATGGTTCTTCCTATTGACGCCCAGAGTCATGATAGCGTGACGGAGGAAACCTACGGTGCGGTGCCAGAGCCTGCAGGTGAAGCGGATTATGAAAGCGTATCCGATACGTCGGCCAGGGAAACGGACGGCGGCGCAGGGAATTTGGCTGCAGAGGATGAGTGCTGCGATGATCTTCCCACACAGTCTCCTGAGACTGATATATACGCGGAAACAGAGGAATTTCCTGAAGAAACAGATGCCTTTGCCCCGATTTTTTCCGACGATACAGAAACAGAAGAGGATGATACGGCCGCCCTTTCATTTGACGGGGATGAGGGCGCGCAAATGGATACAGAATCTTATGATACGGCTTCAAAAGAAATGGCTGTGGCAGAAGATGAGGCTTATCAGGAAACCGTGTATGCAAGTGAAACACAGGAGGAGCAGCCTGAGTGCGAGCCCTCTTTACAGGCTGCCAAAACAGACGACGATATGCTCAGAGCACACATACATGAGGCAGAGGTTCAGGAGGATCTTGCAAAGGAGATGTCCCGTCTTGCAGAAGAACACGGATACAGCGAAGAAACGCAGGCCGCTCAGACCCAGATACTTACAGATATTCGCCATTTGAAAAAAGGTCCCGTATACAGCGGTTCCAACCATCTGATGATTGAGGCGGAAAAACCGGAAGAGGGATTTGAACTGGCTGTAAAGACATTAAAACGGATTCACCAGGAAACAGGCGCTAAAAATCAGGCTGCGAAGATCACAGGTTCAAAATTGAACCATAGAGGCATTTTTACACTGTCAGATAAGCTGACGGGAAAAGATCTCATCATTGAACAGGCTGGAGACATGAATGAAGCCATCCTTCAGGAACTAAATCAGCTTATGGCCAGAGACGAAACCGGCATGAGCGTTGTTCTCATTGATACGGCGGAACGTCTGGAAGAGCTTCACAGAGTTTACCCTGGACTTGCAAAGCGGTTTGAGTGTATTGGCATTTCCGATGGAACGCAGGAAGAACCGGCTGTTTCCGGTTCGGATAACCGCCCGGTGCGCTCTGTAGAGCTTCATAGAGCGCCTGCTCCATCAGCTCCGATCCGGCCGTCAGCCGGAATTGAGATATCCCGGGGGGATGCGCCGCGCCGTCCTTCAGCCTTCGGATCGGTTGTATCCGAGGATGAGATGCCAGAGGAACCGGGAATCCTCCCGGCCCGTCCTGCCTATCAGGCTGCGGTTCGCCCACAGGCGTCCCAAAGCGCCTCAGAGGGCGGTGGATTGTCAGAAGAAAGCTCCGCAGCCCGGTCTTTAGCAGAGGATAAGCCATATCGTCCGTCATCTGTTTCGCATACAACAGCCAGATCCTTTGCGGATCAGACACGTTCTGTAAATGATAGCACCTCCCAGACAGATATGACATCTGGAATGGCTGCCCGTCCTGCTGCTCATACGGCCCCCGTATCCCGTCTGACGGCACCTCAAACGCCTGGACAGCCCCAGGCAGCGCCAAAACGCCGTCAGGCTATTCCGCTGGTACCTGAGCCGCCCAGGCAGCCCGTGCAGGAGCCAGAAACGAATGAGCCGGAGCTGGAGATGGATATTGACGAATTTGCAAAATATGCCTGTGAATACGCTGGAAGTATTGACTGCAGCATTTCCGGGAAGAGTATGCTGGCTCTTTATGAGCGGATCGAGATTATGGAAGAAGACGGCGAGCGTCTCACAAAAGCTGCTGCGGAAGCATTGATCGAAGAGGCGGCAGACCGTGCGGAGAATCCTACCTTCTTTAAGAAGATGACCGGAATTTTCTCATCCAAATATGACAAAGCAGGACTTCTTGTTCTGAAAGAGGAGCATTTCATATGATGAACCAGATTTGTCTGATCGCCCTGGATCTGGATGGCACCCTTTTAGACAGTGAAAAGCATTTGTCTGAAGAAAACCGTCGGGCCCTGGAACAGTGCGCCCGCCTGGGGATCCATATTGTTCCTGCCACGGGACGGGCTGTAGATGGGATCCCTGGGATCCTTCGGGATCTTCCGGGTGTCCGCTATGCTATCACTACGAACGGAGGCGCAGTGATGGATCTAAAAACAAATACCCCATTGAACAGGTGTGTCCTGACCAGCGAACAGGCCCTGAAAGTTATGGGTATTGCCAGAGGCTATCATGTTATGTATGACCCTTATGTAAATGGACGCGGTATCACGCAGCCGGATTTTTTTGAACATATGGAGGAATACGGCCTGCGTCCGGTGCTTCAGGAAATGGTCCGTGCAACCAGAGATGTAGTGCCTGATATCTACCAATATATGGAGGAGACAAAGAGCAGCGCCGAAAAGGTAAATATATTTCTGGCTGACCCCTCCGAGAAGGAGGTTCTGAGAGAAGCGCTGTCTGTGGTTCCTGGACTTGCCATCAGTTCGTCAATGTACAATAATCTGGAGATCAATGCCCGGGATGCTACAAAGGGAAATGCCCTCCTCTGGCTGGCAGACTATCTTTCTGTCCCTGTAGCATCCACGATGGCTTTTGGAGATGGTGAAAATGATATTCCGATGCTGAAAGCCGCTGGAATTGGTATTGCCATGGGAAATGCTTCAGATGAGGTAAAAGCTGCGGCAGATGATATTACGCTGACAAATGACCAGTTCGGAGTGGCAGCCTTTATCCGTGATCGGGTATTATAGAGGTCAGAAATACGGTTTGGAACTTTTAAAAATAACATAGATAACAACGGAAAGAAGTTAAATCATGATAACAGAACACGGGCTGCCCATAGCGGCAGCTGTATTTTTAATAGGAATGGTATTGTATGGCCACCACAGGGGATTTCTAAGGCAGTGTGTTTCCGTAGGAGCGCTGGTGCTTACTATTCTTTTGGTGAAAATGGCTGCGCCGGCGGCAACGGAGTTTATCCGGGCCAATCCTGAAATACGTGATCGCGCGGCTCGGACAATTCTGAATGCGTCTGGCTGGCAGGCACCCTCCGCACAGGAAGTCCAGTTTCCTGCTGCTCAGCGCATAGCCATTGAGAATATGAAACTTCCTCAGTCCGTCAAAGATATATTGCTGGAAAATAATAACAGTGAATTTTACCATATTCTTGGAGTGGATCAGTTCGCGGAATATATCAGTACCTATCTGGCGGATATTCTGATCAATGCAGTCTGCGGTTTTGTGATCTTTCTGCTGGCATATATTCTTATTCGGATTTTGATTCGCTGGCTGGATCTGATCGCAAGACTTCCCATACTGTGCGGACTGAACCAGATCGCAGGGGCGCTTCTTGGACTGGCTCAAGGTCTTTTGATCCTCTGGATTGCGGGTGCGCTGCTTAACTGTTTTGCCGCTACTGCTGCCGGCCAGATTTTGGAACAGCAGGTAAATGGCAGTGCTTGGCTGTCATTTTTATATCAATACAATCCTCTTCGTATTCTCCTTGGAGGATTCATAAAAGGAAGTTTTTGATTTCTATGGGCTCTGCATCGGTAAATCTGAGGCAGAGCCCTCTTCTGTGCTGAAATATTTCAGATTCATGAGTATGTAAACAGCGCTCCGAAGAGCAGAGTAAAATGTAAAATTGCTTATGAAAAGCTGTGGGCTTGATGTTGATTTCTCAAATGTGAAATTAAGCTCAAAAATGGCAGCTATTCAGCCATGCTGCAATTTGCGCGGAAATATGCGCTGCAAGCTGGTTTACATAAGCATATCTATGTACAAATTGACATATGGCTGAATAGCTGCCAAAAATGTAAAAAAATAAACAAATTACCTTGACAACCTTTTAAGAAGATGGTATATTATAGTTCCACTGCGAAAACAGTGGATAGGATCTTAAAAAAGATCAAAAAGTTGTTGACAGATACAGATGCTTGTGATAAGATATAAAAGTTGCTGTTGAAAAAGACAACGAAAAAATAAAATAAAAAAGTTGTTGACAGGCAAAAAGATCTGTGTTAAAATATCAGAGTTGTTGCCGAGAGACAACAAATAAGTTCCTTGAAAATTGAAGATTAAACAGTATGTAAAACCCTGAAAATTCTAACAATTCAAAAGGTTTGGTTTAGACCTTTGGATTTGAGAAAATTCAGAACAAAAACCAAGTAAAACGGTTTAAGAT
>NZ_BLTJ01000014.1 GCF_013282095.1 Enterocloster alcoholdehydrogenati
CTGTCATTTCAACTCTGTGAACCGGTTTCTTTTGTCTTGCCATAGTAAAAAGCCCTCCTAATGATATTTATTTTATCATAGAAGGACCTTATCGTAGTTAATTTTACAGAAAAAGTTTCACATTCTCCGAGAAGTGCTGCCTGTACGCCTTTGGAGAACCAGTCCGGCCAGGGTTTTTCAGACCGGGCTACTGCTGCAGGCTCTTTAATTTTATGTCCGGTTCCCTGGTTCTTTCCGTAGCCGACTGCGATCACGAGACAAAGCTTCTCGCCGGGATCAATTTGAAATGCTGATTTGATTTTACTGTAAGTCATGGCTGTCCAGCAGGTATTTAATCCCAGCTGCTGGGCCTTTAAAACAACCTTTTCCCCGTAGTAGCCGCATCGCTCTTCCAGAGAGGCAGACTTCTTTCCGATTACCGCAATATAATTCTTTACCCCCGAAAAGGTTCCGTAATGTGCCTTAAAACTGCCAAAGGCTTTGGGTTCATTTAAAACCAGCTGCATATGCAGCCCGCTTTCCTGATTGCACTGCTGTATAAAAGCGGATAATTCATCCCTGACGGCTGGGGCTATTTCCCGATCCTCGTATGAACGTACTGAATGTCTTTTCTCAATGGCTTCTAACAATTCCATGATAGCTGATTCCTCCTTGCTTGTTTACAGGCTATAACCTGTCCGTTCCGCTCCTGTCAGGAGCCTGTCCTGCGATCCGTTTGATTTCAGAAAAAAGGTGCTCCATCTGCCCTATTTTTTGCTTATCAGGATCTAAATAGTAGTAAATACACGTTCCATCCTTTCGGGACTTTACAATGCCTGCATCCTTTAAGATCTGCATATGATGTGAAATGGCCGGCCGTGACAAATGGGTCTTTTCCGCCAGCTCGATCACCCTGCTTCCCTGGCAGTCACAGTTAAGCAGAACGCATAAGAGATATTGGCGCGTTTCATCTCCCAATGCAGTAAACAGTTTTTGACACTCTTTGAATTCATACTGCAGTCGTGAGATATCCTGTTTCATATGTTCCAAAATTATTTTACCTCCGGTCTGTTTAAGCGCTTAAACATATGGCATTATATCATGTTTTTTGCCGGGCGGCACATCCGTAAAGAAAGTCGAGACGGTTTCAAAGGAAATATACATGGATATTCAAAAGGAGAATATAAGAGACTTTATAAAAAAGACATGATATAATATAAGGATATAAGCGCAGAAACAAAATCGGAAAAGGAGGTTTTCATGTTTGGATTTCAGAAGAAAGAAGTTTTTGTGACAATGGATCAGGAACAGTATTTTCGCGCAGTGACAGCCCTGAGAGAGCAGGGGATTCCGTTTAAAACTAAACTGGAAAATGGAGCCAGTATGAATGTGATGGGCAGAGGGCGAACCACGGCGTGGGGAGATACGCTTAGACGGCTGGACACATATTATATTTATGCGGACAAAAAGGAAGCGGATCAGGCATCCTATATTATACGTCAGGCCTTACATGGAACCAAAAAATGAGGCGTTGCAGGAGACGGTGCCTGCCCGAAAAATGGAGAATGAAAGGGCGCAGGGAAATAACGGGCGGCTGCATCTGTTTTTGCCGTCCGTTATTTCCTGCAGCACTCATTTTCCAACTATTTTCTTTGACAGCATTTTTAAGAGATCGATCTTCTTTCTCTCCTGGGGCGCCATATGGGCACTGAGAATATTGACAAGGAGAGCGGTTTCCTTGTCGTTAAAGCGGATTCCCTGCTTTCTGGCCTCGCTATGGATGGCCATGAGAGCCTGGGGAAGCTGCTCTTTTTCTGACTGGCTTACCTGATCTGCAAAGCGGGTCAGAAGATCCAGTTTTTCCTTATCCATGGCTTTTAGTCTCGGATCATTTTTCCAACTGTTATCCATAGGCTATGTAATCCTTTCCGGCTGATAGTGCCAAACCTTAATCGTTTATACTGCTATGCCATGGCCTGCAGAGCTGTGATCACCATCTGCATGGTCTCAAAGCGGGACTGTTGCTCCGGAGATAAAAAACGGCGCAGCTGTTCCATGGGCGTCTGCCCTTCCATAAACGCTCCGGTCATATCGATCAGATCCTGCTCCATGGGATTGGCATAAGGGCGGATGGCCTTTAAAAGATCCCGGACGGAGCCGCGGGACTGAGGCTGTTCCAGAGAGCAGATTCCCATGGAAGCCACTTCCTCTGTCTCAAAAAGCTCAAACGTTTTTTTCAGCTCCTGAAACTTTACAAATACAGATACGGCCCGTTGCTGCGGCACGTCAAAAAAGGGGAGAGCCGCTTTTATCATCTGAAGATGGTGGTCGCCGATGAGATAGTCCAGATCGGTCAGTTTATAATCGCTGTTTTCCTCAGAGGAAACCATAAGCATTTTCACCTGTTTCCATACTTTGTTTTAAACATATGCGGCTCTCTTGTGTCCCATGCATATATTATAGCAGGGCAGCCGCTTTGGCCCTGATGTGCCGGAGCGAACGTGCGCATCCGGCAAAAGAAAAGGGGAGACGGAAAATGTATGCAAAGCTTATTATAGATGGAAATGCAGTTTATGAAATCGATGAGGCCTGTCTTTTAAGGCAGAATCAGGATAAGAAAAAACGGGGCGGGAAAAACCGGGACAGGAAAAACCCTGGATCGGCAGGGCCGTGGCCGGCAGAGACTATGGGAGAGTAGGAATGAAAAAGGCCGGCACTTGCGCCGGCTTTTTTTTTGAGGAAACTGCTTGACAGTTCCTGGTAAGGCAAAAGAACAAGGCCGCCGGCCTTCAGACGCATACCCGCATCCGTCGGCCGTCGGCCTTATGTTCGGGGAACAAAAGGTTCCGGTGCTGGCTTAGGACATACTGTGGAATCAGCAGAAACTGTTTCCGCCGCCGCAGAAGCACAGGATCAAAAGGATCCAGATGATGTCGCATCCGCCGCGGTTGTTGTCACAGCATCCGCCTCCAAAGCCACCGCCGCCACAGCAGCACAGGATCAGGATCAGCCAGATAATATTAAAGCCGCCTCCCGACTGGCATCCGCACCCGCAGTCGCATCCGCAATTTGTTGCTGCTACATCACTCATTGTTGTTCCTCCATAAAGGTTTGATTACAATGTATCATATGTAGGAAAGCTTGCTCATGTTTCTGATCAGAAGGAAAAATTTTAGAAAAAATTAAATGGAAGAGCCTGACAAAATGTAGTATAATCGGTTAGAGTCCTGTTCCGGGCAAAAGTGTAAAGAAACCGGAACAACAGATCGGACCGGAGGAGGAAAAATGGACCAAAACCGTTTATACTACGGATCACCTTATGTAAAAAGTTTTATGTGTACCGTGTTAAAATGCACAGCTTCAAAGAAAGGCACCTGGGAAGCCGTCTTTAACCAGACCGCTTTTTATCCTGAAGGAGGCGGACAGCCCTATGATACGGGAACAGTCAACGGCATCCCTGTTTTAAGCGTACATGAGCGCGGAGGGGAGATTATACATGAACTGGCGGCTCCCATTGAGACAGGGATTCTGGCCGAGGGAGTGATCGACTGGCAAAGACGTTATGACCTGATGCAGCAGCATACGGGGGAGCATATTTTGTCCGGCCTTGTGCATAAGCATTATGGCTATGACAATGTGGGGTTCCATATGGGGACAGAGGAAGTCACCATTGATTTTAACGGCGTACTCACTCAAAAGCAGCTGGAAGCGCTGGAGGACGAGGCAAATGAGATCATCTATGCCAACGTGCCGGTTAAGGCGCTCTATCCCGAATCAAAGGAGCTGGATGCACTGGATTACAGAAGCAAAAAAGAGCTCACAGGCCAGGTGCGGATTGTAGAGATCCCCGGCGCGGACGTATGCGCCTGCTGCGGCACCCATGTAGAAAACACCGGCGAGGTGGGTATAATTAAGACAAGGACTATGATCCACTATAAGGGCGGCGTGCGCATTTCCATGCTCTGCGGCCGTCTGGCCCTTCTTGATTACAGAGAGCGCTTAAAGGATGAGATCCGCATTTCCAACCTGCTTTCCGCCAAGGTAGCGCTGGTGCCGGAGGCAGTGGAGAAGCTGAAAAATGAAGGTCAGCACAAAGATGGACAGATTGGGGAAATGTGGCAGAAGATCTTCCGGTTAAAGCTGGCGGTATGTCCTGAGAGCCAGGGGGCCGAGGAGTTTTTTGAGGAAGGCATGGAGCCGGTGCAGCTGCGTCAGTTTGCCACTCTGCTTTATGAGCAGAATAAGGGGAAGATCGCAGGGGTATTTTCCGGAAATGACTCCGATGGCATTTATCAGTATGCTCTTGGCAGCAGTCAGGCGGATATGAGGGCTTTGAGCAAAGCCATGAATGCAAGGCTTGACGGCCGGGGCGGGGGCAGCGCCTTGATGGCTCAGGGAACCTTTAAAGGAACAAGAGAGCAGATCCGCCTTGTTTTCCTGGAAGAAACAGGAAAATTATAAAGAAAAGGAAATAAGAATGGAATTTAATCGTGATACTATCAATAAAATTCGGGGACTGATCCTTTTTACTGTGGTAACAGTCATTGTAGGCATCAATTATACAAGAGTGCTGGAGCTTCTGGCTTCTGCCGTACACATGGCCGCCCCTTTCATACTTGGCGCAGTTATTGCCTTTATCCTGAATGTGCCCATGCGCTGGATTGAGACAAGCCTGGATCGGGTGTTTAAAAAGAACAGCCGCTTAAAACGCCCTCTCAGCCTGATCGCTTCGATCCTCTTCGTAGCAGGTGTGCTGTTTCTGGTCATGTTTGTTGTGATGCCCCAGCTGGTTCGGACGCTCTGGAGCCTCCAAAACAGCATCCCCGTATTTTTTGTGGAGGTCAGGGAACAGCTGGAACGGCTTTTTGCGGAAAATCCTCAGATACTGACGCAGATTGAACAGGTGCATATTGACTGGCCAAAGATTCTGAATGAGACCCTTTTGTTTTTGAAGAATGGCGCCAGTTCCATGCTGGATACCACTGTTTCCGCCGCTGTTTCCATTGTAAGCGGGATGTCTACCTTCCTGATCGGCTTTATTTTTTCCATGTATATTCTGCTTCAAAAGGAAAATTTAAGCCGTCAGATGAAGAAGCTTTTAAGGGCGTTTCTGCCGGAATCGGTAGTAGAAGAGACTCTGCGGATCGCCGCTCTGACCTCAAAGACATTTTCAAGTTTTCTTGCAGGCCAGTGTGTGGAGGCGGTGATCCTGGGTTCAATGTTTTTTGCTGTCCTTATGATTCTGGATCTGCCCTACGCGCTTTTAGTCGGTGTTCTCATCGCCTTTACGGCGCTGATCCCGGTGTTCGGAGCTTTTATCGGCTGGGGAATAGGAGCTTTTTTAATGCTCATCACCTCCCCTATGGATGCTCTGCTCTTTAGCGTGGTATTTTTCGTACTTCAGCAGATCGAAGGAAATCTGATTTATCCCCATGTGGTAGGAAACTCAGTAGGACTTCCATCCATCTGGGTTCTTGCCGCCGTTACCCTGGGCGGCAGCATGATGGGAGTTCCCGGTATGCTGATCTTTATCCCCCTTTGTTCAGTGCTTTATACCCTTTTGAGGGATGAGGTGAATGAACGACTGAAGCGGAAAGAAAAAGAAGAGACACAATGTCCTGTAACGGTGAGTGAAGACGGGGAGCATAATATAGGATAGGAATTTAAAAACGGATCTTTATCAGCCGAAAAAAGTATGTATTTAATCCATGCATTGGCTGATGGAGGTCTGTTTTTGATATATAAAACCCCAAAGGCTTATACCTTTGACAGTATCGCCTTTGGGGTTTAATCCTGCTCGTTTTTTCACTCGCCCTGATACATAAATTTGATCAGCCGTTCAATATCCTCCTTCTCATGGGCCACCAGATCCAGCTCTCTGATATAGCCGTTGGCGAAGATGGAGGCAATGGACAGGTACTGGGCCAGTTTTGATTTTAAGTTTATGCGGTCGCCCTCAGGAGATACCAGCTCTACGGTTCCCTTACATTCGTCGATCACTTTAAAAAATTTCTCTACATCTGTAACATTCTGGACTTTCATACAGCATCCTCCTTTTTTGTCCGGGTAATATGCCCCACAGCCCGATTATACCAGACCGTTACAAGAAATACAATGTTTGATGTCGTTAAGAAGAAGTTCAGATACCCGCAGTCCGCCCCGGCCTTTTCCAATAGCGATATCGGGTTTGCAGGTTCCGTGAAAATCAGAGCCGCCGGTGGGAAAAAGACTGTATCGATACGCCATTTCCTGAAGCTTGCGGCTTTCTGACCTGTGGTTGGAGGAGTGGTAGACCTCCAGGCCTTTCATACCCATGTCTGCCAGGCGGGCGATGAGAGCCTCGGTTTTCTTATCCCCCAGCTTATATAAAAACGGATGGGCCAAAGCTGCAAATGCTCCGTTTTTCAGGAGTATGTTTACCACGGCTTCCGGTTCCATGTACTCCTTGGGCGGACAGTAGGGGCCGCCATAATTCAGGTATTTTTTAAACGCCTGTTCCACGGATGAGCAGATTCCCTTCTGAACCATGGCCCGGGCAATATGCGCTCTTGTGATTACGGTATCAGGGTTGTTCCCGTAAAGCTCGCAGGCTGTGAATGAAATGCCGTCCGCTGCCAGCCTGTGAAGCATTTCCTCGTTGCGGCAGCCGCGGCGGCTGCGCATCTCCTGGAGAAAATCCGCCAGTCCCTGATCCGATGGATCTACGAACAATCCCAGAATATGGATCTCATGCCCCTCATAATGGCTGGATACCTCGATGCCGGGTATTACTTCTATCCCTGACTCTTCTCCAGCCTTTAAAGCCTCCGGGATCCCAGCCGTAGTATCATGGTCTGTTAAAGCTATGGCCTTAAGGCCGGCCTCCTTCGCCAGAGCCACTACCTGGGCTGGGGGAAAGCTTCCGTCAGAAGCGTCAGAGTGAACGTGCAGATCAATAAGCCCCATTGGTTTTCCCTTCCTTTTTGTTTCTTTTACTTATTATATAGTAGCACAGTATGGAGAAATTTGCTATACTGAGACATATATTTCCTATTACCGTTGTAACTGTTCAGCCATGGGGCAATCTGTGCAAAACTATGTGCTGCAAGCTGGCTTACATAAGCATATTTCTGTACAAATTGACATAGGGAGGATAGCCAAAGCTTCTTGCTTTCATGCTTTTTGAAAACAAGACGACGGCATGGCTGAATCGTTGCTTACAGTTTAGATGGAGGACACGACAGATGGAGCAGAAATGGATCAAACCGCCGGTAGAAACCCGGTATCAGGAAGAACTCAAGGCACTGAGGGAAAATGACAGCGGCCTCCGCCCTGAGAACTGGAAACTTTCCCCAAAAGCAGTACGGACGTTTATTCTGGGAAGCCAGAAGGAAATCCATTATTCCGGCGGCGTTTGCCGGATCTGCAGGAAGTATTTCGGCAATGATGCCCTGGTGGAACGGAGCATCGTTACTTTGGCCGGAAACAGGGGCCTTATGCTGGTAGGAGAGCCGGGTACTGCAAAGACCATGCTGTCGGAACTGCTTTCTGCGGCTATCAGCGGTGTCAGTACAAATACCATTCAGGGTACTGCCGGAACCACGGAGGATATGATCAAATATTCCTGGAATTACGCCCTTTTGCTGGCAAATGGGCCGGATCGCAGGGCGCTGGTTCCTGCGCCTCTTTATACGGGGATGGAAAAAGGGATCATCACCCGTTTTGAGGAAATCACCCGTACACCGGCGGAAATCCAGGACAGCCTGATCAGTGTACTGAGCGACAAGCTGTTAAATATCCCGGAGCTGGGAGACGAGGGGTTCCTCTTTGCTGCTCCCGGTTTTAACGTAATTGGAACGGCCAATACCAGGGATAAGGGCGTCAATGAGATGAGCAGCGCGTTAAAACGCCGTTTCAATTTTGAAACCGTTCAGCCGATCCGCGAGGCTGCCATGGAAAAACAGATTATTTTAAATGAAGTGGAGAGCCTTGCAAGGGAAAATCATGTGGAAATGGAGCCTGATGAGGATGCGGCGGAACTTTTAGCGTCTACCTATCATGAACTGCGGGAGGGCGTTTCGTCTTTAGGTCATCGTATCGACCGGCCGGCAGCTGTGATGAGTACGGCAGAGGCGGTATCCGTGTATTATCAGACCATGATCTCCGGGTACTATTACGGGGACGGTACGATGGATGTGGACTGTCTGGTTCAGAACCTGACAGGCGCTGTTTCCAAGGAAAATAAGGACGACCTGGAGAAGGTGAGAGCATATTTTTCTACCGTGATCCGGGATAAGAGCAGCAGAGAGGGCGGAATATGGAGCAGATACTACGAAGCAAGGAAATGGCTGAAATAATCCTTCTTCCTGTGCGGCATCACAGTCCCGCCTGTGCCTGGCATATAAGAAGGATGATCCGGCGGCTGAAACCGGATGCGGTGCTGATCGAAGGGCCTGAAAATGCACAGTCCCTGATTCCTGTGATGACCCATGAAGAAACAAAAGCGCCTTTTGCGGTGTACTGTTCCTACCAGGATATAAAAGGGGAGATCGGGGACAAAGAGGGATATTATAAATGCTACTACCCTTTTTTGGACTACTCGCCGGAACTGGCGGCCCTGCGGGAATGTAAGACACAGGGGATCGAGAGCTGTTTTATGGATCTGCCCTACCGGGAGATCCTGGCAGCCTGTGAAGAAAGCCGCACAAAGGGAAGCAGCGGGGACAGGCTGTTATCGGGCAGTCAGTTTTGGGACCGGCTCTGTGAGCGGACGGGACTGCGTTCCTTTGAGGAATTCTGGGAGAAGTATTTTGAGATCCGCGGCCTTAGGATGGAGGATGAGAAATGGTTTCAAATGCTCCTTGGCTATTGCAGGATCATCCGGGAGGATACGCCCCCAGAACAGATAAGGAGCGAAGGCTGTGAAGCCAGAGAACGCTTCATGGCAGGAAAGCTTTTAAAGAAGGCCAGGGAACTGGGAGAAAATGGACGGGTGCTGGCGGTAACGGGCGGATTCCATACGCCAGGCCTGGAGGAATACATTAGAAAATCCAGGGAGGAAAGGGTATCAGAAACGGAACCGGCAGCCCTGACAGGAAAAACTTCCGACCGTGCTGCCTCTGGTCTGAACGGGGAGGAAGGCGTTTACCTTATGCCCTATTCCATGGAGGAAACCGATGCCTGGAGCGGATATGCCAGCGGTATGCCTTTTCCCGGATTTTATCAGAAAATATGGGAAAAACTGGAACATATCGGCCCTGAAAACGGCGTCTATGAAGAGGCTGTTCTGGACTTTCTGATCGAGACCGGTCGGGAGGGAAGGCAAAAGGAGGGCGTTCCTACTGCTTATGACGAGATCTGCGCCTTAGAACAGGCCAGAGGTCTGGCCATGCTCCGCGAAAAGAAAGAGCCGGGAGCCTGGGAACTGAAGGACGCTGTTTTGGCTTCTTTTATAAAGGGAGAATGTACGCTTTCCACGGATCGGCCGCTGAGGATTCTTAAAAAACGTATGACCGGCACACGTCTGGGAAAGCTTTGCGATCAGGCGCAGGTTCCGCCTCTGATCCGGGATTTTGAGCGCCAGTGCGCCGGCTTTGGGATCCGCAGCCGGTCGGCTCTGGAGGCCAAACGGATCCTGACACCCTTCTCCAATCAAAAGCACAGAGATGAGAGCAAGTTTTTCAACCGCCTTCTGTTTCTTGGGGCTGATTTTGCCAGAAAGACAAGAGGGCCGGATCTGCGCCTGAATCGCGACCGGAATATGATGCGGGAAACCTGGGTCTATGGCTGGCGGCCTTCCACAGGGGCGGCCCTTATGGACGTATCGGTTCATGGAGCCACCATAGAAGAGGCGGCGGTCAGCCTGGCAAGAGAACGGCTGAAGCAGGAACAGGATGCCGAAAAGGCGGCGCTCCTTTTAACGTCTGCCTTTGAAATGGGGCTGGAGCGGGAGATGGAGCCGGTTTATGAGACAGTGAGCCGGATTATTTTGGAGGACACCCGGTTTTATGCGGTGGCAGAGGCATTGTCCCGCCTGCGTATGCTGCAGGAACTGCAGGGGCTTTATCGTGTGTTCCTCCCCTTTGAGAAGCTGATCGAGGGCTGCTATGAAAAGCTGGTGATTCTTCTTCCCTCTATGACCCGAATCAGGGAAGAGGATCTGGATATGACCATGAAAGCCCTGAAGCTGCTGTACCAGACCGGAGGACGCCCTGGCTGCAGCCGTGAGGACTATTTTGATGCGCTGGGACGGATGAGAGAGGATGGAGACCTTCATCCGGGGCTGGAAGGCTGTATTCACGGAATCCTGTACGGAAGCGGGAGAGAGGAGGCCGGGGAGGCAGAGCAGGCTGCAAGAGGATACCTGTCAGGTACCCGCGACAGGCTTCTTAAGACGGCGCTTTTTTTCAGAGGTGTTTTCTTCACGGCCAGGGATCTTGTATTTGCGGAAAATGGTTTTATCGCTATGCTGGATTATTTTTTCGGAGAGGTTGAAGATGGCGAATTTATGGAACTGCTTCCCCAGCTGCGTCTGGCTTTCGGCTGCTTTACTCCAGGGGAGCTGCGCCGGATCGGCAGCCTTGCAGCCGGACTTCATGGTGAAAAACGACTGGAAACAGGCGGACAGCCGGTGCTTCCCGGAGTATTATCCTATGGAAAGGAACTGGAACAATATGTAAAAACGGCCATGGAGGAAAAAACAGGATGAGGGATGAAAAGGAGATACTGAACCGGTGGCGTCTGGCCCTGGGGAGGTATTCTGACGGGGCCGTAGGCTTCACGCCGGGAAAGCTGCCCTATGAGGAAATGGATCAGGTTCTGGATTTTCTCTATTCCAGAGAATATGGGGAAGATCAGGACATACGAAAGGAGCGGAGGGGAGGAACCGGAGCGTCGGAGCTTACGGTGCCTTCCTGGATCGAAAAGCTGCGTCGTCTCTTTCCGAAATCAACCGCAGAAATCATGGAGCGCCATGCTCTGGAAAAATATGGAATGACAGAACTTCTCACAGATCCTGAGGTATTAAAGCGCATGGAGCCCAACAGAGAACTCCTGAAAATGGTTCTGGAGCTGAAATCCATGATGAAGGGGCCGGTTCTTGAGATGGCAAGGGAAGTGGTAAGAAAAGTGGCGCAGGAGCTTGCAAAGCAGATGGAGCAGGAGATCCGCCCCGCCCTTACGGGACGCATTGACCGTTCGTCCGGCAGCCCGGTGCGCTCTGTGCGCAATCTGGATATAAAAAGGACCATACGGATGAATCTGAAGCATTATGATACAGAGAAAAAACAGCTGCTCTTAAAAGATGTATATTTTTACGGCAGGCTCAAACGCCACAGCCCCTGGAGGGTGATTCTCTGTGTGGACGAAAGCGGCTCCATGCTGGACAGCGTGATCCACAGCGCCGTGATGGCCGGAATTTTTGCCAGACTGCCGGTAATGGATGTGCGGCTGGTGATTTTTGATACCAGCGTGGTGGATTTAAGCGGATATGTGGAGGATCCGGTAGAAACGTTAATGAGCGTCCAGCTGGGGGGAGGAACGGACATTGGAGGGGCTTTGCGCTACTGCGAGACGCTGATGGAAAGTCCTGCAAGGACAGTGATGGTGCTGGTATCCGATCTCTATGAGGGCGGCAGCTATCAGAATATGCTCGGCGCAGTAAAAGATATCGTGGAAAGCGGGGCGAAGTTTGTTGCCCTGACTGCGCTGGATCATGAAGCAGAGCCTGTATATGACAGAAATGCGGCAGAACATATGGCCCGGCTGGGGGCTCATGTAGGAGCCATGACGCCGGAGCAGCTGGCAGAATGGATGGGAAAGATCATAGCATGACAGACTGGAAGACGATACTGGCCGGGGCAGATGACGAATATCTGTCCGGCATCAGCAACAGGGGCACCGTCAAACGGGCTCATAAGGATATGGAAACCATCCCGGTTCAGGTTCTGGAAACCGGGGAAAATGAAATACGGGTAAAAACAGGGGAAGAAGAGGTGGCGGTAAAGCCGGTGCTTGCAGAAAGCAGCTGCAGCTGTCCTTCGCGGTCTGTATGCAGGCATATGGTGCAGGCAGTGCTGGCTCTGAGGGAACTCTATAGTTCGGATGCCCAGGGGGGAGAAAAGAAAGACAGTTCCAAAGAACCTTCTGAGACGCCGGACGTTTCCTCACAGCGGGTCTGGTCAGCCGTCATAGATATTCCCCCCGCCAGACTCATCCGCACATTAGGCCCCCGCCGCCTGAAGGAGGTACTGGGGCAAATTCGGACGGGAGTCCGGGCTCACATCACTCGTTCAAGTGTGGTGACGGTAGAGCTTCCCGACTCCGATATCCGGGTCAGATTTCTTTGGCCGCTTGAATATTCGTCCTGCAGCTGCCGGAAAAAGGATTTCTGTCCCCACAGAGCAGCAGCAGCCATCTGGTGCCGTCTGGAAGCGGAGAAGTTTCATGAGGAAGAGTTTGAGCAGAAGGAGACGGAAGGGATGGATCTGGAGCGCATCCGGGAGCGGGCGCTGGAAATGAAAAAAGTGCTGGAGGATATATTTGCATCCGGCCTTTCCCGCACCGCTTTTCAGAGTGCGGACTCTCTGGAACGGCTGGCTGTAATCAGCCATAATGAGGATCTGGCATCCTTTGAGGACAGCTTTAGAAGCCTGCACACGGGCTATGAGGCATACTTTCGCCGCCGGGCATCGGTAAGTGCTGCCGCCCTCATGGAGGAGAGCGCCCGCCTGTATAGCCGTCTCTGCCGTTTAAGCCGGGTCCGGACAGCCAGGGAGGCGCAGGAGCTGGGGGGAGTGTTCCGAATGGAGTATGAACCTGCAGGAACCTTGCATCTGGTTGGGCTTACGGCGGAATATTTTAAGAGTAAAAACGGATATGAGGGAGAAACCATATATTTTCTGGAGGAGAAAACAAAGGAGTGGTACACCTATACCAGCGCCCGTCCTGTTTTTTATGACAGTGGGAAAAAGCGGGGGAGAGAGGAAAAAGCAGCCGTTCCCTGGGGGCTTCCCCTGACCTTGAAACAGCTGGCAGGCGCAAGGCTCTGTCTGGAACAGGCCAAAGCAGGAAAAACGGGGCGTCTTTCATCCAGCCAGGACACTCAGGCCCGGATTACTGGAAACAACGGGTTTCAGGCCACGGATGGCCAATCCTGGGTTTACGATGATTTTGGCCGGCTTTTTAAAGAACAGTGTCCGTTTCGGGGCGGTTGGCTGCAGCCGGAGGAAGAGCGGGTACGGGTAGTGCTGATCCGCGCCGCCATCTGGGGCCGGGCAGAGTTTTCCGGGACAGAACAGAAATTTTCCATGGCAGTTATGGATCAGGCGGGCCGGGAGCTTCTGGTAGAACTGGCTTATGATAAACAGGAGGATGCCAACATCCGTTATCTGGAACGGACTGCTGCACAGGTAGAAAGACAGGGAGAATCAGCCCCGCCTGTGATCGCGGGAAAACTGTATCTGAAGGACGGACGGCTGTGCCTGCATCCGCTGGAGCTGTTCTGGTGGGAGCCGGTTTCTGAAGAACCGCCGGACAGCGAAGGAATGGAAGGAGGGGAGATATCGGATACAGAAGCGCCGCCGGATACAAAGGCCCTGCTCAGGATGCAGGCCATTCACCAGACAAGGGAACTTTTAGATAATGTCCGCCAGCAGCTGGAAGATCTCTATCAGAGCGGGTTTGACACCGTCCACGACAGCACTATAAAAGGACTGAAACGCTGGGAGAAACAGGCGCAACAGAGCGGGTTAAGCGTTCTTGGCGAACAGCTGAAGGAACTGGAGGTTCAGCTTGAAGCCCTCAGACACAGCCTTCACCCGGAACATGGCCCGGATATGGAAATATACACGAAACTGACGGAATACCTGTATCTGGCAAAGCAGAAAACAGACTTTGACCTGGCAGAAGCCTATTACATCAGGAAAAAACGCTTCAAAGGTTATGAAGCGGGCGAAGGAGGATAAATACTATGATACATTCACAGAAATCCTATACGGATAAGATCATGGAGAGTCTGGAACCCATCGGATTGTCTGAAAAGGAAAGGGAGCAGGTAGAGGCATACCTTTCCGGGGAAAAGGGGCAGGAAGTCCTGGATGACCTGGAAAAACGGGATTTTTATACTCTCCCTTCTGAGTGTGTAAGACCCGGCAGCCAGCTGTTTTGCAGTATCAGTGAAAAACGGAAGGAAGAAGCCGAAAAGCTGATCCGCGTATTTTTTGCTTTGGGACAGTCGACCTGCGCAGCCATGGCAGCCATAAATTACTGGGGTATCGACTTTATGAAGACATACGGCTATTACTGGGGACTTAAGCAGGAAGAATGGCTGTCTGTGGCAGGGGAAGTGATCGGAAGAAACAAATATATGCTCACATCCCGCTGGATGGATCGGATGCGGAAGGAGGCAAAAACTGCTGAAATAATCAAAACAGCCCTGGATTTCTGCACAGGAAAATGGAGCAATGGCAGCCTGATTCTCTTAGCAATCTATTTCATAATGCGGTATCCGAAAACAGAGTCAGAGGAAATGGATGAGCAGGACGGGGAGCTTATGAGGCGTTATGAGAGAATCGCAGTATCAACGGTGGAAAGTATGCTCCCCCCGTCCCTCTCGGAAAGCCAGAAAAATCAGGTTTGTACAGCCTTAGAGCAGGGGCCGCTGACCGAGGCGGTCTGCTCCATGGCCGGTCCCATAGCAAAAGATGATTTTCTGACCCGGATCATATGCGGCACAGCGTTTGTAAATATGAAATGCTCTCCCTGTTTAAAAAGAACGGCAGAACTGTTTCTCGCTTCCAATATGGAGCAGGCTCTTATGGCTATGGAGGAAATGGATATCCGCGGAGACCTCAGACAGCGGGGCGGTGATTTTGACCAGGTCTTTCATCTGGATACAGGCGCATATATTGCCTGGGCTGCTTTAAAAAATTACAGTAATATCTTAAAATATCAGTTCAGGCAGAACAGGGAAGTATATCTGGAATATCTGAAAAGGGCAGACATGGACAGGCTTGGCCGTTTAATGCAGGTGATCCGCGAAAAGGACACAGCCTTGTATAGGCAGCTCCAGCCTGAGGTGAACCGCCAAAGAAACGCTGAGGTTATAGAGGCGCTGACAGGTGATAACGGCCCGGAGACGGCAGTGCTGAGGGAATACTTACAGGGCAGCGCCCCGCTGTCTGCGCTGTATCCCTATGAGGAAGATATGGTAAAAAATGCAAATTATTACCGGGGCTACCGCTTAAGGGATAAGATAGCACAATGTGAAGCGGAACCGGAAAACAGGGCGTTTGTGAAACGCTGTATGGCCTGCATTTTCCTGCGGCAGGAGGGGTATTATTTTGCATCTGGATCATCAGGCAATCCTTTTTTGGGAAATGATGAGGCCGCTTTTGCCGAATTTTTCAAGGATATGGAGGATGCCGGAATGGACGCTCTGCATCTGATCAAGACCTTTGTCCTGAATTTAAAATCACTTTACAGTGAGGATGCAAAGACGCGTTGTTATGATATGGCTTCCCGCAAGGTATTTCTTCCAAAGCTTCAGGAAGATCCCCAGGCTGTCGCTGAGGCGTTCCGCCGGTCGGAGGCAGAGGGACGCCGTCTGGGCCTGATGACCATGGCCCTGCTGCCGGAAACCTGCCGCAGAGAGATTCTTTCCTATACCCAGGATACGGCCAAAACCGTCCGTTCAGAGCTTTTACATATTCTGGAAGAAAAGAGAGAGTGGAGAGAGGATATAAAAGCCCTTCTTTCCGATAAAAAAGCAGGGCCAAGGGAAATGGCCGTCTGCACCTTGGCAGCCTGGAACGACCCGGAGGACCGTCCTGATTTGGAAACGGCCCTGGAAAAGGAAAAAAATGCCAAGGTGCGAAAGCTTCTGCTTCAGGTTCTGGCTCAGGAAGACGGGCAGGAGAACGGCACAGGTGCAGCCGCAGGCGGGACGTTAAAGAAGGAGGAACTGGTGAAAAATCTTCATAAAGGCGGCAAAAAACGGACGCTGTCCTGGGCGTTTGAGACCCCCTTTCCTCAGGTGCGCCGAAAGAATGGAGAAACCGCCGGGGATGAGTACCTTCAGGCGTTCCTTCTTAGCTATGCCGGTATGGGATCGAATCCTGGAGTCAGCCAGGACGCCGCTTTTCTGGCAGAGGATTTAAATGAAACAGAGCTTGCTGTTTATGTCAATGAGCTGTTCGACCGCTGGATGGAGCAGGGGGCGGAGGCCAAGAAAAAATGGGTTCTGTATGCAGCATCTGTCCATGGCGGCAGTTTGATGGTTAAAAAACTGTCCCATCAGATCCAGGAATGGCCGGCGAATGCACGAGGAGCCATGGCCTGTGAAGCCGTCCGCGCACTTGCCCTGAGTCCAGAACCGGAGGCGCTTTTAAAGGTAGACAGCATCGCTTCAAAATTTAAATTCCGCCAGATCAGGGCCGCGGCCTCCAATGCCCTGGATTTTGCCGCTTCCCAGCTTGGGATGACCAGAGAGGAACTCTCTGACCGGATTGTGCCGGATCTGGGATTTGATGAGCGGATGGAACGGCAGTTTGACTATGGGTCAAGGTCATTTATTGTAACCATTACCCCGGAGCTGGAGATACAGGTAAGAGATCAGGAAGGCAAAAAGCTTAAAAATATGCCGGCTCCCGGTAAGCGTGATGAGCAGGAGAAAGCGGCGCTGGCCTATGAGGAATTTAAATCCATGAAAAAGCAGATGAAAGCTGTGGTTTCCAATCAGAAACAGCGGCTGGAACAGGCGCTTTCTGCCAAGCGTCTGTGGAAGAAGGAAGACTGGCTGGCTCTCTTTACGAAAAAGCCTGTGATGCACCCCTTTGCCATTGGCCTGATCTGGGGAATATATAAGGAAGAAACGCTGACCGACAGTTTCCGCTACATGGAGGACGGATCCCTAAACACAGCAGATGAGGAGGAATATGAGCTGCCGAAGGAGGCAAGGATCGGCCTGGTTCATCCCGTGGAACTTACGAAGGAGGAATTGGAGGCATGGAAGGGGCAGCTGGAGGACTATGAGATCATTCAGCCTATTTCCCAGTTAGACCGGCCGGTGTACCGGCTGGAAGAGGAAGAAAAAGGGAAAAAATCTCTGGAGCGCTTTGAGGGCATACAGATGAACGACCTTTCTCTGATAGGAAAAATGCAGTCTCTTGGCTGGTATACAGGTTCCGTTCAGGATGCAGGCTGCTTCTTTGAATTTTACCGGGAGGACAGAGAATTGGGAGCAGAGCTTCACTTTTCAGGTACCTATATAGCCGGGCAGAACGAGGAGGTTACGGTAGAGAGCGTCCGGTTTTACCGTGCGGGAGAGGTGAAGCGGGGAAGTTATGTGTACGATGAAGCGGATGATAACAAGGCGCTTTTTCTGGACCATGTTCCTGCCCGGTATTTCAGCGAGATCGTGCTGCAGCTGTCAAAGGCGACGGCGTCCGGCAGCCGCCTGGAAACAGATGGAAACAAGGGATGAATCAAGCGTTAAAAAGTCTCCGAAATACTTTGGTAACAGTTTCATAATATTTCATTTATATATGGTAACAGTAAATTCATAAATGAAGAAACTCGCAGGAAAAAAATATAAAAAGGCGGTTCCATTTTGAGTAAAGTATGTTATACTACAAGCTGTGAATAACGAAAAAGTATTTTAAACAAGGTGTGAGGAAAATGAATCAGTTAGAAAACAACAGCAGGAACCGCAGCTCTTCTGCAGGCAGAAGCCGCGCGAAAGGTTCAGATAGAGGGCACGGCGCCTCACGGGGAACCACCTCAAGAAACACTGGGGCGGGAAACGCAGGGCGCGGCAGTTCACGGAGCTCATCATCCTATCATTCCGGCCAGGCAGGCAGGATGAATGCCATGCAGAACGCAAGGCGCAACAGCCATCACAGAAGAAAAGGGCCTAATTACAAGGTCATTGCCATTGCCGGTGTGATTCTGATTGTAGTCATTACCTGTATTGCCATGGCGTTCAAGGAAAAGAAAACCGGAGGAACCGAGACCCAGAGCCAGACCGAATCTGTGACTGAGACGGAGATGGAAAAGGAGGTGTCGGTAGACGGCGTTTCCATTACAGGTATGTCAAAGAGCCAGGCAAGGGAAGCAATTTTAAAGCAGTTTCCATGGAGCATGACTGTTTCCTATGGATCAGATGTTTATGAGGTAAACGACCTGATGGAGGCCAAGGTGGACGCTCTGTTAGAAGAGATCTACAGCGGAGAACCTCAGGAAAGCTACAGTCTTGACACTGCTGGACTGGAGGAACAGGCCAAAGCGGAGGCCGCAGCCTGCGCAGCCAAGTGGGATAAAAAGGCAAAAAATGGTTCCATTGACAAATTTGATGCATCTTCCGGCAAGTTTATTTTTTCCGGCGAGGAAAATGGCTTTGCCATTGACCAGGATAAGCTGGCTTCCGACATTTTAGAAGCCCTGTCAGAAAAGAAGTTTGACGCCAGCATCGAAGCTTCCGGCAGTGTTACGGCCCCGGAGATTACAGCGGCAAGCGCAAAAGAGAAGTATAAGACCATCGGTACATTTACTACTACGACTACGTCAAATAAGAACCGCAATACCAACATCCGTCTGGCAGCGGAGGCACTTAACGGAACAGTAGTGAAGCCGGGAGAGGAGTTCTCCTTCAACGGCACGGTTGGCCAGCGTACGGAGGCAAAGGGCTATAAGGGTGCGGCCGCCTATAATAACGGCGAGGTGGTTCAGGAGATCGGCGGCGGCGTGTGTCAGGTTTCCACCACCCTCTATAATGCCGTGTTCAAGGCCGGCCTGAAGATCAGCTCCCGCAGATCTCACACCTTTGAGCCCAGCTATGTGACACCGGGACGGGATGCTACGGTCAGCTGGGATCAGCCGGATTTTAAGTTTATAAATAACTCAAGTACAGCCATCGGCCTGCGTGCAAGCTACGCAGATCAGAAGGTGACCGTATCCGTATACGGTATTCCTATTCTGGATGATGGCATCACCTGGGATCTGGAATCCAAAAAGGTAGAGGATCTGGGAGTGCCGGAGCCGGAGTATGTAGAGGATCAGACACTGGAACCCGGAGTAGAGAAAACGGTCAGCAGCGGAAGTTCCGGCAGCCGGTGGGAAACCTATAAGGTGATCTATAAGGATGGCAAGGAGATTTCCAGAGAACTGGATCACAAGACTACCTATAAGGGGCATAAGCCTGTGGTTCACCGCAATACCAGCGGCGTAGTGTTAAATCCCGCAGAGACCACTACCCAGGCGACTACAGTTACTCCTACTGTGGACGGAATGCCTGACGGCTATACCCCCTCCTCCAGCGCTGCAGAAACTCAGCCGGGAGGCAGTACCGGGACAACGGCAGCCTCTTCGGGCGGACCGGGCAGCACCAAGCCGTCAGAGTCATCGGCGGCCCCGGCCCCCACGTCCCAGGCAGAAACGGCGGCTACAACAGCCGCTTCCGGTCCAGGAGAGGCACCGGTAGTAGTGCCGGTGAAACCAGAATAGGGTTTTAGTGAAAAACAATAAAAAATCATGAAAAAATAAGAAACAGTCCCCATACCGTTCTCGGATAAGAGCGGTTGGGAGACTGTTTCTTTGCTACCTGCACAAATTATACTGTATACATTGTATTTTTTGCAGTAATGGCAATTAAGCATTTGCAATTTGTTAAATAATTGATTATAATAGTATACAGGTCAGTTTGCGTGGGGCTAAGACCTACAGGCGGACTTAAATGTATACTATCATATACATATTTCACTAATTGCAGGAGGAAATCAAAATGGCAAGAAAAATGAAAACCATGGATGGTAACCATGCAGCAGCTCATGCTTCCTATGCATTTACTGATGTAGCGGCTATTTATCCGATTACCCCATCTTCACCTATGGCTGAAGCCACAGATGAGTGGGCAACAGACGGAAGAACCAACATCTTCGGTCATGAGGTTCAGATTACAGAGATGCAGTCTGAGGCTGGTGCAGCAGGCGCTGTACACGGTTCTCTGGCAGCAGGTGCGCTGACCACCACCTATACTGCTTCCCAGGGTCTGTTACTGATGATCCCCAACCTTTACAAGATCGCAGGCGAGCAGCTGCCAGGCGTATTTAACGTATCCGCCCGTGCACTGGCAAGCCATGCGTTATCTATTTTCGGTGACCATTCCGACGTTTATGCCTGTCGTCAGACCGGATGTGCTATGCTGTGTGAATCCAGCGTACAGGAGGTTATGGACTTAACTCCCGTTGCTCATCTGGCAGCAATCAAGGGCAAAGTTCCTTTCATCAACTTCTTCGACGGTTTCCGTACATCTCATGAGATCCAGAAGATCGAGACCTGGGATTACGAGGATCTGAAGGATATGGCTGATCTGGATGCCATTGCAGCATTCCGCAAGAACGCTCTGAATCCAAACCATCCATGCCACAGAGGTTCCGCTCAGAACCCAGATATCTTCTTCCAGGCAAGAGAGGCCTGCAATCCTTACTATAATGCTCTTCCTGCTATCGTTCAGGAGTACATGGACAAGGTAAACGCCAAGATCGGCACGAACTACAAGCTGTTCAATTACTACGGCGCTGCTGATGCAGAGCATATCATCGTTTCCATGGGTTCTGTAAATGATACCATTGAGGAGACCATTGATTACCTGGCTGCACAGGGAAAGAAGGTTGGCGTTGTCAAGGTTCGTCTGTACAGACCATTCTGCGCACAGGCGCTGATCGACGCAATTCCCGAGTCTGTTAAGACCATCACTGTATTAGACAGAACCAAAGAGCCAGGCGCCATGGGCGAGCCTCTGTATCTGGACGTTGTTGCAGCTCTTAAGGGCAGCAGATTCGATCAGGTTAAGATCCAGACCGGCCGTTACGGCTTAGGTTCCAAGGATACCACACCTGCTCAGATCGTAGCCGTATTTGAGAATGAGACAAAGAGCCCATTCACAATCGGTATCGTGGACGACGTTACCAATCTGTCCCTGGAGATCGGTGCTCCGTTAGTTACCACTCCAGAGGGAACAACCAACTGTAAGTTCTGGGGCCTTGGCGCTGACGGTACCGTAGGCGCTAACAAGAACTCCATCAAGATCATTGGCGACAACACAGATATGTACGCTCAGGCATACTTTGATTACGACTCCAAGAAGTCCGGCGGTGTTACTATGTCTCACCTGCGTTTCGGACACAGCCGTATCAAATCCACTTACCTGATCCGTCAGGCAAACTTCGTTGCCTGTCATAATCCTTCCTATGTACGCAAGTACAACATGGTTCAGGAGCTGGTTGACGGCGGTACCTTCCTGTTAAACTGCCCATGGGATATGGAAGGCCTTGAGAAGCATCTGCCTGGACAGGTTAAGAAGTTCATCGCAGACCACAAGATCAACTTCTACACCATTGACGGCGTTAAGATCGGTATCGAGACCGGCATGGGCCCGACCCGTATCAATACCATCCTTCAGTCTGCATTCTTCGAGCTGACAGGCATCATTCCTGCTGAGAAGGCAAATGAACTGATGAAGGCAGCTGCAAAGGCAACCTACGGCCGCAAGGGCGAGGATGTTGTTATGAAGAACTGGGCAGCAATCGATGCCGGCGCTAAGGGCGTTCACAAGGTAGAGGTTCCTGCAAGCTGGTCTGACTGCGAGGATGAAGGCCTTGACTACAAGGTAGTTACTGAGGGACGCAAAGATGTTGTTGACTTCGTAAACAATATCCAGTCCAAGGTAAATGCTCAGGAAGGAAACAACCTGCCTGTATCCGCATTCAAGGATTACGTTGACGGTTCTACTCCATCCGGTTCCTCCGCATACGAGAAGCGCGGTATTGCTGTAAATGTTCCTGTATGGAATGTTGACAACTGTATCCAGTGTAACTTCTGCTCCTATGTATGTCCTCACGCTGTTATCCGTCCAGTAGCCATGACAGCTGATGAAGCTGCGAAGGCTCCTGCCGATATGAAGATGAAGGATATGACCGGTATGCCAGGCTACAAGTTTGCCATGACCATCTCCGCACTTGACTGTACCGGATGCGGTTCCTGTGCAAATGTCTGCCCAGGTATGAAGGGCAACAAGGCTCTGGATATGAAGCCTCTGGAAGAGAGCCTCAGCGAGCAGGCAATCTTTGACTTTGGCCAGACGGTATCCATCAAGGATGAGGTTGTTGCAAAGTTCAAGGAGAACACTGTAAAGGGCAGCCAGTTTAAGCAGCCTCTGCTTGAGTTCTCCGGCGCGTGTGCAGGCTGCGGCGAGACTCCTTACGCAAAGCTGATTACTCAGCTGTTCGGTGACAGAATGTACATCGCAAACGCAACTGGATGTTCCTCTATCTGGGGCAACTCTTCACCTTCCACACCATACACCATGAACGCTAAGGGCCAGGGTCCTGCATGGGACAACTCTCTGTTCGAGGATAACGCTGAGTTCGGTTACGGTATGCTGCTGGCTCAGAATGCAATCAGAGACGGTTTAAAGGCCAAGGTTGAGAGCGTAATGGCAAATGACCAGGCAACAGAAGAGATCAAGGCTGCCTGCAAGGAGTGGTTAGATACCTATGGAATCGGCGCATTAAACGGAACTGCAACTGACAGGCTGGTTGCTGTATTATCCGGCGTTGACTGCCCAACCTGCAAGGACATCGTAGCTAACAAGGATTTCCTGGCTAAGAAGTCTCAGTGGATCTTCGGCGGTGACGGATGGGCTTACGATATCGGTTTCGGCGGTGTAGACCACGTTCTGGCTTCCGGTAAGGATATCAACATCATGGTATACGATACTGAGGTTTACTCCAATACCGGCGGTCAGGCCTCCAAGTCTACCAAGACCGGTGCAGTTGCTCAGTTCGCAGCTGGCGGTAAGGATACAAAGAAGAAGGATCTTGCAGGCATCGCCATGAGCTATGGCTATGTATACGTTGCACAGATCTGTATGGGCGGCGATATGCAGCAGACTGTTAAGGCTCTGGCTGAGGCTGAGGCATATCCGGGCCCATCTCTGATCATCGCGTATGCTCCATGTATCAACCATGGTATCAAGAAGGGCATGAATAAGGCTCAGACAGAAGAGAAGCTGGCATTAGAGTGCGGTTACTGGAATAACTTCCGTTACAACCCGGCAGCAGAGAAGAAGTTCACTCTGGATTCCAAGGCTCCTAAGATGGAGAACTATCAGGAATTCTTAAAGGGCGAGGTTCGTTACCTGTCTCTGACCATGAAGAACCCTGCAAGAGCAGCAGAGCTGTTCGCACGCAACGAGCAGGAGGCTAAGGAACGTTATGAGTACCTTTCCAAGCTGGTTGCTCTGTATGGAAATGACTAATTTCTGCAGTGAAAATGTATATTGAATGATAGAAGGGCTCCTGGAATGTGAAAGCATTCCGGGAGCCTTTGCGTATTTGGGAAAATGTGGTAAACTATATAGAATAACAGAAAAAGCAAAAGAGTCGGGCAATGCCGGAAGGCTTCCGGATGCCGCGAAAGCCGAGAGGGGAAAGAGGAACTATGACAGAAAAAATTACCATGGCGGATATTGCCAGGATGGCGGGCGTAACAAAAAGCACTGTATCCCGGTACTTTAACGGAGGGAGCATCAAGGAGGAAACCAGAGAGAAGATACAGACTGTGATCCGAAAACACAATTATGAACCCAATACGTTCGCGAGGCTAAAGGCCAGAGAGAGCAATGTGATCGGAGTGGTAGTTCCTACTCTGAATTCCAAGGTTACCAGCCGGGTCGTCACCAGCATCGGACGGTATCTGAGAAACCAGGGTTATGAGGCACTGATCAAGGATTCCGATCACAGTCCGGAACTGGAGTTTCGGAATATCCAGAGGCTTATGGGGCGGAATGTAGACGGTATTCTTTGCAGCGCCATCTCTGTTACGGAAGAATTGCGCAGGCTTATCCAGTCCAGCCCGGTACCGGTGGTAGTGCTGGCTCAGGAATTTGAAGACGGGATTGCGGTAATGGTAGATGATTACGGGGCCGGAAGATTCATGGGACGGTATGTGGGAGAACGCGTCCGAGGCCGGGTGGCTTATCTGGGCGTAGATGTGAGGGACGCTGCTGTGGGAATATGGAGAAAACAAGGTGTCATGGACGGATTGAAAGAAAGAGGGATCCGTGACGTGATCACCTTTTTGGGGGATTACAGCTATCAGAGCGGCCAGGATATGATGAAACAGGTTTTAAGGCAGGGAAAGGTGGACGCTGTGATCTGCGCTACAGACCGGCTGGCTTTTGGAGCCTATCGGGTTCTGGGAAGTCATGGGATCTCGATCCCGGATCAGGTGTCTGTAGCAGCTTTTGGAGGCTATGATGAGAGCGAACTGCTTCATCCTCAGCTGACTACCCTGCGGTTTGATTCCTATGCGTTGGGATATCTGGGTGCAGAGACGCTTTTAAAAGAAATACGGAAAGAACCGGTGCCGAAAAAACAGATTGTGGGATATCAGCTGATTGAGGGGGGGAGTGTTCGGAAATTAGCTGAAGGATTGTGAGTTATACACAAAAATCTCGAATGAATTTTTACAAGCAAAAATGGAACCGGTGCCAATGATATATTGACAAAAGTGGACACAAGGTGTAAGATTAATGCGTGGAACCGGTGTCAAAACAAAAAAGGCTATGTGTGGACCAAAAGGCGCCGGATTGGAATATTTGCACAAAATGCAGTTCGTTCTGAATGGAATCCTGGTTTTTGTCCCCCACGGAGGGAAAGGGATGGATGAGAGAGGCCGGACAGAGTGCTGCAGTATAATAAGGGAAGGGGAAAATCATGGATTACGCAAAGACAGCAGAACAGATAATCAAATATGTGGGCGGAAAAGACAATATCAAGTCAGTGGCCCATTGTGCTACGCGCCTTCGTTTCCAGTTAAGAAATAACGATCTGCGCGATGAAGAGGCCATAAGCGGCTTAGAGGGCGTAAAGGGCGTATTCCTTACGCAGTCTCAGTTTCAGATTATTTTTGGCTCAGGCACCGTAAATCTTGTGTTTGCCGAGGTGCAGAAGCAGCTGGGGACACTGGAGGTGAAAGAGGATGAGCGGGAAGAAAAGGAAGGCAATCCGCTCCAGCGGTTTATCAAGATGCTCAGTGATATTTTCGTGCCCATCATTCCGGCCATTGTAGCAGGAGGTCTTTTGATGGGACTAAATAATCTGCTGACCTCGCCTCTTCTTCATGGACAGTCTGTGATACAGACATATCCACAGTGGCAGGGGCTTGCAGCGGCGATCAATACCTTCGCCAGCGCACCGTTTACCTTCCTGCCAGTGCTCATCGGCTTCAGTGCGGCAAAGAAGTTTGGCGGAAACGCCTTCCTCGGAGCTGCTATGGGGATGATCATGGTTCATCCGGATCTGTTAAATGCCTATCAGATCGGTGTCGCAGAGCCGCCGGTGTGGAACGTTCTGGGATTTAAAATAGCTGCCATCGGCTATCAGGGAACCGTTCTTCCTGTGCTGGCTGTGTCGTGGATCATCGCCAACATTGAGAAACGGCTCCGCAGGGTTACCCCGTCCTGGCTGGACAATCTGACTACGCCTCTGCTTTCGATCCTGATCACCTCCTTTCTGACTTTTGCCTTTGTGGGACCGGTTTTACGGGAGGCAGGAAATCTTCTGGCATCAGGCATTACCTGGCTGTACAATACCCTTGGACCTGTCGGCGGAGCCCTTTTCGGACTGACCTATGCGCCGATTACCATGACAGGGATGCATCACAGCTTTATTGCCATTGAAACACAGCTTCTGGCAGACAGTGTACACACAGGCGGAAGCTTTATCTTCACTACGGCCAGTATGAATAACGTGGCTCAAGGCGCGGCAGTTCTGGCAGTTTTACTGCTTACGAAGAATGAGAGAATGAAATCTATCTGTTCCGCTTCAGGAATCTCCGCTTTGCTTGGCATCACAGAGCCGGCTATGTTTGGCGTAACCTTAAAACTGAAATATCCATTTTATGCGGCTATCATCGGTTCCGGCGTGGGAAGTGCCTATCTGGCGTGGACAAAGACACTGGCGCAGGCCCTGGGCGCTGCAGGCCTTCCAGGCTTTATCTCCATGAAGCCGGAGGAATACGGACATTTTGCCATTGGACTGGTTCTTTCCATGGGCGTATCTTTTCTATTGACTGTAATATTCTGGAAAAAGTTTGGACTGGATAAAGCAGAACGGGCAGAAAAAAAGGATAAAGCTGATCAAACGCAGCCGGCAGAAAAACAGTCCGATGTCCCGGATGCTTCCGTGTTTGTTTCTCCTATGAAGGGCCGGGTGATGCCGGTAGAGCAGTCGGCCGATGAAATGTTTGCTGCAAAGATGCTGGGAGACGGGATTGCCGTTGATCCGGAGGACGGCACGGTATACGCACCCTGTGACGGCACCGTAAGCCTTCTGTTCCCCACCCGCCATGCCATCGGCATTAAAGCGGATACGGGGGTGGAGGTACTGATACATATCGGTATCAATACAGTTCAGATGGAAGGAGAGGGCTTTGAAGCGTTTACAGAGCAGGGCGCAAGGGTTTGCCGGGGCGACCGGCTCATTTGTGCAGATCTTGACCGGATTCATGCAGAAGGCTATAATCCTCAGACTATGATGATCTTTCCTGAGGGAAAGGATCTGGAAGTGACCGTATATGCCAACGAGCAGGGAGATGAGAAAACAATGGCTGCCAAGGTAAGGAGAACGCAGAGATGACATTTAAGAAATATGAAAAAGTATTTCGGGAAGATTATGAGAAATGGTATCGCGCAAATGAGGCCTATCGGAATAAAGTTAAGGCAGATCCCGACCGTCTTTCCTACCATCTGATGCCGGAAACCGGCTGGCTCAATGATCCCAATGGCCTGTGCCAGTTTAAGGGAGAGTATCATATTTACTATCAGTATACCCCGTTTGAACCTACAGGGGAATTAAAGCTGTGGGGGCATTACCGCACCAGGGATTTCGTTCACTTTGACAGCTGCGAGCCGGTGCTGTTTCCAGACAGCGATGAGGATGCCCATGGAGTTTACTCAGGATCTGCTTTTTCAGAAGGAGATACAATCCACTATTTCTACACAGGCAATGTAAAGCTGTTTGATCGGCCGGACTACGATTACATCATGGCCGGGCGGCTAAGCAATACCCTTCATGTGACCAGCAGGGACGGCTTTCATTTCTCCCCCAAGCAGCTTCTTATGAGCAATAAGGATTATCCTTCCGATATCAGCGCTCATGTCCGGGATCCTAAGGTTATTCGCCGGGAGGACGGCTGCTATATGGTTCTTGGCGCAAGAGATGAAGACAGCCGGGGTCTGGTGCTGGTATACCGTTCTCAGGATTTGGAACGCTGGGAATACCATGGACGTATCGTGACAAAAGAGGCGTTTGGCTATATGTGGGAGTGTCCGGATCTCTTTTTGCTGGACGGGAAACTGTGTCTGATCTGCTGCCCTCAGGGAGTAGAGAAGAGCGGACTGGATTTCTGGAATGTGCATCAGTGTACCGCTGTGGTTTTAGACTATGATTTCAGACCGGGAACCTGGGAGCTTCCAGACAGGACAGCGATTCATATGCTGGATCGGGGTTTTGATTTTTATGCCCCTCAGACCTTTGAGGATGAGAAGGGGCGGCGGATCCTGATCGGATGGATGGGGATTCCCGATGCCTCTTATACCAATCCCACGGTGAAAAAGGGCTGGCAGCACGCCCTGACTCTGCCGAGGCAGCTCCATCTGGAAGGAGACCGCCTGATCCAGGAACCCATGGAAGAGCTGAAAGCGCTTCGGAAAGGCTGCCGCAGCTACGAAAACGGAAAGAGCCTGAAAGAGGAGCACGCGCTCTGCTGTGAAATTCTTGCAGATTTTACAGATTGCACTTATATGAAATTGGAACTGCGAAAAGGGGTATGGCTCACCTGGGAAGACCATATTCTTTCCCTGAAGCTGGGAGTCTGCGGAAGCGGAAGAGACACCAGAAAGGTGGAAATAGAGCGTTTAAACAAGCTGCATATTTTTTCAGACACAACTTCTTTGGAAATATTTATAAACGAAGGAAGAGAAGTTTTTACCACCAGAGTGTATGGCCAGGAAAGCGGACTGTCTTTGGACTGCGATGGAAAGGTACAGGTGGTTGTATATGATCTGGCAGGCCTGGAATACAGGAAAGCAACTTCTTAGGCAGTTGCCTTTTGAAGTACTGCTGTAAACGGAAGGCGGGATGCCAAAAATGTGCCGGATAAAGGGCATACGGCATCCCGTACTTTCGGATTTTTGAAAAACGGGCCAAAAAGTAAAAAATGCTTGATTTATTTCTGGTAATATGGTATTATCATCAAGTCAGCAGTTGCTGATAATTTATTCCAATGGGGGTATAGCTCAGTTGGGAGAGCGCTTGCATGGCATGCAAGAGGTCATGGGTTCGAATCCCACTATCTCCATGTTAAAAGTCCTGTATCTACGGGACTTTTTTGTGTGCTGTATAGCCTGCCAGAATAGGTGTCTGCTGTAAAAACTGTCTTTTTGTACTTATCAGAAAAGGTTAGCGAAAAAATGCACTTTCCCGTACTGCTTTTCCGGGAGAGCGCATTTTGTTTACAGAAGTGGCCCATCTGTATGGATGCAGTCCTTCCGCCGCATACAAAGCGCTGCCAATGCTACCATGCCAGTACTTCGTATCCATTTTCTGTGATCAGCACCTGAATCTCCCACTGGGCGGAGGGAAGGCCATCGTCGGTATAGACGGTCCAGTCATTGTCAGCATCCACAAATATATCAGGGCGTCCCATATTGACCATGGGCTCGATGGTAAAACACATACCGGGCACCATGAGCATCTCAGATCCCTTTTTCGATACATAGCTGACCCATGGCTCTTCGTGAAATTCCAGGCCGACGCCATGGCCGCCGATCTCCCTTACGATGGAATAGCCGTTTTCACGGGCAAAGTCGTGGATGGCCTGCCCCATATCTCCCAAAAATCCCCAGGGACGAACTTCTTTTAAGCCTACTTCCAGGCATTGTCTGGCTGTGTCCACCAGCTTTCTTTTCTCTTCAGAGACAGTTCCGATACAGAACATACGGGAGGAGTCGGAAAAATATCCCTTGTAAATAGTAGAAACATCTACATTGATGATATCCCCTTCTTTCAGCACATCATCAGCGGAGGGGATGCCATGGCACACCTGATCGTTTAAGGAGGTGCATACGCTTCGGGGGAAACCGTTATAGCCCAGGGGAGCAGGAATCCCTCCCAGATGGGTAGTCTGCTCATAGACCCACTGGTCGATCTGCTCCGTGGTAACGCCGGGGCCAATATGTTCAGCCACATAATCAAGGACTGCCACATTGATGTTAGCGCTCTGTCGGATTCCTTCAATCTGTTCTTTTGTTTTGAGCATGGACCGGACCGGCGTTTTCACGCCGTTTCGGCGGTACTGCGCCAGCTTTTCTTCCAATGAAAGATGACAGTCTTTGTATTTTTTACCGCTACCGCACCAGCAGGGATCATTTCTTCCGATTTTTGGCATAACGAAGGCCTCCTCTTGTTTGTTGCGCGCCCAAAGACGTTTGGGGCTGTATGTAAGTATAGCACGGTAGCAGGGGAAAGGCCAGTCTGCTTTTTATCGTTAAGCCGGACCGGCATCCTCTTTCTGGGGCACATATGTGGCAATACCCTCAATGCCGCAGTGAAGGATCCGGCACAGGTCGTCAATGGTAATGGTGCTTAAGGGTTTGTCCCTGCGCAGGCGGTCAATGGTAGCACTGGAAATATTGTATTTGTGGATCAGGGTATAGGTAGTTTCAGATGATTTCTTTAAAGTTTCCCAGAACGGTTTGTAGCTGATCATAAAAAATCCCCCTTTATCAATAAGTATATGACCGTATATTTTATAAACGTTTGAAAAAAGAAAATTCCCCGCCGGTTTGTAAAAAAAATGAAATTATGTAACGATTCAGGACAGGGCACTTTCCTGAATGCTCAAAAGCCTTGCATTTTTGTAAAAAAAAGGTATAATGTGAATCGGAACACAGTGTATAGCCATATGGACATACATCCTGTGCTCCACAGGAGGAAAAGAGGAATATGAAACTGAAAAAAGTATTAGGAAGCTTTGCATGGGTGATTCTGGCTGCCGCGCTGATCCTTATCAATGCTGCCGCGGCGAATGCAGAGGAGTTTTCCATCCAGGAGCAGTATGCAGTGAAGGAAACAGTAAGATAGGCAAAAAAGATACCTTTTCAGAGCAGGAAGATATGTCCCGTACCAGAGCAGAGAGCAAAGGTGCGGGGCATATTTTCATGTTCTCAAAAACAAAGAACCAGCATTGGCAGTCCTATGATTTTCACCGCAACTTTTGCAATACAATAAACAAAAACGCATATGGATTATTTCAGATGGACGTGGTAAGATGAAGCCATAGGTTTACGTGCAGCATGAACTATCATGGTGTGCCTTACAGGCTTTTTTGGTACACGCAATCAACGAGGAGGAATCGGCTATGCATTTACTTGACAGTGAATTAAAAAACAAAGAGCAGTGGGAGAAGGCAGGGATCGCCTTGCCGGAATTTGACAGAGAGGCGATGAAGGCAAAGACAAGGGAAACCCCTCAGTGGATCCATTTTGGAGCCGGAAATATTTTCCGCGCGTTCCCGGCCGCCCTGCAGCAGAACCTGTTAAACAAAGGAATCGAAAAGACGGGCATTATCGTGGCAGAGGGATATGACTATGAGATCATCAGAAGAGCTTACCGCCCTCAGGATGATCTGAGCCTTTTAGTAACCTTAAAAGCAAACGGCACCATTGAAAAGACCGTGATCGGAAGCCTTGCTGAATCTCTTACCGTAGACCGCCATGACGCTGAGGACTGGAACCGCCTTCAGGAGATCTTTGCCGCAGACAGCCTTCAGATGGTAAGTTTTACCATCACGGAAAAGGGCTACAGCATCACAGGGCCGGACGGCTCCTTCCGCAGCGATGTAGCGGCTGACTTTGAGGCCGGACCTGAGGGCGCAGACAGCTATATCGGAAAGCTGGCAGCTCTGTGCTACTGGAGATATACCCACGGCGCCGCTCCGGTTGCTCTGGTAAGTATGGATAACTGCTCTCACAATGGGGACAAGCTTTTTGCGGCGGTAGATGCCTATGCGAAGGCCTGGACTGAGAATGGAAAGGCAGAGGACGGTTTTCTGGCTTATATTGAGAATCCGGAGTGCGTATCCTTCCCTTGGAGCATGATCGACAAGATCACCCCGCGTCCGGATGACAGTGTAAAGAAGATGCTGGAGGAGTGCGGATTTACAGACACGGAAAATATTGTTACCAGCAAAAACACATATGTGGCTCCTTTTGTAAATGCAGAGGAGGCAGAGTATCTTGTCATTGAAAATGCCTTCCCCAATGGCCGCCCTGCGCTGGAAAATTCAGGGGTTATGTTTACGGAGAGAGAGACGGTTGAGCGCGTAGAGCGCATGAAGGTATGCACCTGTTTAAATCCCCTTCATACTACTTTGGCGGTATACGGCTGCCTTTTAGGATATACAAAGATCAGCGACGAGATGAAGGATGAGGATCTTGTAAAGCTGGTAGAAACCATCGGCTATAGGGAGGGACTTCCTGTTGTAACCGATCCCGGCATCCTTTCTCCGAAAAAATTCATCGATGAGGTGCTTCAGGTTCGTGTGCCTAACCCGTTTATGCCTGACACCCCCCAGCGTATTGCCTGCGATACCTCTCAGAAACTGTCCATTCGTTTCGGCGAGACCATCAAGGCATACCTGGCAAGCAGCGAGCTGGATGTAAAGTCCTTAAAGTTTATCCCCATGGTACAGGCAGGATGGTGCCGTTATCTCTTGGGAGTGGATGATGAGCTTAATCCGTTTACTGTTAGTCCCGATCCTATGTACGGGGAACTGGCGGCTAAGCTGGCAGGTGTAAAGGTGGGAGAGAACTGTGACGTCCACGCGGTTCTGGAGCCGATCTTCAGTGATGCCGCAATCTTTGGCGTAAACCTTTATGAGGCAGGTCTGGGGGAGTACGCAGAGGCTGTCTTTGCAGAACTGATTGCAGGAAAGGGTGCAGTAAGACAAACCCTTAAAAAGCATCTGGCAAAGGTATAAGGCGGGCTGTAAAATTTTCTCCCAGGAGAGTTTAGGGCCATTGGATCTTAACATCATAAATATATGACAATGACAGCAGGCAGTCTAAGCGTCTGCTGTCAGAAAGGCTGGCCGGACAGTGCAGGTGATGCTGTCCGGCCGTTTTATATGCAGAAAAAAGCTTTCCTGGCGGCTGCTCTTACAGTTGGTAAGCGGGAACTGAAAAGCCCTTTGACTGTAAAATGAGATATGGTATACTCTATAGATGAACACAATAGATCCGGCTTTGTCCGGGCAGGAAAGAGGTGTGTAAAGATTGGATCAAAGAGAATCTGTACCAGTGCCGGGGACATTTTACAGGCATTTTAAGAATAAGCTGTATCAGATCGTTGCAGTAGCAGCCCACTCAGAAACGGGGGAACCCATGGTGGTGTATCAGGCTCTGTATGGGGATTATGGGGTCTACGTCCGGCCTCTGGATATGTTTATGAGTCCGGTGGACCGGGAAAAATACCCGAATGTAAAGCAGCAGTATCGGTTTGAACGCGTGTGGCCGGGGAGTGAAAGCCCTAGTTTTCAGACACAGAAAGAAGGTGCCGGGGAAAGCCTGCCGGAGGAAGAAGAACTTCCCGGCCCCTGGCTGGAGCGTTTTTTAGATGCAGACCGTCCGGAGGACAAGCTGGCTGTTTTAAAACAGATGGAGGGAACCGTTACCAGGCGGGAGCTGGACTGTATGTTTCTTTCCATGGACTTACAGCCGGAGCCCAAAAAGGATGTGAAGGAGCAGATCCAGGCCCTTCGCCGGTATGTCCAGCTGCTGCGCCGGTATGACGGCACGCGGCTGCGCTAGCAACTGTTTATACACGTTCAAAAGGAGAACGAAATAATGTTTGATCTGGAAGAAGAGTTAAAAAAGCTTCCCTCCAGTCCCGGAGTGTATCTGATGCACAATGACAGGGATGAGATCATCTATGTGGGAAAGGCAATCAGTCTGAAAAATCGGGTGCGCCAGTATTTCCAGAGCAGCCGGAATAAGACGGCCAAGATTGAGCAGATGGTGTCTCATATCGCCTGGTTTGAGTACATTCTTACAGATTCGGAACTGGAAGCTCTGGTGCTGGAATGCAACCTGATCAAGGAGCACCGGCCCAGGTATAATACCATGCTCAAGGACGATAAGACATATCCCTATATTAAAGCCACAGTGGGAGAGGATTTTCCCAGACTGTTGTTTTCCAGGGATATGAAAAAGGACGGCCGCAGCCGGTACTTCGGCCCTTATACCAGCGCCGGGGCGGTGAAGGATACGCTGGAACTGATCCACAAGCTGTACCGGGTGCGCACCTGCAGCAGGAATCTCCCCAGAGATGCAGGAAAGGAGAGGCCCTGTCTAAATTACCATATAAAGCAGTGCGATGCGCCCTGCCAGGGATATATTTCAAAGGAAGAATATCAGAAATCGTTTGGTCAGGCTCTGGATTTTCTGGGAGGTCATTATGACCCACTGCTGCGCACTTTAAAAGGAAAAATGGAAGAGGCCTCTGAAAAAATGGAGTTTGAAAAGGCCATTGAATACAGGGAACTGTTAAACAGCGTAAAACAAGTAGCCCAGAAGCAGAAGATCACAAGCAGCAGTATGGAGGACCGGGATATCGTGGCTCTGGCCAGAGACGACCGGGATGCGGTGGTGCAGGTGTTTTTCATAAGAGAAGGAAAACTGATCGGAAGGGATCATTTCCATATATCAGCCGGAGCAGCGGAGAGCGAGGAGGAGATTTTAGACGGCTTTGTGAAGCAGTTTTATGCAGGCACGCCCTTTATCCCCAGGGAGTTGTGGCTTCAGTATCCATTGGCGGACGGCGAGGTCATCGGCCAGTGGCTTACCGCCAGACGGGGGCAGAAGGTAAGGCTGGTGGTGCCTCAGAAAGGGGACAAGGAACGGCTGGTGGAGCTGGCGGCCAGAAACGCGGCCCTGGTGCTGTCACAGGATAAGGAGCGGATCAAGAGAGAGGAGCTGCGCACCATCGGAGCCATGAACCAGATCGGAGAACTGATCGGAATCGGTGCCATCCGCCGTGTGGAGGCATTTGATATTTCCAATACCAGTGGTGTGGAATCAGTAGGCTCTATGGTGGTCTATGAGGATGGAAAACCCCGGCGCAGCGATTACAGAAAGTTTAAGATCCGCACCGTCCAGGGGCCAAATGACTATGCCTCCATGGAGGAGGTGCTTACCAGACGTTTTTCTCATGGAATGGAGGAAACAAAAGAACTGGAAGAAAATGGAAAAGATGTTTCCCTGGGAAGCTTTACCAGATTCCCGGATCTGATCATGATGGACGGCGGCCGGGGGCAGGTGAACATTGCCCTTTCCGTGCTCACGCGTTTAGGTCTTACCATTCCCGTATGCGGAATGGTAAAAGATGATTTTCACCGTACCAGAGGACTGTATTTTAACAATGCAGAGGTGCCTATTGACCGCCACAGCGAGGGGTTCCGGCTGATCACCCGCATCCAGGATGAGGCTCACCGTTTTGCGATCGAGTATCACAGAAGTCTCAGGGGGAAGGGACAGGTAAAATCAGTGCTGGATGATATTCCCGGAATCGGGCCGGCCCGGAGAAAAGCGCTGATGCGCCGGTTTAAGGACATTGAGGCCGTAAGAAATGCTTCCATGGAAGAACTGGCAGATACGCCCCAGATGAACCGGAGGGCAGCGGAAGCGGTTTACGGATTTTTCCGCGGAAAGGAAAGGGAAACTTTCCCTGCCGGCGGGCCGCCTTCTGCAAAAACACATGACAACCCACAGAATTTATGATAGTATGTATCTTAACCAGACAGTCTCTCCGCATCCATGTGCGGAGGGTAAACACAAGGGGGTAATTGTACCATGCATGGAGTAACTATCAGTGAGCTCATTGAGAAAATGAAGCTTCGCAATACCACGCCGGAGATCGACACAGACAAGATCGTTCTGACCCATCCGGATGTGAACCGTCCGGCGCTGCAGCTGACCGGTTTTTTCGACCATTTTGACAGAGAGCGAGTACAGATCATCGGATATGTGGAGCAGGCGTATATCAACACCATGGATCGGGAAGTTAAGCGCAGGATGTATGATAAGCTGACTTCCAGTCAGATTCCCTGCCTTGTATTCAGCCGGGGCCAGAATCCCGATGATGATCTGCTGGAATACTGCAATTATTACGGTGTTCCCTGTCTTGTATCCGATAAGACCACCTCTTCTTTGATGGCTGAGATCATCCGCTGGCTCAATGTAAAGCTGGCGCCCTGTATCAGTATTCACGGCGTGCTGTTAGACGTGTTCGGCGAGGGCGTGCTGATCATGGGCGAGAGCGGCATCGGAAAGAGCGAGGCGGCGTTAGAGCTTCTTAAAAGAGGGCACCGTCTTGTAACGGACGATGTGGTGGAGATCCGCAAGGTCAGCGATGAGACCCTGATCGGAAGCGCGCCGGATATTACGAGGCATTTTATCGAGCTTCGGGGCATCGGGATCATTGATGTAAAGACCCTTTACGGCGTAGAGAGCGTAAAGGATACCCAGTCTATCGATATGGTGATCAAGCTGGAGGACTGGAACAAGGATAAGGAGTATGACCGGCTGGGCTTAGAGGATCAGTATACGGAATTCTTAGGCAATCAGGTTGTCTGCCATACCATTCCCATCCATCCCGGCAGGAACCTGGCGATTATCGTGGAGTCTGCGGCCGTCAACTACCGCCAGAAGAAGATGGGCTATAACGCGGCTCAGGAGCTGTACAACCGCGTGCAGGCCAATTTAAAGAACGGTCAGAATGACTGAGGCTGACCGGAGGAAAGGAATCAGATGGAATTGAGAGAAACACTGACGGCCCTTCTTGCGCAGGAAGGCTCTGTGTGCCGCTTTATGGAACCCATGAGCAGCCATACCACCTTCCGCATCGGGGGGCCGGCTGTAGCCTTTGTCTGCCCTGAGGGAGAGACAGACCTTAAAAATGTCATTGATTTCTGCCGCAGGGAGCAGATCCCGTACCGGATCCTGGGAAACGGAAGCAACCTTCTTGTCAGTGACGCCGGATTTAAGGGCGTGGTTATTTCCATGACCGAGTGCTGGCAGAGTTTAAGGACAGAGGGGGAGAGGATCTTTGCAGGAGCAGGGCAGCTCCTTAGCCGCACGGCCAGACGGGCTCTGGAGGAGGGGCTTACGGGCTTTGAATTTGCGGCCGGGATCCCTGGAACCGTGGGAGGCGCTCTTGTGATGAATGCAGGAGCGTACGGCTTTGAGATGAAGGATATACTGGAATCTGCCAGAGTTATGACGCCGGAGGGAGAGATCCTGACGCTGGGGCCGGGGGAACTTTGCCTTGGCTACCG
The DNA here is from genome assembly GCF_013282095.1 of Enterocloster alcoholdehydrogenati. Lineage (GTDB taxonomy): Bacteria > Bacillota > Clostridia > Lachnospirales > Lachnospiraceae > Enterocloster > Enterocloster alcoholdehydrogenati. The sequence continues at coordinate 36,412 of NZ_BLTJ01000014.1, forward strand.
CACCAGCTGTATTCCATTCAGGGAATATACGGTGCTGGAAGCCTGCTTTCTCCTGAAAAAGGGGGATAAGGAGTCTATTGAGGCCTCCATGAAGGAACTGGCAGAGAAACGCCGGGAAAAGCAGCCCCTTCAGTATCCCAGCGCCGGCAGTACCTTTAAGCGGCCTCAGGGCCATTTTGCGGCACAGCTCATCGAGGAAGCAGGCTTAAAGGGGCTGACCGTAGGCGGAGCACAGGTATCAGAGAAGCACAGCGGCTTTGTGATCAACCGGGGCGGTGCTACGGCTGCGGATGTGATGGAGCTTTGCAGGCAGGTAAGGGAGAAGGTAAAGGCGCGTTCAGGGGTAGAGCTGGAGATGGAAGTAAAAACGCTGGGGGAATTTTGACAGAGGTGGATAAAATGAAACTTGTGATCGTCACGGGAATGTCCGGCGCGGGAAAGACCATAGCCTTAAAAATGCTGGAGGATCTGGGCTTTTACTGTGTGGACAATCTTCCGGTTTCCCTGGTGGACAAATTTGTACAGCTGGTCTCAGACGGCGGCGATATAAAAAAGGCGGCTCTGGGAATCGATATCCGAAACGGCGAAGGCCTTGACGGGCTGGAGGAAGTGACAGAAAAATGGCGTTCTCAGCAGATGGACATAAAAATCCTCTTCTTAGACGCCAGCGATGCAGCCCTGATCAAGCGCTATAAGGAAACCAGGAGGACACATCCTCTGGCAGGCAGAGGACGGCTGGAAACGGGAATCGGAAAGGAGAGGGACCGGCTGACATTTTTAAAGAAAAAAGCCGATTTTATCATCGATACCAGTATGCTTTTGACCAGAGAGCTGCGCCAGGAGCTGGAGAAGATCTTCCAGAAAGAGGAAGACTTCAAAAATATGTTTATCACCGTCATGTCCTTTGGCTTTAAGTACGGGATTCCTGAGGACGCGGATCTTGTCTTTGACGTGCGATTCCTGCCAAATCCCTACTATGCGGAGGAACTGCGCCCTCTTACAGGAGAGGATTCGTCGGTGCGGGATTATGTGATGCAGGGAAATACGGCGGAGCTTTTTCTTTGTAAGCTGAAGGATATGATTGACTTTCTTCTCCCGAATTACATCAATGAGGGCAAGAACCAGCTGGTTATCGCCATAGGCTGTACCGGCGGAAAACACCGTTCTGTCACTGTGGCAAAGGCACTTTATGCGCATTTAAAGAGCCATGGCGAGTATGGGATCCGCATGGATCACCGGGATATTGACAAGGATAACAAACGAAAGTAAGAGGGCGCCATGTCATTTTCTTCCAGAGTTAAGGAGGAACTGTCCAGGCAGTGGTCTCCTGCAAGGCACTGCCAGATCGCGGAAACGGCGGCTGTCTTAAGCCTCTGCGGGCGGGTGAAGATCTCGGCCGCAGACCGCTATGCCATTGAGATTCACACAGAAAATCTGGCAGTTGCAAGAAAATACTTTACATTATTGAAAAAAACATTTAATATAAATACGGATGTCTCAATCCGGCAGGGCATGGTGCCCGCACGGAGCCGGACATATGTAGTAGCAGTGCGGGAGCATGAGGATGCTCTTCGGGTCCTGCAGGCGGCCAAACTCTTAGACCCATATGGTGAGATTGCCGAGGATCTTTCGCCGGTACACAATGTTGTGGTGCAGAATGTCTGCTGCAGGCGGGCATTTATCCGCGGGGCCTTCCTTGCGGCTGGCTCTATCAGCGATCCTGAGAAGTTCTATCACTTTGAGATCGCCTGCGCCTCTATGAGAAAAGCGAAGCAGCTTCAGGGGCTGATGGCTTCCTTTGATGTGGAAGCCAGGATCGTTCTTCGCAAGCGCTATTTTGTGGTGTATGTGAAGGAGGGAAGCCAGATCGTAGAGCTCCTTCAGGTCATGGAAGCGCCGGTGGCTTTAATGGAACTTGAAAATATCCGGATCGTCAAGGAGATGCGCAACAGTGTGAACCGTCAGGTAAATTGCGAGACTGCGAACATTAACAAGACGGTTTCGGCAGCAGTAAAGCAGATGGAGGACATACGATATATCCGTGATACCATAGGGCTGGAGTCGCTTCCTGAGAATCTTCAGGAGATGGCAAAAGTAAGGCTGGAACGGCCGGAGGCTACGCTTAAGGAGCTTGGGGAGGCTCTGGAGCCGCCGGTTGGAAAGTCGGGTGTAAATCACCGGCTGAGAAAGCTCAGCCTTATGGCGGAGGATTTAAGGGAAAACTTCCCGGAACAGTAAGGAAACGCTCCATCCGCAGAAATGAGGAGGATAATGATGAAGAAAAAAATAATCACGGTTGAACTGGCAGATGGGTTAGAAGCAAGGCCCGCCGCTATGCTGGTGCAGGTTGCAAGCCAGTATGACAGCAGGATCTATCTGGAGTCAGGCTCCAAGCGTGTGAACGCAAAGAGTATTATGGGTATGATGACCTTAGGTCTGATCGCAGGTCAGTCCATCACGGTGGAGGCTGACGGCGCAGATGAGGATCAGGCAGTGTCTGAGATCGAGAAGTATCTGATCAACGCATAAGCCCCTCAGTGCATTCCGGAGAGACAAAAAGGACGATTGGAAACCAGGCGGTATAAGAGGCTGCCTGGTTTTTTTACGATAGAAAAGAAAGCTGGCTTTGGAGCCGGCTGCAGCAGAAAGGAGAAATGGCGTTTTATGGCGTTTACACATTTGCACGTCCATACAGAATACAGTCTGTTAGACGGCTCATCCAAGATAAAAGAGCTGACGGCCAGGGCAAAGGAATTGGGAATGGACAGCCTGGCCATTACGGATCACGGCGTTATGTACGGCGTTATTGATTTTTACCGGGCAGCCAGGGAAGCGGGGATCAAGCCTATTCTGGGCTGCGAGGTCTATGTGGCTCCCGGCTCCCGTTTTGACCGGGAAAGCACGGGAGGAGAGGATCGCTACTACCATCTGGTGCTGTTGGCGGAAAATGATGAGGGCTACAAAAACCTCATGAAGATCGTTTCCAAAGGATTTGTGGAGGGATTTTACTACAAGCCAAGAGTGGATTACGAGGTTCTTGAAGCCTGCCACGAGGGAATCATCGCTCTCAGTGCCTGCCTGGCGGGAGAGGTTCAGAAATATCTGGCCCGCGGAATGTATGAGGAGGCCATGCGTTCTGCCAGACGGTATGAGGAGATATTTGGAAAAAACAATTTCTTTCTGGAGCTGCAGGATCACGGCCTGCCTCAGCAGAAGATGGTAAACCAGGGACTTCTGCGTCTGAGCAGGGAGACTGGGATCGAGCTGGTGGCTACCAACGATATCCACTATACCTTTGCTGAGGATGAAAAGGCACATGATATCCTGCTTTGTATCCAGACTGGCAAAAAGGCAGCAGACGAGGATCGGATGCGCTATGAAGGCGGTCAGTATTACTGCAAATCCGAGGAAGAGATGCGGGCCTTATTCCCCTATGCGCTGGAGGCAGTGGACAATACTCATAAAATTGCGGAGCGCTGCAATGTAGAGATCGAGTTCGGCGTCACCAAACTGCCAAAGTATGAGGTGCCCGAAGGCTTTGATTCCTGGACGTATCTGAACCATCTGTGCCGGGAGGGTTTTCGGACAAGGTATCCGGAGGATGACGGTACTTTAAGCAGCCGTCTGGATTATGAGCTGGATGTGATCCGCACCATGGGGTATGTGGATTATTTTCTGATCGTGTGGGATTTTATCAACTATGCCCGTTCTAAGGATATCATGGTGGGGCCAGGCCGGGGCTCTGCCGCGGGAAGCGTTGTCTCCTATACTCTGGGAATCACAAATATCGACCCTGTGCGCTACAGCCTGCTCTTTGAGCGGTTTTTAAACCCGGAGCGTGTATCCATGCCGGATATTGACGTGGATTTCTGCTATGAGCGGCGGCAGGAGGTCATCGACTATGTGGTGGAAAAATACGGAAAAGACCAGGTGGTGCAGATCGTTACCTTTGGTACACTGGCGGCCAAGGGTGTGGTCCGGGATGTGGGCCGCGTGCTGGACTTGCCCTATGCGCTCTGCGATTCCATTGCCAAAATGATCCCCAACGATCTGGGAATGACGCTGGATAAGGCGATAGCAGCCAATCCGGATCTGAGAAAGCTGTACCATGAGGATCAGCAGGTGAAGTATCTCATCGATATGTCGAAACGTCTGGAGGGGCTTCCAAGGCACACCTCCATGCACGCAGCGGGAGTTGTGATCGGCAGCCGTTCCATTGATGAATTTGTGCCTCTTTCACGGGCCGCAGACGGCACCATTACCACCCAGTTTACCATGACCACAATCGAGGAACTGGGCCTTTTAAAAATGGATTTCCTGGGTCTGCGTACTCTGACGGTGATCCAGAACGCCGTGCGTCTGGCAGAAAAGGATTACGGCATCTCCATAGACATTGACCATATTGATTTTGACGACAAGAAGGTGCTGGAATCCATTGGAACCGGAAGGACAGAGGGCGTGTTCCAGTTAGAAAGCGGCGGGATGAAGAGCTTTATGAAGGAGCTGAAGCCTGAGAATCTGGAGGACATCATCGCCGGAATTTCCCTGTACCGTCCGGGCCCTATGGATTTTATACCCAGGTATTTAAAGGGAAAAAATGATAAAACCTCCATTACCTATGAATGCCCTCAGTTAGAGCCGATCTTAAGCCCTACCTATGGGTGCATTGTATACCAGGAGCAGGTCATGCAGATTGTCCGGGATCTGGCTGGCTATACCATGGGCCGAAGCGATCTTGTGCGCCGCGCCATGAGTAAGAAAAAGACGGCTGTGATGGAGAAGGAGCGCCAGAATTTCGTCTATGGCAATGAGGCGGAAGGAGTAAGGGGCTGTATTGCCAACGGCATCGATGAAAAGACGGCCAATCACATTTACGATGAAATGATCGACTTTGCAAAGTACGCCTTTAATAAATCCCATGCCGCGGCTTATGCCGTTGTATCTTATCAGACGGCTTATCTGAAATATTACTATCCGAAGGAATTCATGGCGGCGCTCATGTCCTCGGTGATGGAGAATGTAAACAAGTTTTCCGAATATATTTTAAACTGCCGCCGTATGATGAATATTGCCATCCTTCCTCCTGATATCAATGAGGGAGAGAGCGGCTTTTCCGTCTCAGACGGCGGTATCCGCTACGGCCTGTCCGCAATTAAGAGCGTGGGCAAGCCGGTGGTGGATGCAATTTTGGAGGAGCGGGGCAAAAACGGCGTATTTCTTACCATGGAGGATTTTGTCAACCGTATGACCCATCGGGAAGTCAATCGGCGTACCCTGGAGAATTTTATCAAATCCGGGGCGTTGGATTCCCTTCCCGGAACCAGACGCCAGAAAATGGCAGTGGCTCCTGTTCTGCTGGATAACAAGGCCAAGGAGCGCAGGAATGCCTTTGAGGGCCAGTTAAGCCTCTTTGATATTGCGGGAGAAGAGGAAAAAAAGGAATTTCAGGTTACATTTCCCGATGTGGGTGAGTACGCCAAGGCGGAACTTCTGGCTTTTGAAAAGGAGATTCTGGGCGTGTACATCAGCGGCCATCCTCTGGATGATTATGAACCTTTGTGGCGGAAAAATATCACGGCTGCCGCCTCTGATTTTATCGTAGACGAGGATACGGAAGAGGCTGTGGTAAGGGACGGCGTGAAGGCGGTGATCGGCGGTCTGGTGACAGGAAAGACCGTAAAAACTACGAGAACCGGCCAGCTGATGGCATTTATCACTCTGGAGGATCTTATGGGATCTGTGGAGGTTATTGTGTTTCCAAGGGATTATGAGGCCAACCGGGATCTGCTGACAGAAGATGCGAAGCTTTTTATCCGGGGCCGCGTTTCCCTGGGAGACGAGCCGGTGGGAAAGCTGGTCTGCGAGCAGGTGATCCCCTTTGACGCCGTACCCAGGCAGCTGTGGCTCCAGTTTGAGGACATGGAAGCGTACCAGTCCAGAGAGAAAGAGGTAATGGATGTACTCCGCTTAAACGAGGGGAAGGATCAGGTTGTGATTTATCTTAAAAAGGAAAGGGCTAAAAAGCTTCTTCCTCCCAACTGGAACGTGGAAGCACATTTGGAGCTATTAAAGGCTCTGTATTGTAAAGTTGGTGAAAAAAATGTCAAAGTCGTGGAAAAGAGTCTTGATAAATCATGGAAAATGCATTAGAATAGCGTTGTGTGTGATTTAGAAAGAGGAAAAACAGGCATAGATATGTATGTGCTTACTATAAGGAGGTAAATTGCTATGGCAAAGGCAGTAAAGACCATTGGAGTATTAACCAGCGGCGGTGATGCGCCGGGTATGAACGCAGCCATCCGCGCAGTGGTGCGGTCAGCGATCAATAAGGGACTGAAGGTAAAGGGCATTATGAGAGGATATGCCGGTCTTCTGGAGGAGGAGATCGTGGATATGGAATCCACCAGCGTTTCGGATACCATCAACCGGGGCGGCACCATTCTTTATACCGCAAGATGCAAGGAATTTACCACTCCTGAGGGCCAGCAGAGAGGCGCTGAGATCTGCCGCAAGCACGGCATTGACGGTATGGTAGTCATCGGAGGCGATGGCTCCTTCAGAGGTGCAGGAAAACTCTCCGCCCTTGGGATCAACACCATTGGCCTTCCAGGAACCATTGACCTGGACATTGCCTGTACCGATTATACCATTGGTTTTGACACGGCGGTAAACACAGCCATGGAAGCGATCGATAAGATCCGCGACACCTCCACTTCTCATGAGCGTTGCAGTATCGTGGAAGTAATGGGGCGCAACGCCGGCTATATCGCTTTATGGTGCGGCATTGCAAACGGCGCGGAGGACATTCTTCTTCCGGAGCGTTATGACGGAGATGAGCAGGCGCTGATCAACCGGATCATTGAAAATCGTAAGAGAGGCAAGAAGCACAACATCATCATAAACGCGGAGGGTATCGGCCATTCCGGTTCCATGGCAAAGCGCATCGAAGCAGCAACCGGCATTGAAACCAGAGCTACGATTCTGGGCCATATGCAGCGCGGCGGTACTCCCACCTGTAAAGACCGCGTATATGCTTCCATCATGGGTGCAAAGGCAACGGAGCTTTTGGTTGAGGGAAAGAGCAATCGTCTGGTGGCTTATAAGAACGGTGAGTTTGTTGATTTTGATATTCAGGAAGCGCTGAATATGACGAAGGATATCTCGGAGGAACAGTTCAATATCGCAAAGCTTCTTGTGAGATAAGAAGGAAAGGTGCAAAGAGAAAAAGTCCGCTGTCTGTGTATGGGCAGCGGACTTTTGTGGAGATAATAGGATGATGGATACAGTGGTGCTCTGCGGGGCAAGCTCTTATGAGCAGAAATATTATTTTAATGAAGAATTTAAGAGTCTCCCTCAGTCAGTTCAGAACGAACTGCATATTATGTGCGTTCTGTTTACTGAGGACGTGGGCGGTGTTCTGACCCTGGAGTTTGACGACAGGGGGAATCTGGAATTTAAGGTGACCTCAGAGGAAGGGGACTACCTTTTTGATGAGATCGGAAGCGTCTTGAAGATCAAGCAGTATCAGGAGGAAAAAAGGGATCTGCTGGAGGCTCTGGAGCTGTACTACCGGACTTTTTTTCTGGAAGAGGACGTGGACTGGGAAGAAAGCGGGAGAGATCAGGATGAAGCTTAAGCTTAAAGATACGGTATTAGACAGCAATATCATACTGGCGCCCATGGCAGGAGTGACGGATCTGCCATTCAGACTCCTGTGCAGGGAACAGGGTGCGGGGATGGCGGTGACAGAGATGGTCAGCGCCAAAGCCATTTTATATAAGAATAAAAACACCAGGGAACTGATGGCGGTAGATCCGGCAGAGGGACCGGTGGCTGTGCAGCTGTTTGGATCGGATCCTGAAATTATGGCGGAGATCGCGGCTCAGATTGAGGACGGCCCCTTTGCGGCCATAGATGTAAACATGGGCTGTCCGGTGCCGAAGATTGTAAACAACGGCGAGGGCTCGGCTCTTATGAAGGATATAAAGCGGGCAGAACGGATTTTGACCGCTATGGTAAAGGCAGTAAAAAAGCCGGTGACAGTAAAATTCAGGAAGGGATTTAACGACCAGTGCCTGAATGCAGTGGAATTTGCCAAAATGGCTGAAAGCTGCGGCGTAGCCTGGGTGGCAGTCCATGGCCGGACCAGGGAACAGTATTACTCCGGCACAGCAGACTGGGAGGTGATCCGCCGGGTAAAAGAGGCGGTAAAGATACCGGTAATCGGAAATGGAGATATCTTCGGGGCAGAGGACGCGGCCCGGATGTTAAAGGAGACGGGCTGCGATGGAATTATGGTGGCAAGAGGAGCCAAGGGAAATCCCTGGATTTTCCGTGAGATCCGCAGGTATCTGGAAACAGGCGAAATGTTTCCCCGCCCCGCCGCAGAGGAGATCCGGCAGATGATCCTGCGTCACGGCCGGATGCTTACAGAGTACAAGGGGGAAAATGTGGCCATGCGGGAGATGAGGAGTCATATGGCCTGGTACACAAAGGGAATGAAACACTCAGCGGCTCTTAGATGCGAGATCAATCAGGTGGAAACTCTGGAAGGATTGGCGGCGCTGCTGGATGAACGGATGGCCCAGGCATAGAGAATTGCTGGCTTATAGCAGCAAAATGCCGCCAGGAGGCGTGCTCCCAGGTGCCGGGAATCGGACTCAGAGGTTTGTATGGTGAAAAACTCAGCTAAACCAGGGCTTTGGACGGACCGAAACGCCAGTTAAAACCCTGGCTGCGCACTTGACAATGGGTATTTTTTCTTATATAATACACTGAATGTCAGGGTATCTTACACAACACAGACAGAGATAAAAATACACTATAGATGAGAATTTTTTTGGGATATCCGGGCAGGACGGGGAGTCTGCCCGGGAAATAGACTGATGGTAAGAGCAGTCCACAATGAAAAAGGAAGGAAGCAGGAAACATGGCAGACAAGAAACATATTTTGACCTATGCCGGATTAAAGCAGTATGAGGATGAGCTTCAGAATCTGAAGGTCGTAAAAAGAAAAGAAGTAGCTCAGAAGATCAAAGAGGCAAGAGAGCAGGGTGACTTATCCGAGAACGCAGAGTACGATGCTGCAAAGGATGAACAGAGAGATATTGAACTCCGTATCGAGGAGTTAGAGAAACTGTTGAAGAACGCAGAGGTAGTAGTCGAGGACGAGATCGATGTAGACAAGATCAATATCGGCTGTAAGGTAAAGCTTCTGGATGTTGAGTACGACGAGGAGATGGAATTTTTCATTGTAGGCTCCACTGAGGCAAACAGCCTGCAGAACAAGATTTCCAACGAAGCGCCTGTAGGCCGGGCCCTCATCGGAAAATCCGTAGGGGATGTCGTTGATGTAGAGACACAGGCAGGCATCATCCAGTATAAGGTTCTGGAGATCCAGAGAGTGTCATAGGGAATACTTAACCGTTAAATATTTCACAAAGGAGCAGAAAAGACGTGGGAGAGCAGAAGGCAAATCAGACAGAGCAGGACTTAAATCATGTGCTGAAGGCCCGCAGAGATAAGCTGGCAGAGCTTCAGGCAGCAGGAAAGGATCCATTTCAGATCACAAAATACGATGTAACCGCTCACAGCACGGAGATCAGGGAAAATTACAGCCAGTGGGAGGAGAAAGAGGTAAGCATTGCGGGGCGTATGATGTTTAAGCGCGTCATGGGCAAGGCTTCCTTCTGCAACCTTCAGGATCTCAAAGGCCGTATTCAGGTCTACGTGGCCCGTGACAGTGTAGGCGAAGAGTCCTATAAGGAATTCAAAAAGCTGGATATCGGCGATATCGTAGGCGTAAAGGGAACGGTTTTCACTACTAAAACAGGGGAAATCTCCGTACACGCCACTGAGTTTACCCTTCTTTCCAAGAGCCTTCAGGTTCTTCCTGAGAAGTTCCATGGCTTGACCGACACAGATCTGCGCTACCGCCAGCGCTATGTGGATTTGATCATGAACGAGGAGGTAAAGGATACCTTTATCAAACGTTCCAGGATTCTGGCGGCTATCCGCAAATATCTGGGCGGAGAGGGCTTCATGGAAGTGGAGACACCTATGCTGGTGTCCAATGCAGGCGGCGCGGCAGCCCGGCCGTTTGAGACATATTTTAATGCTCTGGATGAGAAGTTCAAGCTTCGCATTTCACTGGAGCTTTACTTAAAGCGCCTGATCGTAGGCGGCCTTGAGAGAGTATATGAGATTGGCCGCGTATTCCGCAACGAGGGACTGGATACAAGACACAATCCTGAGTTTACCCTGATGGAACTGTATCAGGCATACACCGATTACCACGGCATGATGGATCTGACCGAGAACCTGTACCGTTTTGTGGCGCAGGAGGTTCTTGGAACCACAAAGATCAGCTACAACGGTGTGGAAATGGATCTTGGAAAGCCTTTTGAGCGTATCACCATGGTAGATGCCGTTAAGAAATACTCCGGTGTGGATTTTAATGAAATCCATACGCTGGAAGAGGCAAGAGCAGCTGCAAAGGAGAAGCACGTAGAGTTCGAGGAGCGCCATAAGAAGGGCGATATCTTAAACCTGTTCTTCGAGGCCTTTGTAGAAGAGCACCTGATTCAGCCTACCTTTGTTATGGATCATCCCATAGAGATCTCTCCGTTAACCAAAAAGAAGCCAGAGAACCCGGAATATACAGAGCGTTTCGAGTTCTTTATGAACGGCTGGGAGATGGCAAATGCCTACTCTGAGCTCAATGACCCCATCGATCAGAGAGAACGGTTTAAGGCTCAGGAAGAGCAATTCGCAGCCGGTGATGAGGAAGCAAACCATACGGATGAGGACTTCTTAAATGCATTGGAGATTGGTATGCCGCCTACGGGAGGTATCGGTTTTGGTATTGACAGAATGTGTATGCTGCTGACAGATTCAGCGGCGATCAGAGATGTTTTATTGTTCCCGACGATGAAGTCACTGGACGCAAAGCGGGGTGAAGGTAAGGCTGAAAAGACAGTTGTTTCTATGGCTGTTGGAGCCGGAAAAGCCGCTGAAATGATTGATTTCTCCAATGTAAAAATCGAGCCGCTGTTTGAGGAAAACGTCGATTTTGAGACGTTCAGCAAGTCCGATTTCCGTGTTGTAAAGGTAAAGGGATGTGAGGCAGTGCCAAAAAGCAAGAAGCTGCTGAAGTTCACTTTAAACGATGGAACCGACACAGAACGCGTGATTTTAAGCGGTATTCACGAGTATTATGAGCCGGAAGAACTGATAGGAAAGACGTGCATTGCTATTGTAAATTTACCTCCAAGAGCCATGATGGGAATTGAGTCATGCGGTATGCTGATCTCTGCTGTTCATGAGGAAAATGGCAAAGAAGGACTGAATTTGCTGATGGTGGATGACCGGATTCCTGCGGGTGCGAAACTGTATTGATGTGCTAACAAAAAACGTCGAGATTGGTGCTACTACATCATTTACTACATCAAATTTTTATTATTGGATGTAACGGGATGTAATAAAATTTCTATATAAGATGGATAAGGTAAAGGTAAGTGGAAGCTGCCTTTACGTAATAACAATAATGAAAAGGATATTTTTTGAAACAGTATTTTCAAAAAATATCCTTTTTTATTTTATTTATACACCAAAAAGGGGAAAAGCTTATGAGAGGCGGATAAAAAAAGAGAAGCCCCCATTGATAATGGAAGCAACTCTTACCGTGATGAAAAATATAACAAGTTGATTATAACATATTGTTTAAAAATTTTCAAGGAAAATCGTAAGGGGAATTTTAAAAGAATGGGGAAACAGGAAGAGAGTAAATTTTATAATGTATACGATATCATGCAAAAATTTGAATTGTCAAAGTCGCAGGCATATCGGTGTATTCGCAGTATGAATTTACAGCTGGCAGAACATGGGTATTTGACATTTGCAGGGAAAATACCGAAAGCTTATGTCGATGCCATTGATCCAAGCCAAGCGGTTGAAAAAGGTTACAGAGAGAAAGGAAGAGAGAAAAATGGGTATCGTAATTAGTTCACTCAATAATAAAGGTGGGGTTGGAAAAACAACATCAATTTTACTTTTGGCAGAATTATTGGCCTATTTAGAGCAAAAAGTGTTGGTTGTTGATCTGGATGGACAGAGTAATATATCTATGGCACTTCACGCATATGTAGAAGAAACTGAAAGCAGCATTATGGGACGAACAGCACCGGCCCAGGAAAATATATTTGAAGTATTTGTAGAACGTTTGAGAAGCCGGGAAGAACTATTAAAAGTCATATATCCTACGAATATTAAAGGTATTGATATCATTCCATCCAGTAAAAGGTTTGCACGTATTGAAAGTTCAATGCTGGAATGCTATAAAGGGCCATTTGTTCTAAATAAGGCACTGCGGTCAATCAAAGATGATTATGATTATGTACTGATTGATAATGCCCCCTCACTAGACTGGTTTACAACCAACAGCATAGCGGCCAGCAATTATGTGATCACGCCAATTCGTGAAGATGGTTTTTCAAAAAAAGGATTAAGAGAAATCCTTGATGTTATAAGAGAAATCAAGGATGAGCATGATTTGGAGAACGTGAAGTTTCTGGGGACTTTTTTAACACAGGTTGATCCAAGAACAATAGCAGTGAGGGAGCGGATCAGAGACTATCAGGAAGCAATCCCAGAGTTGATTTTTAAAACATATATTCGACGCGACACAAAGATTGCACAGATTGAAAGCAGCTTTGTACCTATGTTAGAGTATAGCCTTGACAGTAATGCATTGATTGATTATTGTAACCTGTTATTAGAGATGGGGGTTTTAAAGGGGGATGCAAGTAGAAAATTAAAATTGAGTATGGGAGAAGATAAGTGAGGTATTACCTTCTGAAATAAAACAGAAGTTGATACATAAATAACAATGGGTTCAGATTGCGATATGTCACAATACTTTCTGACCAATCAGACCAGGCCACCAATTAAACCTCCTTTAGCCTGGTCTGGAAAGGGGGGATATCCGTGCTGATGATAGTTATGGACTCCTACATTGCTATTAGAATGATAGACACATATGAACAATATAAGGGAGAATTAAGAGGCTGCTAATACATATTTTGTAGAAGCTATGAGGAATTACAATGTATAGTAATAATTATATTATTTTGAAACTAAGTGAGGAGTACAGGGACAATTTAAAGCAAGAAGAAGAGTTGTGGAATAGATGGAAGACATTAATAAATCAATCTGAGCACATGAATTATGTAGATGAGGATTTGAGTGATCAGGTGGAGACTGCATACAACAACTATGTGAAAAAAGCAAGTGAGGTAAATTATATAGCAAGGCTTACTATGAAATACCTTTTAGAGATATAGAATGATGAAGATATAAGGAGAAACCGTAAAATAAGGCGGAAAGAGAGGGGAGCAGATGAAGAACAGGTACAGTGAATTACACAAAGTATGGTTGTTTGATCTGGCACATGACCCGAAAAAAATGTCAGAAATGCAGATCGTACAGGGATTCATTAAATTCTATGCACTGGAAGGCTTGACACTGGAAAATGTACAGCAGGATATAGTTTTTCATACGGTATATGGAATAGAAAACTGTACAACAGCGATGAAATGGCTTAAAGAATCATTGGAGCGGTTTGCATTAAAATAAGGACTGGGGAGCAGCCGGCTAAAATGCGGAGGTGAAGAGAATGGAGAAAAAAACAGCGATCCAGATATTGCAGGAGCATATCAGCACATACAAAAACCAGATCACAGATAGTGGCTGGGAACGCATGGTACACGCTGGAATTGTCAGGAATAACATATACGAGAAACTGGCATTCCGCGCAGACGCAGAGAAACAGATCCAGGCGTATGAGATGGCCGTTAAGGCGTTGGAGAACAGCGAGGTAGAGGAATGGGTGGACAGGTGCTATTTGGGGTCTCCGTGTCCGTACCAACATAATTAAGTCTGGAGGAGAGTATGGATAAAGATTTTTCAGAAGGATTTATGCACGACATTGCAGATTTGTTGGAATGCTGCAAAGAAAATAATACAGATAATGTTGATTTAAAATTCACTTTTGAAGATTTGGAACTGAAAGTGAATATCACATTTTCAATTAAACAAAATTAAGGTTTGGAGAAAGAAATGGATTTAGAGAAAAAAGCAATCGAACGGATCAAGCTTGCATCTGAAATGTCATTACAACATTATGGGGTACCTCTTGTATGTACCTATTCCGGCGGTAAAGACAGTGATGTAGTTTTGGAATTATTTCGGCGTTCTGGTGTACCGTATGAAGTACATAACAGTCATACAACGGTTGATGCTCCCCAGACGATATATCATATTCGCCAGAAGTTTGGAGTGTTGGAGAATTTAGGGATTAAGGCTACAGTAGAAAAGCCAGTATATAAGGGCCAACGGTGCAGTATGTGGACTTTGATACCTGAAAAGAAAACTCCACCAACAAGAATGAAACGGTATTGCTGTTCCGTTTTGAAAGAAACAGGATGCCCCAATAGATATATTGCAACTGGCGTACGGTGGGATGAGAGTACAGCACGTAAAGATAGGACAGCATACGAAGGAATTACAGCAAAGAAGAAAAACAAGATTGCTATTAATGATGAAATTATCCTAATGAATGATAATTCAGAGAAACGTCGGCTCATAGAGCATTGCCGGTTGAAATCCAAAAGTGCTGTAAATCCAATCGTAGATTGGACACATAAGGATATCTGGGATTACATTAGATCAGAACGTGTTCTGTACAATCCTCTATATGACATGGGGTATAAAAGAGTGGGATGCATAGGGTGTCCAATGGCAGGGAAACATCGCTGGAAAGAATTTGCAGATTTTCCGACTTATAGGCGGGCATATATCAGAGCATTTGGCAAGATGCTGGAGGCAATTCACAGAGCAGGAAAACCCAGCAAGTGGAAAACTGGATATGATGTATTTCTATGGTGGATGGAAGATGACAATATTCCAGGGCAGTTATCTTTGGATGATATGTAATATTAAGATTTGATGGAGGAAAAATGATGGGTGAAGTTGATGCGACAAAATTTCCACTGCATGAATGTCCATATTGCGGAGGAACAACTTTAAAAATAAAACAAAGAATTTTCGGAGTTGGGGAATACTATGTTGACCTAGAATCCGGAGACATTGATGCAACAGAACTACATAGCGGTTTGCAACATAAGAATACTGGTAAATATGCTATGTGTGCCGATTGTGGGAAAAAGCTGTTTAAGGTTGATGACAGCCTTAATGTTTTGCAAAACTGAAAAATTTAGGAGTGATAAATGAGAGGCGCAGTCACAAACATAAACACAATCAAAAATTTTATGGGAAACGCAAGGAGAGATATTCATAATGAATATTTGTTTGAGGCGCTGCAAGCTGCGAACGAAGCATTGCAAAAACAGATAGCACAGGAGGTACAGAATGTATATCCAACCAAAGTCAAAGAGACTGCTACATATAAATTGACAGGAGACTGCCCTATATGCAGTGCACCAGTTCCAGTGGAACAGCGGTATTGTTGGAGTTGCGGACAAAGATTGGATTGGTCAAAAAACCGACCAATAGAGAAGAAATGGAGATAGAGCATTATGAAATTTAAAACACTTAATTTTAACTCTGAAAAAGCGGAGTTTACTGGTGATGATGTAAAGAGCCAGGAGATGCAGACTACTCAAGAAAAAGTAGACTATGTAGCTAAAGATACATTATCCAATTCTGTTTTGGAATTAGGACAGGCTGTAAATGGCGGTACAAATTTATCAAACTCTGCTTTTAATTTCAAATTCATTCCACGTGAGAAAATCGTATTTAATAAAAAGAATAATTTTAATATCAGGGAAGTAGAGGAATTAGCCAACGGCTTGCTCCAGCATGGTATGCTGCATAACCTGGTGGCTTATTATGACGATGATCAAGATAAATACATATTAGAGTCTGGCGAACGTCGTGTAAGAGCGTGCGATATGCTGCATGAAAAATATGGTAGCATTGATAATATAAATGCTTTTCAAGATAATAACGAGGAGAAAACAGCGTACCAGAACTATGTTCGTAATATCAAGCCTTTTTTTGAAAAAGGATTTGCAGTCAATGTGAAGAGAGGGTATGAGCAGGATAGTGATGATGAGACAGTTGAACAAACACGCTTAAATGAAATAGATTCTGAACTCCGCCTTAAGGAGGCGAACCTGAAGGTTCGTGATCTTACACCACAAGAAAGGGCTATTCAATTAGCTGAAACCAAGGAATTGTTGCAAGAAAGAAATAGAATTTTATATGGGCATAATGCTCCTGAGCCAGCTTTAACAGAAATAGCAGCAAAAGTAGGGATTTCAGACAGGCAGGCTAGAAAATATAATGCCCTAGATAACCTGATTCCGGAACTCCGCACAGAGTTTGAAGCAGGTAAGATCAATATAAATAAGGTTCCTGGCATTGCGGCGCTTCCAGAAGAGGAACAGATGATTGTTCTCGATTTTCTTCAGCAGGGAAGAAATCTTGATTCAGAGCAGATCCGGTTATATCAAGAAAATGTAAAAGCGGCGGAAAAGGCACGTAATGAGGCGGAAGCTGAGAGAAACCGTTTAGAAAATGAATTGGAAGATATCAAACAAAAAAAGGATACAGAGATACGGGAAATTTTATCGGAATCCAAAAAAAGAGAGGAGACAATCAGAAGTGAAATTGAACGGGCGGTTAATGATAAAAATGAGGAGTTAATACTGCAACTACAGGAAGATTTAGCTAATGAACGTGAAAGTTCTGGTCGGATGATTTCAGAGACGAATAAGTCTTTAAAGGATACAAAAAAGGCATTGGAAGAAGCTAATAGACGGGTAGAGGCGTTATCGAAAAAGGACAATGATATGACGGCATTAGTGAGGGCGAGAACTGAGATAGACATACAGATGTCGGTGCTTACTGATATCACGGAGAAGCTGATTAGGTTAGTGGAGCACTATAAGAACATTGCAACTGATCAGCAGATGAATGAAGTTATGAAAAGCGTTACAGAAAATAGAGGAATCATAAAGCTGGTTGAAATGATGAAGGAGGAGTAGTAAATGATATCTTCGCAAAGAAATTTTGAGATTATCCAAAAAAAGAAAGAAGGAGCAACATTGGCAATGTTGGCCAAAGAATATCATCTTTCAAGAGAACGCATTCGCTTGATCTGCAATAATGATAACTTCTGTAAGTATCCTTATCAGGAATTGATCAAATTAGGAGCCACATCCAAGACTGCTTTGAATGTTTGTAAAATATTTGAAAATGCAAATGTAAAGTCAAGAGATGACTTGGAAAAACTTTCATTATCACAGATTGAAACATTACCTGGAGCCTCATATCGTTCACAGGCGATGGTATACATAGCAATTTTATATAATCTTGTAAAAAATGATTTAAAATAATCATAAGGGGAGGAACCGTGATGGGAGATTTAATAAGTAACCAGCTTCAAGTAGAGGGAGTTAATTGCAAAGGATTTGGAATTATCCCCAAGTATGTAATGATCGATAACGATTTAGCAATCGAAGCGAAAACAATATATGCATATATATGCAGTCTTGCTGGAAATGGTAAGACTGCATTTCCAGCAAGAGATAGGATACTTACAGATTTACAAATCAGTAAAGACGCATACTATAAATATTTTCGGCAATTGCTTGATAATGGTTATATTGTTGTCAATCAAGAAAAAAACACAAATGGATCATTTGGAAAAAATATTTATACACTCATATCTAACCCGAAAAAGTTTGAGAAAAAGGATGATAAGGATACTAATCAGACATACAGTAGGATCAGATTCTCAGGATTGAAGGCCATGGGATTTGGAATCATCCCAAGAGCAGTTATGCTAGACTCACGTTTACCAATAAAATCTAAGGGAATATATGCGTACTTTTGCAGCTTTACAGGCTCAGGAAACAGTGCATTTCCACGGAAAGAAACGATACTATATCACTTGGGTATTACAGAAAAGACATACTACAAGTTCTATACATTACTTACCGGATTAAACTATATCACAGCCGTACAACGTCATATTGAGGGTAGGCTACAAGTAAATGATTATTACCTTATGGATATGCCAAATAAGGACAACGCTGTAAAAAAGGTAGATATTGCTACCAAAATACAGGACTGTAAGAATCAGGACACGGCAGATATATGTACCAGAATACAGGACTGTAAGAACCAGGACACGGCAGATACGTGTACCAGAATACAGGACTGTAAGAACCAGGACACGGCAGATACGTGTACCAGAATACAGGACTGTAGGAATCAGGACACGGCAGATATGGATAATATGATACAGGACTGTAGAAATCAGGACACGGTAAAACAGGACACGGTAAAACAGGACACTAATATAAACAATCTTACTATAAACAATTCTACTATAAACAATCCTTCCCTCTCTCTTGACAGCGAGAGAAAGAGGGAGGAGCAGATACAGGCTGATGTAGAAAAAGAATTATTATCCATGAGGAAATTACCATATTGGTATAAGACAAATGAACAGTACATAACTGCAGCAATTCATTTTATGTCAAATTGGAATACTTTATACCCAAAAGGATACAAAGATCCTCTGATGCAGCGTGTTTATAACCTCTTCAACGAAGCACTGATTCAAATGTGCACAGAGGAAAAGATGGTCTTAAAAGGATGTCAGATCAGTTATGCGAAGGTAATTGACAAAATCAATCAGAGTGCTATTTTTTACGAGAACCATATAGATATATCAGAATTTGCGGAGCCAGCTATGGATAATTTTTATAATGCGTGTGTTAACTTTAACATAAAAAATCCAATCCAATATATGAAGTCGTGCATTTGGGATGCAATGCTGACTGGAAGTATCAGAATGTTTGCGCAATTAAAACAGGATGTGTACTATTAGACAATAAAAAGGACAAATAAACAGGCATAGCGTATTCTGCAAAAATAGTGGTTTTGAGATTGTTTGACACAGGGAAATGTTTTATAATAAAAGGATATACAGGAAGGAGGAAGATAGAAGGACAAAATAACTATAATGTCTGATTATAATGTCACCTTTCCTGGAATTTATTATAACAGAGACTAAGAAAAATTCAATAATAAAATTAATAATTTCTTAAATAATCGATAAGTTTTAAAGTGTTAAAATTCTTTGTAAATTGAGGAAAATATCATAAAAAGAAACTTTCTAACAGCCGTACATTCTGTACATGAAAATCTCTATAAACGAATTATGAAATTGTATATTAAGAAAAAATGGGACTTCAGAGATAAACAAAACCATTTAGAAAATTGAAGCTGGAACTGGTTTTAACTAATCAACAGAAGTAAGAGGTGGAATGCGTGGAGTACCCCTCGGAATCGGAATAACTGGGAGGGCCGTAACTGGTTCCGGTTGATCAGGTAGAAGTAGGAACAGGAATATCTGAGAGGCCGGAACTGGTTCCGGTCGGTCAGGTAGGAGTAGTAGGAACTGGAAGATCTGAGGGGCGGAACTGGTTCCGGTTGATCAGGTAGAAGTAGGAATAGGAATATCTGAGGGGCCGGAACTGGTTCCGGTCGGTCAGGTAGGAGTAGTAGGAACTGGAAGATCTGAGGGGCAGAACTGGTTCCGGTTAATCAGGTAGAAGTAGGAATTGGAAGAACTGGTAGGCCGGAACTGGTTCCGGTTGATCAGGTAGAAGTAGGAACAGGAAGATCTGGAAGGCCGGAACTGGTTCCGGTCGGTCAGGTAGAAGTAGGAACAGGAAGATCTGGGGGGCCGGAACTGGTTTCGGTCGGTCAGGTAGGAGTAGTAGGAACTGGAATATCTGAGGGGCGGAACTGGTTCCGGTTAATCAGGTAGAAGTAGGAATTGGAAGAACTGGTAGGCCGGAACTGGTTCCGGTCGGTCAGGTAGGAGTAGTAGGAACTGGAAGATCTGAGGGGCCGGAACTGGTTCCGGTTGATCAGGTAGAAGTAGGAATTGGAAGAACTGGTAGGCCGGAACTGGTTCCGGTTGATCAGGTAGGAGTAGTAGGAACTGGAATATCTGAGGGCCGTAACTGGTTCCGGTCAGTCAGGTAGAAGTAGGAACAGGAATATCTGGTAGGCCGGAACTGGTTCCGGTTGATCAGGTAGTAGAAGTAGGAACTGGAAGAACTGGTAGGCCGTAACTGGTTCCGGTTGGTCAGGTAGGAGTAGTAGGAACTGGAAGATCTGAGGGGCGGAACTGGTTCCGGTTGATCAGGTAGGAGTAGTAGGAACTGGAAGATCTGAGGGGTGGAACTGGTTCCGGTCGGTCAGGCAGAAGTAGGAACAGGAATATCTGGTAGGCCGGAACTGGTTCCGGTCGGTCAGGCAGAAGTAGGAACTGGAATATCTGAGGGGCCGTAACTGGTTCCGGTTGATTAGGTAGAAGTAGGAATTGGAAGAACTGGTAGGCCGTAACTGGTTCCGGTTGATCAGGTAGTAGAAGTAGGAACTGGAATATCTGAGGGGCCGTAACTGGTTCCGGTTGATCAGGTAGAAGTAGGAATTGGAAGATCTGGGAGGCCGGAACTGGTTCTGGTCGGTCAGGTAGGAGTAGTAGGAACTGGAATATCTGAGGGCCGTAACTGGTTCCGGTCAGTCAGGTAGAAGTAGGAACAGGAATATCTGGTAGGCCGTAACTGGTTCCGGTTGGTCAGGTAGGAGTAGTAGGAACTGGAATATCTGAGGGGCGTAACTGGTTCCGGTTGATCAGGTAGAAGTAGGAATTGGAAGATCTGGGAGGCCGGAACTGGTTCCGGTCGGTCAGGTAGAAGTGGGAACAGGAAGATCTGAGGGGCGTAACTGGTTCCGGTTGATCAGGTAGAAGTAGGAATTGGAAGAACTGGTAGGCCGGAACTGGTTCCGGTTGATCAGGTAGTAGAAGTAGGAACAGGAATATCTGAGGGGCCGTAACTGGTTCCGGTTGATCAGGTAGAAGTAGGAATTGGAAGAACTGGTAGGCCGGAACTGGTTCCGGTTGGTCAGGTAGGAGCCGGAAGATACGATCCGCCGCCGGAATCGGAACCATTGAGGCCGTAACTGGTTCCGGTCGATCAGATAGAAGTAGGAGCCGGAAGATACCATTTGTCCCCAGAACAGGAACAACTTCCGACCATCCGCAAGGGGGGACAAGGGAGAGCCAAAGAGCACCCCTACGGGGTTTAAAGAGAAAGTCACCTCTCCCTTATCCCCCCTCGCTATGGGGCATGGAAATGTGGAAAACCTTTTAGGTTTACCACATTACCACACCCCGCCGCTCACCCCCCAAACCCTTTCCGACTTTCTCCCTGCAAACTGCTTCCTTCATCATCTCTGGCCTCACCGCTCGCTCACCTCCGGTTCACTCGCTAAGCCACGATAAAACTGTGGCTTTGAGGCAGGAATAGGACAGACACCTATGGTATCTGTCGCCTCAACATTTTCCTGGCAAAGCCAGGAAATATAAGCATTTTTCGTACATAACACAAATGTACACGAATCCATAAAAATAGGCTTTCAGTAATCACAGAATCTTGCTTAAGCGTTGAAAAAACTAGATTTTTTGTGTGTCCATTTAAGGTTTATAAAGCATCATGTTCGTAATCCAGGTTATTTGAATGCTTATGAGGATTAAGCTTGGCCTTTTCACGGAGGGCTTTTATATTATTTTTATCATCATCTTGGCGATAAACAGACGATGGGTTACGGGTGGTATTAGCGTAGCATAGGCTGACAAGCAGGTCTGACATGAGTGATATTGTTCGATATTCAGCACGCTCTTTTTGGTAAGAATCATAGGCTTGCTCCGCATCCTTTGCATATTCGTTTCCTTCTTTTTGTGCTTCGTGTAAAAGGGTTCGTCCGAGTTTTTCATTTTGCTTAACATCTTTTCCCCAAATATATTTACTGCCTAATATGCTTTTTGCTGATGTATTCCCATTGTCAGCTGCATTTTGATAGAAATGAATTGCTTTGTCGGGATCATGAAATGCAGAGTCTGGATCATCATAGATTCGTCCCAATAGATAGGCTGCCTGAGAATCGCCGTCTTTAATTTCATTTTTAAGGGCAAATATAGTCTGATTGGAAATGCCACGTTTTAAAAGTGTTTTATAACTGGGGAGCCGTGTGTTTAACAGGGCGTAATAAAGCGATTTGTCCTTTCGCAACTCTTGAGCAGCCTTTAAAACAACATTGGCTAAACGCTGGTCAATATCCTCTTTAGCTTTTAAAATTGCAATCCGGAGTTCTTTTTGGGTTGGAGAATATGTGGATGCAATTTCTTTGTGATAGTTTAAGAATGAATCGTATTCTTTTTTTAATTCTTCCTTTCCGATCATGTTTTGTACGATTTGATCTACCTGTTTTTTTACTTCGGGGGGAAGGTAAGCATACTTTATGCTTCCTTTTTTGGGAAGGTTAGTAACTAAGTCTGCCAACTCTCTGGAGGATGAACTAAGGAAATCTCGATTTACTTTCCGTAGAGTTTGAAAGGAAGGCTGTGTACAGATATTATCTGCTAGTTTCTGCGATTTTGTTTGTGTATATTTTTTACTGGATTCAAGAAGAGCATCTCTTGATTGGGTTTTAAGAATGTTCAGTTCATTCCGTTTATTGGCAGTGATTCGTCTGGCCAAAATTTCTCTACAGCGGTGTTGTTGACGGATTGATATGTACGGCGTCGGCACGTGCTTGGGATTTTTACTCCAAAGCATATAATGGACATGGGGGTGTCCTTTCTCTTTATGAAATGCAGCTACCCATTGCAGTTCAGTTGCTGGTATTCCAAGAGTTGAACTAATTTCGGGGAGAGACAAAGTAAGCAAATCCTTCCAGGCGGCTTTATCCATGTAATTTAAATCCTGAGCATCCTCCTCTGACAATGATAGAATACCTCTGTAGATACAATGCGTTTTTGAAATATTTTTCATATTTCGGCAGACCGCGTTTACATCACTGGTATCAATATTTCCAAAAAGACCATTGGAACGCGGACGTTCATGGATATAGCGCATATAAGTTTCGTTATCAGAGGAACCCGTCATGTCCTGGGAGAGTTCTTGATCTAAAGGATATAAATCAACCCCCTCTCTAGTGGCGATATAGTAAAGGTAATTATAGTTGAGTATAGGTGTATTTTTCTGATTGGGTGAATGGCAGCGTATTTTTGATATTACCTTGCTTTTCATAGGGATTACTCCTTGCTAAAACTCTAAGTGTTCTCAGATAAGACCTTTAACCAGTCAGGTAAGGCGTCGGTTTCATTTTGCACAGATTCTGAGTGTTCTTTAGGCAATGGATCCATATGTAAAATATTTTCAAGCACCCGTTTTCCAGATGAAAGTTCATATGCTTCTTTTTCACACTGGTAATAATATGCCTGGTATTCAGAAAAATCTAAATCAGGATTTAACTCAATGTAATTTTTTAGCTGCATAAAATTGGCTCGTTGAATTTCGCCAATCAAACGTCGAAGGGTTTTTGCCTCATTTTTTGTTTTGATATCTAAAATTGTTTCCATAGTTTCCCGTATGATTTTTTCGGTATTGCTGATAGATTTTTCGGCCATTTCAGAGCGTATATGCGAAAGCGTGATTTTTCGTACATATGCAGAGCGAGAAAGGCCAGCTATTTGCGCACAGCAATCCAGCATGGCAATATCTTCCTCGCTTAGTCGAAAATGAACCGTTGAGGTATTCTTTTCTTCTGGCAGTTTCTTTTTCATTTCATGGCGATAGAAGGATTTAAACTAAGTGTTACATAAGGTTGTTTTCGAGTTTTTTGTATAGTTCTGCCTGAGCTTCTACGGAGTAATTCAAATAAATCATCGTGTTGGCAATATATTTATGTCCCAGCCACCATTGTACGTCGCGCAGGTTAACTCCAGGTGTAGCGATCATCTGCATAGCCCGCGTGTGCTTGAGTGTGTGGAAATGATGTTTATCCGGAGAAATGCTCGTAAAGCTACAGTAAAACTTCATTAGGACATCTAGAGTACGCCGATCCAGAGGTTTGCCTGACTTAGAGGCAAATAGGTATTGGCTGTTATCCGGTTTTTTTAAGTATTCAAAATAATGCTGTTCCATTGCAGCTAAAACTTCTGGGTCAATGATTTTTAGCACGTTGCTGACACTGCCTTTTAAACGTCGACACCGCAGAACTTTTTCGTTTGGGTCATAGTCGGATATTCTTATGAGGCCCAATTCGGAGGCGCGCAGTCCGCAATATTCTGCAATTAAAAATGCAGCTATGTTTCTCTTGTGAAATTTAGAAGATGGGTCTGCTGTCTTTAGGGCAACAATAAGATCACGAAACTCAGCACTGGAAAGATACTTTATATTTGAGGTCAAAGCGGTTCTAGCCATAAATTTTACACCATCCTTTTAAAAGTGGTTTTATATGACACTATAGTTATTTTGTCGGCTTCCTGCAAACAGGGATATTATATCACAAAACTGGAAAAAAAAGGAGGAAAAATGCAACATTATGTAACAATTAAAAGAATAGGGGGGGATATTCAATTTTCCAATACATCACATATCCCCTATGCACGGCAGTTCTGCGATCCAAAAGAAAAAGGCGAGGTATAGGAGATGGCAACGCTTGACAAAAAAATGTTGGAAGACCAGCGCCGACAGTTACGAACAAGAGTGGCATATATTTTCTGCCTTCATTTCCTGCTTACACCATACTGTGCGTATTTTTTGCATCAGTTCACAAGCCTATTTATGCAATTAAGCAGCGGAACATATAGAGGAAAAATTTCGCTTGAACTTGACTGGAATTATCTAAAGGCTCTTTTTCTACTGATAATAAAGAGAGAGAGAGGTATGGTTGTTTGGTGGATCATTTCAGAAATAGCGTTCTTTTGCCTGATGTTCAATATACTGATGCGGCCGCGGTCTACCCTGCATACTATACGAGAATTTCCGGTTACAGATTATATAAGTATACCAGTACCAGCCGGAAATGGACAGTATGGAAACGCATGGTTTGCTACAAGGAGCGATGAGGAAAGGCTTCTGAATACATATGTCCTTAGCGGAGAAAATCCAGAGAAATTAAAAGAACGGCCAGGAATTGTAGTGGATATGAAGCGTGTAGGAGATACGGATGAGATCCGATATCTGAAAGGTTTTTCTCACTCTATTATTTTGGCGATGACAGGTGCCGGAAAAACGAGGCGTGTGCTTTTACAGTCCATTTGCCTTCAAATTTTAGCTGGTGATTGTATTTTAGTGTCAGACGTTAAGGGTGAGATTTATTACTATACCCACCGTTTTGCAAAGTCAGAGGGATATAAAATTATTACCATCGACTTCGTGAATCCGCTTAAATCCTCGCATTATAATTTCCTTCAGCCAATCATTGATGCATTGCAAGAAGGACGAGAAAAGCGGGATAAAAAAATCGAGGAACTTAAAAAAAAGATATTGGAAGCGGAAGATGATCTGGAGACAATAGGAAAATATGCAAAGGACATTGAAATTTTAAACAATGATTACTCTTGGACTGACAAAGCACAGGATTATACGTGGGATCTGGTAGCTATTTTTGCGGGTGAACCAAAAGGAGAGCCACTTTGGCATAACGGTGAAACGGCTACAATGGCTGCCTGTATCATGGCAATTTGTCTGGAGGCTCCAAAAGAATATTGGAATTTATACAATGTATATAACTTTATTGCATATATGGGCCAGAGCAATCCTAAAACACATAAGACCCCATTATCGGTTTACTTAGACCAATTGCCGGATTCTCATCCTGCTAAGATGATATTTATGCAGTCGCAGATTGCAGCGGAACGAACCCGTTCGTCATTTTATACATCAGCGCTGGGTACATTGCGTCTGTTTACAAATCCGCGTCTGGCCGAGATGTCCTCACAAAGCGACTTTGCTCTGGGGGAACTCGGAACACAGAAGATAGCGATATATATGATCATCCCGGACGAAAAGAAAACATATTATCCAATTGCCTCCGTTTTGATCAATCAAATGTATATTGCACAGATTGAGACAGCAAGAAAATTAGGCGGGAAATTGAAGGTGCCCACAGACTATGACTTAGATGAAATAGGAAACTTCCCACCTATCCCGGTGATGGGGAATATGGTTGCGGCTGGGCGCTCCCGTGGGATTCAAGTCAATTTGGTAATACAGGGTTACCAGCAGCTGGAAGCAAATTACAAGAATGATTTTGAAACGATCAAGGCGCAATGTGGTCTGAAGATATTCTTGAAATCTGACGACAATAAAACACTAGAAAGTATATCGAAAACCTATGGGAATTATACGGTAGAGTCCACAAGTACCTCCACATCGGCTAACACCAATCTGAAAACACAGGATGCCAACATTTCAAATTCCAGTAACCTCACAGGCAGAAAACTCTTACAAGAGGAAGATATTGGAATGATCCGATATCCGGATGCCCTGATTATGATCACATCAGAGCGACCAATAATGACAAAACTACCGGATCTGTCAGAATATCACTTTAATAAAATCCTGGGTCTGGGTGATGAGGAACATAACAGACAGCTGATTGAAAAATTGGAGAATGAAAGGATAGAGAGAGATTGTAAATCAATTCCACTTTGGGGAATTTGGAATGTATTTAAGGAAAAACTGGAAGAAGAGGCGAGGCGGCAGTCAAACGAGTCTGGCATAAAAAATGAAGATGAAGATATGTAGAAAGGGAAAGAAATGAAACATTTTAAAGATATTATGAGAAAAATCCAGGAAGTAAAATGTAAACTTTTTATTGCAATTACAATATTTAATATGGCATTTGCCGATGTCGCATATGCAAAAACTGGAGAAGTAGATTTTAAAAATACGACCCTGTTTAAGGGAAGTGTTGCGGTATTGACTGGCCTGTCCAAGGCCCTGATGGGTATCACTGTACTGGTGACGGTAGCGCTTGCTATTGTAAAAGGAATCCAGTGGCAAACGGCAGATGAGCAAGAGAAGCCAATGAAGAAAAAGGCTTTGCTACAGACGATTGGAATTGGCATTATAGTTGCGTCGATTGCCGGTGTAATCGGTATTATTTTAGGAGCATATGGCCTGGAAGATGAAACCAATTCCGGCTTAATATCAGCAATTAACCATATCAGCTATTTTATATGATGGAAAACGAAAGGACAGATGAAAGTTGGATTATCTACTGAAATCTATTGCCAATTTTATCGGAAATTTAGAGTATGGGATGATTTCTAGTTCATTGACCGGAATCATAGACTTTTTCCAGAAAATCATGAAAGCGTGTATCACAAATAGTCTTATAATTGCTTCACATAATTCTGTTTTGGGAATTTCAATGTCACTGATTATTCTTTTTTGTGTCAAACAGTATTTTGATACATATGTTATGGAAACATCAGGAGATCCCGAAGCCGACCCGCTGGATATATTAGTTCGAGGATCTAGGGCTGCTGCAATGGCTGCTGGCTCAACATGGTTTTTTTATACATTCATGAATTTCTGCTCTGCTTTTGCAGAAAAAATACTGACAAATAATGGAGAGCCGGAGTTTATTTTGGGCTTTAACCAGGCATTGGATGGATTGATGGGTAACCTTACAGTTAAAGGTTTTATCTGGCTGCTTTTTTTGTTTGCAGTATTGATCGGAATAATTGTTTTTTATATTATTGCAGCACTCAGGGCCGCTGAATTATCGTTGATGTTTATTATCGTGCCTCTATTTACAACAGAACTTTGTTACACGAGCCACGAGAGACTTAATGGGCTTTTGACCAATATAGTGGTTACCGGAATGTACTTTTCATTCCAGCTACTGCTGTTTAACCTGTTTTTAAATCAGCTTGTGGACAGTTTGTTCGGGATCACAGCATCATCATCTATGGATTCCAATACCTATGTCACCATCGGTTTTTTGATCGCTACCTTGCGGTCACCCAAATGGCTGGATCGCTTTGCCTATAACAGTGGAGTAGGCGACATGGCAAAACGGAGTATTGCAACAGTAACGACCAGTATGGTAAGAGGATTTTTTATGAGACGGTGAGAAAATGGCAATAATTGAAAGCGGTTTTCAGGTGGGAACGCCAGAAGATTATATTATGCTGATAGTCAATCTTATTCTTGGAATATTTGCACTTGGAATGTTGTGCAGATGTATTTTACTTGCATTAAGTGCCATGACGGAAGGAAGAGATTTTCTTGAGGCAATTAGGATACTGAAAAAAAGACTCTTTGTGATTGCACTGGTTGCCAGCACAATGAGTATCATCAATTTAGTCGAAGGAGCGTTCAGATAAGATGGATGAAAAAAGAAGGCCTCTTTATATTCCTGTTAAAACATTGGATTCAGAGGATTACATTGAAGGAATTGGAAAGCTGGAGGTGGCGCTGATTGGGGCTGGTGTTATGGTAGGTATTACAGTGGGAATGATCATACAGGGGATTACAGGCAATTTTCTCATAGCATTTGCGGTTGGTCTTGTAATCGTGATTCTTTCTATTGGAGTATTTAAGCGGGATAACACGAACGAAAATTTGATTAGAAAGCTTATGATCATTTACCGATTTATCCATGCGCAGAAAAAATATATGTATTATTTTTTTGATAGTTTAAACGCAATGGATATAGATGAGGACAAAACAACAGAGGTGGCTTATGAATAGCATAGCAACATACTTATCCAGGAATCCCCTTTATATAGTGATGCTGGCCATTGCAGGGATTACGCTTGCTGTAGTAGCGTGCTTGCTGTTACTGGGAAGAGGGGAAACAGGAAAAGCTTCAGACGGAAAAGAAGCTGGGAAACCGGAACTGACACCAAGACAGAAGAAGGCCAATGATATTGTAAATGTTAGGGACATAGACGAAAATTTTCTGTATACAAGGGAAGATGGTTATCTGATCGGTTATCTGCGGATAGGGAACCTTAACATTGAACTGCTAAGTACAGAGGAACTTGAGATAAAAACACAACGTCTGGCTATGAGTTTTGAGGGCGACCGGAAAAATTTTGATTATTTTACGCTTCCGTCACAAGTAAATCTGGATCCAAATAAAGATTTCCTGAAGAGAATACACCAGGAAACGGAAGATATTGGCAGACGTAAAGGAATCAATTTGATGCTTCAGGAGATGACACGTCTGTCTACGTCGGGCGAAAATTTTGAACACCAGCACTTTATCAAACTATGGTGCAAAATAGGAACGAACATAAAAGATACTCAAAATGAACTTCGAGTCCGATTAAACGAATTTAAGGAGCGGTATGTACAGGCGGGGATCCCGTGCGAAATCTTAAAAGACAGAGAAATCATAAAAATGTGCAATTTATTCAGCAATCCGCAGCAAGCGCCATTTACTGGTGGAAATATTTCACGCTATGAAAATTTCACAATAATTAAAGATAGGGGTAATCCATGAAACGTAGAAAAAATGGTGTAAAACAGGATACAAACCTTTATGAAAGAGATGTCAACGAAAATATTTTAAATATCATTACGCCATCAGGAATTGATTTTGACCGTAGTCATATCAATGTATCAGAAAATGTGGGTACGATATTCTGCATATCAAAGTACCCGTCAGATGCAGGATATGGCTGGCTGGCGCCGATCTGTAATCTTGAAGGGAGCAGTACCTTGATTGAGTACAGGTATACATCACCAGACCGGTTAGCGAAACAGCTCAATAAGCGTATTTCAGAATTGAAGGACAATCTTGAAACCGCAAAACAGGAGTCAGAAAAACAAAGTATATCAAATGCAGTTGAAAATCTTAGAGAGTTGGTTAATAAGATCATCGTAAAAGGCGAACCAGTAGGTTATGTCAATATTATGATCTATGTAACAGCAGAGAACCAACAGGAACTCCAGAGCCGTATCAAGAGAATACAGTCAGCTGTATCTGTAGTGGAATGTGGGGTCAGAACGCTGATCTATAAACAGGACATGGCATTTAAATCCATGGCCCCTTATGGAATCCCTAATTACGAAATGGTTTCCAATGTAGGGGAAAGGCCCATGCCTATTAGTACGCTAATGGGAGGCTATGCAAGCGCGTCTTCTGGACTGAATGATGTGGGCGGGTATTATCTGGGAAAAACCAGGGAACAAAACCTGGTTATTTTAAACCAGTGGGTAAGGAATAAGGACAGGACAAATTCTAACTGGATCGTGACTGGGGTTCCAGGAGTTGGAAAGTCAACCGCACTAAAAGACATCTTTTTTAAAGAATATTCGCTGGGAACAAAAATCATTATTTTTGATCCAGAGCGTGAATATGCAGATATAGCAAAAAACGAGTACATACACGGAGATGTGATAGACTGTGCGTCCGGTATTACAGGACGCATCAATCCATTGCAGATACGGGTTGGACAGAAAATAACAAAAGAGGATTTAGAGGAAGGGGAAACGCTCACGGATTATTATGGGGAACATATAGGCTCTGATCTGGCGCTGTATCTCCAACAGCTGCGGTTGTTTTTTGCGCTGTATTTTGGCAAGGACGAGTTTAACTCGGAAATTCGGACAATTCTGGAACAGACCTTGATCGAACTATATAACCGATTCCATATTACCTGGGAAACAGACGTAAGTGGATTACACAATGAGGATTACCCGATCATGGAAGATCTGTATAACCTTTCAAAGGAATTGGCAGATGAAGAGACAAATGAGTATATAAAGGGTTTAAGGGATAAGCTGACCCTAAAGCTTTACAGCTGCGGAAAAGGTGCAGATCAGTTTATATGGAATGGCTACACAACGCTTAACCCGCAGAGCAATTTTATTAACTTGGACGTATCTAACCTACAGGAAAGTGATGATAATGTAAAACGCGCGCAGTATTACAATCTGACCATGTGGGGATGGCAGCAAATGTCGAGAGACCGGCATGAAAAGGTACTGTTTGGCGTGGATGAAGGGTATCTGTTCGTTGATCCAGAAAATCCAGACCTGATGAAGTTCTTAAGAAATATCTCAAAACGTGCCAGAAAGTACGAAGGCGGCCTTATGTTTATCACACATTCAGTAGTGGATATTCTGGATCCGGCAGTAAAACGGTATGGTCAGGCAATTATTGACAATGCCTGTTATAAATTCATCATGGGTACAGATGGAAAGAATCTAAAGGAGACACAAGGGCTATTTAACCTATCAGATAAGGAAGTATCTGTTTTATCTTCAAAATCAAGGGGACAGGGCGTATTTATGTGTGGAAATATGCGTATTAACCTGACACTTGAGATAGCAGATGAAATACTCGCAATGTTTGGAAACGCCGGAGGTCGATAACAAATGTGGGGAAAACTGGTAGCCAAAATAGCAGCGCAACTCGTCCTGACAGAGGATGGCCGCAAGCTGCTTAAAGGTATACTAATCGGTATTATCTGCTTTCTGGTCATTATCCCGGCTGCTGTCTTTTTGCCTATTGCTGGCTTAGTAACAGGACTTAATAACTTCTTTTCAGGTGAAGAAGGGGAGGACATGAACGACCTGTCTGATCTGGATGCCCTCATAAATGGGCAGTATGTGATAACGGAAGCCAAGTTTTATAAGCAGATTGAAAAAGCACGGAGCAAACATTTGGCGGAAATTCAAAAAGAGCAGGAGGTAAGGGCTGAAGAAGTCAGAGAAGAAAATAAATACACTGAGACGTATACCTATACGGATGACGAAGGAAATACAGAAACCGAGGAACGGACTGTATACCCAGAGGTGGAAACCCCCGTTCCAAATCCCCCTATCGTGTCTGTCCTGGCATACTTTTGCACGAAAGAGGAGGTGCTGCTGGCGAATCCGGAAAAAAAAATTTCTAACCGTGATATAAGGGACTTTTATCAGAAGATATGTAAAAAGCCTTTTCAGGTCATATGCCACAACAAAGACCTGTACAGCGTCATAGTGGAATACCGGTCGGATGATGAAATTATAGAATTGTTAAGGGAAGAGGGCTTGTTCAAAGATGAGGCAGATGAAGACCTGTTCAGAGTATCGATTGAACGCCTGACAGAAATGATCGCACAGGCAGGTGGGACAGGCTACGATGGCATACCATCTGGCAATGTATCAAATACAGAGGTAGCTAGGATTATTTGGGATTTTTTCAAAGCGAAAGGCTGGTCAGATTATGCCTGTGCGGCCATTATTGGAAATTTTGAGGCTGAGTGCGGGTTAAAACCGAATCTGGAAGAATCGGGAGTGACAGGGATCGGCTTAGGACAATGGTCATTTGGACGCCGCACAGCGTTTTTGAACTGGCTGCATAAAAACGGAAAAAGCATAACGGATATCAGCGCCCAGTGTGAATATATACTGGTCGAAAATACATGGTATGCAGGGACTGTGACTATTTATAACAGTGGTGGCCAGAAACATAAATCAAAAGCAAATTCCCTCCCTGAATTTGGTACATATGCATATGCCAAACTTTCAGAGGCAGTAGATGATTTTCTTTGGCATTGGGAATCCCCCAATTATAAATATGCCCAGCAAGACAGGCGGCAGGGAGCCGCGCAGGATGCATACAATCTCTTTGCCGGAGGTGGAAAGCCAACACAGGGAGGATCCTATTCCCAGATCAAAAAATCATACTTCCCTGGTGGAAAGCTGCCAACCAGTGAGAAGGAGGCAGACGCTTATTGTGTAACCATATCATTTACCAATTCTGCGGGAAAAAAGAAATATGTGAGGGTACATAAAAGCGTAGCAGCCGACCTGCTGCAAGCTTTAACGGATATATCACAAAATGGATACGAAATTAAGGAGATCGGCGGGTTTGTATGGAAAAATAAAACCAATTCTGCCTCTAAGGAACGTTCTTCGCACAGTTATGGGCTGGCAATCGACATTAACTGGAATTATGGGAATCCCCAGGTAAAAGGCGGAAAGGTACTGGTGGGAACACCGTATGGATCGCATGAGTTATCGATGAAAGAAGGCAGCGTAACCGTGCAGACCCTAAAACAGACCGGATGGAAATGGGGCGGAAATTGGACATCATCAAAGGATTATATGCACTTTTCCATACCAGGAGATTAAGAGGAAGGAGCAGGAAAATGAAGGGCCATAATGTGCCGGAAAAAAGATTAGGAGTACCAGTGTTTGCAGCTGCAAGCCTTGGAATTGCAATCAGTATAGCCTCTGGCATAAGGGCTTATGCTGATTTACAGCCATTTTATAATTTTTCAGTCACTGTTTCTACAGAGGATGACTTTAATGAAAAAATAGAAGTATATGTGGCTAAAAATGGAGAATTTTATGGCGATTATGATTTAAACCAATCAAACCAATATCTCTATAAGACAGAACTGGAGGCAGGGACGTATGAGGTATATGCCAGGGTGCGGTACGACCAGGATCATGTATATCAGGTATTTCCGGAAAGCCTGAAAATATCCATAGGAGACATAGACTATAAGGATATGCATGAGGCAGTATTTCAGATTTTAGGAATGGAAGAAAGCGAGGAGGGACACGAATTTCAGGAATATGTGCCGTCTGACGGGGAAACAGTATATTCAGCTGGTCAGATGGATGAACTGAGAAAGATACAGGAGAGTGCAAGGAAGGAGGGAGAGAGTGCTTTCCTGGATGTAGAAGAATGGGAAAGAGAAAATTCATTCTTAGCACAAAATGGTATTGACGCTTCTGAAATCCCAAATGGCAACCGTGCATCCCATATCCCACAACACTCATACCCGCAGGATGAAACGCAGAACGAACAAACGATTCCAGACATACCAGAACAGGAGACAGAGATATCCCAGGAGGAAACAGTTGATGGACAGAAACAGAATGAGAATGGCAGCAAGACAGGCATATCTTTAAAAATAGGGATACTGATCACACTGGGACTGGCTTTTTTATGTGGGGCGCTTGCTATAGTTATCACAAGAACAAAGAAGGGACAATATGACAAATAGACATACAAAAGTATTAAAGATCGCGGTTTATTTGCTTTTGTTAGTGCTGCTGCTTTTTTCGTCATGCAGCCAACAGAACAGACACAATGACGATAAAAAAACGCAGATAACGAGTGCAACAGGAGAAGGATAAACCATATGACAGTAACCGTAGATATTCCTGATTCCGTTATCAGGGCATATGTAAGGAAAGAAAGTAATGAAGCGCTGGCAACTATATTCAAAAATATATTGGTTCAGACGCTCCCTCAGTATTTTGATATATGTGGTGATTTTAACGGCATTAATGTCGGCTTCCAGGTTCCTCTGTATCTTTCTAATGGAAAAAAGCGCATCAATCCATTTTCAAGGATCAGTTTCTGCGTAGATGATGAGACAAACCGATTATTAAATAGGGCAAAAAATTACACGACGATGAGTATAAAAAACATCGCGGAAATCATTATTTTAAAGCAACTCTTAGAAGGAGATGAGGCACAGAATGCAGAAAATAGTGCTGTACATAACCAGTAAAGCGCTGCGGCAAACCATTGACCATACGATCAAAGAAAAAGAACTTATGACTTTCGACTGTAACAATCAGATCAGCAATATGATCTCGCTGGAGGATTATATGAACCATAAAGGATTTCTCCTGAGCGACAATGATGTGGATTATCTAATCATAGATCTCTCTGCACTGATCGATACAGACGAAAAAATCCTTAGTTCTATCGGCGGTTTTTTAACAATGCATGAGCAGGTACGCATCATCATTGTAGCACCCCGAAATCTGGCTGGGGATCAGATACTCAGCAGCCTGTTTGCGCTTGGGATTCGGAATTTTGCAGTAGGAAATGATTTTGTGGGGATCAAACAGAGCCTTGAACGCTGCCTGACCGAAACTGGAATGAGTTATAAAGAGGCCATTGAGTATAAAGACGTAAAAGAGCGTCTGAAAGAAGAGATCAAGGAAATCCGGGAGGTCAATAAGGTAATGATCGGAATCACGGGAACGCAGCCAAAGACTGGCTGCACCCATAATGCCATTATCATTGCAAACCAGCTTAAGAAAATGGGATTTGCAGTGGCGTGTGTGGAAATGAACGCATCGGGTGCTTTTCAGATGATACGTGAATCCGAGAAACTGAACATGATTGACCATATGCTATTTACAAGCCGGAACATTGACTATTATCCAGATGGGGATGAAACGCTCTTGCGGACGATACTGGATGAGAAAGTGTACAATTTTTTAATTCTGGATTTTGGGAGTTTCGGTACTTGCAATATCAACTGCTTTAACCGGTGCCACGTTAAGATCGCCTTGGGAAATGTACAGCCTTGGGAACTTGATTATTTATATGATTTTTGGAACCGATACGACGAAGAGGCGCGACGCCAGATACATTTCTATATAAATTTTGTAGAAAAGGAAGATGACAGAAAGGCAATAGAGAAAATATTCAGGACTAAATTCAGTTTTATTGGATATAGACCCGATCCATTTGAGGCAACAAGCTTCCCAGGATTAAAACAAATCCTGGCAGATTATCTCCCTCACAGCACGCCGCCCCCGAAAACTCTATTTGGATTCCGGATAAGAAAGAAGGTGTTTTAATGGAACTTAGGAAAAAGTATTATGACCTGATCATCACAGATGGATATAATGCGTCAGAAGCAGCTGCACTAACAGCAGTCCCATACCTTATTACAGCGCTTATGGGTAGTGGGATACTGCTGCTGGCACATTTACTTAGGAGAAAGGGGAAAAACGGATGAGATTACTTGAGCCAAAGTGGAAGGGGGTTGCTGTTTATGCTTTGGCGGCATTACTGGCATTCCCAAACCAGGTATTTGCGGCTGGCTGGATGCGGTCGTCAACCCCCAAACAGGAAAGGGGCTTACAATCCGGTTGGTGGTATTCATCCAATGAAATGGGAACAGAATGGTATGCTTCCGATAAGCCAGGCAATACCGCATGGCACTGGTTAGATGGGAATAAGGATGGGACGGCAGAGTGTTATGCATTTGACCATGATGGATGGATGTATTCAGACACAACAACACCAGATGGATATACAGTAGATCGCAACGGTGCATGGGTGGTCAATGGAGCAGTTCAGACCAAGGCAGTTCCTGTTCCTGGTGTGGGAACATATACGAGCCGTCCATCCTCTTCTGGTAAGGGCGGCGGCGGTGGCGGATCAGGAGGCCATTCATCGGGCGGCGGCCACACAAGTATTCCTTCCAGCCCATTGGAGCCAGACAAAGAAACAGAAAGGTACTCCTATACGGTAAGGCTGTTGAATCAGGATGGGGGGATCCTAAAGGAGATTCAGGGCAAAGCAGAAGCGGGGGCATATCTATCTTTGGGCCAGTATCAAGTAGATGGATATGTGCTAATGCCAGACCAAGAACTGACAGCAGTTTTGCAATCGGATGGAGAAGTATTTACAGTTTATTTTCAGAAAAAAACGGATACGGCGACTGATTCAGAGGCAGAGAGATTATATAGCTACACGATTCATTACGTGGACGTTGATACAAAACTGATCCTGGGTACAGTAATTGGACAGGCAACGCAGGGGAGCGTGATTGATATCGACCATCCAGACATAGAAGATTATGAGATCTGTGATGGACAGCCTACGGAACTTGAAGTGGAGTCTGATGATCTGGTTCAAAAAATTTATTATCAGGAAGTGAAAGAAGCAACTCCATCTGAACCATCTGCCCAGAAAGTAAAATGGATAGTGCATTTTGTCGACCAGGATGATCATAGTAACAAAATCTGGCCCTCCCAAAGCGGAAAAATTGCAGATGGAGGAGAACTCACTGTCAATTATCCACCGATCATCTATAGCGAGGATGGGACGGTATGGGAAAGTATAGAGGAGCCGCCGGTTGTACGGCAGATCTATGGAACTGGGACATACATAGAATATATTGAATTTGCCAATACAGGGGAAGTGCCGGACGGTGAAGATCCTTATGAAGAAGAACAGAAAAAACTAAAAGGGTATCTGGATCAGGCAAAAGCCTGTGAAAGCATGATCACTGGAGAAGATACAGAGAAGATACCAGATCAGAGGTTCATAGTTTTAGGGCAGATGGAAAACGATCACAGGATTCGGAGCCTTGCAACGCAGATCAATGATACAGATGACCATACATTTTATGTAATAGGAAAAAACTTTGTCCCAAATGGAAAGACAATCGCAGCGTGGTTCGGTGAAGAGGCGGTATATTCCAACCTTTTGGAAGATGTGATTCGTATTCAGTCCGATACTTACTATATCGCAAGGATGGGAATAAAGAGAAGCTTTTCAAAGGAAGGGTGTAGCCATAATTGGAAATGGGAGAGAGGGAGAGAAGGCGGCTGCCTGGAAAAAGGCAGTGCATTGTATATATGTCAGAAATGTGGAGCAGAACAGGAAATAATAACAGCTCCATTGGGCCATATAGATAAAAACAATGACTCCATTTGCGACCGCTGCAAAAAGCGGGCAATCCCCCAGGCAATTGGAAGTAAGATTCAAGCCGAACTCGGTGGAAAAGAACTTACATTTACGTGCATTGCTGATGAGTATCAAGGAGGGATGTTGTACCTTGCAGACCAGACACTGGAATTATCCACATTTGGAGGCTATGGGGCAGCTGAATATGGGCAAAGCAATCCAAGAAAATATTTCAGAGATGGTTTCCAAAACGGTTTTTCCATAAAAAACGGCCTGATGGGTATTACAGGACAGAATTTTTCAGGGACGGATTATGCAATGAGTCTGACACAAGAAGACTATGAAGCATACAAAGAACGTATCGACGGGGGAGGTTTCCTGTTACAGGACTCAGAAGAGGGAAAGGTTTTGGGCGTGGATGAAAATGGTGGGTATACATTGGAGGATATATCCCAAAGTACATATGGCATCCGCCCCGCAATCGTCATGGAAACCCCAGATGAAGGAACGGCAGATACTGTTCATTGGAATATTGGGGATATACAGGCAAGGGAACTGGATGGGCAGATATATATGTTCCGGTGCATAGACCAGAATTATTCCGATGCACAGCAGAATCATAGAAAAGCAGCCCTGTTTATCTGCGACAGTGTCATACCTGCCAATTATGGTTCCGATTATGAGATAAAGCAAACTGAGGATGGTAGCCATAGGTATGTATTTGCTCCAGGCCCAATCGTTAATTTCGGAAATAGCAATGAATATAAATACTCGTCAGTTTATAAATGGCTTGAGCAGCAGGAGAGTGTTTATAACATGGAACCAACCCATATTGGTGTAAATTACGCTTATATGGGAAACAGCCCAGAACAGGAATTTGCCAATTTTGACGATAATAGTTTTTCTTCCTACTACATAGGAAGCCAGAAACTCCAGGCAAAATTTTTCATCCTGTCTCTGGATGAGGCGATACAGTATAAAGACTTTATGTGGAAGTTTGAGGGATCTGATAAAGATAATCCAGAAACCCAATATGGTTCATTCTCAAAGGGATTTTGGCTTAGAAGCCCGATGGGAAATTCAGACAATTATGATACAGGGTATGCTTATATTGTAGATCTGGTAAATGGGAATATCCATCCGGCAGCTATTAAACCACAAAAAGATCTGGGAAATGAAGAATTGAATGTAACAACAACGACAGGTGTAAGACCGGCGTTTACAATGCCGCAGGATTAAATAAAAACGAGGAGGCAATAAATGAGAAAAAATATCACAAACAGACCACTGCTGTGGTTTTTGGCTGTAGCGCTTACAGCGGGGAATGTAACGCCAGCCTTGGCCCAAAATAGTACAGAGATAGAGGCCACTGAAACAGAGACGGAAGAATCCCCGGAGGCAGAAACAGAAGAGTCCCCGGAGGCAGAGACAGAAGAATCCCCGGAGGCAGAGACAGAAGAATCCACGGAGGCAGAAACAGAAGAATCCACGGAGGCAGAGACAGAAGAATCCACGGAGGCAGAGACAGAAGAGTCTACGGAGGCAGAGACGGAAGAATCCAAGGAGGCAGAAACAGAAGAATCCACGGAGGCAGAGACAGAAGAGTCTACGGAGGCAGAGACGGAAGAATCCAAAGAAGCGGATACCGAGGACACAACAGAGATGGAAACTGAAGGGGAAACAGAGGCCGGGAAAGGACAGAAACCGGAGGTAAATAATGCAAGCCCCTCAACTCCCAAGCCTAATAAACTTCCTGAAAAAGAAGAATTTGCAATGACGGATATGCCGGAAATAGGGACAGAATCTTTTACGGAATGGTTCTTTGAACATACAGACCAGGAAGAACTATGGGACTATGTGCTGGATCTTTTAGAAGATACAGAAGCAGATGATTATGACCGGTTTATGGAATGGATCGGAAAAAATGAAGCCAGATTTTCACGGGCATACAAAGAATATACAGGAATTGATTTTTTTGGGAATGTAAAGAGTTCCGCAACCGGAGATCTATGGGACGAATGGACAGGAGCAAAGATGAATTGGGACGGTTCAGGAACAGAACTTGATCCGTACAAGATCACAACCCTCTCTGAATTTATGGGACTTTCTGAATCCGTGGCACAGGGGGAAGATTTTGCGGGGAAATACTTTGAACTTCAGAGCGACATTGACCTTGGGGGGCTTAACCTGAATGATGGCTGCTGGAACCCGATTGGCTGGTTTAAAAATGTGTCCGACCTTGGCGGAAAACCTGATACGGCTTTTTCTGGAACCTTTGATGGTGCCGGAAATACGATATCAGGACTTCGATTTACAAAAATAGACCATGAATATTCTTACCTTGGGCTGTTTGGATATCTAAAGAATGCAACGGTAAAAAACCTGTATCTGGAAGCGGAGGAAGTTTCAGGAGACGATAATATCGCGATCCTGGCAGGCTGCGTGGAAGGAAAATCGGCAATCCATAATGTAACAGTAAATGGTTTTGTATACGCTAAATCGGGAGACGCCGGTGCGATTGCAGGAGAAATGACGGGTGGAACACAATATGCGGTAGTAGAAAATTGTATCGCCGACGATGTATCGATTAACTCACAGGGAACCGGCAGCTTTGTGGGCGGAATTGTGGGAAATGCGCAGAAAGCGGATATTGTGGATGTACAGGTGATAACGCAGGACGGAGACAGCAACCGGATCCAGGGGAAAGGCTATGTAGGCGGAGTGGCCGGAAGACAGAATAAAGTTAACATTTATAATTCGTATGTTTCAGGTACGATAGGTGGGAACCTGGGGAAGGCCGTGGGAGGCATTACAGGTATCTACGAATC
Organism: Enterocloster alcoholdehydrogenati; assembly: GCF_013282095.1. GTDB lineage: Bacteria > Bacillota > Clostridia > Lachnospirales > Lachnospiraceae > Enterocloster > Enterocloster alcoholdehydrogenati. Next base: position 76,605 of record NZ_BLTJ01000014.1, read on the forward strand.
CGGTAACCTGATCGTAGCACAGTTTGATGGTGAGATCAGCCGGACAAACCAAGGGACGGCTTCACATGAGGGAACCTTCATTGGAACCAGAGAAGCCCGTAACAGCTTTAAATATGGAACAGGAAAAAATGACAATGTGTCATTCTTGTACGCTGGGAACGAAAAACAGGCCAAAAATGTGATTGGATCATCCATACAGGATGATAACACATGGACAATGGAGGCACACATCGGATATTTCACGGATTATCAAAGGAAATATACCAAGGTAGCGGGAACAACGCAGGAGGGCAGCGGAAGCAGATATTTTTATGAGGAATTGGAAGATGGGATACAATACATCATCACACAGAAATTGGGAAAAGACCTGACAATCGACTATGCAAAAGGGGAAGCGTTTAAGATTGACCATTATGCCCCCGGCACCCAAGGGGAACCGGTGAAAGGATATCTTGTCTCAATCCCCAGGATTGACACAAAAAATGCCAATGGGACATATGACAATGACGTGGCAACCCTGACTGCGATCTCTTCTACGAATAATAGCTATTACCGCCAGATTGACAAAGACCATCCTTCAGCTGTTGCCCCTGGTTGTACGATCACTGTAGCGACAGCCGCAAAAAATAAAGATGGGAACCGTTACCAGATGGTTTACGATGAGAATGAACCAGGTAAGGTAAAACCTCCGACATATACGGACGAAGAGTCTGATCCGCAGCCAATGACCTATATGAATGGTGGCTCCTATACCTTTGATATGCCCGAGTGCGATACGGAACTGAATGTAGAGTATGTTAAGGTAACGACTGAACTGGCGATGTCACCAGCTGAGACAACGATTTCCGTCACACACACCAGAACAGGTGACAGAAAGAACCCCAAAATCATAACAGAAGTACGTGATGAAAAGGGAAAACTGATTGCAAAATATATCAATGACTCCAAAGAAATGAAAGCCCTGCCCGTTTCCATCCATGCAGAGCATAATGGAGCCGGTGCGTCAGCAGACCGTACCGTGGAATGGTCAATTGACGATACGGATTTACTGCATTTTGAAGAAGGATGGACAGGTGGATATACCACAGAGGATGCCAGGATTGTACCCAATATAAATTCTGAATTTATTCAACAGATCATTCGGAAAGAGGTGCAGGCACAGGCAGATGCTAATTATAGCCAGCCCATTAAAAATACAATATACACAGATACGGCGGTAGTGACTGCGGCCTCTAATCCAGCAACCAGCGTAGATAATAAAACAGTCACGGGAACCTGCAAGGTAGATGTTACCTTCCAGATTATTGACCAGACGACTGTAAGGGTAGAAGGGCTGGTGTTAAACCAGAACAATATTCAATTCGAGGTTGTCCGAAAACTGACAGGTGACAGGAAGAATCCAGTAGAAAGCTATTTTGTAACAGAACCAGTGAACCTGGATGCAAAACTGAACCCATCACAGCCGTTTTTCAAAAATGTCACCTGGACAGATAAAGAAAGCGGGAAGATCATTTCACTCTCTCCATCTGGAAACAACCAACAGAGTTGCGCGGTATCTGCCATATTTGACCCGGCGGGAAAAAATCATCCGGCTTGGATACAGAATATAGTGAATGAAGATAATTCCAAATACAATGCGGATGGGGGATACATGAAACGCAGCGGTACTGGCAGTATAACGGAGACAGTCACTGCCACATCCGAAGATCAGACCCATGGTGTTGTTTCAGCAGACTGCACAGTAACGGTTACCTTCCGTACACAGGACGAGACGGTTATCCATCCCGAGGGCATTTCCCTAAACCATACAAAGCTGGACTACGACCTGTCTTATACCTTTAAAGGGGATACAAAGTCGGAAATACAGAAAATGGACGGATTTGGGGAGAGGGATATTTTGACAGCCCTTGTCCTCCCAAGTGTAACTGAGGAAGAGGGGCATACCCCATATAACCGGACGGTACAATGGACAAGTTCAGATCCTGATGCGATCTTAGTGCTGGATGGAAAACTTGTGGTTCATGAAAATGCCCAGTGGGTACAGGATGCACTAAAGACTGCTCCATACAAGGCAGAAAAAGCGGTCACCATCACTGCAACAACAGAGGATGGAGGAAAAACGGCTTCATGTGATGTTAGCCTGAAATTCCATGCTAATGCAATCGAGGCCGACCGGGAGTCAGAGAGTTTTCAGATTACCCTGACCAAAACAGGAAAACGTTCCGATCCGGTTTTCACATGGAGCGGCAACAGCCCGAAACATCTAGAGGCACAGATCTATACAGATAACCCAGACCTGACAAAGAAATGGAGTAGCAGCGATGCTTCTGTTTTAAGCGTATCAGAAGACGGAACAGTAACGCCTATTATTACAGACACAAATGGCACGGTCACGGCAGAATGGATTAAATCGGTATTGAACCATTCCGGTACTTCAGGAGAGGCCAATGCGGCGGTACTGGTGTCCTCATCTGATGGTGCCTTTACAGATACCATTCCAGTAAACTTACATCTTACAGTAGTGGATCAGACGCAATCATCCTCTGGCGGAGGCGGCGGAGGCGGACACAGCGGCGGAGGCGGCGGAGGTGCCGGAAGTTCTGGCGCTCCCGGAGGAACTTCCCAGGGGAATACGGTGGGAGGCCCATCTGGGGCTGTAACAGGAACCTGGACACAGGATGCGGATGGAAACTGGCTTTTTACAGCAGATGGCCATAATTACACAAACGAGTGGGCGTATATCTATAATCCATATGCGGCAGATGGACAGAACAAGGCTGATTGGTTCCGGTTTGATGAAAACGGCCATATGGTTACAGGGTGGTATCAGAACACACAGGGGGATTGGTATTACCTGAACCCTATATCAGACAATACTCTGGGGCGGATGTTCATCGGATGGAATATAGTAGACGGACGTTGGAGATATTTTGAACCCAAAGGAGAAACCTGCGGCCGTCTGCTTACTGGATGGCAGTGGATTGATGGAAATAACGATGGCATTTTTGAATGCTATTATCTGGATCCGTCAGACAGGGGCGCTATGGCAGCAAATGGCGTTACACCGGATGGATATACTGTTGATATAGACGGTAGGTACGTAATCGGGAAAACGATACAGACAAAGAAAAATTAAGCTTGTAAACAGGCAGGGGAGCATAGAAATACGGGCAGCTACAGAGCCTGGCAGATTCATCATCTGCCGCCCCTTTCGCAGTGGAATGCCTGGCAGGACATTGCAACGCACATTGATAACTGAATAAGGATGATAGCTTACGGACTAAAATGCGATGATAGGGAAAAATAAGTTTTGTAGGCGGCTGGATCCGACTGGCCGCCTACTATGAAAGACTGTTTCCAGGCGTGTCCTTTTCCGGGGGCTGAAAAGGATAGACCTGGGGACAGACTGCCTACAAACATTCACTGAAAAGAAGCGAAAAATGCTTGACATTACGAATTAAAAGGCGTATTATATAGGCATAAAATAAGGTCAGGTGTGGATCATATGTTAAAGGAATTAAGGATGAGGCGGGGATATTCCCAGGCAGAATTGGCGGAAAAGCTTGGATTAGGCGTTCGCCAGCTACAGAAGTATGAGAAACAAGATTACAATCCGGAAAACATGACATTAGGTGTTGCGCTGAAAATTTGCGAACTGCTGTCATGTTCTTTACAGGAACTCCTCGTACCAGAGAAAAAAGGGACTGTGATCGAAGCTTACGCGAACTATGGTGTCCCAGGTCAGGACAGGAAAGTCATATTTAGTTTTATCTACCCAATAGAGGAGTCGGAAGAAAGCAAGAAGGTCAAAATCGAATTGCCTCCCGGTTTTCAGGCTGTTGCGACAGATGAAAAAAAAATGGTGATCACCACACCAGAGGGCCTTTGTTTCCCAGCCATGGACATAATGGGTAATTATGGGGAAGAGCCGATCCTGATCTGGCAAAGCAGCCCCCGTGGAAGGGGGAGAAGAAGAGCGAAGTGCAAGATCATAGCATTAGAAGGGGGGATTGAAAATGGATAAAAAAGAAGAATCTGGGAGAGAACTTCTGGCACAGCACTGCCGATCCTGCGGCGGATATTTTATAATCGAAAGAACGTGCATGGAGCATATGACGGGTAAATATCTTTACTGCCCATATTGCGGTAATCAGGATATAGAAATAGCAGAGTAAGAAAAAAAGGATGGTAGATAAGGATGAAACTGACAAAAGAACAGATTATTAAGTGCGCGCAGGAGTGGGCCGATTACTATGTGGATCTGGGCTGGAGAGAAAAGGTAGAATCCGGGGAACTCCCTCCATGGGAGAGTTGGTATGTGAGGGATGATGGGATTCCTGGCTATGAGGTGAATGGGATCCGTTGGTATCCAGATGTGAGTACAGATGAATGGGAATTTACGATGGATGAGTTTGCCTATGAACTCCAGGGATATGCCAAGCTGCGTAAAGATTTCCTCTATGAACAAAAACCGGAATTGTATGATGAAATGATAGAAAATGGGACACTGCTCATTCACTGTGAACAAATCAGGGAAGCGGCTGATGACAGGGAATTTGACCTGATGATGGAGTGGCAAGCAGCCCACCAGGATCTGATGGAACAGGATCGTTGGGAATATATCAGGCAAATGAACAACGCAAGATCGGCTATCGAGGAAATTGTCAGGGCGGAAATCGTATTTGTCTGATAGGAAAGCTGGAGGATAGGGCGCACCGCAGTGTAATGGAAAACTCAGGCAAAAGAAAGCCGGCTATTGGGAAATAAAGATTTGCCTGTGACAGAAACATTTCCTGAGCAAGAATGGAACTGGATATGAAATGAGGTAAGGACAGATGATTGAAATTAACAACCAGGAAACATTGGAACTGTTTAACACAGTGCTCCTTAAAAGGTTAAGGGTCGAATGTGATAAAAAAGACAGAAGCGGAATATATGGCATGACCCAGAAACTATTGGCATATAATTCCAACCGTATCGAAGGCAGCCGCCTGACAGAGAGGCAGACCGCATCGCTGTTTGAGACTGGTACAGTATCCGCAGATGGCAATACCATTTTCCGTGCAAAGGATGTAGAAGAAACCAGCGGGCATTTCCGGATGTTTAACACAATGCTTAAAACAGTGGAGCAGCCACTGACACAGGGACTGATTAAACGGTATCATTACGATCTGAAGGTTGGTGTTTTTGAAGATCTTGCAAATGGTTACCCGATTGGGGAATATAAAAACAGGAGAAACTATGTTTCCAATATTACAACAGCCCTTCCTCAGGAGGTGCCTGAAAAAATGCAGGAGTTATTAGATGCGTACTTGAGCAAAGGACGCCATACGTTAGATGACCTTGCAAGATTCCATGTGGAGTATGAAACTATTCATCCGTTCCAGGATGGGAATGGGAGAACCGGCCGGATTGTATTATTTAAAGAATGCCTGAAAAACGGGATCACCCCATTTATTATTCAAGATAGCAATAAAGATCAGTATTACGCTGGCCTACAAAAAATACATGAAACGGGCGACTATACGGATCTGCTGTCATATTTAAAAAAAGAACAGGATGCCTACAGGAAAATGGCAATTGAAGCGGTTATCCCATATAACGTAGAGACTGTCTCAGAATTAAAAGAACTGGCCCACGGGAAGGAAAAAAATACTCCTGCAGGGAAAATGTTTGGCGAAGATGTCGATATCCCATCCTATGACCCAAACTGGCAAATGCCTTCTGAGACGGAGATAGAGGACGGAGGGACGGTTCCCGATCCAGCAGCTTATGAGGATTGGGACATAGAGCCATAAAACACATAGAAGAAAGCCCCGGAAATGGCAGGGCCAGACAGGAGGGAGAGAAGGAAGTGAATGAGTTAGAGGAAATCATTCAAACAACAGACGAAAGGAAAGCAAAATATGACCATGTGATAAAAGAACTGCTTTCAAATAAACAATTCCTTTCCCGGATCTTAAAGCGATTTGTACCCGAATATGAAAATATCCCATTGGAGGATATAGAGAACAAATACATTGAACCGGGCAGTATAGAGGTTTCCAGCCTGGGAGTAGCCAGGAATACCCGCCGTGTGGAAGGATCCGCCCAGGAAGAATACAACCCCAATGAGGCAACCATATATTACGATATTATCTTCAAAGCCTGTTACCCATCTAAGACAGGGGAATACATAGGGATGTATATCAATGTGGAAGCACAGAAAAGCTATTATGCCGGTTATCCAATGGAGATGCGGGGAGCATACTATGCAGCCCGCCGCCTGGGGAGCCAGCTGAAAACAATCAGCAAAAACACGAATTACGGAAGCCTACATAAAGTATATTCGATCTGGGTATGTATGGGAGACGTACCGGATAAGGAAGCGAATACGGCGACCCTGTACCGGATGGAGAAAAAAGACATAATAGGTACTGTAAAAAGGCGTCCTGAGGAATACGACCTGATGAATGTGATCATCCTGCGGATCAACGATAAAAAAGAAGCGGAGGATCGGGTGCTGTCAATGCTCCAGACGTTGAGCAGCAGTGTACTGAAGGCAGATGAGAAACTGAAGACTTTGAAGGAATATGGGATTGATGTAAGTGAAGAAATCGAGGAGGAGGTAAAACATATGTGTAATCTGAGTGACCTGCTGGAAGAACGTTTAGAAGAACGCATAGAGGCCCGTATAGAGGCTCGTGTAAGGGAAGAGATGGAAACAGAAGTGGAAGAAAAACTTGTGAGAACAGCATTGAATTTATTAAAAAATGGTTTATCTTATGAAACAGTTTCAAAATGTATGAACATTCCGATAGAAAAAATCAAGCAGTGGGAGCAGGAAGAAACTTTGCAGAAACAGTAAATAGTATGAGCGGCTGTAACTGGAATGATTTGCAGTATGCTTAAAAGGAATATGAATACCTCAAAATGATTTAAAGAAGATTGCTCGTTACATTTTGGAAAACAGGTCGGATATTTTGACAGCATGGTTTGATTATTTCAAAAGGTTATAGTGGCATAGAGGTATGTTATCAGAAGGCTTAAGCATAAAAATAAAGGGGAATGTTATGAAAAAATTAGTAAAAGTATTAGCCGTTACGGCAGCCATGATGGCACTTACAAGCATGACAGTATTTGCCGACCAGGGGCAGCCAGCGGAGCAGGTACAGACAGAAAGCACAACCGAGAGTTCGGATGAATATCCATTGAAGGGAAGAGTAGAGAAATATTTTGGAATAGAAGAAGGAAATCTTGTTCCATATTGGCAACCTGCACACGTAATTAGTGAAGGAGTGGTTCCGGCTGGTATGACAGGAATGACGTATATTGATATAAAAGCAGTAGAGGACAGAGATATTACTTACCATGCTCCGGAAGGGGGATACAATTTAGCGGTTCTTGCAATTTTAGCAGGTTATGAAGAGGCAAATATACCTTATAGAGATGCTCCTGAAACCCAGCAACTTTTAGGAGAAGTCAAGGCATTTATGAACAGCTTTGACTGGAGAAATGCATCTGATCTTGAAAAAGCAACCCGCATTTGTGAAAGGATTCATCAGGCTGATTACGATTATGATGCTGCGAACGAGGCATATGAAACGGGATGGTCGGATTCTCTTAGCTATGGTGCATATGGCTGCTTGGTAAAAGGCAAAGCGGTTTGTCAGGGGTATACAGAAGCAGCAATACTATTAGGCAAAGTTGTTGGAATTACAACATTTGAAATGGGTGATGTAGGACATACCTATCCTCTGTTTTTTGTAGATGGAGTATGGCTGGCTAATGAGCCGACTATGAAGGATAAATATTTTACAGTAGCAAACGTATATAAATATAATCCTGGTTATCAGATGATGCTTAACATAGGCGGAGACTTATCAGATTTTACGACTGAAGGTTCAAAGTATCAGATGATTGGAGAATATTGCTACGAAGTGGGATATACTATACCGACAGACAAGAACCAATTAAGCAAATTTGGAACTTTAGGAGAAGCATTTGGCGAAATAACCATAGATTTCAAAAATGAATATAGATAATAAATCAGGCTATCGAATATTGTTCGGTAGCCTGATTTATTTTTTGGGAAATAGGAAAAGGCTATCGAATATCCAATTCGGTAGCTTTTTTGATAAAAATTAAAAAATGGAGGAACTATGAAAGAGAGGCAACTAAAACGAGGAGTGATAATGCTGCTGACAACGGTCATTTTTATGATGTCAATCATTCCTTATCTACCAGTAGATATTTTAACGGCATTTGCATTCCGTATGCAATTTAACACATCTACCAGTGGAGATGGTCACTATGATATTAGTGGCAGGGTAGACGGTCAAGGTGTAGAAACTGATTTCCTTTGCATGAAAAAAGGGGCAAGTGCTAAGTCGGGTTATGATTACTACAAAACAGACAATGATGTTGATTATTCCAATGGAACACTGGAAGATAAACGTCTATTTTGGGCCTATATGCTAACCTATGAAAACTACACGGGCATTTATCCGGAATATAATGACCATTCCATGGAAAATACATTTAAAAGACCTTACAAGGGAAACACCAAAATCGCTAAAGAAGTAGCATGGTCACACGGCGCCAGCAATGGCGGGTCAGCCCTGATTGAAAAATATGCAACAGACGGTTTTATGTCCTTGGAAAATATTCCCGCAGGCTGTAAATCCCCAGAGGATATATTCAGTGTGACAAGCCAGCATGGAACGCCGGAGACTGCCATATCCATCAATTCATTAAAGAGCGGCCCTGGAGTGGTAGATCTGAATAAGCTGTATGATCTGGCAGGAATCAAAGATATGGCTTCATTTCAGCAGTATTGTAACATTACGGCATCAGACATTGTTGTATCCCAGCCTGGTGGTGAGAAACGGTATTCTGTTAAGGTGATCTTTGACGATCTTCACTTTCGCTACAAGATCATCGATCCCGATACTGGGTATGAGGTGACAGGGATGGATCCTGGCCCGATCCTTTTTAAGGTGACATATGATAAAAATGTATTTAAAGTCCTGAAGGTTACCGGAAAGCTGGAATACTTTGAAACCAATGACGCAGCTGATTCCCAGCCATTTTACCGTGCTTTTGGAAAAGTGCAGGTTTCATACCCAGAGTTTTACATGACCACTGGGGAAGGGTTTACCCCGCCGACAAATCCAGATGGCGGCGACGGCGGCCTGGATACAGGGGACAATATTTCTGTTAAAATCTATGAACATCAGGAAACATTTGAGAGCAATTATAAAGTTGACCTGACAAAATATGACTATGAGACAGGATATCCGCTGAAAGATTCAATCTGGCAGACGTTAGAGGCGTTTCCTGATAAAGACCAGATCGGCGAATCCGATGAAACGGATGGAAAACTGGTGGAATCCAAGATGCGTGAGGAACCTACAACCTGGAATAACTGGCTGATCTTCGAGGAAGACATGGCTACCGATGAAAACGGGTATATCAGCCATGCAGATAAAAGGTACTACGACTTTGCACATAAATATTGTGATGGCCATCCGATCCCACCGGAACCGGAGACAGACGGGGATGATGAGGAAGATGAAGAGGCACAAGAAGAGTACGAGGCGTTGATGGAGCAGTGGCAGGAGGCTGTGAATGAATGTGAAGCTGCTGCGCAAGCCAGCAACGGGACGTTCCACCATTGGATGTGCGGGTCAGAGTCAGAGCCGTCAGAAGAAGAAGCCTTTGAACAATCAGGCTGTAAGGCAGCAAGGGACGCTGCATATGAAAACTTTATCAACCTGCGCTACTCCTATACTTTCAGGGAAACGGATGCACGGGATGGTTATATTATCCATGGACAAAACGGCCACCCAGATGATGTTCCTATTGAAATTGTTACGATTGCCTCATCAGAAGCAGGAAAGGAAGCGGAATGGACACAGTGCGATAATGAGGACATTATCGTAGAAGGCAGGGCGCAAGACCATCTGGGCGGAGGAACGGATGAAGGAGATACAGATAAAGAGGGACAGGCAGCCCAGCAGCTTTTTGACAGTAAACGGATGAGAAAAGCAACAGATTCCAATGCAGACGGTAAGAAGCTATACCTGACAGAGACCTATGACCTTTCCATGGGAGAACGTATTATCAACGCATTGAGGAATTTTGTGGGCTTACCGGAAAAGTTTATCTCTGAAAATGAATTAGAGATCAAGATTGTAGCGGAATATGACGTGATCCATGAAGAAGCCTCACATTCTGACGCCAAAAAAGAAGAGATTGATGATATTGTAAAGCCGCTCCCGGAGGAAAATGAGACCAGTACAGCGGAAAAGGAAACTGATCCGACAGGGTCAGAAACAGAATCAACAGAGAAGGACACAGATGAGGTGGAGGAAGAAACCGAGCCGACAGAGAAAGACACAGAAGCAGCGGAGAAAGAGACAGAGAAGGAGGAAACAGAGGCAGAAACCGAAAAGGACACAGAAGCAGCCGACAAAGAAACAGAGTCGGCAGAGAAAGATACAGAAACAGCGGAGGATAAAGAAAGCGGGAACCATGAGGGGCTGCCGGAGTCTGGCCAGACCTTATCCATTATCCCTAAAAAAGTACCTTTGGTTTCACAAAAGAATGAAGATAGTCTTTGGGAGGAAGATGAGGAGTATGAGGATGATGAACTCCGTACATCTTACAGCTATGACAGGGACGGAGTAACTTACATATTGGAAGAGGGCGATCCTGGTGAATATTATTCAGCAGATGGAAGCTATATTGACCTTGAGGGCGCTATCGTTGATTCACAGCCGCCGGTAACCCCTGGCGATCCCGGCCGGATGGGCCATTCCCTTAAGGTATATGACCATCGTGTACCAGGTCAGATCCATTTTAATAAAAAGGACATGGATCTGGCAGCTGGGGAAAATGGGGAATATGACGCATATGGGGACACCCAGGGGGATTCTACCTTAGAAGGGGCTGTATATGGATTGTTTGCAGCTGATAACATCTATGGGCCGGATACCCAGAGAGATAAAAATGGTGATGTAACAAAGGGTACGGGTATCATATTTGACGCAAATGACCTGGTTGCAGTTGCAACGACAGATAAAAACGGCGACGGTTCTTTCCTGACCATAACGGAAAAACCACACAGTATTTATAATTACAAGGAAGGACAGATTGAATATACGGGGAAGGAGTACCCGAAAAACCTGTATGATGCGGATACATTCAGAAAAGAATATGCGCAAGAAGAAACGGGCCGTGTCTATAAAGATAATGTGACCGTAAACGGCGACTACTGGATCGGGAGGCCGTTGATCCTTGGGAACTATTATATCAAAGAACTCACACGTTCTGAAGGCTTTGAACTTTCCATTACAGGAAAAGACATGGAGATTACAAACGCTTCAGAGGATAACCGGAACGATTATGGGGAAACAGAGGCTGCAAAGTCTCATCCGGAAGGGAGCGCATGGATAACGCAGAAATTCCAGCACGTTGTAACATTCCCTGAGAGTAACCCCACATATGGAAACCGGGAAAATCTGTTTAATGTTGAGATAAGTTCTAATGAGGCGGTAAACGGTTTTAACGTAGTGTTTGACGGGCTTCCAGAAGGTGCGGATTTCTATTTTGATGATGTAAAAACATCGGATGTAACGGTACAAGTTCCAGTTGGAGGGGAATGGGCTGATGCGACAGAAGCCCCACTATATCTGACGGCAGAAGACTCTACCGTTGTAAAGAGAGATAAAGATGGGCTTCCGATCAAGAATCCCAATGCAAAGCAGATCCCCCTTGCCTACAGTGGCTTGGGATACCGAGCAAAAGAGATCCAGGGGAATACTGCTGCACCGTCAGATGTGGCAAAATATAATGCCTCTTATTCCGACAGTGACAGTAACAACAATTATGTCAAATATGAACTGGAACAGATGATGCGGGAAATGGGAATCAATACGCCATCTGTAAAAGGCATATACTCCGAGGTTGACCATCCAATTTATGATGAGCCGACAGAAAATACATATGGGATGCCTGAAGTGACCATTGATATCAGCAATGTAACGACAAATGCCTCCATCATAAATGCGATTCTGGATTATTATTCCGCCAATAAGGTGTATACCTATGGCAGTCTCCAGGCCATAGAACATACCGGAAACAGCGCAAAGGTTACGGTGGCAGTCGGCATGAACCCCAAAAAAACAGCACTGTACCAGACAAATGCAAATGGAGATGTGATAGCTGGATATTTATTCAAAGAGAATAAGGATACCAGAAGATATGTATTGCGTAAATATACAGGACAGGATGTACAGGTAGCAGAGATTCCGGGCGCAGCGGATAAGGCATACATTTACCTTACACCTGATTATAAAATTGGCTCCAATGGGCTGCCAGAGGATATCATGACAACCGCTCCTGGTGAAGAGTACCTATGCTACAATACCGGCGACACCCTGTACGATTACTGGTATGAGGATAACGCAGGGAACTGGGTTGGACATGAGCCGGTCAGAAGAAAGGTATATGTAACAAAGTACGAAGAGCAGACATTGGAGCAGTCCACTGTCAATTCCTCAAAAGTCCCCATGGTAGATTCCATGGAATCGGTAAAAGACCCGGTGGGGAGTACCTATGTAGTTTATGACTCGGTTTCCAGGCAGTATACGTTACACGCGGGAACCAAAGACGCAAATCTGGTGGGAGTAAAAAAATCCGGTTTTACGGTTGCCATCCCCGATGGAAGCACGACCCTGACACAAAATGACATCAATAAGATCGGAGAAAATAATGTCTGGGGATATAAGGTGGGGGATAAACTCAATGATTCTGCGTATATCATGCGTGTATCAGGCGCAGGGGCAGGTGTCTTTACGTCAGCAGATTTTAACAAAGACAGATCTTATATTAAAAACCAGCGTTTGATCTATAACGGGAACCATGACTTGGCAGAAGACGGAAATACAAATGAAAGCCCCAACTCTGTAGTAGAAAGGATCATCCGCCAGAAGATTAAGGTAACAAAGACCATTGATGAAAACTCATACAACAACACAAATTCCTATGCTGAAACGCATAAAGACTGGTTTACAGAACAGTTTGGCGGGGCACTGGGGCTGTCAGGCGGAGCCAGGAAAATAGATAATTTCCGGTTTAAAACATATTTAAAATCCAACCTTACCCGCTTATTTAGGGATAATGACGGAAACGTAGTGTGGCAGAACCGTAAAGGGGAAGAAATTCCAGACCAGGCCAAGGAAAATGAAGCATTCCCAGCCCAGGTAAACAAAATATTTACAAAGGTTCCCCATATGACAGACCCATTGTTCAAGGAGTCACAGGACGCTGCCATAAGCAATGAAGCGCTCTACAGCTATACGGATGGCATGATCAATGAAGATCAGAACCAGGGCTACACATCCATCCTGGAGACAACGGAGACTCTTGTAGAGGATGGTGACAGCACCAGAACCGTGAAAGCATATAATTATGATAAATTTTTTGATGCCATAGCGGTGGCTAATAATGATAAATGGGATGATGCTTCTGCGGCCTACACATCCTGGCGTCCAATAGGTAATAAGGGAAACAGGACTGACAATACATTAGAAAATGCCAAGGTGTCTGACCGGGTACGCCAGTTTGCGATTGACTGGTATCTGGATGATGAGATCAAGAAACTGGTGAAGGATGTCCAGAACAACCCGCAGGAGAAAGAGGATCAGGATGGAACAGTGCCATATTCAGATGAAACATACGATGAGGCGCTGGCCAGGGCGATTAAGAAGGCGAAAAACTATTTGAAACCCTTCTTTGCATATGATATGGATGAAATCTATGCGGTTGAATGGGATGGAGAGGAAGACGGCGGAAAGGATAAAGACCCAACGACACTTTCCGCAGATATGCTTTGGGGAGAAAAAGATAATACAAGTGACGGCTATTATTTTGGCAATTCCTGTTATCTCCCTTACGGTACATATGTGGTTGTGGAACAACAGCCCAAATATGATCAGCTGGAGGACTTTAAGAACCGGCATTACCAGATTGACCGGCCAAAGGAAGTGACGCTGCCAGCTGTTTATGACAGCTATGAAGGCTCCCAGTCATCCCCGGAAACAATGAATGGTTACTACAACTATAACCCGGCGATCACCCAGGCTGAGATGGAAAAACGGTATAAGATCCGTTTTAACGAAGAAATGTCCCAGGCCATTAAAGGAAGGAATGCCGATGGGGACTTTGAGGTATATAAGTATGGTATGGATATCGACCAGATCCGTAACGGCGAGGTTGAACCAGGAACCGGAGACTATTTTGCCCTGACACAGGATGAATTTAAGCCATACAAGAATTACTATAATAGCCAGGATGACCGGACAACAGGGGATGTCCCATATTACCTTTCAGAAGGATCATCCGGCCGTGTACCGGTGTCAAAGTATTACCGATACAGTTCCGTGTCGGAACAGGCTGGCGCAGCAGATGGAGTGCCATTCCCTGGAGGAAAAGAAACGGAGGATAATATACCAGGGATTGAATACAGAGATGGCGTAAAAACAATGCAGGGTGTGCAGAAAGCCTATGATGGCCTTTACGCTGCCATGCTTGTTCCGTGGACAGTCACAGCAAGCGAAAACGCAGGCGAAGAGGCTGAAGACAGTAAACTGCAAGCCAATGGAGAAAGTTCCTATAAGGGATTCGACTATATCAAATTCCGTAACCGCTTCTTTACAGCTAAATTGCGGATCGAAAAAATAGACAGCGAAACTCATGAGAACATCCTGCATGATGGGGCGATTTTCCAGATATATGCAGCGAAACGGAATGATTCCCCCGATGGAAATGGACAGGTCATGTTCTATGAAGAGGATACAACGGTTACTGGCAGCCGGGAGTTTCTGGAAGCCATGCGGGCAGAAAGGATCGTACCTGTGAAACGCAGCCAGGAGGACGGGGCAGGAACCCTGTACAGCGGTGTTGTGCCAGCAGGAACCCCTATTTGTGAGGAATCTGAACAGATCATCCAGGGAGATGCTTTCGGAAACCGGACAGTTGAGTTTAAATCCTATTCGACAGTCAGGGATGGGCTTGTAAAGGATGAGGATACCAATACCAACCTGGTGTACCGGGATCAGACGGCCGGTTATGTGGAAACCCCACAGCCTTTAGGGGCGGGAGTATATGTACTCGCTGAAGTAAAGGCACCAGCTGGCTATGTCCGTACAAAGCCGGTAGCGATTGAGGTGTATAGTGACAAGATAAGCTATTACAAGGAAGGAAACAAGGACAAGCGGGTAATAGCCGCCATGTATGAATATCCCTCGGATCACCAGACTGCGAATGGGACAAAACCCCAGGATACAGTGAATGTAGCAAGGATCTATGCAGAAAATGCACCCATCAAACTGGAAGTTCAGAAACAGAAACCCACAGGAAAGGTGACATTCCGGATTGGGAAACGGATCGAAGGCAGCCTTACAGAAATTGGCGGAAATCCAGAACTGGAGTATGCGTATTCCAATGGAACCTACCTGGGATATGCATACCCGAAGGGGACGCTCGAACGCCTTATGGCACTGAAGAAGGCAGGTGAAGATGTAGAGATCGTATATGACGGGAATAATTTCGCCGGGTATGGGTATGTGACAAGAGAACGTGAGACAGCAGACGATGAAAACCCGTTTGTGGCGGGGGCAAAACTCACGATGTTTGATGCCATTGAACTTAAGCCTTCCGGTGATACCCAGGATCATGCCTTTGAAGGGCTTACAATCAACCGGAGTGACAACGGGAATGTCCAGGAGATGTTTGTGAAGAAGGGATATGCTGGAACAAAGGTTGATATGGTCAAAGAGAAGGATGAAAATGGGAAAGAGATACTTACAGACTATGTAGTGGGTGTTGATAAAGATGGAAAACCCATCACGCAGAAGGGATATATCTGGGGAGCAGATACCGTAGAACGGCCTGACACGGATATTTTATATTATGACCTGGATTCCCTTTCGCTTACATGGACAGAGAAGATCGATGGAAGGGATCTGCTTTATGGCTGGGATAAAAAACACAAAAAAGTATCCATACAACAGCTGGAAAGTGATAAACAGAACCAAGATAAGTCTGACCGTGAACCATCTATTTACGCTTTTTCAGGAGGTCAGGCCGTATTTGAATTTACAGGGGGAGATTTCACAAAGCTTTCATATGACCCAGTGAACAAAATGTTTGAAGGGGATTTCGCACAGCTGAAGTGGGTAAGCAGGATCCGTGACTGGAAAATGTCAGAAGGAACCATTGTATACCATCTGGATCGGGAAGGAAACCGCGATGCTATGGTGGATCCCTATACAGGAATGGCATATGTACTGGAGCCTAAGACAGATGAAGATGGAAACCATGTTGCAGACAGGGTTCTTGTATGGCCGGTAAATATTGCAAAGGATGACGCAGGAAATGTGATATCTCGTGACAAGATCACCACATCCCGTATTGCGACAGTAGGTGAAAATGAAGATGGCTATCATGAGAATGAAGTGATCGAGCCGGAAAACCCTTCAGGAAACCCGGTAGAGGAAGCCGATAAACCTTCATTTGAACATACAGAGTCAGGATATATAACAGGCACATGGAAATCAGACGGAGGGGAGGAAAGCCATAAGGAAGAAACCGTAAAGAAAAACAAACAGGGCCAAAATATGAATGAAGAGGTTTTAAACAGCATCAATAACGGAACATTCTTAAAATATATGAATCCGGTATATGATGAGCATGGCCTGGTGCTTTACTATCAGAGAAGTGATGAGACGTATGATAAAGGAACAGAATTGTATGACCGAAATGGTGATTTTGTTCGTTACAAAAATTCCGACCAGCTGGAAAAGTACAATAATGCAGCCTATGTACTGGATGAGCATGATGTGCTTTATGATGGCCGTTCTGACCAGGAAACACAGGCCCAGGACAAGCTGTATCACCGGATGGGAGAAAGCTATATCCTGGAGAATACCTGGGTGACTTCAGACAAGTATCCAAATGACCCATTCAGGGAAGAAGAAACGGAGGGTCAGGCCGACCTCCTTAAACGTGTCCCAGCTGGATCTTATATCGTGGAAGAGTTGTCTGTGCCATCGGGTAAGGGATATGTAAAGAGCCTTCCCACAGGAATTACCATTGGAGAGGACACAGCGCTGCAAACGGTGAAGATAACAGATGATACGACAAAGGACTACATAGAAAAAGTAGACAGTGGAACCATTGGGAAAGTTGCAATCCGGGATATGTCAAAACAGGATAGGAGTGGAAAACCTGCAGTGGCAGGGGAGAGTGAAGAGACTGTTGGAAATTATACTAACAGCCAGATTGCAGGTGCGGAAATTGCCCTGTATCCAGCCAAATTCATTGCAGATATTACTCAGCCGGATGGATACCGTCTGGAAAAGGCATCAGATGAGCCGCTGGTGTTTGAATCTACCAACAGCCGGGCCGGTTCTGTGGAAAAAATCCGGGCAGAGTGGACAACGGGAGATCTCCCCATCTATATCGAGGGGATCCCAGAAGGGTATTATATCCTGGAGGAACTTTCTGCACCGGTTGGATTCATAAAGGCAGACCCAGTCAATGTCCAGGTTACGAGTGAGGGAGAGATCCAGAATATCCTCATGAAAGATGACCATACAAAACTTGCGTTTAAAAAATACACGCAGGATAAAGACGGGCAGAAACTTCTTCCAGGAGCGGAGTTTGCTTTATACGAAGCAAAAAAGGATACAGATGGGAATGTAGTTTATGAAAATGGAATCCCACAATATGAAGAATCAAAGAAGGTCACAGGATGGATTTCAGATGATGCTACAGACTATACAGAGACGATCCAACTCCGGGATTACCCGAACACTTCAGGAAAAAATGAGGTAACAGGGTTTACCCATGATTTTGAGGCAATGTACCAGAAACATGGTATCTACGGAACCGGATTCACCTGGTCAGTGGAACGAACCGCAACCCGTGACAGTACAGCTTCCAATGTCTGGGTACTGGAGGATGGAAACCGTGTGGTAGTAAGGAAAGAGAATGGAAATGAAATGGTCACATTCCCGCCTTCCATGAGCAAGGAAGACCGAGATGGATTCAAAGCAGCATATGCGGATATGATTGGTGAGAAGCGTACCCTTAAATGGGCAGTTACCCGAACCGCAACCATACAGGTTATTGACCGGATCGATTCAGAAGTCTCAGGCGGAGGGGCAGCAAAATACCCAACGGCGGCAACACTGGAAGCAACCATACAGGAGACCGGCAAAAAAGTCCGGATTAAGGCGTTGTACAATGGCCAGGAATATGAATACAGCTATAAGTTTAATTATGAGGCGCTTCCAGGAATAAGCAGCTACGCGAATACATGGCTTACGGCAGATGGGCTACAGCGGGCAGATTACCTGCCAGTGAATGCGCAATATGTACTTGTAGAGGAAAAAGCACCGCTTGGATATGCAAAAGCTGATCCGGTGCTGATATCTGTGGATGAGATCACAGACATACAGCTACACGATGTATGTAATGAGCGCAGCGCAATGGTGATATCTAAAATATCATCAGAAACAGGAAAAGAACTTGCTGGGGCAAAGCTGGCACTATACCGTGCGGATGAGCAGGGCGGGCTTACACTGGAAGATAACTACCTGATTGAAACGTGGGTCACAGGAAATGATGGCGTGTATACGGAACTTGACCTAGTCAATGGCCTGATACCTGATGGATTCAGGGAAGGGGACTTAAAGCCACATTATATTTACGACCTGCCAGATGGCATCTACTATCTGACAGAACAGGCAGCACTGCCTTATTATACAGCCATTGAGCCTATGCGGCTGGAGTTCACAGGAGGAGAAAGGATACAGATTGTACGTGCAACGGATAAGCCAGTAGTCGGAAAGCTGGTGGTCAATAAGACGGATGAAACAGGCAACAGCCTGTCAGGAGTCATATTTGAACTGACGGCAAAGTCGGAGAATGGCAAAACTGTAGATGGTTTCCCAAGGAGGCTGTCAGATGTGAATGGAACCGTTACAGCAGAAAACCTCCCAGTAGGTGAAACAGTAGCGGACGGAACGATCCGCCCATATACATATACCCTTAAAGAGATTGTCCCGCCAAATGGTTTTGCGGCAAATAAGGAGCCATACATATTCCGCTTTGATGATGGGACAGATACATATACCAAAGACCATACAGTCACGATCACCGTCCATGAGGCAACTGTAAAAAACAGCCCAACCCAGATTTATTTATCAAAGAAGGATCTTACACATTTGAATGATGAGGGAACGGATGGAATATATGTTGATGGGGCAGAACTTGCAGTCTACAAAGTAAGTTCCTTGAATGAAAACGGCGAGTATACATACAGAGAAGAAGACCTGTTTGAACGTTGGATCAGCTCGAAGGCAGAAGGTGCCCATTGCTTAAAAGGGCTGATCGCAGGCCAGTCTTATGTAATGGTTGAACTGACGGCCCCAGATGGATACACGCTTATGAAACCAATATTGTTTACAGTGACAGCGGACGGGAATGGGATCAACCATGTATCGAACCAGATGTCAGTAGTGAAGGCGGAGTATGTAGAGGATATAGTAGCGGCTGTAACCATAAAAGGGCGCAGCATATCAAGAACCGAGACGGCCATTTTGAACCAGCAGGGACAGGAGGTATTACGGTTTGAGAATACAGGGGAAGACCAGGTATTCCATGAAAATGATGGGCTTTCTGATGGGGAGACCTATACCTTTGCAGAGCACACAATTTATTCAGATGGAACAGACACAGTAACGAAAAAAGTGACACGACGGGTATATTTTAATGAAGCAGGAGAGTTCCTGTATAAAACCCGCAGGGCTGACCGGACAGAACTTTCGCTCACAGACCGTAACGGGACTGTAATCAGCCAATTTGAGCCAACTGCCGACCAGCAGGAGCAGACCATCAAAAATACGGTCAATCCAGAAAATCCACGCGTAACTGTGAAAAACAGGAATGGAGAAGAAGGGGAGCCGATTCTTTCAGGACAGCCAGTTATCTGCACGATCCGGTGGTTTAACCCGCTCCATACAACAGAACCTATAACTGTGACAGCAACCTTGGATGAGAATCTGGAGATCCTGGATGCATATGACGGTACAGCGGAAGGGAAAACAATCACATGGCTTATCGGTACAGCGGAACCCTTTGCTTCAGGCAGCGTTTCTTTTGCGGCATCCATTGCTAAAGACACTGCTGAGGCAACAGAAATTGCCGTTACCGTACAGACAGGATCCAAGACCTATGAGACAGGGAAATACATACCAATCCAAAAAGATAATTGCCTTACAGTATGGAATGAACTGACCGGGTCAGGGAAAGAACAGCACAGGAACGAGGAATCCGTATTTACCATCCGGCTGTGGGATAAAAAGGGAAATGAACTTGCAGGGAAATATGCCTATACGGGCAGCAGTACCGGAATGTTACGAAGCGGTGACAGCATTACGCTCCGTGGAAATGAGTTTATTACCATAGACCCAGCAACATTTAAAAGCTGTAGTTATGAAGTGGTGAGAAAGGAAGATGGAAAAGAAGTATCATCCCATCACACAAAAGGTGTTATATCCGAAGATGGGGCAGCGGCATGGTTTAGCCGTTCTGTAGTAGACGAGAATGACCGCGACCTGTTTGTGAAGGGAACCCCCTATTTCCTGACAGAAACCACCATATACACAGATAGGGAAAGGCAGACCAGCAATAAGTTCTCATTTAATATTGCTGATGATGCAGTAAGTATCAATGGAGTAGGCGGATATGATAAAGAAACAGAGGTATCCGTCGCAAAAGCAGACATTTTAACCGGACAATATATTTCTGGTGCCTATTTATTACTGACAGACGATAGTGGAAACATCATAAAGGAATGGGTATCTGGAGAGGAGGCGTTTAGCCTCTCTGGGCTTACTCCCGGAAAAACATACCATATTCATGAAAAAATGCCGCCGTCCGGCTATGGTTATGCGCTGGATCTGACATTTACCATGAATGGAGATGGGGCCGTAGAGGAAATCCTGATGGAAGATAGGCAGACAGAGGTTGTGATATCTAAAAAAGATATTACTAACGGTGAAGAACTTCCTGGTGCCCACCTGCAGATTATTGATAAAGGAGGAAATGTAATAGAGGAGTGGATCTCCACTGACACACCGCATAAGATTGTTGGAAAGCTTCTGGCAGATGAGAGTTATACGCTGCGGGAGACGATTCCGGCAGATGGATTTGTGATCGCAAATGATATACAGTTTACTGTAAACCATGATGGGAGCGTAAACTATGTGGAAATGAAGGATGATACAACAAAAGTCAAAATTTTCAAGAATGTGTTTGAAGTTCCAAATGACAGCGCCACCTCATCAGAGGCCCGTAGGAAAACCCCGCTTGCAGGTGCAGTATTGCAGATATTAAATGAGGATAAGACCCCAGTTTTCTATGAGGGAAGGGAGATGATATTTACAACAGGGGAAAGTTTCACACTTTTTGAAAAACAGCTGGTTGCAGGAAAGACCTACTGGTTGCATGAAGTAAAACCGGCACCGGGTTATGGATATGCGGATGATGTAAAGTTTACTGTATCAGAGGATGGTTCGGTTGATATTGTCGAAATGGAAGACAAGCCCACGATTGCGGCCATTACGAAAACAGATATTACAGGAAGTAAGGAAATACCTGGATGTGAAATGCAGCTTGTAGACAAAAATGGGACAGTGATCGACCAATGGATTTCAGGAGAAGGGCCGCATATTATTACGGCAAAGCTTCTTGCAGATGAAACATACCGGCTGATTGAGACCAACCCGGCACCAGGCTATGCCTATGCAAAGGACGTGACCTTTACCGTTAATCATGATGGAACTGTAAATAAAGTTGAAATGAAGGATGATATTACAAAGGTTGAGATCCTGAAAGTAAATGCGGAAACGGGCCGTCCATTGGCAGGTGCTGTATTTGAAATCTGGGATCATGCTGGAAATGTAATCGATAAGTGGGTTTCCACAGAAACTGCCCATAAAGTGTATGGAACATTAAATGCAGGAGAGACATATATTCTGCACGAGGTATCCGCCCCGTCTGGCTATAAAAAGATGGAAGATGTAGAGTTTAAAGTAAATGACTATGCGGATGTATTGACCATTATTGCTGATAACAGGAAGAATGGGGGCGGCGGAAACAGTTCCGATTACACAATAAGGATCAAAAAAGTTGATACGGACGGTAATGCTGTTCCAGGAGCAGCGTTTAAAGTAACAGACGGAAGTGGAAACGTGCTGTCTGGTGTAAGGGAGGAGAATGGAACTGTATTCAAATTCCATGTAAAGACACCACAGACGCTTACTGTGTCGGAAATCACACCTCCGCAGGGATATACACCACTGGAGAATAGCTATCGGATTGAACTATCAAAAGAAGGAGATGCCATTTTGCTGAATGGAGACAGCAGTTTTTATCAGGATCAGGCAGACAGTTATGTATTTTATGCAGTGAATGAAAAAACACCGCCCCAGATTCCGGTGCAGCCATCTAAAAAAGGAACAATCACGGCGGAATTTGACGAGAAGCTATATGGGCTTGGACGGGCCAGGATTGGGGCAGAAGGCTCTGGGCTGAACCTCACTAAGACAGGCGATAACTTCCCGGCCAAAGAGGTGCTTGCACTGCTTTCCATATCATTACTGGGTATGGGAGTTTTGCTTGTGAAGAAAAGAAAGGGAAAAGGCTCCAATAAAAAGCCGCCTAAAGGAGGTGCCGGCGGAGCCTCAAGAACACTCACAATCCTGCTCATGGCACTTTGCATATCGCTTGCCGGGAATATCCAGGTATCAGCAGAAGAGAATACCATGGAAACAGCGCGTTACCAGGAAAGAACCTACCTGTCTGATACAGACGACCCACAAAAACAGAAGCCAGAATTTGAAGAGATGCTTTATGGGGAGGATGGGAATGCATATGTACTTTCTGGTATAAAGTATGAAACCCTGTCAAAAAAGAAAAACCCAGATCCATCAGAGAACCTCAAGGTCACAACGTCAGCGCCATTTACAGATACGGAAGAGAACCATATCCCAGAACAAGAGATCCGGGAAGAACAAACAGTGTGGTATCTGAAAAGCTATGAGGTGAAAGAGACTCAATTGGACGCCAGAGAAGAACCCGTATCAGATACGGTTGTTTACCGGGATATCCCGGTAAACAGCCAGATCCCTGAAATGGCAGCATTGGAAGTAACAGATTCTGTAACAGGGGATACGCACCAGATCCAAGTGCCGCTGGCAGAAAAACATTATGGGACGGAGAAATGGATTGGCGGTTTCATGTTCCCGATTACAGTCAGTAATTATGACGCAAACGTGTTTGAACTGAATGGGAAAGAGATCCAGCTATCAGAAACGGAGCCGCTCAAGGGCTACGAAAAGGATCTTCTGGATCTGATCGGTGTATCAGATTCAGATTACCGAATTACACAGATTGCCTGGAATGGGGAAGCGTATGAAGAAAATGGAGTCCTATGCCGAAAACTGACAGCAAGCGGTGAAATGCGTGTGACGGACTGCCACGCTGTGTATACAGGTGTTGCAAACCTGCCCGCAGTCTCTGCCAAAGAGATACAGGCTGTTTATACAGACCGGCAGCCAGCAACCTCTTCGGAGGCACAGGAAGGAACCTATACATATACGATTAAAGCCACTGCAACGTATACGCTGGATTCTGAAACGCTGACCAAAAAATCATTTTTGGATCATCTGATCGAATTTATCAGTAATCCTGTGGTGCTGGCTGTTCTGCTCCTGCTGCTGTTTGCAGTCCTTGTTCTATGGATTGTAAGGCGGCGAAAAGATGACAAGAAATTCCAATATATCTCTTTAAAGAAAGATAACAATGAAGAAAAGGAAGAAGGAGGATCATGAAAAAAACCGTTACAATAGCAGTTTGCGGATCGCAGCCCCGTATAGGGGCTACGACCCAGGCACTACAGATTGTGGCATATCTACAGATGATGGGATATCTTGCCGCGTACATTGCGCTTGATGGCTCAGATTATATAAATAATATGCAAAAGCTGTACCAAGGGGTAACAGAAGACAAAAGCTGTATTATTTATGAGCGCATATGCTTGTACCAGTCAGTGACCGAGCCAAAGACAGAAGATGAGGAATATGAATTTCTGGTAAAGGACTATGGTGCGATGAGCCTTAGCACATTCAACCGGGTATCATTTTTAGAGCAGGATATACAGGTTATATGTGCAGGGGTCAAACCTAATGAAGTGTTCGTATTAAATGATATTTTAAAGCGGCCGGAATTTAATGATGTAAAGTTTATTTTCAGTTTTGTTCCAC
The DNA here is from genome assembly GCF_013282095.1 of Enterocloster alcoholdehydrogenati. GTDB lineage: Bacteria > Bacillota > Clostridia > Lachnospirales > Lachnospiraceae > Enterocloster > Enterocloster alcoholdehydrogenati. The sequence goes on from NZ_BLTJ01000014.1 coordinate 100,985, forward strand.
ACGACCAGAAGGAAGGCGTACTTTCAATGATGACAAAACGGGCGGACAATACATTCTTTGCCAATTATAACCCAGACCCATTTGCATACGATGCCACTATGAATAAGAGTTACCGGTTACTGATCGGTGAGCGCATGGCTGGAACTTCGGGAGAAAAACAACGCAGGGGAATAGGGTATAGATGGAGGATTCTCCGGGCTTCCTTGCGGCAGAAACGAAAAAATGTGTTTGAAAGCCCGGCAGTTCGTGCTGTGCTTCTGGTTGTGTACACGTTTCTGATCGGCCAGCTATTTTACAGGATGTAAAATATGTCAAAAATGAGATAAGTAAAAAAATATGAGATAGTCCAATACGCATGAATCCAGTAACTATGCTATGTTTGAAAAGAAAGGAAACATTATGGGAAAAGAAAAATTTCAGCCAGTATTGCAGGCTGGGGCAGATGAAGAGAAGGCCAGGGAAAGGAGACAGGATAAACTTAAAGAGAAATTTGGGTTCACAGGGAAAGACGTTGTGATCATTGAAAAAGAGAATACACTAAAGTTCACGATAAAAACCATTACTGGGCTGGTGCGTTTTCTCGCCACAGTTATGATCATTGGTCTGGCGTTTATCGGCATGATAGCATTATTCTATGGGGAACCGCGTGCAGCGTTGGGAAATGTTTTTAACAGCGTGCTGGATGAAACCTGTAGGGCTGTCCCGGTGATTGCGGAAATACTTGGTATGTAACACTGCTGACAGAAAATCTATTTTTGAAAGGTGGAAAAAATGAGGAGGAGCGTGATGGATAATGGGCTATTTTGCCTATTTACTTTTACCGTAGTTGCGTGTGTAATTGCTCTGTCATGGAAGTTGCTGGACGACTTAAAGGGGGAGGCAGAATATCAAACAATCCGTAGGATAGCGGGTATGGAAGAGGGGGAGAAAATTATGGGGCCTGGTGGCACGGATCCGGGATATGGCATACAGCTTCCGGATATCCAGGAAGATATTTTAAAATCAATCAACCCGGCATATACAGCATGGCTCTACATACCAGATACAGAGGTGAATTATCCGGTTGTCCTTTCACAGGATAACCAGGATTATCTAAAGAAGACATTTGAAGGAAATGATAACGCGAATGGAACATTGTTTTTCGACTGTTCCAATCCCCCGTTTTCATCACTAAACACAGTGATCCATGGCCATAATATGAAGTCTGGAAAGATGTTTGGCCAGTTGGACGGCTATCTTTCATATGATTTTTTAAACAGCCATCCGTTGGTATATGTATTTCACCAGGGAATATGGTCTGTATATCAGATATTTGCAGTTTATCAGGCAGACAATCAAAAAACGGATCCCTATCGTTATCTGTTTTCTTCCAGGGATGCATTTACTGAATTTGTGAAGCACTGCCAGCAGAACAGCATATATAAGGCCAGCGATAAGGGGACAGGCGTAGAAGAAATCCTAACCCTATCTACCTGTTATGGAAAAAATAAGAAACTGATCGTACAGGCGGCTCTTCTACCACAGGATACGCCTTATAGCAGTAGGGAGGTTACTGAATGAGAACAACAAAAGATATTGATAAAAAAATACAGGCCGTTCTGGATGATAATGAACGAATTATACAGCGGGTAAAAAATGACCCAGATGAATGGTTCCGGTTCCTCGATTGCTCGGCCCATTTTGTGTTCTATCCGGCAAAGGAGCAGTTACAGATCTATGGGCGAAGACCAGATGCCATAGCAGTAGCCGAGGGAAAAGTATGGAGCACCCAGATGGGGATGCATATGAAACGCAATACGAAGGGAATCCCTGTCCTTGATGATAAAAACCCCTATAGGCTAAGGGTTAAATATTATTTTGATATCACAGATGTAAGTCCATACATAAAGGGGGCAAAAAAACCTCAGTTATGGGTATTCCCCAAAGATGGCTTAGGCCTGATAGCAGGAAATCTCCTGCAGGACGCACAGGGCATTGCACCAGAGGAAAAGCTGTGGAAATGGGTTGGTATGCAGACAGAAACGGCAGATGCAGGTATGCAGAAAGCAATCCATACAGCAGTGGCATATCAGGTATTTGCCCGCTGCAAATTGGATCTGGATACCTGTATGGGGCTTAACCGGACATTGTTCCCAGAGGAACCGCAGATGGCAGACAGAATCCCCGATGCCGCAAAGGAAAACTTTGAGAACTTGTTAGACCAGATTACTAATGTGTCCCGCATTACATTCAAAGAACTCATCAGGAACATCCGCCTGTATGAAAAGGCACAGGCTTTATCAGAGGAAACTACATTACAGCAGTTGGAGTCAGTATATGAAGCAAGAAAGGCAGGAACACAAAACCTGCCAGATGACAGGATGTTCCAGGGCTACAGCGATGATGAGGTAAATATGGCGTGCTTGATACTTAAGCAGCCAGAGAAAAAAATACTTGAAGACCGCAAGGAAGAATCACAGGCCACAAATGCGTATGGAATAGGGGATACAGTTTATCTGGATGGGGATGAGTACCAGATTGCAAACGTGGATGACAGGAAAGTGGAATTACGGCCATTGGGAATGCTGTATTCCGTTTCCAGAGTAGAAGACCGTCAGGCGTTTGACCAGCTGCTGCTGTTGGATTCCAGCCGCTTAATACAGGAGGAAAAGGCAGAAACCAAGGGCAGTGCCTTAGAGGAAACGAGAGAGAATTTCCGTATTACTAATGATGAACTGGGTGTTGGTACAGCAAAAGAAAAATTCCGTCATAATATGGACGCAATCACAGCCCTGAAGAGAATCGAAACAGAAAATCGGATAGCCACACAGGAGGAACAGGATATATTATCCAAGTACGTAGGATGGGGTGGACTGCCGGAGGCTTTTGATGAAAACAGACCAGGATGGGAAAAGGAATTTGCAGAACTTAAAATGGCCTTAACAGAAGAGGAATACAGTTCAGCAAAGGGTTCCGTATTAAACGCACATTACACCCCTCCGATGCTGATTCGTTCCATCTATACCGCTTTAGGAGAGATGGGTTTTTCTTCCGGGAACCTTTTGGAGCCAGCCTGTGGTACAGGAAACTTCTTGGGGATGCTGCCTGAAAATATGTCTCAGACAAACGTGTTCGGTGTGGAACTGGATACCATTTCCGGCCAGATTGCACGGCACCTCTATCCCAATGCAAGCATTTCTGTCATGGGGTTTGAAAAAACAGCTTTCCCCAACAATTTTTTTGATGTAGTAGTGGGAAACGTGCCTTTTGGGGACTATGGGGTTGCAGACAGGGCCTATGACAAATACAATTTCCTTATCCATGATTATTTTATAGCAAAGGGCTTGGATCAGCTTAGGCCAGGAGGCATTATGGCGGTGATCACATCTGCCGGTACAATGGATAAGAAAAACGCCTCAGCCCGGAAATATTTTGCAGAGCGTGCGGAACTGATCGGAGCCGTCCGTTTACCAGACAATGTTTTTAAAGCCAATGCAGGAACAGAAGTCATGACGGATATCCTGTTTTTCCAGAAAGCAGTCGATACACTGCCTCCTGACCCTTCATGGATCTACTCGGAAAGTAATGTCCCTCAAGATTCCATGTTCCATCCCGGAGACAGAGTATCTGTCACAAAGTCTTTATGGGATGCTAATGACTGGATGATGCGGGAACATACATACGAATATACAGTCGTGCGGGAAGGCACCTGGACTGCCGATACCAATGGCCGGGAGATGTATGTTGTTAAAGATGATGAAGGAAATGAAACAGAATACCAGGCGTTGGAAATGAACCTGATTAAACAGGCGGATATTTATACATACAACAAATATTTCCAGGAACATCCGGAAATGGTACTGGGGGATCTGCGTCTGGAATCTGGGCCATTCGGGAAAAGGCTGACGTGCAAGGCAATAACAGACGGCACCACTATTGAAGAAAAAATCATATCAGCTATCAAAAATTTCCGCGCTTATATGCCAGATGCGGATGTGACCCAGATCCAGACACTGTCCGACAAGACAGAAACAGTAATCCCGGCAGATATAAATGTGAAAAATTTTTCATACACGGTGGTAAATGGCGAAATTTACTTCCGGAATAATTCGTGGATGGTTAAGCAGGTGCTGTCAGTCGACCAGACGGAGCGGGCAAAGAACCTGATTGCATTAAGGGATGAGGGCTACCGTTTGCTGGGATTAGAACTGGAGAACCGCACAGATGATGAGATCTATTCACAAATGAAAAAGCTGAATGACCTGTATGATAATTTTGTAGAAAATTACAGCGCGATCAACGCAAAGGCAAATCAGTTTTTCAAGGAAGACGTGACATTCCCATTCTTAAGCACATTTGAGAAACTGGGAAAAAATAAGGAGGTATTAGGGAAAGCAGATCTGTTTTCCAAACGAACCATATCTCCAAAGGTTTCCGTGGAACACGTGGACTCCCCACAAGAGGCGGTTTTGATATCCCTTTGCGAAAAAGGGAAGATAGACCTGGAGTTTATGTGCAGCCTTCTGCCAAAAGGAACACTGCCGGAAAAGGTTATTTCAGAGTTGAAAGGTTCCGTGTTCAGAGATCCAGCTAAGATCACGTCTGACCCATATAGTGGATATGTGACAGCAGATGAATACTTATCGGGTAATATTAGGCTTAAAATGGAGCAGGCAAAGGCAGCTGCCCTAAATGATGTATCCATGGATTTCAATATAGCGAAGTTAAAAGAAGTGCTTCCGAAACGTCTGGAAGCACAGGAGATAGAGGCTCATCTGGGAGCCACATGGATTGCCCCCAAATATATAGAGGACTTCATAAAAGAAGTATTCAATATACCGGAATGGAGAGCCTCATCGTCCAATGAGTCGTTAATGCCCCATGTTACATTTTTGGAGGAGAATGCGGAGTGGAACGTCAGCAATAAGCGGCTTGGAAATGATAAAGAAACCTTCCCGCTTGCAACTACAAAATATGGGACTGCCCGTAAAAATGCATTTGAAATACTGGAGAATGAACTTAATCTGCGGGACAATAAGGTTTATGACAGTGTTGGTGAAGGCAAGTACATATTAAATAAAAAGGAGACTGCTTTATGTAATGCAAAAGCGGAGGTATTGAAAGCTGATTTTGAAAACTGGATATTTAAAGACCCACAGCGAAGGGCTGAACTTGTAGAAACATATAACAACAAATTTAATAACAGTCGCCCAAGGGCATTTGATGGTTCATTCCTTAGCTTTCCGGGCATGAACCCTGAAATCACATTAAGACCCCACCAAAAAAATGCAGTAGCCAGGACGCTTTTTGGCGGAAATACACTTCTTGGTCATGTGGTGGGTGCGGGAAAAACATATACGATGGCCGCCTCAGCTATGGAAGCTAAAAGGATTGGTATCGCACACAAATCCCTGTTTGTCGTACCCAACCATTTAACAGAACAATGGGGGATGGATTTTTTGAAACTGTACCCAGCGGCCCAAATCCTTGTTGCCACAAAAGAAGATTTCACACCTGAAAGGAGGAAAAGGTTCTGTGCTAAAATCGCCACAGGCGATTATGATGCAGTAATCATTGGACATAGCCAGTTTGAAAGGATCCCTCTCTCAGTAGAACGCCAAGCTTATTATATTGAACGCCAGATCAAGGCGATCACTGAGGCAGAAAAGCAGTCAGAAGAAGGGGAAAAGCTAACGATTAAACAGCTAGAGAAGACCCGCAAAAAACTCCAGACAAAACTGAATAAATTAAATAATTCGATACAAAAGGATGATGTTATAACATTTGAACAGTTGGGTATTGACCGCCTGTATGTGGATGAAAGCCACTATTATAAAAATCTATACCTCTATACTAAAATGAGCAATGTGGCAGGGATACAGCAGACAGAGGCCGCAAAATCATCCGATCTATATCTAAAGTGCCAATATTTAGATGAATTGACAAATTATAAAGGCATTATTTTTGCCACGGGTACGCCATTGAGTAATTCCATGGTCGAGATGTATACCAATATGAGATACCTGCAAAGAAACCTTCTGGAAGAATATGGCCTGGAACATTTTGACGCCTGGGCTGCCAATTTTGGCAATGTGGTAAATGCTGTGGAGTTGACACCGGAAGGGGTGGGGTATCGTACAAAAAAGCGTTTTTCAAGTTTCTCCAACTTGCCCGAACTGATGTCATTATGGCATGAAAGCGCTGATATACAAACCTCTGATATGCTGAACCTGCCGGTACCAGAAGCAGAAATAATCAATGTGAAAGTACAGGCAAGCGATCTTCAGAAAGATATGATAAGGGCCATATCAGAAAGAGCGGACATGGTCAGAAACCAGGGGGTAGACCCTAGCGTGGATAATATGCTTAAGATCACAAATGATGGGCGGAAACTGGCGTTAGACCAAAGGCTGATAAACCCACAAATGCCGGATACAGCAAACTCCAAAGTCAATACCTGCGTGGATATCACACACCGTATATGGGAAGAAACAAAAGAAGCAAAAAGTACACAAGTCATCTTTTGTGATCTCTCCACTCCAAAAGGGGATGGGAGTTTTAGTGTTTATGATGATATAAGGAAAAAGCTGTGTATGAAGGGCGTACCAGAAAATGAAATAGCCTTTATACATAACGCAAAGACAGAGGATCAGAAAAGTAGGCTGTTTCATGCTGTAAAGGAAGGAGCAATCCGTATCCTTATGGGATCTACCCTCAAGATGGGGGCTGGAACCAATATCCAAGACCGTTTAATAGCGCTCCACCATCTGGATATCCCATGGCGTCCATCTGATATAGAGCAGAGAGAGGGAAGGATCGTGCGGCAAGGGAATGTAAACCCGGTAGTACAGATATACCGCTATGTCACATCGGATACATTTGATGCATATTCCTGGGTGCGACACGAAGTCGCATAATTTAATTGTTCGGCTATTGACCGAACCTGCTATTCCATTAGCAGTAGCCTGACATCACCAAAGCAGCTGGTAACGGCTGTGAGGAAGCATGATGTGAAAAAGT
>NZ_BLTJ01000015.1 GCF_013282095.1 Enterocloster alcoholdehydrogenati
CTGTCATTTCAACTCTGTGAACCGGTTTCTTTTGTCTTGCCATAGTAAAAAGCCCTCCTAATGATATTTATTTTATCATAGAAGGACCTTATCGTAGTTAATTTTACAGAAAAAGTTTCACATTCTCAATTATTTCAAAATCTTAAAAGGAAGAAGCGTGTTCTTTACGCTTATCAGTCAAGTTTTTCTTCGCCGGATTCAATCACCACACCTTTCTTGTCAGTTTTGTAATACACGCCGTCAGCGTCCTTGATATTTTTCTTGTTCTTTGCCAGCTTTCCGTTGGTTCCGATGAGATAATCATTTCCATTGTAGGAAACTACCTGATATTTGCTGCCTTTTTCGGCTGTCAGACGGCGTCCCTCGATGTAGATGCAGTCGTCGTCAATGCCTTCTTTGCCGGCGCCTTTCTTACTGCCGGAGGACTGGAAGTCATAATAATACTTCTCGCCGTCAATATCAAGAGTGACGGTTCCCGTTTTCATAGCGCCCTCCTTTGGAGAGTCGCCGAAGTAGTAGACATAGGAATTATCATCATTTTCATCGGGAATTTGACCCTCATCCTCGATCTTATCAGCGGTCAGGATGGTTTTTCCATCGGTGTCGTAATGGATAATATAAAGTCCGTGAAGCATTTTTCCAAACGCATCAAAGCCATAGGACTGACCGTTGATCTTTTTGATCTGGGATTTTACCAGATCTCCGTCAGACTGTGCGTAGTACCACACTGCCTCGCCGTCCTCATATCCTTCTGGATCCGCATTCTCGTCGGGTACTGCCTTAAACCATCCGGTAGACAGCCAGCACTGTTCCTCTGTGTTGTAGTACCTTCCGGGCTGGGAGGAGGAAGCATTGCTTCCGGTAGCTCCTGGGTTATTGTACCATTCAAAATGAGCGGCTCCATTTTCATCAAAGCTGTATTTGCGTCCATTGATCTTTTTGGAGTCGTCGGATGTGGTCTTTTTGCCGTTGGTGCCGAACCAGAACCAGTAGCTGTCGCCTTCTCTGTCATGGTCGTCGTCATTGACAGCCTCCAGGTATTTCCAGCCGGTAGACATACGTCCGTCACCGTTTTCACCACAGTAGTAAATGCCGGTTTTCCATGCGTCATCGCCGGTCTGCATCTCACCGCTCTCATCAAGCCAGCCAAAGAGCATATGCCCTTCCTCGTCAAAGGTGAACTTGGCGGGGCCTGTGCTTGTGTTCAGAGTAGTGAATTTCACATGGTCGGAGCTTCCGGACCGTTTAACGGCTTTTCCGTTGGACTGTAAATAGTACCACCACTGGTCAGGTTCATCCTCGCTGCTCCCGGCATCCTCATTATCTACTGCGCGCCATTCGTTGGTTACCATGGCTCCTGATGAATTTACATAATAGTAATCATCGTTATATTCTACAATGGAGCTGTAGACCATGGAACCATCAGAGCCAAGATAGTACCAGTTATTTCCGGATTTCTTGAATACATCGGTGGCCTTGGTTCCGTCTGCATTATAGTAGACCCATTCATTATCCTCCATGGCCCAGCCTGTAGCGGCCAGAGAGGTCATGGCGCCTCCGGCTGTCAGCAGGAGGGCCGCACAGGGAATGGCCAGCCATTTTGAAAATTTTCTCATTGTATATCATTCCTTTCGTATCTGCGTTTTCGGATTATTCTGTCACAGCGCTTTTGACAGGGGACATAATAAACTTTGGAGCAGGTCTAAAGTCAATAGGGGTTATAAAAGTGTAAGAATCCTTACGAGAATATTGCAATTTTTAACGAGGGTTGACCGGGAACAGCCGGGAGGCTAAAATTGGAAACGCGCAGCATACAACAAAGGAGAAATACTCTGACATGAGAGAAAAAAAATACCGTATCCGTGAGATGGCGGATATACTTGGGGTCAGTACGGACACCCTCAGATTTTATGAAAAAAAGCAGGTGATGAAGCCGGAAAAGGGGGAGAACGGCTACCGTTACTATACAAAAGAGGATATCAGAAACTTTCTCTGGATCATTTACAGCCGCAAGCTGGGGTTTGGACTGGAGGAGATCGTGGAACTGAAAAATGAAGGGGGAGAGGATGTTCTGGATCAGTTTAAAGCGCACGTGCTTTCGCAGATGGAAAAGGAAAGAGCTGTGATAGAGGAGCATGAACGGATCATAAAACGGCTGCTGCTGACGGTGCAGGACATAGATTCCATAAAAACGCATATGGGAAAATACTCCATTGCAGCGTTTCCGGCAGCGCGTATTCTAAGTTCCTTTCCCGATCAGCATCAGGCGATAAAGGAATGGTATGAGATCGCAAAACAGTATCCGGGACTGGATATGGCATATCTCCACAGCAGCTATTCCCTTAAGGGGGAAGATACCTGCCCGTTTAAGGTAGACCTTCTTCTTTATGAGGAAGCAGAGCAGGAGGCAAAGCTGCCGGAGGCGTTTAAGGAGTGTATACAGATGGAACAGACGCCATGCGTGTATACAGTGGTCAGAAAAGAGAATGACGAGGTTACAAGAGAGGATTTCAGGAAAATGGAGGAATGGGCCTTTCAGAACGGATACGAACCTCAGCCGTGGGGCTGGTCCAACGTACCTATTTTCCGGGACGGAACAGAAAGACCCTTTTACTATATAGGGCTGTATCTGCCTATTAATGAGAGGTGATACTCTGGTAGATCTGATAAAACTCTTCAGCCGAAAGACGGCTTAAGAACTCTTCTGACAGGACCCGCAGCGGGGGATGCTCCTGTGAGGTAAGGGATGAAAAGTCCGGACAGGGGCTTTCGGGCGCGCAGCTGATGAGATTGCCGTTTTTTACATAAAAGCTGCTTAATTCCTGTGAAAATAACTCTTTAACCACAGCCGCTGCAGCTATGACAGGAATGGTATTTCTGGCGCATATATAAGATGGAATGGCAACTGCGCCGTCAGCGGGCCAAAGGGCAGCGGTGGATATGCCGTCTGCTCTTAATGCATAGACCGAGGGCACAAGAGCCAGGCTGCTTTCGCCGGTCTGTACCCGTCTAAAAGCCTGGATTGGCATATCGGTGATGACAGCAGAGGAAAGCAGGGTTTTGACCGCCTGAGAGCCTTTGGACTGCCACAGGGCCTTTACAACGGTTTTAGCGGCGGAGTTGCTGATGCCGCCGAATACAGGCGGGGTTTTTGACTCACACAGAGTGTCAAATGAGAGGGGACTGGAGCCGGAGCAGATCCGTTTGTCTGCATAAAAGACCAGAGGAATGGCCAAATAGGGGAGCAGGGAGGCTTTGCGCCGCAGCGCAGCGGTGACAGGGTCTTTTTTTTGTGGAATGAGATCTGCCAAAGGCAGAAGATCACCCTTAAAACGGTCAAAGATCCGTTCATCCTCGAAAACCTCCAGGTCGGTGGAGACGATCATATCAGGAATTACGGCCTCCGGTTCTCTTAAATAGTCGGACATATGCGTTCCATAGCCAAGGCCAAAGCAGGTAACAGTCAGGTCGATCCCGTTTTGCTTAAGCCGGGTTTTGATCTGTTCCAGAAATGCCAGCTCCTGGCGGTGGAGAATGCAGATATTATTCCAGTAAAGATGTACAGATATCATATAAGCAGTGTTCCTTTCCGAAGCAGGGACTGCAGCGCAGTCTGCTTCTCATACATCTGATCCAGCAGATGAAACTGTAAAAGCTCCTGATCCGTCCGGCGGATCACCGAGGCTACGGCCCCGTTTTTCATTACAAGACGCCTGGGAGCCATGAGAGCGGTGTGAGGATCATGGGTGACGATAAAGACCAGCTTCTGGTTTCCCGTAAGAAGTTCCAGGGCTTTTTTCTTATTGATTCCCGCATTTTCAATCTCATCCACAAGGACAATGGGACTGTCGCAGATCATGGCGATGTCGGCGATCATCAGCGCGCGGCTCTGACCTCCGCTCAGGCGGTTTAAGGAGACGCAAGAGCAGATCGCCTCCGGTGTAATGGTGTTGGCCGCAGCAATGACTAATTCCGGCAAAATATCTTTTTTCCGGCAGCTGATGTGGAGACGCAGAAACTCCTCCACAGTAAGGTCCAGGACAAAGCGCATATTCTGGGACAGATGCGCAATCAGACGGCCGGAAAGCTCAAGGCGTCTGGCGGGCGGGAGAACGGCGTTATCAAGGGCAATTCGGCGTCCGGTAACAGAGTCACGGTCTACCAGCTGCTCCATATCCTTTAAAAGGCGGCTTTTTCCAGAGCCAGTATTGCCTACAATGGCACACAGCTCGCCGGCCTGCAGCGTCAGGGGGGAAAATGCTTCCGGTCTGCGGTTCTTGTCATATCCAGGATAAATGGTTATATGCTCCATGAAAATTTCTCCTTAAAATCGATCTTGCCTACCACGCCCTGCTGAAAGGCCGTTCCTACCCTCTGTTCTCCCACGCAGTAGGAGCAGACGCCTGCAGGCATGGTGTGGCGAAGGCGGTCATTTTCATAGGTTTCAATGGCGGGAAGGGAGCAGATCCAGCTTCCCAAAAGCTCTGTGCCATAGCCCTCCAGCCCGTCTGTGGGGAATATTCGGGCTGTTGGGTTGAGGGACTTCAGATTCCAGCATATGATCTCCAGTTCAGCCTGGGAAACCATGTCTGTTTTGGTGGGAACAATAAAATCCGCATTTGCCAGCATCGGCCCCAGCTGGCCCGGCGCCCGGCAGCTGGCGGTGCAGTCAAGCACACAGCCGGCAACCGCCTTTGTCGTGGCCGGAGAACAGCGGTGGCAGAGGCCTGCCGTTTCGATGATAAGAAGGTCGCAGCCCTGCCGGTCTGCGTGGCTCCAAAGCTCAGGAAGATTGGATACAAGGAAATGATCCGGGCAGATATCGCCGCTGAGCCCGGTAACAGCGGGAACTCCCAGCGCCTTAAAGCGTTTCTCATCATCGGAATGGATGCAGTCGATTTTGCAGACCATGGGTTTAAGGCCCTCTTTTAACAGGCCAGGAAGAAGGCCGCAGAGCACAGAAGTTTTTCCCACGGCAGAGGAACCGGAAAAGAAGATCATTTTCTGGATCATGTAAGTTACGTCCTTTCAGAAATTTTCTTCTCAAAGGGTATCAGAAATCCCCTGAGCTGTCAGTATCATGTGAGACGTTTCAGGAAAATTTTCCGGCTTGAATCAGGAAAGAACCTGTGATATCATTTTGATTAGCTATAACTAACCTTTGGGCGCTCATTTTGAGGACGCCGGATACTGGAAGAGAGGCAAAAAATGATGGGATACAGGGAGATACGGGAGGTAATGGAAGCTTCGTCCGTGCTTCAGGGAAGCGGGATCAAGGAGAGCTGTGTGCAGGTCCGTGTGTGCAAAAAAGGGCAGATTGTCAGCGACCGGTGGCACAATGAGCGCGTTGTCGGCCTGGTGGCAGAAGGAAGTCTGGATGTATACAGCATTGCCATGGATGGGAGAGAACTGATCCTGTCCAGTCTGGAACGGGGGGACTGTTTCGGCATCATCAACCTGATGACGGAAACGGAGATACCTACGGTTTTAAAGTGCAGGACAGATGCGACCCTGCTTTTGATACCAAGAGAGGAAGTGCGAAAGGCTGTGGAGAAAGATCAGGAGCTGGCGCTCCGCTACGCTGTGCTCTGCAACCGGAAAATGCAGTTTCTGATCCGAAAAATCGAATTTCTTACCATGTATTCCGGCAGAAAACGCCTCATCCAGTTTCTGCTTTCCTCATCAGGCCCGTCAGGCCGTGTGGATTCTGCCGGGACCAGAGAGGATATGGCTTCTATGCTGGGGATCAGCAGGGCGTCGCTGTTCAGGGAATTGGCAGCCCTTCAGGAGGAAGGGCTGATCTGTCAGAAACGGGGAAGGATACAGGTGCTGAACCGGGAGGCAATGGAAGACCGGATGGACAGATGACAACAGGTACGGTTCATAAAATACGTAAAAATTTAAAAAGTGGGTTGACATTTTTTTAACGATGATATATAATGCGGATAGTGAGATTGTTAATAAATTGACAATCAGTAAAATGAATTGTAAACCTGAGAGCCCTTTTATAGAAGGCTCCCTGACACAAACACAAGGAAAATGGAGGAAATGGAAATGGCAAAGAAAACCGAGCAGGTAGTTCCGGAGATCATTGACAGCGTAGAGGGACTGAACGCGAAGATGGCGGCAATGCGCGAGGCCCAGAAGGTATTCGCTACCTACACACAGGAGCAGGTAGATAAGATCTTTTTCGCGGCAGCAAGCGCAGCAAACAAGATGCGTATCCCCTTAGCCAAGATGGCAGTAGAAGAGACCGGCATGGGCGTGGTTGAGGATAAGGTAATCAAGAACAACTACGCAGCCGAGTACATTTACAACGCATACAAGGACACAAAGACCGTTGGTGTAGTGGAAGAGGATAGGGAGTACGGCATTAAGAAGATTGCAGAGCCCATCGGCCTGATCGCAGCCGTTATCCCTACTACGAACCCGACCTCCACAGCGATCTTTAAGACTCTGATTTCCTTAAAGACACGCAATGCGATTATCATTTCCCCACATCCAAGAGCAAAGAAGAGCACCATTGAGGCTGCAAAGGTTGTGTTAGAGGCAGCTGTTAAGGCAGGCGCTCCTGAGGGCATCATCGGATGGATCGACGTTCCTTCTCTGGAACTGACCAATGAGGTTATGAGAGACGCTGACATCATCCTGGCTACTGGCGGCCCCGGCATGGTTAAGGCTGCATATTCTTCCGGCAAGCCAGCACTGGGCGTAGGCGCAGGAAATACTCCTGTTATCATTGATGATACAGCAGATATCCGTATGGCAGTAAACTCCATCATCCATTCCAAGACCTTTGATAATGGTATGATCTGTGCATCCGAGCAGTCTGTAACTGTTCTGGAGTCTGTATACGAGGCTGTTAAGAAGGAGTTTGAATACAGAGGCTGCTATTTCTTAAAGCAGGGCGAGATCGAGAAGGTAAGAAAGACTATCCTGATCAACGGCGCATTAAATGCAAAGATTGTAGGACAGTCTGCACATACCATTGCAAAGCTGGCCGGCGTAGATGTTCCGGTTGATACAAAGATCATCATCGGCGAGGTTGAGTCAGTAGATATCAGCGAGGAGTTTGCTCATGAGAAGCTGTCTCCGGTGCTGGCTATGTACAAGGCCAAGACCTTTGACGAGGCTCTGGATAAGGCAGAGCGTCTGGTAGCAGACGGCGGCTACGGCCATACCTCTTCTTTGTACATCAATGTAAATGAGACGGAGAAGATGATGAGGCACGCAGAGAGAATGAAAACCTGCCGTATTCTGGTAAATACTCCTTCTTCTCACGGCGGTATCGGCGATCTGTACAACTTCAAGCTGGCTCCTTCTCTGACACTGGGCTGCGGTTCCTGGGGCGGAAACTCTGTATCTGAGAACGTTGGCGTAAAGCATCTGCTGAACATTAAGACTGTTGCTGAGAGGAGAGAGAATATGCTGTGGTTCCGTACACCTGAGAAGGTTTACTTTAAGAAGGGCTGTCTGCCTGTTGCACTGAAAGAGTTAAAGGACGTAATGGGCAAGAAGAGAGCCTTCATCGTAACCGACTCCTTCCTGTACAAGAACGGCTATACAAACGTGATTACAGACCGTTTAAACGAGATGGGCATCACATATACCGTATTCTCCGATGTTCAGCCGGATCCTACTCTGGCTAACGCACAGGCAGGCGCAAAATTAATGAAAGAGTTTGAGCCTGATGTAATCATCGCAATGGGCGGCGGCTCCGCAATGGATGCCGGAAAGATCATGTGGGTGCTGTATGAGCATCCGGAAGCAGATTTCATGGATATGGCAATGCGCTTTATCGATATCCGCAAGAGAGTTTATACCTTCCCGAAGATGGGTGAGAAGGCTTACTTCGTAGCTGTTCCTACCTCCTCCGGTACAGGTTCTGAGGTTACTCCTTTTGCTGTTATCACAGATCAGGAGACAGGTATCAAGTATCCGCTGGCTGATTATCAGCTGCTGCCGAATATGGCTATCGTTGATACAGACAATATGATGAGCCAGCCAAGAGGCTTAACCAGCGCTTCCGGCGTTGACGTTCTGACCCATGCATTAGAGGCATATGCTTCTGTTATGGCTACAGATTATACAGACGGCCTTGCATTAAAGGCCATGAAAAATGTATTTGAGTATCTTCCAATCGCTTACAATGAGCCAAACAACGTTGAGGCGCGTCAGAAGATGGCAGACGCATCCTGTATGGCCGGTATGGCGTTTGCAAACGCATTCTTAGGCGTATGCCATTCCATGGCACACAAGCTGGGTGCATTCCATCACCTGCCACACGGTATTGCAAACGCATTGATGATTTCTCTTGTAGTAGATTTCAATGCCGCTGAGAATCCGCGCAAGATGGGAACCTTCTCTCAGTATCAGTATCCGCATACCATGGCAAGATATGCTGAGTGCGCAAGATTCTGCGGCATCAATGCAGGAAGCGATGAAGAGGCTGTTAAGAAGCTGATCGAGAAGATCGAGGAGCTTAAGAAGGCAGTGGGCGTGAAGTCCTGCATCAAAGACTACGGCATTGATGAGAAAGATTTCTTAGACAGACTGGACGAGATGACTGAGCAGGCCTTCGATGACCAGTGCACTGGTGCTAACCCAAGATATCCTCTCATGAGCGAGATCAAGGATATGTATTTAAGAGCTTATTACGGAAAATAATCGAACCCATTGTGGGTGAAACCTTTATCCTTTGTGTTTGGAACAGGCCGTCTGTCCGGTTGGGCAGGCGGCCTGTTCGTATGATCTGCAAAAAAATCAGCTTAAGGTTCCATACAGCAGCTCATACTGCCTTTTCACTCTCTCCTTTACCATCTTAAGAAAACGCTCCGGCCCCAGTACCTCCACCACGGGTCCGAAGGAGAGGATGTCGACGAGAAGCTCTGTCTCATCGGCAGTATCATAGTAGATAGAGCAGAGCCAGCAGTCCCCTTCCTCATGGTACTGCGTATGCTTCTCATAGCTGGAAAAATGCAGCATACAGCGTTCAAGAGAGTTCCGTTCCCCGCTTATTTTCAGGAGAACGGGCTCTTTTGTCTGGCGGACGGGACAAAACCGGAGGCGGGGGAGGATGCGGACAGTTTGGGCTGGAAGGGCATCCGGGGATACGCGGCAGTCGCGGACTCGCTCCAGGTTGAGAATGGTGTTTAAACAATAGCTTTCATGACGGCGCTGCAGACAGCATAGGCGGAACTTGTCATCCCTGGAGGAATACTGAAGCTGGTAAGGTGCCGCCTCAAGGAGCCGGCAGATCCCCTTTTTATTTTCATATCCGATCAAAAGGGCACGATGCTCCCGCAGCGCCCTTAAAACAGTCTGAAAATGCTCCCGGTAGGAAGGAGAGGTATAGGAGTCTCCGTCTCTGAAACGGTCATAGTAATGAAAGTCCTCCTGGCAATATAAGGGACTGCAGTCCTTCAGCCCATCCAAAACCCTCTTTAGCTCTTCATCTGTAAAAAAGAGCTGGAAACGGGGATCATGCGCCAGAGCGGCCAGCCAGGACATTTGAAGGTCCGTAAGGGGAAGTTCGGGCGGCGGGAAGGAAAGGACGCTTTTGTAGGTGGAGGGAGCATCCTCCAGGTGGGTTAGAAGGGGCCAGTCCCCTTTGGTAAGCCTGGGGAGCACGGACAGGGATGTCTCCTGAAAGGCCCATGTCCGGCAGAGCTGTTCCATCTCTTTTACGCTTATCGGACGTTCGGCGGCCTGCTCCAGAATGCGGCGGACTGTTTGGTAATAGCAGCTGTAGATTTCATTAAAAAGTTCCATCTGTTTTTTCCTTTTCTTCTTTGAAGTACATCTGATACATCCGTTCCCAGTCTCTTGTCACTTTAAGAATGGCCGGCTGGCAGGTGCCCTGGATATCCAGGATGCGTCCGGTAAAGGATTTTACCCAGGACAAAAGCTCGTTGGTATCAAAAAAAGCTCCTGTGTACAGGTATTCATGCTCCCGTATCTTAATGATTTCTCCGCCCTTTCCTTCCCTGTAAAGCCGGTTTAACACATAGGGCTCTTTGTCCTCGTCAATGAAAAGGCGCAGGCAGACCGTTTCCATACGGCTTCTTCCGCTTCCGAAGGATACACCCCAGCAGCGGTCTAAATTAGCCAGGAGCGCATGGAGGATGCGTTCATAGTCCTCCCAGGGCTCTTCTCTGGTTACGGAGACAATGGAGTCTAAGCGGGCGTTGTGGAAACGCCTGAGGGATGGAAGATAAAGACACAGGTACCGCCGTCCGGTACGGGTACTGACAAAGATCTTCAGGGGAACGCCGGACTGGGTGGTGATGCTCCCGGTGCGAAAGCTTTTATTTTCATAGGTGATCCGGCGGTGCTCCCGGATGGCTGTAAGGATCTCCAGAAGTACTTTGTCCTCCAGGGTATGTACAATGAAATGATGCTTGAACTGAAACAGCTGGTTTCTCCGATTCTTCCAGTCTAAAATGGTGCTTCCGATAAAACCGAACGGGGCAGCCTCCTGAAAAAAGGATACGGCGGTAAGAATCGGTTCCCATAAAGGAGAATCCCTGGGAAAACGGGGCAAAACCAGCTGATAGATCAGGTTCCTTCCCTCCTTATGGGAGCATAAAAGGCCTGAGGTCTCATACTCCTTCAGCTTTAAGCGTACCGTCTGGGGATCAAAGACGGCTCCGTAAGCAAGGGAGATCTGATCGCTTAAAGCAGATGCGCCCAGGCCTTCCGTATGCTCAAACAGCTGGTCGAGTATGAAAAAATGCAGCAGGATATCGTTATCGGTAAAGCTTTTTGATTTCCAGGCGGCATAGAGGGGATTTTGGGGAACCGACTTGCTGTCAATATTGATGTAGACCTGTTTGCCCTTGGAGGTATAGCCGGAACGTGTGCAGCCGCCCAGCCAACTCTCGATCCGCCGCCGTTCGTTATCATAGGTTCGGGCGCTGCGGGCATCAAAATCATTTCTCACCTTAAAACCATAGACGTAAAACTGACGCATATAGTCCCGTATCCGATCAAAGTTTTTAATCAGCTCCTGAAATTCTGCCATAAGCCTGCCTCCCTCATAATATAGTTTCATTATACAGAGTTCGCACCTTTTTTTAAATGATAAAAATGGAAATTCGGGCTAATATAAAGCCATGATACAAAATGAAAGGATGTGAAGGATATGTTTGTTATGTATGAGAAGGAAAATATGAAGGTGCCGGTAAAAGTATGGCTGGAAAAGAATGAGGATCTGGAGAGTACCTGCAGGGAACAGGCCCTTCACCTGGCACAGCTGCCATTTCTTCATAAGTGGGTGAGTCTGATGCCCGATACCCATGCAGGAATGGGGATGCCTATTGGAGGAGTAATCGCCGCAGAGGGCGTGATCATCCCCAATGCGGTAGGAGTGGACATCGGCTGCGGCATGGCCTATACCGAGACCAATATCCCTGTAGAAGCCATTCGCGGGATCCAGACGGGGAATGGGACGCTGATTCAGGCAATAATCGGAGATATCATGAGAAATATTCCAGTGGGCTTCGCCCATCACAAGCTGGCGATGCCCTCTTACACCATGGACCGGGCATTTGATGAAATTGATCTGTATGAAGAGGACAAAGAACTGTTAGGACAGCTGGAGGCTGGATGCTTTCAGGTAGGAACCCTGGGAGGCGGAAATCATTTCATTGAACTGCAGACGGATGATGAGGGGATGCTGGCAGTGATGATCCACTCCGGCAGCCGGCATTTTGGAAAATCAGTTTGTGATTATTTTCACAATAAGGCCCGTGAACTCAACAGCAAATGGTTCAGCCAGGTGCCCGACGAATACAGACTGGCATTTCTGCCTGTGGACACCCCTGAGGGGCGTCAGTATCTTCGCTGGATGCAGCTTTCCATGGACTTTGCAAAGGAAAACCGTGAGAAAATGATGCTGGCGGTGAAGGCCGTTTTAGAAAAATATATTGGAAAATACACGGATCTGAAACTGGAATTTTCCGGGGATATAAACTGCCACCATAATTACGCGGCCCTTGAAACACATTACGGGAAAGAGGTATGGGTTCACAGAAAAGGAGCGGTAAGGGCAGGAAACGGCGAGCTGGCAGTGATTCCCGGAGCCATGGGATCTTACAGCTATGTAGTTATGGGAAAGGGAAATCCCGAAAGCTTTTGTTCCTCCTCCCATGGGGCCGGCCGGCTCTATTCCAGAAAAGGGGCCATGGCGGCATTCTCCTGTGAGGATGTGATCCGTGACCTGAGGGATCAGGGGGTTGTCCTTGGAAAGAAGGGAAAGGCGGACGTAGCGGAGGAAAGCCGGTTTGCCTATAAGGATATTGACGCGGTGATGAGCGCCCAGCAGGATCTGGTGATTCCTGTAAAGCGTCTTAAGACCGTAGGCGTGGTGAAAGGATGATTTGCGGCGTCTGCCTGTCCCATGCAGTGCATTTAATGCTTTAAAATGATTACGTTCCAGCTCTTAGAGGGCAGCCGGGAGGTTAAAATTCCGTTGCTCAGACTGGAAACACCGGAATTTTCAGGAAATACCTGGTGAGGCTGCTCTCTGGTATTGGCGGCTTTAAGATCCTGGTGGGTCATTACGATATGGCGGTGCACGTGATAATTGGAATATTGTCTTAAGTCGGCCGTTAAATCCATATCCTCAGAAAGATTCTTATTCACCGCAAAAATAGTCAGTGAGCCGTTCTCCCCGTTCTCCACGGCCACAGCGTCCAGAAACTGCACATCGCCGTACTGGCTTTCATAGCGGGGGGACTGGATCAGGGTCTGCAGTACGGTGCCCCGTCCCAGACGGCTGACGTGCATATAAGGGTAAAAGATACTCTGAACCCATGCGCCGTTTTGATCCGTCATAATAGGAGCAATGACATTTACCAGCTGTGCCAGGCAGGCAATTTTTACACGGTCGGCGTGTCTTAAGAGGGTGATGAGCATACTTCCAGTTAAAAGAGCATCCTCGAAATTGTAGATATCCTCTAATTGAGGCGGGGCCTGTATCCAGCGGGGGAGCTGTTTGTCCTGCTCCTTGGAGTGATACCATACGTTCCACTCGTCAAATGACAGGCAGATCTGCTTTTTCGACCGCTTTCTTGCCTTAACAGAATCGCAGATGGACACTACAGAGGAGATAAAGGCATCCATATCAGCAGAGCAGGCTAAAAAGTCAGGTGACTGATCCTGAGGATTTCCATAGTAGGTGTGAAGAGAAAGATAATCCACCTGATCATAGCATTCCTCAAGAACCTGATCCTCCCAGTAACCAAAGGACGGCATTTTTCGATTGGAACTGCCGCAGGCTACCAGCTCGATACCGGGATCCACCATTTTCATCAGCCGTCCGGTTTCAGCCGCCAGCCGCCCGTATTCCCCGGCGGTTTTGTGGCCCATCTGCCAGGGGCCGTCCATTTCATTTCCAAGGCACCAGAGACGGATATTGTGGGGAGCTTCATAGCCGTGAGAGCGGCGCATATCGCTGTAAAGAGTGCCGCCGGCTATATTACAGTATTCCAGCAGGTTTTTGGCATCTTCAGCGCCGCGCGTACCAAGATTCACCGCCATCATGGGCGAGGTGTGAGCTGCTTTTGTCCAGTCCATAAATTCATTTAATCCAAATTCGTTGGTCTCAATGGCCGTCCAGGCGGGTTCCAGTCGATTTGGCCGTAAGGCTTTGGGGCCAACCCCGTCCTCCCAGTGGTAGGCGGAGACAAAGTTGCCTCCCGGATAGCGTACTACAGGGACATCGATCTGGCGAATCAGTTCCAGGACATCTTTACGGAAACCGTTTTCATCGGAAAGAGGGTTTCCAGGGTCATAAATGCCGCCGTAAACGGCCCGTCCCAAATGCTCCACAAAGGAACCGAAGATACGAGGGTCAACCGTGCCTGCGGTAAAATGCTTATCAATGCAGATAGACGCTTTCATTTCATTTTCCTCCCAGATAATCTTTTACAGGCAGTCCAAGGGTAATCAGTTCAAACGGAGTATAACAGAGGGTATCTGTTTCGCCCTCCGCATCCTCCAGCAGATTCATAACTGTCATGGTCCAAGGCAGCTTTAAGGTACCTCGGCGGCCATCCTGTTCACTTAAGCGGAAGATAACGTACCTTCCATCCTCAGACAGCTTAACCGCCTGGAGATAAAGCTCTCCAAAGTCCCAGCCAGGAGCTTCCTCGTCAGCCTGTATTACAGGATGATTGTATTCCAGGGCTCTGTCATTGACGCCTGCAGAAACAGCGCTGCCTTTATGAGGAAGGATGGCGTAGCAGAAGTCGTGATGGCCGATATCAGACTGGATATCCGGGCGGATATTGGCCCGCAGAAGGCTCAGGCTCATTCCGTTTTCCTCTATTCCCACACCATATTTGTTTTCATTGATCAGGGCGATACCGCCGCTTTCCTCAGAGAAGTCGCACCATTTATGATGGCAGACCTCAAATCGGGCTTTCTGCCAGCTGGTATTGGTATGTGTCTCACGTTTAATATAACCGGCGCTGGTGTCGCATACAAGCTCTCTGGAGAGTACATTGCAGGAGAACTCAGCCTTTGCCAGTCTGTGCTTTTCGTTCCAGTCTACAATATGCTCCACTTCGATTACAGGCGATGAGAGGAAGAGACGTACCATCACCGTCCAGGAGCTTTTTTTGCCGGGAGTACTTAGAATGCAGGCAAATTCAGCGGTTTCACCGTCGGCATTCTGTAAGTGCAGAGGATATTCTACTGTAAATGAATACTCTACATCTTTGTAGTTTGGAAGAATATCCCAGGCATCATACATTCCGGGGGTATCCTGATATAGATGGAGCTTATTAAAGCCTCCCTTTACCCATTCACGGTTCAGACTTTTATCATACAGACTGCTGATGGAGCCATCGGTCTGGAAATGGATTTCATAGAGAGGTGTATTTACTGTCAGGCCGTTATCCTGTGGGGAAACGGTAAACCAGTCGGCCTTACCGCTGCAGGGAGATATACGGACAGGCGAAAGGGGATCCGCATAGGTATGCGTAAAATATCCTTTGACATTTCTGCGCCGGAACGCGCCGTCCGCTGATGGGATAAAGCTTAACTCCCGGCGTTTTTTGTTCAGTGTGTTGAAAAAGAGGGATCCGGCTGATCCGATCACAGCATCCAGACGCTGTTCTAATGCTTCATAATCCTGTATTGCATCACAGAATACGGGTTGGATGTGGCTGCCTGGAAGGATATCGTGGAACTGATTTAACAGCAGCTTTTTGTAACAGCTGCGCAGCTCCTTTGCCGGATATTCCTTTCCTTTTTTCATACGGAGGACGCAAAGCAGTTCGGCCGCGCGCATCTTGGTTTCCAGACGGCGGTTATAGTCTTTTAATACAGCCTTGGTGGTAAAGGTCCCCCGGTGCATTTCCAGATACAGCTCGCCATCCCAGGTTTCCAACGGGTTGTTTTCTTTTAAATTACGGTGAAGAAATTCATCGGCCCTCATATGTTCTGTTTTGGGCATGATGCTCAGTTTATCAAAACGGTGCATTAGTTCTACCATCTCTTCCGTTACGCCGCTGCCGCCGTCTCCATAGCCGAACATGGATAAAGTCTGCCCTCCGGTTTCCTTATCCTGGTAGGCATCCCAGTTTTCCTGAATCTGGCTGGGCATATTCCAGGTAATAAAATGTGTGGGAGGCACACAGGCATAGATGCGGGTGCCGTCAATTCCCTTCCACAGGAAATTGTTGTGCGGAAAGCGGTTTGTGTCGTTCCATGTGGACATTTTATTGGATACAAAATAGTCTACACCGGATTTTTTTAGGATCTGCGGAAGGATCCAGCTGTTTCCGAATACATCTGGCAGCCAGGCATTATCTACGGTAATGCCGAATGCCTCCCGATAATAAAGCTGGCCGTAGAGACACTGCCGGATCAGGCTTTCTGCGGCAGGGATATTGCAGTCCGGCTCTACATACATGGCCCCTACGGGTTCAAACTGGCCGGAGTGGATTTTCTCTTTGAGTTCTTTAAAAAGCTCCGGATAATATTCAGCCAGAAGTTCGTAAGTATACGGCTGGGTATGAGCATATTTGAAATCAGGGTACTGATCCATAAGCCGCATCTGAATCAGTATGGTTCTGGCATTTTTGTGGACTACATGAATCCTGCGCCAGTAGTAGGCAATATCCAGATGAGAGTGGCCCACCAAAGCTACATTTCCGCTGGAGCAAAAATCGGTGTTCTGGTAAATGTGGGTTTCTATGTAGGAAAGTGCGGTTTCTACGCCCTCCCATGTATCAAAATCCACCAGATTCAGCGCATGGTTCAGTTTTCTGTTTAAGAAAACCCGATAGTCCTCATCAAAATGGCTGGATTTTGCAATATCAAGCAATATAGTAAGATCATAAAACAGGGATAAAAGAGGCTGATTGATCTCGGCCAGATAAGCTCCCTCAAAGATTTGACGGCAGCCTCTGGAGGCGATTGCGTCAGGATTTCGCTCATCATCCGGCTTGGAACGGTTGTAACCTTCAATTTCAATAAAAAGTTCTGAACTGTTTTCATCCAGCCATGGATTGACAAGGATCCGATCCCGGTTAGGATCGATTCCTCCTGCATAGCGTCCATTGATCTTTACAATCATTTCCGCAGCTGTATGCAGGGTGAACCAGATCTCCTTTCCCTTCAGTTCCTCAGGAATCAGGGCATGGCCCTGAATAAAGACAGTGCCGTCCGGGCTGAAATACATATCCCCTGTCCTTAAAGGACGGTAGTCTGATGTATAGGTATATTCGTTTTCACCGGTCTGGAATGCGTCACGGATCTTAAGGTCGGTGATTTCATATTTTGTCTTAATTAGGCTGCGCTTGATCCATGAATAGCGCAGATCGGTCCATTCCTCAGGACGCATACTTCTTCTGATAACTTCAACAAAAGCCATGGCTCCTCCATCTTGTAATGCCGTTTGTACACGGCAGCTGCGGTTGATATATATTGAGGGAAAAGATCATTGATCCCAGAAAAATGGTTTTCTGCAGATGGGATTGATTGTAACCTCCTCCTTCAGATCTCTTAAAATCTCCTGGCGGATCCAGTCCAGACAGCGGTTTAGGATCGCACATTTGGAACATTCACCCCGGAAGATCAGCGTCAGACAGTGATCCTCATAGGAAACAAATTCTACCCAGCCTCCGTCGCCGCGAATACGGGGACCAATGGTATTGCAGATATAATTTTCCATAGCAGCCTCCTGGTATATTATTATCACCATTATATAAATCCCCGTAATATAGAAACAGGACAAAATCCATGAAATGGGTGACCTTTTCTAATGGATTCTGTCCTGTGTGTCTGCCGTGTATTTACACTAAGCAGTGAGGGGAAGGCGGATGGAAATTACGTTACAGTAATAGGGGATGGAGCTGAATGAAAATTGAACGTGATCCTTCCCATAATAGGCGCTAAGCCGGTGATATACATTTAAAAGCCCTACATGGCCGCTCTGAACGGCGGAGCTGCTTTCAAGAAGCTGTTCCAGTTCTTGTGTGTCAAAGCCGCTTCCATTGTCGTTAATATTGATTACAAGCGTCTCTTCTTCTGCAGCAATAATTACCTCAATGGCAGGTGTGGAAATGGGGATTCCAGGTGCGTCTACGCCAAAACCATGTTTGATGGAATTTTCCACCAGGGGCTGCAGAATGGTTTTTACAATCAGATGCTTGCTGAGAGATGGGGGCAAATGATACATAAAACGGATGGACTGGCCGAACCGCTGGTTCATCAGACACACATATGCATTGGCATGGCGAATCTCATTGGAGAGCGGAATCAGATCCGCGCCGTTAGAAAGGCCGATCCGAAGGTATTCTGCCAGATACTGAATCATATTGGCTGCAGTATCGGATTCTCCCCGCTTCACCTCAGACTGGATGCAGTCTAATGTATTATATAAAAAATGGGGATTGATCTGTTCGGTCAAAAGCCGGATTTCCGCCAGATATTTTTCTGATTCCTCCTGTTTGATGCGTTCCATCTGCTTTTGGATGGTATCGTACATTTGATTAATGGCAATGCACAGATGGCCGATTTCATCACCGGTTTCCAGCGTCTGCTTTTCGTGGTAATGATTTTCCCGGATCAGTTCCACAATGGATACCAGCTGCTTTACCGGCTGGGTAATATAGCGGGTCATCAAAAGCGAAAGGACAAAGAGCAGCCCTACTACAAGGCACAGCACGGCTGCAAGGATACCGATAGTTGGGCCGAAAATGTCTTTCAGAGGTTCTTTGGGAACACAGTTTAAAAGGATAAGGCCGGATCTTGGCATACTGGAAGCTGCCAGATAAAAGTCTGAGGTTTCAGCAGAAGTCTCAGACAGCCCGTTTGCAGTCAGGGAGTGTATCACAGCGGAGGTTTCCGGCAGCTTTAGAGGGTTTACTTTTTTATCATGGGAGGCAGCGCTTAAGGGCTTTCCGGTATCCGTGAATATGTAGTAGGTGCCGTTGACCAGACCCGTGCCTGCCAGAGTCAGGCTCTGGTGGAGTTTTGTACAGTCCAGGAAAACCACAACATAGATGTCCGGCGTATCCTCTGAAAGATCCACGATGGCGTATTCCGCTGAATCGACACTGATTGGGACGACCAGAGGCAGTACGGGAACACTGCTGCGAAGGGGGCTTGGACGTATAGGCAGGCAGGTCACGCCCTGAACGGCATCCAGATCCTCACTGGTAAAAAACTGTGCGGAATCCGGCAGAGGATTCCGGTAAAGGGAATAGGCGGTTTGCCCGTCTCCTGAAAGAACCAGGGAGGATTGAACCAGATAATTGCAGCCCGCCAGATCAGACAGTTCATTTTGCACCAGCCGTTCTTTGACAGTGTAGGATACAGAGGGCGAAGTCAGGGTACGGATATCAGAGGCAAATTCTACAGTGCCGCATATAGCTGTGAGCCGGTCCATAATATTTTTATAATTGAAATTGAGGGTCTCTGCCGCGTTTTTGCCTGTCTGTCTGGTGCGCTCATACAACCGGTCTGAAAGGATAAAGCTGTAGTAAAAAATGGAGATTGCTGTGATTAGAACCGTTAGAGCCAGCGTAAGGCCTCCGATGACAATATTTATTTTCCCCATAAGAGGGGAATCCTTGAAATGAATCAGTGTTCGTGTTTTCACAATAGAGTCTCCTGTCATGGTTAAGATCTGTATTTTGCCTGAAAGTCGGATGGCGTAATACCGTGAACATTTTTAAAGGCACGGGAGAAAGAACGGTAATCTCCATATCCTACGTCATAGGCAACATCGCTGATGGAGGCGCCAGGATTCATAAGAACCCTCCGGGCGTACTCCATTTTTTCTGTCAGCAGATAATCCCTCAGATTCACATTGGTTTTATTTTTAAAGTAAATAGCAAAATACGATGGGCTTAGATGTACTTCCCTGGCAATATCCTCAATTTTTATGTGATTTATAATCTGGCTGCGTATAAACTCTTTAGCCTGGCGGATAATGGGGTCGTCTGTCCTGGATGCAGTTTCCTGTACATGGGCGTACTTAGGGGTAGCGTAGCCGTATACTGCGTCAATAAATTCTGACAGCTGGCAGAAGGAACTGCACAGCCATTGGCGTATCTGGGACAGCTGTTTAAAATGGTAAAGATCTCTGGCAGTGGCAATTTCTGAGATCTCACCGTGAGAAAACTCGGCAAACTCCTGCTGAATCTGGTGGAACAGGGCATAGCAGAAGCTGTACACATAGTTTGGCGGCGGCATGGGCACATATAAAAGGCTGTCAATAAACTGGTTGCAGTACGTTTTGATTCCGTCCGTATCCTTCTTTACAATGTACTGGAATAAGGGCAGGCAGTCGATATCGGAGAGCCGTGTCCTTGGAGGAGTGGAGCAGATAACTTCATAGGTAAAAATATGGGATGAGGAATCGTAAAGCTGGTAGGTCATGGCTGTCAGGGCGCGGTTATAGGAGTAGGAGCACTCCATAAGGCCGGATACCGTATCCCCTACGCCTATGAGGGGGAGAGGAAGCCGGGAGTTCTTTAGAGTGTCCAGACAGCGAAGGGCAGTATGAAAGGGAATCAGGCTGGAGGTATTGAAGATTCCCACCAGCTGTTTGGGATCATGCTTCCAGAAAATATGTTTTTCATCGGAAAATTCCTGATTCAGCTGTTCTATGACCGGTTCCGGAGAAAAAGAGGTGCCGGCTCCCGGCAGAGATTCCTCAAACATAAAAACGCAGACGTAGCAGGAACTGTCGCTTAAAGGCAGGTTCGTGTCGCAGAGCATACGGGATATGATTGCGGCTTCCAGAATCTTGCCGTCAATCAGGTTATTGAAAAAGTTGAGGTTAAACTGATCCTGATAAAGACGGCGGGTAGTGCCGCGGTTCTGGCTGGTGCGCTCTAAGAAGATCCGGCAGATCTCATCGTTTAGTTCAGAGCCGTTCAAAGGCTTTAGCAGATAGGCTTTTGCTCCGTAGCGCATGGCATCTCTGGCATAGGAAAAGTCATCGTATCCGCTCAGGATGATAAAGTCCGTGCGGATACCGGCATTGCGGGAACGCTGGATCACATCAATTCCCGTAAGGTCGGGCATACGAATATCAATAATGGCAAGATCCGGCTTATGTTTGATAATGGCATCCAGGGCGTCATGGCCGTTAGAGGCCAGGGCAGCGATGCGAATCCCCAGACTTTTCCAGTCAATAGCAGTCTTTACGCCTTCCAGGACAGACAGCTCGTCATCGGCTAAAACGGCAGTAAATTCAATGGCAGTTTGGTGTTCCATGCTTTTCTCCTTTGAAGTATTTTGGAAATTAAACGGGATGATACAGGCAGAACTCAGAAGGAAGGCTCGTTAATATGTTAAATTATAGCATGAGACAAAATGCTGTCAAGTATGGGGGATATGATACAGTCAGACATAAAATCTGTTACATGAAAATTAAAATATGTCCTTTTGATTGTGGAAAATAAATGATACAGTTATGCCATCAACAGGCAAGATACAAGGCGGGAAGAAAAGATTAACAGGAGGTAATTATGAAAAAGAAAAGAATTATGAGTATTGTTCTGGCAGCAGCTATGGCGGTTTCCATCGCAGGCTGCGGGTCCAGCTCCGAAAGCACGTCCAACGGGGAGAATACACAGGCAGAGGGGGAGAACTCCAAGGCTCCTGAGGGGGCTACTACCGTAGAGGTATGGACGGAGGACCGGCACGACCTGGAGTATGTGGAGAAAATGGTCGATCAGTATAATCAGAATAACAAGGACGGAATTTTTATTAATCTGACCGTTATTACAGAGGATTACAAGAATATGCTGGCGTTGGCATACAACGGAGGAACCGCTCCGGATGTGGTAGGGGCTAACAGCCTTCCGCTAAATACATTTGCAGATACGGGAATTCTGATGCCGTTAAATGATTACATTGATTCGGATGAGACCTTCCAGAAGGTAAATGAACCCTATGAGCACGCCTATGAGGGAGAGAATACAAGAAACGGAAATATATATTTTGTATACAGCGGTATGCGTTCCGGCGTACGTGTAGAATATAACAAAAATATCCTGAGTGAGTGCGGCTATACAGAAATTCCTTCTAAATTGGAGGATTACATTGATATGGCAAAGGACATTACCAAAAAAGGCGAAGGAAAATATTATGGAATCGGTTTCACCTCCGCATCTTCCTTTGAACGTCTGTTGGAAATGTGCGCGCAGGTATCTGGCATTTACTACTATGACTATGTAAATGGAAAATACGATTTCAGCGGCTATAAGGACATCGTAGAGCTGGGCAGGCGTTTTATTTCTGAGGATATCGCATATCCTGACCAGCAGGGCGTTGACAATATGAGAGCGCTGTTTGCGGAAGGACAGTTTGCGCTGTGGAGCAACGCTTCCCAGGAGGCCAGCGTATTCACCAATCAGATCCCGATTACAGAGTTTGACTGGGGCGTGGCAGAGGTTCCTTCTCTGACCGGTGAGATCAAGGGCGCACTGCAGACAACGCCGTCTAAGGCATATGGTATCGTATCAACCTCTGAACATAAGGACGAGGCATGGAAGGTCATTCAGTATTTCCAGTCAGAAGAGTTCTTAAAGGGCTATCTGGAAAGCGGTTACTGCCTTCCCATCAGCTCCTATATGGACGGTGTGATCGATAAGACAAAGATCGGACGTATGGCTGATTTCTCTCTTCTGGATTATGAATCTGTATATCCAAAGCCTCCAGTGATCAACCTGACGGGTGATGATTACCGGGTGGTGCTGTGGAATGCGGTTATGGGGTATGTAGATACGGATGAAGCCATTAAAGATCTGAATACCCGTTACAATGAGGCGCTGGAGGCAGATGTTGCTTCTGGATCCACAAAAAGACTGGTTATTTCCGATTATGATCCCCTTCATCCAAATGACGGAACGATCACATATCTGGATAAATAAACGCAGGAGGGGAGGCGGATATACCGGTTCCCCTTACTGTTATTAAGAACAGCAGAAGGCCGCCTGTCCGGCGTGAGTTCTGTTGGTTAAGACCTGTATACAGGGAGGTTTCGCATGAACACAAAAAAGAAAAAATGTAAGATCACAAGGGATGGGGTTGTTTCCGCCCTTATGCTGGCACCGTCCACCATTCTCCTGGCAGTATGCTCTATCTATCCTTTTATCTGGATCTTCCGGTACGTTTGCTTTGATTACAATGGGTTTACGGCTAACTTTACGGGAAGCAGGAACTTTACCAGAATGCTGGCAGATAAGGCGTTTTGGGGAAGTGTGGGCCATACGATGGAATATGCGGCCTATAAACTTGCGTTTATTATTCCGCTGGCGCTGATACTGGCAGTGCTTTTAAATGCAAAAATGAGAGGAAGCAATGTATTCAGAGGAATTTATTTTATGCCTACGGTTATCAGTACCTCTATTTCCGGTATGATATTTGCTTTCATCTTCGCTACGCAGAATGGTATTGCCAATGAACTTCTGTTAAGTATGAATCTGATTAAAACGCCCATCAAGTGGCTCACAAGTCAGGACTGGGTTATGGTTGCAGTCACGATTCTGGCCGTCTGGGGCGGTCTTGGAAACTATATGCTTTATTTTACCACAGGAATGAACAGTGTGGCAGAGGATGTATATGAATCGGCTAAGATAGATGGAGCCAATGCGGTGCAGACATTCTTCTATATTACATTGCCAATGCTGTCGCCTGTCTTAAAGGTAGTTCTTATGCTGGCAATTACCAGCGCGTTTAAGGATTATGAAGCGATCATGGTTCTATCGCAGGGAGGCCCCGGCAACCGTTCAATGGTTATGTTCCTGTATATTTATAATCTTATTTTCGGAACAGCCAATACAACCACTCAGGCACAGATTGGATATGGTGCGCTTCTCAGCGTTGTGGCTGCGCTGGTAGTAGGCATAATCACAGTCATTTATCTGTTTGTATCCAGAAAACTGGATGATGTCGTATAAGGAGGCTGCCATGAAACAAGGTCATGCGGTGTATTCCACCAAAACAAAAATATTAAGGGGAGTTGTCTGGATCCTTATGCTGATTCTGGCGCTCTTTATGGTATTCCCTATTTTATATATTGTACTGGGATCCTTTAAGGAAAATTCTGAACTTTTAGTAGGCGGCACCAATATTTTTCCGAGCAAATGGGTATTTACCAATTATTCGGATGCCTGGAAGCAGGCAAATTTCGCCACATATACCCTTAACAGTATTTTCCTGGCTCTGGGGGTTATGATCATTACGCTGATCACTTCTACCATGACGGGATATGTGTTTTCCAGAAGGAATTTCTGGGGAAAAGAAGTCCTTTACAGCCTGTTTGTAGCCTTTATGTTCATCAATGTAGGCTCCGTCTCTTTAAGGCCGCTGTTTGAACTGGCAGTAAAGCTTAAGATGAACAAAAATCTGCTTTCTGTTGTTCTTATTTCCGTGGGAACAGGGCAGGCTACGTATATTTTCCTGTGCCGCGGGTTTGTTAATTCTCTGCCCAGGGAACTGGATGAGGCAGCAAAAATAGACGGATGCACTTTTTTTCAGACCTACCGTCTGGTAATCATGCCCCTTTTAAAACCGGTTATGGCAACCATTGCCCTGCTTTCCTTTAGACAGGGCTGGAATGAATATATTCTTCCGTTGGTATTTACCATGACAAATGATAAATTAAGACCCCTGACCGTGGGCGTAAATATGCTGAAAAATGCCGGGGACGGCGCGGCTGCATGGAATATCATGTTTGCCGGAGCGACCATAGCCATTATTCCTATGCTCATTACTTACTGCATATTCAGCAGATACTTTATGGGCGGTATGACGACTGGTGCGGTAAAGGGATAAAAACACCTCATGCTATGGAGATTCAACAGCCGCTTATCTTTGTATAGGCGGCTTCGTTTGTAAAGGAGAAGATCAATGAAGGAATGGGAATTGGGAAACGACGGGTTTGTGATGGAATATATGATCGCAGGTCCTCAGGCGGATCCGTTTGAGGCGGAGGAACGGGCTGAAAATCAGCTGGAACTGGAAGCAAGGCTGAGAGCGTGCGTTGTCACGCCTAAGAAAAAATATTTGAAGATGTCCCCGAAACTGGGAGAAAGGGCTCAAAACGGCTGTCTATGGTCTGTGTGGGTACAGGGAAACAACTGCTTTATTGATGTATCGGAATTTTACTCTACCCTTCAGCGGATAACACTGACGGCAGCTGTCTGCTTAAACGCCAAAGAGGAAGGACCTGTGCGGGCCAGGATCTGGACGTATATGGCTGCAGGGATTTATTGCAATGGGGAGCTGGCAGGAGAGGTGCAACGACCGGTATATAAGCCCATTCAGTATCAGGATGTGGTATTTCACTTAAAGAAGGGAAGAAACCAGATTTTATGCGATTGTGAGAACCTGGGAGTAAGAGATACACGAAATCTGCTGGGAATTCAGATCATGGATCACAGAGACAGAATCAGAGTGAGCCTCCCTGATTTGGACTGCCAAAACCAGGTGTTTGAGGATGCAAAATTTATAAGACAGTTAAAGCTGGAGCATGGGGAGCTGGCAATGCCAAAAGAGGCAGGGCCGGAAGTATCCGTATGTTATCACAGGGAAAGTCCTGACTATGAGGTAATGCGCCGTCCAGAGGTATGGACGGCTCTGGAGGGAAAAGTGCGGGAGCGTATTCCAGAGAAAACGGCGCTTTTGTCCATCAGAATCCAACGTCCGGGCTATGTGCTGAAACGGAAGTTGGAATTTGCGGAACGCAGAGTGCCGGTACATCCTTCTCCAACTGTGACCAGAGAAGAAAACTGGAACAGAATATTAAGGGAAATCGGAGAGGTGGGAAGTTTAAACAGAGGCGATTTTGGCTTTCCGATCTTTAATATTCTGGCAAGAAAACAGCTGGGGATTCAGGATCCAAAGGACAGAGGGCGGCTGTTTGAAATGCTGGAACTCATTGAACGCCGGGTAGACTGTTCGGATTTTCTGGTCTGCGGTCTTATGCGGTATATGCACCGGTATGAGATGGATCAGGAGCTGAAGGACCGGACAAAACAGGTGCTCTTAAATTATCGGTACTGGATGGATATGGATGGAGCAGATGCCATGTGTTTTTGGAGTGAAAACCATTCTCTTATGTTTTACTATGCAGCTGTGGAAGCAGGACGTCTTTATCAGGAAGAATATTTTCCAAGGGCGGGAATGCTGGGCAGCGAATTGTATCAGTGGGGGAGAAAACGCCTGTGTCAGTGGCTGGATGATACGGAAACCTGTGGATTTGAGGAGTTTTTAAGTACGGTTTATATGTGCGTTACCTTTGCAGCTTTGTTAAATGTGATTGATTTTTGTGAAAAGGACCTTTCAGACAGAGCCAGGGCACTTGAGGATCGGCTGGTGGAAGAGCTTTGTCTGCAGACCTTTAAGAAAACGGTGATCGCTCCTATGGGAAGGGTTTACAGAGAGGTTATCTACCCCTTCCGCCAGGGAGCGCAGTCCATCATTCACTGTATCGATCCGTCGGCTCCCTGGGCCTATGGAGAAGGCTGGCTGGCATTTCTGACAGGCAGTACCTACTGTTTTCCGCAAGGGCTCACAGAAAAGATGGAGCAGGAAGTTTGCTGCCGGTATACATCAGGAAATGCAAAAATTGTATTGGAAAAAACAGAAAATTACTGTCTCACCTCGGTGGAATCGCCCAGAAAAGACAGAGATGACCGCTGGAAGAATATACGCAGGGAAAGAGGAGAAACGTCCCGCACCCATATGTTTATCAAGTCTTTAAACGAGTGTTTCCACGGCACATCAGCCTTTGGGCCGGGAATTTACGGATATCAGCAGCATATGTGGTATGGCGCTCTTTCGCCGGAGGCAGTCATTTTCACCAACCATCCCGGCGCAACAGCGGAGGATTCTGATATGAGACCGGGGTATTGGTATGGAAATGGGGTTATGCCTGCGATTAAGCAGGTTCCCGGGATACTGGGAGTCATCTATCAGATCCCTGAAAGCCATCCGATTCATTTTACCCATGTGTACTGTCCCAAAAGCCGGTTTGACCGGGCAGAACAGAAAGGGAAATGGCTGTTTCTTCAAAAAGCTCAGGGCTTTATGGGCTTATGGTGCAGTGAACAGCTGACAGCCTTTGACGATACGGTCTTTGACAGTGAACTGCGTGCTTATGGAAGCCAAATGGCTTATCTGTGCATCTGCGGCAGCAGACAGCAGTGGGATACATTGGATAGCTTTATGGCATGGGCTGGCAGCCTGGAACCGTTTTATGAAAGCGAAAAAGGCTGTCTGAGGGCAGGTGCTGATTTTGAACTTACATATCAGCTGTCTCAGGATGATACGCAGTATCTTTTATAGATTACCTTAAAAATCATAAATACAGAATATATAGGGAGAATCAGAATGAATTGTAATGTAGATCTTACCAGAGTGAAAGCCCCCTTGCTTTTTGAAGCCTCAAAGGAGATAAGCTGGAGTAATCCAAAGCTTTATATTAAGGATGATCTGAGGACGCTGGTCTTTACAGGCTGTTATAAAAAGGGGGAAGAGGTAAAAAGCTGCAGAGTTGTAAGCCGGAGCCGGGACCTGATCAGCTGGACCGTGCCGGTGCCGTTAGAATCGGAGTGCCGGCCGGAGGGAGAAGAGGGAAAAGACGTTCGGGCCAGTGAGAGCTGGAGCCGGTTTTCCTGGGCGTCAGCCGGAGTTTGCAGCGCGAATGCCCTGTGGGATCCTCAGCTTCATATGTATCTGGCTGTTTATCAGGGAAACCGGCCTGTAAATGGCACAGATGACGAGACGGAGGGAAGCATCGGTATTGCCGTCAGTCGGGACCTGACTCACTGGCAGAGCTTTTTAAAGGATCATCCCACATATCCCGGTCATGGCGTCATTTATGAGGGTGATTATTATCCGGCGATTCCTTTTAGCGAGTATATTCATCCTGAGGAGCTGCCGGCGGGAGAAAAAGTGTTTGATGTGCGTGATTTTGGCGCAGTTTCTGATGGTGAGACGCTTTCTACAGAGGCTGTTCAGGCCGCTGTGGATGCAGCCGCAACCTGTGGAGGTACGGTTCTGGTATCAGGAGGATATTACTGTGTGGGCGCTGTTCATCTTGCGTCTGGGATAACGCTTTGGATCCATTCAGACAGCGCTCTTTGCGCTTCACGTGATCTGGAGAATTATGGAGATGCTCTGATTGGCTGCGTAGGCGCGGAAGCTGTAACGATTACAGGAGGAGGAAAGATAATCGGGAGAGGAGAATATTTCGTATATCTTCCCCAAAATCCGCCGCTTACTGTTCCAATGGAGGTAACAAAGCTTCCGCCATTTTTGTACGATCCCATGGGGTATCCGGTAGATTCCATCCGATATACATACCGCAGCCGTATTCGATATGCTGAGGACCGTTATGCAGAAGGCCTGCCGCCTATCCAACGGCCTATGTACACAGTCTGGATCCGCAGCAGCCGGAATGTGGCGATCCGAAATATTATCATCGAGGATGCCCTTGACTGGACGCTGTGCGTAGACTGCAGCCGTCAGGTCAGAGTACGGGATCTGGTAATCAATGGAAACCGCCATGTGGCAAATACAGACGGTATTGACATCATGGGAAGCAGTCAGGTGGAGGTAGATCACTGCTTCGTATCCTGCGCGGATGATGGGATCTGCGTGAAAGCCCCTATGAAACAGGGGCATGATGGGATTAACATTGAGGATGCTGACGCTGAAATGGGAGGTACGGAGCAGATCCATATTAAGGACTGCACAGTGGTTTCCGTAATGAATGCATTTAAGATTGGAACAGAGACCTATTTTGATATTAAGGACATAACGGTGGAAAACTGCCGTTTTATGCTGCCTGATATCTATCCGGGGACTGTTTCCGGTATTTCCATTGAATCAGCAGACGGGAGTCATATCCAGAATGTCCAGATCCGCAATATTGAGATGGATAAGGTTTGCTGTCCTGTATTCATCTGCCTGAATATGCGCAATAAGTACGGATTCTTAAACGATGAGGACAGGGAAGAGAAATATTACGGAGGAGCGATTGAGAATATTGTCATTGAACACGTTCGAGCTTTCCAGACAGAGGTTCCAAGTATCCTTACGGGCTTTCAGACACAAGAGAATGGAAGGGTAATTGAAAGGCGGATAAAGGATATTCAGATCCGTGACTTTCAGGCTGTTTACCGGGATAACAAAGAGGATTTGGACATTAGAAATCCTGTTTATGAAAACGTTCGTGATTACCCGGAAAACAATGCGTTTGGAGATGTGCCGGCATATGGATTTTACATTCGCCATGCAGAGGGAGTGTGCTTAGAGGACTGGGAGGTTATTCCAAGAACCATGAATACCAGAGAGGCGGTTGTCCGGGAATATACGGACTGAAGGGAAAGGAAGGAAATAAAGATGAGTTCTCTTTATAAAGAGATTAAAAGGCGATATGAGGTGTGGAGAGAGAACGCGTTACAGGATCCGGAGCTGGTTCAGGAGCTGGAGGAAATGGCGGGGAATCCAGATAAAATAACCGATGCCTTTTATCAGAATCTGTCATTTGGTACAGGAGGGCTTCGGGGAGTGATCGGGGCAGGAACCAACCGGATGAATATCTATACGGTAGGAAAAGCCTCTCAGGGACTGGCTGATTATATCAACAGGAATTTTTATGGAACGGACCGCAGGATTGCAGTCAGCTATGACAGCCGGATCAAAAGTTCTCTGTTTGCCAGACGGGCGGCAGAGGTTTTTGCGGCCAATGGGATCCATGTTTTTATATACAGTGAACTGATGCCGACCCCGATGCTGTCTTGGGCCGTCCGCAGGCTTCACTGTGCAGCAGGCGTGATGGTGACGGCCAGTCACAATCCGGCCCAATATAACGGATATAAGGTTTATGGGCCGGATGGCTGCCAGATTACCACAGAAGCAGCCTCCAGGATTCTGGACTGCATTGAGTGTACGGATGCCTTTATGGATGTAAGAATCACAGAGTTTGAAAAAGCGCTTGGCAGTGGAATGATTTCTTACATTGGGGAGGAGACGATTACTTCTTTTATAGAGGCAGTAAAGGATCAGTCTTTGGCCGGGGAGCTGGATGGACAGATAGACAGGGATATGGCAATCGTATATTCCCCATTAAACGGAACGGGTCTAAAGCCTGTATTAAGGACCTTAAAAGAAAGCGGATTTACAAATATTACTGTTGTAAAAGAGCAGGAAGCGCCGGACGGCCATTTTCCCACCTGCCCTTATCCTAACCCGGAGATACGGGAGTCTATGGCTCTGGGAATGGAGTATGCGGCTGAATGCAATGCAGACCTTTTGCTGGCTACAGATCCTGACTGTGACCGGGTTGGAATTGCAGTGAGGGATAAAGCCGGGGAGTATGTGCTTTTGTCAGGGAACGAAACAGGACTTTTACTTTTGAACTATATATGCAGCCGGAGAAATGAGCTGGGAACAATGCCGGAACACCCGGTCTTTATAAAGACGATTGTGACTATGGATATGGCGTCCCGGATCGCGGCAGATTACGGTGTAAAAACTGTGGATGTGCTGACAGGATTTAAGTTTATTGGAGAGCAGATCGGATGTTTGGAGGCAGAGGGCAGAGAGGGAGATTATATTCTGGGATTTGAGGAAAGCTATGGCTATCTGAGCGGAAGCTATGTCCGGGATAAGGACGCGGTAGACGGGGCGTTTCTGATCTGCGAAATGGCCGGTTATTACCGATCAAAAGGAATGGGGCTGTTAGAAGTTCTGGAAGGCCTGTATCAGAAGTATGGTTATTGCTTAAACACACTTCATTCTTATGAATTTGAAGGAATGGAGGGATTTGAGAGGATGAAGGGCATTATGGAACGCCTTCATGCCATGTGCAGTCGGATCTGTGATGGGGAGGTGATGCTCATTGGAGGAAAACGGATAGAGGCGGCAGAGGACTATCTGTGCGGAAACATTTTTCTGGCAGATGGAGGCCGGGAAACGATCAATGGACTGCCGGTTTCTGATGTGCTGAAAATCCGACTGGAGGAAAATTCCTCTGTGGTAGTAAGGCCTTCAGGAACAGAGCCTAAACTTAAACTTTATATTTCTGTCAGCGCAAAAGACAGGGAAACGGCCTGTGAGGAAGAGAAAAAGCTCACAGCCTGGATGGAAGGATTATTTTTTGCAGAGAACAACAGAAAGGAACCGTAGGACATATGCTTGTAAAACCATATTTTCAAGATCTTAATAATCTTCATGTGGGGACAGAACCAAACAGAGCGTACTATATCCCTGCTTCAGGCGGCGGCTTTTTCGGAGTGGATCGGGAAAATTCAGACCGGTTTCAGAGCTTAAACGGGATCTGGAAATTCCATTATGAGCCATCTGTCAGCAACTTTGATCAGCGTTTTTTTGAACCGGGAGCAGATTTAGAGGGATATCAGGATGTGCCGGTTCCCGGAATGTGGCAGATGTACGGAGCGGATGGAAATCAGTATTTAAATCTCAGGTATCCATTTCCCCTGGATCCGCCGTATGTACCCAGAGAAAATCCATGCGGAGCCTATGTCCATTCTTTTCTATATCATTGTCTGCCTGAAGCTCCCAGGGCATACCTGAACTTTGAGGGAGTTGATTCCTGCTTTTATGTATGGATCAACGGGCGGTTTGCGGGGTATTCTCAGGTATCTCACTCTACCAGTGAATTTGATGTGACAGAGCTTCTTAATGAGGGTGAAAATACACTGGCAGTTCTGGTTTTGAAATGGTGTGACGGAAGCTATCTGGAGGATCAGGATAAATTTCGCATGAGCGGAATTTTCAGAGACGTATATCTTTTAAAACGTCCGAAATCGGGAATCCGGGATTACCGTATCCGAGCGGTGCCTGTAGGTCAGGGAAAGGCAGAGTTTTGTCTGGATCTGGATTTCTACGGAACTCTTAAGGAAGCAGGGTATTGTCTGATGGATGCCCAGGGCCGATGCTTTCAGGAAGGAAACTGCAGCGGTCATATTCAGGTACAGCTGGAACAGATCGTATACTGGAATGCAGAGCAGCCCTATTTGTATACGCTGATTCTCAGTACGTCGGATGAGGTGATCACAGACCGTGTCGGATTCAGGGAAATACACGTTGCAGACGGAGTGCTCTACATCAACGGGACGCCGGTAAAGTTTCATGGAGTCAACCGGCATGACAGTGATCCTGAAACGGGCTTTGTAATTTCAAAGGAACAGATGTGCCGGGATCTGACCCTGATGAAGGAACATAATGTAAACGCAGTCCGCACCAGCCATTATCCCAATGCACC
The DNA here is from genome assembly GCF_013282095.1 of Enterocloster alcoholdehydrogenati. Taxonomy (GTDB): domain Bacteria; phylum Bacillota; class Clostridia; order Lachnospirales; family Lachnospiraceae; genus Enterocloster; species Enterocloster alcoholdehydrogenati. The sequence continues at coordinate 31,772 of NZ_BLTJ01000015.1, forward strand.
TCAGTATTATCATCTTTATGATGAGTATGGATTTTATGTGATTGACGAGGCAGATAATGAAAGCCACGGCACAGATAAGGGGTACAAAAAAACAGACGACTGGGATACCCATGTGAAGAAATGGGGACGTCTGATTGCTGATAATCCTGCGTTCATACCAGCTACTCTGGATCGGGTGCAAAGGTGTGTGGAACGCGATAAGAACCGTCCGGCAGTGGTGATCTGGTCTATGGGAAATGAGTGTGCTTATGGCTGTACCTTTGAGGAGGCGCTTAAATGGGCAGCGGCGTATGACAACACCCGTCTGCTTCATTATGAAGGAGCCAGATATGTGTCTGATCACCGGGTATACGACAGAAGCCTGCTGGATCTGTACAGCCGTATGTATCCTGATTTTGAGGAAATCCATCAGTATTTCAAGCGGCGTCATAAAAACCCGTATCTTATGTGCGAATATTCCCATGCCATGGGAAATGGGCCGGGAGATCTGGAGGATTATTTTCAGATCATTCATCAGTATGAGGGAATGTGCGGAGGCTTTGTCTGGGAATGGTGTGATCACGCAGTTCTGGCAGATTTTAAGGAAGCTGAATCGAAACGATATCTTTATGGAGGAGACAGCGGGGAATTTCCCCATGACGGCAATTTCTGCGTAGACGGGCTGGTTTATCCTGACCGGCGTCCTCATACTGGACTGCTGGAATTTAAGCAGGTGTACCGTCCGGCCCGAATGGTCTCCTGTGATCTGAGAGCCGGAGCGATCCTGATTCACAATTATATGGATTTTACAGACCTGAAGGATTATCTGAAAATCTATTGTATTTTCGTAAAAAACGGAAAAGACGCGGGAGAGACAGAACTCGAACTGCCGCAGTCTGTTCGGCCCCATACAGAGGGAGTGGTCTATTTTGAAAAAGAACTGCCGGAGGAGATAGACGGAATCCGCATCCGATATATTTTGAAAAAGGACAGTGGAAGCCTTAAAGCGGGACATGAGTTAGGAATAGACGAATTTCTCCCCTTCTGGAACAGGGAGTCCATTCAGGCCGCGGCACGGAAAAACGTACTGGAAAAATCAGGAATATCCAGTGATCATGGTTTAGCACTGGAACAGGGGGAGCGGTATATACTGGTGAAGGGGAGGCATTTTTCTTACCGCTATGACTGCTTTTTGGGAACGTTTGCATCCATGGAGCTGGACGGAAAAGAACTGTTTGTGCGCCCCATGGAATATAATATCTGGAGAGCACCCGCGGACAACGACAGACGGATCCGGCTGGAGTGGGAGCGGGCCGGTTACGACAGAGCTAAGGTAAGGACGTATACAACGAAGGCGGAGCTTGCGGAGGAAGGAATCAGGATACAGACGGATCTGTCTATTGCGGCAATTCATATCCAGCCGTTTTTAAGGATTCGGGCTAACTGGCTGGTGGAGAATACAGGCACTGTAAGGGTGAAGCTGACAGTATGCAAAGATCCGGAATTTCCCTTTCTCCCGCGGTTTGGGCTGCGTATGTTCCTGCCTGAGCGGATGAACCAGGTGGAATACTGCGGAACCGGACCAATGGAAAGCTATGAGGACAAGCACCAGGCATCATGGCACGGAATATTTAAGGCGGCCGTATCCGATCTGTATGAGCCTTATATCAGACCGCAGGAAAACGGGAGCCATTGGGACTGCGACTATATCTGTTTAAAGCAGCCGGATAAGGGGCTTCTCGTTATGGGAGAGGGGACGATCTGTTTTAACGCTTCCCATTATACACAGGAAGAGCTGACAAAGAAGGGTCACCGATTTGAGCTTGAACCCTTACATGGAACGGTTCTCTGTCTGGATTACCGCCAGAGCGGCATTGGATCCAACAGCTGCGGGCCGGCTCTGGCTGAAAAATATCGGTTATCAGAGAAGCATTTTGAGTGGAAACTGGCGCTGTATCCGTGGTCTGTGTCAGAGGACGGCATTTGAGAATGGTCTGAAATACCGCAATTCCTCCTTGACTTTAACAAATTAACTTGCTATACTTTCCGTAAAATGTACATCAAAAGATGGAGCATCCCACAAGGCGTCCGGCTCGCGGCCGGATGCACATTTCAGACAAAAACCAAAGGAGGAGTTATACCATGTCATACGTTGATGAGATCTATGAGAGAGTGGTAGCACAGAATCCCGGCGAGCCGGAATTCCATCAGGCAGTAAAGGAAGTTTTGGATTCTTTAAGGCTGGTGATTGATGCAAACGAGGAGAAGTACCGCAGGGCGGGCATCCTGGAGCGCTTTACCGAGCCGGAGCGCATCATATCTTTCCGCGTACCGTGGGTGGATGATAAGGGGAATGTGCAGGTTAACAAGGGCTACAGAGTACAGTTCAACAGTGCCATCGGACCCTACAAGGGCGGACTTCGTTTCCATCCTTCCGTAAATCAGAGCATTCTTAAGTTCCTTGGCTTTGAGCAGACCTTAAAGAACTCTCTCACCGGTCTCCCCATGGGCGGCGGCAAGGGCGGCTCCAACTTTGATCCAAAGGGCAAGTCAGACCGTGAGGTGATGGCATTCTGCCAGAGCTTTATGACGGAGCTCTACCGCCACATCGGCAAGGATACCGACGTTCCGGCCGGCGATATCGGTGTAGGCGGAAGAGAGGTTGGATATATGTTCGGCCAGTATAAGAGGATTACCGGCTTGTATGAGGGCGTTCTTACCGGAAAGGGACTGACCTTTGGCGGATCTCTGGCAAGAACCCAGGCCACCGGTTACGGCCTCGTATATATGCTGGATGAGATGTTAAAGCACAATGGCAAGGAAATCGCAGGAAAGACCGTACTTGTATCCGGCTCTGGAAACGTTGCCATCTACGCAGTAGAGAAGGTACAGCAGCTGGGCGCAAAGGTAGTTGCCATGAGCGACTCCAACGGCTATGTATACGATCCGGAAGGCATTAAGCTGGATGCAGTAAAGGAGATTAAGGAAGTACGCAGAGGACGGATTAAGGAGTATGCAGATGCAGTTCCTTCTGCCGTCTATACAGAAGGAAAGGGTATCTGGACTATTCCATGCGATATCGCCCTTCCCTGCGCGACCCAGAACGAACTGAATCTGGAGGATGCAAAGGCTCTTCTTGCAAACGGCTGTTTTGCAGTGGCAGAGGGAGCAAATATGCCTTCCACCAGAGAAGCAACGGATCTGTTTGTTGAGAAGAAGATCCTGTTTATGCCTGGTAAGGCTGCAAACGCAGGCGGCGTGGCAACCTCCGGCTTAGAGCAGAGCCAGAATGCCTTAAGGCTGTCCTGGACCTTTGAAGAGGTAGACGAAAAACTCCACAAGATCATGGCTGATATCTTTGCAAAGGCGGCAGATGCAGCAGAGCGCTACGGCGTTCCCGGAAACTATGTAGCAGGTGCGAATATCGCTGGCTTTGAGAAAGTGGTTGAGGCTATGATGGGCCAGGGTGTGTGCTAACGTATAAATATTTAAAGTAACAATTCAGGGTGAGGAATTTTCTTGAATCTTTCGTCATTCAAGAAGCAGCGGAGGAATCTCCGATGTGAAAATAAGTGACATTTAATCATAAAAATCCCGTACGTGGCTGGGTACAGTACATATACGGGATTTTGTGCGTTCAGTTAGAAATCAGATACGGGGACATAGTCAAAAACTGTTGCTGTCAAAAGATAGGTGGATTATGAAAAATGCACATAAAATTTTATGAAAAATACAGATAAATATTGCTATTGACATAAATAAAATGTTTTGGTATGATAAGAACATACAAAGTACAAAAAAATGAATATTAGAAAACTATGAGGAGAATGATGTATGAAGCCGGAGAATGATCAGATTTTATATCAAAAAAAAGGTGTAACGATCAGTAAACTGGCTTTGGATCTGCTTTCAAAGGATGTGGGTGACCGTGTTGCTCCGATTTCACATTATCAGGAGGAATTTCAGGTATCCAGGGGAACAATGCAGAATGCATTTAATTATTTAAAAGATATCGGTGCAGTTTCTTTGGCGCATCATGGACATCAGGGAACCTATATAAGGGCATTAGACTATAAAAAGCTTCAGGAAAATTGTTTGGAAAGAGAGATTATGGGAATTATGCCCTTGCCCTATTCTCAAACATATGAGGGATTTGCTACAGCAATTTATGATCAGTTTCGATCTTTGAAATTTAATATGGCTTATGCGAGAGGCGCCGTAGGGAGGATTCAGCTTGTTGAATCAGGAGCATATCAGTTTGCGATTGTATCTCAATATGCAGCTGAGTATGCGATATCCTGTGGAAGTGAGATAGAATGTCTGTTAAATTTTGGAGCCGGCAGCTTTTTGTCAAAGCATATTCTCCTGCTGCGTGATCTACAGGAGGAAGGGATTCGGGAGGGGATGAAAGTTGCTTATGATGAAGACTCCCTGGATCAGAGTCATATTACAAGCAACCTGATAAAGAATAAAAATGTTCAGTTAGTAAAGCTGAGAACGCAGCAGACGATTTCAGCCTTATTAGATGGAACAATTGATGCCGGCGTTTGGAATTATGATGATATAATTGAGAATCACCATCTGAATGATCTGAAGATTATATTTTTAAAGGACAACGAATACAGCAGCTTATTTTCCACAGCTGTAATGGTGATAAAAAAGGGAAATCAGTATTTGGCGGAACTGTTAAGAAAGAATATAAGCGTAGAAGTAACTTTGAAAATATTAAGTGAGGTAAGAAGTGGAATTAGAGAACCTTATTTTTAATAAAAGGGGTTGAAGCACCAGAACGATATAAAAGAGCGCGACTGCCGCTCTTTCATATATTTTGCAAAGTACAAAAAAATGTATATTGGAGGGGTGAAAGATGTGCACACGGAAGTCGGTCACAGAACGTCTCAAAATTATGGAGAATGCAGGGATGATTTCTGAAAAAGTAGCTGTGTTTTGCACCAGTGCAGCAGGGATGATTTTAAAAGAAAAGGGGGATGCGGATGAGGAGAAGCTGAATATGTTCATTACACATCTGGCCATGGCGGCAGACCGAATGGAAAAAGGAAATGACAATGAGATTCAGATAAGTCCTGACATTTTGGAGGAGGTGAAAAAAGAAGAGGTTTATAAATGTGCCTGTTCTGTACAGCAGCAGATATTACAGCTGACAGAATTGGAATTTACGCAGACAGAAACAGATTTCCTGACGGTTCATATCTGTAATGTACTGATGCCGTAAAACGGGCATATGAAAAACGAAGGGGATCCAACTCCACAAAACAAAAATGCAGGAGGAAATGAAAATGCTTAATTATTTATTAGCGGCAGCAATAGGTGCAATGTCGGCTCTTTTGGCAAATAAGAATGTTGCTGTGTATAACGATGGTTTCCGTCCCGTGTATACGGAGTATTTCAGCGGAAGAATGGATAGAAAATCTCTGGCGGCAACGTCTTTTGCGGTAAGCTTTGGTCTGATTGTAGGATTTGGCTTTACAAACTCTATCGCTATGGGAATCATTATTATCCATACGTTTTTATTGATGGGAGACATCATAGGAACATGGTGCCCGGATACACCAAAGGGAACGATCCTGTCGGTGATAATCGGGGCCATTTGGGGAGTTATGGTTGTTGCCTTTATGTCCTCAATTGCAAATCTCTTTTCCGGTTTACCCGTCAATTTTCTTCCTTATATAGGAAATGTAGCAGATATTGTAGTGGCAACGTTTGCTGTCTTTCCATCTCTCGCAGTTGCGTATCAGCATGGAATAAAAAAGGGCGGGATTACTGCAGTTATAACGCTGGCAGCGTATATCCTGGTTAAAAACTTTGGTGTGTTTAATATTGGAGAATTGAAGCTTTCTCTGAATGCGGATGGAATGTCAATGCTTACAGGGACGATTGTGATGATATTTTTTGCAGTCAGAACGAAAAACGAGGCAATTGGCGCAGACCTAACCAATATTTTTTCTGAAAATGTGAACCGCATAAAAAAGAACTGGATTTATTTTTCTGTTATGGGCGGCTTGTTATCCGTGGCAGCTTCGCAATGTCTGCTTACGACAGATGTAATCTCCGGGCCGCTGATGATGAAGAACGAATTTGCGCAGGCGGCGTTGGTAGCCTGTGTCCGTGCAATTGGTTATATACCATTAGTTTACACCACAGCAATTGTAACAGGCGTATTTTCACCAGCAGGGTCGTATTTTTCCATAGCAGCAGGAATGTTTTGCGCTTCATTGGGATTTTCTGTTCCCGTAACCTGTATTGTGTCCTTTGTGAGCGGAGCAGCAGTTATCACATTAGAGACATTTTTTCTGGGAAGTGTGGGAAATATGCTTGATAAATTTCCGGCACTCAGGGAACTGGGGGATCACATCAGAAATGCCATGTCACAGATTCTTGAGGTTGCTTTGCTGGTCGGCGGATTCACTGCTTCAGCTGCGATTATGAATGAGGTTGGAATGTCATATGTCGGTTCAATGATTGTTATGATGGTATGGATGATGAACAAATGTGCAAAGAAACCATTTTTGATTCCAATGGCAGTAGGGCCTGTAGTTACAATAGCCATGGGATTTGCAGCAAATTTAATTAAATTATTGGGACTTGCGATTGTATAGGGAGGTACAAAATGAAGATTGTTGTTGGTGGAGCGCTGAATAAAAAAGAGAATGCTGAATTGATTGAAACATATGGAAACGGACAGGTTGAAGTGCAGATTATGCAGGATATACAGGCTGCGCTTGCACTTAAAAACGGACAGGCAGACTATTATTTTGGCTCCTGCCAGACGGGAGCCGGCGGAGCATTAGGAATGGCCATTGCGATGAATGGAATGGACAAATGTATTACAGTGGCTATGGTTGGAAGGGTACTGAGTGATGAAGAAATTTTACAGGCAGTACGCGATGGAAAAAGAGCGTTCGGATTTGTACCAGAGGCAGCGGCAGGCGTGATCCCTGTAATAATGAAAGGAATACTGAAATGAATGAGATCATTAGACACGCGCAGCAAACATTTCTCGCAATGAAAAATCCATATCATTCGGTAGAACGGGTTTATCCCCAGGCAATCCATACGGTGGAAAATAAAGAAAAGGTTTATTATGTGGGTATAAAAAATGTGGTTCAGATCCCGATAGAACTGATTAGAAAATTAAAGGTTCACGGATATGAATTGCATACTATAGACAGGTGCAGTATCAATGGAAGAGCCATCGATATGCAGCTGCGCAATCCAATCACGGGGAACCCGATGACGGGATCAAGCAGCGGTACAGCTATTAACGTTTTTCTGGGAATCAATGATCTGGGAATTGGAACGGATGGGGGAGGATCTGTTCTTGCTCCGGCAATGAGCCTACAATGTTATGGATTTATCAGTCCGAAGCTTGAGCAGGAACATATGAAAAAGTATAAGAGGGATTCAACGGACGGCCTTTGTTTTACACCGTCCTTGGGATTTATTTCCAGGGATTTAAGCGTAATAAAGAAGGCGGCTGAAATTTGCCTGAACCTGAAGGAAAATAATGCGCCTGTTCAAATTTTATACCAGAAAACAATAAAAGAGAAACTGAAACAATTGGGACAGACGGCTGAAAAGGCAGATATAAAGGCAGACTCCCTTGTATTCCCGGATTTTGATAACAGGAGGGATCCAATGATCGATTTTCTCAGGAAGAACCTGCCAAAATGTGACGTTCTGATAGGTTATGAGAAAAAAATCGATGTCAATGGAATGGGAGACAGCATTTTCGGCCATTTCGATGAAGAAACTCAGGCTATGCAGTTAAAAAGCGGAAAGTTTTTCGTTCGGGCAGTCAATATGGCAGGGGCAACTGCTCTGTGTATTCCTGATACGGCTCTTGCAAGCGGCTATGTGCTGATATGTGAATCAAAAACAGAAAAAATTGAAAAGCTGTTTCAAATAGCAGAGAAATTCCCAATGGTAAGGGATGAATTAGCAGATCGGTATTTCAGAAATGCAGATGTGTATTTTTCATACGGCGCATTGGAGGAAGGCCTTTTGGGAGAATGAATAAAAACATCATAAAGTGACGGAGTGAGGATGAGACTGACAGATGGCTATACATTGATGCATGAGCACGTAACAATTGATTTGTCTGGTGTAAAGGGAGATGAGGATTGCCGCCTTGACTGCCTGGATGAAACAATAGAGGAATTTAGACGTCTGTATGCATTTGGAGTAAGAAACATATTAGATGTGACCAATCTGGGAATGGGAAGGAATGTAGAATATGTCAGGAAGGTTTCAGAAAAAACAGGGATCCATATTCTTACTGCTACAGGATTTTACAAGGAACCGTTTTTCCCTGATTATGTGTATACGAAGTCGGTGCAGGAACTGGCGCAGATTATGGAAATGGAACTGAACGCGGGATTAAAAGAGGCCACAGGCTGCGATATCCATGCAGCTGTAATCGGCGAATTTGGAACAGGCAAAAATCGCATGACACCCACGGAAAAAAAGGTATTTGATGCAGCGGCAATCGCAGCGAAGAAAACGGGAGCGCGAGTCACCACTCATACTACCCTGGGAACGTTTGGAGAAGAGCAGGCGGACTATCTGATCTCTCACGGAGTAAAACCGGAAAATATTATTATAGGCCATATGGATCTGTCACAGAATATGGATATAATTTTTTCCGTTTTGAAAAAGGGAGTTAATATAGGGTTTGACACCATCGGAAAAACAAACTATTGCCCGGATGCATTCCGGGCGGAGGCGCTGAGACAGATTGCGAAAAAGGAAATGCTTTCACAGGTAGTCCTTTCTATGGATATAACCAGAAAGTCTCATCTGTCATACAGGGGCGGAATTGGATACTCCTATCTGTTTGAGAAATTTATTCCGCTTTTATTAAAGGAAGGGTTCACACAGGCACAGATCGATATGCTTTTAAAAGAAAATCCCAGACGGATTCTTCTTACACCATAAAAAGGGAGGGGCATATATGCAGACGTATCCATTAAGCAGTCTGTCTCTTGAAGAAGCTGTAAAACTTCAGTTCAGAGTGACGGATTGTATAACAAGAGAATTTAAAGGACATGAAATTCTGAACAGGGGAGATATGGGGGTAGTTCCCGGACTGAATAAGCCGATTACTACCAATCGGGCAGAAAAGGTAATTGCGCGTATTTTTGATGCAGAGGCGTGTATGCTGGTTAGAGGAGCCGGCAGTGGAGCCATACGGCTCGGACTGCATTCTATTTTAAAATGTGGAGATAAGATCCTAATACACAAAGCTCCTGTATACAGCACAACCAGGACTTCCTTTGAAATGCTGGGCCTGATACAGGTAGAAGCGGATTTTAATGATTTGTCTCAGCTTGGGGAAGTTTTAAAGGATAATCCGGATATCAAGGGGGCTTTGGTGCAGTACACCAGACAGAAACTGGATGACAGTTACGATATGGAGGAGGTGGTACGGACTATCAAGAGGATTCGAGATATTCCGATTTTAACCGATGATAATTATGCAGCAATGAAGGTTAGGTATATTGGCGTGCAGTGCGGTGCAGATCTATCCTGCTTTTCATCATTTAAACTGTTAGGGCCGGAAGGAATAGGGATTATTGTAGGAAAAGAGAAGTACATAAAACTTCTGGTGGAAGAAAATTATTCTGGAGGAATGCAGACCCAGGGGCATGAGGCGCTGGACGTGCTTTATGGGCTGACATATGCGCCAGTGGCGCTGGCAGTCCAGGCCCAGGTGAATGAGGAATGTGTAAAAAGGCTTAAAGGCGGAGAGATCCCGCAGGTAAAAGACGTATATTTGGCAAATGCCCAGTCAAAGGTACTTTTAATTGAATTTAAGGAAGATATTGCAGAACGGGTGCTGTTGGAGGCAGAAAAACTCGGCGCGGCTCCAAATCCGGTGGGAGCAGAGTCTAAATATGAAATAGCGCCCATGTTTTATCGGGTGTCGGGTACTGTCCGAAAAATTGATCCTGGACTGGAGCGTCGTATGATACGGGTTAATCCCATGCGCGCGGGAGCGGATACAATTTTAAGAATTATAAAGGAATCTGTAGAAAGGGTGAAGTAAATGTTTCTTGACCAGACAATCCGTACAAATAGTAAATTGGTGGAAACGGCATTTCTCCTTCATCAGGGCGGTCATATACTTCCAGACACATATGTAGTAGATGTGGATATGTTTTTGGAAAATGCGCGCAGGCTGCTTCAAAAGGCAGAAAAAAATCATATCAGGCTGTATTTTATGTTAAAACAGATGGGTAGAAATCCTTATCTTGCAAAGGCATTGATAGAAATGGGTTACCCAGGTGCAGTAACTGTGGACTTTAGAGAAGCTATGGTAATGATGCAGCATCATATTCCCATAGGAAATGCAGGCCATCTGGTACAGGTTCCCAGGGCAATGGTTAAAAAACTACTGGAGTATGGGCCAGAGGTAATAACTGTATATTCACGTGAAAAGATTCGTCAGATTGAAAATGCAGCATCAGAGCTTCAATGCCGACAAGCCCTAATGCTGCGGGTATATAGTGATCATGATATGGTATATTCCGGACAGACGGCAGGATTCCAGCTGGATGAACTAAAGGAAACGGCCGCCTGGATCAGGAAAGAATGCCCTCACCTTGACATAAAAGGCGTAACCTCCTTTCCCTGTTATCTTTACAATGAAGCGGAAGCGAAAATACTTCCGACCCCCAATCTGGAAACAGTGAAGCGTGCGGCAGAAATACTTAAGGTTTGCGGGGCGGAAATATCGTTCGTTAATACTCCGTCTGCTACCTGCTGCCATACCATTGACCAGATGTTAAAATTTGGCGGGAATTGCGGGGAGCCTGGACACGGGCTAAGCGGAACAACACCGATGCATTCCCGAAAGGAGATGGAAGAAAAGCCGGCGGTTGTATATGTCAGTGAGATTTCACATAATTTTATGGGAAATGCATATTGCTTTGGAGGCGGACATTACAGGCGCTCCCATGTAAAAAAGGTGCTGGTAGGGACCGGGCTTGAAAACAGCAGAGAACTTACCGTAATACCGCCGTCTGATGAGAGTATTGACTATCATTTCGGCATAACGGACAAGTGTGCAGTAGGGGATACGGCAGTTATGGCATTCCGGTTCCAGATATTTGTTACAAGAAGCGATGTGGCATTAGTAAAGGGGATACAGGAAGGAAATCCTGTAATTGTCGGCATTTATGATAGCCAGGGAAGAAGGAAGGATCTATAGTGAAGAGGTTTGTTGTACTGGTTCTGGATGGATTTGGAATAGGGGCAATGAAGGATACGGCAGAAACGAGGCCGGGAGACGAGAGGGCAGACACATTGGGGAGTATTTTGAAGGACTTTCCGCAGATGAACCTCCCAAATCTGGAACGGCTCGGACTTATGAATGCCTACGGAAAAGAAAGCAGCCAAATGAAAAGGTCGGATGGAGCCAATTTTGGAAAGGCAGAGCTGATGCATTTTGGCGCAGACACGTTTATGGGGCATCAGGAAATTATGGGTACACAGCCTAGAAAGCCAGCGATTCATCCTTTTCAGGAGAGTGCAGATATTGTAGCGGCCCATCTGAGGGAATATGGGCATAAAGTAAACATCATTGAAAAACAGGGTTTGAGATATGTGCTTTGTGATGACTATGTGACAATAGCCGATAATCTGGAAGCGGATTTGGGAATGTGTTACAACGTAACAGCGCCTTTAGATTTTATATCGTTTGAAAGGGAATGTGAGATTGGGAGGCTGGTGCGGGAGGTTGTGACAGTAGGACGCGTGATTGTATTTGGTGGGATTGGAAATACAATGGCAGATCTGTGGAATGCGGAAGAGATTAGAAATGGTCAGTTTATTGGAATAGCTTCAGCAAAATCAAGATCATATGAGAGAGGATACCAATGTATCCATATGGGGTATGGGGTTGATGAATCGGTACAGGTTCCTGTATGTCTTACAGATATGGGGATAGCTGTTACGTTAATCGGAAAAGTAGCCGACATTGTGCAAAATGCAGGCGGTAAACGTATCTCATGTGTTCCCACAAAAGAGTGTATCAGATATACTCTGGAAGAATTTAAAAGTATGGAAACAGGATTTATCTGCACAAATATACAGGAAACAGATCTGGCGGGCCATTCCCAATCATCAGGAAAATATAAAGAGATCTTGGAAACGGCGGATCGGGGAATCGGGGAACTGATTTCAAATTTTACAGATAACGATATCCTTGTAGTTATGGCGGATCATGGAAATGATCCAGACATAGGACATAGTAAGCATACACGAGAGTGTGTGCCCCTGCTTGTATACAAAAAGGGAATCAGCGGAAAGCGTCTGGGAGTCAGAAAAACACTTTCGGATGTAGGAGCAAGTGTATGTGATTATTTTGGTGTAAGAGCGCCCCAAAATGGCTGTTCCTTTATGGACTGCCTGCTTAAATAAAAATCAGTTTTGCAGATTCTGCCTTTACTAAAAAATGGAAGAAGAAAGTTTTGTCGGTGGTCAGAGATGGCCGCCGATTTTATTTTCTGTTTTTACACACACATTGGCAGATGATGTGAAAATCTTCTTTTCCTGATCGGTTACACAGGTTAGATAACAGGTTCAGTAAAAAATCCCCATTTATTAAAAAAATAAATTGAAAACAAAAAAAATTCCTGATATACTAAATTGTTTTTGGTTACAAATGCGATACAAAAAAGGAGAAAAAAGCAGAAATGAAACGACAACTAGTATGTTTGCTGGCTGCCTGGATCGGCCTGCAGCTTCCGCTTGGCGCATTAAACGCCTACGGAGCGCAGCTGCCGGAATCTGCACAACAGATGGAAACACAGGCGGAAAATGACCTGTCTCAGGATGGGAACCAGACCAAAGAAGAAGATTCGGCAGAAGGTTCTGGAGAGGAGCATTTTACCGCTACTTCATCGGAGGCCCACCGTCAGGAGGACGAAGAGGACGCATCCGACACAGACATTGTTCCGATCGCCAGCCCCAGTCAGCCCACAAAGCCTCAAAATGAGCACAGGGGCGCAGTAACAGTAGAGATCCGCACTATTCTTCCGGTGAAATCCGCTGTGGATTTTGAGATTGAACTGAACGAAAAAGTATCCAGAAAGGCAAGATCCAGTGAAGATTCGGAAGTCTTTCAGGAGTCGGCGCAGATCAGCCTGCTGCCCCAGGAAGACTCAGAAGAGTCAGAGATAGGAAAAGGCACATTTGAGAATCTTCCTGCCGGAACCTATGAGCTGTCGGTAACAGCCGAAGGATATCTGCCCTATGAGCAGACCATAGAGGTAAAGGATGATACCTGCAAGATCATGCTTTTAAATGACTATGGCGACTATGAGTATTCTTCCTCCGCCCATCCTGGAATGATTCGTATGGGAGATGTAAATGGAAGCGGCGTCATCGACAAAGACGATCTGGATGATCTGGTGGACGCCGTTTATGAAGGCGGAATCACAGGTATGGATGAGGAAGGCATGGACTTAAACCGGGATGGCGAAGTGGATCTTACGGATCTTCAGTATTTTGCCAGCCTGTATACCGGAAAAGAGGGAAGTGATAATAAATATCCCGCATCTACGATAGAGCGTTCCATCACGATTCAGGAGGGAGATGTAAAGCTTGCATCTTCCAGTGATGCCGTACGGGTAGAAGGTTCGGTAGACGACCTTTTTAATAAGGAAAATGACACTTCTGTCACTCTGGAGCGGGAGGATACGGATCAGCCTATTTCTGAGGAGTATCCCGTGGAACTGGAACTGGATCTGTCGGCCAGACCCGTTACGGCCGGAGGACTTGTGATCCAGTCGCCGGAGGATTCTGAGGGAGCCATCAGTACTGGAGAGGTAGAGGTGGAGACCACCGACGGATCGGTGATCACTGCCAAGATCACTCGGTACGCAAATGGTAAAAAGAGCCGTTCGGTTCGATCTGCTGCCGCTGAAGCGGTGATAGATTCTGACGGTTCCATTCTGATTACCTTAAAGGATCAGAAACCAGTGAAAAAGGTACGGATTCGGATAACAGGAACCGTATCGGAAGGAAATCTGGCAGAGATCAGCCAGGTAGAATTTCTGGGCGATATGAAGGATCGGATTCCGCCGCCAGTGCAGAATATTCCTGAGAATGTAAGCGCACAGATTGGAAGCAGAGAATTTACGCTTACCTGGAAAAAAGAGGTAAATGTCACCGGCTACGAGGTTTCCATTACAAATGGAGGCCGTACGGAGATTCTGGAAACGTCAGAAAATACGCTGACAGTAAACGGATTTAACGAAAAAGAGCTTATAAATTATGAGACGTATCTGGTAAAAGTACGGTCTGTCAACGGAAACTGGAAGAGCAGCTACAGCGCGCAGATCTCCGTTATGCCTGAGCCTGACGGTCCGCCGCCTGCACCGGAGAATATCTCCATTGAGGGCGGTTATAAGAGCCTTCATGTATCATGGAAGAAGATGGATGATACAAAGACATACAGTCTTTTCTACCGCCAGGCAGGAACCGAAGAGTTTAAAGCGGTGGATGACCTGACGGGAACCAGTACGACCATAAGCGGTCTGGAGGATAAGGCGCAGTATGAGATTTATATGATCGGTCACAATCCTCTGGGAGACAGCCCCCATTCGGCAATGTATTGCGGCAGCACGATTACGGTAGAGGCGGCAAAGATGCCTGCATACCGGCTGATCAATGTGGGGCCGAAAGAAGGCCAGTCTATGACGGATCATATTAAAGAGGTATCCATTGTAGCCGGATCTGTGACAAATGCGGCCGGAGATCTTGTAGACGGGGATCCTTATTCCTGCTGGGAGTTCAATGACTGGGATTCCGGCGGTGTTTATAAAAACTACCGCGGCCCCATTGTAACCCTGGATCAGTCCTATACAATGGACACCATCGCCTTTATTGCAGGCCCCAATCAGAAAGCGAACTTTAGGGAATACTGCATCAGAGCCTGGGATGGGGAGGGAAGCGAACCGCAGATTATAAAAGGCCGTCTGTCCCTTCAGCCAAGTCTTGATAAAAACGGAAAAAATTACTACGAATTTATTGCAAATAAGCCGTTTACGGCAGACAAGGTTCAGATCAATCTGTCAGTGCCAAGCAATAATAATTATATGAGCATAGCAGAGCTGCGTTTTTATGAGTATGATGTCCTCTTAAATGACGTATTTGCACTGTATACGGATGATCTTCACCTGACCCTTCAAAACGGTGTTACCATGGACACCATCAATGCGCTGCGGGCGCGCGCAGATGAGGTGGATGAGATCAGCGGGGAAACCACTCCCAAGAGAGATCTGATCTTAAAGGAACTTGATACAGCGGAACAGATACTAAAGGATGGCACCGTTCAGAAGGTCATCTCAATAGACACTTCTGTTTCCAAAAAATATGACAGTCACATCACATTCAGCAGCGGACTGAACGCATGGCAGCCTTTGGGCACAGCGGCGCTGGCAGGTGAAAAGGTGATCATCTATGTAGGCGCTCCCGGAAAACAGCCCGGAGACGACACAAACCTGGATCTTTATGCTACTCAGTACCATGGGGAATACAGCCATTTCCAGACCAAGGCGGCAGACTTAAAGGTGGGAATCAACGAGATTACGATTCCAAAGGTTTCCAGCCTGGATACGGAAAAGGGAGGCGCTCTCTATGTGGAATATACGGGAAATGATCCCGGAGAGTCCTACGGAGTTCGTGTGAGCGGCGGATCTCAATACCCGATTTTAGACGTAACAAAGGCTGCCACAGAGGATGAGCGCAGAGCGCTGGTGGATGCTTATGTGGCGGAGATGGCGGAATACGTAAGCCGGATCGAGGAGCTGCACAACGCAGACGCGGACAGCGAAACCTCTCACAGCCGCATCTGCGGGCTGCCATATGATGAGAAAAACTGTATCCTGGGAGCAACGGATATTGTTCTGGATCAGGTGATGTATTCCGTTGCCATTCAGCCGTTGTACGAGGAACTGACAAAGAATGGTGAAACACAGGAGGAGGCCGCAGAACGGCTTTATCAGTCTCTTGCTGCCATGGACGGAATGGTTCACCTGTTCTATCAGCACAAGGGATTAAGCGATAATCCTGTGGCAGGCGATACTACATATGAGAAAGACCGGTTGCCGGTCAGCCGGTTAAACATCCGTTATCAGAGAATGTTTGACGGAGCGTTTATGTATGCAGGCGGCCTTCACATTGGCATTGAATGGGATTCCGTAGGGCTGGTTGGCGGTTCTGTGCCTGTTGAGGCAGATGCAGACGGCAAGTATCAGAGCGGACGTTATTTTGGCTGGGGAATCGCTCACGAGATCGGCCATATCATCAATGAGGGCGCGTATGCAGTGGCAGAGGTAACGAATAACTATTATGCCATCCTTGCTCAGGCAAAGGACACCAACGATTCCGTCCGCTTCAGCTATGAGGATGCCTACAGGAAGGTAACCTCCGGCACAAAGGGAGGAAGCAGCGACCAGCTGGGAATGTACTGGCAGCTTCATCTGGCGTATGACAATGGATTTAACTTTAAAACCTATGAGAATTATGAGGATCAGAGACAGAACCTGATCTATGCGAGAATTGATTCCTACGCAAGAGACATAAGCCGCGCCCCGGCACCGGGCGGCGTGAAGCTGACCTTAGACGGAGCCGATAAAGACAATAAGCTGATGCGTCTGGCCTGCGCGGCGGCAGAAAAGAATATCCTTGAATTTTTTGTCCGCTGGGGAATGACTCCGGATGCAAAAACAAAGGAGTACGCAGCTCAGTTTAATAAAGAAGAGAGAGCCATTTACTATATCAATGACGCAGCCAGAGAGTACCGTGTAACAGACGGAACCAGCATTGCGGATTCTGTTAAGGTAAGCGTGACGGCAAAACAGGATGAAAAAGAGCCCAACCGTGTGACGCTGACCATGGAGGCCAGCGCTGAGGACGGATCGGATATTGGAAAGGATCTGTTCGGTTATGAGATCACCCGTATCCAGCGCCGTTATGGCAAGGAAGAGCGCCAGGTAGTTGGCTTTACACAGACAGACACATTTACCGATGTGATCGGTTCCGTGAATAACCGGGTGGTCGGCTATGAGGTAAGAGGAATTGACTGGTGTATGGAACCCACAAAGCCCGGCCGTCTGGAAGATGAGATTCAGATTTCACATGACGGAAGTATGGATAAGTCTGGCTGGAAGATCACAGTAAATACCTGGTCAAAAGAGGATGAGGAAGTGACCGGAGAGGATGAGGGCAATCTTTCCTGCTCTGATACCATCAGCAGCGCAAAGACCATGATTGACAATGACCGGAGTACTGTTTATGACGGAACAGTGAGAAAGACAGAGGACGCAGACGCCTCCAGGACGGAGGACGCCCAGGCTGTGATCTCCCTTGGCAGGACGGAAACCATTGCAGGCCTGAAATATACATATGAGGGAGATTCTCCTATTGAAAAGTACACCATATCCATCAGTGATGACGGCAGCGACTGGACAGAGATAAAATCTGGAACCTTCCGCCTGGAAAATGGAACGGCCACAGTTTACTTTGATAAGGAAAACGACAGCCGGTACAATGTCTACGATGCAGCCTATGTAAGGCTTACGGCTGACGGCTCAGACCGCTTTGCGGCGGCAGAACTGGATCTGCTGGCTCCGGTAGGAGACAAGGTAGAGCTGGATCAGATCGGAATCCTGGCAGAGGACGCGGTGTTTGAACACTCTGGAAATAACAGCAGCGGCGATACGGAAAGCGGAAAAACCATAATTCCTGAAAAATCCATCGTATTTACCGGCCGCTATAAAGGAAATCCGGCCTATAATATGGTTCTTCTCTATGATGCGTCCGGCAGCGCAGTAGGCGGAAAGGACAGCACAGGAGCCATTGTAGCGGATCAACTGATCCTGGCTCCTGATCCAAAAGACGGACAGCTGGGAGAGATCACAGAGGGAACCTGGATCTACTATATCCGTCCAGAGGATCAGAACAGCCTGACTCTGCCGGACAAAGTACGGGCAGAGTTATACCGCACACAGGATGCCCAGACCAATGACAAAGACCGTCTGGTCAGCGACACGAAGCTGATTTCCGTTCCCGAATCACTTCCTGAGATTACAATTACCAGCCAACCATAAAATAATGGAGAAAAAGATAGAAACATGAAGAAAAAAGCGATTTTTAGCTGTCTGGCTACAATCTGCCTTCTTCTGATACTGCTTCCGCCCATGCTCACACGGGCGGAAAAGTATAGCCTGATCACTTGGGAGAAGAAGAGCAAAAACGTTGTAAATATGTATCTGGAGCTTCAGGAAAACGAGTCTGTACAAGATATTACTGCATTTAGCCTGAAGCTGAATTTTGACAGTAAAGAGAATCTTCCAGAAGAACCGGTCTTTAAATTCGGAACGGATTTTAACAGTAAGAACGTATCTGTCCGTCAGGAGCGATATGACGGGGATGCTCAGACCATGACCCTGTATGTAGCCGGCAGAAATCCCGTTATTGAAAAGGGAAAAAGGGTTCTTCTTGGAACCATTAAGATACAGTCGGATGAGAATGTGACTGTTTCCGTGGATCAGAGCGATTTTCAGACGGTAGACCGTTTCCACGAGAAGGGACAGATCACAGAATTTGGCGATTATGAGCCATATGAAATGATTCTCAAAAAGGAGGCAGAAACCGCTGCTCCGGAAACAGCCGCTCCGGCCTCTCGCGAGGACAGTGACGACGACGACTATGAGTATGAGAACCAGCTTAAGACAGAGGAAGCGCCCGAGCCAAACGGCCAGTGGATGCAGGATGAAAAGGGCTGGCGGTTTGCCGCCCTGGATGGAACCTGCCCTGCAGATACCTGGTATGAGTGCTCCTGGAACGGATTTAAAGCCTGGTACTACTTCAATGCTGACGGCTATATGAACAGCGGATGGTTTACGGATCGTGACGGAAACACCTACTTCCTCCATGATCAGAACGACAGCCAGGCCGGCGCAATGTACACCGGCTGGCACTGGATCGGCGGCAAATGCTACTATTTCCAGGATACGCCTGACGCTGCCCGGCCTGCCGGTTCCATGATGAAAAATGGAACCACGCCGGACGGTTATACGGTGAATGAAAATGGAGAATGGACCGTAGATGGAAGCGTACAGGTAAGAGAACAGACGGCATCATAATCCAGCGTATCAATGACAGAAAGGCAGTCCCAGACCAGCCCGTTGAGGGGAATTGGCCTGGGACTGCTTTTTTATAAACAGGAGAAGCGGCCTATTTCTTCCCGGCTGCAACCTGTTTATCAAACTCAGGATTAAAGTAGTAAAAATTCCTGCGGTCCAGAGTATCCTTTATTTTTTCCAGGGCTTCTCCGAACCGCTGGAAATGAACCACCTCCCTGGCCCTTAAAAACCGTAAAGGGTTCAGAACATCCGGGTCGTCAATCACGCGTATGAGATTTTCGTAAGTGCTCCGGGCTTTTTGTTCCGCAGCCAGGTTTTCGTGGAGATCCGTGATAGCGTCGCCCTTGGACTGAAATTCACAGGCGTTAAAAGGGATTCCGGCAGCCGCGGCAGGCCACAGACCGGTAGTGTGGTCAATATAATAAGCATCAAAACCAGCAGTTTTGGCCTGCTCCTGGGTCAGATCCCTGGTGAGCTGAAAGACCATAGCGCAGATGATTTCCAGATGAGCCAGTTCCTCTGTGCCGATGTCCGTCAGCAGTCCGGCGGCCTCCTTACATGGCATGGTGTAGCGCTGGGAGAGGTAGCGCATGGAAGCGGCCAGCTCTCCGTCAGGCCCGCCGAACTGGCTGATAATAAGAGATGCAGTCTTAGGGCAGGTTTTTTTGATATTTACAGGGTATTGAAGCCGTTTTTCATAGGTCCACATCAGAGAGCACCTCCTTGCTGGTCCCAGGGCAGAGGCCCGTCATTCCATGTGAAATGTTTCTGTCCGGGGTATTTGGTATGGCTATTGGTTTGGTTGTTGGTGTCAGGGCAGACACAGTTTCGTGTCAAAGGCTCAAATTCATTGGCGTAGTGTTCCAGTAGGGATTTTCGTCTGGCATTTGCCTGGCTGAATGCTTCCAGAGCGGAAGCATCCAGAGGGTGAGTGTCCAGATACAGGGTCAGATCGTCGGCAGTGAAGCTTATCTCAGTGATTTCTTTTAGTATTGCGTTTCGGTCAGACATTTTCCTTTCCCCCTTCCTTATAAAATGGAAGAATCAGGCTGGGAAAGATGCTTCCCTGTTTCAGTCCCGCAGCAGGCTCAGAGGGGGTTTCCCAGGGCTGCACAGGAATAGTGGCAATGGCCAGGGAAAGCCCGGGACCGGGAGCCGGGAGCTGGTTTTTGCAGCCGCAGACTGGAGCGGCGGGTTTGGTATCACAGCTGCATAAATTCATAGTTATGGCACCTCGCTTTCTTTTGATGGACGGCAATAGAAGACATATGCATACCATGTTTATTGCCTGGCGCATAGAAAACGTGCGTTACAGTTAGTATGTCCGGGTTTGAGAATAATCTGGATGGAAATATTTTAATTTTTGTACAGCAAAAGACCAGGTACTGGGGATACCTGGTCTTTTCTATGTGTATAAAGGGGGGATAAAATGTATGAAAGGGGGAGGGCCCTTTCGATTTTTGCAATCAGCGCTTAACGATTCACGGTTTTAACTGTGTGAACTGTTTTCTGCTTACATGAGATATTATAGTATATCAAAAATGAGATTTCCATTGTGAAACGAAAAAGAAATATTGCAAATCGCCCAAACTCTGATAAACTTATAAACAGTGAAAATGTGCGGCCCCATAAAACACCACAATGGCGCACGGCAGACAGGAGGGAATGAGGTGTACCAGGAAGCCAGTTTTAAGACAGAGCAGGTAGTCTACGCCCATACCCGCAGCGATGAGGCGGATATGGAGTACAAGATGCATTGCCACAACAGCTATGAGATCTACTATATGATTACAGGAAATGTAGAGTATCTTCTTGAGGGAAGGCCGTACCGCCCAAGGCCGGGAAGCCTTCTGGTGATTGCTCCCGGCTGCTTTCACGGTCTGCGGGTATTAGATGGAAATGAATATCACCGGATTCGCCTTCACTTTGCAGGAGAGATCTTAAGCGACAGGGAGCGGGAGCTGCTTCTGCAGCCATTTGGGAAAAGCTGGGGTTGTCTGGAAGAACAGTTTGCTCTGGAATGGTATTTTCATGCCATCGAGGATTGCGGGAGCTATGGAAAAGATTTACAGGATATTGCAATCCGCGCACGAATCCTGTCTCTTTTGGCCTGTATTTCTGCAATATATTTAAAAGACCCCAGAAGAACGTATGGGGCAGAAAGCCAGGCTCAGGAAGTGATCCGATATATTAACGGCCATCTGGGGGAGACACTGACCTTAGAGGGCCTTGCAGAGCGGTTTTTTATGAGCAAGAACCATCTGACGGCTCTGTTCCGCCAGGCAACAGGGACTACGGTGGCCCGTTACATCCTTTATAAGCGCATGGTAATTGCAAGGAAGGAGCTGGATTTGGGAACGCCGGCGGCAGAGGCGGCGTCCAGAGCCGGGTTCGGAGATTACTCCACCTTTTTCAGGGCATATCGGAAAATGTTCGGCTGCGCGCCTACGGATAAATCGGCTATGGAGCTTCCGGACATGGATAAGAGCGGAGACTTTTAAATGTCTTAATATAATCTTTATACAGACGTTTTTCTTTTTAACGCAATCTTTTTAAATTGTATGTCATAATTAACAATTACAGAGACAATATAAAGACAGCATAAAGATGATAGAGTCTTGTATTGTGTAAAAACCGGAGGTATGTAGTATGAATGTTCAGGGCAGAAAAAAACAGCTGACGTCCGCTCAGATCATTATATTTGGCTTTATGGCGGTGATCCTGTTCGGTGCGTTTCTTTTAATGCTGCCGATTGCTTCCAAAGGGCCGGGGGGAACATCGTTTTTAGACGCATTATTTACATCCACATCTGCCGTTTGTGTAACGGGCCTTATTGTTCATGATACCGCTACTTACTGGACTGCCTTTGGCCAGGTCGTGATCATTGCCCTGATTCAGGTAGGAGGAATGGGGGTAGTGACGGTGGCGGTGGCGATAGCCATGGTGTCCGGCAAGAAGATTGGCCTTAAGGAGCGAAGCACCATGCAGGACGCTATTTCGGCCCCCAAAGTGGGAGGGATTGTCCGGTTTACCGGATTTATTCTGAAAGGTACTTTTTTGGTGGAGCTGACCGGCGCTGTGCTGATGGCGCCTTGGTTTATCAGGGATTTCGGATTTTTAAAGGGAATATGGTATGCTGTATTCCATTCGATTTCCGCCTTCTGCAATGCGGGATTTGACTTGATGGGAGTGCGGGAGCCGTTCTCATCCCTGACTTCCTATGTGGGGAATCCGGTAATCAATTTTACCATTATGATGCTCATTGTGGTAGGTGGCCTGGGATTTCTGACCTGGGAGGATATTCGGACCAATAAGCTGTGCTGGAGAAAATACAGGATGCAGAGCAAGGTGATCCTTACGACCACGGTTCTTTTAATTATTATACCGGCTGTAATTTTTTACTTTTGTGAGTTTAACGGCCCTCAGTGGCAGAATCACGGAACGCGGATCCTGGCCTCCCTGTTTCAGTCTGTCACACCAAGGACAGCCGGTTTCAATACGGTGGATCTTGCATCTATGAGCGAACCGGGACAGCTTTTAATGGCGATCCTGATGCTGATTGGCGGTTCGCCGGGATCTACGGCCGGCGGTATGAAAACCACTACGCTGGCAGTGATCCTGCTTTCAGCCTGGGGCGTGTTTTGCCGTAAGGGAGATGCCCAGTGCTATGGAAGGCGCATTTCTGAGGAAACGGTGCGCTATGCGGCGGTGGTGATGATCATGTATCTGACCCTGTGTGTAGGCGGTGCGATCATCATCAGCTATGTGGAGGGACTTCCCATGCTGACCTGTATTTATGAAACCGCTTCCGCAATCGCTACCGTGGGTCTGACCTTAGGTGTTACGCCGGGACTTGGGCCAGTTTCACATATAATACTGATTCTTTTGATGTACTGCGGAAGAGTGGGCGGCCTGACGCTGGTGTATGCGGCCATCTCAGGGGTAAAGCCCCATGTATCGCGGCTGCCTCAGGAAAAGATAACTGTGGGATAAATGAAAGGGGAAGGAATTATGAAATCAATTTTACTGATCGGTCTTGGACGCTTCGGCCGTCATGTGGCGGAGAAATTATATGAGCTGAACCATCAGGTGATGGCAGTAGACAAGATGGAGGACAGGGTAGAAGCTGTTCTTCCGTATGTTACCAACGGTCAGATCGGTGACAGCACGAATATGGAGTTTTTGGAGAGCCTGGGCGTAAGCAACTTTGATGTGTGCATTGTAGCAATCGCAAGCGACTTTCAGAGTTCTCTTGAGACGACAGCCTACTTAAAAGATCTTGGCGCAAAAATGGTTGTCTCACGGGCATCCAGAGATGTACACGCCCGTTTTCTGCTCAGAAATGGAGCGGACGAGATTGTTTATCCGGAGAAACAGGTGGCAAACTGGACGGCTATCCGCTACAGCTCGGAGCACATTTTTGATTATGTGCAGTTAAGCGAAACCCACGCTATTTTTGAGATTGAAATACCGGACAACTGGGTGGGAAAGACCATCGGGCAGGTGGATATACGAAAGAAATTCAACATCAATATCATGGCGCTCAAACGCAAAGGGAGTCTGGATATGGCTATCCGGCCGGATACCATGCTGGATCGGGATGTAACCATGCTGGTGCTGGGAGAAAGCAAGGACATTCAGAAATGTTTTAAGATCTGATTTAAGGACTCTAAAGGGGATAGATGTACAATTACACTGACTGCAAGGAGGTAACACTGCATGAATAAACCGTTGATTTTAGTGGTAGAGGATGACGCGCCGGTTCGCAACCTGATTACCACAACATTAAAAGCGCACGACTATCGGTTCCAGACAGCCGCGGCCGGAGAAGCCGGAGTTCTGACTACCGCTTCACAGAATCCTGATATTATTCTTTTGGATCTGGGTCTGCCGGATATGGACGGGATTGAGGTGATTCAGCGCATCCGTTCCTGGTCCAATGTGCCCATCATTGTAATCAGCGCACGAAGCGAGGACTCAGACAAGATCGACGCCCTTGATGCAGGAGCCGACGATTACCTGACAAAACCGTTCTCTGTGGAAGAGCTTCTTGCGAGGCTGAGAGTGACCCAGAGGCGTCTGGCGGCAATGAACGGTGATATGACGGGGAGAGAATCGGTTTTCACCAACGGAAAGCTGCGTATCGACTACGGCGCCGGCTGCGCGTACCTTGGAGATAAGGAACTGCACCTGACGCCCATTGAATATAAGCTGCTTTGCCTGATGGCACAAAACGTAGGAAAGGTTCTCACCCATACGTACATCACCCAGAAGGTCTGGGGGAGCAGCTGGGATAATGATATTGCTTCCCTGCGTGTATTTATGGCAACCCTGCGCAAGAAACTGGAAAGCGAGCCCGATTCCCCCCAGTATATCCAGACTCACATTGGAGTGGGGTATCGGATGATGAAGGTGGAGTAAAAAAAGACGAGGACAATGCCCTTTACAGGTATGTTCTCGTCTTTTGTATGCTCAGAAATCGGAACGCTAAGAGTATTTGCTACTCATCGTCGCTGTTTACTCCGTCAGAGTATTCATTTACATAGATCAGATGCTGCCTGGATTCTTCTACGATATTGCGTACGGTATCGGCGGTCAGAGGGATGTTCTCAGGCTGCAGCATCAGGCTTAAAGCGCAGGGAAGATTGACTCCGCAGATCAGATGATGCCGTTCCGTTACATAGGGGCAGAATTGCTGATTAACGCTTCCGCCCAGCATATCGGTCATAATAACCACCTCATCCTCAGGATCAAAGCTTTCAAAAGCGGTTCGGATCATCGTTTCAAGGTCAGAGTCATCTATATAGGCGCTGATATCGATGATGTCTTCTCTGGAGGTCAGAAAACGCAGGGTGTCTGCAAGGCCGTGAGCCATCAGATGGTGGGATGCAATGATATATCTTCTCATGGTAATCTCCTTATAGATCCTGGATTAAATGGCTGACGTAAAGCTCTGCTTCGCCTTTAGGAAAAGGTGTCTGCATACTTTCATAGCCTTTTCCAAACTCATTCTTTTCCACAATATAGCCGGCGCTGTAGTTTGCATATCCCCAGATCATCCTCACAGGTGCTTTTAAATGGCTTTTAATCTCCATTCCAAAAGTGGAGAAAAGTTCGCCAGGGATTGTGACAATTTCCAGATCGCCCAGATGGTAGATTACAGACTTTAAAGCAGTGTTTACCCCGCCACAGACCAGCTTTTTCTTTAAATGGCGTATCCCGGACCAAAGAAGCTTTTTTTCATCTTCCGTTGTGGCGGATGCCAGTTTTTTCTCGTCCTGCGCCAGCTGCTGCTTTAATGAATTAAGATCGTAAGACCCGCAAATGGTGTACTCGCTTGTTTTTATGCTCTCTGTCTTAAGCTTTATGGGAACACGGGTTTTCTCGAAAACAGATATCTGACTCATAATTTCATCCCGCACTTTCCAGAGCTCTTTTTCGTCATTCCCCTTGCGGTACTGCCTGTTTCCCATATCTCCGCAGGCACCCTGGATGGTGATAAAAACTGAGTTGTATTTATCGTCCAATGATTTTCCAATATTTCCTAGAAGATCAGAACTGATTTTCATATTGTGGATGCCAAGGACGGTAGGATGACAGGTAAACTGAAATATACCAGCTGCTACATGATTGTCACTGCAGAAAAGAATCATATTGATCTCTTTATCGCTGGGTTTGTCCTTATAATTGCGGTTACCGTAGACATCCTTGATGGTTCCCTTTACCATGTAAGGGGTGACCTCTAAAAAACTCTGGTCAAAACATTGATCTACGGAGGCAAAAACCTGACGGATCATATAGTCCCTGTAATTGGCTTTGCGTCGATTCCTGTCTTCCCCCTCATCTTCAAAGCTGATGTCAGGGCCGGAATGGGTATGGATCGTAGAAATAGTGATGTTTTCCATTGGCACAGAATATTTGGCGGCCAATACCTGCCGCATATAGGCGGAAATGGGTTCTTCCAGACGGCACAGATCCAGGGTGACCCAGATAAACGGTATACCGTCGATTTTTAAGACCAGAGTCCGGCAGTAAAGTTCATCCAATACTCCGATGGATTTTTTGGTTCGCATGGCATACCCCCGCATATACATGGGAAAGAGAGGCGTAATATTGCGTTTTGCTGCGCTTACTTCAACCATAATAAATTTCCTTTCATGCAGTTACGATTTATCTTTGTGTCATACTTTCAGGTAAGGAAATGGCCTTTATGCCAGAATCCCCAAAGCAGAGCAGACCATAGAGAAGATAATGACTAAAAGAATCAGCCGAGTGATCTTCATGCCTTTCATTCCCAGAAGCTTATACATGATACCAATGGTGACCACAGAAATCATACAGGGAAGAATCTTGTCCAGCAGATCTGCGACGGCCATATTGATTTCCCCCATCTGGAAAGCCAGAGGGGTTGTTGCGGTAACAACGGTAGCGGAGAGGGCGCCTACTACGGTCA
The DNA here is from genome assembly GCF_013282095.1 of Enterocloster alcoholdehydrogenati. GTDB lineage: Bacteria > Bacillota > Clostridia > Lachnospirales > Lachnospiraceae > Enterocloster > Enterocloster alcoholdehydrogenati. Next base: position 58,379 of record NZ_BLTJ01000015.1, read on the forward strand.
GCCCCAGGACAGACGCGGCATCTGTAATACGGGAGATGCGGCTGCCTACCTTAGTGATCAGCTTGGTGCCTTCGCGGTAGCCTATCCACATTAGCTGAGTACGGAATACAAGAAGAAGCAGATTGATGATAAGCCAGAGAATAACACCGATGGGGTTTCCATCTAAGGCCATGTAACCGGCAATGGAGCCGAGGATAGTGGGGAGCAGGGTCCAGATCAATGTATCGCCTATACCTGCCAAGGGGCCCATAAGGCTGACTTTGATGTTCTGTACTGCGTCCAGAGAAGAGATACCCTCTTTGTCTTCCAGAGCCAGTGTAGCACCCAGAACAATATTTGCCAGCCATGGGTGAGTGTTAAAGTATTTAAAATGATTGTTCAGAGCTTCCACATAATCGTCATCATCCTTATAGATTTTGCGCAGCAGAGGCCCGATTCCAAATACAACTGCAGGAGCCAGCTGCGTGTCATAGTTAAATGTATTGACCGCCATTAAGGACCAGCGAATTGCTCCCTTTACACAGTCTTTTTTTGTTAAAACAGGTTCTTTTTCCATTGCGTTCATTTCAATTTCATTATTCATCTTCCAAACCTCCTGCAAATGCAGTATTTTCCTTTGCTTCCTCATCCATATAGAACTTATAGGCTAAAGCTACACCCAAAAGGGCAGTTCCAAGAATGGGTACGCCCATGTAGGCGCTGAGTACAAAGCCAATGAGAATATAGTTGAAATATTTCTTTGCCGGCATAAAGTGCAGCAGCATGGCAATACCAAGGCCGGGAAGAAGCTTTCCCGCTACAGACAGGCCACCGGTCACCCAGGAGGGAAGTACGTCCAGAATGGCCTGTACCAGAGGCGCACCGGCGGTCAGAGCAAGAGCAGTAGGAAGGGACATAAATACGGCTACCATGACAGGACACAGCATCGTAATGCGATACATCTTTGAGAACTGTTTTGCGTTAGCGTATTTCTGGGCTTTTTGTGCAATGAAGGAATTGCATATTTTAAAGAGTACGTCCATTTGTACACCCAGCATACCAACAGGAAGTCCTATGGTCATGCCGATTTCTGGCCCCTGGCCTGTGGTCTTTGCAAAAGCACAGGCAATGATAGTGGCAACGCCGTAATCGGGAACAGAGGAACCTCCCAGCGCGGCAACGCCTAAGGACATCAGGGTAAATGTACCGCCAATATAAAGGCCGCTGTTCATGTCGCCCAAGATCAGGCCGCACAGGAAACCTACGATGACAGGCCTTGCGTGAGTCAGTGAGAGTCCGCGTCGATCTAAGTTGATCTCAGCTGCTACAAGAATAAGTAACACAATTTGCAGAGCAGATAATTCCATGTTGTAATTCCCCCTTTAGATTTTTGTTATTTTAAAAACGGTTCTACAGAAATTTCAGCATCTGCCGGTACATACTGAATGTACATATGAGTACCTGCTGCTTTCAGCTTTTTATAGTTGTCGATGTCATCCGGCCATGCGTAGGCTCTCTGAGACAGCTTTATGGCATTATCGCCTTCGGTGGGTTTTACCGTGCCGCCAATAACCAGCTCCGGAATTTTTACGCCAGCCTCAGACAGTTTTAGAAGTGTGGAAGGTTTTTTTGCAAGTACAAACACCGTGTGGTCGTTGTATTTTCCGGATTTAAAATTTATAAGAGCTGTTTCTTCTGAAATAATGGATATGGCCATTCCTGTCGGTCTGGCAAGTTTCATGCTGGCTTTTGTAAGTTCATTTCCTGCAACTCCGTCGTCAATGATCATGATCCGCTGTGCTCCAGAGCGTCCGGCCCACTGTGTAGCTACGATGCCATGCAGCAGACGATTGTCGATTCTTGCAAGTACGATACCCATAGATTTTCTCCTTATTCATCCTTATGGATGACCGGACTGTATGCCTGCCCGGAAAGCTTATTTTTTGTGTTTAGGTTGATGTAGTCATAAATATAAGCGATCTCACTGACCGGAAGTGTTACCTGATAATGTCGGGATATATCCTGAAAACTGTTTGTTACCTGTTGAATAAAACCAGAGTGAAGCTGCTCAAAATCCCCAAGATTTTGGTAATGTTCAATTGGGGTCTTTGTGACCAGACGCTCTACTAGGCAGCACAGATGAACATACAGCCCAATTATGCTCCTGTCGGCAATTCGGCGTTCGGTTATTTTTTGCAGGTAGCTTACGGCCTGCTCCACCTCGTCTAAAAGCTTGGATGGATTTAAAATGGTGATGGATTCCACCACATTTTGAAGAGAAAAATTCTTTAAAAGATTCTGATTAAAGCTTTCCATCTGCTCTTCATTTAGGTAATTCGAGAATAGAGCATTCAGCTTTTCTGCTGCATCCATGGAAATGATGTCTTCCAGAGAAATAAAGGGTATCCCTTCAATTTCCGGATTAAACAGGCCAATGATGCACTTTACGTGATATTGGCGGAAAATCTCATCCCGACTTCCGTTTTTTACCAGTCGGTAATAATCGTAGGCAATAAATTTTAAGGGGATGGAGGGCCCGGAGGTTTTTATGATCAGTTCCTTTAATTTTTCTGTGGTATTGATTCCGTTTTCTCCGCTAAAGATTACAGCATCTTCCTTCAGAGCGTTATTGATGATCCGATAGGTACAGATGGTGCTCTCGCTGGCTTGTTTTAGAATTTCCTCCAAATGTTTTCCGCTGCAAATCCCCATACCAATATCCACGGCCAGAGCTGTGGAGATATTATTGATAATGCCAATGTTTATATTAGGCAGTCCTTTTATCTTTTCATGGATCTGTTCTAAAGATCCCATATCCACTAAAAGAATAATATCCTGTCCGGTTATATAATGTTCAATGTGTTTTTCTAACAGCTTAGCTGCATCCTCCATCTGCGTATCCAGAGGCATATCAATAGCGTCAAAGACCTTTCGGCCGATAATTTGATTGGCTGCATCGGCTATACTGGAGGCAGTTGCGTAGCCGTGGCTTAAAATAATGCCTGCGGCTGAAATGTTATGAATCATCTGACGCTGATTTTTTATATCCAGGAGCAAAAGAAGCTGGTTTAATGTATTGACCTCGATATCCAGGTTTGCTTTAATCAAACTTATAATCCGGGAAGTAATGTCCGCTTCTTTTGGAAAAGAACTGCTTATATCCTGATACATATCCTCAATCTCGCGCTGGTTCTGCTTCAGCCATTGATCAATGAGATTATTCCCCTGAAGCTGGATATAAAGGCATCGGGCAAGGAGATGGCTGTACTTCTTGGAAAGACTGATACCGTACATCTCGCTTACTGATTCAAATACCTGGTTGATTAACTGTTCCCAGGTAACTAACTTGATATTAACAAGTTTTTGCTCATAGAGCAGATAATCGTTGAAGTCATAAAGCTGTTTCATGCCCTCCTGGATCATCTGTTCAAAGGATAGGCGTTCCTGCCTGTACTCTTCAAAGGCTTCCAATATCATCTGGTAAAACTGGACAGCCTGAGCTAAAGACGTATCCCTGCTGTAACTGTTCATATGTATCATGCGCCGATTCTGATCGGTGATTTCCAGCTTTAGAGATGAAAGCATATATTCGGGAAGATGGTAGCTTTGAATGGAAATACAGTCCTCTTGTTTCTCCAGATAAGCGCCGGCACAGCTGCTGGTAATGCAGTTGATCAGGCCGTCAATATTATTTTCAAATGGGAATTCCAGGATACAATGAAATGCATTCTGGCTGATACTCACATCCACTCCCATTCGTCTTCCCTGGGATTTTAAGAAAGATACCAGCATTTCCTCCCGCTCATCTGCTGTCCGCTCCTGGAGTGCAGGTATCGGAATTACAATGGGGATCATCCGTGACAGGGGTTTAAAAAGTACCTCTGCCGGTGGTTTTGCCGTAGAAAAAATGAGCCTTGCGTTGGATTCAAACACCCGGTCATCGTCTGCGGAACTTTTGTACTGCCCCGATGTCAGGAAGGAACAGATCAGTTCCTGGCTGGAAAAGGGCAGCCGGTCGATCTCATCAAAAAAGAGAACGCCTCCATTTGCTCTGGAAAGCCAGCCCTTACCGTCTTCTGCGCCGCAGAAGGAGAGAGCAAATCGCTCTTCGTTTTGGGCATATTCAGTGCAGTCTACAGCTACATAGGGTGGTGGGGCGGAGGATGTGTTCACCAGTGTGCAAGTATTAACCCCATATTCAAACATTAAACGTGCCAGAAAGGACTTTCCGGTTCCGGCTGCTCCATAGAAGAGGGCCGGAAGCCCATTGGGCGGATATTTGACAGCGGCCTTGCACTGTTCGATGCAGGGGCTTAGGCTTAAACCGAATCCGATGGCTTTCTGAAAATCCATTCGTTCGTCAACAGAGCGGCATTTGCGCTGAAACTCATCCAGACCGGAGAATACACAGGTGTCCAGGCCTGTCTGGGTTTCCCGTTCCACATTTTTTCTATGGAAGAAGTAGACTGGGCGTGAATTTACTTTTATGGCCCGTTCTTCCTTTACCAGTTCGTTGAGATACTGGCTTGCCAGATTCCGTGAAATATTTAAAGACTCACTGATATGGTTGGCCGTAAAATATTTTAAATTTTTCAGAGTGAAGTTCCGGCTGATTTTTTCTAAATATTGATAAAGTTCTTCTTTTGTGCTGAGCATATGCATATGTCTCCCATGTACAGTAGCGGGTTTACTTTAAAACCCGGTTGTCTGGTACATGAGTTATTATACAAAAAGGTGAAAAAAATGGAATGGGTTTTATCTATATTAGACAGTCATAAATGGAATTCGGCAGTGTAATGAAAGAAAAGAGACGAAAAAAAGAGGAAGGGGGAGCGAATCGACACTGTGACAGACACTTTTCCCTTGACTTTCCCACAAAAAAGATTAACATTGTAAGTGTTTACATTTTGTAAAAGAGACGTGAAAGACAAGGGAGACAGGCAGTATGACAAAAGACATGACCACCGGAAAAATAATGCCCATGCTGGTGCAGTTTACGGTGCCGCTTGTGCTGGGAAATCTGTTCCAGCTGACCTACAACGCGGCAGACAGCATCATCGTGGGCCATTTTGTGGGAAAGGAAGCGCTGGCAGCAGTGGGAATCTGCAATCCCATCACAACACTGATGATTCTTTTTCTCAATGGCCTCTGTATGGGGGCCAGCATCCTGATGGGGATGCAGTATGGAGCAAAAGATTACCATACACTTCGCCGCCAGATCAGCACCACTATGATATCGGGAATGGTCTTTTCCATTGTTCTTACCGTCCTGTGCGTGATCTTTGCAGATCCGATTCTGATGCTGATGCAGGTGGATCCTTCAATTATGGAAATGACGAAGGAATACCTGCAGATTATTTTCTGGGGTATGATGTTTACCTTTTTGTATAACTTCTTTTCCAGCACCCTGAGAGCTTTGGGGGACAGCCATACGCCGCTGTATTTCCTCATTATCAGCGCGGTGTTAAATGTCTTTGGCGATTTGTTTTTCGTGGTGGTTCTGGATGCCGGCAGTAACGGCTGTGCCGTGTCAACGGTGATCAGCGAGGCGCTGTGCTGTCTGCTTTGTGTTATTTACATACAGAAAAAGGTGCCGGTGCTGCGATTGGGAAGGAAGTGGCTTGTCTTTGACAGCAGCCTTTTAAAGCGTACGATAGCCTATGGCTGGGCCTCAGCTATGCAGCAGGCCACGGTTCAGCTGGGAAAGCTGGGGATCCAGGCCATTGTAAATACGATGGGCGTTTCTGTGGCGGCGGCGTTCGCTGTAGTCAACCGTATTGATGATTTTGCCTATACGCCGGAGCAGAATATCGCTCATGCCATGACGGCTCTTATGGCTCAGAACAAGGGCGCGGGAAAGAATGAGCGGATGCGGGAAGGATTGCGCTGCGGAATTGCTTTGGAGCTGCTCTACGGTGCAGCTGTCTTTGCCATCTGCTTCCTGCTTGCAAGACCGCTGATGCTTTTGTTTGTAAAGGATGAGGATGTTATCACTCATGGAGTCAGCTACCTTCACCTCATTGCAGCCATGTACCTGCTGCCGGCAGTTACAAATGGAATACAGGGGTATTTCAGAGGGATCGGAGACTTAAAAATCACTCTCATCAGCAGCTTTATCAATATGGGTGTCCGTGTTCTTGCAGCCTTTATACTGGTATTTTTCCTTGGAATGGGGATCGAGGCCCTGCCGTTCTCCTATATGGCCGGCTGGTTTGGAATGCTGATCGCAGAGGTTCCGCTGCTGGTGAAAACCTATGGGAAGAGGGAGATGAAGAGACTGTAAAATGTTATCATCTCAATGGGGTAAACCATTTGAGGTGATTTACAATTTATGGTAGATCCCTTTGAGCGTATATTCGGATAAAATATGCCCATCCATTTCCCGGTAAAGCTCATTCAGAAAAAATCCTGTTTTTACATCTAACAGAGTATCTAAGGCAAAGACGTGCAATTCATATGTATGGTTCTGGTCCGGCGGCGTCATTCCTCCGTAAAAACAGGATAATTCTTTGCTCTGCCGGTTTCCCTGTATACTCATCCAGCTGTTGCAGCCCTGAATAAAATCATGAGCGGTCTGACTTTCATTTTCTTTCAGTTCACAGCGTGTAATATTTGCCGCCAGCCAATGAACCCATACAAATCCTCCTGTAACTGGATATGCATCCTTATCTTCCAATATAAGGGCAAATGAGCGGGTACCGGTCGGGGGATTTTCAATCTTAAACGGTAAAGAACAGGTTGGAACACCGTTTTGATTGAACTGTGTGCCTCGGCCGCCAAATTTATTTTGAATGATTCCATTTACAATTCCTGTACTTGTAACAAACATAAAAATTACCTCCATGCAGCTTGTTTTGATCCCATCATAGCTGCATAGAGGCAGAAAGTAAATTACCCACTTTTTTGTTTGTATCATTCAGGAATGACGCCCTTTTCGATCAGCACATCTTCCATACCCTGTTTTTTAAGATATTCAATCCCAATATGCTGCATGATCTTTAAGGCTTCCAGTAATTCGCAGCCCCGTTCCTCAGTCAGAGAATATTCTACATGAAGGGGGTATCCCTCAAAGGTTTTCTTCTTTACAAACCCGTAGTCGGTCAGTTCTTTCAGCTGCTCTAAGAGCATTTTCTGCGTAATACCGTCAATGTCCCTTTCGAGTTTGGCAAGAGAGGCCGCTCCCAACCGTAACCGCCATAAAATAATGGGTTTCCATTTCCCTTTGATCATGTCGTGCACGAGTTCTAAGGGGCAGGTAAATTCTTCGCGTATTTTCAAGCTTACATCACTTCCTCTGCCGGTATCCTGCTGCTATATTACTTCAAATACCAGGATTCTTTCCCTGGGGTTCTTTCCGTCAAATAAATCTCTGCAGTCAATTTCGTCAAAAAACACCAGCTGTTTTTGCGTCATTAAGAAACGTACATACTCGTCAGACGGATAGTAGAAGAACAGCAGAAGCTCTCTCGGATATTCGTAATAGGAATAATAAATCCGCGCCAGAACTTTCTGCAGAATTTCCACAGAAAATGGATTAAAAAAATAGCAGCGGTCAGTTTCCGGAAAAACGGTATAGTGCTCCGCATCGCTCATTGCAAATGAGGTTCTGAAGCCGGATACCGCATGGCATTTATTTTCTTCTGCCCCGGTAAAGATCCGTTCTTCATATTCGATTCCAATGGAGCGGCATCTTGTCTGATAGGACAGGAAAAAGCACACACGCCCTTTTCCGGTTCCATAATCCAGAAGTACATTTTTCTTTCCAAACCATCCGCTGTTAGCCAGCCGTTCCAATACGCAGTAGGGCGTTGGCTCATATGGAAAATGGTACTGGTCTGAATGAGAATCATCCCGTCCGGTTGTCTTTATTTTCAGCAGCTTATCCCACTGCAGTTCATTCTGATCCATCTTATTTCCAGCTCTTCCATACATCCGGCTGGTAACCAATGGATGCCTGCTTTCCATTGCGCACAATGGGAGTTTTTATTATTTTCTGGTTTTCCAGGATCTTGCCGACCCTGTCTTCCTCGCAAATGTATTGGATCAGCGCAAGAAGATCCTTATCCCTGCAGTCAGGATCAACCAGTTTTTCATAACCGCCGACCGCCTGACATACCGAAAGAAATTCTCCTTTGCTTAACCCTTTTTCTTTCATGTCTATAAACTGATAGCTGATATTTCGCTCTTTAAAATACCGTTCTGCCTTTTTACTGTCAAAATTCTTTTTGGTTCCAAAAATTTGTATGTTCATAGTTTGTATGTCACCTTTGATTCTGAGAGATTGGTTTGTATATGGCCGGGAGGACTGTACGGAAAGGGTATTCCTGAAAGTAATAGATACTGCTGCTGACGTATCCGCACCCTGACCGCAGGAAACACAAAAACGCCAGAAGCCTTTACAATCAAAGGTTCCGACGTTCTGGACAGTGTTCCTGAGCGGATTCGAACCGCTGGCCTTCCGCTTAGGAGTATGGCTTACCAGCTTATGCGGTTGCCGACTACATGACTTCCTATTCAAGAAAACCCTTGATTTTATGGGCTTTTTCGGGCGTTGTATCTGATATTTCAAAACGTTTCATACAACGTTTTTCGCCCGATTATAAAGTGTCCAATTAGCAAACTCTTAGCAAGAACGTAGTTACTCAATCCAAATTCCCTATATCATCAGGAACCCCTAACTACTGGTAGTTTACCCCATAGGAGGTCTTATGTCAAATTGTGAAAACAGAACTTACACCGTCGAGGACATTGCCAAAATGCTGAATATCAGCAGGACAGTAGCTTACAACCTCACAAAAGAGGGGCACTTCAAAATTGTCCGCATAGGTAGTGCCATCAGAATTTCCAAAAAGTCCTTTGACGAATGGTTAGACAACTTAGATACATAACAGAATACAGTCCCTCAACGCCATAGGCTTCAACTTCCTATGGCGTTTTTACTCAATATAAATCGACTTAAATCATATTCTATTTATTGCTGGATAATTGACTATCGTGCCCAAAAAGAGTATGATGTATTATGAGTTATTATATTTATGGGAGGTGATTTGTGTATGGCAACAGCTGATCAGATAAAGAGCCTTGTAAAGGCATATGTTGACCGTAATGATGAAAAATTTAAAACTGTTGTATTGCAAATAGCTGCTCATGAAGCCAAACTTGGACATGATAACTTCGCACGAGAGTTAAAATTGCAAATTGATAAACTTGGAAATAAACGAGCGAGTATAGTACAACTTACATCTCAGAATCCTATGCTTTTGCTATCCACTCCAAACTACGATTTAAGCGAACTTATTGTTTCTGATGATATTAGTGAAAAAATACAGCGTATTCTTAATGAATATCGCAACAGAAACAAACTATATTCATACGGCTTGGTCAATAGAAGAAAAATTCTGATCGAAGGCCAGCCTGGAACTGGTAAAACATTAACAGCGTCTATTATTGCTTCCGAATTGTCTCTTCCTTTGTATACAGTACAAATGGATAAACTTGTTACAAAATTCATGGGAGAAACCAGCGCAAAGTTACGCCAAATATTTGATAGTATTCAATCAATTACCGGTGTTTATTTCTTCGATGAATTTGATGCCATTGGTGCAGACAGAAGTCTTGATAATGAAGTGGGAGAAATGAGAAGAATTCTTAACTCGTTTCTTCAATTTATAGAGCAAGACTCTTCTGAAAGTATAATAATTGCTGCAACTAACAACCAACGATTACTTGATCAAGCATTATTTAGGCGGTTTGATGATGTTCTTCATTATTCCTTACCGACCACAGATGAGATACAGCGTTTGTTCAAATACAAACTAGTTAATTATGATAAACATTTCAGGATAACTAAAGAACTTATTCAAGCTGCTAATGGACTTAATCATGCAGAAATCGTAAAAGTATGTGATGATGCAATAAAGTCCTCAATTTTAGGAGACCAACCCCTGACTTCAAAAGGGCTCTCTGCTCTTTTGCATGAAAGAAAAAATATCTATTCATATAAGGAGGCATAAGACGAATGGCTGTAGACAAAAAGAATATTTTTTTATTTCAGACAGCCGAGCCGCTGTCTTATTCCTCTGTATCACGCCCTATAGGTAGTAATTATCCTCATAGAACTACCACATCACATGCTAATTTCATCCAGCGCAAGTTAAGAGAATGCTACGCTGAATCACTTACGCAACGACAGGTAGCTGCTATTCGATATAAAGAAGGAGTTTATCTTGAATTTTCGGGGGCTTCACAACATGACCTGGCTGTAAAAAGCCTGGAAAATCGAACTCAAGGTATTCGACTTTTAAATGTCCATGAAGATACCGAAACAAATACTGTTAAAGCAACCGTTTATATTCCTGCCGGAAAAGAGAACTATTTTATTCAGAAAGTCGAGGCTTATGCTTCTGAACAAACAAAATCAGGAAAGCCTAAAAACAACGATTTGGTTAGCAGCATTGAAAATGTTAAATTAGCAATGTTGGAGTCATTTTGGGTTGGTAACCCCGATACTATTCCTACAGATGACCCTATATGGTGTGAGCTGTGGTTAAGGTATGATTATCAAACTACTAACCCTGAATCTTGGAGAGTCACGGAGGAAAATATTACTTTAATCTGTCAAGAAAACAATATTCCGATTGATGAAAAACGTATTATTTTCCCAGAAAGAATTGTAAAATTAATTCGCGCCAATGCTCATACTTTAAAAAATTTAATTAGTATGTGCCCATTTATTACTGAAATACGCTGTGCTCCGGAGGCAACTACTTTTTTTGACGAACTGTCAAATTCTGAACAGACTGAATGGGTTGATGAGTTGCTCTCTCGGACTACATATGAAAATGATGATGTTTCGGTCTGTTTATTAGATACAGGCATAACATCTGGTCATTCTTTATTAGCACCAGCTACAAACATCAATCATATTCAATCAGTAAATACCACTTGGGGAAACGGTGATCATCAAGGTCATGGCACCGAAATGGCCGGCATTGCCTTATTCTATGATTTAAAGAAGGCATTGGAATCAAGAAAACCAATTTCAGTATCTCATGAAATTGAATCAGTGAAAATACTACCTCCTACTGGTGGAAACTTACCAGAATTATATGGTGCAATAACAGAACAAGCTGTTTCCTTGGCGGAAATCTCCAATCCAAAGTCTAAACGTGTTATTTGCATGGCCGTAACTGCTCCAGATCATAATACTTTTGATGGTAGCCCTACATCTTGGTCTGCCGCCTTAGATAATATTACATCTGGTGCTGATGAAGAAAATGAAAAACGTTTGTTTTTAATTAGTGCAGGTAATGTTTATCCTGACGAATTTGTAAGGAGTCCTTATCCCGACGCAAATACATTACATTGCGTTGAAAGTCCAGGCCAATCTTGGAATGCTATAACTATTGGTACTTATACTAATGATGTTACAATCAGTAATCCTGATTTTTCTGGATATACTCCTCTTGCCTCATTAGGTGCCTTATCTCCTTATAGCTCAACCTCTGAAACATGGAGTAGCAAATGGCCTATAAAACCTGATGTATTATTCGAAGGAGGAAATATTTGTTCGAATGGCACAGATTACACAGAATGTCCTGATTTGTCATTACTAACAACAAATTATCGACCACTTATAAAGCAATTTTCTACCATTTGGGGAACAAGTTCTGCTACAGCACAAGCTGCATGGTTTTGTGCACAAATTTTGAATGAATATCCTAATATATGGCCCGAAACAGTTCGTGCTCTTATGATTCATTCAGCTAGCTGGACTCCTGAAATGAAAAAGCAATTCTGTACCGAAGATACAAAAACCAAAGGAAGGCGTAGGCTTTTAAGAACTTGTGGTTATGGTATTCCGAATCTTCAAAAGGCAATACAGTGCATGAATAATAGTGTAAATATGGTTATTCAAGGTGAATTGCAACCCTATGATAAAAAAAGCATGAAAGAAATGCACTTACACACATTGCCTTGGCCAAAAGAAGTTCTCCAATCTTTAGGAGAAATACCTGTAACATTGAAAATAACTTTATCGTACTTTATCGAACCAGGTCCAGGAGAAGTTGGGTGGAAAGATAAATATCGTTATCCGTCATGTGGCCTTAGATTTGATGTAATCAATTCTGACGAGACTTTAGATGATTTTAAAAAACGTATAAATGTAAAAATGCGTGGTGATGACAAAAAGGATAAAGGCGACGGAAGTAGCGGAAGCGATAGATGGTATTTAGGCTCAGATAATCGAGATGTTGGTTCCGTTCACTCTGATTTTTGTGAACTAAATGCTGTTGATTTATGTGATTGTAATCATATTGCTGTATTCCCTGTTATTGGATGGTGGCGAGAACGAGATTATCTTAAACGATATGATAAAAAAGTAAGATATTCCCTGATAGTCTCCTTATCAACACCTGAAACAGACACGGATTTATATACTCCTATTATAACTCAGATTACACCGACAACCAAAATTTCTATACCAACCCCATAAAACTTATACTTTAAACGTCATAGAAAAATCTATGGCGTTTTTTTATATCCATTTTTCAGAAAGGAGCCCATCCCATGAATTTAACTGAAAATGAAAAGAGAATGGTTTACCAGGTAGAAAGCACCTGCCAGGCAGCCATTCTGAACGAGATCGCCATGAATAAGCGATATGCTCCAAACCCGGAAATCCGGCAAACCGCAGAAAGCCTCTTGGCAAAGCTTCGTCTACTCTCTGACAAGGAGTGCATGGCTCTGGTAAATGATGTTCAGAAAAATTACCGTTTGCCGGGGAAAGCCCGGACTATCGGGGAAATGCTTGCGGAGGCAAGGCAGAAGTCCGGGGCGGAGAAACTGGCCGGCCATGACATTATGGCTTTGGAGCGTTTTGACCCTGACACCCGCCACATGATCGTCTTTGATGTTCTCTCCCATGAGTCCCCTATGGGATACAAAGATGAGCGTATGCGACTGTTCCTCACCGAGCAGGGATACCAGAAAGCAAGGGAAAACCAGGACAAGGGATTTATCAAGATCAGAAACCACGCCAAAGTGATAGCCGGAAATCTCCGCTATGACGCAAAAGACCGTGACCTCTGAAAAGTACCCTCTTTTGGGGCGAAAATCATCCCTTTTCCTCTCTGTATGCCTCCCTCTGATAAGAGGCAGGGTGATTTATCCCCTTACCCTGACGGAAACGGCACAGAGGAAATTTCACAAGGAAAACGACCTTTTTAGAAAACGGAAAGGAGGTGTCCGATTATGGCAGTTTTCCGCATAGAGAAAACCCGTGATTATACCGTGATGGCAAACCACCATCTGCGGAACACGAAACTCTCTCTCAAAGCAAAGGGGCTTCTCTCCCTCATGCTCTCCCTCCCGGAGGACTGGGACTATACCACCAAAGGGCTTGCAAAGATATGCAAGGACGGTGTGGACAGCATTTGCTCAACGGTAAATGAGCTGGAGGAACACGGCTATGTGATACGGGAGCGTATCCGAAACGCCAAAGGGCAGCTTACGGATATTCAGTACACCATTTTAGAACAGCCTAAACCGCCCCAACCGGGACATGAAAAACCAAAACAGGAAAATCCAGTTTTGGGCAATCCAATCTTGGAAGAACCTGAACAGGGAAATCCCGCACAATTAAATACTAAGAAATCAAGTAACCAGGGATTAAAAACTGATTTATCAAATATGGAGGTATCAAATCCTATCCAATCAAATCCGTATGAGGATGAGCCGCAGGCGGCGAATGGGATGGGAATGGATATGAGGTCTGCCAGAGAGATTTATCAGGAGATCATCCTGGATAATATCGAGTACCGCCATCTGGTTCAAAACAACCAGATTGACAAAGCGCGGCTTGACGAACTGGTGGAGCTGATTGTGGACACGGTCTGTTCCGCAAGAAAGACCATCCGCATTGCCGGAGACGATCATCCGGCGGAGGTGGTAAAATCCCGCTTTATGAAACTGGACAGTTCGCATATTGAATATGTGCTTTCCAGTATGCAGGAGAATACCACCTATGTCCGCAACATCAAGAAGTACCTGCTGGCAGCTTTGTATAATGCACCATCCACCATCAGCAGCTATTACACTTCCCTGGTGAACCATGACCTGTACGGCGGCGGGGAAAGGAGGTAACCCATGCAGGAAGAAGTAACACAGAAAACAATGACACTTGCCATCACCACTTCCAGAATGACCGCCTCCGTCCTGGCTAAGGCCATGCGGAAGTTCCTGGAGGCACAGAAAAACAAAAGCCACCAGCTCCCCAAAGGAAAACAGACCCTAAAGGAGCTGATGAAACACAACACCGGAGTTTCCAACCTGGAGATCACCAACGACAACATCCGGGCATTTTCTGCCACCGCTAAGAAGTACGGCATTGATTTTGCCCTGAAAAAAGACAGCAGCACGCAGCCGCCCCGGTACCTGGTATTCTTCAAAGGCCGGGACGCTGACGTTATGACGGCGGCTTTTAAGGAGTTTTCCGCAAAGCAGCTCTCCCAGGAGAAAAAGCCCTCCATCCGAAAACTCTTATCCAGCATGAAAGAGCTGGTGCAGAAAAAGGATAAGGTCCTGGACCGCACCAAACACAAGGACAGGGGGATGGAGCTATGAAACAGGTAAATGTGAAAAAGCTGCTGATCTTAAACCTCCCCTATCTGCTCTTTGTGTGGCTGTTCGATAAGGCAGCCCAGGCGGTGCGGCTCTCTCCCGGAGCTGACCTTTTCGGCAAGCTCTTAAACCTGGGCGACGGATTTTCCCAGGCTATGGAAAGCATAGCTCCCAGTTTCCATCCGGCAGACTTGCTTGCAGGGCTGATCGGTGCGGTGGTAATCCGGCTGATTATCTACACCAAAGGGAAAAACGCAAAGAAGTACCGCAAAGGTATGGAGTACGGTTCTGCCCGCTGGGGAACGCCGGAGGATATAAAGCCCTACATAGACCCGGTGTTTGAAAACAATGTACTGCTGACTCAGACGGAACGGCTGATGATGTCGAACCGCCCAAAGAACCCGAAGTATGCTAGGAATAAAAATATCCTGGTGATCGGCGGTTCGGGCAGCGGCAAGACCAGGTTCTTTGTCAAGCCCAACCTCATGCAGCTCCATTCCTCGTATGTGGTCACGGACCCGAAAGGAACCCTCATTCTGGAAACAGGCTCTCTCTTGGTGCGGGCAGGCTACAAGGTCAAGGTGCTGAACACCATCAACTTTAAAAAGTCCATGCACTATAACCCATTCGCCTATCTGCGGAGTGAAAAGGATATTTTGAAACTTACCAACACCATCATAGCCAACACCAAAGGCGACGGTGAGAAATCTTCCGAGGATTTCTGGGTCAAGGCGGAACGCCTCCTGTACTGTGCTCTGATCGGCTATATCTGGTACGAGGCCCCGGAGGAAGAAAAGAACTTCATCACCCTTTTGGAAATGATAAACGCAAGCGAGGCCAGGGAGGACGACGAGGCATATCAGAGCCCCGTTGATCTCATGTTCTCCCGTCTGGAGGAAAAGGAGCCGGACCATTTCGCAGTCAAACAGTACAAGAAATACAAGCTGGCTGCCGGCAAAACAGCAAAGTCCATCCTGATTAGCTGCGGCGCCCGGCTTGCCCCATTCGATATTAAGGAACTGCGGGACCTGATGGAGTATGACGACCTGGAGCTTGACACCCTGGGAGATAGAAAAACAGCCCTGTTCCTCATTATGAGCGATACGGACACTACTTTTAACTTCGTGATCGCCATGCTGCAGAGCCAGCTTTTCAATCTGCTCTGTGATAAGGCGGATGATGAATACGGGGGCAGGCTGCCGGTCCATGTGCGGTGTATTCTGGACGAGTTCGCCAACATTGGACAGATACCAAACTTTGATAAACTGATTGCCACCATCAGGAGCCGGGAAATCTCGGCTTCTATTATTTTACAATCGCAATCCCAGCTAAAGACCATCTACAAGGACGCCGCAGATACCATTGTCGGCAACTGCGACACGACCTTGTTTTTGGGAGGCAAGGAGAAATCCACGCTCAAAGAGCTCTCGGAAATCCTGGGGAAAGAGACTATTGACAGTTTCAACACCTCAGAGAACCGGGGGACGCAGGTTTCCCACGGCCTCAATTATCAGAAATTAGGAAAGGAGTTGATGAGCCAGGACGAGATCGCGGTCATGGACGGAGGCAAGTGTATTTTACAGGTGCGGGGCACCCGGCCGTTTTTATCGGACAAGTTCGATATTACAGCCCACAAAAATTACAAGTACCTTGCCGACGCCGACAAGAAGAATGAGTTTGATGTGGAACGGTACATAAAACGGCGCCCTGCGGTGGTAAAGCCGGAGGAAGTCTTTGATATGTACGAACTGGAAATAGAACCTGACAGCGATAACGAAAAAAATTAGGAGGATTGAATTTATGGAATTTTTCAACAGCGCAGTAGACGTATTGCAGACCCTTGTTGTGGCTCTGGGAGCCGGTCTTGGTATCTGGGGCGGTATCAACCTCATGGAGGGATACGGAAATGATAACCCCGGAGCAAAGAGCCAGGGCATGAAGCAGCTCATGGCCGGTGCTGGTGTAGCCGTGGTAGGCATGGTCCTTGTACCTCTGCTCTCCGGGCTTTTCTCTGTCTAAGCGTCTCCGTATGAAATCCTTGCCTCTCCCGCAGTTTTGCGGGGGCGGCGGAAAGGAGGTTGACACCGTATGGATTTCTTACTTGAAGCCCTGACAAATTGGCTGAAAGAAATGCTGGTGGGCGGCATTATGAGCAACCTTTCGGGGATGTTTGACAGTGTAAACCAGCAGGTCGCGGATATATCCGTACAGGTAGGCCAGACCCCACAGGGATGGAATGGCAGTATTTTCAGCATGATTGAGAATCTGTCCAACTCCATCATGGTGCCGATTGCAGGCGTGATCCTGGCTATCGTGATGACCGTAGACCTGATCCAGATGATCGCAGACAAGAACAACCTGCATGATGTGGACACCTGGATGATTTTCAAGTGGGTGTTCAAATCAGCCGCTGCCATCCTCATTGTCACAAATACATGGAATATCGTGATGGGCGTCTTTGATATGGCGCAGAGCGTAGTGGCGCAGGCGGCAGGGGTTATCAATTCGGATGCGTCCATTGACATTTCTTCTGTTTTGGCAGATATGGAGCCGAGACTTATGGAAATGGATCTGGGACCGCTATTCGGGCTTTGGTTCCAGTCCCTCTTTATTGGCATTACCATGTGGGCGCTGTATATCTGTATCTTTATCGTCATTTATGGCCGTATGATTGAGATCTACCTTGTTACATCCGTTGCGCCGCTTCCGATGGCTGCCATGATGGGCAAGGAATGGGGCGGGATGGGACAGAACTACCTCCGCTCCCTGCTGGCGCTGGGCTTTCAGGCGTTTCTCATCATCGTCTGCGTGGCAATTTATGCTGTGCTGGTGCAGAACATCGCTCTGGAAGATGACATTATCATGGCGATCTGGAGCTGCGTGGGCTACACCGTACTGCTGTGCTTTACGCTGTTCAAAACCGGCAGTCTCGCAAAATCAGTCTTTCAGGCGCACTAAAGGAGGGTTCTGTATGAAAAAATATCAAATCATTTACGCAGACCCGCCATGGAACTACAAAGTATATTCCAAGAAAGGATTGGGACGCAGTGCAGAAAGTCACTATCCGACCATGAGTATCGAGGATATTTGTGCGCTGCCAGTAGGCAACTTGGCGGATAAAGACTGTGCCTTGTTTTTATGGGTCACGATTCCATGTTTACTGGAAGGTCTCTCAGTTCTGAAGGCATGGGGATTTACCTATAAAACCGTCGGCTTTGTTTGGGTAAAGCAAAATCGAAAGGCAGATAGCTTGTTCTGGGGAATGGGATATTGGACGCGCTCCAATGTGGAACTTTGTATCCTCGCAACGAAAGGACATCCCAAGCGTATAAACGCAGCTGTTCATCAGGTCATTGTCTCTCACATTGAAGAACATTCAAAAAAACCGCAGGAAGCCAGAGAACGCATTGTCTCATTGATGGGTGATCTCCCGCGCATAGAACTGTTTGCTCGTCAATCCACACCTGGTTGGGATGTGTGGGGAAATGAAGTGGACAGCTCTATTTCATTCCCATAAAGGAGGTGGATAATATGGCTTATGTACCCGTACCCAAAGATTTAACCAAAGTCAAAACCAAGGTCATGTTCAATCTGACACGAAGGCAGCTGGTCTGCTTTACCGCCGGGGCGCTTGTAGGCGTACCGCTGTTCTTGTGGCTCCGTGAGCCTGCGGGAAACAGCATGGCTGCCATGTGTATGATGCTGGTCATGATGCCCTTCTTCCTGCTGGCAATGTATGAAAAGCATGGACAGCCCCTGGAAAAGATCGTCGGCAACATCCTCAAAGTAGCTGTGATCCGTCCCAAGCAGCGTCCCTACCAGACAAATAACTTTTATGCCGTATTAAAGCGGCAGGAAATGCTCGATAAGGAGGTGTATGACATTGTTCACCGCAATGAAAAGCTGGCTGCGCCGTCTGCTGGGAAAACCGGAAGAAAAGACCGTGCATCCGGTAAAGACAAAGAAAAAGCTGTCCCGCGCCGATAAGAAGCAGATCGAAGCGGCCATTGCCCGCGCCAACCGCACGGACAAAAAAGGAAAATCGGCACAGGACAGTATCCCCTATGAACGAATGTGGCCGGACGGTATCTGCCGCGTATCGGACAGCCACTACACAAAGACCATTCAGTTTCAGGACATCAACTATCAGCTCTCCCAAAATGAAGATAAGACCGCGATCTTTGAGGGCTGGTGTGATTTCCTCAATTATTTCGACAGCTCGATTCACTTCCAGCTGTCTTTTTTGAACCTTGCTGCATCGGAGGAGACCTTTGCAAACTCCATTTCCATCCCGCCCCAGGGGGATGCCTTTGACAGTATCCGTGAGGAATACACCACGATGCTGCAAAATCAGCTGGCCAGAGGCAACAACGGTCTCATCAAGACCAAATACCTGACCTTTGGTATTGACGCTGACAGCATCAAAGCCGCCAAGCCCCGTCTGGAGCGTATTGAGACCGATATACTCAACAACTTCAAGCGTCTTGGCGCAGCTGCCAGGACACTGGACGGTAAGGAAAGGCTTTCCCAGCTTCATGCGGTATTCCACATGGATGAACAGCTCCCATTTCAGTTTGAATGGGACTGGCTGGCTCCTTCCGGTCTGTCCACAAAAGATTTTATTGCACCAAGCTCCTTTGAGTTCCGCACCGGCAAGCAGTTCCGTATGGGCAAGAAATACGGGGCTGTTTCTTTTTTGCAGATTTTAGCCCCAGAGCTGAATGACCGTCTGCTGGCTGATTTTCTGGATATGGAAAGCTCGCTCATTGTGAGTATGCACATTCAGTCGGTGGATCAGGTGAAAGCCATTAAGACGGTAAAGCGCAAGATTACCGACCTGGACCGCAGTAAGATCGAGGAACAGAAAAAAGCAGTCCGTGCCGGATACGACATGGACATCATTCCCTCTGACCTTGCCACCTACGGCAGTGAGGCGAAAAAGCTGTTGCAGGATTTGCAGAGCCGAAATGAGAGAATGTTCCTGGTCTCCTTTTTGGTGCTGAACACAGCGGACAATCCCCGTCAGCTTGGCAACAACATTTTTCAGGCAGGCTCTATTGCCCAGAAGTATAACTGCCAGCTGACCAGACTGGACTTTCAGCAGGAAGAAGGGCTGATGAGCTGTCTGCCTCTGGGACTCAATCAGATCGAGATCCAGCGAGGGCTGACCACCAGTTCTACGGCCATCTTTGTACCGTTCACCACACAGGAACTGTTTCAGAACGGCAAAGAAGCCCTGTACTACGGCATCAACGCTCTGTCCAACAACCTCATCATGGTGGATAGAAAGCTGCTGAAAAACCCAAACGGCTTGATTTTGGGTACGCCGGGTTCCGGTAAGTCCTTCAGCGCCAAGCGTGAGATTGCCAACTGCTTTTTGCTTACCAATGATGATGTCATCATCTGTGACCCGGAAGCGGAGTACGCACCTCTGGTGGAGCGTCTGCATGGGCAGGTCATCAAGATCTCGCCTACCTCAACCAACTACATCAATCCGATGGATCTGAACCTGGACTATTCGGATGATGAAAGCCCGCTGTCCCTCAAGTCTGACTTTATCCTCAGCTTGTGTGAGCTGATCGTGGGCGGTAAGGACGGATTGCAGCCGGTGCAGAAAACCATCATCGACCGTTGTGTGCGTCTGGTCTATCAGACCTACCTCAATGACCCGCGCCCGGAGAATATGCCCATACTGGAGGACCTATATAACCTGCTCCGAGAACAGGAGGAAAAGGAAGCACAGTATATCGCCACGGCCCTTGAAATCTATGTAACCGGCTCCCTCAATGTGTTCAATCACCAGAGCAATGTGGACATCAATAACCGCATTGTCTGCTATGACATTAAGGAGCTGGGCAAGCAACTCAAGAAAATCGGTATGTTGGTGGTCCAGGATCAGGTGTGGAACCGCGTTACCATTAACCGCGCTGCCCACAAGTCCACCCGTTATTACATCGACGAGATGCACCTGCTTTTGAAGGAGGAGCAGACCGCCGCTTATACGGTGGAAATCTGGAAGCGATTCCGCAAATGGGGCGGTATTCCGACAGGTATCACCCAGAATGTCAAAGACCTTTTGAGCAGCCGCGAGGTGGAGAACATCTTTGAAAACTCCGACTTCGTGTATATGCTCAACCAGGCAGGCGGAGACCGTCAGATTCTCGCCAAGCAGCTGGGCATTTCCACGCACCAGCTTAGCTATGTGACCCACTCCGGTGAGGGCGAGGGCCTGCTGTTCTATGGCTCCACCATCCTGCCCTTCGTTGACCACTTCCCGAAGAATACTGAGCTTTACCGCATTATGACCACCAAACCCCAGGAACTGAAAAAGGAGGATGAATAACTATGAAACAGAATATTTGCGAACTTGATACCATGATTTTTTTCCGTGAGGCATTGGAGGCTCACGAATTCATGTTGCTTCCGGTAATGGCCTCCGCTGTTGTTGAGTGTCGTACCGCTGACAAAGAACTCAAAACCTTGAATGAGGATGGCGAAATTGGTCTTGCCCGTCTCTTTTCGATTTGGGCGAATATGATGTGTGCCCCTGGTGCAGCAACCATTGTAGGGTGCAGACCTATCACAATGCTCTCTGAGATTCTGGCGCAAGTCCATGCGTATCTCACTGTGCATCCGCTATATGATCCGGAAGGTTTGGCCCTCTATGTGGAGCTGCACCACATGATGGATGCTATCCTAATGGGTGATTGGTTTGAATAAAGAGCCGCGCCTGCGCTTTACTGATGAGGAACGGGCTGACCCTGCACTGGAAAAGCCGATCCGCAAAACGGAGAAAGCTACGGCCAGGGCAGATAAGGCGCAGGCCAATATTCCAAAGAAAAAAGTCAGACAGACGGTCATTGACCCGGACACCGGGAAAAAGACCTCGAAGCTGACCTTTGAGGACAAGAAAAAACCACCTTCCAAACTTTCTCAAGGGGTTAAGGAAGCTCCCGTCCATCTGGTCGCGGGCAAGTTTCACAAAGAGATCCGGGAAACAGAACAGGACAATGTGGGTGTGGAAAGCGCCCACAAGTCCGAGGAGGCGGTGGAGACCAGCGCTTATCTGGTGCGGGAGGGCTATCGCAGCCACAAGCTGAAGCCGTACCGCAAAGCAGCCCAGGCCGAGCAGAAGCTGGAAAAGGCAAATGTAAATGCCCTGTACCAGAAGTCCCTACGGGAAAATCCTCAGTTTGCCAGCAATCCTCTTTCCCGGTGGCAGCAAAAGCAGGCCATCAAAAAGCAGTATGCTGCCGCCAAGCGCACTGGTCAGACTGCCGGAAATACCGCCCAGGCTGCGTCCAAAACAGGAAAAGTCGCAAGGACGGTAAAAGAAAAGGCACAGCAGGCAGGGGCAGTCGTCATGCGCCACAAGAAGGGTTTCCTGATGGCAGGGGTTTTGTTCCTCATCGCCTGTATGCTGATGAATACCATGTCCTCCTGCTCTATGATGGCACAGAGTATTGGTTCTGTAATTTCCGGCACTACCTATCCATCGGATGACCCGGAAATGCTGGCGGTGGAGGCAGATTATGCAGACAGAGAAGCTCGGTTGCAGGAGAAAATCGACAACATCGAAAGCAGCCACCCAGGGTATGACGAGTATCGCTATAACCTGGATATGATTGGCCATGACCCCCATGAGCTGGCGGCAGTTCTCTCTGCTGTCTTGCAAGGCTATACACGCCACAGCGCACAGGCAGAGCTGGATCGTGTGTTTGATGCACAGTATCAGCTTACGCTGAGAGAAGAAATTCAGATTCGCACTTACACTGACGAAGATGGGGATGAGCATGAATATGAATATCGTATTCTCCATGTAACTTTAACAAGCCGTTCCATTGCCTCTCTTGCGCCAGAACTACTGACTCCGGAGCAGATGGAGATGTACCAGGTCTACCGACAGACTATGGGCAATAAGCCGCTGTTGTTTGGTGGCGGTTCTCCCGATACAGGTGTTTCTGAAGATTTGACTGGTGTTGAATTTATCAATGGCACCCGCCCCGGCAATCCGCAGCTGGTGGAACTGGCGAAAAGTCAGGTGGGCAATGTGGGAGGACAACCTTATTGGAGCTGGTACGGCTTTGACTCCCGTGTGGAATGGTGTGCCTGCTTTGTATCATGGTGCTATGGTCAATCCGGTCGAACGGAACCACGCTTTGCTGGTTGTCAGTCTCAGGGTGTTCCGTGGTTCCAGTCTCATGGACAGTGGGGCGCACGAGGATATGAAAACATCGCCCCCGGTGATGCCATTTTCTTCGATTGGGATCTGGATGGTTCCGCAGACCATGTGGGAATTGTTGTCGGCACCGATGGCAGCCGTGTTTATACCGTGGAGGGAAATTCCGGCGATGCCTGCAAGATCAAAAGTTATGACCTGAATTATCGGAGTATCAAGGGCTACGGCCTGATGAACTGGTAACAGAGATTTTTTAGAAGGAGTGATAGACGATGGCAAAGAACAAAATTGAACGCATTGACCAGGAGATTACAAAGGTCCGCGAGAAGATCGCAGAGTATCAGGAAAAGCTCAAGGCGCTGGAGGCACAGAAAACCGAGGCTGAAAATCTGGAGATCGTCCAGATGGTGCGCGCACTGCGTATGACCCCGGCTCAGCTGAGCGCCATGCTGTCCGGCGGCACAATTCCCGGCAGTATGGTGGATGACAACAACGAACAGGAGGAAAACAGCTATGAGGAATAAAGGATTGCTCCGAACACTTTCTGCCCTTTGCCTGACGCTGGTTCTGGCATCGGGCTTTACTATTCCCGCTTTTGCCCAGGGCGCAGCGCCGCCCCCGGCAGAGGATACCACCAATGACAGTAATGTGGTGGTGGAAGAACCCGAAAAAGCACCTCCGCTGACCCCGGATGGCAACGCCGCTCTGGTGGATGATTTTGGTGGCAACAAGCAGCTCATTACCGTTACCACCAAGGCAGGCAACTATTTTTATATCCTGATTGACAGGGCCAACGAGGATAAAAAGACTGCTGTTCACTTTCTGAACCAAGTGGATGAAGCGGACCTGATGGCACTGATGGAAGATGGAAATGCCAAAGAGGAGCCGCCAGCTGTGTGCAGCTGCACGAAGAAATGTGAAGTAGGAGCAGTTAATACGGCCTGCCCGGTCTGTGTAACTGATATGAGCAAATGTACGGGAAAAGCACCGGAACCTCCGGCAGAAACACCGGAGCCGGAAAAAGAGAAGCCTGCCGGACTGAACCCGGCTGTCCTGATCCTTCTGCTTGCTCTATTTGGCGGCGGTGGCGTATTTGCCTACTTGAAGCTCGTTAAGAATAAGCCTAAGACCAAGGGCAATGACAGCCTGGACGATTATGATTATGGCGAGGAAGATTCCGAGGAATGGGAAACCGAAGATGAGGAAGTCCTTGAGGATGGTTTTGAGGGTTCTGACCCTAATGAGGAACGCGATAGAGCAGATTGAACCATTTGAGCGTAGCGTATTTCAAATCATTGCGGGATAAGGGACAGAGGACAGGGAGAAATTCCTGTCCTCTGCTGCTCTACTCACTCTCTTACTGTAAATCCACACCCAAAATCAGCACATGGTCAAAGAAAGGAGGACCTCACAATGAACACCTGGAACTGGTTATTACACTTTCTGATTATTTTTGATCTGGTCGCCTTCGGAATTTACTTTGGAGGAGACATTCTTTTCACTGCTATAAGCAAAGTTCAAAAAAAGTCAAAGAAGAACGATGACTTGGATCTTTATGATTTTGAAATTGAGACCGCACCCCAAAAACGCTCTTTATGTGTGGACTCAATCCGAATGCTTTATTCTGGTGAGATAGATGAATTTGTGGAAAAGGAACTGTTGCCTGATGCAGCGGAGACCATGAACGCTTTATCTGAAGCTGAAAAAACAGCAGTTAGCCTGTTACTAAAAGCTTATATCGGTTTTTTGAGCGAAGAAGCAACGGTAGATGAACAAAGTTTTCCCATGGTTAAGGAACTGTTGTCTTATACACAGGGCAGCAAAGAAGATGGTGAAAAAGATGCCATAGATTGTCTGATGGAAGATACGGTCAGCAGAACCCACAGACATCGAGAATATTACAACAATTATCAACGCTATCAACTGATGCAGGTGGATAAAGAGCGTGTGATTATGGCCTGCAATATCATAATCAATGATTTGATTGGCAGGTTGTACCGATATGATTATCGCTTTGGCTATGACATTACACTTGCCTCAGAACACAGCATTGCAAAAAAACTGTCTGATAATTGGCAGAATGAATGGGAGGTTGAAGATTATGAAGCTGGTGATTGCTGAAAAACCATCGGTTGCACAAAGTCTGTCGGCGGTGATTGGTGCAACCGCCCGTAAGGACGGGTATCTGGAGGGCAGCGGTTGGCGTGTCAGCTGGTGCGTGGGCCATCTGGCCGGGCTTGCGGATGCAGACAGCTATGACCCCAAGTACGCCAAGTGGCGATATGATGACCTGCCTATCCTGCCGGAGCATTGGCAGATGGTGGTGGGCAAAGATAAAAAGAAGCAGTTTGATATTCTCAAAAAGCTGATGAACGCTCCGGATGTGACGGAAGTGGTAAATGCCTGTGATGCCGGACGCGAGGGCGAGCTGATCTTCCGCAGCGTCTACGAGCTGGCAGGCTGCCAAAAGCCCATGAAACGCCTCTGGATTTCTTCGATGGAGGACTCCGCCATAAGGGAAGGCTTTGCAAACCTGCGCCCCGGTGCGGACTATGACGGGCTTCGGGATGCTGCTCTTTGCCGCGCTAAGGCCGACTGGCTGGTGGGGATCAATGCCACAAGGCTGTTTTCCGTGCTGTATCACCGCACCCTCAACATCGGGCGCGTGATGTCCCCAACGCTGGCGCTCATTGTCCAGCGAGAAGCTGAGATCGACACCTTTAAGCCAGTTCCCTTTTATACCGTGGCGCTGGAGCTGCCCGGTCTTACCGTATCCGGGGAGCGCATGGCGGATAAGGCTGCTGCTGAGCAGCTGAAAGAAGCCTGTCAGGGTGCAGCTGTCACAATCAAAAAGGTGGAGTGCAAGGAAAAGTCCGAAAAGCCGCCTGCCCTCTATGACCTGACTACTCTGCAAAGAGATGCCAACCGCCTGCTTGGATTTACAGCCCAGCAGACCCTGGACTATCTGCAAAGCCTGTATGAAAAGAAGCTCTGCACCTATCCCCGTACTGACAGCCGCTATCTGACCGGCGATATGGCAGACAGCCTGCCGGTGCTGGTGAATCTGGTTGCCAATGCTATGCCTTTTCGTAAAGGAATCGCCATTTCCTGCGATGTGGCCCAGGTCATCAACGATAAGAAAGTAACCGACCACCACGCAGTAATCCCTACCAGAAATCTCAAGGATGCAGACCTTTCTGCCCTTCCTGCGGGAGAAAAAGCGGTGCTGGAGCTGGTGGCCCTGCGTCTGCTGTGCGCCGTAGCCCAGCCCCATATCTATTCGGAAACCGTTGTGATTGCAGCGTGTGCCGGTGGGGAGTTTACCGCCAAAGGAAAAACGGTGAAGCACCCCGGATGGAAAGCACTGGAGGACGCTTACCGTGCCAAAATGAAGGATGCAGAGCCGAAAAAAGAGGGCGCAGAGAAAGCCCTGCCGGAGCTGACCGAAGGACAGACCCTTTCGGTTGCTGCTGCAATCATCAAAGAAGGCAAAAGCAGTCCTCCTCAGCACTTTACGGAGGACACCCTATTGTCCGCGATGGAGACTGCCGGAAAAGAGGATATGCCGGAGGATGCCGAGCGAAAGGGCCTGGGGACACCGGCAACCCGTGCCGGTATTTTGGAAAAGCTGGTATCTGCCGGTTTTCTGGAACGAAAAAAGAACAGGAAAACGGTGCAGCTTCTCCCTTCCCACGATGCAGTCTCCCTGATCACAGTCTTGCCGGAACAGCTGCAATCGCCGCTTCTGACTGCCGAGTGGGAGTACCGCCTGGGAGAGATCGAGCGCGGGCAGCTTGCCCCGGAGGAGTTTCTGGACGGGATCAGCACCATGCTGAAAGATCTGGTGGGGACTTATCAGGTCATCAAGGGAACCGAGTACCTGTTCACTCCGCCCCGTGAGGTGGTGGGCAAATGCCCCCGCTGCGGCGGTGAAGTTGCAGAATTGCAAAAAGGCTTCTTCTGTCAGAACAAAGATTGCAAATTTGCAATCTGGAAAAACAACAAATGGTGGGCTGCCAAGAAAAAACAGCCCACCAAGGCTGTGGTGTCTGCACTGCTGAAAGATGGCCGTGTCCGTGTGACGGGCCTATATTCGGAGAAAACTGGAAAGACCTACGATGCCGCTGTGGTTTTGGAGGATGATGGACAGTACGCTAACTTCAAGCTGGAATTTGACCAGCGGAAAGGAGGCAGCCGATGAAGCTCTCTTTAGCGGAACGGGAAACCATTCTCCTCTATAACCAGGCAGAACCAATGGCTGAGGTCTACACCCACGATCCCCGTCTGATGGAGAAGCTGGAACTGCTGGCAAAAAAGCACCCCGACCAAATCACCCGAAAGGACGCCCATAACTTTACCGTTCCCAAGCGGTGTGTATCAGTCAGGGAGCCATACAGCGCCGAGCGTCGCAAAGCTGCCAGTGAGCGTGCGAAAGCTGCCGGATACCAGCCTCCTATGCGAAAGTCCGGCAGTTAAAGGCACATGGCAGAGAATGTATTTGAAGCGGTCAAGCAGTCGGTCAGCACCAGAGAAGCGGCAGAGTTTTATGGGATAAAAGTCAGGCGAAATGGCATGGCCTGCTGTCCTTTTCACGATGATAAGAACCCCAGCATGAAGGTAGACCTGCGATTCCACTGCTTTGGCTGCGGTGAAGATGGGGATGTGATCGACTTTACCGAAAAGCTCTTTGACCTCTCCCCAAAAGAAGCGGCGGAGAAACTGGCACAGGACTTTGGCCTGATCTATGACAGTCAGGCCCCGCCCCGCAGGAGATATGTCCGGCAAAAAACCGAGGCACAGAAGTTTCGGGAGGATCGACAGCGCTGTTACCGCGTACTGTCCGATTATTACCATCTGCTGAAAAAATGGGAAGCCGACCGTTCTCCCAGGACACCGGAGGAAGAACCGCACCCCCGTTTTGTGGAAGCAATCCAGAAGAAAGCCTATGTAGAATACCTGCTGGACCTTTTCCTTTATGAAAGTGAAGAAGAACAAAAGGCATGGATTGCAGAACACACAGCAGAAATCACACACTTGGAAAGGAGATTGAAAATCATGGCTGAGAACAAACCCACCAACCGAGAACGGCTAAGGGAAATCACAGATGGCATCGAGCAGGGCATCAAGGAACTGTTTGAGAGTGAAAAGTATATGCGCTATCTGTCCGTCATGTCCCGCTTCCACCGCTATTCGGTAAACAACACCATGCTCATCTATATGCAGAAGCCGGACGCCACATTGGTAGCCGGATACAATAAGTGGAAAGACCAGTTTGAGCGTCATGTAAAAAAGGGCGAGCATGGCATTACCATCATCGCTCCCACACCGTATAAGAAGAAAATCGAGGAGCAGAAGCTGGACCCAGATACCAAGGCTCCGATTCTGGATAAAGACGGAAAGATCGTCACAGAGGAAAAAGAAATCGAGATTCCCATGTTTCGCCCTGTCAAGGTCTTTGATGTGAGTCAGACCGACGGGAAACCTTTGCCGGAGCTTGCTTCCTCCCTTTCCGGCAATGTGCCAAATTATGAGGCATTCATGGAGGCCCTGCGCCGCAGCGCACCGGTGCCGATTACTTTTGAAGCAATGGCCGCTGATACGGACGGCTATTTTTCTGCTGATCATCAGAAAATTGCCATTCGTCAGGGCATGAGTGAGGTTCAGACGGTTTCAGCCACAGTACACGAGATTGCCCACAGCAAGCTCCATGACCCTAAAAAATATGAAATGCTACCGTCATGGAAGGTTGTGCAGGAGAGTGAAGGTGGAACCAAACATGATTTCAAGTTGGATTTTGCCACAGAAAAAGAAGCCGAACAGTTTGCTTCTGATATGGATTGGCGTTATGTGGACGAAAATCAGTTTGAATGGCGTCTTGCAGTTGAGGAAGATCCAACCGCAGAAAAACGGGCAATCAAAAACCGCCACACGGAGGAAGTGGAGGCTGAAAGCATCTCCTATGCGGTCTGCAAGTATTTTGGCATCGAGACCGGAGAAAACAGCTTCGGCTATATTGCAAGCTGGAGCCAGGGCAAAGAGCTGAAAGAGCTGAGAGCCAGTTTGGAGACCATCAACAAAACCTCCGGCACTTTGATCTCCGACATTGAGCGCCACTATAAGGAAATCTGCAAAGAGCGCGGAATCGACCCTCATGCAAAGGTAGAGCCGGAACCCGCCCCGATAGAGCAACAAGAAGATGCCGCTAAGGTATCTGATAGACAGCAGACCGGCGATCTGACCTACTATGTAGCAGAGTGCATGGAATTTCCAAACCTCGGAGAATACCACGATAACCTGTCTTTGGAGGAAGCAATCCGCATTTATCAGGAGATTCCGGCAGAACGAATGAACGGGATCAAGGGCATTGGTTTTGAGCTGAAAGACGGAAGCGACTATGAAGGACCTTTTCCGATTTTGACCGGCCAGACCATTGACCTGGACACCATCCAGGCAATCGACTATTACCGTGATAATCCTCTGGTGCAAAAAGCGGTAAAGGAACTGGCTGCGGCAATGCCGGAAATGGAAGTGCTGGGGGCGGACGCCAACCAGCAGGAGGCTTTGTTTCTGATTGACGATGCCACCTATCTTCATATCCAATCCTGTGACAGCGGCTGGGACTATACCCTTTACGATGCCGCGTCCATGAAAGAGCTGGATGGTGGTCAGCTGAATATGCCGGAGATTTCCCGCATGAAGGCAGTTCTCCAGATTTGTGATGACAACGATTTGGGCAGAGACTCGGTAAAATACGCACCGTTGTCCATGATTGAGACCTTGCAGGAAGCTGCCTACCAGCAGATGCAGGCAGAGGTCAGTCAGATGGCTGCTTCTTCCCAGCTGCCGGAAGCACAGGAGCAGGCACTGGATGAATACCCCATGCCGGATGAGCAGGTCTCCACACCAGATATGCAGGAATACGGCTACTCCTATGATGGGATGTTCCCTGTTACCAGAGAACGGGCGCTGGAACTGGATGCCGCCGGTTTGACCGTCTATGTGCTACATGAGGACAATACGGAGAGCATGGTGTTTGACCCGCAGGAAATCATGGATCATGGCGGTCTTTTCGGTGTGGACCATGAGGAATGGGAGAAAAGCCCTCAGTTCCACGAAAAGGTCATGGAGCGTCAGGAACATCAGCAGGAACGCGAACAGGCATTTCTCTCCCAGAACAGAGATTGCTTTGCCATCTATCAGGTAAGTCGTGACGATCCGCAGAATGTGCGCTTTATGAATCTGGACTGGTTAAAGTCCCATAACATTTCCATAGACCGCAGCAATTATGACCTCATTTACACAGCTCCTCTGAGGGAGTCTGGCACTGTGCCGGAGCAGCTGGAAAAACTATATCAGCAATTCAATCTGGAAAAGCCCGTGGACTTTCACAGTCCCTCCATGAGCGTCAGCGACATCGTTGCGATCAGACAGGACGGTAAGGTATCCTGTCATTACTGTGACAGTGTTGGTTTTACCCAGATCCCCGGATTCCTGCCGGACAATCCGATGAAAAATGCGGAAATGATGCTGGAGGATGACTACGGTATGATCGACGGTATCATCAACAATGGCCCAAAAGAGCCGACCGTGGCAGAGCTGGAACAGCAGGCCCGAAGCGGTCAGTCCATTTCCCTGATGGACTTGGCTGATGCCGTTCATCGGAAGGAACGGGAAAAGAAAAAGTCCGTCATGGAGCAGCTGAAAGGCCAGCCCAAGACAGAACACAAAAAGACAGCACCCAAAAAGAGTGCGGAAAGGGAGATTTGATATGGGAAACTTTACCTTTGAGGAAATGAACCTGATGTGCATTTACAATACCGGCAGCCGCACCGGGCTGATTGACAGTCTGCGTGAGATGCGCGGCGAGCTTTCGCCGGAGGAAACGGAACTGAGGGAATTGACCGACAGCGCCCTTACGAAGCTCTGTGCGATGACCGATGAGAAGTTTGCCGAACTGGAGCTGTACCCGGATTTTGACCAGTAAACAACATAACCGCAGGGATGGGGTGGCGATCTGCCACCCCGCCTTTTTACCCCAAAACTGAAAGGAGGACAGAACACTATGCCAACCAAAGCTGAACTATATGCACAGATGGCGGACAAGGTGGCAACACAGCTCACGGGGAGCTGGCAGGAATGGGCAGGGTTTCTCACTACTGCTTCCCGCCTTTACAAGTACCCGTTCCATGAGCAGCTGATGATCTATGCCCAGCGACCGGACGCCACCGCCTGTGCGGAGTACGATTTGTGGAATGAAAAGATGGGCCGTTATGTAAGGCGCGGTTCCAAGGGAATCGCTCTGGTGGATGATTCCGGGGACAGACCTCGCCTGCGTTATGTCTTTGACATTTCCGACACCGGAACCCGTGAATATTCCCGCACTCCCTGGCTGTGGCAGTTGGAGGAGCGCCATCTGGATTCCGTGCAGGCCATGCTGGAGCGCACCTATGATGTTTCCGGTGATGATCTTGCCGGACAGCTTACGGAGGTAGCCGGAAAACTGGCCGAGGAATACTGGACGGAGCATCAGCAGGACTTCTTCTATATCGTTGACGGTTCCTTTTTGGAGGAATATGATGAGTATAACATCGGAGTGCAGTTCAAGGCAGCCGCCACCGTCAGCATCACTTACGCTTTGATGTCCCGCTGTGGACTGGAGTCGGAACGCTACTTCGACCACGAAGATTTCATGGCGATCTTTGATTTCAACACCCCGTCTACCATCGGGGCGTTAGGAACAGCGGTCAGCCAGATCAACCAGCAGGTGCTGCGGCAGATCGGCGTCACCGTCCGAAATGCAGAGCGCGAAGCCAACCAAGAAAGGAGCAAACAAGATGAACAATCCCATGACCTATATCCAGAACGGAGACTATCTGATTCCCGACCTGAAGCTGAGCCAGCAGCCGGAGAAACCCCTGGGCAAGTACGGCAGGATGAGGAAAACCTACCTGAAGGAACATCGTCCCATCCTCTACAACCAGATGCTGCTGAGCGAGAAGCTGTACCCGCACCTTCTGGAGATCGACGAGACCGCCCAGAGCAGACTGGAGCAGATGATGCCCCAGCTGGCGAAGGAAGCGGGAGCCACCGAGGAACTGAAAGCCAGCGATCCCATGAAGTGGGTGGGGCTGATGAACACCTGCAAAGCTCAGGCCGAGGAGATTCTGATGGCGGAGCTTATCAACAGCTGACTCTAAACCTGTTCCTCTCCGAAGCGGAACAGATCCAATCCATAGATGAAGCAGAGAATGTAGCGCATACATCCTCTGCTTTTTCTTTTGCCCAAAATGATATTGACCATGTGCTGCGTTTGGGCGGCAATACAGATCGTCAGAGGGAGCGTGTGGTTGCAGCATTTGAAAAGCAGAAAACCACCGCTGAGATTGCCGAGATACTGAAAACGCTGTACCACGGCGGCAACGGCCTTGGCAGTGTGAGTGCATGGTATGCCGAGGATGGTATCCATCTTTCCCACGGGAAGTCTGTCCGTTATGACAGGTCTGCCCAGATCATTTCTTGGGAGCGCGCCGCAGAGCGTATCGGGGAGCTTTTGGAAAGTGGTCAGTTTGCCTCCAATGTGGAGCTTGCAGAAGCGGCAGGCTATGAACGCTCCCTCCTCTCGGAAAAGCTCTGGCATCTGTATCACGATCTCAGTGAGGACGCCAGAAAAGCCGGATATTTGTCCTGCCTGTCAGAGATCAAAGGCAATGGATTCCCAGAGGAGACCCGCCGCCTGACGGAGCAGCTGAGTGACCCGGCTTTCCGCCAGACCCTCAAGGAAGAATACGCTGCCTTCTGGACTGCCTATCAGCAGGACCGTGACCTGTTGCGTTTTCACTATCATAGACCGAGGGAGATCTGGGAGAACCTGAAGGACCTTGACCTGCCCCGCAGGACCTTTTCTTCAGAGCTTTCCCAAGTGCCAATCGTCCAGCACTTTATTACCGAGGATGAGATCGACGCCGCCATGACCGGCGGAAGCAGTTTCGCCGGAGGAAAAGGCCGTATCTATGCGTTCTTCATGGCAAACCATACGGATAAGGAGAAAGTGAGATTCCTCAAAGACGAGTATGGCATTGGCGGACGCTCTCATGCCTTGTCCGGCGCAACACACAGCGGCGAAGATCACGATGGGAAAGGACTGCACTATAAAAAGCAGGACTGCCCGGATGTTCACTTGAACTGGGAAAAGGTTGCCAAACGCATTACCTCTCTTGTCCAGAAAGGCCGCTATCTTACCGAACAGGAACAGGCGCAGTATGACAAAATCCAGACTGAAAAGGAACTGGCAGAAGAAGATGCCATCCAAGCCCAGCAGCCGGAGGTGGAGGAAGAAACTCCAAAGCCTACCCTTGGGGAGCAGTTTGAGCAGTATAAGCCTGTGGTGACTGCCGCCATTTCCGAGGATACCGCATACCGCAATGCCTGCGGTCATTCTGACCGTGAAAATGCTGTCATCGAGGGTAATGCCGCTGTGCGCCGTGCAGTCCTTGGTTCTAAGGATATGGAGCTGATCCGACTCTATTCGGATGTGCCGGAGTTCCGTCAGCGTCTGCACCGGGAAGTGATCGACGAGACCTATCCAAAGCTCCATGAGCTTCTGCGCCCTCTTTCTCAGGAAGATATTGATACTGCCCTTTGTGCATGGAACGGCAATATCGAGAGTAAACACGCTGTTGTCCGCTATATGAAAGACCATGCAAGAGAAAAAGATACCGCCGCATGGCTGGCTCAGGAATACGGCGGCAGTAACAGCAACAGCCTGTTCGTTGTCCGTGCCGGCAGCCCGGAGGAAACGCAGCTGCCCTGGCCGAAGGTACAGCGCCGGATTGCCCAGCTCATTCAGGAGGACCGGTTCTATACCGAAGAAGAACAGAACCGTTTTGACGACATCGACCCAATCGCCATCCGGGAAGCTCTGGAAGAAAGAGGGATCGTCAACGGCCAGGTGGCAGACCCGGAAAAACTGGACAATGATCCGTTTATCCAACAGGTGATGTCGGATGTAGAGCAGATCGCAGCTGCTGAGACAGAGCAGACTTCCGAAGTTGCTATTTCCGATGAGGAATATGACGCAGTTCGCCGCCCAACTCCGCAAAGAACATCCTATGATCCTGCCGCCCCGGTTTATGCCGTGGGCGATACCGTGTATATCGAGGATGACGCCTATCAGATCACCGAGCTGCGGGATGACACCGTGCAGCTTCTGCCCACCGGCATGGTATATCCCATCTATCGGGCAGAGCGCAAAGAACAGTTCGAGCAGCTGCTTCGGGCAGACCGCCGCAATGCTTACTATACCGAGTTTCTTCCTATTGCCCCGGACAAGGCAGATCAGGGCTTACGGGATGTATTAGCTAATGGACTGATGGATGAAGCGGATAAAAAGCAGATTTCCACGCTGCTGCAATCCGGCAGGAGCAACAGCGAGATCGCCTACTGGTTGAGCAGAGCCTATTCCGGTGAGATCGAGACACTGAATCTGGAGACCGGCGATATTGCCGATTACCGTACCACGGCACAGGGCATAGAACTGGAAGTCATGGATGTAGAGGAAAAGCGTCTGGCTGTGCTGTATTTCCGCTGGGATGAGGTTGCGCCTTTGCTGCGCGGGATGTATGCCCGTCAGCAGGACGGCTTTGGACAGGAACAGCCCCAACCGGCTACCGAATCCCCGACCTTCCATTCCGAGACCATGGCCGTCTATCCGGGCGATAAGAACAATCTGCCTTATGATGTGGTGGTGGAACGGTTGCATATTGAGGAGCCAGAGCCACCAGCCCCTGTGACTGAGCCGGAGAAAACCTTTGAGGAAGTGCTGGATGAACACCCGGTTTCCATTCAGGTCAACGGCCAGTGGCAGACCTTCCCCAATGCCAAAGCTGCCGAGGAAGCCTCCTATGAGGAATACAAGGCTAACCTGCGCCGCAATGCACAGAACTTCCGCATTACCGATGAGCATTTGGGCGAAGGCGGTCCAAAAACCAAGTTCCAGGCAAATGTTAATGCCATTCGTTTGCTGAAAGAGCTGGAAGCTGCCGGACAGCAGGCAAGCCCCGAACAACAGGAGATTCTTTCCCGTTATGTGGGCTGGGGCGGTCTTTCAGATGCCTTTGACCCGGAAAAACTGGCATGGGCTTTAGAGTATGCCCAGCTGAAAGAGTTGCTGACCCCGGAGGAATATGCCGCCGCCAGAAGCTCTACCCTCAATGCCCATTACACCAGCCCTACGGTTATCCAGGCAATCTATGAAGCGGTGGGCCGTATGGGGTTTGAGACTGGAAATATTCTGGAGCCGTCTATGGGTGTGGGCAATTTCTTCGGTATGCTGCCGGAGGAAATGCGAAACAGTCGTCTGTACGGCGTGGAGCTGGACCCGGTTTCCGGGCGCATCGCAAAGCAGCTCTATCCCAAGGCGGACATCACAGTAGGCGGCTTTGAGACCACCGACAGGCGTGACTTCTTTGACCTTGCCATCGGCAATGTACCTTTTGGTCAGTATCAGGTCCGGGATAAAGCCTACGATAAGCTGAACTTTAGCATTCACAACTACTTTTTCGCCAAAGCACTGGACCAGGTGCGTCCCGGTGGTGTGGTAGCTTTTGTGACCTCCCGCTATACCATGGACGCCAAAGATTCCACCGTGCGCCGCTATCTTGCCCAGCGTGCCGAGCTGCTGGGAGCTATCCGTCTGCCCAATGACGCGTTCAAAAAGAATGCCGGTGCCGAGGTGGTATCGGACATCATCTTCCTCCAAAAGCGGGACCGCCCGCTGGACATTGCACCAGAGTGGACGCAGACCGGCATTATCAGGGTTCCCGCAAAGTCGCAAGACTTTGTGGGAGAAGGAGGAGCGACGGAGCAAGCGAGCTTTTCGCCGCAAGGCGGAAACGAGCAGGCGCAGTCCGCGACGACGCAGGATGGGTTTGCCATCAACCGGTATTTTATCGACCACCCGGAAATGGTGCTGGGCAGACAGGAGCCGGTAAGCACTGCTCATGGTATGGATTACACCGTGAACCCTATCGAGGGACTGGAGCTTTCCGACCAGCTGCATGATGCTGTGAAGTACATTCATGGCACTTATCAGGAGGCAGAGCTGCCGGAGCTGGGCGAAGGCGAAGCCATTGACACCTCCATTCCTGCCGACCCAAATGTGAAGAACTATTCCTATGCCATTGTAGACGGGCAGGTGTACTATCGGGAAAACAGCCGCATGGTGCGCCCTGACCTCAACGCCACCGCCGAAGCCCGCGTGAAAGGTCTTGTGGGACTGCGTGATTGTGTGCAGGAACTGATCGACCTTCAGATGGATGCAGCGGTTCCAGACAGCACCATTACCCAAAAACAGGCGGAACTGAACCGGCTCTATGATAGCTTTTCTGCCAGATACGGTCTCATCAACGACCGTGCAAATCGGCTGGCCTATGCAGATGATTCTTCCTATTACCTGCTCTGTGCGCTGGAAGTTATCGACGAGGACGGAAAGCTGGAGCGCAAGGCGGATATGTTCACCAAACGGACCATCAAGCCCCATCAGGCAGTGGCTACTGTGGATACGGCAAGCGAAGCACTGGCGGTGTCCATCTCGGAAAAGGCCTGCGTAGATATGAGCTATATGAGTCGGCTTACCGGAAAAACAAAAGAAGAACTGGCCGGAGAGCTGCAAGGCGTGATCTTCCGTGTACCGGGACAGCTGGAACAGGACGGCACACCCCATTTTGTGACTGCTGATGAATACCTTTCCGGCAATGTACGCCGCAAACTGCGTCAGGCGCAGCGGGCGGCACAGCAGGACTCTTCTTTTGCAGTCAATGTGGAAGCTCTTACCGCCGCCCAGCCCCAAGACCTGGATGCGTCGGAGATCGAGGTGCGCCTTGGTGCCACCTGGATCGACAAGGAATATATCCAGCAGTTTATGTACGAGACCTTCAACACCCCGTTTTATCTCCAGCGCAGCATTGAGGTCAATTATTCCTCATTTACTGCTGAATGGCAGATCAAGGGGAAATCTTCCGTATCCTACAACGATGTGGCAGCTTATACCACCTATGGGACCAGCCGCGCCAATGCTTATAAGATTTTGGAGGACAGTCTGAACCTGCGGGATGTCCGTATCTATGACACCATAGAGGACGCGGATGGAAAAGAGCGCCGCGTGCTGAATGCCAAGGAGACCACCCTGGCTGCTCAAAAACAGCAGGCTATCCGGGAAGCATTTAGGGACTGGATCTGGAGAGACCCGGAGCGCCGCCAGACTTTGGTGCGCCAGTATAACGAAGAAATGAACTCTACCCGTCCCCGCGAGTATGATGGCAGCCATATCACTTTTGGCGGCATGAACCCGGCCATTACCCTGCGGGAACACCAGAAAAGTGCCATCGCCCATGTGCTGTATGGCGGAAATACCCTGCTGGCACACGAAGTAGGCGCAGGCAAAACCTTTGAGATGGTGGCCGCTGCGATGGAAGCCAAACGCCTGGGCTTGTGCCAGAAATCTCTCTTTGTGGTTCCCAACCACCTGACTGAGCAGTGGGCATCGGAGTTTCTGCGCCTCTATCCTTCTGCCAACATCTTAGTCACAACCAAAAAGGACTTTGAGACCCATAACCGCAAAAAGTTCTGCGCCCGTATTGCCACCGGTAACTACGACGCCATCATCATGGGACACAGCCAGTTTGAGCGTATCCCCATCAGCCGGGAGCGTCAGGAACGGCTTCTCTATGAGCAGATCGACGAGATCACCGAGGGCATCGCAGAGGTGCAGGCCAGCGGCGGCGAGCGGTTTACCGTCAAGCAGCTGGAGCGTACCAGAAAGTCTCTGGAAGCCAGACTGGAAAAGCTGCAAGCCGAGGGGCGAAAAGACGATGTGGTAACTTTTGAGCAACTGGGTGTGGACCGGCTGTTCGTGGATGAGGCCCACAACTATAAAAACCTGTTTCTATACACAAAAATGCGAAATGTGGCAGGCTTATCCACATCGGACGCGCAGAAATCCTCCGATATGTTTGCCAAGTGCCGCTATATGGATGAGATCACCGGAAACCGTGGCGTGATCTTTGCCACCGGCACACCGGTCAGCAACTCCATGACCGAGCTTTACACCATGCAGCGCTACCTTCAGTATGAACGCCTGCAAGAACTGAACATGACCCACTTCGACTGCTGGGCTTCCCGATTTGGGGAGACTGTCACAGCATTGGAGCTGGCACCGGAGGGCTATACTTTAATAGGACAAAAAAATTAACTGTCCTAAATTGAAAAAATACATACGGAAAGGAGGATAAGAAAATGTCAAGGACTTCAAGAATTACAGCACTTTACGAGCGTTTGTCAAGAGATGATGACCTTACTGGCGAGAGTAATTCTATTACCAATCAAAAGAAATACCTCGAAGATTATGCCCGTAGGAATGGTTTTGAGAACATTCGCCATTTTACCGATGACGGATTTTCGGGTGTAAATTTCAATCGCCCTGGCTTTCAATCTCTGATAAAAGAAGTTGAAGCAGGAAATGTAGAAACCTTGATTGTTAAGGATATGAGCCGATTGGGGCGAAATTATCTGCAAGTAGGTTTTTATACGGAAGTTCTGTTTCCACAGAAAAATGTCCGTTTCCTTGCAATTAACAACAGTATTGACAGTAACAACGCTTCGGATAATGACTTTGCTCCGTTTTTGAATATTATGAACGAATGGTATGCCAAAGACACAAGCAACAAAATCAAGGCTATATTCGATGCCCGTATGAAAGACGGAAAGCGTTGTAGCGGTTCTATCCCTTATGGGTATAACCGACTGCCGAGCGACAAACAAACGCTTGTGGTTGACCCTGTGGCTTCGGAAGTGGTAAAGCGTATCTTTACTCTTGCCAATGATGGCAAAAGTACAAGGGCAATCGCAGAAATACTGACCGAAGAAAAAGTTTTAACCCCTGCGGCATACGCAAAGGAATACCACCCCGAACAGTACAACGGCAACAAGTTCACAAACCCTTATCTTTGGGCAATGTCAACGATAAGAAATATTTTAGGCAGGCAGGAATATCTCGGTCACACCGTTTTGCGAAAGTCGGTAAGCACAAATTTCAAACTTCACAAGAGAAAAAGCACAGACGAAGAAGAACAGTATGTATTTCCGAATACACACGAGCCTATCATATCGCAGGAACTTTGGGACAGCGTTCAAAAACGCAGAAGCAGAGTAAATCGTGCCTCGGCTTGGGGAACGCACAGCAACCGTTTAAGCGGATATTTGTACTGTGCCGATTGCGGAAGAAGAATGACTTTGCAGACACATTACAGCAAAAAAGACGGTTCTGTGCAGTATTCTTACCGTTGCGGTGGGTATGCAAGCAGAGTGAACAGTTGTACCAGTCATTCGATTAGTACCGATAATGTTGAAGCCTTGATATTATCATCTGTCAAACGCTTTTCAAGGTTTGTTCTGAATGATGAACAAGCATTTGCTTTGGAACTGCAATCTCTTTGGAATGAAAAACAGGAGGAAAAGCCGAAACACAATCAATCGGAACTGCAACGCTGTCAGAAACGCTATGACGAACTCTCTACCCTTGTTCGTGGCTTGTATGAAAATCTTATGTCGGGATTACTGCCCGAAAGACAGTATAAGCAACTGATGAAACAGTATGATGACGAGCAGGCAGAGTTGGAAACGAAAATGGAAACGATGAAAACAGAACTTGCCGAAGAAAAAGTAAGTTCCGTTGATATTAAGCATTTCATTTCGCTGATACGCAAGTGTAAAAATCCTACGGAAATCTCCGATACAATGTTTAATGAACTTGTTGATAAGATAGTGGTTTATGAAGCAGAGGGTGTGGGAAAAGCACGAACACAAAAGGTCGATATTTATTTTAACTATGTCGGTCAAGTGGATATTGCCTATACCGAAGAAGAACTTGCCGAGATAGAAACACAGAAAGAGCAGGAGGAACAGCAACGCTTGGCAAGACAGCGCAAGCGTGAAAAAGCCTACCGAGAAAAGCGAAAGGCACAGAAAATCGCTGAAAACGGTGGCGAAATCGTTAAGACAAAGGTTTGCCCTCATTGCAACAAAGAGTTTATCCCGACAAGCAACCGACAGGTGTTCTGTTCCAAAGAGTGCTGCTATCAAGCAAGGCAAGACAAAAAGAAAACAGACCGAGAAGCAGAACGAGGAAATCACTATTACCGACAGCGTGTATGTGCTGTGTGCGGCAATTCCTATTGGCCTACACACAGCCAACAGAAATTCTGCTCCGAAGAATGTCAAAGGGTAAATCACAATAAGAAAACATTGGAATTTTACCACCATAAAAAAGAAAAGGAGAAGCTGCAATGCAAAGATTTATCACAGACGAAAGAACGGGTATCCGATATGAACTTATCGGGGACTATTACTACCCCTGCTTAACCGCAGAAGAAAAACCTTTGCTTTCAAGGTACGGAAGAATGCGAGAGCGATATTTGAAAGAACACAAGCGAGTTTTATATTACACTCTGATGACAAGTGGAAAGTTATATGAACACCTTGCCGAGATTGACACTTCGGCTTGTGATATGGCTGAATATCTCATAAAGGAAATGGCAAGAAAGCAAGGCGTTACCGAGCAATTAAAGGCTGTGGATATGATGAGATGGATAGGATTGATGAACAATATCAGAGCTTGCGTAGATGAAATCGTATTAAACGATATTGTGTATTCATAACGGAATACTATCCGAAAGAGAACTGCTGTCAAGTGATGGCAGTTTTTCTTTTTCGGCAAGTGTTCAAGAAGTTATTAAGTCGGGAGTGCAGTCGAAGTGGGCAAGTTGAAAAATTCACAAAAATGTGGTATAATATCTTTGTTCATTAGAGCGATAAACTTGAATTTGAGAGGGAACTTAGATGGTATTTGAAAAAATTGATAAAAATAGTTGGAACAGAAAAGAGTATTTTGACCACTACTTTGCAAGTGTACCTTGTACATACAGCATGACCGTTAAAGTGGATATCACACAAATAAAGGAAAAGGGAATGAAACTATATCCTGCAATGCTTTATTATATTGCAATGATTGTAAACCGCCATTCAGAGTTTAGGACGGCAATCAATCAAGATGGTGAATTGGGGATATATGATGAGATGATACCAAGCTATACAATATTTCACAATGATACTGAAACATTTTCCAGCCTTTGGACTGAGTGTAAGTCTGACTTTAAATCATTTTTAGCAGATTATGAAAGTGATACGCAACGGTATGGAAACAATCATAGAATGGAAGGAAAGCCAAATGCTCCGGAAAACATTTTTAATGTATCTATGATACCGTGGTCAACCTTCGATGGCTTTAATCTGAATTTGCAGAAAGGATATGATTATTTGATTCCTATTTTTACTATGGGGAAATATTATAAAGAAGATAACAAAATTATACTTCCTTTGGCAATTCAAGTTCATCACGCAGTATGTGACGGATTTCACATTTGCCGTTTTGTAAACGAATTGCAGGAATTGATAAATAGTTAACTTCAGGTTTGTCT
Source organism: Enterocloster alcoholdehydrogenati (assembly GCF_013282095.1). Taxonomy (GTDB): domain Bacteria; phylum Bacillota; class Clostridia; order Lachnospirales; family Lachnospiraceae; genus Enterocloster; species Enterocloster alcoholdehydrogenati. The sequence continues at coordinate 99,689 of NZ_BLTJ01000015.1, forward strand.
GTAACTAAAAACAAGTATTTAAGCAAAAACATCGTAGAAATACGGTGTTTTTTGTTACCCTAAAATCTACAATTTTATACATAACCACAGGTTAGTACAAAGACCTTGTGTTTCTTTTTGAAAGGCTTAAAACAAGGATTTTTCCTTGATTTAAGCCCCGAAAAGCAACACAACCAAGGTTTTAGTATCAATCTGTGGTTTTTATATTTTCAGAGAAAAGGAGAACAAGAAAAAATGAAACTAAATGAAAACGAAATGAATTTCAGCGTACCTCTTGAAATCATCAAGGCAAGTGAAATCGAGCCGAAAGAAGTAAAGTGGCTGTGGTATCCGTATATTCCGTTTGGCAAAGTTACGCTATTGCAGGGAGATCCGGGCGATGGGAAAAGCAAGTTAATGCTTTCCATCGCCGCCCTGCTCTCAAAGGGCGAACCTATCCCCTTTACCGAAACGGAAGAAAATGAGCCTATGACTATCATCTATCAGACAACGGAAGATGACGCAGACGATACCGTAGTACCCCGCTTCAATTCTGCCGGCGGAGACGGAGAAAATCTTATCTTCATCAAGGAAGATGAAAAGACTTTATCTTTCGGAGATAACCGCATTCGTGAAGCGATTGAAAAGTACAATGCAAAGCTTCTAATTCTTGACCCGTTGAGTTCGTATATCGGAGAGAATTGCTCTATGAATAATGCCAACGAAACACGAGCGGAGTTTAACCATCTGATAGCGGTTGCAAAAGATACGGGTTGTGCGATTGTCATTATCGCTCATATGAACAAGATGAAAGATAATAATCCACTCTACCGCACCAACGGCTCGATTGACATTGCGGGTGCTGCAAGAAGCATTCTTGCAATCACACGCACACCGAACAAGGAAGCACCTGCGGAAAGATATTTGGTGCAAGTGAAATCAAATCTTGCTCCGACAGGTTCGGCAATTCTTTTTGAGGTTGCCGAGAAAGGTGTGAACTTCATTTCCGAAATGGAAATGACAGCCGAAGAAGCGTTTTTATCTCTTGCCCCACAAATAGGCAGACCGAATGAAAAAGAGATGAAAGCAAAATCATTTCTCATTGAAATGTTGCAGGGCGGAGAAATGCTTTCTTCGGATTGTGAAGAAAAACTTGAAGCCGCAGGGTTCAAGAAATCGACCATCAAAAAGGCAAAGAAAAACGCAGGAGTTATCTCCAAGAAGAAAGGTTTTCTTTGGTATTGGTCTTTGCCGATGAGCGATATACCGAGAGAATAAAAACAGAATGCCTGTCGGTGGGACAGTCTGTTTTTGTGATTGAGGTATCAAAGGAGGTCAAGGGGGAACACCCTTGCCCACGACATCTTTGCAGACGAAGTCTGAAAGTGTCATAGTGGGTTACACACATTCAAAGAATGTTGTGTAATGGCTTCGCCCTGCCGAGAAAGGAGAGCAAAAATGGCGAAAAACAACAAGGCGGATATGAGTTGTGCAAGGGTTAAAAAGTACACCGCTTCTGATGTGAGCAAGGCAGAAAGGCACAACGAACGCAAGAATGAAACCTATGAAAATATGAATGTGATTGAGGAACGCATACCCTATAATGTGCATTTCAAAAAGCCTTTTGCCCCGACCTATATGGAACAATTAAAGCAGATGGAAACTGACGGTATGGTGTCGCTTCGAGGGCTGAGGAAAGACGCAACGCTGTTCAATGAGATTGTGATTGATGTGAACACAATGTACTTCGAGCGTAACGGCGGCTACGAATATGCAAAGCAGTTTTACGAAGAAGCATTCCATTTTATCGAGGAAAAATTCGGTGCTGATAATGTCATATCGGCTGTTATGCACGCTGATGAAATCAATGTAGCGGCAACCGAGGAACTTGGAAAAGAGGTTTACCACTATCATCTTCACGCTATGGTTTTGCCTGTGGTGGAGAAAGAAATCCTATGGAGCAAGCGTTGCAAAGATGAAAAACTGCGAGGAACGGTTAAGGAAGTTGTTCATCAAATCAGCCATTCAAAGAAATGGAAATCGGATATTCCGCTGACCGACGAAAAAGGCAATCCGCTTCTCAGAAAGAACGGAAAACCGATGTTCCGAGCTTCATACAGTATTCTGCAAGATGAATTGTTTAACCATATGACGGAGCAAGGCTTCAAAGGCTTTCAGCGTGGCGAATATGGAAGTACAGCGGAACATCTTACTTCCCTACAATATCAAATCAAGCAGGACAAGGAACGATTAGAGAAGTTGCAGAAGCGTATTCAGCGTGAACAGATAAAGTATGAGCCTGCCCGTAATGTTTCCAAAACCTATAACGAGATTGACCGTATGGGGCAGAAAACAATCACGGGTAAAATGGCAATCTCCAAAGAGGATTATTCTGAGCTTACTGCCCTTGCTAAAGAGGGCATTACCAGTCGTGCGGAAATCAGCGAATTAGAACAGAGTGCAAACTATTACCGACAGAAATATTTTGACAGTGCAAACGCACTTGAAAGAATGAAAACCAAATACGACGAACTGAAAGAAAAGTGCAGACCTTTTCTTCAAGCGTTGGAGCATTTCCCCGAAGTTGCTAAACTTTTTACCGAGAAAGTGAAGCAACTTTTTTCTTTTAAGGAAGCGCAGGAACGAGCCGAAAAAGAAGCAAGGGAAAAAGAACGACAGGAGCGTATCAAGGCTCGAAGAAACAAGCGTGGTATGGAAAGATAACCTTTTCCATTATACTCACGACTTAATGACTTGTTGATATATTGAAAATCTGCGGTTGATGGGTGTTCTAATGTGAATACCCATCAATCAAAATTTTATGAAAGAGAGGAACGGACTATATGAAAGAACAGAAACATTCTTATTCACAATGCATTGGAAAGACAACATTCATCGTAAATGTAAAGCAGTCTGAAAGTGCCAAAAAGCCTTTGAATACGGTGTTTCAAGACATCTGCAAGCACGAGGTTTTGGGCGATTTCTTTACGGACAAATCGTTTAATTTAGAAAATCCACAAAAAGTATCTTGACAAACTCGACCCCGAGGGAACCGGCTACCGGGCAAGAACGAGATTCAGCAAGTTCTTTAATTTGCCGGAGCTGATGAACCTGTTCAAAGAAGTGGCCGACATTAAGACTGCCGACCAGCTGAATCTGCCTACCCCGGAAGTGGAATACCACAACATTGTGGCACAGCCTACCGAACATCAGCAGGAAATGGTCAAGGCTCTTTCGGAGCGCGCATCGCTGGTACACAGTGGAACCGTTGACCCGTCTCAGGACAATATGCTCAAGATTACCTCGGATGGCCGCAAGCTGGGGCTGGACCAGAGGATCGTCAACCAGATGCTGCCGGATGAACCCGGCACAAAGGTCAATCAGTGCGTGGAAAACATCATGCAGATCTGGCGGGATGGAGAAGCTGACAAGCTGACCCAGCTGGTATTCTGCGACATTTCTACCCCGCAGGCAAAAGCCCCTGCAAGTAAGGCGGCGAAAACGCTGGATAATCCACTGCTTCATGCATTGGAAAGCGCTGTACCCCTGCCGGAGCAGGAACCGGTCTTTACGGTATATGACGATATTCGTCAGAAACTCATTGCCCAGGGGATGCCTGCCGACCAGATCGCTTTTATCCATGAAGCCAATACCGAGGTGCGTAAAAAGGAGCTGTTCTCCAAAGTCCGTACCGGTCAGGTGCGTGTACTTATGGGCAGCACCGCCAAGATGGGCGCAGGCACCAATGTACAGGACCGTCTGGTGGCACTTCATGATCTGGACTGTCCGTGGAGACCGGGAGACCTCGCCCAGCGCAAAGGCCGTATCGAGCGCCAGGGCAACCAGAATCCCCTTGTCCATGTGTACCGCTATGTGACCGAAAGAACCTTTGACGCCTATCTGTGGGTGCGACACGAAGTCGCATAATTTAATTGTTCGGCTATTGACCGAACCTGCTATTCCATTAGCAGTAGCCTGACATCACCAAAGCAGCTGGTAACGGCTGTGAGGAAGCATGATGTGAAAAAGT
>NZ_BLTJ01000016.1 GCF_013282095.1 Enterocloster alcoholdehydrogenati
GGTTTTACATACTGTTTAATCTTCAATTTTCAAGGAACTCGTTTGTTGTTCGACTTTTCGTCCGCAACGGTTATTTATTATAACCGATCGCTTTTATTTTGTCAACAACTTTTTTAAAATTTATTTTTATTTTTTCAAACACTCTTGCGCTCTCTCAGGCGCGAAATATATAATATCAAACAAACCTCTATATGTCAACAACTTTTTCAAGTTTTTTTATTTTATTTTTCCATCTGCAACTCTTTACTTGTTTTGTGTATAAAATCAAGAATATTAAAACAATTTCAGGCTTCCGAAGAAGCCTGAAACATGAATCATCACAGATCCCTTACTGCAGATATTTCTTTACGTACTTTCCAGTATAAGAGGCCGGATTCTCAGCAACTTCCTCAGGCGTTCCCCTGGCAATGACCGTACCGCCCTTATCACCGCCCTCCGGACCTATATCTATAATATAATCCGCAGTCTTGATCACATCAAGATTGTGTTCAATTACCACCACGGTATTTCCACCATCAGAAAGACGGCGCAAAATCTCAATCAGCTTGTGAACATCCGCGAAATGAAGCCCTGTAGTAGGTTCATCCAGAATATAAATTGTTTTTCCTGTTCCGCGCTTGGACAGCTCTGTAGCCAGCTTGATACGCTGAGCCTCGCCTCCGGACAATTCCGTAGACGGCTGACCCAGACGGATATATCCCAGCCCTACATCATACAACGTCTGAATCTTTCTTATAATGGAAGGAACATTTTCAAAAAACTCCAATGCGTCCTCCACTGTCATGTTCAGCACATCATAGATACTCTTTCCCTTATACTTTACTTCCAGTGTCTCCCGGTTGTACCGCTTTCCACCGCAGACCTCACAGGGAACGTATACATCCGGAAGAAAATGCATCTCGATTTTAATGATGCCGTCTCCAGAGCAGGCTTCACAGCGGCCGCCTTTTACATTAAAGCTAAAACGGCCCTTATTATATCCTTTGGCCTTGGCATCGCTGGTAGAAGCAAAGAGATCACGGATCAGATCAAAAACACCCGTATAGGTGGCCGGGTTTGACCGGGGAGTACGGCCAATGGGAGATTGGTCGATGGCTATGATCTTATCCAGCTGCTCCGTTCCCTCAATGCATTTATGCTTTCCGGGAATCGTTCTGGCGCGGTTCAGTTTCTTTGCCAAAGCCTTATAAAGGATTTCATTCACCAGCGAGCTTTTTCCCGATCCCGATACGCCTGTCACGCAGGTCATGACCCCCAGAGGAAAGGAAACGTCAATATTCTTCAGATTGTTCTCTGCCGCTTTCTTCACAGTGATCCATCCGGCAGGCGTCCTGCGCTGTGACGGCACAGGGATACGGATACGGCCGCTAAGGTAAGCGCCTGTGACGGAATTGGGATCCTTCATGATCTCCTCTGCCGTTCCCACTGCTACGATCTGCCCACCGTGCTCACCTGCTCCTGGACCAATATCCACGATGCAGTCCGCCGCCCGCATGGTATCTTCATCGTGCTCTACCACAAGAACACTGTTTCCCAAATCTCGCAGATGCAGAAGCGTTTTTAACAGCTTGTCATTATCCCGCTGATGCAGGCCAATGCTCGGCTCGTCCAAAATATAGGCTACTCCTACAAGGCCGGAGCCGATCTGCGTCGCCAGACGGATCCTCTGAGCCTCGCCGCCGGACAAGGTGCCCGTAGAACGCGAAAGGGAAAGGTAATCAAGGCCCACATCGATCAGGAAACTGATCCTGGCGCGTATTTCTTTTAAAATGGACTCTCCAATGGTAAGCTGCATGGGTGTCAGCTTCAGTTCATCCATAAATTCCTTGAACTTTACAATGGACATATTGGTGGCTTCATAAATATTCTTATCTCCCACCGTTACGGCCAGGGACTCCTTTTTAAGTCTCTGGCCCCGACAGGCAGGGCATGGTGTAAAGCGCATATAGGTCTCATACTCCGCCTTGGAGGCCTCAGAAAAGGTCTCTTTATATCGGCGGTTCACATTTTCAATCAGGCCCTCAAACGCTACATCATAGACTCCCTCGCCCCGCTGGCTCTTATAACGAACCTTCACTTCCCGTCCGCCAGTGCCGTATAAAAGAACATCATGGATCTCCTTCGGGTAATCTTCAAAGGGCGTATCCAGATCAAAATGGTACTCCTCAGCTAACGCATCCAAAATAGCGCGGGTAAAGCTCCCCTTATCGCTGCAGGACTGCCATCCCAGCACTACGATCGCTCCCTGATTGATGGACAGGGACTTGTCCGGGATCATCAGATCCTCGTCAAACTCCATCTTATACCCCAAGCCAAAGCACTCCGGGCAGGCTCCAAACGGATTATTAAAGGAAAAGCTCCTCGGTTCCACCTCGTCGATACTGATACCGCAGTCCGGACAGGAAAAGCTCTGACTGAAGTTCACCGGCTCCCCGCCGATCACATCCACTGTCATAAGTCCGCCGCTAAGTCCCATCACGGTCTCAATGGAATCCGTCAGGCGGTTCTCAATCCCTTCCTTCACCACCAGACGATCCACTACCACTTCTATATTGTGCTTAATATTCTTCTCCAGACGGATCTCCTCGGAAAGCTCATAGAGATTGCCATCAATGCGCACACGCATATATCCGCTTTTTCTAGCCTGATCCAGCACCTTGACGTGCTCGCCCTTTCGCCCCCGGACCACTGGCGCCAGAAGCTGAAGCCTGGTGCGCTCCGGCATCTCCATGATCTGATCCACCATCTGATCAATGGTCTGCTTGTGGATCTCCCGGCCGCACTTGGGACAGTGAGGAATCCCCACTCTGGCGTAGAGAAGCCTCATATAGTCGTATATCTCTGTCACCGTTCCCACAGTGGAGCGGGGATTGCGGTTGGTCGACTTCTGGTCAATAGAAATAGCCGGAGACAGACCCTCGATACTCTCCACATCCGGTTTCTCCATCTGACCCAAAAACTGACGGGCATAGGAAGATAAGGACTCCATATAACGTCTCTGTCCCTCTGCGTAAATTGTGTCAAAGGCCAGAGAGGACTTGCCGGAGCCTGACAATCCTGTCAGAACCACCAGCTCATCTCTGGGGATATCCACGGAAACATTTTTTAAATTATGCTCACTGGCTCCCCGGATCTTAATATACTGTTTTGCCATGACATTCACTCCTAAAGTAAAATTCGTGTACCATCAGTATACCACAATATTTTTTATTTTGCAAACATTTGTTCGTTTTTAACAGAACTTACAATATATTCCAAAATTGCTTACTGCCAGCCATCAGCGGCGGGTCTGCCCTGAAATACCTCACACATAATCCCGGCCCCCAGACGGAAACCGTCGCAGAAGGTCTGGCTTTTCTCTATATAAGTCAGTTCCAGATAATGCTCCAGCAGCTGTTCAAAGGCTTTGCGGCTCTGCTCATCCAGTTTTTTTGAAAATTCTCTTATTTCCTGAACAGACTCCCGGCAGAGCCGATCGTACTCCTCATTTCCCTGTATATTCCGTTCTGCTGGAGCCAGATCTCCCGCATAAAGCTGCTCTAAAATACTGCTCATCTTTTCTACCTGCCTTTCAGTCATTCCCGGCGTCATGTGCCGCTCATACCCATCCCGGAAAACGGGACAATCCCTGTAAAATATACACTCTTTCAGGTATTTCATATTAACACAGCCCCTGTTCAAATGCAATCGAACAAAACCTTACGATTGCACCGAACCGGGGCTGATAAAGGACATACCGGATGCCGCCTGCTGTTGTACTGTGTGTTCCTGTTATGCTTCCCCAGGGTCTGTCTTTGTCTCTGGAGCTTTTTTCTCAAATATTTCCATAAACTCCTCGCCAGTGATCGTCTCCTTATCCAAAAGGTAGGCAGCAATCTCATGAAGCTTTGACTCATTTTCCCTTAAGATCTGTACCGCCTTGTCATGCTGTTCACGGACAATCTGGACTACCTTCTCATCGATCTTCCTGGCTGTTTCAGGAGAGCACATAAGAGACGTATCTCCTCCCAGATATTGGTTATTCACGGTCTCCATGGCTACCATATCAAATTCGTCCGTCATGCCGTAGCGGGTCACCATGGCTCTGGCTAGCTTTGTAGCCTGCTCGATATCATTGGACGCGCCGGTAGTAATGGAGCGGAAAATCACTTCCTCCGCCGCACGGCCTCCTGTAAAGGTCGCGATCTTATTCAGCGCCTCCTCCCTGCTCATCAGATACCGCTCTCCCTGATCCACCTGCATGGTATAGCCCAAAGCCCCGGAGGTTCTGGGGATAATGGTAATCTTCTGCACCGGAGCACTGTGGCTCTGGCAGGCAGCCACCAGGGCATGGCCTACCTCATGGTAAGCAACGATCCTGCGCTCCTCTGGCGGAATCACAGCATTCTTTTTCTGATAGCCTGCAATAACCGTTTCTACACTTTCCTGAAGATCCTCCTGCTTTACCGCATTTCTGCCAAAGCGCACCGCACGGAGAGCCGCCTCGTTGATAATATTGGCAAGCTCCGCACCACTGGCTCCCGCTGTTGCCCTGGCAATTGCATTGTAATCCACATCATCCGACATTTTTACACGCTGTCCGTGAACCTTTAAAATCGCTTCCCTTCCCTTTAAATCAGGCAGTTCCACCGGCACCCGGCGGTCGAAACGTCCGGGACGCAGCAAGGCAGGATCCAGGGATTCAGGACGGTTCGTAGCCGCAAGAATCACTACGCCCTTCTTCCCATCAAAGCCGTCCATCTCCGTGAGCAGCTGGTTTAATGTCTGTTCTCTCTCATCATTTCCGCTTAAGCCGCCGCCATCCCTCTTTTTTCCGATAGTGTCGATCTCATCGATAAATACGATACATGGCGCCTTTTCATTGGCCTGCTTAAAGAGATCGCGCACCTTGGCCGCTCCCATACCTACAAACATCTCCACAAATTCAGAACCGGAGATAGAGAAAAACGGAACGTGAGCTTCTCCCGCCACTGCCTTTGCAAGCAGGGTTTTTCCCGTTCCGGGAGGACCTACCAGCAGGGCGCCTTTAGGAAGATTTGCGCCGATATCGGCGTATTTTCCCGGATTGTGAAGAAAATCCACAATCTCCTTTAAGGCATCCTTGGCCTCTTCCTCACCGGCCACATCATTAAAGGTAACTCCAGTTTCATTCTCCGCATAAATCTTGGCATTGGATTTGCCGAAGGTCATGGCATTTCCGCCGCCCATGCGCTTTGCCATCATCCGGCCCATCAGCTGGCCGATAACCACAAACATTAGGATCGGGAAGATCCATGTCATAAGGAAGCTCAGCAGAGGAGAGGCCTTTGTCGGGATCTCTTTTCCATACTGAACTCCCGCTGCATTTAATTTGCCGGCCAACTCGTCACCGCTGATCATATTTCCCGTTTTGTAGGTGACGGCAGACCACTGAAGCTTGCTGTCATTTTCTGGTTTTAAGGAATAAACAATCTCTGTGTTGTCGCTGCTTACATAGGCCTCTTTTATCTTTCCTGCCTCCAGTTGGGCTGTGAACTCGCTGAAAGGCACCTCCACAGACCGTTCCATGATAGACGGAAAGACGAGTGCGTTCAGAACCATCACCACCAGAAGGACGATGATGTAGTAATACAAAAAGGGCTTTTTATTGCCGTTGTCGCTGTTTTTTACACCCATATATGTTCTCCTTTTCTCAGACCGGAACCTGGGATCTGTCCGGCCCCTCTGCCTGTATATTGTTTAAGATAATACCAATCCCGCTTTTTATCAAGAGAATTTATTAAATGTTTTGCGATTTAATCAGCTTTTAATAAATACATCAGCCCCTGTCAGCATACTGCCCCATGTATTTTATACAGAAAAACAGGGTCCTGGAAACCGTCAGAGGATTTTCCAAAGCCCTGTTTCTATTTTATACATTTTTTACATTCCGCACCGGCCGGCAGACCGCAGCGGATGAGCCTGGGTGCTCTTACAGCACCTTGCTTAAGAAAGATTGGAGACGCTCGTTTTTGGGATTCGTAAAAAACTCATCCGGAGCCGCCTCCTCTACAAAATATCCGCCGTCCATAAACATCACCCGTGTAGCTACCTCTCTGGCAAAACTCATCTCATGGGTCACTACAACCATGGTCATCTTCTGATCGGCCAGATCGCGCATTACGTTCAATACCTCGCCGACCATTTCTGGATCAAGGGCCGATGTAGGCTCATCAAAAAGCATAACATCCGGTTTCATGCACAGTGCCCGCACAATGGCAATTCTCTGTTTCTGACCGCCGGAAAGCTGGCTGGGATAGGCGTGGGCGCGGTCTGCCAGACCTACTCGCTCTAAAAGCTTTAGAGCCTCCGCCTCCGCTTCCTTCTGGCTGACGCCCTGAAGCTTCATGGGCGCAATCGTCAGATTTTTCATGATATCCATGTGGGGGAACAGGTTAAACTGCTGGAAAACCATTCCCATTTTCTGACGGTGCTTGTCAATGTCAGTCTTAGGATCTGTGATATCCGTTCCCTCAAAGAAAATATGGCCTTTGGTGGGTTCCTCCAGGCGGTTCAGACACCGCAGGAAGGTACTCTTTCCAGAGCCTGAGGGGCCGACTACAAACACCACGTCGCCCTTATGAATATCCACATTTATATCCTTTAATACATCAATGGATCCAAAGCTCTTCCCCAGGCCCTGGACACGGATCAGCGCTTCTTCATTTCTGTTACCGCTCATTCTGACGCAGCCTCCTTTCCAGAATCTGGATCAGTTTTGTAAAGATCATAACAATGATCAGATACACCAGCGCAACTGCCAGAAGGGGCATAAAAGCGCTGTACGTTCTGCTCCGTATAATATCACCGCCCTTGGTAAGATCCTGGATGGCGATGTAGCCGGAGACAGAGGTCTCCTTTAACAGCGAGATAAACTCGTTGCACAGAGTAGGCAGCACCACCTTAAACGCCTGAGGCATAATGATGTAGCGCATGGTCTGAAAATAATTAAAGCCAAGGCTGCGGCCTGCCTCCAGCTGTCCGGGATCAATGGACATGATGCCGCTTCTGAAGATCTCTGCCACATATGCGCCGGAATTGATTCCGAAAGCCAAGATCGCTACAATCACCTTATCAATGCGGGCGCTTCCTAATACAACGAAATAGATGATCAGCAGCTGAACCAGTACAGGCGTACCCCGGATCACTGTCAGGTATATTTTGCAGAGCAGGTTTAAAGCCGTAAGCTTTCCCGTCTTGTCATGAGTGGATCGGATCATGCCTACGATAAACCCCAGCGCAATGCCTATGAGGCAGGCAAAAAAGGTGATGATCAGGGTGGTCTTAAAGCCGTCGGTAATGTAGCGCCACCGGTCATCTGCTATGAAGTTCAAATAAAATGTACTTTTAAAATTTTCCCACATTCCAGTTATCCTCTATCTTTCTTCTTTTGGATGTGTCGGCCAGAACAGTATTTTCCCGTTCCGGAACGTGTCTCACGCCTGCTCGCCCCAGGAGGCGACCGATATTTTCCCCGCCGCCTCTCCGGTGCCTGACCAGATACAGCGTAAGCATCTCTTTTTACAGGACAGAAACGGGCTGCAGCAGATTTCAGACAGATTCCGGAAAGCTCCGGCCCGCCGGTTTTGGCGGACCGAACTCTCTGATATTATTCTGCCTTGATGTACTCAGCTACGATCTTATCCAGGGTGCCGTCAGCCTTTAACTCCCCAAGAGCGCCGTTGATTTTGTCAAGAAGCTCTGTGTTGCCCTTCTTTACAGCAATCGCGTACTCTTCCTCTGTAAAGGCCTCGTCTAACATCTTGATGCCCTCTGTCTCTGCTACAAATGTCTTTGCAGGCTCTCCGTCAATAACAACTGCATCGATCTTGCCCTGGCTTAATGCCTGAACTGCCTCAAAGCCCTTGTTGTAGCGCTCTACGGTTGTTCCATCCGCTTCCAGATCAGATACATAAATGTCGCCGGTGGTTCCCAGCTGTACGCCTACGGTCGCACCCTTTAAATCATCCGGACCCGTAATGGAGCTGTCATCCTTTACAATGATCATCTGAGATGCCTTTGCATATGTATCAGAGAAATCTACGGATGCCTTTCTGTCCTCAGTTACAGTCATACCGGCCAGACCCATATCTGCCTTTCCAGAAACAATCTCAGGGATAATGGAATCAAAAGCCACATCCTCAACTTCCAGTTCCATGCCCAGCTTCTCAGCGATGGCCTTTGCAATATCTACGTCGATGCCCACGATACTTCCGTTATCATGGTACTCATATGGCGGAAACTCGGCGTTGGTAGCCATAACAAGAACGCCTCCGGCAGCTTCACTCCCAGCCTCTGCAGCTGCAGTCTCTTCTGTCTTTGCGTTTTCTGCCTTGGTATCAGCAGCTGTGGTCTCTTTTGGGGAACTGCCGCAGGCAGTTAAAGATGCTGCCATTAAAACAGCCGCTGTCATTGCCAGTATACGTTTCTTCATAATACATCTCTCCTCTTTTCTGCTTTGCTTAATCATGCATATATATGCATAAATATGAAATCAGTAACGCTTAATATTATAGCCGCTTTTTTCATTTTCGCAAGGGGTAATTTTCGTTTCCGGCTCTTTTATTCTCATTTTACGGTAAAACTCCCAAAGCGGCCTGAACCAGATGCTTTGCAAGTACGGCAGTGGTAACGGCCCCCAGGCCGCCCGGAACAGGTGTCAGCGCAATCCTGCGCGCTTCCATGGAAGGCTGATCCACATCTCCGCACAGAGCGCCGTTTTCATCTGCATTGATTCCCACATCGATGAGAACCGCTCCGTCAGACACATATGTCTCATCTACCATCCTTGCCTTTCCGGCCGCAGCAACCAGAATCTCCGCCCCCCTGCATACTGTCTGAATTTCTCTGGTTCGGGTATGGCAAATAGTAACCGTGGCATTTTCCTTTAATAAGAGCATGGATAACGGACGGCCGATAACCATGCTGCGGCCGATAATCACCGCCCGCTTTCCCTCTATGGGGATGCGGTAAAATTTCAAAACCTCGATCACAGCCTCTGCGGTACAGGGTGCAAAGCCCGATGAATCACCGGAAAATACCTTTGCAATATTAACCGGCGAAATGCCGTCCAGATCCTTTGCCGGATCAATCATGGCCTCAATATCCCTCTCCTGTATCTGCCCTGGAAGGGGACGCAGCAGCAGGATGCCCGCCGTATCGGGATCCTCATTTATGGCTTTAAATTCCGCTTTAAAGGTTTCGTCTGAGATATCCTCAGGAAATACATACGTCTGAACCCGCAGTCCAAAGGCTTCCATCTTCTTTACGGCCCCCCGTTCATAGGACAGATCGTCGGGCCTCTCTCCTACCCGAATGACAGCCAGCCTGGGAACCGGTCCTTTAATCCTTGCGAGTTCCTCCTCAACCTGCGCCCGGATCGCAGCGGAAACAGGCGCGCCCTTTAATAATTCCATTTTCTTCTTCCTCCTGTTATAGGCAGTACGTCTGCCGCTTCATCCCCTGAGTTTTTTCAATACATTCTCGTAAATCCTGTCCGCCCGCAGGGTTCCCTCTTTCGCCAGGCGCTCCGCCTCTCCATTCAGTTCCTCTGCCTTTTGACGGTTCTTCATGGAGCGGGTGTTGATATATACGTTCATCACAGCCCCCAAAAGAGCGGTGCGTGCAAACTGAACGCCTACGCCCACGTCACTGACCGCCATCACGCTTCCTTTGTATGACAATTCCTCTAAAATACCAAGCATTTCCACCGCTTTCTCCATGATCTCCAGCGGCACAAAGCTGGCGTTGCGCAGTCGTTCCTCCATTATTTTTTCCTTATAAGCCTTTTCTTCTTCTGTAACGTCCAAAAGGCGGTAGCACTCTGCCAGAGGCGCGAATACCTCTGCATCCCGATCTGCCAGTACAAGGAATTCTTCCTGAAGGCGTTTCAGATGGCTTTCATATTCCAGCATCTCATCCTGCACCTGTGCGTATTTTTTCTTTCCAAGGGTCAGATGAACTACCATCTGTCCCAGGCTGTCTCCTAAAGCTCCCGCCAGGGCGGAAGCGCCGCCGCCGCCAGGAACCGGGGCTTTGGATGATAATATATCCAGATATTCGCTAATCTGTGCTTCTCCTGTCATCGTTCCTTCATCCTCTCTTTCTGTTATGGCGCCCTTAAACCTTCTCTCAGCCATCATCATACCACGTTTCCCGGCAAAGCCACAAGGACTTTTCACCCCATCTGTAAATAACCAAAGCAGGAGACAGCGTTGTTTTATGTGTGATTTTGGGATATAATACCAGAAACGGATCCCCGATCCGCGGCGCAGTCCTGCATCCTTCGTCTGAAGGGCAGCACTGCACCTGAATCTCTATTTTGAAAGAAATGAGGTAATTTGTATTATGAATCCAATGAATCTTTTACAGCTTAAACCATACTGGAGCCGTTTTAAGGCCAACCATCCAAAGTTGGTATCCTTTGTAAAAACCGCCTCTGATGAACGCTTTTTGGATGAAGGCAGTCTTATTGAAATCACCGTCACCAACAGCCAGGGCAAAAAAATGTCCGCCAATCTCCGTGTCAGACAGGATGACATGGATTTCCTTGGCGGACTGAAGGATATGCTGGAATCATAGACCGGCAAGTCCCCTTCGCAGGGCGTCTACTGCCGCCTCCGGCGATCGTTCCTCCACCGGCAGGCTCCACAGCCGTTCGCTGATATGCTCCAGATAATGGGCATCGGAATTGCAGATGATCCGACAGCGCTCCAGATAGGGATTTTCACGCTTTAAGTCCCGCAGCTTCTTCATGTCCTTTATCTCTGCCGTCTGAAAGGAACTGTCAGGCGGTATGAAGCCAAGATTAGCAATGAGACTGTTGGAATTTTTATCGATATGTGCCGGAAACATAACACCTCCAAAGGAAGAAACCTGCTCCCACAGCCCCTCAAAGGACAGCCGGGAAGCATGAATCAGCAAACAGGGCTCTTCCCCGCATACAGAGTCATTTTCATCATAAATCTGCTGTTTTCCAAAGATTTCCGGCCGATTTTTTACCTTAAGGAGCTGCTCATAGACAAAGCGGTCAAAGTCCATGGCCTGCTCCAGCTTTGGAAAAAGGCATACTGCGTGAACCTCCTCTGAGGTAGTCAGCTCCATTCCAGGGATCCCCACGATCCCCTGTGCTCTGGCAGCTGCCAGAAAAGCAGGGCAGTTACGGCAGCTGTTATGATCCGTAAGAGCCACCAGTTCCAGCCCCTTTAAGGCGGCCATTCCGGCGATGTTGGCCGGAGTCATATTCTCATCCCCGCAGGGCGATAAGCAGGAATGAACATGAAGGTCGTAAAACAGTTCCGTCATTTCAGCAGCTGGCTGATCCGTAGGGCCGCATCAAAAACCGGCTCTTCGGTTCGCAGAACCGTGATCCCTTCCACAGCCGCCCTTTTCACCGCTGCTTCATCCAGAGCCGCTCCCTCTGCCAGGATCACACAGGCCGCATCGGTCAGAGCCGCTACTGCCAGGGTGTTTAAATTGCCCATCACCGTCACCCAGATACAGCCTGCGGGAGCCCGCCCCATGGCAATACTTAAAAGATCACAGCAAAAAGGTTTTGTGATGATCCGTCCTGTATCATCTCCTATATTTATTTCCTGGAACATTTTCCTGTCAATCAGTTCCTGTACGGTCATTTTTCATTCTCCTCCTCGTCCCGGCTGTCCAAATAAGACATCTCCTTTGAGATTCTGCGTATATACTCCTTTAAGGTGTTTAAGGTGTCCTGGCTGTTTTTATCCTTGCTGTGAAGGTCATCGGCCAGCACTGCCACCTCCTCAGACAGGCGGTGGAGATTTTCTCTCAGATAATACACACAGTCTGTTTCACCCGCATCTCCCCGAACAATATCCTCTGCCAGAGCCTTGCAGGTAGGCGCTCCGCAGGAGCCGCAGTCCAGTCCCGGAAATTTTTTCATCAGCCGCTCCGCCTGATTGAGGCGCAGAAAGCTTTCCATCATATTATTTCCCAGATTAAAAACCGGCTCATACTGAATCCGGGAGGTCCATTTCACAGAATCCGTCTCATCGTCTTCCATATGGCTGCGGGCCACCGGCATATACTTTCGCAGACGTTTCAGCTTCACTTCTGCCACATAGGGATTTTCCACCGTCAGGACGCCTCCCACACAGCCGCCGTTGCAGGCGTTTAATTCCACAAACTTCAGATTGGAAAACTTCTGATCCTCCATATCCTCCAGAACACGAATCACATTCTCAATACCATCGGCTGCCAGATAATTTTCCGTAAAAAGGCCGCTGGCCTCCCCGCTGCTGTGCCCCCAGCTGATGCCGATCTTTCCAGAGGTTCCAATGGACGGATAATCCTCTCCCGCCACGGATTTCATGGATGCCAAAAGCCGCGGATATAAATCCTTGATGGCCAGAACTTTATCCACCTGGCTTTTTTCCGTTCCCAGAGGCGCTCTTACATAGGTCACCTTGGATGGGCAGGGGGAAATAAACATAATGCCGATTTTTTCCCTGGGAAGCCCTGTCTTTTTCACAGCTTTTCTTGCCGCCAGGATCGCTGCCACCTCCACCGGCGGATTTAACGGCAGCAGATGAGGGATCAGGGACGGAAAACGGACTCTTATGAGGCGAACTACAGAGGGACAGGCTGTGCTGATCAGCGGAAGCTGTTCCTCATGATCAGAAATATACTGTCTGGTTGCTTCACTGACCATCTCAGCCGCTGCGCTGACCTCAAACACATCGTCAAAGCCCATGCAAAGCAAGGCATTTAACACAATATTGACATCATCCAGGTTGTTGAACTGGCTGTACAGAGACGGGGCAGGCAGAGCCACCGTATATTCATACTGATTCATGGTATCCAGCCGGTCATATGTGGCCTGCTTTGCATGGTGGGGACAGACCCGGATGCACTCGCCGCAGTCAATGCAGAATTTCTTATTGATACTGGCCTTTTTGCTCCGCACGCGGATAGCCTCTGTGGGGCACCGCTTGATGCAGGTGATGCAGCCCCTGCACAGGGCAGGATCCAGCCGTACGGAATGATAAAATTTGTCCATTGGCTTCTCCCTCCTACAGGTTTACGACCATAGTGATTTTTGTTCCCTCACCCAGCCGTGTATCGATATCCATTCCATCTGAATACTTTTTCATATTTGGAAGTCCCATTCCTGCTCCGAAGCCAAGAGAGCGGATTTCATCCGGAGCAGTAGAATAGCCGGCCTGCATGGCCAACTCCACATTTTCAATCCCAGGCCCCCTGTCATCCAGAACCATCTTTATCTTTTCCGGCGTAATCTCCACCGTAATCTCTCCCCCATCTGCATGGATCACCATATTGATTTCCCCCTCATACATGGCGATGGCAGCCTTACGAATAGCTTCCGGGCTTACCCCCATCTGCTTAAGCTTTCTCTTAACATCGCTGCTGGCTTCTCCCGCCCGGGTAAAATCATCTCCCGAAATCGGATACTTTAAAATAATCGCTTCCTCCATAACAAACGTTCCCTTCCCGATCTTACATTTATATGGCGCCGCTGTTAAGCCCGGCCTGATAGAGTATTCCGCAGGAAGAAAACATCCTATGGCCGGTGGCCAGCACCACCAGCCCCCGCTCTCTTGCCATCTCAAGCATACTTTCATCCGGCTTTTTCCCTCTTACAAAGACAATGCAGACAATATCCAGCATCTCCGCCGTGCGGATCACCTGGGGATTGCACAGTCCCGTCAGCAGCACAGAATGATCCTTTGAAAATGCCAGCACGTCGCTCATCATATCAGAGCCGCAGGCAGATCGGACCTCCCGGTCCATATATTCTTCTCCGGCCAGCACTCTTGCGCCAAGTACCTCCCTTACATCTCTCACAGTCATATGCGTCCTCTCCTCACTGCCGTCATTATCGTTCACCGGTTAATGTCAGCATATCATTTATCCCCAATTCTTTCAAGCGCGTCCGCAGTTGTTTTAAATATTTTACACATATTCCCTTGCGAACTTTTTACTGTTTTTTACTTAATATGTAGATTTTTTCTTTTTTTCATGTTAGAATATTAACATATTGCATAACGCGCGGCAGGATATTCCCGGCCGCAGCAACCGAGGAGGTAATAAAGATGGCGTGCAAAAAACAGACGGTTCCCTTTCGGGGAACACCTGAGCAGGAAGCCCAGCTGAAAGCGGTAATCGCAGAGCTTAAGGATGAGCCGGGCGCACTGATGCCGGTGATGCAGAAGGCTCAGGATATTTACGGATATCTTCCGATTGAAGTGCAGACCATGATCTCAGACGAGATGGAAGTTCCTCTGGAAAAGGTCTACGGCGTAGCTACTTTCTACGCGCAGTTCGCCCTGCAGCCAAAGGGACAGTACAAAATCTCTGTCTGTCTTGGAACGGCCTGCTATGTAAAGGGTTCAGGGGAAATCTTTCACAGGCTGGAAGAGCTCTTGGGAATTACAAACGGTGAATGTACACCAGACGGAAAGTTTTCTCTGGATTCCTGCCGCTGTGTAGGCGCCTGCGGCCTGGCTCCTGTTATGATGATTAACGGGGAAGTGTACGGACGTCTCACACCTGATGACATTCCAGGCATTTTAGCCAAATATAATTAGCCTATGATGCCGGAAATTTCCTTAAATGTGCTGGATGTAGCAGAAAATTCTACCCGCGCCGGAGCCACCCTTGTAACCATCTGTGTCACAGCGGACACGGCTGCCGACCGGCTGACCATCCGGATCACGGACAACGGCTGCGGTATGAGCAAAGAACAGCTCTCCCATGTGACAGATCCCTTTTTTACTACCCGCACTACCCGGAAGGTAGGATTGGGCGTACCCTTTTTTAAAATGGCAGCTGAAAGTACCGATGGGAGCTTTTCCATCTCCTCCAGGGAGGGAAAGGGAACTAAAATCACCGCTGAATTCGGCCTGTCCCACATCGATCGGATGCCTCTTGGGGATATGAACGCCACCATCCACAACCTGATTGTATACCACCCTGATACAGATTTCTGCTACACATATACATACAATGGAGTTTCCTTTACCCTGGATACCAGACAGATAAAGGAAATCCTTGGCGGTATCCCTCTTGATACGCCAGAGGTATCTGCCTACATTCTGGAATTTCTGAAGGAAAATCAAATGGAAACCGACGGCGGCGCCGCTTTGTAGCAGCCGCCATGACAGAAGGAGGTTTATAGCCCATGAAAACTCTTGCTGAATTACAGGCCATCCGCGAACGGATGCAGAACCAGGTAAACCTGCGTGCGGAGGACCATAACCATACCCGTGTGGTAGTCGGTATGGCTACCTGCGGAATCGCGGCAGGCGCAAGACCTGTCCTTAACACCTTTGCCCGGGAGATCCAGTCCAGAGGCCTGACCGACCGCATCAGCGTTACACAGACCGGCTGTATCGGCCTGTGTCAGTACGAACCCATCGTGGAGATAATGGAGCCCGGCAAGGACAAAATTACCTATGTAAAAATGACTCCTGACAAAGCCCTGGAGGTGATTGAACGCCACCTGGCAGGGGGACACCCGGTTGAAAAATATACCATGGGCGCTTCAGGATTAAAATAAAAGGAGGGACTACCTATGTATCGTTCACATATACTTGTCTGCGGCGGTACCGGATGTACCTCTTCCGGAAGCCCCCAGATCATGGATTCCTTAAAGCATGAATTAAAACGCCAGGGATTAGAGGATGAGGTGGCCGTAGTTGAAACCGGCTGCCATGGACTCTGCGCCCTTGGCCCCATTATGATCGTTTATCCCGATGCTGCCTTCTACTCCATGGTGCAGCCGGAAGATGTAGCGGAAATCGTCTCCGAGCATCTGTTAAAGGGCCGCGTGGTAACACGCCTTCTGTATCAGGAAACAGTAAGCCCGATGGGAGGCATCAAAGCCTTAAGCGATACGGATTTTTATAAAAAACAGCACCGGATCGCCCTGCGCAACTGCGGCGTTATCGACCCGGAAAATATTGAAGAGTACATTGGAACCGGCGGCTATCAGGCCCTTGGAAAGGCATTAACGGAAATGACGCCCGATCAGGTCATCCAGACCCTTCTTGACGCAGGCTTAAGAGGCCGCGGCGGCGCCGGTTTCCCCACCGGCTTAAAATGGAAGCTCTGCCGCCAGAACGATGCAGATCAGAAATACGTCTGCTGCAATGCCGATGAGGGCGATCCCGGCGCATTTATGGACCGCTCCGTACTGGAGGGCGATCCCCACGCCGTACTGGAGGCCATGGCCATTGCCGGCTACGCCATCGGAGCCAATCAGGGCTATATCTACGTCCGGGCTGAATACCCCATCGCCGTAGACCGTCTGCACATTGCCATCCAGCAGGCCAGAGAGATGGAGCTTCTTGGAAAAAATATTTTCGGAACAGGCTTTGACTTTGATATCGACCTCCGTCTGGGTGCAGGCGCGTTTGTATGCGGCGAGGAAACCGCTCTTATGACCTCCATCGAGGGAAAACGCGGCGAGCCGAGACCCCGCCCTCCCTTCCCGGCCCAAAAGGGACTGTTCGGAAAGCCCAGTATTCTAAACAACGTGGAAACCTATGCAAACATTCCCCAGATTATCTTAAACGGCCCCGAATGGTTTGCTTCCATGGGTACGGAAAAATCCAAGGGAACCAAGGTATTTGCCCTGGGCGGCAAGATCAACAACACGGGGCTGGTAGAAGTTCCCATGGGAACTACGCTGCGGACGGTTATTGATGAGATCGGAGGCGGTATTCCAAACGGAAAGAAATTCAAAGCGGCCCAGACCGGCGGCCCCTCCGGCGGCTGTATCCCAGCCGAACATTTTGATATTCCCATTGACTATGACAATCTGATTGCCATCGGCTCCATGATGGGCTCCGGCGGCCTGATCGTTATGGATGAAGACGACTGTATGGTGGATATTGCCAAATTTTTTCTTGAATTTACGGTAGAGGAATCCTGCGGCAAATGTACCGCCTGCCGGATCGGCACCAAGCGTATGCTGGAGATCCTTACAAAGATCACCAAGGGGCAGGCCGACATGGCGGATCTGGATAAGCTGGAAGAGCTCTGCTACTATGTAAAGAACAATTCTCTCTGCGGTCTGGGACAGACGGCTCCCAATCCGGTGCTCTCCACTCTCCGGTACTTCCGCGACGAATATGAGGCACATATCAAGGAAAAACGCTGTCCAGCCGGCGTCTGTAAGGCGCTTTTATCCTACAACATCGACCGTGACAAGTGCCGCGGCTGTACTCTGTGCGCCCGCAGCTGTCCGGCCAGCGCTATTATCGGCTCCATAAAGAATCCGCACGTCATCGATCAGAACAAGTGTCTCAAGTGCGGCGCCTGTATGGAAAAATGCAGGTTCGGCGCAATCTTTAAGAAGTAAAAGGGAGGGAATAGACGATGGAAACGATCAAACTGAAAATCAACGGCATAGAAGTCACTGCTCCCAAGGGCTCTACGATCCTGGAGGCAGCCAGACTGGCGCATATGGAAATTCCTACCTTATGTTTCCTAAAGGAGATCAACGAAATCGGCGCCTGCCGTGTCTGTATTGCAGAATTAAAGAACGGAAAACTGGTTACCTCCTGCGTATATCCGGCAGAGGAGGGAATGGAAGTATTTACCAACACTCCAAAGGTCATGGATTCCAGGAAAAAGACCATCCAGCTTTTGTTATCCAACCACAACCGTTCCTGCCTATCCTGCGTGCGCAGCGGCCACTGTGAGCTTCAGGAGCTGGCCCATGAGCTGGGAGTGGAGGATGAAGCCTATTATGACGGCGAAAAGACTTCTTCCGAGATCGACACCTCTGCCACCCATATGATCCGAGACAACAGCAAATGTATCCTCTGCCGCCGCTGCGTGGCAGTCTGCGGTGAGGTACAGGGCATCGGCGTCATAGGAGCCAATAACCGCGGCTTTGCAACGGAGATCGGCTCTGCCTTTGGAATGGGACTTGGAGAGACCTCCTGTGTCTCCTGCGGCCAGTGTATCGCCGTATGTCCCACCGGCGCTCTGCAGGAAAAGGACAATACGGATCAGGTATTTGAAGCCATTGCAGATCCTAAAAAACACGTCATCGTACAGACGGCTCCCGCCGTCCGCGCGGGACTGGGGGAGGAATTCGGTCTTCCCATCGGCACCAATGTAGAGGGAAAAATGGCGGCAGCCCTTCGGCGTCTGGGCTTTGACCGTGTATTTGACACCGATTTTTCTGCAGACCTGACCATTATGGAGGAAGCGCACGAATTTTTACAGCGTGTAAAAAACGGCGGCGTTCTGCCCATGATCACCTCCTGCTCTCCCGGCTGGGTCAAATACTGCGAGCACTATTTCCCGGATATGACAGAGCATCTCTCCACCTGCAAGTCTCCTCAGCAGATGTTTGGAGCAATCGCCAAATCCTACTATGCCGAAAAGATGGGAATTGATCCCAGAGAAATTGTAAGTGTAAGCGTTATGCCGTGTACGGCGAAAAAATTTGAAATCGGAAGAGATGACGAGGACGCCGCCGGCGTTCCGGATGTGGATATATCCATCACTACCAGAGAGCTGGCGCGGATGATTAAGAAAGCACGCATCCGTTTTCTGGATCTGCCTGATGAGGGCTTTGATGAACCTTTGGGCCTTGGCTCCGGCGCAGGCGTAATCTTCGGCGCTACCGGCGGTGTGATGGAAGCGGCTCTGCGCACTGCGGTTGAAACGCTGACCGGCGAAGAGCTTCCAAAGCTTGACTTTACAGAAGTCCGGGGCACTGCCGGCATCAAGGAAGCCGTCTATCATGCGGCGGGTATGGATATAAAAGTAGCCGTAGCCTCCGGCCTGGGAAATGCCAGAGAGCTGCTTGAGAGGGTAAAATCCGGCGAGGCTGACTATCATTTGATCGAAATCATGGGCTGTCCCGGCGGCTGCGTCAACGGAGGCGGCCAGCCTCAGCAGCCTGGCTATATCCGCAATACCGTGGATATCCGCAGCTTAAGAGCCAGGGTTCTCTATGACAGCGACAAATCAAACACCATCCGCAAATCCCATGAGAATCCGGCCATCAGGGAGTTATATGAAACCTTTCTGGGCGAGCCAGGAAGCGAACGGGCGCACCATCTGCTCCACACCAGCTATGTAAAGAGAAGCGTGAACCGGCATTGACCATGAGGCAGCATATGCAACAGCTGCATATACCGCCTGGCCACATATTATAGTTAAAATGAAACAGGGCTGTCCTGAATGAATATGTCAGAAGACATATGTTCAGTGGCAGCCCGCTTTTTCAGCACCATTATGGCAGATCTACGAAACTGGTATCATACGCGTATGAAGAGATAATCAAACGGAAAGGTGCTGTATGTTTATGAACACGATTTTTCAGACAATGATGCATAACTTGGGAGTTATGGGCGATTATATAAAATATAAACAATTTGAAATAAGAAAAGGGATTTAAGCGGGAATTTCCCTTTGTCACAGCTTATTTATCAGCCTCCTGATCAGAAGTCTCCTTGTTCCTTCAGCCAGTCTGACAAGGTCTCCGGCGATGGAACGTCATCTACGCTTCTTCCATAATGAGCACGGATAACCCTTCTGTCTCTGTCAATCACAAATACAGCCGGAAGCTGAAGCTCCTCTCCTTCATATTCCCCATGGGAAAATCCTTCCTCCCGCGCGCTTTCAATCTTTTTCATTGTATTCGGGCCAAGCATATCCTCTTTTGACGCGGCCGGCTTGATCCCAAACTGCCTGTAAAGTTTCTGAGCTGGATCACAGATAATTTCAAAGGGAAGCTCCTCTGATTTCAACTGTTCTTCCAGTAAATGGGCATCAGATTGTAAAACAACCATAATTTGTCCCTTTACCTTCCTGATCTCCTCATATTTGACAAGATACTGGTGAATATCATACTGGCATAATGTACAGCCATAGTATCTTAAAAATATAACTGCCGTGTTTCCCAGGCCACGGGACACCGCTTCTGACAGTGTCTTTCCCTTTTTAAAGGGTGTCTCATATGTAAAATCCGGCATCTGACTGCCTGCTGTCAATTTTTCCATCCCTGTATCCTCTTTTTCTGTAATATGTCTTACGCATTAAATACATACCTGTCCAAACGTTCAAAGGCTTCCTTTACTCTCGATAAAGGCAGAGCCAAATTCATTCTTACGTGACACGGGCCGTGGAACATTCTTCCATCCTGCCATGCAACGCCTACGGACCATGCCGCTTTTTCCACATCGTCTATGGTTTTTCCGTGATCCCTGCACCATTTCGTACAGTCTAAAAACAGCATATACGTTCCCTGAGGCCTGGATACTTCCACTCCCTCAAAATGTTCGCGGATATAATTGCAGGCATAATCGATATTACCCGTGATCACCTCCCTGAGTTCATCCACCCACTCATAGCCTTCCGGCTTATAGGCTCCAATCAGCGCGTGCATAGACAGCACATTCATGGCATTATAGTGAGAAAGAGAGGACTCTTTAAGAATACGGTCACGGATGTGCTTATTGTAAATGATGTGGTAGCTTCCTACAAGTCCTGCCAGATTAAAGGTCTTAGACGGTGCATACAGGGCGACAGTCCGCATTTTTGCGTCCTCAGAAACGCTCTGTGTAGGAATATGGGTATAGCCCACAGTCAGCAAATCAGACCATATCTCATCTGAAACAACCATCACATCATATTTCTTATAGATCTCCATAGCTTTCTCAATCTCCCAGCGCTCCCAGACACGTCCACAGGGATTGTGAGGAGAACAGAATACAGCGGCATGAATATTATTCTCCACAATCTTTTTCTCCATATCCTCAAAATCCATTCTCCATACATTCTCATCATCCAGAACCAGATCAGTATGTACAATATGATATCCATTATTGGTCAGACTGTTTGTGAACCCAATATAGGTCGGCTTATGGATCAGGACATTGTCTCCCCTGGAACAAAATACATTCAGAGCGCTGATTACTCCTCCTAATACGCCATTTTCATAGCCAATACATTCGGGCGTCAGTCCTGTTACCCCATTTCTTATCTCATGCCATTTGATAATTGCGTCAAAATACTCCTGGCGGGGCGAGAAGTAACCATAAGCCGGATGGCTGGCTCTTTCATGAATCGCAGCCGGAATCGTTGGAACCGTTGGAAAATTCATATCCGCAACCCACATAGGAATCACGTCAAAGCCTTCCTGGGGTTTTGCTGGAGCCATGCCTCTTGTTCCCAGACCGTCTACCGCTATCGCGTCCATTCCACGTCTGTCCATAATAGATGTAAAATCGTACTTCATATTTTAAATCCTCCTGTTGAAAAATATTTGCTTTACTGTTTAAAATCCAAACAGGCTAAGCACTCCATAGTAAGCGACTGCAATACCCGTAAACAGCAAAACCATCGGTATGGTTTTGCTTACCATTGTTCCCAACGGCACTTTATAATCCTCTGCGCACATTACAAGACATATGTGCGTAGGAGATATCTGCATAGCCACATAACTGATACACATAAGAAGTGTAAAAAGCGCAAGCCCCGTATGCCCCGCAGACACAGCCTCCATTGCCATTGGCATACACAGTACAATCATTGCCTGCGTTCCGGCCACTACGGTTCCAAACAAAAAAATCAGTACAAATACCATAAATACCGGTATCGGAAGCGTAGAAAAAAACTCCGGCAGCTTCATAATCACCCCTGTTTCCGTGAGAAGCTCCTTAAAAATCATCAAAAGCCATGTACTTACAAGCAATCTTGGTTCAAACGCGGAACGAAAAAACGGCACCAGTTCTTTTATTTCAAAATGGTTTACAAATACATTTAATATAATACAAATCCACACCGCGCCCCAGACCGGAAGCCCCAAAACCAAGATCAGAATAATAGTCAGGGCAATCGCCCATATACTCTGTCCAAGCAGTTTCCAGTAATATATCCTTGGCTGATCCGGGATCATCCCTGTGTCTTTTGGAACGCGGCGCAAATAAAAAATCCACCCAACTGCCATCAGCGCCAACACCATGGGAAGCATTGCCAGAATAAAGGCTCCGGCACTGACTCTTCCCTGTGTGATCCCGATAGCGATAAAAATACTTGTATATGTCGGGAGAAAGCTCTCTGAAATATGCCGATAGTACGAGGTAATACTAGCCTGTTCCGGTACTGTCAGATCTGAGTTCTTTACTGCCCCGCGGACAATTGGCCCGCAGATCAGCACGGTACTTGCAGCCGGAAGCATTCCCAGCATAAAAGGCACGATTGAGGCATTGACACGGTTGTTATTAAACAGGCCGTTTAATGCCACCTGCGCATTGCTCAAATTCCTGCGTTTCTCCATCATTCTTTGCAGAAATGTGATAGAATAAAACACCAAAAGACTCTCTAATGTAGTCCAAGCTGTCCCTCCCCTCCAAAATGCCTGCGCCGTTTTTGAAATTGGAAGCCGATAAAGAACAATCGCAGCAAGAGAGGCTGCTGTAACAGCCATCCACATCGGCTTTTTTTTCCACAAAACCCCAATGATTACGGCAAATACAACGATCAGTTTCAGTATATCCATTTTGTGTCATCGCCCTTCCATTTGATTTTGTTACGCAGTCACTTCCCATATACTTCCTCTATGCTTTTTCAAAGCTGACCTCAACATGGGCATATTTGCTGCGCACTGCTCCAAAAATAAATGAACCGATGATAACAACGATATTTATAATAAGCAGACCTGCTGACAGGCGGGATGCATTCAGATAGCAGTTAAAACCAGCAGACACCGTACCTACTGCGGAAGCCAGAATCAAAACGCCCTTGCTGACTTTAAACTTAGAGTGCTCCCATTCCTCCGAGGCAACCATGGGCATTTTAACTGCACTGGCGTTGATCATCATGGTAGTAATGCTGTTTGCCACTACACACATATTGCTCAAAATAGATACGCTTAAGCCTGTAATAATACATACAACCGCAATGACATACAAAATACCCAGAATAATATACGGCGTATTCCATTTGGACAATTTAGCCAGACCGCAGGGCAGCCATCCATCGTCACACGCCTGCATCGTAGGCTTAGGTGCCCAGGCAAACTGTGAGTTGAGCGTTGAGATCAGGGCAAAGCCCGCTCCGCACACCATGAAGAACACATATAACGGCTTTGATAATATTTCCTGCGCCACAAGAGAAAGATTCTGTCCTGCGACCTGTTCAACCGGAAACACACCTGCCGCCACAAAGGCAATCAGAGCATACAGGGCCGCTACCCCCAGTGTAGATATCACGATAACACTTGGTATATCCCTGGTAGGATTTTTGGCCTCCGCCGAAAGGTCAATAATGCAGGTTGCGCCTCCAGTTGCAAAGGTCAGCAGACCGCCTGCCTGAAGAAGCCCCAGCATCCCTCCCGGCATCCACTGCTGCGGATCCATATACCCCGGTTTAATATGCCCGACGCCAAATGCCGCGAATACCCCCAGAGCGAGGATCAGACAGGCAACAATAATCTTCTGCACCTGTGCAAATTTATCAATTCCCATGATGTTTAATACAAAGAAAAGAGTAATGATCACAAGGGCAACCGTCTGCTCACTTCCTATTCCCAGCAGCGATACAAAGTAGCTGGCAAAGGAAAGGGCATACATGGAAAGGCTTAAATTACTGAAAATATAGATAATGCTGTATGCTCCCGCAATCCTCTTTCCTGCCAGCATGGCAACCATAGAATAACGGCCTCCGCGGCAGCGCACGGTGCCGCTGATAAATATCATAGGAATGTACTGACATACGGTAATAACAAAAGCAATAAAAAGTGCCAGAGGAACAGAACGTCCCGTCATGGCGATTGCTGATCCCAGCAGAGTCATAATGCCCGCGCCAATAATCTGGCCAACGGAAGCCCCCATCAGATCCCAAAAACCAAGACACTGCTTCAGCTGTTTTGTAGAACTTATCTTCTCCATATAATTCCTCCTGTGTATAGCCACAAGCCGGGTATATATTTCAACCCCTGTTTTGTGCTTTCACACTATACCCGGCCCAGCAATATTTGCTGCCGTTTACCCCCCCCCCCCATATATATAATAATTATCAGGAGGGAGAGAGGAGGATACCTGTCACCGGAACACTTATACCCCTGCTGCTGTTTCTGAATGATAAGAAACTCCTAACAGCGCCTAAATGATCCGTTTTCCATATTTATTATAACACGTCTGTCATTTTCAAAATATGGAGTCCGCACTAAGTCAAGCCGCTAAACTATTAAGCACATTTATACTATATAGAATTTTGCACTATATGTCAATAGTATTTTTATATTTTTTGTGCATTTTAAATACTTCACTGAATGTGTATGATCTTTTGATCTTCCATTGACACGAAAATTTTACAAAGCTATAATATTCATAGGTTTTGATAATCATTTTAGAGCGAAAGGTTTTAGTCTTATGGATAAACGATATGATTTATACTGTCAAATGATCAACGAGCTGGATGAGGGAAGCCGTTTCATCCAGGAATATGACTCTATCCCCCACGATTACGGCGCTGCCGTCCTCTACCAGGCAGAGTCCCAGATCATCCATTTAGTGGGACGGATCCCTGGAATTACTGCCCGCGAAATCGCAGAGGTCTTCAAAAAAACGCCCAGCGCCTGCTCCCAGCTGATCCGCAAGCTGCGGGAAAAGGGCTGGATTTCCCAGATTCTCAATACGGAAAACCATCGGGAATACAGGCTTTTCCTGACAGATTCAGGGAAAAAGATTTTCAGAGATCACGATGCCTTTGAACAGCGCTGCTATCAGAGAAGCTTTCATCGTCTGGACGGATTCTCTGAAGAGGACTTTAAGACATATATTGCGATACAAAAGTGCCTGAATGAATCCTTTGCCCTGGATGTAGAGGAAAGCCGATGCAATCTCCCGGCAAATAAGCCGGACGATTTATAACTTTTTTCTTTCTTTTTCTGACATTTTCATGAATCATCTATGTCTGAAACGGGTCATATGATAGAATGGTTCCATACAACCTGATGCTTCATCCGACGGCCAGTGGAACTGCCCTGCGTTCCGGGCCGGGGATGGCTGTCTTTTCACTGGAAAGGAGAATTCTATGATCGACCTTCTATTCGGTTTCCTGCCGGCAATCCTCATTATTCTGATCCTCGTTATCATTGTCACCCAGGGCTATGTAAAAGCTCCGCCGGATCACGCCTATATCATCTCCGGCCTCAGGAAGGAGCCGCGGGTACTGGTAGGCCGGGCCGGGCTTAAGATTCCCTTTTTTGAGCAGCTGGATAAGCTGTATCTGGGGCAGATTACCGTGGATATTAAAACGGATGAATTTATTCCCACCAACGATTTCATCAACGTGACCGTGGATGCGGTGGCCAAAATCCGGGTAGCGGATGAGCCGGAACGGATGAAGCTGGCGATGAAGAACTTCCTGAACAAGGAACCTGCCAAGATCGCCATGGATCTGCAGGATTCCCTTCAGGGAAATATGCGCGAGATCATTGGAACCCTGACGCTGCGCGCTATCAACACGGACCGTGACTCCTTCTCTGACCAGGTGATGACAAAAGCCTCCAGAGATATGGAAAAGCTGGGAATCGAAATCCTTTCCTGCAATATCCAGAACGTCACCGACGAACACGGCCTGATCCAGGATCTGGGTATGGACAATACCGCCAAGATCCGCAAGGACGCTTCCATCGCAAAGGCGGAAGCGGAGCGGGATATCGCCATCGCAAAAGCTGCTGCAGACAAAGCCTCCAATGACGCCCGCGTACTGGCGGAAACGGAGATTGCCCAGAAAAATAATGAACTTGCCATCAAGAAGGCAGAGCTGCAGAAGGCCTCTGATACGAAAAAGGCGGAGGCAGACGCCGCCTATGAAATTCAGAAGCAGGAGCAGGAAAAGACCATTCAGACTGCTACCGTAAATGCTCAGATTGCAAAGACGGAGCGGGAAACTGAGCTGCGCAAACAGGAAGTTGCCGTTCAGCAGCAGGCTTTGGAGGCTGAAATCAACAAAAAAGCCGACGCCGACCGATACGCCATTGAACAGGCCGCAGCCGCAGAGCTGACCAGACGCCAGCGGGATGCGGAGGCGAAAAAATATGAGCAGGAGAAAGAGGCGGAAGCAAAAAAGGCTCAGGCAGAGGCCCAGAAATACGCCATGCTGCAGGAAGCCGAGGGTATTCGGGCCAGGGGCGAGGCGGAGGCTGCTGCTATCCAGGCAAAAGCACTGGCAGAAGCGGAAGGCATGGAAAAGAAGGCCGAGGCGTACCAGAAGTACAACAAGGCCGCTATGGCAGAAATGATGATCAAGGTGCTGCCGGAAATCGCAGGAAAGATCGCTGAACCCCTGTCCCAGATCGAAAAGATCACTATTATTGGAGGCGGAAACGGCGATCACGGCGTGGGAGACGTAGCCGGAAATGTACCAGTGGTGATGGCAAAGCTGTTTGAATCCATGAAAGAGGCTACCGGCGTTGACCTGGCAGAAATCATGAAGGCTGATTCATACGATGCCAAGGTAACCCGCAATGTGAACCTGACCGGAGCGCCTGATATTATCCTTGGACAAAATCCTGCAGGCTGTGAAGCTTCAAGGCTAGGAGAGGACGTGTCCGCAGATACGCCAGATTAAACAAAGAAGTGTTTTCCATTGGCCAAGGCCGCTGGAAAACACTTCTTTTAAAATCAGACGGGGCAGTCCAGGGGATGCTCCAGCCGGCCCTGCAGGCTCATTCTCCCTTATCTGCGGACGGGATACTGAGGGTTGGCACCGGAATCTTCATCAGTTCCTGGTCAAAGCCAATATAAAAGCTGGGGGTGGGCGACTGATTGTAGCCAGTGGCTTCACTGGCAGCCTGCGTGCGGTACTGAATGTCGTGCATTAACGTATACAGACGGCAGGATGACAGATCTGTGGTGGTATAAATCCTTATATTTCCCTCTGGTGTCCTCCAGGCCGCCTCTTCTCTCCAGTCCCCGAAGATATCAGCCTGAAAACAGGGATTTCCCTTGGTTCCATTGATCGAATATACGTCTGTTTTTTCCAGCAGACGAACCTCCTCCTCCTTTTCCCAATCCCATTTTGAAATGTAGACAGAACGCGGCTCAAAGCCATTGTCATTGGTAAAGGTATGATCCAGAATTTCCCTTCCCAGATCTCCATCCCACCAGATGGTATGGTTTGCCACTGGCATTGCGTGGGAAATGACGGTTCCATCCTGGGAAACTACCATGGGGGCCGCCTGACTGCCGCACTTGTTATTAGCCCAGGATTCTGCCCCTTCATACCGCGGATCGATGTCCGCCGCGGCTCCGCGGCCGATATCTGCCGTGGTAGGGAAAGAAAATACATAGTTTCCGTCGTCTCCGTCGTGCATCTCGATTCCTGCATCCAGAGGCTTATTTTCATGCACCATGAAAATTTCCAGCCCCGGGTGTCTTAAGTTAAAATCTCCCACCCGCTCGGCATCTCCGTGGCCTCCGTGCTTTTCCCCATGCTGGCTCAATGAATACAGGAGTGTGCCGTCGTGATCAACCGTAGCAGAGCCAAAGATCACCTCCTGACAGCCGTCATTATCCACATCAGCCGCTGTCATGGTATGAGCACCCTGATTATACAGGAAACGGTTTTCCCCGCCGTCATCGGAATCAATCTTCCATCTTTGCACCAGTTTATCCTCTGACACATCATAGGCGCAGATCACCGCCCGTGTGTAGTAGCCTCTGGAAAAAACCGCGCTTGGATGGGTTCCGTCCAGATAGGCCACGCAGCCCAGAAAACGGTCTACCCGGTTTCCATAGGAATCCCCCCAGGAAGCAACCTCTCCTCTCTGGGGATCGTAATCCACTGTATCCAGGGCGATTCCTGTTTCTCCGTCAAATAAAGTCAGATACTCCGGCCCTGACAGGATACGGCCCGTTTCATTCCTGTAGTCTGTTACCTGCTCTGTCCCGTCAATGGGTTTTCCCGCCCCATCCCTGGTTCCATCAGCTGTTTTACAGATCATCTCCGCTTTCCCATCTCCGTCAAAATCGTATACCTGAAACTGGGTGTAATGGGCGCCTGCACGAATATTGATCCCCAGATCCACCCTCCACAGCAGAGTACCGTCCAGCTTATAACAGTCGATATAAACCGGCGCGGTGCAGCCGTCTTTGGAATTATCCTGAGAAAGGCCGTCCCACATGACAAACAGCTCATACTGTCCGTCTCCGTCTGCATCCGCTGTAAGGGTATCATTGGGGGTATATTCATATTCCTGTGTTACCTTTTCATCGTGGTATGGCTCCGGTTTCTGAAGCTTTACCTCCAGATACTGATCTGACCATACCTTTACAGGCCTGCATGGGGGCTGCTCTATCTCCCCGATCACTGCCCGTACAGTATAGGAGGCATCAGCCGTGCCCTCCTTATCCAGATAATTGGAATTTTCACCGGCCGAAACCTGTGCAATCAGGCAGCCGTCACGGTACAGCTCATACGCCGCGCCTGCGGCATATTCGTCGGCTGTGATCCTCCAGCTGGCAAATACTCCCTGTTCCGTAAGGACGGCTGTCAGCCCGCGGTCCAGATATTCCGCCTGAGGCTTAAAGTTTTTTTGAATGCCTGCCAAAACTGCCTCAGAGGGCGCCGATTTTCCATTTTCATCTACGGCCACTACTTTAAAATAACGTTCCATATGAGTGGGCTTTTCGTAGACGAAAGTAGTTGCCTTTGTTTTTCCGGCCAGTGCATACCCCTCGGTTCCCTCAAGATCTGTCCGGTTCCGGTCTGACCAGTATATCCAGTATTCTAAAGCGCCATCTGAGGCTTCCCACTGGAGAGTTGTGCTGTCCTTTGTCAGACGGCGAACCTTCAGTGACGTAGGGGACTGTAATTTTTCCTCCCCCTGTATTTCCTCCGCCTCCTGCGCGCGTTCTGCCGAAACTGCGCTCTGTCCGGCAGCTGTTCCCGGAAAACCCGCTGCGATCACTGCTGACGCTGTAAGGGCTGCGCCAAAAAATACGGCAGGTCTTCTTCTCCATTTTCCTCTCATCTTCCTTCTCCTCTCCTCTTACTATCCAGCTGCCCCGTTTCCCCTGCATATGGTTCCAATATCTGCCGCCGGATGGTCTTTTTGCTGGTTTGAGCATACAAAAAGTCTTTTTGATTTGTAAAGTCTCATTTTATAGCCGTTTTTTTCATCAAAAAAGTCCGGGACCCCTGAATAACAGGGGATTCCCGGACATCTGTCCAAATAGTTATCAATATCTTTCCTTAACGTTCCTTACCCTTTTTGAAAATACTCCTTTTATTTTCTGTTTTACCCTTAGAACTTATCTTAAGAGTCCTTGGTTTCATCCTCCGGCCGGGCAGTTTCATTTTCTGCATTTTCTTCCAGAATTTCATTTTCTTCCGGATCCCACCAGGCAAATTTCTCCGGGACAGGGGGATGGGA
Source organism: Enterocloster alcoholdehydrogenati (assembly GCF_013282095.1). Lineage (GTDB taxonomy): Bacteria > Bacillota > Clostridia > Lachnospirales > Lachnospiraceae > Enterocloster > Enterocloster alcoholdehydrogenati. The sequence continues at coordinate 29,423 of NZ_BLTJ01000016.1, forward strand.
GGTTTCCGAGAGAGGCGCCGCTGCCTCCGATACCAGTGGAGATTCCTGTGTTTCCTCCCTCCACCGCACCGTCACCTTAAAGATATCCTCTTCCAGCTCCAGCTCCATGGTTCCGCCCTGGGCCTCAGTGAAGCTTCTGGCGATGGCCAGACCCAGGCCGGAGCCTTCTGTGTTGCGGGACTGATCCCCCCGGACAAAACGGTCGGTAAGCTCCTGCGGCGACACCTTCAGTTCATTTTCCGAGATGTTCCGCATGGTGACAGCCACATAACCGCCTTCCTCCCGTCTGGCCTGTATATAAGCCCTCGTTCCCCGCATGGCATACTTTGTAATGTTCACCATCAGGTTTTCAAAGATACGGCAGGTTTTCTGGCCGTCCAGCCGCAAAGTCAGCTTTTCATCCGGCAGTGTAAAACGGAAGTCCACGCCGCTGGCCTCAATCTTATCCGCCAGCTCATAGCGCACCTGCTTGATGAGGCTTACGATATCCACTGAGTCCAGATGGAGCGTCACTGTACCGCTGTTTGCCTTGCTGATCTCAAAGAGATCCTCAATCAGTTCTTTTAAGCGCATAGATTTACGGTCTAAAACTTCAATATAAGAATCCCGCTCCTCCTTTGTAATATTTTCCTGCTTAAGCAGATTGATATAGGTGATAATCGCTGTTAAGGGGGTCTTAAGGTCGTGGGACACATTTGTAATCAGCTCTGACTTGGTTTTCTCGCTTTTTACCTCCTGTGCCACAGCCTTTTTAAAACCGTCTCTGATATGGGATATCTGCTCCTTGAATGGCTCAAAAACTCCCAGATCCTCAGCGAACTCCACATCCAGATCGCCCTCGGCCATATCATGGATTCCCTTTAGAAGGAGCTGATACCTCTCCTGCATCTGTCCCCAGTATTTCTTTAAAAGGATAAACAGCACCAGTGAATAGATAACAAGAGCGCCAATCCCCCAGAACCACAGGCAGGAGATCAGGGCCAAAATGATAAAGTTGGCAATGACCGCCTTTCCTATAATTCTGGTAGAACGGCTTTCCCAGTCTGTATTGGAAAAAAGATCCAGCCCTTTGCAGACCCACCGCTTGCACCAGCGCAAAAACCGTCCAAGCCAGGTTCTCTCCTTAAAATAACGCCAAAGCCCCAGGGTAAAGACCGCGCGGATACAGGTAATTCCCCAGCAGAGAACCCCATAGATCACCATCCAGAACAGAAGGTTAAGAAGGAGCGTCAGCATATCTGCCGCGCCTTTCGCAAAGCCAGCCTTCATCCACTCATCCGTAATACGTCCGTCCATGGTAGCCCGGATCAGGTCTGCCGGAATACTGCTGATCACCGTTGCAAACCACAGACACCCCAGCATACTCAAAGGCTCGAAGGAAAGACGGCACAGGGCGCTGCGCCCGATCTGAAGGGAGCGGATCCCAGGAAGAACCAGGGCGATCACTGTCACAATCGCTGTGATGCTCCACAGCACCATAAAATATCCGCCGCCCTGATAATCCCAGCTATTAAGCATAACGGAATCCTCTGCCATGCCCGCGGCGCCTGACGTTCCTCTTCCAAGTACAGACAGCTCACACAGAAACTGTATCTTTATGTTTTCCGGGCCCTTAAATTCCGCTCCGCTGGTGCGATACTGGCTTCCCAGCCGGGATGCCACCGGATCATAAAACTCATAAGAGTTCATCGCCTGATACAGGCGGCTGCAGGCATCCTCGGCTCCTGCAAGGCCGGTTACTGCCAGGCGTCCTCCTGTGGAAAATTCTGCTGTAAATCTGATTTGATCCCCGGAAGGTTCACCTGCAAATACGCTCTGAGGATCGGTTACATTGCTTCGGAGGTATTCTCCATTTTCTCCCATTACCGCATAACGGATCAGAGTGCCGTTATACTTCTCATACATCTCCTGCCACCGGCGGCCAAGATCCGTAATCTGCCCCTGTATCTGCCGCAAGGTTTCTGTTTCCTCCTCGGAGTCAGACCATTCTGCCGTGTCCGCCCCCTCATTCTCCTGGGCCAGCCTTAGCTTCTCATCCAGCCCCGGATAGAAAGTCTGGGAAAATGAAAGGATTCTCCCGTTTTCTTCCTGCTTCTGCTGATGCCAGATCACATAGCTGAAATTCATGATCTGGGTAGCCAGTCGTTCAAACTCGCTGTTTTCGTTTTCCCGCTGTGTCTGATCTGCGCTCTTTTGTTCTATGGCCTTCTGACGCATATAGGGGTACGAGCTCACCGTTGCCGCCGCCATAACGGCTGTCAAAAGGATGAGCAGAAGAATCCCCAGCCAATGCCTGTCACGGCTGTTTTTCAATTTTGTATCCAACCCCCCACACCACCTTTATATGTTTTGGTTCTTTCGGATTGACTTCTATCTTTTCCCGGAGGTTCCGTATATGGACCATAACCGTATCCGTGTTGATGGCCCGCTCATTCCACACACGCTCATAGATTTCCTCAGCTGGAAAAACACGGCCTGGATTGCGGATTAAAAGCAGCAGGATCTTAAATTCTATGGGAGTCACCTTTACCGGCCGGTCATCAATGGTAACGCTTACCGTATCCTCATTTACCTCCAGTCCACCTGCCTGGTAGATCCTGGAGCTTTCCTCTGCCTTAGAGTGGATACGGTCCATGAAACGGTGATACCGCCGCAGATGAGAGTTGACCCTGGCTAAAAGCTCCATGGGCGTAAACGGTTTTGTAATGTAGTCGTCTGCTCCCATATTCAGCCCCAGGATCTTATCCACCTCTTCGGATTTCGCTGAGAGAAAGAGCACCGGAAAGTCATAGGTCTCCCGCAGTCTGGCCGTCATGGTGATCCCGTCCATCCGCGGCATCATCACATCTACGATGGCAAGGTCGATCTCATGATTTTTGAGGATCTCCAGCCCTTCCAAACCATCGGCGGCCTGATAAACCTGGTATCCCTGGCTCTTTAAAAAGATCTCTACTCCTTCTCTTATTTCCTTATCATCCTCCACTAACAGGATACGATCCCCGCTCATATACATTTCCTCCTTACACTCATATGATAGAATACAAAATCAAAGATAGGGTGCATAAAATTTAAAAGACTTTCTAAAGAATGATTGTAGCATTTTAAAAGACCGGCTGCAAGGCCAAACCAGAGGGCTGCGGCAGGCTAAGGGCACGAATGTCAGACATACCGTTAAAAAAACAGAGGCAGCCCATAGAGGCGTCCTCTGTCCTTTTTATCTCTTATTTTCTTTCCAACAATCCATGCATCTGAATCGATCCATCTTCTGCCCGTTCCGGCATTACGCTGGTATCCAGTGATACGAACCAGTCGTCGGCTACCTTCTCGCCTTTGCTGTTTTCGTATGCCTTGTCCGCCTCATTGTAGAAGTAATTGGTTTCGTTGTAAATACCGCTTTCCTCCTGACCCTTCAGCCGAATATCCTCGCTGTGGCCTTCCCCTGTACCGTAGGAGATATTTCCCTCTGCCACATAAGCGGTATCCGCCCGGTTGGATGTATAAATGGCAATATTGGGGCCTTCATTATTGAAGGAAACATTGTTATAGATCTCGATGTCCGGGCAGCTGTTAGAGTCGATGCCCTTTGCCTTATTTTCGTAAGAAATGCTGTTCCTTAATACATGGTGGCCGCTGATGCCGCTGCCTCCCATCTTAAAGCCGTTTCCGTTTCCTGCGTTGACCACATTTCCGGAAGCGTCATATACATAGCCGTTTTTAAATGCTACGCAGTCCTCGATGGTCACTGCCCCGATCTTTCCCGTAGCAATCTTGGCAAAGAGATCCCAGCCGTCATCAGCATTATAAGCCGCGATACAGCCCCTGAATACATTTCCCTCCCCGCAGGTCAGCTTGGCGGCAAATCCATCTGCATCCTCCATGGCCTCATCGCAGTTATTATAAGAAGTACAGTTTAATACCAGGTTGTCCGAGGGCCACAAGTCAATGGTCTCCTCCGAGGTGCCGCTGATCTGAAGGCCGGTATTTCCATTGTTGTAAGTCTGAATCCCCTCTAAAATATTGTGGTGGCCTGAAAGGCGGATTCCGCAGTTTCCGTCGGAAGCATTGCATACCTGGATATTTTTGATATGCCAGTAATCGCCCCAGATCTGAAGGCCGGATCCCTCCTTTGCAAAGTCTAAGATCACCGTTTCTCCCTCTGCGGGCTGCAGGGTAACAGGCGCTTCCTCGGTTCCGTTTACGCCCCGTAAAACAGTAAGACCTTCCTTAAAGGTATACGTACCGCCTTCCATGATAAAGGTCTGGCCGGGAGCCGCATAGCAGAAAGCCGTAGCCAGATCCACCGGCGCTTCTTTCGTTCCGGTTCCATCCGCTGTTCCATCCTTTGAAATGTAAACCGTATCACCGGACAGGATGCGGCAGTTTACCGTCTCGTCAAAGGAAACGGTTCCATAGTCTGCAAGCTCTGTATATTCGTTGATCTTATATCCCTCTTTTGGGGTGAAGGCAATGACAAAATGATTCTCCCCTTCTGTCACCGGGTATGTTCCCTTTACAGGAACACCGGCCTTTACCTCCAGGGTATCCAGCTTATTGCCTGTGCTGTCAGAGATCACGGCAGAACCATCGGCATTTGTCTTAAAGGAAAGAGGATACTCCTTTAAGCCAGTGGTATTGGAAGAAAGGAAGTTAAAGCTTACCTTTTCCTTCTCCATGGGGCGCTCCTGCGCCGGTTCGTCCTTGGCGGGATCTGTCACCTCAAACTCAATATTACTAAAGGTTGCGTTGCAGCCTCTTGCAACGGCAAATCCTGCATACACCTGGTCATCGATCACGTTAAGGTTCTCAGAACCATACAGGGTATGGGACATTTCATTCCCATCTTTGTCATAGTAAACTGCCTGATAGCCTGTATTGTTCTTTCTCAGCTCCATGGTATAGGTCTCGCCTGCTGTCAGCAGGGTCTCCTTGTCAAACGCCTCTGAATCCAGGGTCAGCTTTCCTGCGTCCGGCGGCGTAGTATCTGACTCCACACCTGTAATCATACGGTAGCCGATGCCGTCCTTCATGGAGGTCTTGGTTCCATCCTCATCATAATAGTTCAGGCTGCTGCCAATCACAGCGGCGGAATTGGTAAAAAACGCGCAGTCTGACACGCCGTTTTCCCCAATACTGTCTCTGGCAAGAATCGCCACGCCTTCCTGGCCGTCCGGCTTTGGATTGATGTAGTCAATGGTTACATCTGCCTTTAAACGGAAGTTCTCTGCCTTTGGGTCGATGGTTGTATAGTAAAATGAAATGCCGTCATATCCCTCTCCCGCAGCAAACTTACCGCCCTTTTTGTCGATGCTTCCATCCTCTTTTACCGTGCAGGAAGTAAGAGAAATCCCGTTTTCCAGGCTGCCTCCCGCTGCCATGGTATTTGTTTTCTCATCGGTAGATGTACCGAAATAGGTAAACTGCCAGGTATGATCCTCTGCTGATTTTGTTCCGGAAGCCTTTGCTGATTCTGCCTCTGTCTGAACCGCTGTCTCTTCTGCAGTGGCATCTGCTTTCCCGGCGCTCTTGCTGCAGCCCTGAAGGCCCGCAAATGCAAGGCCTATGAGCAGGATCGCTCCGATGTCTCGTTTCTTCATGTCTTGTTCTCCCTCTTTCATACAAATTCCATGGCTGTACCGTCTGGCCGGGACGGGAGGGCCATGTGGGCTCAATAATGCATTTTCCATTGTAAACGCTTACAATTATAGGGTGCATTATACGATTTCTTCCCCCTGTTGTCAATCAATCTACCGGTTTTTCCGTGCATTTCAGATATTTTCACAATATTTATGTACAATTTTTGTGAAATGTATACAGGCATAATTCACGGCCGGTTCCGGGCTGGGCGCCTATCCTGCCAGCCATTTTCCCGCCAGCGTAATCCAGCTCTGGCATTGCGGCTCTATATAGCGCTCCTGTCCGTCAGCCGTCTCCTCTGTGGCCAGCGCCAGGCCATGACAGCCCACGGGATAGAGATGGAATTCCAGGCTGACGCCATTTTTCACCAGCGCGTCAGCTAACAGCAGTGAGTTCTGAACCGGAACTGTCTGATCTGTGACCGTATGCCACAAAAAAACCGGCGGAGTATGTGGCCCGACCTGCAGCTCCAGCGAAATCTCTCTTCTGCGCTTCTCATATTCCTCCTCACTGCCTTCCAGCGGATTTTTTTCCGTCTCTTCCAGCATATGTCCCCATAAAAGGCGCTCTGTGGATCCTTTGTGCCCCCATTCCCCGGCAGTCACTACCGGATAACAGAGAATCATGCCGTCCGGGCGGATCTGCTCTGCCTTCAGCCCCAACGGTTCAGACAGCCAGGACTTATTCCAGTGTACGCCCAGACTGCAGGCCAGATGGCCTCCGGCAGAAAAACCGGATACAACGATGCCGGCCGGATCAATCCCCCACTCCTGCGCGTGCTCCCGTACAGTGGACACAAGAAGGGCCAGTTCCAGCAGCGCTGTTGGGAAACGGGCGGGCGCAAGGCTGTAGTGGAGGACAAAGACATGGCAGCCCATTGCCAGATACTGTCTGGCTATGGGCTCGTCCTCTCTGGCGGACAGATGCCCATAGCCGCCGCCGGGGCAGATGATGACTGCCTTACGTTTCTTTTTTTCTCTCTCCTCCTGTGTTCCTAAAAGCCAGGCTGTGTAATTTGCAGATCCCTTCTGTGTAAACTCACTGCCGCAGTCCTGGGGCAGCGGCAAGTTTTCTGTCCATGTTTTCATCAATACATCCTCCCTAGGTTTATTAAGCCTTATGACTCGTACGTTCCTTTTACCAGCAGCTTTTTGCCTTCCATCATCATCCGGCCGCCTGCCATGACAGTGTCCAGAGTCAGGTCCTCCTCCACCAGAAGCAGATCCGCGTCGCTTCCGGCACAGATACAGCCTTTCTTCGGAGCCAGTTCCAGCACCTTTGCCGGGTTCGAGGTGAAAAAGGGCAGAGCCTTTTCAAGCTCCATTCCGCCATTTATTACCAGGGAGCGCAGCTGGGCGTACATATTCCCCACATCGGTCACTCCCATTTTCACCAGATTTCCATATTCGTCGTAATCAGACCAGCTTCCCTGGCCATCTGAACTTAAGGTAATACGCTCCATATCCGCTCCTGCCCGACGCGCTTCCTCTAACAGACCGATCATCGGATCCTGGATGCCTTCAATCTGCCCCTGTGGAAATTCCTCGCAGGTCAGGTCAATGGTTCCTCCCATTTTCACCAGACGGATACCGTCTAAGAACAAATCGTAATTGCGGTTGATATGGGTGGGCTGGAAGATTTTTACAGGCAGATCCGTTTCCTCCAATGCCTCAAACACCGGAGTAAGTTTCTTCTTTCCGTCTCCCATATGAAGGACAAGGCAGCCGCATTTTCCGCTGATCATCCCCGCCGTGCGCACATCACTTGCAAGACGGATCAGCTCGTCTGTTGAAATATTGGGAGCGCGGTGGTCAGAAAGAGCCAGCTTCAGGCCCAGAATTTCGTCAATAAAGGCAATATCCTTCTTAATGCTTCCAGTGATCGTGGGGGAAGGGACGCCGTAGGCGCCGCAGAAGGCATAGGCGGAGATGCCTTCCTCCTTCAGTCCCTTGATCTTTGCGATCAGGTCCTCAATGGTACGGCTCATGTCGTCTGTCCCCAAAAGCCCTACCACGGCAGTAATACCGGCTTTTATAATGGATGAAAGCTGGATCTGGGGCGTCCGTGTGTGAAAGCTGCCTTCTCCTCCCCCTCCTGTTACATGAACATGGCGATCGATCAGACCAGGCGCCAGCTTTTTACCGGAGGCGTCAATGATCCGGCAGCCTGTGCCTCCCTCCAGCGTCTCTCCTACAGCCTCGATGCGGCCGCCGCATACTAAAACGTCCCGCCGTCCCAGATGTTTTGGGGCATATACATCCGCATTTTTAAATAATATCATTGTGAATCTCTTCCTCCTGTTTGTTCTCATCCCTTTCAGGGTGAATTTCCAGCCAGATTTCATACCACTCCATACAGGCCTTGTGCCAGCTCTCCCAGGCTGTGCGTGCCTCTTCTTCCTCTGTCTCTTCCTCACGCAGCCAGTCTTTCGCCCATTCCTTTTCTGCAGCCAGCTGCGCCCGCTCTCCCGCTTCTTCCAGTGCCTCTGCCGCCAGCCGCAGCCGCCACTGGTCATAGGCTTCTTCTGTGGGGATTTCCCGCAGCCGGTGGCGTTCTGCCTTTGGCACCGCCTTAAGCCCCTCAATCAGCGCCTGCTCTTCCGCCTTCATCCGAAGAGCAGCCGGCAGCCCCTCTTTCTCCTTCTCTCTCCGTTCCAGAAAATGTTCATACCCAAAGGGATAATACATGGCGGAATGATTCTCAAAGATCAGGATGGATTTCGCCACACGGCTAATAAAATACCGGTCATGGCTTACGAAAAGAATAGTTCCCTGGTAGGCCCGGAAGGCAGATTCCAGCGTCTCCTTTGCCTGAATATCCATATGGTTGGTTGGCTCATCCAGAATCAGGAAATTGGGGCGGCTCTGCAAAAGCTCCGCCAGCACCAGCCTGGCCTTCTCCCCTCCTGAAAGAGAGCTTACCCTTCTGGACGCTTCCCGCCCTCTGAACAGGTAATTTCCCAGAATGGTTCTCACTTCCTTTTCCGTCAGAGCCGGAAACAGGGCTTTAAAATGCTCCGCGACGGTCTTATCCGATTCAATGGCTGCGGAGTTTTGGTCAAAATACCCAATAGTAATATGATTTCCAATGGAGCATACACCATCCACCGGGGGCAGAAATCCGGCGGATGTCTTTAAAAACGTGGTCTTTCCGGCCGCATTCTCCCCTAAAAGCCCGATCTTCTGCCCCTTTCTCATCCGCAGGCTTACCTCCAGCAGACTGCGGCCTCCATGCCCGATCTTTAAATGCTCCGCCTCCAGCACCCACTTGCCGCCGGGCACAGCAGGAAGGATCTCCCCGGTAAATATATGGGCAAGATCCTCCCTCGGCGCCTCCACCCGTTCCATCCGCTCCAGCAGCTTTTTCCGTGATCTTGCAAAGGACGCCTTGGAGGGCTTGTTCTTAAATCGGCGGATCAGTTCTTCCTCATGGGAAATCTTTTCCTGCTGGCGGTTATAGGCCTTTAACTGAATCTCGTAGTTTTTCTGTTTCTGCTGGCGGTAAGCCGTATAATTTCCCACATATTTTGTAAGACACCCATCCTCCAGCTCGTAAACAACCTCCGCCGTCCGATCCAGAAAAAACCGGTCATGGCTCACCATCACCACCCCCCGGTCATAATTCCTTAAATACTGCTCCAGCCACTGCACCGTCTCCATATCCAGATGATTGGTAGGCTCGTCCAGCAGAAGAATATCCGGCTTTTCAAGCAATAAGCCGGCCAGAGCCGCTTTCGTCCGCTCGCCGCCTGAAAACGTGTTGACCGGACGCATTTTATCCTCCTTGTGAAATCCAAGAGCTGTAAAAAGTCTGTCATACTCCCGCTCATACTCAAACCGCTCTCTGTCAAACATCCCCAGAGCCGGACAGCGGCTCATCAGATATTCTTCCACGGTCCGTTCCTCATGGATCAGGGCCTGCTGCCCCAGCATCCCTACTGTCAGCTTCCGGGAGCAGCAAATTCCCGGAAACTGACGCTTATCGTCCCGATCCAGCGCGAGCTCCCCGGCGATCAGCCGCAAAAGTGTGGTCTTTCCGGCCCCGTTTCGTCCTACTACAGCCACCTTCTGTGCTCCCTGTATCTCAAAATCAATATGGGATAAGACTGTATCACCGCCCAGGGTAACGGTACCGTCTGTAATCTGATACTTCATTCCTCGTTCTTCCTCTCATTTCACAGGCATCAGCGCCCTGTTTTCAAGCCTGTCTCTATCCCCGGACCGGCTTGCGCCTCCGGGCAGTCTTTTATCATTTTACCACGAATTAAAACCATCTACAACCTCAGGAAAGCCGGCCGCATGAAACAGCCTGAGATCTGCTGCCGTCAGAATACACAGAAGGCTCCCCCCTTTCACCCTGCGGCAAAAGAGAGGAACCTTCCGTGTCTTTTTGTCTTTAAAATGAATATGCGTATTACGTTTGGGCCTTTTTCTAAACCTTCGGGAAGATACGGCTTCCGTATCTGGCGGCAAATACCCTTCCGCTTTCATCGCGGAATGCAGTCAGGTATACGTCGCTGTATTTCTTTCGCACCATGCCCTGCCATGGATAAACAGCCTTTAGGTCCACCGGTTTTTTGTTGATTTCCATGGAAAGTCCTCCATTTCCGTCATCTGTTATCACAAACTGGTCGCCTTCTCCAGAGCAATAGGTTCCAGCCAGTTCTCTCCTTTCTTCCTCTGTCCAGGAGCGTGGGGTATGCTCCGGACGGGAGACCTCTAAGGACAGGCCGCAGTACAGTCTAAGAGCCATAGTGCCTATAGAGTAAACCGGCACATCCATGGTATTGCACAGTACGATCACACCGATGCCTTTCTGGGGACAGAAACAAAGGTTTGAGGATACACCCGGAAGGCTTCCTCCATGCTCTACCATCACCATGTCCTCCATCTGGCTCATTTCAAGACCGTAGCCGTAGTAGATCCCCGGCTTTACGATCTGTCTGGGACGGCACATTTCCTCGATGGAATCGCGGTCAATAACCTGGGTTCCATCAGCGCTCTTCCCCTCGTTTAAGTACATGGCTGCATATTTCATCATATCCCCCAGAGTGGACTTTAAAGCCCCTCCGCCATGAAGAACAAAGGCATCATTTTCATAATCGCGGTCCGCTCTCCAGACTCCATCCTCCAGGGTATAAAGGGTGGCTGCATTTTCATCCAGAGTGTTGCGGATAAAGCTGATATTGCTCCGCTCCATTCCCAGAGGCTTAAAAATATGCTCCTCCAGATAAGCGCTGAAAGAGCCGCAGCCAGAGTGACGGCGCACGATGTCGGACAGCAGACCGAAACCGTCATTGCAGTAGCTCATCCGCTGTCCCGGTTTCCCTGTAAAATGGGTCTGGGCATCCAGGCGGCCCGCTACCCGGCGTATTCCTTCCTCCGCAAAGTCCTCCCTGAAAATCAGTTCCTCCTCTAAGCTGTCGGCAATTCCCATTTCCCTGGCCGTCTGATCCACAACAATCCTTGGCAGTGGGAAATATCCGCCGCTGTGGCTCATCAGATGCCACAGACGCACGTTTTCTTTCTGGTTTTTATTGGTAAACTCCGGAATATAACGCGTCACCGCATCCTCCACCGATAAAATTCCATCCCTCTGCATCTGCATAATGGATAAGGCAGTGAACGATTTGGTCACCGATGCCATTCCGAATATGGTATCCCGGTTGATGGGAAGTCCCTTCTCAGCATCACGCAGACCAAAGTATTTCTCATACAGAATCCTGCCGGTTCGATCCACCACTCCTACGGCAATGCCTCTGGCGTTGGACTCTTCCATAATCTGAGCAGTATGGCTCTCCAGCCTGCGGATTCCCTGTGATATGTCCTGCGCCTGTCTGCTCATTGAAACATTTCCTCCTTTAAGCGGCTAAGGCCCAGTCCGGGAGCCTCAGACAACACCAGATCCTTTGTATTTTCAATGGTGAAACCGCCCTCATACGGCAGTTCCTTTAAGGAAAAGCTGGCATCTAAGTCCGCCCGGGTAATATTTCCAAGAGCCGCGCCAAGAGCTGCCGCCGCATTGATGGCAATTCCGCTTTCCTCAGCCATGCAGCCCAGCATGATCTCTACTCCCGCTGCCTCGGCAATGTTCACAATTTTCTTTGCCTCCCAGAGGCCGCCGCACTTCATCAGCTTAATATTGATGAAATCCACTGCCCGCTCGGAAACCAGATGCAGGGCATCTCTGGAATCCCAACAGCTTTCATCTGCCATAACCGGCACCGGGCTGTTGGCTGTCACATACTTTAAGCCCTCAAAGTCAAAACGGCGTACAGGCTGCTCAACCAGCTCAATATCGTACTCATTCAGTCTCTTTAACAGCTCCACCGCTTCTCTGGCGTTCCATCCCTGGTTGGCGTCCAGACGGATCTTCACATCATCGCCCACGGCCTCACGGATTGCTTTTACTCTCGCCAGATCCTCTGTAATATCCGTCCCCACCTTTGTCTTAATAACGCGGAATCCCGCTTTTATGTGCTCCTTTGCGTGAGCCGCCATGATTTCCGGTGCGTCAATTCCCACTGTCATATCCGTCTCAATGGTATTGGATAGCCCCCCAAGCAGCTTGTACAGCGCAAGTCCGCTGTCTTTTCCCAGTATATCATGGCAGGCAATATCAACGGCTGCCTTTGCGGTTCCCGCATATGCCACTGCCCGGTTCATCACGGCGTTTACCGCCTCAATATCCCTTGGATCCATACCAATGAGTTTTTCCCTGAACACCTTTAAGGTTTCCACCGTACCGGGCATATTTTCCCCCGTGATCAGCGGGCCGGGAGAGCCTTCTCCGTAACCGGTAATCCCTGTGTCGGTCTCGATTTCTACCAGGCAGCTTACTGCATGGGTGATCACACCCAAAGAAATCCGAAAAGGACGGACCAGGGGAACCTGCATCATGTGAACCTTAATGTCCGTAATTTTCATATCTGTTACCTCCTTTTTTGTCTGCACGCATTCCTCAGATACAGAACGTGCACTTATTGATTACATCCCCCGCAGAAATGACACGCGCACATATGGCCGCCGCCAATATCCTTAAGCTCCGGCTTTTCCACAGAGCAGATCTCCTGAGCCATAAAGCACCTTGTATGGAAGATGCAGCCAGATGGAGGATCTGCCGGACTGGGCAGGTCGCCCTTAAGCAGGATCTTCTTTCTGGTACTGTGGCGTTCCGGAAGCGGAATAGCTGACAGCAATGCCTGGGTGTATGGATGGGACGGATTCTCATACAGCTGTTTTTTATCTGCAAGTTCAACCACATGACCCAGATACATAACCATCACACGATCGGAAATGTGGCGAATGACACTTAAATTATGGGAAATGAAAATATATGCCATTCCCATCGATTCCTGCAGATGGCGCAGAAGATTTAATACCTGGGACTGAATGGACACATCCAGCGCAGACACCGGCTCATCACAGACAACCAGAGACGGGCCCAGTACAATGGATCTTGCAATTCCAATTCTCTGGCGCTGGCCGCCGGAAAACTCGTGAGGATAGCGGTTGTAATATTTTGGATTCAGTCCCACCACTTCCATCACCTTTAAAACGTGTTCCCTCGTCTCCTCCTTAGAGCCGTACCGTTTCTGAATATTCAACGGTTCCGCAATAATCTCGCCGATAGTCATACGCGGGTTTAAAGACGCGTAGGGATCCTGAAAAATGATCTGCATCTCAGCACGCATCCTGCGAAGCTCCTGGCCGGAAGCCTTTTTAAAATCCTGTCCCTTATAAAGGATCTCTCCGTCCGTAGGCTCAATCAGACGCAGAACGGAACGTCCCATGGTGGATTTTCCGCAGCCGGACTCTCCTACCACTCCCAGTGTCTCCCTGGGGTTTAAGGTAAAGGAAACGTCGTCCACTGCCTTTATAAATTTCTTTTCCCGTGTGCCGAAGGCTGATTTTGCCGGAAAAAGCTTTCTTAAATGCCTTACCTCCAAAAGAGGCGTTTCATTCATCTGTTCGCTCATTTGGCGCTTTCCTCCCATTCCTTCGTATATCTGAAACAGCGCACCCGGCGTCCCTTCACTTCCTCAAGCTCCGGCATCTGCTTTCTGCAGATTTCCTTTGCATAGGGACATCTGGGACAAAAGGCGCAGCCCTCCGGCATATCGTCGTAGCTTGGCACCATGCCCTCAATCACGCTTAATTCCTTCGTATCATCTCCATCCAATCTGGGAATACAGCTCATGAGACCAGAAGTATAGGGATGAAGAGGCTCGTCAAAAATCTGGTCGCAGGTCGCGTGCTCTACTACCTTTCCCGCATACATGACCATCACGTCATCTGCCACCTCGGCGATCACCCCCAGATCGTGGGTAATCATCATAACGGACGTGCCTGTTTCTTCCTTTAATTCATTGATCAGATCCAAAATCTGCGCCTGAATCGTCACATCCAGAGCCGTTGTGGGCTCATCACAGATTAAAAGCTGCGGATTGCAGCAAAGAGCCATGGCGATCATCACCCTCTGGCGCATACCGCCGGAAAGCTGATGGGGATATTCGTCAAACCGTTTCTCTGCCAAAGGGATCTTCACTTTTTTAAGCATCTCAATGCCCTTTTCCCTGGCCTGCTGCTTTGTTGCTTTTTCATGGAGCAAAATTGCCTCCATCAGCTGCTGACCAATGGTAAAAACAGGGTTTAAGGACGTCATTGGCTCCTGAAAGATCATGGCTATCTTATTGCCGCGAATCTCCCGCATCTGATTCTCACTCATCTTTAAGAGATCCTCTCCATCAAAGAGGATCTCTCCGCCCTCATAGCGGCCCGGAGGTGTTTCTACCAGCTGCATGATGGAAAGAGAGGTAATACTCTTGCCGCAGCCGGACTCTCCCACAATTCCTAATGTCTTCCCACGCTCTACCGAGAAGGAAACGTCATTTACCGCCTTTACAAGGCCGGCGTCGGTACGAAAATATGTCTTTAAATTCCTTACTTCTAATATTTTATCTTCCATCCGTTCCACCTCCATCAGTTTTTAAGCTTAGGATCCAGGGCATCTCTTAAGCCGTCGCCAAAAATATTAAAAGCGATTACCGTTACCATAATGGCCACACCAGGCATAATGCTGTATACTGGCCGATAACTGATAAAAGTCTGAGCCGCAGAGATCATATTTCCCCAGGAAGGCGTAGGCGGCTGGATACCAATACCGAGAAAGCTTAAGGAAGCCTCATACATAATTGCATTGGGGATACCCAGAGTCACCAGCACAATGATCGTAGAGAGGCAGTTGGGAATCAAGCCTTTTGTAATGATCCAGAATGTGGACGCGCCGCAGGCACGGCTGGCCTCTATGTATTCCTTTTCCTTTAGCTGCATCACAGAACCACGGATCATGCGGGCGGTGCGAACCCAGGTCAGAAGGCCCAGGGCAATGAACAGGTTTAAAACACCCTTTCCAAGGAAGGTCATAATAGCCATGGCAAAAATCAGATCTGGAAATGCCTGAAAAATCTCCATAATACGTGAGATTATGCTGTCGATACGGCCGCCGTAATAACCGGCGACTGCGCCTAAGATCACGCCTACAAAAGAAGCCACCACCTGCGCCACAATACCG
Source organism: Enterocloster alcoholdehydrogenati (assembly GCF_013282095.1). Taxonomy (GTDB): domain Bacteria; phylum Bacillota; class Clostridia; order Lachnospirales; family Lachnospiraceae; genus Enterocloster; species Enterocloster alcoholdehydrogenati. The sequence goes on from NZ_BLTJ01000016.1 coordinate 44,630, forward strand.
ATACTGATGGAAACCCGTGATCCGTAGATAATCCTTGAAAGAATATCACGGCCGTACTCATCGGTTCCAAAGGGGTGAGCCATGCTGGGAGCTGCCAGCACTGCGCTGTAATCCTGATAGGTTGGATCATATGGCGCGATCACCGGAGCAAAAATAGCTGCCAGTACCAGAAGTACCAGAATCCCTGCGCAGAACATGGCCATCCTGTTCTTTTTTAATCGCTTTAAGCTGTCCCCATAAAAACTGGAATACTCCATTCCATGCTCCAGCACGTCCTGCTCAAACTGTTTCTGTTTATTAAAAAAACGTATCATTTTCTTACTCACACGGCTCCTTTCCCATAACGAATTCTCGGATCCAGGAAGGCATAGGAAATGTCTACCAGCAGGTTTACAATAACAAACACAAACGCAATGTACATAACCGTTCCTTCCAGCAAAGGAAGATCTCGATTAGACATGGCGTCTACCGCCAGCTTTCCAATTCCCGGAATAGAAAATACTTTTTCGATCAGCATGGAACCTGTCAGCATATAGCCAAAATCCGTTCCCACCAGCGTAACAATAGGAATCATTGCATTTTTCAATGCGTGCTTTAAAATCACAGACCAGCGCTTCGCTCCCTTTGCACGGGCAGTGCGGATATAATCCTGGCTTAAAACCTCTAACATACTGGTTCTCGTGATACGTGCCATGCTTCCGGCATAGCGGGCGCCAAGAGCAATGCTTGGCAGTATGTAACAGGCCGGAGAATCAAAGCCGGAGATCGGAAGGATATCAAGCTTTAATCCGAAGATGATCTGAAGAATGATCGCTACCCAAAAGGCCGGAGCAGATACGCCCACGATGGAAAGAATCATCACAGCCGTGTCAATGCCTTTCCCTCTGCTTACGGCGGAGAAGATACCGCAGGGAATACCGATCACAGCGGCAAAGGCAAAGGACATACAGGCCAATTTCACCGTTACTTTAAAAGAGCGAAGCAGGGCGCTGGATACAACCTCTTTCGTAAAATAAGAGGTTCCAAAATCAAGATGAACCGCCCCCTTCAGAAAATTAAAATACTGAACATGATATGGAAGATCCAGCCCCAGCTCATGGCGTACCTTGGCTATGGTTTCTGGATCCGCGCGCTTTTCCAGCATCATAGCCACCGGATCGCCGGGAACGACCTGGAGCAGGACAAAAGTGATAAGACTGATTCCCAGAAGTACAAAAATAGTCTGGGCCAGACGTTTTGCTGTATACGAAAGCATGATTTCCTCCTGAAAAATAAAGACTAAAAACGGCCCGCCCGGACCATTTTCCCGTATATACGCAGCAGAAGGGGGCGGAAGCATCCTAAACCGCTACTGCCGCCCCCTCTGACATTGGCTACTGCTGTATGTCTGCGTTCTTCCAGAACATACGGAATGTAGAATCCATCTCAAAGCCTGTAATCGTGGGATTTAAGAGGTAGAATTTTGTTTCATTGTACAGAGGAGTGGTTGCCCAGTCTTCTCTTGTCATGATATGTTCTGCCTTTGCGTAAATCTCCTGACGCTCTGCTGTGTCTGTGGTTGCAATTCCCTCTGCCAGCAGGCGATCAAATTCATCATTATGCCAGAAGCTGGAGTTGGAATCTGTTTTTGTCATAGGATAAAGCATACTTTCGGGATCCGAATAGTCTACATACCAGTTAGCGATGCCGCAGTCAACGCCGCCGTTCTTCTTCATATCAGACCATGCTGCGGAGTCTACCTGCTCTACCTCCACATTGATGCCGGCTGCTTTTGCCTGCTGCTGGAACGCAGTAGCAATCGCTACATTACCCTGGTACTTTGTATTTACGGTTACACGAAGGTTAATTCCATCCGGGAAGCCTGCCTCAGCTAAAAGGGATTTTGCTTTCTCCGGATTGTATTCAAATTCAGGAAGCGTATCATCGTGTCCGATGATGCCTGCCGGGATATAAGAGGTCGGAACCGTTGCTGTTTTGTGGAGGATACTCTCACAGATTGCGGCGCGGTCGATGGAAAGCGCGATAGCCTCTCTTACTCTGGCATCCGGAAATGTCTTTGCATTCAGCGTCAGGCTGTAGTTTCCGGTGGGCTGGAAACCATGCATCTGGTCCTTCAGTTCGGGATTGCTGGAATATACCGGATAAATGGAGGGGTCTACGTCTACATAATCCACATTTCCCTTCTGGTATTCCAGAACCTGTGTGTTTACATCCTCAATAAATTTATAATCCAGTCCATCCAGCTTTACAGCGCCTCCGTGATAGTCATCAAACCGTGACAGTGTAACGCCTACGCCGCTCTGGAAACTGTCCATCTTAAATGGGCCGGTTCCGTATAATACCTGCATTCCCCAGGTATCCCCCGCCTCTTCACAGGCCGCCTGCGGATAAATTGCACAGTATGCCGTGGAAAGAACAGAAGCAAATGGCGCATATGGCTTTACCAGCTGAATGGTAAAATGTGTATCATCCTGTACCTGAATTCCCGTCATCTCATCTGCCGTACCATCTGCCAATGCCTGATAACCCTCTACGTTTTCCATAAGAGTCGCCATCTTGGTAAGCTTTACCAGACGCTCAAAGGAATACTTCACATCCGATGCCTTTAAGGTTTCTCCATTGTGAAACTTCACATCGGGAAGCAGTTCAAAGCTGTATGTCATCCCATCCTCAGAGACCTCAGGAAGTGCAGTCAGAAGCGTAGGCACCAGACTTCCATCGGATGCTGTCTGAATCAGGGACTCTGTAATATTGTCCGTTATCTTCATCACAATACTGTAGGTGTACTGCTGGGGATCTAAGGCTACCTGCGGATCCACGGCGGCAATTCTTACCACTTTACCGCCGGATGAAAGGGCGCTGCCCGCTCCCGATGATGCCTCTTTGCTGGTTGTAGCTGTTCCTGCCGCTGCAGTATCAGAATTTCCGGATCCACCGCAGGCAGATAAGGAAAACATGGCCGCGCACAGAAGGGCGGCAGCTGCAAATCTCTTTTTCATTTTTGTATCCTCCTTTGTTGTGAGCCGTTACAAAAATGAATGTATATTCATAAATTAAACATTTGATGAATATACATTCAATTTTTAACGCTTTTTTAAGTATAGTCCTTTAATGACCGTTTGTCAAGGACATCTGTAGCGCAAAGAGAGACATACATACATTTTGCTGTATAAAAATAATTTCAGCATAATAAGCAGCAAAAAAGCAGGGCCCTAAAAAAGCCCTGCCAGCCAGCAGACAATCCCCGGTAGCACAAAAAGCACCCCGCAGATCAGGTGCGCCGCCAGACTGCAGGCAGCGCGCTCATCCTGAGATAATTCCTCATACGATATAATATGCTCATCCGCAAAATCAACGATGTCTGTATAACCTCTGCGGACAGGCTTTTTTTTCTTTCTTTCCTCAAACATATGGTGAACCATCACTCCGTCCAGGCGCAGATAAGAAAACCAGGCCAGACAGAAAAACAGGATCCCCGCCACAACACAGCCATCTCTTAAAAGCGAGAACCGCCCCGCTGTGTTGACGTACCGATCCCATAAAAGGAGGGCAGTCACAGCCAGGGCGGCTCTTGTTACGCATTTGTATAAAATGGGCCGTATCATATATGAGTGATATAACGAACCTTTTTTATCCATCTGTCTTTATCCTTCGATTTCCCTGCGGTATCCCTCTAACTCTCTCTGGTTGCCCCAGACAAAGTGACCGGGACAGATCTCCTCCCATACAGGGCCGTCTGTACTGTAATCATGGATGGAGGGATCGTAAATCAGAAGCTGCTTTTTCTTCTCCTGCTCCGGATCCGGGATAGGCACAGCAGATAACAGAGCCTTGGTGTATGGATGGAGAGGATGAAGGAAGAGTTCCTCCGCCTCTGCCAGTTCCACGATACGTCCCTTGTGGATTACAGCAATCCGATCAGAAATAAACCGGACAACCGAAAGGTCATGGGCGATAAACAAATAGGTCAGGCCTCTGGTCTGCTTCAAATGATTCAGCAGGTTCAGCACCTGAGCGCGGATGGATACGTCCAGCGCGGAAATAGGCTCATCCGCCACCACAAACTCCGGCTCCATGATCAGGGCTCTGGCAATACCGATACGCTGGCGCTGACCGCCTGAGAACTCATGGGGGAAACGGGAGGCAAACTCCGGAAGAAGGCCAACCTCGCGCAGCGCGTGCTCTACTTTCTGTTTTCTGTCATTTTCATCCTTGTACAGGTGAAAATTGATCAGGCCCTCAGAAACGATATAGTCTACCTTGGCGCGCTCATTTAAAGAAGCCATCGGATCCTGGAAGATCATCTGACAGGATTTTACCACTTGACGGTCTAAGTCTCTGGAGATCTTTCCGCTGATGCGCTGTCCCCGGTAAAGGATCTCGCCGCCGGATACAGGATTGATCCGGGTGATGGCCCGTCCGATGGTAGTCTTTCCGGAACCGGACTCTCCTACCAGGGAAAACGTCTCGCCCTTATAAATATCAAAATTTACATGATCAACCGCTACGAACTTCTTCCGGCCGCTGCCGAAGGTAATCTGCAGGTCTTTGATCTCGATCAGTTTTTCTCTCTCAGCCATTGCGTCTTACCCCCTTTCTTTCATCTTTTCCCGCAGCATACGGATGGAATGGGGCTGTTCTACCTTAGGCGCTCTTGGATCCAGATACCATGTCTTTGCCTTATGAGTGGGGCTCACGTCAAAGAACGGAGGCTCCTCCTCAAAGTCAATGGCAAGAGCCATACGGTTTCTGGGAGCAAAGGCATCTCCCTTGATCTCATTGAACAGGTTTGGCGGAGTACCTTCGATGGTGGGAAGTTCCTCGCCCTTTACACCTAACTGAGGCAGAGCGGACAGCAGAGCCCATGTATAGGGGTGCCATGCGTTATAGAAGATCTCATCCACCTTTCCGTACTCTACGATCTGACCGGCGTACATAACGGCTACCCGGTCCGCCACGTTGGCCACAACGCCCAGGTCATGGGTGATGTAGATAACGGTCATGTTTAATTCCTTCTGCAGATCGCGCACCAGGTTTAAGATCTGAGCCTGGATGGTCACGTCCAGAGCCGTGGTCGGCTCATCGCAGATCAGGATTTGAGGACGGCAGGCAACGGCAATGGCAATCACCACGCGCTGTCTCATACCGCCGGAAAACTCATGAGGATACTGCTGATACCGGCGCTCCGGATCAGGGATCCCTACTTTTTTCAGCATCTCCAAAGCCAGCTTCTTTGCCTCCGGCCCCTTGATGCCCTGATTCAGTTCTATACTTTCTTCAATCTGACGCCCAATCTTTTTAAGAGGATTCAGAGAGGTCATAGGATCCTGCATGACCATGGAAATCTTCTTTCCGCGAATGGTCATCCAGTCCTTTTCTGTCTTATATTTCGCCAGATCATTTCCCTCAAACATGATGGTGCCGCCGGTGATGGAACCATTGGCATCCAGCATACCCAGGAAGGATTTGGTAAATACCGATTTACCTGAGCCGGACTCGCCTACAATGGCAAGTGTCTCTCCCTGGTACAGATCCAGGGAACACCTGCGGATGGCATTTAATTTCCTGCCCCGCAGGCTAAAGGAGATCTCCACGTCTCTGGCAGATAAGATCGGTTCTCTTTCCATATTTGCCATGAACATTTCCTCCGTTCTACACATGATTTCTTGGATCCGCCGCATCTGAGAAGGCGTTGCCCACCAGATAGAAGGTGATGGTGATAAGAGACACGATCACAGCCGGGAAGATCAGCAGGTAAGGATACTGAAGGAAATAGTTTCTCGCGTTTCTTAAAAGGATGCCCAAGGAAGGCGTATTTACATCCAGTCCCAGTCCCAGATAGGACAGAGTGGACTCCAGAGCGATGGTCTGCGGAATTGACAGAGCCAGACGCAGGATCACCACACTGATCAGGTATGGGAAAATGTTCTTGATTAAGATCCGCCATACCGGTGTGCCAAGACACCTGGAAGCCAGGTTGTATTCCCGGTCACGGTACATAAGCACCAGGTTGCGCACATTTCTTGCCATTACCAGCCAGCCGAAGGCAATCATGGCGATGGCCATATTGCGGAAGCTCTGTCCAAAGACAAGAGCCGCCAGCGTCATATAGATGATGATCGGAATGTTGTTGATTACATTGTAAATCTCGGTAAAAATACGGTCCAGGCTGCGCACATAGCCCCAGATACAGCCGATGATCACACCGATCACACACTCGCCTGCAGCAACAATCAGGGCCAGCTTGATGGATACCTGCGCTGCATACCAGACCTGACACCAGTAGTCACGTCCCAGGTTATCAGTACCAAACCAGAACTCGCTGTTGGGTTTGCTGAAAGCCAGGGATGAATTTGCCATGATCTGCGCATGAGCATAATCATACTTGCCGATCTTTAAGGCAATAAAGGAAAATATCACCAGGGCGAAGAATACACCCGCCATGACAACGGCGGATTTCTTCTTAAAAAAGTTCTGAAATACAGACTTCCAGTAGGAGTAGTCGGAATAGCCGATCCGCTCCGCAGCTTCTGCGGAGTATTCCACAAACTGGAATTTATCCTTTTGTGTATCGTTCATTAACGGCTGCCTCCTTTGTCAGTAAGCTTGATTCTCGGATCCAGCGTCATCATCAGCACATCGCCCAGGAATACGCCAAGTACGCCAAGGGTGGCGTAAATGATTACCAGAGTCTGCACCACATTCAGGTCATAACGTGTGATGGCATCCGTCAGCAGAGGTCCCATGCCTGGAACGGAGAAGAACCGCTCTACCAGGAGAGAACCGCTGATGGTAAGAAGGAAGGACGCAGGAATATACTGCACCAGGGGAACAAATGCATTTTTCAGCACGTGCTTTACCATGATGTCCTTGGAGGACATACCCTTGATCCTGGCCAGCTTGATGTAATCTTTGTTCAACTCATCCACCATATAGCGTCTGGTCCACAGCGCATAATGAGCGATGGAGGTCAGCGCAAGGCAGATGATGGGAAGGATACTGGAACGGCCCGCATTTCTGGTTGAATACAGAGCCGGCAGTTTGAGCACATTGGCTCCAAAGGCCAGTACCAGTGAATAGGAAACCAGCGGGGGCACTGCATTTACAAAAACCGTATAGGCAGTTCCCACATGATCCAGGATCCGGTCCTTGTTCCTGGACTGGATGAGGCCCATGGTCACGCCTATTAAAAGCGCGATCACCAGGGCGATACAGCCCAGACGCATGGATACGGAGAATTTGGTGCCGATCACCTTGAGCACAGAAGCGCCGTTTTGAATCCTGCGCGATGTACCGAAGTCAAAGCGCAGGAGCTGCCCATAAAAACGGCCCAGCTGCTGTCCCACGGGATCCAGCAGGCCAGCTGCCTCCAGCTGCGCGTTCTTCTGCTCTTCTGTCAGCTTCATAACCTGATCCTCTGTAAAGTAGTAATCGGTCGGAAGCATACGCATAAGCAGGAACACGATGGTGGCGACAACCAGCACTGTAATCAGAGACTGAATCAGTCGTTTGGCGGTATATTTTACCATGAATTATTTCGCCTTGCCTGCGGACTGGAATTCTTTGTACTGCTCTGTAGTATAGGCGTCTACAGAGGTCTGCCAGTTCTTGTAGGTATAGTTCTGAGCGCCGTACATGGCGTTCATCTTGGAATAGTCGTTGATCTTGGTCAGCTGCCACTGAACCTCATACTCCATAGGAATGGTAAATGCGTGCTGCAGCAGGTAAACCTCTGCGTCTGCATATGCTTCATAGCGCTTGTCTGTATCGTCATAGATTGCGCCTGCCGCCTCTGCCAGAGCAGAAAACTCCTTGTAGGAAGCGATCAGATCCTCATCCGTGGCATTGTTGATTCTGGAGTAGTTGTTGGAGTAGTAAGCAGCATCATAGCCATAGCGCTCCTGATCAATGAAGTTGGCAGGATCGCCATAGTCTGCTCCCCATCCGTTGATGTAGAAGGAACCTAACGCAGGCTGTACTACTTCCTTGGACTGGCTGGATACGAAGGTCTTGATATTTAAGTTTACAAAGTCCTCGCCAAGTCCCTCAGCAAAAGTCTGCTTTAATACGGTTGCCTTGTCCAGAGCGTTCTGATCGCCTGCGATGATGTAGTAGTCTACCTGTACCGGGAAGGTAACGCCCTTTGCAGACAGTTCTTCCATGGCCTGCTTCTTGTACTCCGCGCTCTTTGCCGCATCGTAGCGTCTTGGATTTGTACCGTCAGATGCAGGCAGTCCCAGCTTTTCCTCTACTCTCTCGGTGTAGTCTGTACCGTCAGAGAAGTACAGAAGGCCCTTCATAGTATAGGCTACATTCTCGCAGTGAAGAGGTTCAATGAAGTTCGTCCTGGACCAGTAGTTGGTCAGGTTCAGACCATGGTACCAGGACAGACGGAACGCTTCGTTTGCAACTGCCTTGTTCCAGTTCTCATCTGGAGTGCCGTCCTCCTTGCGCTTGTCAAAGTTGAAATGCATCTGATAAGAGAACTTCTTGGGTCTGGTCTCACTCAGATATGGCTTCCACTGGTTATTGTCGTCATTGTAAATGGTTCTTAAATCAGCTTCTGCCAGAGCGATATTATCCAGCTCGCCGTTCTGCCACAGCTGATACAGCTGGGTTCCGTCTACCATGCGCACGGTTACTGTGTCGAACAGCTTTGCATCCTTATCGTAATAGTTCTCATTGCGGGTAAGGATCTTCTCGTTGTTCATAGTAAATGTAGTCTCAAAATAAGGACCTGTATACCACATGGTCTCATTTGTCATACCATTTACATTATCCACGCCCAGCTCGTCGATGAGAGCCTGGGATACAGGATACATACAAGCGGATGTACATACGGTATCAAAGTAAGGCGCATTGACAGCACAGTGGTATACCAGTGTGTAATCATCGGGAGCCTCAATACCTACCATCTCAAGCATCTTAGAGGTATCAAGAGCCTTTGCCTCTGCCTCAGGAAGCGACTTGGTGTAATTGTAATAATCCTGAGCGCCCTTGATCAGAGCCAGAGGCATGGATGTATTCTGAGAACCGTTCTTATGGAAATTCAGCACCCACTCCATCGCTGTAATCCAGTCCTGAGCGGTACAGTCAGCCTTTACATTGCCATTGATATCTACCCACTTAACATCATCTCTTAACTTGAATGTCCATGTAAGACCGCCGTCCTCGGTTCCCCATTCCTTAGCTACTGCGGGTCTCAGTTTGCCGTTTTCATCTACCTCAAGCAAAGGCGCATACAGGTTGCAAAGTACATTCAGGTCATTGGCCTTCTCTGTATTCAGGATAAAGAAGCCTTCCTGCTCTCTGTTGGGAGCCTCGTAGGTTACAAGATCCTTAATCGCATTCTTGTCGCTGTCTGCTGTCTGAGAGCTGTCTGCCGCTCCTCCATTCTCTGTGCCCTTTCCGCCTGTGCCGCAGGCAGTAAGAGCCATTGCAGCCGCCATAGTGAGAGCAGTGATCTGCGCTACCGTCTTTTTCATAATGCATATTCTCCTTTCATTGATTAAAGACAAAAAGACAAGGGGGATGTTAAAATCCGTAAAAAAAAATTCCGTCCCTCCGCCATCTAATGAAGTATTCTACCATTAAATACAGTCCCGTGTCAAGCACCGGCGTACATTTGACCGCGTGGAATTTACCATCATGGTTGTTTTTACCAACAATTCACCCGTTTTTATATGTCATTTTTGTTCTTTTATCACAATCAGAGAGTAGTATCCCGCTTTGTCCGGGATTTCCTGTACGCCCTGAAAGATACTCTCATTTTCCATGCCGCAGTTTTCCACCATAACCCCGGATACGCACTCCCGTTCAAGTGCTTCCTTTACCGCGGCCATCTTGGAACCGGCCTTCATAAGCACCTTGGTTCCGGGAAGCTTTAAAGCATCCTCCACACCGTAGGCGGACGGAATGATGTGCAGCTGCTGGGATCTGTCTGCCAGGCTGTCTCCCAGCCGTGCGCTGACCGCACAGAAGGAGGGGACGCCGCTTATAATCTCTGTCCTGTATCCCCGATCCCGGATCAGACGGTGGAGATAAATATAGGTGCTGTAAACCGTAGGATCTCCCAGAGTAAGGCAGGCTACGTCCCTTCCCGCCTTCAGCTGCTCCTCTACCTGATCCGCCGCATTGCGATAGGCAGTCTCCAGAAGTCCTTTATCCTTTGTCATGGGAATCGAAAAGGTAAGGCACTGCTTTTTATCCAAATCTGTGATCAGCCCCGATGCGATCCGGTAGCTCACCGCCTGTTCTTTTGTCTCTGCCGGCACTGCGATCACCGGACAGGATCGGATGGTATCTGCCGCAAGGTAGGTTATAAGCCGTGGATCACCGGGGCCTACGCCTACACCGTATAAAATTCCGCTCATAAATCATCTTCTGCCTTTCTGTGATAAATGCCATCCGCAAATCAGATGCTTTACGGATGGTGGATTTTCCTATTATATATGGACTCCTTCTGGATGGCAACTGTTTTTATCTGGATGTATTCCCGGATGCAGCCTCCTGCTCCCGTAAAGCAAAAGGGGGAGCCGGGGCGCATCCGGCGCCGTCCGACCCCCTGTTCCATTTGAATTTTGTTGTGGATTTCATGCACTTTAATGTCTGTGCATGGAGAACTGATCCATGGGATATTTCTGCAGATTTTCCAGTATCTTTCTGTCGTCCGCCTCTCCGATGAGCTGGTCTCTTGCCTTCTTGGCTTCATTCTCAGCCTTGTGTTTGCTGGGGCCGCCTACGCATCCGCCGATACAGACCATACCTTCCACGAAGTCCTCCGGCAGACGGCCTGCCTTCATAAGAAGAAGGGCCTTTCTGCACTCAGCTCCTCCATTACAGCGAAGAACCCTGGCGTTAAACTTCTCATCCCGCTCCTTCATGCATTCCAGTACGGCCGCCGCAACGCCGCCGCCGTTTCCAAAGCGTTTCCCAAATATGGAACCCTCCTGATAGTCATTGACCGCCGGCTGCAGCTCTACCCCTCTGGCGCGCATCATGGCGCGGATCTCACCGAAGGTCATGGCATAGTCTGCATTTCCCTCGATATTCAGATCCAGGCTCTCGCTCTTCTTTGCTATACATGGCCCAATAAATACGGTCACTGTCTCCGGATCCTGATTTTTTAACATTCTGGACACAGCGCACATGGGAGAAACAGTAGTGGACATATGCTCCAGCAGTGTTGGGAAATGCTGCTTTATCATATTCACAAAAGCCGGACAGCAGGAGGTGGTCATCTTCTTTCCCTCTTTATAAGCCTCTGCCCACTCTTCTGCCTCATAAGCCGCTGTCATATCTCCCCCCAGAGCTACCTCTACCATATCGTCAAAGCCTGTCTGCTTTAATGCGATCCGCCAGCTCTCCATGGTAATATCAGGGCCGAACTGCCCCTCCGCAGCAGGCGCTACCATAGCGACTACCTTCTTTCCTGCCCTGATCAGGCGAATCACATCTACCATAAAGGTCTTAGAGCCGATGGCGCCGAAGGGGCAGCTGTGAATGCAGGCGCCGCACTGGATACATTTCTTCTCGTCAATCACGCAGATGCCGTACTCATCATATGTAATCGCGTCCACCGGGCAGGCTTTCTTGCAGGGGCGTTCTAAATGGGCAATGGCATTGTAAGGACAGGCCTGTGCGCACTTTCCACATTCCTTACACTTGCCAGGATCAATGTAGGCGTGGTCACGGCCCATGGAAATTGCGCCGAAATTACAGGAATTCTGACAGGCTTTCCCCATACATTTACGGCAGTTGTCCGTTACAATATAGGATGCGATGGGACACTCCTCGCAGGCTGCGTTAATCACCTGCACTACGTTGGCGCTTTCCTTTCCCACCGGGCATTTCCCCTCTGCAAGGCGAACTCTCTGTTTGATGATCTCCCTCTCCTTATAGATACAGCAGCGGTAGCTGGCCTGAGGGCCGGGGATCATATCATAGGGGATCTGCTCTCTGTGCTCCTTCAGCGTATCCTCCCATGCTGCCTTTGCCACCTCATACAGTACATCGTGTTTCAGGCGCAGAATCGTTGCATCATTCGTTACCATTTTCTTTTCCTCCATTCATACATTCCATACATTCGGATTTCTGCCTGTCAGGCAGCCCCATCAGTAATAGGTGACTGTCACCTTTTTGCCCATATCCTCAATCAAGTGTCTTAGCTGCTCCACCAGGTTCTGGCGGATCCCCAGATCAAAGGGCAGTCCGGGATTCTGGTAGGCGCTGTTGATGGCTTTTCCCACATAGAGATGAACCTCCGTACAGTCTTCGATCAAAATCTTTGCGACCATGGAGCCGCCGTTGGGCTTATCCAGCTCCTCAAAAAAATCCTCGGAAACAGCCTCATGCTTCACATACCGGCGCAGCAGCTGCAGCACCCGGTTTAATGTGAGTACCCCTTCCGTCACCAGATCCACCCCCTCCATATAGGCAATGGGCGGGATCTCAGGATCCACATAGTCCAGCGATACGTCCAGTTTCTTATTTAATACCCTGGAAACAATAGTAGCACTGGTGCCGCCGCAGACAATAGTGGCCGCGTCAGGGTCAGACATGAAATCGTGAACCATGGCCGTATCGTCCTCCGGGTTTCGGGCCGGCCCGGTCATCAAATGGACGGGCTTGCTGCTTATGATCCGCATACAGGCCACGGTCGTATCGTCTCCAGGATGAAACTGGTACAGTTCATCGCAGGCACGGCTGATGGATGCGGCCAGGCGCATGGCCGACACGGTGATCTGGTACTGGCGCACTGCATAATCGGCAATATCCTTCCAGAGCCAGCCGAAATTCAGCAGGTCTCCCACTCCTGCATGGATCGTTCCGTCGCTCATAAGAATCAGGGCATCGCCCTTTTTTACCTGGAAACGATATTCATTGATCTTCTTTCCCTGAATCTCCCGAATATTCTGAGGGATCTCCATCCGTTTCCCATCCCGGATAAAGATACAGCCAGGATTGTCATATTCCACCAGATAGGCGTCCCCATTGTGATAAACCTGTAAAATGCTGAAGGTAGAGTAGGCTACCTGACGAACCTGGCAGATCGGAAGGGTCTCGCTGATGGTATCCACACATTCCTCCAGGGTTGCGCCGTTTAGAAACATGGTTCCCAGGATCTTGGATGTGAGCGTCGATAGAATATTAGCCTTTACCCCGCTTCCCATACCGTCGGCCAGGATCATGATATTAGAATCCTCTGTCTGGAGAATCTCTACCTTATCGCCGCAGAGGATTTCGCTGAATTTATTCAGGCTTTTATAAGCAACGTCTACGGTAATCTCCATCCTCTACCTCCCATAGCCCGGCGGTTTCGGGCGAATGCTTCCCAGATGGACGTAGCCGGAAGGCTTTTGGGAGGCAGATGCTCCCTGATTCCCCGGCGTCATTACTCCCTTTAGAGGAATGGCTCCGCTGCCCAGATGAGCATTTGCTTCCAGCCGCTGGGCTTCATCCTCTTCTCTGGGCGCTCCGTCGTCTAACAGGGAGTGGCACAGCCTGGTCAGAGTGGTCTTTGTCTCCGCCGTCGTCTCTCCCAAAAGACCTGCGATCTCCTGAGCCACCATCATCTGTTTGTGGATGACCTTCTGGGCCAGATCAATCGTTTCCAGTTTTTTCTCATAATCCTCTTTTGCCTGCTCCTCCTCACGGGTAACATCGATAAAAGTTGCAAGGACTGCATTTTCCTTCTCTATGTATACAATATTCTGAAGGGTGGACAAATGGTATTCCGGATATGTAACACGTTTGCCATGGATGTTCTGGCGGGTGTCAAATACCCACTGGAAATCCACCGGATCAATAAACTCATAAAGATACATTTCCAGAGCCTCCGACCTTGTTTTTCCGAAATACTTTTCCCCTACATCCGAATACTCCAAAATCTTCATGTCCGCACCCACAATCAGCACAATATTGGGGGAGGTTTCCATCACCAGATTGGACATGGACTCCGCTTTTTCGTGCATATAGGGAATACACATGGAAACCTCCGCCTTGTGCTGAAATACAGCAATCGCCTTCTCTCTGCAGGTTGGATAGCCGCAGGCACCGCAGTTAAGCTCGTCCTCCGGCTTAAACTTATTAGTCATGCGCAGGATCTGACGGATCTGTTCTTGTGTGGGCATGGGTTCCCTGGGGGACCGATCCAGAAATTCCTTTTTAAAGGAAATATTGTTCGCTGTGCGTTCCAGTTCAAAGCGGTCTGCCGGTTCCCGCGGGATAGTTTCCTCCATATCCAGCTTTATCTTAAATCTGGAAATAAATTCGTCGTTCACTGTAGGGCCTTTGATGCAGCCGCCGGCACACATATTCATCTCGATAAAGCAGCCCTTTATCTCTCCTCTTTCCATACTCTTACACAGGTCAATGCAGTTGGCTTCACCATGAACGTAGAACTTGCGGTAGCCGTCTGCCCGTTCCTCCTGGGTGGCAAGCACGGAGTTCACTACCCCGTTGGTTACGGGATAAAGGCGGTTTACCTTTGGATCAAAGGCAGCAAACGGCATATCCTCACAATTCTCAATGGAAATTTCTTCCTCTTCCAGCCATTTGTTCAGATCTCTGAAATTCAGCACTGCATCGATCCAGCTGTCATGGCGCGGATCCTGGGCCTCTTTTTTCTTCGCTATACAGGGACCGAGAAATACTGTCTTTACCTCGCGGCCCAGTTCTTCCTTTAAAATGCGTCCGTGGGCAATCATGGGCGATACCACCGGGGCCATATACTTTACAAGCTCCGGATAATAAATCTCAATCAGGTCATTGACACTTGGACAGCAGGTGGTAATAATATTTTCCATCTGCTGCTCCTGCAGAAGCCTGGCATACTCTGCTGTGACAAAGGCTGCCCCCTCAGCGGTCTCCCGCACATCCTCAAACCCCAGGCGGATCAGAGCGGCGCGAACCTGGCCGATGGTCTTGTATTTTAACAGCCCCATATAGGACGGGGCAATGGAAACCACCACCCGCTCCCCGCTCCTTAACCATCCTCTGACCAGTTCCATATCGCTTCGCAGGGTCTTGGCAGACTGCGGGCAGATCTTCAGGCAGTGGCCGCAGAGAATACATTTATCCGGCATGATCACCGCACGGCCGTCTCTGACCTGGATTGCCTTGACCTCGCAGTATCGGACGCATTTGTAGCAGTGCTTACATTTTGTGGCCTTGAAATCAATGATTTCCATGCCCATAATCACAGTCTCCCCTTGATCTCTTTTTCAAAAAATTCCTCCGTATCTTCCGGCTTCAGTGAATACAACTCGCCTTCTACGGTAACGCACACTCCATGATCGCAGTTTCCGGAACAGAAGGCGCCATTTAAGTCTACCTTGTCGCACAATCTATTCTCAGCTACCATTTTCTGCAGTTTTTCAATAATCTCCCTTGATCCTTTCAAGTGACAGGCGCTCCCAATACATATTGTAACTTTCATCTTCACCCTCCATGATTGATTTGGTACACATTTGACAGGTTAATTATCTCATATTGTTATATCATTATCAATAATAATTCTCATAAAATGTGCAAAATAACGGACTTCGTCCGGATGCAAAAGAGGAAATTTTGTGCTATAGTAAAGACTGGCATCTATAGATGCAAGAGAGGAGAATTTACTGTGAAAAAACAACTTTCTGTATTAACAGCTATCGCTGCAGCGGCTGCCTTTGCAGTCACAGGATGCGGAGCATCCGGCAAGACAGAAACCGCCGCGGCTCAGACCTCCGAGGCAAAACCGTCTTTGGCTGGAGAGACTTCTAAGGAAGCGGCTGAGGCCGGTTCCTCTTCATCCGAACAGACAGCCGAGAACGCTTCCCAGTCCTCTGATGCCGTTTCAGACAAGACAGAAGGCACGACTGTCCGCGTAGGCTCTTTAAAAGGCCCAACTTCCATGGGGCTGGCTTATCTGATGGATGAGGCAAAAAACGGGGAAACCGCCAATACATATGAGTTCACCATGGCCGGAAAGGCAGACGAGCTGGTGGGAAATATCGCAAACGGCAGTCTGGATATTGCCTTAGTGCCTGCCAATGTAGCAAGCGTGCTTTACAGCAAGACTCAGGGGCAGGTAAAGGTCATTGACATCAATACGCTGGGCGTTTTGTATGTCGTTTCGGCTGATGACTCCATTTCCACCATGGCAGATCTTAAGGGAAAGACTGTGTACATGACCGGAAAAGGAACCACCCCTGAATACACGATGAATTATCTGATGGAGGAAAACGGACTTGCCGCAGGAGATGTGACTCTGGACTTTAAGTCAGAAGCGACAGAGGTTGCCTCTATATTAAAGGAAGATCCTTCCGCCGTCGGTATCCTTCCCCAGCCTTTTGCCACAGCGGCCTGCATCCAGAACCCTGATTTAAAAACCGTTATGGATCTGACCGAGCAGTGGGATCTTTTAAATAAGGAAAGTGGAAGCCGTATGGTCACTGGCGTTACCATTGTACGCAGCAGTTTCTTAGAGGAAAATAAGGCGGCTGTAGATCAGTTCCTGGCTGACCACGCGGAGTCTACCAGCTATACCTCGAAAGAACCGGAAAAAGCAGCAGAACTGGTGGCTAATCTGGGAATCGTGGAAAAAGCTCCCATCGCGTTAAAGGCTATGCCGTCATGCAACCTGACGTGCATTACCGGAGACGAGATGAAACAGGCTCTTTCCGGATATTTAAGCGTGCTGGCTAAGCAGGATGCCAAGTCTGTAGGCGGCACTCTTCCGGCGGATGACTTCTACTATCTGCCATAAGCGTCTTATGAAACGTGTTCAGTCTCTTAAGACCTGTATGATCTGGCTTTTCTGGGCGGCCCTCTGGCAGGCCGCCCACCTGGTCATCCAAAATGATGTGATCTTCGTGGGGCCTCTTGATATGATCCGCGCCCTGGCAGACCTGCTGCCCCAGGCGTCCTTCTGGCAGACATTGCTCCACTCATTTTTTAAGATCAGCGCCGGTTTTCTGCTTGCATTTTCAGTCGGGATCCTCCTTGGGTGGGCCAGCTACGCCTGCCCTCTTATCAAAGATATGCTGGAGCCTCCCATGGTGCTGGCCCGCTCTGTCCCCGTGGCCTCCTTTGTGATCCTTGCCCTCATCTGGATCGGCTCAGACAACCTTTCTGTGTTTATTTCCTTTCTGGTAGTTGTCCCCATGATCTATGCGGGTACGCTGACCGGCCTGGAAAATACCAGCAGAGAACTGCTTGAGATGAGCCGCGTCTTTTCCATTTCGTTTTTCAAACGGCTGCGTTTTATCTACATTCCCGCCGTTCACCCCTACCTTATAAGCAGCTGTCGTACTGCCCTGGGGATGAGCTGGAAATCAGGCGTAGCAGCAGAGGTGATCGGCATCCCCCAGGCATCCATCGGCGAACAGCTCTACTATGCCAAGCTTTATCTTGATACCGCAGGGCTTTTTGCCTGGACCTTTGCCATTATCCTGATCAGCACCGTCTTTGAATGGATCTTTCTGAAACTGTTAATGGGCGTGCGTCATTAGAGGTTCTATGCCTGAAGATCAAACGCTCTCTTACTTTTGCTCTGCCCTCATCTGCCCTGCGTGTTCCCTGTCATATGCAGTTGGTGCCCGGCCCTTATTCCCGGTATACCCTTCCGTCTATATGGCACATCCGTCTGCAGCATGGAAAAGGATTTTCAGAAGCATTTAAATCAAACCATATAATATTATGAAACTTCTCATCGAACATATTTCAAAAAGTTACGGAAACCTGACGGTTCTCAATGATCTCTCCCTCACCCTTGAGCAAGATCCATGCTACTGTCTTATGTCACCCTCCGGATCTGGAAAAACCACTCTTCTTCGGATTCTTATGGGTCTTGAGCACGCCGACAGCGGAACTATTTCCACAAAAGGAGAAGCTGTCTGGCCGCTGACCGTCTCTGCCGTTTTTCAGGAGGACCGGCTGTGCCCTTCATTTTCCCCTCTGGAAAATGTGCAGCTTGCGCTAAAGGAAAAATGGCCGGCAAAGAAGCTTGCCTCCGCTATGGAAGCGCTTCTGCCGGCCGAATGCCTGAACCGCCCCGTCTCCACCCTAAGCGGCGGCATGAAAAGGCGCACAGCCATCCTGCGCGCCCTGTTATCCCCCTCTGATATGCTTGTGATGGACGAGCCCTTCACCGGATTGGATGAAGGGCTGAAGGCAGAGGTTATCCGCTATATTCTGGAGCAGCGCCGCCGCCGCTTCCTCCTGATCACAACACACCAGGAGGAGGATGTTGCTCTTCTGGGCGGAACGCTCATAGGACTCAAATGACCGGATGCAATCTGCTTTTTTATCTGGGCTGAGGCACCTGATCCGGGTCAAAGGCAGGGTTAAAGGCGTAGAAGTTGCGGCTGTCAAGTTTCTCCTGGGTGATACGGAGGGCTTCACCGAAACGCTGGTAATGCACAATCTCACGCTCCCGCAAAAACTTAATAGGCTCGCACACATCATAGTCCGTTACCACCCGAAGGATATTGTCGTAGGTGCTGCGGGCTTTTTGTTCTGGGGCGACCTTGTAAGTACAACATATACAAAAATATAGAGGATAAAGCAAATATTCCGCCTTTCCAGTGTATCAATTCAGACGTTCAGAAATGAGCGTCTATTTTTTTACCCTAAAACCAGAAAGGATGTGATACCACGAAGAAATCACCACCGCCGGAGCGTTCCCCTCCGGCTTCCAGACCAGAACCCAAAACCAACCATCAAACACAACATTCAGAAAGGACAGGTACATCTATATGGAATTAAAATTCGTTATCCCCAACATGGAAAAGACATTCGGCAACTTGGAGTTTGCCGGAGAAGACAAAACAGAACAGAGAAGAATCAACGGACGCATGGCGGTACTCTCTCGCAGCTTCAACCTGTATTCGGACGTACAGAGGGCGGATGATATTGTGGTTATCCTCCCTGCCGAAGCCGGAGAGAAGCATTTTGACTTTGAGGAACGTGTGAAACTCATCAATCCCCGTATTACCGCAGAGGGCTATAAAATTGGCACAAGGGGCTTTACCAACTACATTTTACACGCTGACGATATGGTAAAAGCGTAAGGAAAAGGAGGACATCAGACTATGAGATTAGCAAACGGAATCGTGATTGACAAGGAAGCAACATTCGGGGCATTGAAGTTTTCTGCCCTCCGACGTGAGGTTCACCTCCAGAATGAAGACGGCTCGGTATCAGAAGAAATCAAGGAGCGTACCTATGACTTAAAATCCAGAGGACAGGGGCGTATGATTCAGGTTTCTATCCCTGCCAGCGTGCCATTAAAGGAGTTCGATTACAACGCAGAGGTGGAACTTATCAATCCTGTGGCAGATACCGTGGCAACGGCTACCTTTCAGGGAGCAGAGGTGGACTGGTACATCAAGGCGGATGATATTGTTCTGAAAAAAGGTGCTGCCATGAATCCGCAATCACCAAAGAAAGAACCGCCAGCAGAAAAATAAGTATGGACGCAATTACTGGATATGAAGAATACGAACAGGACTTCCGGCTGGTTTCTCTGCCGGAATACTGCTGGATGGCAGGTCAGCTTCTTATCGAAGCCCTAGAAGATTATCAGCCGCCGGAAAATCTGGCAGTTTATATGCCGGAATGTCTGTGCAGGGAGTCATCCGGCTATACTTTTTTATTTCAAGCCCATATGGAAGACAGCAAGAAAGGATATTCGCTGCTTTATATGGGCTATTTTTAATCATGGAAAGGAGGATTATTCCCATGAAGCAGCTTTTCCCCCGTGGAAAACGTATCCGTCCCACGGATAAAGACCTTGTGTTCCATACTGCCCTTGCCACCCTGTTCCCTGTCTTCCTGCTGGTTGTCCTGCTGTTTCATATCCGGCAAATTGCCGGAACCAACTGGCAGGAAGTGTCCCTTTCCCAGATAGCACAGGACATAAATATCCCTTACCTGTTATTCAGCATGGGCGTGGCAGGGCTGGTGTGTCTTACAGCAGTTCTTCTGTTCTGGCGATACCGCAGGGATGAAGTAAAGCAGCTCATCCACCGCCAAAAGCTGGCAAGGATGGTGTTGGAAAACAAGTGGTATGAATCGGAGCAGAGAAAGGAAGACGCTTTTTTCAAGGACTTGTCTTCCAGCCGTTCCAAAGAAACCATCACTTATTTTCCCAAAATCTACTACCGGATGAAACAGGGCTTGCTCCATATCCGTGTGGAAATCACCTTGGGGAAATATCAGGAGCAGCTCTTACACTTGGAAAAAAAGCTGGAAAGCGGCTTGTACTGTGAGCTGACGGATAAGGAATTAAAGGATTCCTATGTGGAGTACACCCTGCTTTATGATACCATTGCCAACCGTATTTCCATTGAGGATGTACAGGCAAAGGACGGCAGGCTCCGTCTTATGGAAAATGTCTGGTGGGAGTATGACAAGCTCCCCCATATGCTCATTGCCGGAGGAACCGGCGGCGGAAAGACCTACTTTATCCTGACCCTCATTGAAGCCCTGCTCCGCACCAACGCCGTCCTGTTCGTGTTAGACCCGAAGAACGCCGACCTTGCGGATTTACAGGCGGTTATGCCGGATGTGTATTACAAAAAGGAAGATATGCTCGCCTGCATTGACCGTTTCTATGAAGAAATGATGAAACGCAGCGAAGACATGAAGCTCATGGAGAATTACCGGACAGGGGAAAACTACGCTTACCTTGGGCTTCCGGCAAATTTCCTTATCTTTGATGAATATGTGGCATTTATGGAAATGCTCGGCACAAAGGAAAACGCCGCTGTCCTCAACAAGTTAAAACAAATCGTTATGCTTGGGCGGCAGGCTGGCTTCTTCCTGATTCTCGCCTGCCAGCGTCCGGACGCAAAGTATCTGGGGGACGGAATCCGTGACCAGTTCAATTTTCGTGTGGCTCTGGGGCGGATGTCGGAAATGGGCTATGGGATGATGTTCGGGGAAACCACAAAGGACTTCTTCCTGAAGCAGATAAAAGGGCGTGGCTATGTGGATGTGGGAACCAGCGTTATCTCGGAGTTTTACACGCCCCTTGTACCAAAAGGACACGATTTCCTCAAAGAAATAAAAAAACTGACAGACAGCAGGCAGGGAGTGCAGGCGGCGTGCGAAGCGAAAGCCGCAGAAGCGGACTGACCTGCTGTGGCTGGTGTGCCGTAAGGCACGCCAGCATAAACCCCTCGTATCTAACAGAGGGGTACAAATCGACAGGCAACAACCAAACAACAGGGCAGAATCCCACAGTACACAAGGGATTTTCCCCATATCCGGCGTGTGTCAACAAGGCTCTGAAAGTTGACATACGCTTTTTTAGACAGGAGGGATTTTCACTGAATGAAGAAACATGGGTACGGGACATCAAAGAAAAACGGGAAAGTTACGGTATCTCACAACAGAAACTTGCCCTAGCTGCCGGAATCACCCGTCCGTACCTGAGCGATATTGAAACGGGCAAGGCTCATCCATCCGAAGCATTACAGGAAGCCATCACAGAAGCTCTGGAACGCTTCAACCCAGACGCTCCCCTTGAAATGCTCTTTGACTATGTGCGGATTCGTTTTCCCACTACGGATGTGAAGCATATCGTGGAAGACGTGCTTCGTCTAAAGCTCCCCTACTTTATCCATGAAGACTACGGCTTCTACTCTTACACAGAGCATTACTATCTGGGGGATATTTTCGTTCTGGTATCGCCGGAACTGGAAAAAGGGGTGCTGCTGGAACTGAAAGGGCGTGGCTGCCGCCAGTTTGAAAGCTATCTGCTGGCACAGGAACGGAGCTGGTATGAGTTTTTCATGGACATTCTCATGGAAGACGGCGTGATGAAGCGGCTTGACCTCGCCATCAATGACAAAACGGGAATCCTGAACATTCCCCATCTGACAGAGAAGTGCCGGAATGAGGAATGTATCTCGGTCTTCCGCAGCTTTAAAAGCTACCGCAGCGGCGAACTGGTACGGCGTGAGGAAAAAGAATGTATGGGGAACACCCTGTATATCGGCTCCCTCCAAAGTGAGGTGTACTTCTGCATTTACGAAAAGGACTATGAGCAGTACAAAAAGCATGATATTCCCATTGCGGACGCAGAGGTAAAGAACCGCTTTGAAATCCGGCTGAAAAATGAGCGTGCCTTTTACGCCATCCGTGACCTGTTAGAACATGACAATCCAGAACGGACAGCCTTTCAAATCATCAACCGCTATGTCCGGTTCGTGGACAGGGACGATACGAAACCCCGTTCTGACTGGCGTATCAGTGAGGAATGGGCGTGGTTCATTGGAGAACACAGGGGAAGCCTGAAACTGACAACAAAACCGGAACCCTATTCCTTTGAACGCACCCTGCACTGGCTCTCCCATCAGGTAGCCCCCACGTTAAAGCTGGCTCTCCGTCTGGATAAGATGAACCACACCCAGATTGTCCATGACATCATCACCCATGCAAAGCTGACGGAGAAGCACGAAAAAATCCTGAAGCAGCAAGCCGCCGCTGCAAAGGAGGTGGTGCTTTAACGGCGGCAATTTTGGAACCTAAGAACTCTTACAGGAAAGAAAGGAGCTTTTATGAATTTCGGACAGAATCTTTACAACTGGTTTTTATCCAACGCCCAGTCCCTTGTGCTGCTGGCAATCGTGGTGATTGGACTGTACCTCGGATTTAAGAGGGAATTTTCCAAACTTATCGGCTTTTTAGTAGTTTCCCTTGTAGCGGTTGGTCTGGTTTTCAATGCGGACGGTGTAAAGGACATCTTACTGGAACTGTTCAATAAGATTATCGGTGCATAGGAAAAAGCCATATCACACTTCCGTTATGGAGCAAGCTCTGATTGCTTCATGGCGGAAGTCCACTAGGGGCTTGGGGAGCGTAACTCCCCAAAAACTTAACAGAGAAAGGACGTGATACAGATTGAGGAAATGAGAATCTACATCCTGAACACCACACGGTTTTACCATGAAGATTTTGAGGAATATCCTGGGGCATGGTTTTCCTGCCCTGTGGATTTTGAAGAAATCAGGGAACGTCTTGGGGTTCAGAGTGAGGAAGAAATCGAAATTGAAGACTATGAGCTGCCGTTTCCATTGGAGGGCAACACAAGGCTCTGGGAAATCAACGCCCTCTGCCGGATGGTACAGGAAATGCAGGGAACGCCCCTCTATTATGAAATGGATGTGGTACAAAAGCGGTGGTTTTCCAGCTTTACGGAATTTATCGACCACAAAGACCAGATACGCTGCTATCCGGTACAGGACGGGGAATCCCTCGCCCGTTATCTGGTGCAGGAGGTACAGATATTTGGAGAAGTACATCCAGACCTGTTGAACCATATCGACTACGCTGCCATTGGTCGGGAACTGGAAAACAGTGAAAACTACCTGTTTACGGACAATGGTATCTTTTATTACCGCTAAAAGGAGGTGGAGGAACTTGGAGGAAATGCGGATTTACATTGCTAACTTAGGCAAATACAATGAGGGCGAACTGGTAGGGGCATGGTTCACGCCGCCTGTGGATTTTGAGGAAGTCAAGGAGCGTATCGGCTTGAATGATGAATATGAGGAATACGCCATCCATGATTATGAGCTGCCCTTTGCGATTGACGAATATACCCCCATTGAGGAAGTCAACCGCCTGTGTGAGATGGTGGAGGACTTGCCGGAGCACATTCAGGAGGAACTATCAGAGCTGCAATCCTACTTTGGCAGTATCGAAGAACTCTGTGAGCATGAAGACGATATTATCTGCCATTCCGGATGTGACGATATGGCGGATGTGGCTCGCTACTATCTGGAAGAAACCGGACAGCTCGGAGAACTTCCGGCACACTTACAAAACTATATCGACTACGCCGCCTATGGGCGTGACATGGAATTGGAAGGAACCTTTGTTATCACGAACCACGGCGTATATGAAATCATACGGTAGACCCGTCTGTATCTCCTTTGAGAAATGCAGGCGGATTTTTTGATTCAGGGGTAGCTCTTTTGCTGCCCCATCTTTTAGAAAGGACGGACAACATGAAGAAAATACGAAGCTATACCAGTATCTGGTCGGTGGAAAAGGTACTCTATTCCATCAATGATTTTAAGCTGCCATTCCCCATCACGTTCACACAGATGGCGTGGTTCGTGGTGTCGGTGTTTGCGGTTATGCTCTTGGGGAACCTCCCTCCTCTTTCGTTCATTGACGGGGCATTTTTGAAATATTTCGGCGTACCCTTTGCCCTCACTTGGTTCATGTGCCAGAAGACCTTTGACGGGAAGAAGCCTTACGGCTTCCTGAAATCCGTACTGGCATATCTGGTACGTCCGAAACTGACCTATGCAGGAAAGCCCGTGAAGCTGGAAAAGGAATATCCGGCACAACCCATCACGGCAGTAAGGAGTGATAGTTATGGCATATCCGATTAAGTATATCGAAAATAACCTTGTGTTCAACCATGACGGGGAGTGCTTCGCTTACTATGAGCTGCTTCCCTACAACTATTCCTTTTTAAGCCCCGAACAGAAATATCAGGTACACGATTCCTTCCGGCAGCTTATCGCCCAGAACAGGGACGGGAAGATTCACGCCCTGCAAATCAGCACCGAATCCAGCATACGGGCGGCACAGGAACGCTCCAAACAGGAAGTGACGGGCAAGTTAAAAGATATTGCCTGTGCAAAGATTGACGCACAGACCGAAGCCCTGATTTCCATGATAGGGGAAAATCAGGTGGACTACCGCTTTTTTATCGGCTTCAAGCTGCTTGTCAATGAGCAGGAAGTCACCATGAAGCAGTTTCGCAGGGAAGCAAAGACCGCCGTTTCCGATTTCCTCCATGAAGTCAACCACAAACTCATGGGGGATTTTGTTTCCATGAGCAATGAAGAAATCTGGCGGTTTCAGAAGATGGAAAAACTGCTGGAAAGTAAAATCTCACGCCGCTTTAAAGTCCGGCGGCTTAACAAGGACGATTTTGGCTATCTGATTGAGCATTTATACGGGCAGACCGGAACCGCCTACGAAGATTATGAGTATTATCTTCCGAAGAAGCGGTTTCAGGAAGAAACGCTGGTGAAATACTATGACCTCATCAAACCCACCCGTTGTCTGATAGAGGAAAACCAGCGGTATCTGAAAATCGAACAGGAAGACGGGACGGTCTATGCCGCCTACTTTACTATCAACAGCATTGTGGGGGAACTGGACTTCCCATCCTCGGAAATCTTTTACTATCAGCAGCAGCAATTTACTTTTCCCATTGATACCTCTATGAATGTGGAGATTGTCACAAACCGGAAAGCCCTCTCCACGGTGCGGAACAAGAAAAAAGAGCTGAAAGATTTGGACAACCACGCATGGCAGAATGACAGTGAAACCAGTACAAACGTGGTGGACGCTTTAGACAGCGTAAATGAACTGGAATCCACCTTAGACCAGAGCAAGGAATCCATGTATAAGCTGTCCTATGTGGTGCGTGTGACGGCTCCCGACTTGGAAGAACTGAAACGCCGCTGCAATGAGGTGAAAGATTTTTATGACGATTTGAATGTGAAGCTGGTTCGCCCCTTTGGGGATATGCTGGGGCTGCATGGGGAATTTCTCCCTGCCAGCAAACGGTATCTGAACGATTACATCCAGTATGTCACCAGCGATTTCCTTGCTGGTCTTGGCTTCGGGGCAACCCAGATGTTGGGGGAACCGGAGGGTATTTATATCGGGTACAGCCTTGATACAGGAAGAAACGTGTACTTAAAGCCTGCCCTTGCCAGTCAAGGGGTAAAAGGCTCCGTCACTAACGCCCTTGCTGCCGCTTTTGTCGGCTCCCTCGGCGGTGGAAAATCATTCAGCAACAACATGATTGTCTATTATTCCGTATTATTTGGGGCACAGGCTCTCATTGTTGACCCGAAAGCGGAACGGGGACGCTGGAAAGAAACCCTGCCGGAAATCGCCCATGAAATCAATATCGTAAACCTAACCTCGGAGGAACAGAACAGGGGCTTACTCGACCCGTATGTGATTATGGAGAACCCAAAGGATTCTGAATCACTGGCAATCGACATCCTAACCTTTTTAACGGGCATTTCCAGCCGTGACGGGGAGAAGTTCCCTGTTCTTCGGAAAGCCATCCGTGCGGTGACAAACAGTGATGAACGGGGGCTTTTCAAGGTGATTGAGGAACTACGGGCGGAGGGAACCACCATCAGCACCAGCATAGCCGACCATATCGAATCCTTTACGGACTATGACTTTGCACACCTGCTCTTTTCGGATGGGGACGTCACACAGTCCATCAGCCTTGAAAAGCAGCTCAACATCATTCAGGTGGCGGATTTGGTGCTGCCGGATAAAGAAACCTCGTTTGAAGAATACACCACAATGGAGCTGCTTTCCGTGGCAATGCTCATTGTAATCAGCACCTTTGCCCTCGACTTCATCCACACCGACCGCAGCGTGTTTAAGATTGTGGATTTGGACGAAGCATGGAGCTTCTTACAGGTGGCACAGGGCAAGACCCTCTCCATGAAGCTGGTTCGTGCCGGACGTGCTATGAACGCAGGCGTTTACTTTGTCACCCAGAACACGGACGATTTGCTGGATGAAAAGCTGAAAAACAATCTGGGCTTGAAGTTTGCGTTCCGCTCCACAGACATCAACGAAATCAAGAAGACCCTCGCCTTTTTCGGGGTGGATTCCGAAGATGAAAATAACCAGAAGCGGCTCCGTGACTTAGAAAACGGACAGTGCCTTATCAGCGATTTGTACGGGCGTGTGGGCGTGATACAGTTCCATCCTATCTTTGAAGACCTGTTCCACGCCTTTGATACCAGACCGCCCGTAAGAAAAGAGGTGGAATGATGGTGATACATAGAACTTCCAACCGACCGCAATTCCCAGTTCCCTATCACGCAAAAAAGGGCTTGTCTTGGAAAATGGCAGGAAAAGTGATTGGCAGGGTGCTTCTGGCACTCCTGCTCATCCTCCTGCTGCTGGCAGTCTTCGGCACAGCCGCCCACGCTGCCGGACTGGTGGATGATACGGTGGACGCTGCCAACGAATACAGCAAATATCCGCTGGACAACTACCAGCTTGATTTTTATGTGAACAGCGGATGGGACTGGCTCCCGTGGAACTGGCTGGACGGTATCGGAAAACAGGTGATGTACGGGCTGTATGCCATCACAAATTTTATCTGGACAATCAGCCTGTACCTTTCCAACGCTACGGGGTATCTGATTCAGGAAGCCTACTCACTGGACTTCATTTCCTCTACGGCGGATTCCATTGGGAAAAATATGCAGACCTTGGCAGGCGTTACCACCAGCGGCTTGTCCTCGGAGGGATTTTATATCGGGTTCCTGCTGATTCTCATTCTGGTGGTAGGGATTTATGTTGCCTATACAGGACTTATCAAACGGGAAACCACAAAAGCCATCCATGCCGTTGTCAATTTCGTGGTGGTGTTCGTGCTGTCCGCTGCCTTTATCGCCTATGCCCCTGATTATATCGGGAAAATCAATGAATTTTCCGCAGACATCAGCAATGCCAGCCTGACCCTTGGTACAAAGATTGTGCTGCCAAACTCGGAAAGTCAAGGAAAAGACAGTGTGGATTTGATACGGAACAGCCTGTTTTCCATTCAGGTTAAGCAGCCGTGGCTCCTGCTGCAATACGGCAACTCGGATGTGGAAAGCATTGGGGCTGACCGTGTGGAAAGCCTGCTCTCAACCAGCCCAAATGAAAACAACGGGCAGGACAGGGAAGAAATCGTGGTGGAGGAAATCGAAGA
Organism: Enterocloster alcoholdehydrogenati; assembly: GCF_013282095.1. Classification (GTDB taxonomy): domain Bacteria; phylum Bacillota; class Clostridia; order Lachnospirales; family Lachnospiraceae; genus Enterocloster; species Enterocloster alcoholdehydrogenati. The sequence goes on from NZ_BLTJ01000016.1 coordinate 72,390, forward strand.
CAGGGAAAACACGAACCTTACCATCACAAAGACCATCAACCGCTTGGGAACCGTCTTCTTCCTATTTATCTTCAATATCGGTATCTCCATTTTTGTATTCCTGCTCACAGGGATAATGATTTTCTCACAGGTGCTTTTTATCATCTACGCCATGTTCCTGCCTGTGAGTTTCCTCCTTAGCATGGTTCCCTCTTTTGAGGGGATGTCAAAGCGTGCCATTACAAAACTGTTCAACACCATCCTTACCAGAGCCGGAATCACCCTGATTATCACGGTAGCGTTCAGTATTTCCACCATGCTCTACAACCTGTCTGGGGAATACCCGTTCTTCCTGACGGCGTTCTTGCAGATAGTGACCTTTGCCGGAATTTATTTCAAGCTGGGGGATTTGATGGGGATGTTCTCCTTACAGAGCGGCGATTCCCAAAGCATGGGAAGCCGTATCATGCGAAGACCCCATATGCTCATGCACGCCCATATGCACCGTTTACAGCATAAGTTAGGACGTTCTGTGGCAGCTCTTGGGGCTGGAACGGCTGCCTACCACGCAGGAAAACAAGCTGGCTCAGACCAGAGAAGTGCTACCAACTCCGGTTCTTCCAAACGGACACAGGCAGACCACAGCAGACCAGACGGACAGGCAGCACCCGAAAAGGAATCCGCATGGAAACGGGCTGGCTCTGCGGTAGGTGCGGTGGCGGATACCAAAGATAAGATAACCGATACTGCCGGACAGCTTCGGGAGCAGGCAAAGGATTTGCCCATCAATGCAAAGTATGCCCTTTACCACGGGAAAACACAGGTATCAGAGGGAGTACGGGACTTTACTTCCAGCGTGACCCAGGCCCGAACTGCCAGAGCCGAACAGCGAAACGCACAGGCAGAAAGCCGCAGACAGACCATTGCAGAACGCAGAGCAGAACTGGAACAGGCAAAACAACCGCAAAAGACAGCTTCCGAACCCCCCAAAGGGGCGGCTCCTGTCCATGAACGCCCTGTTACTACAAAGCAACCAGAAGATTTTCGACATCATGCAGATACCACTCATGCAGGAAAACCAGCCATGCAGCCAGCTTCCCCATCCATCAGGGAACGGGGACAGGTTTCTTATGGGGGAACTGTGGCAGAACGGGCTTCGGTTCCGGTGGTAAAAGCGGCTTCCATCCACCATGAACAGATACCGTCTGTAAGGACAGAACGCCAGATAGTCCCTCCGGCTTCCCCAGACAAACCAGAGGAAAGACAAAAGACAACTACTACACCTGCTGCTCCCCGTCCAGCAAGACCTGTCCAGAATGATACGGCTCCTGTGATACCGGAAAGAAAACGGGCTGCCCCTGTGGTAAAAGAATCGAACTTTACCATCCGGCGTACCACCACCAGAAAGGAGTGGACAAAAACGGTAACAGCGGCTGCCAAACAGAAGAAAGGGGAGAAACCATGAAGTTAAGACACCTTTTCTTTGCCTGTTCCGGTGTGTTCGTGATGATGTTCTCCCTGCTCCTTTTGGTGGTGATTGTCTTCTCGGATGAGGAAGACGGAGGAAGCGGAGGAAACCTTATCTATGGAGGCGTGAGCGTATCACAGGAAGTCCTCGCCCATAAGCCTATGCTGGAAAAGTATGCAAAGGAATATGGCATAGAGGAATACTTAAATGTGCTGCTCGCCATCATTCAGGTGGAATCCGGCGGCACGCTGGAAGACGTTATGCAGTCCTCGGAATCTCTGGGGCTTCCCCCGAACTCCCTTAGTACAGAGGAATCCATCAAACAGGGCTGCAAGTATTTCTCGGAACTGCTCGCAGCGGCAGAAACAAAGGGCTGTGACTTAAACAGCGTGATTCAATCCTATAATTACGGCGGCGGTTTCCTAGACTATGTGGCAGGACACGGAAAAAAATACACCTTTGAACTGGCAGAGAGCTTCGCAAGGGACAAATCCGGCGGAAAGAAAGTCACCTACACCAACCCTGTTGCGGTAGAGAAAAACGGGGGCTGGCGGTATTCCTACGGAAATATGTTCTATGTCCTCTTGGTATCTCAATACCTGACCGTGGCACAGTTTGATGATGAAACGATGCAGGCTATCATGGAGGAAGCCTTAAAGTATGAGGGATGGACGTATGTGTACGGGGGCGATTCCCCCTCCACTTCCTTTGACTGTTCGGGACTGGTGCAGTGGTGTTATGGCAAGGCAGGAATCGCCCTGCCACGGACAGCACAGGAACAGTACAATGTGACGCAGCACATTCCCCTGTCCGAAGCAAAAGCAGGGGATTTGGTCTTTTTCCACTCCACCTACAACGCCGGAACCTACATCACCCATGTGGGGCTATATGTGGGAAATAACCGGATGTACCATGCCGGAAATCCCATCGGTTACGCAGACCTGACAGGCTCCTACTGGCAACAGCACCTTGCCGGAGCCGGACGAATCAAAAAATAAGAAAGGATGACCCGAAATGATTCAGATTAGAAAAGAGGAAAACCAGAAAAAGCAGAAAGAAAAGAAACTGAAAGTCTACAAAGCCAATACCCATAAAAAAACCGTGATTGCCCTGTGGGTGCTGCTGGCAGTGAGCTTCCTGTTTGCCGTCTATAAGAATTTCACGGCGATAGACATTCATACTGTCCATGAAACCAAAATGATTGAGGAAACCATCCTCGACACCCACAAGATAGAAAACTTTGTGGAGAATTTCGCAGAAGTCTACTATTCATGGGAACAGTCCGCCGCTTCCATTGACAACCGGACAAACGCTTTAAAAGGGTATCTCACCGGAGAACTGCAAGCCCTGAATGTAGATACTGTCCGAAAGGACATCCCCGTATCGTCTGCCCTGACCGATTTTCAGATATGGGAAATCACAGAAGAAAAGGAACAGCATTATCAAGTGACCTACACGGTGGAACAGCGTATTACAGAGGGAGAATCCAGTAAAACCGTCCGTTCCGCCTATCAGGTAACGGTCTATGTGGACGGCTCTGGAAACCTGACGATTATCCAGAACCCAACCATCACCAGCGTTCCCGTAAAATCCGGCTACACGCCAAAAGCGGTACAAAGTGACGGTACGGTGGATTCCATCACCACGGAGGAAATCAACGAATTTCTCACTACCTTTTTCAAGCTGTACCCTACGGCAACCGCAAAGGAGCTGACCTATTATGTGAATGAGGGCGTGCTGAAACCTGTGGGAAAAGAGTATATTTTCTCGGAACTAGTGAATCCGGTTTATAACCGAAACGGAAATCAGGTGACGGCTTCCCTTGCGGTGAAATATCTGGATAACCAGACCATGACAACACAGGTATCTCAGTTTGACCTTGTGCTGGAAAAGAACGGGGAAAACTGGAAAATTGTGAAATAGTTATAGAGAAACGTGCATTTCTCATTTGGAGATTTGCACGTTTCTCTTACAAAGTATTTAAAAGAAATTTTCGTTTAATCTTTATATTTTTGATTAGCTCCCAGCAGTAGTGTATCAATTGCTTCGGATAATTCTTTTCTTACTTTATCAGGATTTGAAAAGGCATATCTTAATTGTAATGTTGTATAACCATGAAGCATACCTGTTACCATGCTCAAAATTTCAGTGGTCTTATCTGGATTAAAGCCACATGAGCAAATAAGTGTTTTAAGTAAAGATAGATAATCATTAAAAATGATTGCTGTTTCCTCTGTTCCATTCCAACTAGCCCATTGAATTATTTCATACACACCGGGATGTTCAATCATATAATTAAGATATTCAACTGCCACTAATTTTAACGCTGAATCCCCTGTCTTACCGATTGCTGCACGAATCATTTTTTCATTCATAGTACGCATACCACTATGTGCTATCTCCCTAAGAAGTTCATCCAAACTTCCTATATGATTATATAAGGAGGGGGTACGAATCCCTAAATTTTCAGCAATAGCTTTCAAAGAAACATTATGAAGTCCATTTCTATCAGCCATATCAGACGCTGTTTTTATAACTTCGGCTCTTGTAACTCGCATATTCATTTTCCTCTTTCTTCACATCATTTACCTCATTTTAAGTAATTAAATTAGCGAAGTCAATAATTAGGTTAGAAAAAAAGAACTTTTATATTGACAAATTGTCTTATAATATTTAACATTACTAATATAATTAGTTTTAATACTACTATAATTAGTTTATGAAAGGAACTACAAATATGTGTACAAGATTTGTGTATAATGGGAAAGAAACCATTGTTGGGTTCAATTTTGATATTGACCTTTCTGAATGGGAACATACCGTAATTGCTGAAAAAGACCGTTTTTTTATAGGAATAAAAATGTCCGATAATAAGTATCACTCTTTTCACGGAATCAATAGAAATGGGAATGTTGGCACATTGTTGTATGTACATGGAAATGACAATGCACAATTTTGCGGTAATGAATCATGCTATACAATAGCTGATTTGACAGAAAATTTTATAAAAGGCAACCTCTCTTTTGATGATTCATTGGAAATAGTGAAAAAAAAGAAAATTACTTATGCTCCTGACACTACTATGCAGGCTATGTTTTCGGATAGAACTGGGCGTGTTCTCATTATTGAACCGGGGATTGGGTATCGTTTGGAAAAAGAAAAATATTCCTTAATAACAAATTACTCCATTTTAAAACCAGAATTGACTAATCCATATGTTTTATCTGGGGATAACAGATATGAAAAGGCAAAGGATTTACTGCAAGGATATGGAAAAAACTTCTCTATTTCCAACGCCTTTGATGTACTTAGGTCAGTACGTCAGGAAGGACTTTGGGCAACCAGAGTTTCTTTTGTATATTCCGTTACTAAAAATAAGATATATTATGTGTTGAACAATGATTTCAAAAATATTGCAGAGTATCAATTCTAATATCACTGCAATTATAAGCAAAAGTGGAGGATTTACATTTCCCCCACTTCCTTAGATTTGACAATACCATCTGCCTATTGCAATTTTTATTTACTTTTCCATCAATATTTCAAACAACAATTTCTACTTCGACAATCAAGTTAATTTATGTTGTTTAACCTCTATTTCCTTTGTCTACTAAGACATTTAATTATTTACCATACATCTGTGATAATTTTTAATTTGCCTATTGACTTTAACGTTACGTCATAGTATATGATAAAACCAAAAGGAGGAACTAGAATTATGAAAATATCCGCTATCCGTTCTGACAAAGTTTATTCAAAAATTATGAATGCACCGTTAGACAAAAAAAATGACATTTATAGATATGAACTTATGAAGCCTTTTGAAAAAAAGTGGGCTTGTTATAGTGTTCCTATGAAAGCTCTAACGCCTAATGGATATGATGTAATTATGGCAAGCGAAATGCTTGGACATATCGCCCCAACCGCTGTTGACCAAAAGCAACAAAATAATATTAAGCTAATTTCTGATAATACACTCTGGGAAAAATGTGAGTTATCCATTCAGCAGTCGTTGAATTGCTTTGTTGAACACGGTGTTAATCTACCCATTAAAGAATATGCGTTTACAATTTTACTTGCAAATGCTAAAAATCCTTACATTATTTTAAATGATGGTTACTGTGGTGATGGTGGTATTCCAGGATATATTTTTTCTTGGTTACTACCTAATGAATACACTTTATCACATCTTCATGTAGCATTAGCACATGAAACTAATCACAACGTACGATTTCAATTTATTAAATGGAAGAATGACATCACTCTTGGTGAAATGATAGTCAATGAGGGATTGGCAGAAAACTTTGCAACATTTCTGTATGGTGAAGATAAAGCAGGTCCTTGGGTAACAAAAACTGATATAGAAACCTTAAATGAATATATTAAGCCTATTATTCGGGACGGTTTAAATGTTCAAGGATTAGAAAATCTGAATGCATACCTTTATGGTGATGAAATGGCAGCATTACAAAACTATCCTCAGGTCGGATTACCCTATTGTTCCGGATATGCGTGTGGCTATCACTTGATTAAACACTACTTGCAAAAGACTGGAAAAAACATTGTCGAAGCAACTCTATTACCTGCAAAAGAAATTTTAAATGCTACGGAGGATTTTTGGAATGAATGAAAAAGCTAAAACAGTCCATGAAGTTGCTAAATTAACAGGTATTACTGCTCGAACACTACATTATTATGATGAAATTGGTTTATTAAAACCATCTATTATAACCGAAGCAAAATACCGTCAGTATACAGACGACGATTTAACTAGGCTTCAGGAAATTTTGTTTTTTAGAGAAGTTGGATTCGCCCTAAAAGAAATTAAGGAACTGCTGGATTCACCTCATTATGTTCGTTCAGAAGCATTAGAGCGTCATGTACTGATTTTGGAAGCTCAGAAAGAACGAATAGAAGCTTTGATTTCACTTGTAAAAGACACAATCAACGGAAATAAAGAAATTAAATTTTCTGCATTTTCAAATGCAAAAATACTTGAGTTACAATCGCAATTTCAAGAAGAAGTATTAGAACAATGGGGAAATACTGAAAGTTTCAGAGAATACAAGACTATGTTTTCTTCCCATTCAAAGCAAATACAAGAGAAAGAAATAGAATCTTTTTATTCAATGGCTCGCAATATTTTTGAAAAACTAGCTATGTATGAAAATAGTCCTGCGGAAAGTTCAGAAGTACAAGCAATAGTACATGAATGGCAACAATATATTTCTGAACACTTTTATGAATGTAATAAACAAATTTTATCTAATTTGGGAGTTCTCTATATTACAGATGAAAGATTTACCACTTTTATAAATAGATTTAGTAGTGGAAATCTTGCAGCTTTTTTTAATGAAGCAATACAAATTTTTTGCAGAGGTTCAGAATGAATATGATGGAGTGGGTTATTTGTCCTATATGCAACAATAAAACAAGGATTAAAATACGAAAAGATACACAGCTAAAAAACTTTCCGTTGTATTGTCCAAAATGTAAAAAAGAAAGTTTGATATGCGTAAATAACTTCAAAATAGAAATTATCAAAGAGCCAGACGCTTAGACGCAGAGCCGATAATTTATAAGCTATTACAGCTTATAGACTATCGGCTCATTTTAGTGAGAATGTGAAACTTTTTCTGTAAAATTAACTACGATAAGGTCCTTCTATGATAAAATAAATATCATTAGGAGGGCTTTTTACTATGGCAAGACAAAAGAAACCGGTTCACAGAGTTGAAATGACA
>NZ_BLTJ01000017.1 GCF_013282095.1 Enterocloster alcoholdehydrogenati
TGTCATTTCAACTCTGTGAACCGGTTTCTTTTGTCTTGCCATAGTAAAAAGCCCTCCTAATGATATTTATTTTATCATAGAAGGACCTTATCGTAGTTAATTTTACAGAAAAAGTTTCACATTCTCCTTGAGGAAAATGTGTCAACTAATATTGACAATATCACAATCTCCCCAATCGGCAGACAGGGACGGCCTTCCGATGACAATTTCCATGTTAAAAAATCAAGTACATCTTCTTCCTGCAAAGCAGCAAACGCAACAGCCTTCGCCACATCCATGCAAGTGCCGCCTCCTATGCCAATAACACAACGAATCTTCTCTGTGCGGCAAAGCGCCGCACCTTCTCGTACCTTGCTAAGAAGGGGGGCAGTAACTCCCTTGAAATCCACATAGTCAATTTTCTGTTCATCAAATGCTTCTATCAGTTCATCGTAATATCCATTTTTCTGAAAGCTGCTGCCACCCATAACCAGCAGAACCTTTCCTCCAACCTGCTTGATTTCATTTAAAAATTCTTCCTGCCTGTTCTCACCAAAGATCAACTTTGTAGGCGGCGCTGTATAAATAAAGTCATTCATTCCAAATCTTCCTTTCCCAATCGCATGATGTTTTTCGTTCAAAGCAATTATAAATGCAACAACTTGTGTAATTGGCAGCGCTAACCACACACCTGCCATGCAGATAAATGATAAAAGTTATGTATCTAATTATAATAGTTTAGCAAAACATATCAGTTTAGCGTTTTTCCCATTTCAAAGGCTTTCTTAAATGCTGTCATTTCTGTCACATCGCCTTTTTCTGCCGCTCCACATCCGGCAATAATCCCCGCCTCATTCACATTCTCAAAGCAGGAGATAAATCCCCGGAATCCGGCGATTGCAGTCTGGATATATTCTTCCGTTGGAGCTGCGCTGGCTGTAATGAAATAAGCAGCCTTATTCTTCACTTCCTGTTCCCTGGCATAAAAGCGATCTATCGCTGTTTTCATCTGTGCCGTCAGGCTGTAAAAGTAAACCGGTGAAGAAATCACAAGCACATCCGCCGCAATGACCTTCTGGATCATTTCCTCGAAATCATCCTTCTCCTTAAAAACACAGTTCCCCTCATGGCTACGGCAATAATCGCAAGCTACACAGGGATGGATATTTTTATCCTTCAAATAAATCTTTTCCACCTCATGTCCGTTTTCTCTTGCTCCACGAATAAATTCATCACACAGCAGATCGGTATTTCCGTTCTTCCGGGGACTCCCCTGTAAAATCACTATTTTCTTCATAATTTATCACCTTTCTTTTCTTATTTTATCTGAAATTTTCTCCCCATTATGTCAGTTCTGCAAATGGTTTTTCTTCATTAGTAGTATGATTTTTGTATCGTCCATTTGGGGACTATTTGCTTGAAAAATGGATTACCCATTTTTCATATCCTCCCTACAGCTATTGATATAAGTCCTCGTAAGGGAAAGCAGCATTTCTCGCTGTTCCGCTGTCAGTTTTCCCATCGCATTCCGTTCGCTTTCCTGAACGCGAGATATAATTTCTTCTGCTCTTTTTTTCCTTCTTCCGTAAAATCAACCGTCTTTGTACGCCGGTCTTCTGGCAATTCTTCCAATTTTACCCAGTCTCTCCTCAAAAATGAAGTAATCACCGCATTGACTGTCTGTTTAGGTAAAAAGCAATTTTCTGCAATCTCTTTCTGTGTAGCATTCTCATTTCTACACAACTCGCTGAGAATAGAAAGACTGGTATACGATAGCCCTACTGATTTCGCATATTCTTCGTATGCCGCATTCCACTCATGCAAAAGACCGCAGTATTGTGTAATCTGGCTTTGCACGTCTTTTTTCATAATCTGCCTCCAATAAGTCCTTTTTAGTATAGTCCGAAATAAGACTAATTTGAGTATATCATTTTTGCTCATTTGTCAACGCCAAAATTACATTTTTGTAGTCGGCGCTTACTTTTCAGGTGCAAGCGGTCCATAGAAATAGCTGGCAGTCGCACCACCATCAATCAGGAAATCAGCTCCAGTAATAAAAGCTCCTTTATCGCTCATCAAAAGTTCCGCCACATTTGCAATCTCGTCCGCTGTTCCCGGACGTCCTGCCGTACATTTTGCAAACATATTTTTATAGAAATCTCCCCTTGGGCCGTTAAACTCATCAATGGCAAGTGGTGTTACCACGATTCCCGGCGAAATGGAATTGATACGCGCGCCTTTTTCGCCCCATTTCACTGCTTCCGCCATTACGCGTTTTTCATTGCAGCGCTTTGCCATTTGATACGCATGGAGCGTATCCTTGATATTCTCCGGCTGTAAGATATTGAGACTAAGCAGTTCTTCGGCAGGAGTCACCGCCAGCTGCTCATCCTCCTCCGGTGTAAGGGCAGGCATCCGGTGCCCGGACTGGCTGGAGATGGTAACGCCCACGCCGCCTGCCTGAATGACTTTTCCTACTTCCTCCAAAAGCACAGCTGTTCCGTAAAGGTCTACTTTTAGAATTGCTTCGATTGGAGCCTGACTGGGGGATACTCCGGCTGCATTTACCAGCATGGCAATCTCCCCGTATTTCTGTGCCTCTGCAATCAGGTTCTGAATGGACTTTCTGGAAGACAGATCCATCTCCATGGCGGTTACATCAAATCCTGCGTCCGCCATAATTCTTTCAATGGCTCTGGCATTCTCCAGTTTCTTATCCCCGATCACAATCTTTTTTCCATATCCCATACGGCGCGCGATGGCCATGCCAATCTGGCCTGCGCCTACTAAAATCATTACATCTTTCACAAAAATCACTCCTCTTCTGTTTAATAAGCAAAACTTATCTGGAAACGTTCTATCCATCCTTCCCAAACAAACTGTATTCGTCTCTTCCTATGTCTGCTCATTCATCATAAGGTACAAATTCGTTCAAATTTTCTCCTATACTGACTGTTGAGAAACCTTATACCGCAGCCATACACTGCCGCCATCTTTTACCTCGGCACTTTGCAGTTCAAAGCCTACTGCTTTATTGCAGGATAAGCCGTCACGTACTCCAAAAAGGGACGGCGTATCCAAAGATCCATCTGCCGCTGCTGCAATAACAAGACTCACTTCATCACACATTCCTGCCTGAATGAAAGACCAGTTCAAGATTCCACCACCGCCTAACATCAGTGTTTCAATACCAAATAGATTTTTCAGCTTGCTCATTGCCAGTTCGTAGTCCAGCGCTTCGGCTCCGGCGATAATGTAGGAAATTCCCAGTCTCCGCAGAAAATCCTTATATGCATTGGAAGCCTTTTCTGTCAGTACCTCGATCACATGAGCTGTTGTATCCACATAAGTAAGCGTGCTGTTTTTCCATCCAAGCCTGCCGGACGGATCAACGGAAACATAATACATTCCCGCCTGTTTCGCAATATAATCTCCCTCTGGCACCAAAGGTGCCTGTTCATTCAGCTCCGGCTTTTCATAAAAGGTAAAATTATCATCTGTGGTAATACGCCCCGACAGCCATCCTTGATGTTTATAATAGGGATTTTTGCCAAAGGAAATATGATAAAACACATCGCCCGCTGCATTTCCCTCTGGTGTTTCCATATAAGGCCCCATGATTTTCCCATCAAGGGAAGTCATCATGTGACAGAAAATATAAGGTCTGTTCATCCTGCACTCCTCCTACTTCATTCCATCTGTAAAAAAACGTTCCAACTTATCAAAGGGAATTTTATCCACTCTGTCATACAAATCCACATGATTGCTTCCCGGCACTACGAAAAGTTCTTTCGGCTCCGCCGCCTGTTTATAAGCATCTTCACTAAAATAGCGGGAATGTGCCCGCTCTCCAATGATAAACAAAACCGGCCTCGGTGAAATTCTGTCAATCTTACTAAGCAGAGGGAAGTTCATAAAAGACATGGAACTTGTCAATGTAAACTGTGTGATAGAGTTTGGATGATACCCTCTCGGTGTCGAATAAAACTCGCCAAATTCCCTGCCAATGGGGTCTGTATTTTCGTCAAACCCAATGGGAGCACCACGCATTGACATTCGAGGCTCATTCCCTTCAAAATCAGCATACCTTGCCTCTGCCATTGCTTCCAGTGTTTCGGTCCACATTTCCTTTGTCATAGAATCCCCAAAGCCCTGTGACATATTTCGGGAAATATCATACATACTTACCGTGGCTACTGCCTTAATACGAATGTCCACCTGCGCTGCACTCAAGGCAAAACCACCACTGCCGCAGATTCCGATTACTCCAATTTTATCCCGGTCAACAAAGGAACGGGTTCCCATGAAATCCACTGCTGCACTGAAATCTTCCACAAAAAAATCCGGTGAAGAAATATGTCTCGGCATACCGCTGCTATATCCATTAAAAGACGGATCAAATGCCAGAGCAGCAAATCCTCGTTTTGCCATCTCCTGCGCATAGATTCCGGCTCCCTGCTCTTTTACGCCACCATAAGGAGGTCCTACAATAACCGCCGGATGTCTTTTCTCCATGTTTAGATCCTTTGCCAAATACAAATCAGCAGCAATCGTAATTCCATATCGGTTTTTATAGGTAACCGGCTTTCTCAAAACCTGATTATCCAATTCAAAAATGTAATTATCTTTGTTTGTCATATCCACCATCTCCCTTATCCATTTTTATTCATGTTTCATATTCCTTTCCCAAAATGAAACAGCCTGCTCCATCCATCCTTCTGCCGGTGTTCCTGTCCCAACGCCAAAGCCATGCTGTGTATGCTTCAAAATATGACATTCTACGGGGATTCCTGCCTCTTCCATTTCTTCTGCCCGCTCCCTCACATCACGCCATGGAACAATCCAGTCCTCGGTTCCCACAATAAAATACGCCGCCGGATCGCTGGCTGTAAAATCCGGATTGCCTGCATAATAGGTATAGGCGATCATAGCTGCCGCCGGAGACAAAAGCTCCTGCGGACGGCGGATACCACCTTCACCATAGGTCACATTGCTGCACATTCTTGCCCCTGCGGAACCGCCCCACAAGGAATAATTGTCCTTCGCAACTCCTAGTTCCTCTGCGTGAGACTGAATATAATGCACAGCTGCAATTAAATCCCGGCTGGCAACCGTCTCTCCCTGGCCCACACGGTATTTCAAAACAAAGGCATTATAACCGCTTTTATTCAGCTCCATTGCAAGGGGAAAACCTTCATGCAGAGAACCCACATAATAAAAACCGCCGCCCGGACAGATTACAGCAAAAGGCTTTCCCGGCTCCCCTCTCAGGAAAAATAACCCGGTCAGTTCCTTTGATGGATCATCCTCTTTTTCCTTATCTGTATAAATATCATAGAATACCTGAAAGCCTGCATTCCTGTCGTCAATCATGCGGTTTACCCCATCCACCATAGACTGGGCATCTCTGTTTGTATGCCACAAGTGGAGTTCCGGCGCATCCCGCATGGTCATGTTCCGGGAATATCTGCGGTTCCCATCCCACGGAAAAATCAGATGTCCCCAGTTGTCAAAGGCAGGATGATCCATCACATCATAAATCCGGCTGCTAAGTGTAATATGCTCATATGCTTTATGATCTGTTTTCATTACTGATCCCTCCTCTTCTGCTTGGTTTGCTTTCTTCAAAATAGATTTGTCTGTCTGTATTTTGCAACCACCGAAAACAGGCGTTAAAAATATGAGGATTGGTATGCCTATACCTATTGAAAATTTTTTAACCATATAATTATTCTTTCAAGCACAGCAGACTGCATTCTTATTTTACCGAAGCGGTTTTTTCTTTAAAAAACTTTTTCCTTCCATCTCCACATGGCCCCTATGTCCATAGATGGTGCAACCAGCCAACGCAGTTTCCAGAGCGTTAAATTCTTCCTCCGTAAACATAACCTGAACTGCACTAAGATTTTCTAATATACGGGGTTTGTTTTTGGAGCCTGGAATCGGTACTACATTAGGATATTTGTGTAGCATCCATGCAAGGGAAATCTGTGCGTTCGTGGCATCTTTTTTTCCGGCATATTCCTGAATAATATTGAGGATTGGCTGATTGCCGGCAATATTTTCTTTTGTCAGCTGCGGCACCCAGTTTCTCACATCGTCCACCTTTTCAAATTCAGTATGGACGGTAATCTTACCGGAAAGCAGACCGCTGGCAATCGGAGAAAACGGTACAACACCAATCCCCCGTTCCAGGCAGTATGGAAAAATATCATCTTCACAATCCCGTTCCAGAATATTATAAAGGTTTTGTACAGCTGAAACCGGCGTAACCTGATCTGCCCTTTTTAGGGTATCAGCAGATACCTGCGACAATCCCCATCCGCGAATCAGTCCCTCTTCCATCAGCCGTCCCATAGCCTCCGCTACCTCTTCCACCGGAACCCGGTCGCTGACACGATGCAGGTAATACAGATCTACATAATCCGTCTGAAGCCGCTTCAGTGATTTTATCAAGTGGCTTTTTGCCACCCCATAAATATCCTGTCCTTCCTCAGTTTCTTCTGGTTTGAAATGGAACTTTGTAGCAAACACGGCTCCGCTCCGCACATCTTTTAACGCTTCGCCAAGAATCTCCTCGTTGTGGCCTTCATAATACAGCTGTGCACCATAGGCCTCTGCCGTATCAAAGAAAGTACATCCATAATCAAAAGCTGCCCGAATCGCTTCCATGCTGTACTGCCGTTCCGGAATTTTCCCATAACCGTGGGAAAAAGCCATGGTACCCATTCCTATTTTAGAGACTTCAATCGTTCCAAGTTTTCTTTTTTCCATCTGTATCCCTCCATTTTTCCAGCAATTCCCCAACTGCCATCAATCCTCTAATGTGATTGGTTCCGCATCAAAGGAATATACAACCGATTTCATATCCGCAAGATAGTAAGGCGCCATTTCTTCATAAGAATATACGTCTTTCAAAGCCGGTAATGTGTCAAACATCGCTTTCTTTGCCTCATCGGACTCATCCATTACCGCCTTTCCGGTAATGCGGATCCATTTTCCCTCTGCCATGCCGGAAATTGCAACGCTTGGATTTTCAAGCATCTGCCGGTACATCTCCTTTTGGCTGCTAGTTTCAAAATAAACCTTTCCATGATAAGCAATGACGGAATTGATCGGACGTACTCTTGCCTCAGTTCCGTCCACACTGGCATGATAAAATACCTTTGCTTTCTTTAAGAAATCAATCGTCTGACTCATAGTTTTACCTCCATTTTTTTCAAATTTTTTATAATTCTTCTCCATTGGAACGGATGACCCTCTGATACCAGAAGAAAGAATCCTTCCTGCTCCGTTTCAGACTTCCGCTGCCGTCATCATGTTTATCCACATAAATCATTCCATAACGCTTTGCCATCTCTCCGGTAGACGCGCTGATCAGGTCAAGGCAGCCCCAGGGCGTATATCCCATAAGCTCCACACCATCCTCCACTGCCAGCTTCATCTGCTGGATATGACTTCTTAAATAGTCAATCCGGTATGAATCATGGATGGAGCCGTCCGCTTCCACCGTATCTTTTGCTCCAAGTCCATTTTCTACGATCATAAGGGGAATCTGATACCGGTCATAAATTTCATTGAGGGTATACCGCAGTCCCTCCGGATCAATCTGCCAGCCCCACTCGCTGGCCTCCAGATAAGGATTTTTCAGTCCGCCTGCAATGTTTCCTCCAATTTTTTCTCCTTCATTCCCAGCACCGGTGCAGGAGGTCATATAGTAAGAAAATGTATAAAAATCCACTGTGCCATCTCTGAGAATGTCCCTATCCTCCGGCTCCTCCTTTAACTGAATATGGTGCTCCTTCCAAAAGGTCTCCGCATAAGAAGGATACTTCCCTCTTACCTGAACATCAGAACAGTACCAGTTCACCGTCCGCATTGCCTTCTGTGTTTCAAGAATGTCCTCCGGCCTGCAGGTGCGTGGATAAGTAGTCAGAAAGCAGATCATATTTCCCATTTTAAAATGCTTATAGTTCTCATGGGCCAGCTTTACAGCCATGGCAGATGCTACCAGCTGATGATGGAGAGCCTGATACCGGTCCTGCATGGTATTGGAAATCTCATTGACAGGCCCGCTGTAATCTTTCAAAAGACCCGTAGACACCAGATCCCCCACATGGGAAGTGTCCCCGCATTGATCTCATTAAAGGTAATCCAATAGGTTACCAGATGCTGATACCGCTCAAAGATGACCTTCACATAATTCATAAAATAGTCAATACATTTCCTGGACAGCCACCCGTTTCCCTCTTCCACCAGCGCATAGGGAAGTTCATAATGGGAAATGGTTACCAAAGGCTCAATGCCATATTTTCTGCACTCCAAGAATACGTCCTCATAGAATTTCAGCCCTTTTTCGTTGGGCTCTGTCTCCTTTCCCGTAGGAAAAATCCGGGTCCAGTTAATGGAGGTGCGAAAGCACCGAAAGCCCATTTCCGCAAACAGCGCAATGTCCTCTTTATAGTGATGGTAAAAATCTACCGCCTCGTGACTGGGATATAAATATTCCTTTTGCAGCTCTTTTGTAATTCGTTTTGCCTGTTCCTTTGTTCCATTGGTACAAAGATCGGGGACAGATACCCCTTTTCCATCCAGATTCCATCCGCCTTCACATTGGTTGGCCGCTACCGCGCCGCCCCACAAAAAATCTTTTTTCAGCATCATTTATCCTCCTCCTGATTCATCCCTCTGATGATCCTGGTACTTTTATCTGCATTCCCTGATTCCGCAAGAAGCTCCAGCCTCTGGAATGGCTGCATATCGGTCACGATAACCGACGTTGTAATATCATAGCCTTCGTCCATGAGCAGTTTCCTGTCAAAGCGAAGCAAAAGTTCCCCGCGCTTTACCTTTTGTCCTGCTGCCACAACAGGTTCAAACCCTTTACCATTCAGCTGAACCGTATCAAGACCAATATGTATGATCATTTCCATTCCTGAGTCCGCCTTGAATCCGATTGCGTGCTTTGTATCAAAAATCATAGTCACCGTTCCGTCACAAGGTGCATAGACCTCATTTTTATCCGGCACCACCGCAACTCCCTGTCCCAATACGCCGGAAGCAAAGGTTTCATCCTTTACCTGGGAAAGTGGTATCAAGGTTCCCTCCAGCGGGCTTGTAAACGTATCCTGAGGAATCTTCTCTGCTTCCTCCCTGTCATCCTTTTCCGTATCTGACGCTTTTTCCGTATCTGCCGCTTCTTCCGTATCTGGCGCTTCTTCCGGGTCCTCCCAGCCAAGCACCAGAGTCATCACTGCTGTCACCACCACAGAAATTACCGCAGTAATACCGGCATAAAAAATATTTTGCGGAATATCCGGCGAAATAAATTGAACCATGGAAACCAATGCCGGCGTTACCAGGGCATAATTTCTCAGTCCTACAATCCCTGCAAACAGCCCTGCTGCTCCTGCTCCTATCATGCTGGCAATAAAAGGCTTTTTCAGCCGGAGCGTAACACCATACAAAGCCGGTTCTGTAATTCCGGCTACTGCCGCTGACACGGAAGAGGTAGTGGCAAGGGCTTTCAAATCTTTGTTCCTGGTCCTCCATGCTACCATTGCCGCAGCGGATGCCTGAGCCAGATTAGACGCCAGCATGATAGGTCCCAAAATCGTATCAAATCCTATGGTTCCCAAATTCGTCAGACAGGAAGGAACCAGAGCATAGTGGATTCCTGCCATAACGATCAGCGGAGTGAGCGCAGACAACAGCATCAATGTCACGCCGCCCATTGTTTCCTGCATCCATGCCATAGAATATGCCAGTCCATTTCCAACAAAGGCTCCCGCCGGCGCTGCCACAACCAGCATAAGAGGCACACCGATCAGAAGAATCAGCGTGGGCTTAAATATCGTTTTTACCCAGCCCTTCATAACCCGGTCAAAAAATGGCTCTGTCTTACTCAGCAGCCATGTGGTCAAAAGTGCCGGAACCACTGTGGAGGAATAGGTCGTCGCTGTTACAGGAAGTCTCAAAAAGCTGGTATTCCCCTGGGCAAACATTCCAATGAGATTTGGATGGACAAGCACTGCCGTCAGCGCCATCGCCAGCCCCGGGCTGCAGCCAAACTTAGCCGCAGCTGACGCTGCCAGAATAATGGGGAGGAAATAAAATCCTGCATCTCCGATGATCTGAATGATCTGAAAGGTGGGCAGCGTATCCGAAACACCGAAAAGCTGCAGGATCGTTCCCAACAAACGGATCATACCACAGCCGATGATCATGGGTAGGATCGGTGCAATGGAACCGGAAATTGCATCAATGATTCCATTCACAATGGTTTTTAGCGTAACCTTTCGATGAACAGGCTGCTCTTTTTCCATTCCAGCCCCTGACCCAAAGGCGCCCAGTTTCATAAATTCCCGATAGCAGATGGGTACATCATTTCCAATGATCACCTGATACTGTCCGCTCTGCCTGGCCACACCAAGCACGCCTGGAATGGATTTTACGGTTTCATCCTTTGGTATCGTTTCATCATAGAGTACAAACCGCATCCTGGTCATACAATGGGTTACCGTTTTGATATTTTCCTCATTTCCTAATGCCTTTAATAATGCCTCAGCTGTTTTCGCATAATCCATAAAGATTCACCTCCCCAGTATGTTCATCACTCTGCCAGTTCAATCAGAACATCATAACTGCCGTCCAAATCGGAAATCTGTGAAAGTTCGCAATCAATCACTCCGATATTTACAAGATTTCCATACTGTTCAGAGATTTCTTCATCATCAAACAGAATGGTAAACCATGGAACATCTGTACCAATCGCAATATCGCCGTTCAGCCAGCCGTACCGTTCATCTTCTTCATCAAAAGGAAGGTTTTCTCCCATTGAACCGCAGAAATCATGAGAATATCTGCTTTCATGTACCGTCAGCGGCAGCATTTCGATAAACGCCTTGGCTGTTGTGCTGTCATTCAGGATTCCCGGAATCACCGTATCTCCAAAGTGCATATTGATTCTTGTACCCTCTTCCAAAACTCTGGTAGGCATAAACTGGTCATCCGTCTGCATCTGCGCTCCATCGGAAGCTACTCGTTTTATTTCTTTCATTTCCGTATCCTCACTTTCCTCATTTTCTGTTTCTTCGGTTCCCGGAGTGCTGGTTCCGCAGGCTGCCAGAGAAAGCGCCATAGCACACACCAACAACATTGATAAAAATTTTTTCATCTTCATCGCCTCCTATTCATGGATCTTCCATCCGTTCAGCCACTTTGCTGTTTCAGCCGCACTGTGATCAATGATCTCACTGTGTCCCAGATCCAGGCTGCTGATTGCTGCCATATCCTCCTCACTCAAAGAGAAATCCCAGATCTGTAAATTCTCCTCTATACGCTCTTTATGGATAGATTTTGGAATGATTACCACCCCACGCTGGGTATTCCAGCGGAGAACCACCTGTGCCACCGTTTTTCCATATTTCTGCGCAATCGAAGTTAAGATTTCGTTGGTAAAGATCCCATGCTTTCCTTCTGCCAATGGTCCCCAGGCTTCCGGCACTACGCCAAATTCCTTCATATTCTCCAGCGCCTCTGTCTGTTGGAAGAATGGATGCAGCTCCACCTGGTTTACCATAGGCTTAATCCGTGCATTAACACAAAGGTCAGCCAGACGCTCCGGATAAAAGTTGCATACACCAATGGCGCGAATCTTTCCTTCTTCATACAATTCTTCCAGGGCACGCCAGGAGCCATAGTAATCATTCATAGGCTGGTGAATCAGATACAGGTCGAGATAATCAAGCCCCAGCTTGTCCAGCGAAGTCTGGAACGCCTTTTTGGCATTTTCATATCCTGCATCCTGAATCCAGAGCTTTGTGGTAATGAACAGCTCCTTGCGGGGAATACCGCTTTTTTTGATTGCTGCTCCCACTGCTTCTTCATTAAAATAAGCGGCGGCTGTATCAATCAGACGGTATCCTGCTGCAAGCGCATCTCTGACTGCCTGCTCACAAACCTCTGCTTCCGGTACCTGAAAAACACCAAATCCCTCCATCGGCATTTCTACACCATTCCTTAATTTTCTTGTTTCCATTTTTCATTCTCCTTTCAACCATTCTGTTATTGCTTCTTTTGCAAAATGAACACCTGCCCCTGAAAGCGCCAGTCCATTTTTTATCTCGGAATCGGGACACATCCGTTTTATATCCTCCAGGCTGTGTCCCATGCCACTGCCTTCGTGGGTGCAAAAAGGATAAATCCTTTTCCCTTCCAGCCTGCACCCTTCTAAAAAGGTAAATACCGGCATCGGCATGGTTCCCCAATAATTGGGAAATCCTAAATAAATAACCTCATATTTTTTTACATCCGGAAGTGGATGCTTTAATGCCGGTCTTGCCTGCCTGCGTTGATCTGCTTTGGTTTCTTCCAGACATTCTGAATAATCCCTGGAATATTCTAAAAGCGGTTCTATCTTATACAGATCAGCGCCTGTAATCTCCTGTATCATCTTTGCTGCTATTTCTGTATTTCCCACTTCCAGATTGACAATGTTTCCATTCACATAATTTTCACCTGGCCGCGAGAAATACGCGATCAATTCAGCCATTTTCTATATCCCTCCTTCCTTTCTATGCCCTCATTATAATCCATCTATCCTTGACAGAGAATTTCAAAAAAGGTAGAATAGTGTCAACCAACAGTTGATACTAAGGAGGGATCATCATGCATAATGCAATGCTGGAGGTTTTTGTAGAGGTTGCAGATCGGGGCAGCTTTACAAAAGCAGCGGAAACCTTATACATATCTTCTACCGCTATTATGAAACAGATGAATATTTTAGAGGAACATCTGGGATTGCAGCTTCTCATACGGACCCCGCGGGGCATCCATTTGACCGAAGCAGGCAAATCCATTTATAAAGACGCAAAATTTATGATACAGTATTCCAAAGAAGCCATTGATCGTGCTTATCAGGCACAGGCCGCAAACCGGCAGATCATCCGAGTAGGAACCTCCGCTTTATATCCATGTAAAAATCTGATGGATCTGTGGAGTCAGATAAGCGATGAATATCCTGAATTTCGGCTGAAGGTAGTTCCTTTTGAGGATACAAACACTGGAACCGCTTACCGGGATGTGGGAAAAAAATTTGATTTAATAACTGGCAGCTATGACCCTTTCGCTGCGGATAATCGCTGCCAGTTTCTTGAATTGGGAAAACACCGTTTCTGCCTTGCTATGTCTAAAAAGCATCGTTTATCCCAAATGGAAAGCCTCTCTATGACAGACCTGTACGGAGAAACATTGATGATCATGAAACCAGGAAACAGTCCGATCAATGATCAGGTCCGTCACGATATAGAAAAAGAGCATCCACAAATTAATCTTGTAGATGCTCCACACTATTACGATATTGAAGTATTTAATTATTGTGAAGAAAATGACTATATACTGCTGACATTGGAAGGCTGGAATGATATTCACCCCTCCTTAATTACCATTCCTTTTCAGGTTCCCTATTGTATCCCATATGGCATTGTTTATTCCACGGAACCAGGGGATGGGGTACAGCATTTCTTAGATATTGTGTCATCCATTCTTCACAAGTAGACTCGTGGTTATCCCAAAGTCGGGATAATCATGGCAAGCAATGCCGGTGTTAATACACACCGGCTCGCAGAGCAGAAAATCCCTCCGTGATTTTCCGCTCCGCTTGCTTGCCTGGGGCAGCGCCCCCAAGCCCCTTTGAACACAGAATTTCATTCTGTGGCCGCGCGTTCTTACGAACGCTTTGGACCCGGATTAGCTCACCGCTGGCCGTGGTCTTTTTCTTCCAGTAATTTTGCATACTCCGTCTGCAACTCTTTGACCTTGGGCAATTTCTTAGAGTATCCTGCTTTGCGGTATACCACATAAACCTCACGGGTCTTGGCATAGTTTTCGATATAAGTGCCATAGGTCAGACCCCCTCAAAAGGAAAACGGCCTGCCGAAGCAGACCGCCTTGTACTAATTATCTGTTTTATGTTCTTTTACTGTTCAAAAACTCAACCAACTCATAGACCGTTGTTACCGGATTACTATCCCGGCAAATCACAGCAACATGATCTCTGCTTAACCGCTGAACCCGTTCTTTTGCACGTTGAATGGCCTCTGACTGATGTCCCTGCAATTCTTCAAAAACATCCTCGCTTTTTCCGTAATTCTCCAAATATCCTTTATTCTTCAAGATGTCGATCACCGCAGCAGAGTCCTTCAAATATCCACTCCGCTTTTCAAAATGGAGTAGATACCAATATTCAAATGCCGGATTGGAATATGCGATTTTATACCCGTGCTTCTTGGCATACAAAATTGCTGCCTGAAGCTCAGAATCTTTATTATCATCGCAGTCAAATACGCACCACAGCTGATCTCCGTCTTTCGGATAATAATCCGCTTGAGAAATCAAAGACTTCGCGTGTTTCACCAAATGTTCAGCTGCCTTATGCTTCGATGAAATCGGTATAATATCAACCAGGCAATTCCGTGAACGGAAATGTTTGAAATAAAGCGTTTCCGTTTCTTTACCTTCACAAATGATATAAATAATCGGTTTACGCTTACGCCGGGTAACTTTATTGGGATCATACTCTTTCCTCATCTTACTCACTCGGCGTCACCTCCGATAAAAGGGATCGCACCAAACCGTCCCTGAAGATAACCCTTGCGCACATTTTCTCCTTTTCTTGGCGAAAAAGAAGCAAGTGAATAAAGCTCTGTTGCACAAGTCCTGTCATTCTTTTCGGCAAACCAAATCTGATCTCTTCGGAAAAAATTCAAGTCGAGCAGCATTGCGTCATGTGTTGTAAAAAGCAACTGTGCGCCCTTTGTATTGATGCTCTTATCCTGAACCATTTCAATGAGCCGCCTGGTCAAAAGAGGATGAAGGCTAT
The DNA here is from genome assembly GCF_013282095.1 of Enterocloster alcoholdehydrogenati. Taxonomy (GTDB): domain Bacteria; phylum Bacillota; class Clostridia; order Lachnospirales; family Lachnospiraceae; genus Enterocloster; species Enterocloster alcoholdehydrogenati. The sequence goes on from NZ_BLTJ01000017.1 coordinate 14,861, forward strand.
CTTCAATTTCATCTACAACCAAAAGCGCGCCATTCTCAAGTGCCTGCAGCCAGCCCCCGATTCGGGCAAAAAAGTGTTGTGTACCAGCAGACTCCTGCTCCATGAAAAGCTGGAAATATTCTGTTGTTCCATCTTCGTTCATGATTCGATGGGTTGTCGTAATAACCGGTATCTTTCCTTGACTATTCTTGATTGCAACATCAGTGATTCCAAGATCGGCAAACAGCAATTCTTTTAAGATACGCGCCTTCTTATCATCGCCGCTGGCAATCTGGGCAACGGTTTCTGAAGCAGCTGGTTTTTCATCCATCAGAAAGGTCAGCTTTTCGAGAAACCACCGATAAGCATTTTCCGTCTCTGGCAGATTCCAGTCATTAGAGGATACCAGATAGAGCTTGTTATCCGGCGTCCGGTTGCTCAGAGTCATTTGCTCATTTACATTTTCCCGGAACTCATATACGCCATCTTCTCTGGAAAAAATCAGAGCTTCACGGCCATTCGGCCAATGGAAAAGGTATTCTTTGTAAATCTTTTTAGCATCAAAAGAGAAACCATATGCGTAACGAACTCCTTGAAAAATAAACACGATCTCAAAAGTTGTCGCTTCTTTCATGCCGCCAAATGGCTCCCACGGCAGCTTTTGCCCCTTAGATGCCTTTGCCGCATTGCCTGCTACCATTTCCCTCATGGTCATCATTGCGTGTAGCACATTGCTCTTTCCAGCAGCATTGGCACCGTAAATCGCAAGTGCAGGCAGCAATGCTTTCTTTGCGTCTGGATGAAGCAAATATTCTTCAAATGATTTATCCTTGGAGGCCGCAAAACTGATCACGGCACTGTTTTTTATGGATCTATGATTTTCAACTGTAAACTGTATCAGCATAAATGAATACCTCCTATGCTCAGTATCCGCATTTTCAGTAATCATTATAACAGTAAAAAACGTTCAAGTCAATTTTTATAGATTGATTACGCATTTTTTCTGCAAAAATATCAATTAAATTTTCTTTTGACCCAGACCAGCTTACCGCTGGCCGTGGTCTTTTTCTTTTTCAGCATCCTGTTCTGCTTCCATTTTCAGTATCCGATCCACATTAGCCTTTGCCATTAAACGCTCCCGCATTTCCTCACGAGAATGCCGGTACTCGGCATAGATCTTTTTCTTTTCTTCCAGTAATTTTGTATACTCCATCTGCAAATCTTTAACCTTGGGCAGCTTCTTGATGCCCATCTCATCAAAAGCATTTTTGGCAGCCTGATGGAGCAGGATTTCCTCCTCGTGTTCCTCCCTGAATTTCCTAGAGTAGCCTGCCTTGCGGTATGCCACATAGACCTCACGGGTCTTGGCATAGTTTACGATGTGAGTACGCAGAACGGCAATCTCTGCCATGCGTTTCTCCGCCGCCTTGATCTGAGCCGAAAGCTCATGGTGGTGTGCCGTGGCAGCCGCAGCCTTTTCTTCCAAAACCGCGTACTCCAGCAGGTCATGCTCTGACAGGTAATTCATGGTCTGTGCCATCTGCTTCAGATTGAAAACCTTGGCCCACCTTGCATAACCAGCACCTTTTCCGGCCTGCAATTTTGCCTGAATATCCACCAGTAGATTAACCTTCGGCGGCTCTGCCTGTGTGGCCGTTTTCTTTCGTGGTGTATGCTGTTTTTTACCAGCCAGCACCGCACGGATTTCCGCTTCACTATACCCGTCTCCCAGCCGCTCGTCCATACGGGCTACATTCTTCCAGCCAGGTGCTTTCAGGCGAATGGCTTTCCCACGTCTGGATACTTCACAGCCCATTTCTATAAGCATTTTTAATAGTTCTTCAAAATCAGCAGGTTTCTGCTCCAATGCCAGGTCGATCATCATCCTGAGCTGTTCTCGATGGGATGGCTTTGCCTGATCTCCCAGCCACTTGTTATAACATTTTCCGTGGGGTTTTGGATTCTCTACAATCGACAATCCATTTTCAACGCAGATCGTATCACTCAACTTCCGAACCGCTTTGGTACTGCCCCAAAAGTTACGGAACTTCCGGTCACAGTCCGTATTAACCGCCGACCAGATGATGTGATTATGGATATGGGATTTATCAATATGCGTGCAGACCACAAAGGCGTGATTACCCTTGGTGAACCGTTTGGCAAATTCTACACCCAATCGGTTGGCTTCTTCCGGTGTGATCTCTCCAGGCTTAAAAGACTGGCGAACATGATAAGCGATCACATCATCTGCTCCTCGCGTCCGTCCGGTGGCAGCAATGTACTGGCGCTTTGCCAGCAGAAACTCTGCGTCAGCAGTCCGGCTGTCACACTCATATCCTGTGATGAGTCTGCCGTTGTCTGTCTTTTGCGGATTTGCTGCATAGTCAATGATGTCGCTGATTGCCTGGCTTTCTGTACGGCCTTTGCCAGTATGCAGCGGCATGATGCGTGTGGTTGCCATAGCAATTCTCCTCTCGAAATGTTTTTTCTAAACTCTTTGCTCCTATCGTTGAAATAAGTTCTCCAAATGGGTATAATATAGAGAAACTACCAATACCCCAAAGGAGGGATTTTATGATAGAACAACTAATTACTGAAAAATGTAAATTCCATCATGTATGGTAATACCACACATGAGACCATACATGAAACCGCACATGATGAACTTATGCCAGGCAAACATAGTCAGCTGTTAGAGTTTTGTTTGGAAGCCAAATGACAATCCCAGACAAACCAAAGAGCAGAAAACAAAAATATATTACTGTTTATTCCGAATAAACAAAGGCGCAGGATCTTGGTACACCCCATCGTCCTGCGTCTCTTTTACTTCCTATCCATACACTCTGTCCTGAATTGCAAATTTTAAATCCTGAACCTTTCCAAGCAGCCAAATCGCCGCCATCGGCAGTCCAAAAGGAGAAATCAGAAACGCCATCACCAGTGCGATGATTCCATTCTGTCTGGGACCTACAATCAGCATTACCACGCCCAAAAAGGCAATGATCGTGCTGACCAGTCCAAGCACCAGCCCGGATAAGTAAACAATCCCCACGCAAATCCAGATAAACAAAGTCAGTGCCAGAAGCACCGGAGCCATCAAAATTTTCAACAGCAGTTTTAAAAAGAACAGGACTATCCGCATTGTGATTCCTCCCTCCATCGTTCCCGAAGTTTCTGGCAGAACACTTCCACCTGTATTTCATCTTCCTTTGTCAGTTCCCGGCGCCCCTTTGTCAGCCGCAGTTCCTCACAACCCCGATAATCGGCAAGCAGAATTTCAAACAGTTCTTCCGGTGTCCGGCCAAGAATCCCATCTGCACAGTACATGGAATCCCCGTTCCATGCCACACGAAGATACCCCCGGCTGCATTTCAAGACTTCTTCCTCCGGATCGCAAGCCAGATAATCCCGGAAGATCTTCAATACCTTTTCAAAGGTCTGCATCTATTCTCACTCCTTTGCGGCAATCTATTTTCTATCTCTATTATCCGATACACACCTGCAAAACACAAGGATACGGGCAAAAAGAAAAAGCGGGGAAGGTGCAGCAAAGAAATGCCGTCCCTCCCTCCGCAAATGGGGTACAAATCCCAGTCAGGACAGTTTTGCAAGCTGGGTCAATATCTTGCTAAGCCCCTCCCAAATCTGTTCCTGTCGTTTGGATATTTCCTCCAGATCAGCATCATAAATCCGACCGGTTTCATGTACTCTGCGCGTCAGCTGATTGAGGTTATTGCTGGAGTAACGCATAAGAGAACGCAGTTCCTTTAATTCTGGCAGCTCCAGTGTTACCACATACCCATCAATGGCCATCTTCCGCAGATACGCACTCAGATTTTTCGTTCCATATTGTGCCATCTTCTCCTGAATGAGTTCCATTTCTTTCGCAGACACCCAAAACAAAACCGGCACATCCCGTTTCCGCTTCGCCATACTTACCGCTCCAGTTCTCGTTTTTTTGGAGCAGCAGGCTTATGGGCTGGTGGTTCCTGCTTGAGTTTTTGGAGGATGGAATGTTTCTCTGGCTTCTGGACAGCTTTTCTGACCTGATTTGTAAACAAGTCAAGCAATCCAGGGTTGACTTTATCCACCACCAGATAGACATTGCGGCGGAACGTTTCTTCGTCCTGCGGCATGGGAATGTTTGCCGCCCACGTCCTGTTAGCAGAGGAAATACGCCCATCTCTGTGTTTATGTGAAATCGTGTTGGCAAGGATAAACTGCACCCGCTCTGCTCCAAATTTCTCCATCACTTCTTTCACCGCAGCTTCTGTATTCAGCCGGTTGGCTCCATAATGGCCGTTGATGGCCTGTTCAATGGCAGCTTTGCAGGAAAAATTCGCCTGGTCGGACAGCCAATATGCGTCTGTTTCTCCATGCTCGGCAGCGTATGCGGCAGAATGAAGATAAACGAACAGCGGATTGAGTTCCTCCGGCTCCCTGCATACCTCATTGGCCCGACTTTCAATGCTGTCCCGGATCACATCCATATAGCCGGTCTCCAGCTTTTCAAAATAACGGTACACATCCTCCAGCGGTGAAAGGGATTCCAAGAGAGCCTGTGCCTGAGCATCGGTCAGCACCAGTTCCTCCATCGCCATCACGATGTCCTCGCGGATGGTGTACTCATAGGCATGGTTTAAGACTTCTTCCGGGGGCTGGCTTTTCAGCCAGTCCCGGAACTTGTCCTGTTCGGTAGCCATCTTTTCATAAAGGGCTGTATTCAGATCGTTGGTATTCATGTTATCGCACCTCCTCATGCTGTTTTGGTTTCTTGTCTGTACTGCGGGGCGGCACCGGGCGTTTCAGGCTGTCCAGCACCGAAGGCCGTGTGCTTTTGGCAACAACAGCTTCAGCGTGTGCCGGTCCCTTTCCGTCGATGTTGAGCAGGGTATCCAGCTCTACCAGACGGGCGTTTTTGCTTCTCAGTTCTTCTTCATAAAGGAATGGCTTTCCGACTTCCTCCTTTGCGGCAGCCTGCTGCTGATAGAGGTTATCCAGCTGAGCTTTTGCCGCCTCCAGACGCTGCGGCATCTGGGCAAGGGCATTGTCGATACGGGTAAGATTTCCGCGAGGGTCTGTACCAAGGGTTGCCCGGTGGGTCATCTGTCCTTTCAGCAGGAGCGTATATTCCTGTTTCCAAGCAGAAAATTCCACAGACATGGCATAGCCCCGGTAGCTGCCGATCTGCACCGGATCGGAAGTTTTGACCTCCTTGCAGGCATCCAAAAGGGCTGCACCGGCATTTTCCTTATCGGTCAGCAGGTCTCCACGGATCTCCATACCGGCAAAGCCGTCCTCCGGGTGCGGGTGAGCTGCCAAAACCTCCAGGTCAGATTCAAAGCCCTTGATAAAGCCCTTGTGCTTTTCAATCTCCTCCGGAAAGTATTTGAGCAGCTGGTCCTCCAGGCGGTACTGCTTGCTCTGGTGGTCAGCTTTCATCAGCTTCAGTCGGGATACCTCCACATCCAGATCCATACGCTCTTTGATACGGGGGTCTCCGGCACACAGAGCCTTGATCTCGGCAAAACTGAGGGCTGTTTCATCCACATCATCGCAGGAGCGCACCGGCGATTTAGAAGTCATGATCTGGGAGATGAATTTTTGCTTATTCTCCACCGTCTGCCAGAGGTATGCGTCAAAGGTTCCCTCGGTCACATAGCGGTACACATGGACAAGGGGGTTCTGGTTGCCCTGGCGCTCGATACGCCCCTTGCGCTGGGCAAGGTCTCCCGGTCTCCACGGACAGTCCAGATCATGAAGTGCCACCAGACGATCCTGCACATTGGTGCCTGCGCCCATCTTGGCGGTACTGCCCATAAGCACACGCACCTGACCGGTACGGACTTTAGAGAACAGCTCCTTTTTCCGCACTTCGGTGTTGGCCTCATGGATAAAAGCAATCTGGTCGGCAGGCATCCCCTGGACAATGAGCTTCTGACGAATATCGTCATATACCGTAAAGGCCGGTTCCGGTTCCTGCTCCGGCAGAGGCACAGCGTCTTCCAGTGCGTGAAGCAGTGGATTATCCAGCGTTTTCGCCGCCTTGCTTGCAGGAGCTTTTGCCTGCGGTGTAGAAATGTCGCAGAACACCAGCTGGGTCAGCTTATCAGCTTCACCATCCCGCCAGATCTGCATGATGTTGTCCACGCACTGATTGACCTTTGTGCCGGGTTCGTCCGGCAGCATCTGGTTGACGATTCTCTGATCCAGCCCCAGCTTGCGGCCATCGCTGGTAATCTTGAGCATATTATCCTGGGACGGGTCAACTGTTCCGCTGTGTACCAGCGATGCGCGCTCCGACAGGACCTTGACCATTTCCTGCTGATGTTCGGTAGGCTGAGCCACGATGTTGTGGTATTCCACTTCCGGGGTAGGGAGATTTAACTGGTCGGCGGTCTTAATGTCCGCCACTTCCTTAAAAAGATTCATCAGCTCCGGTAAGTTAAAGAACTTGCTGAATCTCGTTCTTGCCCGGTAGCCGGTGCCTTCCGGTGCCAGCTCCAATGCTGTGACGGTCTCCCCAAATCGGGAAGCCCAGCAGTCGAAGTGGGTCATGTTCAGCTCTTGCAGGCGTTCATACTGAAGGTAACGCTGCATGGTGTAAAGCTCGGTCATGGAGTTGCTGACTGGGGTTCCGGTGGCAAAAATCACACCACGGTTTCCGGTGATTTCATCCATATAGCGGCACTTGGCAAACATATCGGAGGATTTTTGCGCGTCCGATGTGGATAAGCCTGCCACATTCCGCATTTTTGTGTATAGAAACAGGTTTTTATAGTTGTGGGCCTCGTCCACGAACAGCCGGTCCACACCCAGCTGCTCAAAGGTTACCACATCGTCTTTTCGCCCCTCGGCTTGCAGCTTTTCCAGTCTGGCTTCCAGAGACTTTCTGGTACGCTCCAGCTGCTTGACGGTAAAACGCTCGCCGCCGCTGGCCTGCACCTCTGCGATGCCCTCGGTGATCTCGTCGATCTGTTCATAGAGAAGCCGTTCCTGACGCTCCCGGCTGATGGGGATACGCTCAAATTGGCTGTGTCCCATGATGATGGCATCGTAGTCACCGGTCGCGATACGGGCGCAGAACTTCTTGCGGTTATGGGTTTCAAAGTCCTTTTTGGTGGTAACTAAGATGTTGGCAGAAGGATAGAGGCGCAGAAACTCCGACGCCCACTGCTCGGTCAGGTGGTTTGGAACCACAAAAAGAGATTTCTGGCACAAGCCCAGGCGTTTGGCTTCCATCGCAGCGGCCACCATCTCGAATGTTTTTCCCGCTCCCACCTCGTGTGCCAGCAGGGTATTCCCCCCATACAGCACATGGGCAATGGCATTCAGCTGATGTTCTCGCAGGGTAATTTCCGGGTTCATGCCGCCAAAGGTAATGTGGCTGCCATCATACTCACGGGGACGGGTGGAGTTCATTTCCTCGTTGTACTGGCGCACCAGAGTCTGGCGGCGCTCCGGATCTTTCCAGATCCAGTCCTTGAAGGCTTCCCGGATAGCCTGCTGCTTTTGGGCAGCCAAGGTGGTCTCCTTGGCATTGAGAACCCGGCGTTCTTTTCCATCCGCATCCTCAATGGTGTCATAAATCCGCACATCCCGCAGGTTTAAGCTGTCCTCCAAGATCTTGTAGGCATTGGCACGGCTGGTTCCATAGGTGGTATTGGCAGCTACATCGCTATAAGGAACAGAAGTTTTTCTTGTGATCTGCCATTCAGCGGTAAAGGACGAGTAATTGACCTCAATGCTGCGCTGGAGGTAATACGGGGTACGAAAGGTTTCATACATAAACTGCTGAATATATTCCTTGTCGATCCAGGTAGCACCCAGACGCACCTCAATCTCCGACGCATCCAGGTCTTTGGGCCGGGCGGCGGTAAGAGCTTCCACATTGACTGCATAAACCGGGTCCTGTTCTGCCGCCCGCTGCGCCTGACGCAGTTTGCGGCGAACATTGCCGGAAAGGTATTCATCGGCAGTCACATAATGGGGCGATCCGTCCTGCTCCAGCTGTCCCGGTACACGGAAGATCACGCCTTGCAGTTCTCCGGCCAGTTCTTCTTTTGTTTTTCCGGTAAGCCGGCTCATATAGCCCATATCCACGCAGGCTTTTTCCGAGATGGACACCGCCAGCGCTTCGCTTGCCGTATCCACAACAGCAACCGCCTGATGAGGCTTGATGGTCCGTTTGGTAAACATATCCGCCTTGCGCTCCAGCTTTCCGTCCTCGTCGATGACTTCCAGCGCACAGAGCAGGTAATAGGAAGAATCATCTGCATAGGCCAAACGGTTTGCACGGTCATTGATGAGACCGTATTTGGCGGAAAAGCTGTCATAGAGGCTGTTCAGTTCCGCCTGCTTCTGGGTAATAGTGCTGTCCGGGACCGCTGCGTCCATCTGAAGGTCGATCAGTTCCTGCACACAATCCCGCAGTCCCACAAGGCCTTTCACGCGGGCTTCGGCAGTGGTGTTGAGGTCAGGGCGTACCATGCGGCTGTTTTCCCGGTAGTACACCTGCCCATCCACAATGGCATAGGAATAGTTCTTCACATTGGGGTCGGCAGGAATGGAAGTGTCGATGGCTTCTCCTTCGCCCAGCTCCGGCAGTTCTGCCTCCTGATAAGTGCCATGAATGTACTTCACAGCATCATGCAGCTGGTCGGAAAGCTCCAGTCCCTCGATAGGGTTCACGGTGTAGTCCATACCATGAGCGGTGCTTACCGGCTCCTGCCTGCCCAGCACCATTTCCGGGTGGTCGATAAAATACCGGTTAATGGCAAACCCGTCCTGCGTCGTCGCGGACTGCGCCTGCTCGTTTCCGCCTTGCGGCGAAAAGCTCGCTTGCTCCGTCGCTCCTCCTTCTCCCACAAAGTCTTGCGACTTTGCGGGAACCCTGAGAATGCCGGTCTGGGTCCATTCCGGCACGATGTCCAGCGGGCGGTCCCGCTTTTGGAGGAAGATGATGTCCGATACCACCTCGGCACCGGCATTCTTTTTGAACGCGTCATTGGGCAGACGAATAGCTCCCAGCAGCTCGGAGCGCTGGGCAAGATAGCGGCGCACGGTGGAATCCTTGGCATCCATGGTATAGCGGGAGGTTACAAAAGCCACCACGCCGCCGGGACGCACCTGGTCGAGTGCTTTGGCGAAAAAGTAGTTGTGAATACTAAAGTTCAGCTTGTTGTAGGCTTTGTCATTGACCTGATACTGACCGAAAGGTACATTGCCGATGGCAAGGTCAAAGAAGTCACGCCTGTCGGTGGTCTCAAAGCCGCCTACTGTGATGTCCGCCTTGGGATAGAGCTGCTTTGCGATGCGCCCGGAAACTGGGTCCAGCTCCACGCCGTATAGACGGCTGCTTCTCATTTCCTCCGGCAGCATACCGAAGAAATTGCCCACACCCATAGACGGCTCCAGGATATTTCCAGTCTCAAATCCCATACGGCCCACCGCTTCATAGATGGCCTGAATGACCGTAGGGCTGGTGTAATGGGCGTTTAGGGTGGAGCTTCTGGCGGCGGCATATTCCTCCGGGGTCAGCAGCTCTTTCAGCTGGGCATACTCGGAATCCCATGCCGGTTTCTCCGGGTCAAAGGCGTCGGCAAGACCGCCCCAGCCCACATAGCGGGAAAGAACCTCCTGCTGTTCGGGACTAGCCTGCTGTCCGGCAGCTTCCAGTTCTTTCAGCAGACGAATTGCATTGACATTCCCTTGAAACTTGGCTTTCGGTCCGCCCTCGCCCAGATGATTGTCAGTAATACGGAAATTTTGGGCGTTGCGGCGGAGATTGTCTTTATATTCCTCAAAGGCAGCTTCTTCCGCAGCTTTTACATTGGGGAAGGTCTGCCACTGGCCATTGACCTGAATGGAAACCGGGTGTTCGTCCAGCACTTCCTCAAAGGTTTTTTCCGGCTCTGTCACAGGGGCAGGCGGTTCCGGCTCCTCGATATGCAGCCGTTCCACTACCACATCATAAGGCAGGTTGTTTTTCTCGCCGGGATAAACTGTTTCTGTTTCGGTTTGAAAAACAGGACCCGTTTGGGCAGGCTCCAGGTGTTCCTGTTCCGCCATTGGCTGTACCGGCTCATGGGTCAATCCATCCTGTCCCAACTGATATACCGTCCTCAGAGTGGCGGCAATATCTGTCCAGCCCTGTTCCATTGTAGTGCCGAATTTATCATGGATATTGATTTCAAGCCCTGCGGCAGAAGCAAAATAGTCAGCCGTATCACCGGTCTGAAGTTCCATGGTCTCTGCTGCACCGGCATAGGTCTTTGCCAACTGTTCTGCAATTTCGGCATTGCCCTTACCAGAGCGGAAATATCCGGCAACCGTTTCACGGTCCGTCTGCTTCAGCAGGCCGCCGTCCCCGGTTAAAATCTCCCTCAGATCGTCATCGACATCTGCCAGCGATACAGAGAGATAATCCGTAATTGCCCTGTTTCGGCTGTCCTGTTTTAATAAGCGTTCAAATGTCTGGACGCTCTCTGTGCGGAATATGGGATAAACTAACCCCTGAGGGAGAAGCTCCACGCTGTACAATCTTATCCCGGTAATCTTATAGGAGTCCCCTTCCAGATAAACCGTATCGCCCACCTGATAGGCAGGGGACAGCGTATCCCTGATAGGTATTTGTGTCCTTTCGGATTCTTCCAAAGCAGCAGGCTGACTGTTTTCCGGTTCCAGACGGGTCAGATAGCTCTGTGCGGATTCTTCATCGGGAAATGTTTGTACCGTCCCATCATCATCGGCATAATAATTGTCGCTTTTCCTGTCCCAGACAGCAAAAGCGTCCTCCGGGTCCAGGAAAGCATCGCTGGTCATCACCACGGAAAATCTGGGGGCCGTTTCTTCTGCGATCTGCTCCGCATCCGACATCACTCGCTGAATAAACGGGTCGCTGCCCAGCTTTTCCGGGTCTGCAACCTGTCCGTTGACAATCCCTCTCTCGGCCAGAGCCTCCTGGATCACAATGGGGTCGATGTTGTCAAAACGGTTCTGTTCTTCTTCGGTATAGAACCGGTCCTCCTGAATGAGCTGGGCAATCCGGCGCTGTACCTTCGGCCAGGGCAGCTCCATTTTCTCCGGGCTGCCAGTGCGGACAACGAACAAGCTGTTGCTGCTGCCATATTCCTGGGCCAGCCATGCGGAGGTGTCTTTCCCCCTGGCGTGGTCTTTCATATAGCGGGCTACGGCGTGCTTACTCTCAATATTGCCGTTCCACGCACAGAGGGCGGCGTCGATGTCCGCCTGGGAAAGCGGGCGCAAAAGTTCGTGGAGCTTTGGTGTGTTTTCCTCTCTGTCACGGAAAACACGGCGTCCATCCGCACCAAATTCCGCTTCATGAGCGTCAATGTGCTGTTCCGCTTCATGGTCGATAGAGGGCATGGAGAACTCCTGGCGTTCCCTGCCTCCTTCCGGGACAGCGGAAATGGTCACATCGTGCTTATCGCGCAGCTGCTCCACAACCTGCTCCAGCCGGTTTGCGGGAAAACCGCACATTTCCACACGGCCACCTCCCGGAATAGCGCGGGTAGTCAGGTTCAACTCCAGTTCCACAGCGGCGGTTTTGGCGTCCTCGCCATACAGTTCAAAGAAATCGCCCATCTGATACAAAATCAAATCGTCCGAGTGACGTTCCTTAACGCTGTTATATTCCCACACTGCCGTTTCCGGCTGCTGAGCATGGATAGCGTCTGCTTCTGCCAGCGCCTTTTCCGCCTGGATTTTGTCATACTCCGCCTGTTCCTGTTCAGTGAGATAGCGGCCTTTCTGAACCAGACCGGTGATCCGTTTTGCAGCCTTTTCCCAGCTTAAGTGAACATCCGGGCAGTCCTGCTTTTTATAATGCAGTCCTTTCCCATCGTGATCTTCGCCGCTGTATGTTGCACCGTACAGGGCGTGGGAACGTCCGCCTGTACCGTATTCTTCCCTAAGAAACTTTTCCTTTTCTTTGTCCGTATGGTTTTCACGAAAGAAAGCATAGATACGGCCTTTTCCACCAGAGAAACCACTGCCGCGGGTCATGGCGGCGTTGATCTCGTCCTCCGTGATAAAGTGCTGAACGGTTGGCACTTCCATAAGGTCGGAAGAAAAAGTCCTGCGGGGCAGGTCAAGGTCCTTCAGATTCTCCCAGATTTCCCTTGTTCTATGGTAGTGAAACCGCAAAAGGTCACGGTCCTGCTGATAAGCAGTCCAGAAGGCGGCGTATTCTTCTTTGAGAGTCTGCCGGAAATCCGGGTCACTCAGCTGCCCGGTCAGACGGCGGGTCTCCTCCGGGAATCCATTGCCTTTGATTTCTGACAGGCAGGACAAATATCCGGCATCTCTGGCGTCCTCGCTGAGATCGTGATACAGATGCCAAAGTTTTTCTGCAAGAAGGGAGCGTTCATAGTCCGCCGCTTCAGCCAGTTCCACATTGGAGGCAAACTGGCCGTTTTCCAAAAGCTCCCCGATACGCTCTGCGGCGCTCTCCCAGGAAATGACTTGGGCAGACCTGTCATAGCGAACAGACTTCCCGTGGGAAAGATGGATACCGTCCTCGGCATACCATGCACTCACGCTGCCAAGACCGTTGCCGCCGTGATACAGCTGTTTCAGTGCCTCGGCAATCTCAGCGGTGGTTTTCTGCTTTTCAAAGGCGGAAACAACACGCTCTCTCTGGCGGTCTGTGTTGCCGCCCAAACGCAGCACATGGTCGATGTCCTTTTGGGCAAAAGAAAAAGCAGAGGATGTATGCGCTACATTCTCTGCTTCATCTATGGATTGGATCTGTTCCGCTTCGGAAAGGAACAGGTTTAGGGTCAGCTGTTGATAAGTTCCGCCATCAGAATCTCCTCGGCCTGGGCTTTGCAGGTGTTCATCAGTCCTACCCACTTCATGGGATCGCTGGCTTTCAGTTCCTCGGTGGCTCCCGCTTCTTTCGCCAGCCGGGGCATCATCTGCTCCAGTCTGCTCTGGGCGGTCTCGTCGATCTCGATCAGGTGCGGGTACAGCTTCTCGCTCAGTAACATCTGGTTGTAGAGGATGGGACGGTGTTCCTTCAGATACGCCTTTCTCATCCTGCCGTACTTGCCCAGAGGTTTGTCCGGCTGCTGGCTCAGCTTCAGGTCGGGAATCAGATAGTCTCCGTTCTGGATGTAGTTCATGGGATTGTTCATGCTGCTTGCTCCTTTCTTGGTTGGCTTCGCGTTCTGCATTTCGGACAGTGACGCCGATCTGCCGCAGTACCTGCTGGTTAATCTGGCTGACCGCTGTTCCCAGCGCCCCGATGGTGGACGGGGTGTTGAAATCAAAGATCGCCATGAAATCTTCGTGGTCGAAGTAGCGTTCCGGCTCCAGTCCGCAGCGGGACATCAGGGCGTAAGTGATGCTGACGGTGGCGGCTGCCTTAAACTGCACTCCGATGTTATACTCATCATATTCCTCCAAAAAGGAACCGTCAACGATGTAGAAGAAGTCCTGCTGATGTTCTCTCCAGTATTCCTCAGCCAGTTTCCCGGCTGTCTCGGTGAGCTGTCCAGCAAGGTCATCACCGGAAACATCATAGGTACGCTCCAGCATGGCCTGCACAGAATCCAGATGGCGCTCCTCCAGCTGCCACAGCCAGGGAGTGCGGGAATATTCACGGGTTCCGGTGTCAGAAATATCAAAGACATAGCGCAGGCGGGGCCTGTCCCCGGAATCGTCCACCAGGGCGATCCCTTTGGAGCCGCGCCTTACATACCGGCCCATTTTTTCATTCCACAGGTCATACTCTGCACAGGCGGTTGCATCCGGGCGCTGGGCGTAGATCATCATCTGCTCATGGAACGGATATTTGTAAAGGCGGGAGGCGATGGTGAGAAATCCCGCCCATTCCTGCCAGCTGCTCGTGAGCTGGGTTGTCACCTGTTCTGCCATCTGTACATACATTTCGGCTTTGGTTGGCATGGTGTTCTGTCCTCCTTTCGGTTTTGGGTAAAAGAAAAGCAGGAAACCTAAAAGATTCCCTGCCAAGTGAAACTTTGAATATTAAGTTTTAGTCAGTCTGTCAGCTAAATTCTATTACTTGCTTATAAAACTTCCACCTCATAGATTTTAATTATTTGATCTATAGTTTCTTTCAAAGATTGAACGATTGCTTGACTTGTATAAATAATTTCTTCACGCAATTCATACTTCTTTTTAATTCTTTCATCATTATTATAGATTTCGAAAAATTCATAATGAAGTGCTATGTATTCTTCCGGCAATATTTTCAACTCTATCACTGGCTTAGGTTTTATATATTTTTCCCCATTAACAATGACATTCAACGCCAAATGATATATCCTTTTCAATTGCAAATAAATTGGCAAATATAAGGTATTTTCTTCATCGACACAAACTTCGTCCGAATACATTCCTTCATTTAACAACAAACTCTCTATTTCTTTTGAATAGTTACTTTGTCGTATCACCTGAACTGGCTCTGCTATAACCTCTTCTTCCCATTCATTCCCATCTCTATCACTATGATATGAAATTCCATCAATAATACTTCCATATATTTCAGCATAACCCTTTTCAAAAATATCTGCGATTATTGAATGTGCTACTCGTATTGAATCGACACTGTTATATTCATTTACCGTTTCAAATAAATGATTACATTGATTTAGAATCTCATCTTTAATTCCGTACTTATAAGAATTGTTTACAATGTCTCTTAAAAAAGAAATTTTTACTTTTTCTCTAATAGACCAATCAAAATCAGAGTATTTTTCTATTTCGTCAATTAACGGCTGATATATTTCATTCTTTCGTTCAATTGCTCTGGAAGACTCCTTTTTTCCTTTAAAAAGACCTCCGAACCATCCTGCAACACCACCCACAGCAATTAATATACTTCCAGAAATAACTTCTTTCAATATTTCATTCCAATCCATAACAATTCACTCCAACACTATTAATTCCAATTTGTTGCTTTCATTATACTTCATCTATCCCCTCAAGTATAGTTGGCTTTGCAAAAAAGTGAGAGAAACCACTTATAAGTCGGACAGTTTCTCTCACCATGTCATCCTGACACGATAAATTTACTGATCGAAGTCCGGGTACAGCCCCAGCTCGGTAAAGTCCTCATCGGTCATTGTGCAGAGCTTATCAAGAGTGCTGTCAGTCAAATCCCACAGTTCCGTTTCCTCCGGCGAAAGCTCGCCGCGCATCTCGGTCAGAGCGTCAATCAGCCCGATGCGGCTGCCGGTATTGTAAATGCACATCAGGTTCATTTCCTCAAAAGTGAAGTTTCCCATATCAAATCTCCCTTTCCGCACTCTTTTTGGGTGCTGTCTTTTTGTGTTCTGCTTTAGACTGGCTTTTCAGCTGCTCCATGACAGATTTTTTCTTTTCTCGTTCCTCCCGGTGGGCGGCAGCTGCCAAGCCCATCAGGGAAATGGGCTGACCGCTTCGAGCCTGCTGTTCCAGCTCTGCCACCGTAGGTTCTTTTGCGCCATTATTGATGATACCATCGATCATGCCGTAATCGTCCTCCACGGCCATCTCCGCATTTTTCAGCGGATTGTCCGACAGAAAACCGGAAATCTGGGTAAAGCCAACACTGGCGCAGTAATGACAGGATACCTTACCGTCCTGTTTGATGGCAACGATGTCACTGACGCTCATGGAAGGATGGTGGTAATCTGCCGGATGATCGTTGTTGAACTGATTATAAAGCTGTTCAACAGCAGCCTGCGGAGACTTGCAGGGTTCCAGCGGTGCAGTATAGACCAGATCATAGTTTTCACGCTTTACTGCCTGCCCGATGGATCGGAGCCATTCCATCCCTTCATAGCGAATGTCGCGCAATTTATCAGTATGCTTCACCTGATAGATAGCAAAGCAGTCTCTGTTCTGAGCGAGAAATGCCTGTTCTCGTTCCTGCTGATGCTCCTGGCGCTCCATGACCTTTTCGTGGAACTGAGGGCTTTCCTCCCATTCCTCATGGTCCACACCGAAAAGACCGCCATGATCCATGATTTCCTGCGGGTCAAACACCATGCTCTCCGTATTATCCTCATGCAGCACATAGACAGTCAAACCAGCGGCATCCAGTTCCAGCGCCCGTTCTCTGGTCACAGGGAGCATCCCATCATAGGAGTAGCCGTATTCCTGCATATCCGGTGTAGATACCTGTTCATCCGGCATGGGGTATTCATCCAGCGCCTGCTCCAGTGCCTCCGGCAGTTGAGCAGAAACGGCCATCCGGCTGACCTCTGCCTGCGTCTGCTGACAGGCAACATACTGCAAGGTCTCAATCATGGACATGGGAGCATACTTTACCGAATCGCTGCCCAAATCGTTGTCATCACAAATCTGAAAAACTGCCTTCATGCGGGGAAGCTCCGGAGCATCCAGCTGACCTCCATCCAACTCTTTCATGGACGCGGCATCGTAAAGGGTGTAGTCCCAGCCGCTGTCACAGGGCTGAATATGGAGATAAGTGGCATCATCAATCAGGAATAAAGCCTCCTGCTGGTTAGTATCTGCCCTAAGCACCTCCATTTCCGGCCCAGCTTTTGCATTGGGGTCAATTCCACGCTCTTTGCAAATTTCCTTATAATGGCGTTCAATATCGGAGATCAGCGCACCGGAAGTCTTGTTGATGGTCTCCAGACTGGCTCTCAGTTCTTTCAGCTCCTTGCCCTGACTCCAGCTGGCAATATAGCCAAAGCTGTTTTCGCCGGTCTGGATACCAAAATACTGACAGACTGCATAAGAAATGCTTTCCGCCTCCACTTCCTCGGTGTAACGATTTTTGACTGCCTGTTTTTCTGCGGTCAAATCTTCTTCAACTGCAAGACGCCACTCAAACTGATTCTCGTCTACATAGCGCCAATCCATATCGGCAGCAAACTGCCCGGCCTCAGCTTCTGTGGCAAAATCCAGCTTAAAATCATGCTTGGTTCCGCCTTCGCTCTCTAAGATGACCTTCCACAACTGCATGGCTTCATATTTTTTCGGGTCATGGAGCTTGCTGTGGGCAATCTCATGGACCGTGGCCGAAACCGTCTGCACCTCGCTCATGCCCTGGCGAATGGCAATACGCTACCGGTCAGAGGAAAAATAACCGTCCGTATCGGCGGCCATTGCTTCAAAAATGATTGGCACCGGCGCGCTGCGGTGCAGGGCTTCCATAAATACCTCATAGTTCTGCACCGTGCCGGAAAGGGATGATGCCAATTCCGGCAAAGGTTTTCCATCAGTCTGGCTCAAATCAAAAACCTTGACCAGGCGGAACATGGGAATCTCGATTTCTTTTTCCTCTGTGACAATCTTCCCGTCCTGATCCAGAATCGGAGCCTTGGTATCCGGGTCCAGTTTCTGTTCCTCGATTTTCTTTTTGTACGGTGTGGGGGCGATGATGGTAATGCCGTGCTCGCCCTTTTTTACATGACGCTCAAACTGGTCTTTCCACTTATTGTAGCTGGCAACCAAAGTGGCATCCGGCTTCTGCATATAAATGAGCATCGTATTGTTTACCGAATAGCGGTGAAAACGGGACATGACGGACAGGTAGCGCATATACTTTTCGCTCTCAAACAGTTCCTTGATGCCCTGCTCGATGCCATCCGTGATCTCCCTTAACCGTTCTCGGTTAGTCGGTTTATTCTCAGCCATAATCTGCAATCTCCTTTCCAAGTGTGTGATCTAACCATCGTCAATCAGCTTTGGCTTTGGGAACAGGCGGCTTGTAACCGGCTGCTTTTGCCCGTTCACTGGCAGCTTTGCGGCGTTCTGCACTGTACGGCTCCCGAACCGATACACACCGCTTGGGAACAATAAAGTTATGTGTGTCCTTTTGGGTAATCTGATCCGGGTGCTTTTTTGCCAACCGCTCCAGTTTCCCCATCAGCTGGGGATCGTGGGTATAGACCTCCGCTGTTTTCTCTGCCTGGTTGTAAAGCAGAATGGTCTCCTGTTCCACTAAAGACAGTTTCATCATTTGCCGCCTTTCCGCTGTTCAAACTCCAGCTTAAAGTTTGCGTACTGCCCATCGTCCTCCAAAACCACAGTGGCGTCGTAGGTCTTGCCGGTTTTCTCAGAATACAGACCGGTCACACGGACGCGGCCATCCTTGAGCAAAGCAGAGACCATTGCCTTGGTTGGCTGTTTTTTCTTGGCAGACCACCATTTGCTGTTTTTCCAGATTGCAAATTTACAATCTTCATTCTGACAAAAGAACCCTTTTTTGCATTTCTGCAACTTCACCGCCACAACGGGGACATTTGCCCACTGCCTCACGGGGCGGCGAAAACAGGTACTCGGTTCCCTTTATGACCTGATAGGTTCCCACCAGTTCTCCCAGCATGGCGCTGATTCCGGCCATAAAATCCTCTGGGGACAGCTCGCCGCGCTCGATCTGACCCAGCCGGTACTCCCACTCCGCCGTCAAAAGCGGCGATTGCAGCTGCTCCGGCAGTATCGTAATCAGAGACACCGCATAGTGAGACGGTATCAGCTGCACGGTCTTTTTGTTTTTTCTTCTTTCCAGGAATCCGGCTGATACCAGCTTTTCTAAAATACCGGCACGGGTGGCCGGAGTGCCCAATCCTTTCCGCTCAGCGTCCTCCGGCATATCGTCTTTTCCCGCAGTCTCCATCGCAGATAAAAGAGTATCCTCTGTGAAATGTTTCGGCGGACTGGTCTTTCCCTCTTTTTTCACAGCTTCTAAAACAGAAAGGCTCTGATTTTCTGTCAGTTCCGGAATGACTTTCTCTCCAGGCTCCTTTTCTGTCTCCGCTGCACCTTTCAAACTGGTCTGATAAGCAGCATCCAACGCTCTCCAGCCAAGGCTTTTCACAGTGCGTCCCTTATCGGAAAACTCTGCACCAGCGCACACCACAGTAACAACGGTTTCCGCATAAGTATAAGGTTCTGCCACAGCACACAAAAGGCGCAGTGCCACCAGCTCCAGTACAGCTTTCTCACCCACCGGCAAGCCGGATAAATCCGTTTCCCGAAGATTGCGCGTGGGTATCACAGCATGATGATCGGTCACTTTTTTGTCATTGATCACCGACTGTGGATTACAGGTAATGGCAGTTCCTTTGCAAAACGGCATTGCATTGGCTGTCAGGTTCACCAACACAGGAAGCCCCTCTGCCATATCCGAAGTCAGATAACGGCTGTCTGTACGAGGATAAGTACAGAGTTTCTTTTCATAAAGATTTTGGAGATAATCAAGCGTCTGCTGAGCAGTAAATCCCAGCAGGCGGTTAGCATCCCGCTGGAGAGTGGTCAGATCGTAAAGGGCAGGCGGCTTTTCCAATTTTTCTTTATGCTCCACTTTTTTTACTGTGACCGCCGCTCCCTGACAGGACTGCCGCAGCTGCTCAGCGGCCGCTTTCTCCTTCATCCGTTCCCCGGAAACAATAAAACCCGGCAATTCCAATGCCACTGTATAGAAAGGCTCCGGCCGAAAGCTGTCAATCTGCGTCTCCCGCTGTACAATGAGCGCCAGCGTAGGGGACATGACACGCCCAATGTTCAGCGTGCGGTGATATAACACGGAAAACAGCCTTGTGGCATTGATCCCTACCAGCCAGTCTGCCTTGGCACGACAGAGCGCCGCATCCCGCAATCCGTCATAATTTGCGCCAGGCCGCAGATGTTCCAAGCCCTCCCGGATCGCAGAATCCTCCATTGAGGAAATCCACAGCCGCTTCATCGGCTTTTTACAGCCAGCAAGTTCATATACATTTCGGAAGATCAGTTCTCCCTCGCGTCCGGCATCACAGGCATTTACCACCTCTGTCACCTCCGGGGCATTCATCAGCTTTTTCAGCACATCAAACTGCTTTTTCTTATCTTTTCCCACAACCATCTTCCAGTCTGCTGGAAGAATCGGCAGGTCATCATAACGCCACTTAGCGTAGTCTGGATTGTAAGCGTCAGCATTTGCCAATCCGGCCAGGTGTCCCATGCACCAGCTGACCTGCCATCCGTTCCCTTCCAGATAACCGTCCTTACGTGTAGTTGCTCCGATTACAGCGGCAATGCTTTGGGCAACAGACGGCTTTTCAGCGATTACCAGTTTCATGGTGTTTTCTCCTTTCTTTGAGCCAGCGGGCCATTTCCCGATGGCAGATACCCACACAGGAGCGTCCGTCATTCTTACAGCCATAACAAGGATGCCCCTGTGGGAAAGAGGGAGGACGGAAAGTTTCCTTCCCGCCCTCCGGTTTGCTTGTCATCATGCGTTCATAGGGACTGTCTGTAAAGCGGGTCATAGCGTTTCTTCCTCGCTGTCTCCGTCATCATCCCCATCCATATCCGGCTCGTTCGATTCCTCCGTCTCCCATGCTTCCTCTGTTTCTTCTTCGTCCTCGCCGTAGTCATAATCATCCAGATTATCCTTGCCCCTGGTTTTCGGCTTGTTCTTACTGAGCTTGAAGTAGACAAAAGCCCCGATACCCAGCAAAGCCAATACCAGAATCAACACAGCCGGATTCATACCCGCAGGCTTCTTTTCCTCTGGCTCCGGTGTTTCTGAAGGTAGTTCTGGCGCTTTTCCTGTACAGGCGAACCGGTTCACGACACACACCTCACAGTTTGTATTCACGGCTCTGGTTTCGCATTTTTCCGTACAAGTGCAGACAGCAGGCGGTTCTTCAACCTTTCCATCTTCGGTCAAAGCAACAAGGTCAGCATCGTCCACCTGGTTCAAAAAGTGTACCGCCGTCTCTTTATCCTCATTGGCCCGGTCAATCAAAATATAGAAGTAGTTTCCTGCCTTGGTGGTAACGGTGATCAGCTGCTTGTTGCCGCCAAAATCATCCACCAGAGCTGCATTTCCCTCTGGGGTCAACGATGGTGTCGCTTCCATTTCCTCTACCACCACATTGCTGTCATTGGTTGTATCCTCTGCCGGAGGCGGCTCCGTTCCCTGTGCAAAAGCTGAAACAGGAAAGCCTGCCATCAGGGCAAGAGACATACAGATTGCTGAAAGTGTTTGGAACATCCTCTTATGCTTCATGGGTATCGTCCTCCTGTTCGTTCTTTTCTGTAAAAGAAGCAGCTTTACCGGGAATCATGCCACCGGACAGCATGGTATTCAGTTCCTGCGGGGTCATACGCATGGCACGCACCATCTGAACGATTTCCATGTTTTCCGCTTCTGTTTTCTGCGCTTCCAGGGCTTTCAGCTTTTCCTGATACTCCGCAATCTTCTCACGGGTTTTCCGAATCTCCAGGTCAATACGCTCGATTTTATTCTTAGCCATCTTAAGATCACTCCTCTCAAAAATTTTCATTACCAATTCATAAGACCATAGCCTTTGATACACTCATAATTCAGATCATAACTTTTGATTTTGCAGGCATCACCGGAATTTCCCTCCACAGTGTAGACCCGGCTTCCATCCGTACCAATGACAATCCCCACATGGTCGGCAGTTCCATCCTGATTCCAGTCAAAGAAAATCGCATCACCGGGAGCAAGATTATCATAACCACGCGCACCCCACTGGCCATGAGACTGGAACCAGGGAACACCCTCCCACTCACAGCCTGCAAAGCGCGGTTCGCTTTTTCCAGCTTGGTTATAGCACCAGGATACGAAACAAGCACACCATTCCACCCGGCTGTTAAAACCATACCAGCTCCAGTAGGGTTGCCCACCCACATTGCCCACCTGCCGTTTTGCCAGTTCCACCAGTTCAGGGTTGCCGGGGCGTGTGCCATTGATAAATTCTACACCGGACAAGTCCTCAGAACCGCCGGTATCAGGAGACCCGCCGCCAAACAGCAACGGTTTATTGCCAAGGGTCTGACGGTATACCTGATACATTTCCAGCTGCTCCGGCGTCAGCAGTTCATTGACAAGTGCGGCGATGGAACGGCTCTCCAGCTTCACATTCAAAATGTAATACTCATAGGGAACTTCTTCTGTGGTGCTCTCACCGGTTTCCGGGTCCGTAGAAGTTTCGGTACGATACCGGATCTCTACTTCCTCTCTCAGCGTGAGTGTATATTGGGCGGCAAAAACACGCTCCCATTCTGCCTGTGCGCTCTGTCTGGTATATCCCTACAAAACAGCGGACAGATACGCCGCCAGTTCGTGCGGATCATGCCCGATCATATCCAGATCATAGCGGTATTCGTCATATCCGCTGTGAGTGCGTTCGATGTTGTCGATTTCCGCCTGCAACGCTGCTTCTCTTGCGGAA
Organism: Enterocloster alcoholdehydrogenati; assembly: GCF_013282095.1. Lineage (GTDB taxonomy): Bacteria > Bacillota > Clostridia > Lachnospirales > Lachnospiraceae > Enterocloster > Enterocloster alcoholdehydrogenati. The sequence goes on from NZ_BLTJ01000017.1 coordinate 37,030, forward strand.
TACTCCGCTTCCACCGCCAGCATCTCCGAATCCTCGGAAGGATAGGTTGTACCAGATATAACAGAACCAATGCTCTGAGCCATCATGGAACAGGAGGACATGGAGTTCATCAGCAGACAGACGACGAAGAACAGTGCCATGACCATTCCAAATCCTTTCTTATGCTGCATCACAAATGCCCCTGCTTGCTGTGCCTTTTCCTTTACCGTCCGTGCGGCTTTTCCGGTCTTAGACGCGACTTGAGCGGTGTTCCCGGCAGTCTGACCAGCTCTCTTTGCAGCGGCATATTCCTTTTTAATCGCCTGCTTTTGCTGCCAGCGGGATACGGGATTGCTGGAAAACTGCGGATTCTCCTGCAAAGATTTTTGGTACAGCGCATTTACATTGGCTTTCTCCAGCTTTCTCTCGGCCTGGGCTGCTTTGCGGTACGGCTTCAACTTGTGGCTTCGGTATCCCTCCCGCATAAGCCTTGCACCAGTCTCAGCTGCCTCCTCAGACTTATGGGCGCTTTCCACGCCCACATTGTCCTGTTCTGTTTCCCGGATTTCCTTATGAATTTTTCCTGCCGCCACATTGGCCGGGGTATCCCGCAGCGTATAGGACAGCCTGGAAGGAGGTCTTTTCTTATCTTCCAAAACCAGTCTCGTTGTTACTTCTCCGGTATCCGGGTCAATCACCGCCCGCCTGACCTTCTTTTTCGGGATTCTTTCCTGGGCTTTATCCGCTCTGGCAGCGGCCTTATCCGCCTTATGGATGGATTTTTTCAGCGCCGGATCTGTACGTTCCTCCTCGGTAAAGTGCAGGCGCGGTTCCTTATTCATACCATTCTCCCAGCATGAGGGATGCCATCATAAAATGTAACTCCACATAAATAGCCATCCCCACAGGATCGCTGAACTTAAATCCCGTCAGATACGCATAAAACTGTGCCACTACATCTGAAAGGATCTGCGTTTCTGTCCCCTCCAGCACCAGACCGCCCTTGCCCTCCTTGGCCCGGATGGCACTCCAGAGTTCTGCCAGACGGAGCAGACCGATCTGTCCGGTTTCATTCAAAGTGGCTGCCTGGTCTGCCGCTGTACGGCATTCACTGACTGCATCCGCCATTACGGTGAGCAGCTGGCTGCGCTGGGTTTCCAGTGCCTTATCAAAGAAAATCAACGGATTCTTATTTAAAATATCAGGTCTCATGATGATTCCTCCTCCTTTTTCAATTCCTGTGGTTTGGTGGTCATAATACGGTAAAGTTCGGTATCCTTCGGAAAGCGGTCCACAAAAGGCAAAATCGTGGAACCGTAAAACAGCAACCCCTCGCCCTCGCCAGAATGGGTCACATAGGACAGCTGATGGGGCGAAATACCCAGCTGCTTTGCAAGAATCTGCCGGTCTCCCCCAGCCTGGTTGAGCATATACACAAAGTCTGAGTTCTCAAAAATGTTCTCCACCTCGCGGGAGGAAAGCAGATCCTTTACATTCTGAGTGATACCTGTCGGGATTCCGCCCCACTTACGGAAACGCTTCCAGATTTCCACCGTATAGGCGGCAGTCTGTTCCTCCTTTAAAAGCAGGTGCATCTCGTCAATGTAGTAACGGGTAGACTTGTGAGCCGCCCGGTTAATGGTAACCCGGTTCCACACCTGATCCTGAACCACCAGCATCCCGATCTTTTTCAGCTGCTTGCCCAGTTCCTTAATGTCATAGCAGACGATGCGGTTGTCGATGTTTACATTCGTCCGGTGATTGAACACATTCAGGGAGCCGGTCACATAGATTTCCAGAGCCGTAGCAATGTACTGCGCCTCCTTTTCTTCCTGCTGCCGGAGCAGAACATACAAATCTTCCAAAAGCGGCATATTTTGCGGAATGGGATTATTGAGATAATCGTTATAAACCAGCCGCACACAGCGGTCGATGATGGTTTTCTGTACCGGCTGCAAGCCCTCTTTGCCGCCTACAATCAGCTCACACAGGGACAGGATGAAATCCGACTTCAAAGAAAGAGGACTTTCATCATCCGAGTAATCCAGGTTCAAATCCATCGGGTTAATAAAATCCCCGGAAGTCGGAGAAATTCTGATCACCTGCCCATGCAGCCGCTCTACCAAAGGTGCATACTCCGATTCTGGATCACAGATGATAATGTCATCACCGGTCAGCAGAAAACCGTTGGCAATCTCCCTTTTGGCACTGAAAGATTTACCAGAACCAGGGGTTCCCAGGATCAGACCATTCGGGTTCTTCAGCAGCTTCCGATCCACCATAATAAGATTGCTGGATAAGGCATTGATGCCATAGTATAGCGCCTCTTTTCCGTTTTGGAACAGTTCCTGTGTGGTAAACGGCACAAAAATTGCAGTGCTGGAGGAAGTCAGCGCCCGCTGAATCTCAATCTGGTTGAATCCCAGCGGCAGGCAGCTCATCAGCCCTTCTTCCTGCTGGAAGTCAAGCCTTGTCAGCTGGCAGTTATATTTCTGCGCGATACTGGATGCCTGGAACACGTTGTTGCCCAGCTGACGGGACGTATCCGCTGTGTTCAATACCAAAAATGTCACAAGGAACATCCGCTCGTTGCGGCTCTGTAAATCCTGTAAAAGTTTTTTCGCCTCACTGCCATATGTGGCAAGATCAGACGGAATCAGATCCATATCATATCCTGCATGGACCGCCTTTTTCTGCTCCTCGATTTTGGCTCTATCCAGGTCAGTAATTTTGCGTTTCACCGTTTTGATCGCCTTCACCTGATCTAAAGACTGAATGTGCAGGCTGACGATCAGGGAGCTTTCCATATCGAGAAACTCAGCCAGCAGACGGTCATTCAATTCCGGGGCAAGAATCTGCAAAAAAGAAACAGCCCCGTATTTTTTCCCCATACGGAACTGTCTGCCGGTGCGGAACTCAAAACCGGACGGTGCAATAAAGTCTTTGGTAGACAGGCCGGAAGAAGCCAGCCAGTCCCACGAAAACCGAAACGGAATCTGCTCATCCATGTGAAAAATCCCATGCAGCTGCTCCAGACGCGCCTTGCCGTCCAGCGGCTCTGCCAGAACGCCCAGACGCTTGAAGTTATTTAAAATATCCGTTTCAATCCTTTCTAACCTGGGCTTTGCTGCTTTGATGCTGTCTGCGTCAATCCCAAAGGTCAGGTACTTGGTTTTAATCAACCCATTATTTCCTCTTGCCAGCTGATTCTGGAGCATCTGCGTGTATTCATCGCGGATACTGTCAAAATCATCCCCTTGCAGTGGAATGGAAATGGTGCTGGCAAAAGTCTCTTTCGATGCCGCAAGATTCAAAAAAGACAGCTGGAACCGAATCGAGCTGTCAAAGTAGTTGAGGAAATCACACCAGCCCTCGAAGATCGCGGTCTTGTCCTCATTCTGGGAAAGCTGATAATTGATGTCCTGAAACTGTATTGTTTTGGTATAGTGGCTGTCGGACACACGGCAGATACCGTCCGGCCACATCCGTTCATAAGGGATGCTGTCCTGAACTGATTTTTCTTTCTTATCCGTGCGGTTTGCACGGGCAATCGCCGCTTCGATCTGCTTCTTGTCTACGCGGGACAGCTTTTTTCTGGTCATTACCGGCTGCACAGGCATCTCCTCGTTTTTCCCGAACAGACGGCGAAGCCAGTTTTTGATTGCTGCAAACAATGTGATACACCTCCTCGTCAAGATCTGCCTGCCGTTCCAAGACGGCATAGAAATTATTGGTCCGATATGGGCGCTGCTTAGGACGGAGAACCGTCACTTTGATGATATTGCCGACAATCTTCTCCAAAGGCTGGCCGTGTTTTTCGTACATTGCAAGCAGGAAGAACGGCAACATAACTAACATCATACACATGGCCGCCGAACTGTTTCCAGCAGAGCCACGGAGCAAAAAGAAAAGCGGCACTCCAACAAGCGCCCCACCGCTAAAGCAGACAAGCTGCCTTCTGGTCAGATTTAACATGACCTTGGTTTTCACTTTGGTTAGATCTTTGGGTACAGGTACATAAGCCAATGAACTCTCCTCCTCCCGCCTTAGTGTGCCTGGAACAGAGCTTTTGCAAGGCTTCCGGTCTTAAAAAGCGTAAAGCATAAGAGAACCGTATAACCCACGCAGCTCCAGATTGCCATGATAATGTCCTCCTCCGTGGCGATGTTCTGCACTAGCACTGCATAGATCGCCACGCACACAATGATAAGGAATGCCTGGAATCCCAGTGCAAGCAGAGAGCGCAGGTAGTTCTGCCCCATGCCTCCCCATTCCTTTCCCATCATTGCCGCCAGCGGAATCGGCGCAACCGATACGGCCATATATATCTCAATCATACGGCCGTAAATGACAATGAAAATACAGATATACAGTGCCCACATGGTAATGCCGATGAAAATACTCTGGAACCATAAACCAAACAGCGGTCCCAAATCCATCTCCAGCAGGCGTGGCTCCATATCCGCCATAACAGAGGAAATGTCGATGGAAGCATCTGCCCCGATTATGCCGGACGCCTGCGATACAACGCTTTGTGCCATATCAAACACGCCCATCACGATATTCCAGGATTGGTTACAATGAGAATGGCGGCGGCGCTTTTGAACGCCCATTTGAAAAACATCCAGGTATCCACATCATGCAGGTTATTTTTCTCTGCCACCATCTGAATCAGTTCCAGTGTCATCACAAAAGCCAGAATCGCTCCGGCGATTGGGATCATAATGGTCTCAGACAGGCTTTGAATCATGCCAAAAATACTGCTGTTCCAGCCCTGCGGGGTCTGACCGACCTGCACAGATATATCTGCCACCTGTTGGTTTACGCTGTCGAACATCCCTGAAAGGTTGCCCATAATGCCGCCCACCAGCATTTCTTTCAGCCACTCAGTAATGACCTCCAGTAAGAAATCCATACGGTGTCACCTCCTTTTGGCCCCTCCCGCATCCAAGCGGGAAGGGCCGGGATTTCTACCGGGCATCATCAGGCGGCAAACAGCCCGGCAAGCTGCGGCACCAGGAGAATCCCTACCAGCGCTACCCCAGCGCCCGCCATAAGTTGTTTCATTCCTTGTGATTTCGCACCTGATAGCGATAGGTAATCCTTTGATGTTATCGCCAGATTTTCCCCCGCTCCGCACCGTGCGTGCGGCTTTCACCGCACACGGCGCTCCATCGGAAATCCGTTCATTTCCGACTTGGGGCCGTCCCTCCACAGACTTATTATTTCTGCTTCATCGGTACCATGCCCCTGCTCTCACTGGGATTAAGTACGGTTATACCGGTTTTGCCCGACTTTCCCGCCCAACGGCCTGCAACGGCTTGTTTCATACGTTCCCAGCTTTCCACGTTCCGACAATCCTATCATTCGATACTTTTAGGTGCTCCCTCTAAGCCTGTGCCCAGTTCCAATCGAACCTCGCCGCCTGTAACGGCACGTGGAGTTTCATAACAACCAATCTTACTAATCCACGGACACACCATTTCAATGGCCTTGTGCCTTTCGACACACTCTCAACATTTAGACCCGTACATTCGGGAGTAGTCAGTGCGGTCAGCCGCACATTCTCACCATGAGTATCTGACACCCGGCATATAGGTGACGCCGCCCACCTCTGGGCGGGTTTCGTGCGGATTGTTCCGCTTACGGCCACTCTCTGCCGACTTCACCGAGCTTTTGACCCTGAAGCAGCTGCATACTTCAAAGCCAATCGGAGTATCAGTGTGGGCGTTTCCAGGCGTTACCCCTTCATTCCACCCATCGGACTGTCAGTTCTCCTAAGATTTCGGGCTTTCTGACCCTTTTACTTAGTGCCTGACCTTTTCAGTCAGGAACGTGTCGCACGGTTATCATTTCCGTAACCTTCCAACAAGTTGATAACGCCCCACACGCCAAGACCAGCGCCAAGAGCGATCACGAGAGTCTGCAACACATTGATAGCTTCATTAAAAAATTCCATAAATCATATTAGCCGGAATCATTTGAAAGATTTATTCGTCATTCATAGGCATACAAAAGCCGGACAATCTGCCGCCCGATCTTCGGGGGCTGATTCCGGCTGTCCTCCTTTTTCATTATTTTTTTGTAATTGTCCGCTTTGTACACCCATGCCCCATACAGGGCAGCTGCGGTGAATAGATATGATCACTCCTTTCCTAGCGGAACATCATTCATCGCCTGTGGTGTCTACTTCGTATACATCGCAGACTTCATCAGGCTTGAGTTTGAGCCTTGCAGAAAGAAATGCTTCAATGTCAAAAGCATTTTTCTTATCCGCATCAGCCGTGTATTTGAAATTGGGGTGCTTGGTGATGTCATACTTATCCGAAAGGAACGGACGCACACCGCGCAGCTGAAGAATGCACTTTCCGCCGTCCATGACTGCAAGTTCATCCTGGCTCATCAGCTCTTTTCCCAATTTTTGATAATTGAGCGAATGGGAGGTTTCCCGCCCACGGCTCTCGCCGGTGTTATAGGTGTCGATGGTTTCTTTCCCCAGGACAGCCGCTAATTCTTTCAGTGTGGTCGGCTCCTTGCCGCCCAGGAATATGGAAGTATCCATATTGCCGATAATGGTGTCGGCATTGTCCTTATAGATCGCCTTCAGCTGAGACTGTGCCTGCAACACCAGACAGGCAGAAATCTCACGGCTTCGGATGGTAGCCACCAGCTTTTCCAGCCTGGGAATCTGCCCGATATTGGCACACTCATCAATCAGGCAGCGTACATGGACAGGCAGCCTGCCGCCATATACATCATCCGCCTTTTCACACAGAAGATTGAAAAGCTGGGTATAGCACATGGAAATCAGGAAGTTAAAGGAATCGTCTGTATCACTCATAATGAGGAACAGCGCTGTTTTCCGGTCTCCCAGAGTGTCCAGCTCCAACTCGTCATAGGCGGTAACTTCCCGCAGTTCTGCAATATCAAATACGGCAAGCCGCGCACCACAGGAAATCAGGATCGACTTAGCGGTTTTTCCAGAGACAAATTGTCAAGGACTTTTTAATCAAATTCACAAAAAATCTACAAAAAAGGTGCCAGAAGCACTGTATGGCTCCTGACACCTCGTTTGATAGATTACATTTTTCCGTTCAGCAGGTCTTTGCAGAGATACGCATAGTCTGGCAGTTGGTTGATATATGGCTCCCAGCGCCGCTTGATTTCGGCCAATTCCAGCGGATCGGCTGCTTCCAGTGCATGATCGTTGCCTGTCATATATAAAACATCCGTAGCAACATCATCCAAACACCTGCCGCAGAGATCGGCGGCAGATTCTATCCTGATACCGGTATCCACATAGACTGGATTGACGCCAATCGTCAGCCAGACATAGCCTACCTTGTCCGACCAGAGCAGTTCAAAATCAGGGCTTTGCCGCAGATGTTCCGCAAAGACTTCCTTTACTCGCTCAATTTCATGTTTCTCTTTTTCTGTGTAAAGCATTTTCGTGTCCTCCTTGACAAAAATTTTGGTGCGTACCATCATCAGTTTAGCACAAGGCGGCTTCGTTTATCAGTCTGTCACATTTGCTGAATTTCATTTTTGAGCATACGCTTGATTTTATCGCTCATGGTTTCTGTGCTGGTATTGCTGAAATGGACATGAACCTTGTAGGTTGTCTTTCCGATTTTCTTTATCATCGCCGGCGTGTTTTCCGGCGCTCTGGACGCAGTAGCGGCGTCTGACACCTGCATAGTACGGGGTTCTTTGTTCATGGCGCTCCTTTCTCCGAACGGGTCTGTGCCGCCCGGTAAAAAATCAATCGTGCTTACTGTTTACAATGTCTTTTGCTGCCTGTCGGGTAGCACCGGCATTTTCTTCCCGGAAATTCTTCCCGTCAAAGAGAATCGGCGCACACCGTTCCAGAATACGGTCATAGATACGGGCGTGAGCCAGATCGGGCGGGTTTTTTAACTCGGACAGTTTCAAGTTTGTTGTGATAATCATGGGTCTGCGGCTACGATAGCGGCTGTCGATGACGAAAAACATCTGCTCCATAGCATATTCTGTACTGCGCTCTACACCCAGATCGTCAATGATAAGCAGGTCATACTCGTCAAAGCTGGCAATAAACTCCGACCTGTCCTCAGAGAACATCCCGGTCAGGCGGTTCAGGATGGTAGGAAAGTTCGTCATCAGCACCGGCACATCCCGGTCAAGCAGGGCGTTGGCGATACAACCGGCGAAAAAGGACTTGCCGGTTCCCACATCCCCAAACAACAGCAGGCCGGTGTTGTTCCTGTATGCCTCCTTCCAGTTCTCCACATAGGCGCGGGCCTTGTCCATCAGGGGATTTTGGCCGTTGTCATTGGAAAATGTGTAGTCGTACAGATAACGGTCTTGCAAACCCTGTGCCTTTCGGCGTTTGATACGCTCCATGCGGCGCTGCCGTTCTTCAGCAGCCTTGCGCTGCTCCTCAGCCTCCCGCTGGCACTGGCAGATGCAGCGCGGCATAAAGTAGCCGGATTTCCCGAAGCATGGCACAACAGTCTGCCTCTGGCCGCCGCATTTCTTACAGTGGATGAGACCGTCTGACAGGTCTATACACTCGTCCTCAGCCAGTTCCACACCGGCGGCTGCCTTGTCAATCAGCGCCCGGATTTCTGCGGTAATCTCAATCATACGGTTTCATCCTCCTTTACGCTGTAATCCCGGTTGCGAGAGGGCGGGGCTGCTTTCTTCGCGTCCTCACCGGCCCAGCGCCGGATGGTGGCGACATGGCTCTGATAACGCTTGCCGGTAGAAGCCATGTACTCGGACAGCTTTTCGATGTACTGGCCCCATACAGTGGGAAAGCTGGCCTGTAAGTCTGCCAGTTCCCCGTCCGTCAGGAAAACATTCTGGTAACGGCCATAGGCGTGGGCGGGGTGTCCCTTCTCTATCTCTCTCTTTATCTCTATCTCTTTCTCTAACTCTATCTCTATCTCTGGTGGACGAATGTCGGACAAATGTCCGCCGTTTGTCCGGGCCGCGGAAAGAGCCTTGTTTTGGAGCCTCGCAGCCCGCTTTCGCTCAGCCTCGGTAGAGGACTGGCCGATTAAAAGTTCGATGTTGCTCATGTAGAATGTGCCGCTGTCCAGCACTTCCACAAGACCCAGCTTCAAAAAGATCTGCAAGGCTCTCTCCACAGTGCCGATCTGCTGGCGGGTAATGGTGGCGATCATCTGCGCCGTGTAAGGGATGTCCTCGTCAAGCTGGAGCCGCCCGCCATGTTTCAGCGATTTCAGATACAGCTTGAGCAGAATGTTAGAATACAGCACACCGTCCTGCATACTTTCCAGCAGCACGATGGAATCATCATCAAAATAGTTTTCTTTGAGTTTCAGGTAATAATATTTTCGATTGTCTGACATAGGGTTCCTCCTTGTGGTTCTCTTGGGATTCTGTACGCATTTTAAGGCTATTTTAGGGGGCAGAGGATAAATCTATCAGACTGCCTTTGACACCCCCGAAAAAAGCCTTGATTTACAAGGGTTTTTCAGCCCCTAAAGCGTGACATTTCTCCCGTTGTTTCCGCTTGCGCTTTGCGGCGTTGATCCGCTTCATGCGTGCGGCACATTCCGGGCAGTATTTGGCCCGGTTGGAACCGGGGGTAAACAGCGCCCTACATACGGAGCATTTCTTAGCATTCAGCCGGTGGAACAGCGCCGTTTCCAGTTCCTTATCCTGCGGTAATACCGCCGCCCGAAACCACCTGCACAACAGGGAGTAGGAAATAGACTGGACACAAACACATTCCTCCCCATCGTCCAGAGCGATACAGTTTCCGTCGATGTAGTTACAGCACTCATGCACCAGTTTCCGCGCTCTGCGATACTGGCGGTAATCCATGACAGGGATAGGTTCAGTCTTGTTGTTCTTCATAAATGATTTCTTTCATAAAGCAGGTATCCTCCTTGAATGAATTTATTGTTAAATATTCGTGCAAAGTATTGTTTTCTTCGTGCAAATGGCATATACTATAATTGCCAGCAGAAAGGGGTTGATCGTATGGCTGGAAATACCACAAACATCAGTATCCGCATGGACGCAGATTTGAAAGCGCAGGCGGACGCACTGTTTACTGAACTTGGCATGAACCTGACTACGGCGTTTAACATCTTTGTGCGCCAGTCGCTTCGTGAAGGCGGCATTCCCTTTGAGGTAAGGCTGGAACAGCCGAACAAAGAAACGGTTGCTGCCATGCTGGAAGCGGAAAGGATTGCAAAAGACCCGTCTGTAAAGGGCTACAATGACCTTGACGAGTTGTTTGCTGACCTGAAAAGATGAAAGAAACCAAATATACCGTCAAGTACACGACCAGTTTCAAAAAAGACTACAAACGAGCCATAAAGCGTGGCTTGAAGATTGAGCTGCTGGAGCAGGTCGTAGCATTGCTGGCAATGGGCGAACCGCTGCCGGATAAGAACCGCGACCATGACCTGTCCGGCGATTGGGCGGGCCATCGGGAATGTCATATTCTCCCGGACTGGCTGCTTGTCTATCGCATAGAGGATGATGTTCTGGTGCTGACGCTGGCCCGCACCGGCACACACAGCGACTTGTTCGGCAAATAAACAGTCTGCCGCCGTATGGGGAAACCTGTACGGCGGTTTTTCTGTATGCAAAGGTATGTCGTGAAACGCGACGCACTTGACAGAGGTACGCCAAAACGCGGTAGCCTTTACCGCTCCGGCCCACGGTCGTGAGACTTGTCCCGTTCCTGTCGGGACAGCTGCTCGGCGGTTTTGCGGAGCCGTTCCACTGCTTTCAAATCCTCCCTCATGGATTTCATGGCAAGCGTGTCCGTCTGCTTTCCGGCGGTCAGCTGGTCGATCTCCCGCTGCCATGCCTTCGGGGTGATCCCCTCGCCGCTATCTTTCAATTCTTTCAGATACCGGGCTGCTGCGTCATACAGGATCAGTTCCCGGCTGTGGCGCTGCTCAAACTGTTCCCGCTTTTCCGGCTTTACTTTGGCAAGCTGTTTGTGGATGGACTTGTACTGGTTGTATTGTTCCCACATCTCCCCGCGTTCGGTAAGAATGGCGATCCGGCGCTCAGCCTTGACGATCTTTCCCCGCAGGTCATAGTAACGGCTGTTCATATCAGCGATTTTTTCATGAAGCTGCTGCATAGACTGGATGCCGTTTGCCTGTAAAAAGCTGAATAGTGCAGCGCTTTCCTGCAAAGCCCGGATTTTTCCGGTGCGGGTGCGGGGAGTGTTCAACTGCTGCTGGGCCTCCCACAAAGCTGTCAAGCTGCTTTGCTGTGTTTGTGGTTTTTCCGCTTCGTCTTTCGACCAGCGATAAAGACGGGTAATGCGGGCTTTAATTTCTTTCAGCAGTTTGTTGTCGGCGGCGATCTGCCGGTTTACTTCTCCCTTGTCGGTGCGGATACCGCGCTTTTCCATTTGGCTGGCGGCTGGCCCCAGATGGACAGAGGGAATTTTATCAATGCCCTGCCGCTTGTAACTGCGGTGGTCAATGCGCTCCGATCTACCGGCAGATTCCAGTGCCCGGTTGGTGTAGGCTGCCCACGCTGCCCGCCAAATCTCCACATTTCCTTTATCGTTCCAGTCGGTCGTATCCTCCCGATGATTTTTCCAGCCGCCTTTCCCATCCGGGATACGCTGTCCATTCTCGTCCAGATCGTATGCCTTGCGGCACTTTGCGCCCCACTGTCCATTTTCTTTCAAAGGCCGGAGTGTCAGCATGATATGGACATGAGGGTTGCCGGTTCCCTTGTCATGGATAGCAAAATCGGCGCACATTCCTTTGTCTACAAAGTTGTCCTTCACATAGGCACGCACAAGGGCAAGCTGTTGTTCGCCGGACAGTTCACGGGGCAGGGCTGCTTCAATCTCGCGGGCAAGCTGGCTGTCTCTTGCTTTCTCGATTTGCTCCACACTGTTCCAGAGGATAGAACGGTCTGCAAATTCCGGCGGGGCGTGGGCGGGCAGCATGATCTCCGCATGGACAATGCCGCCTTTCCGGGTGTAGTCGTGGGTCATTCCATCCCATTCATTTGTCATCTTGGTTCCGCTGCGGTAAGCAGCTGCGGCAACGGCAGAACGGCCTGCGCTGCGCTTGATGATACTGACGGGGATATGACAGAAATCTATGGGGAACACCTCCTTTCAGTGAGGGGATAACAGGCTCTGTGGAGCCGGACAAACGCAAAGCGGGTGTTTGGCTGTGCAGAGCGCACAAGGGGTTTGGGGAGCGTAGCTTCCCATCGCGGACGAAGTACGCAATGTCCCCGGCAGGGCGCACAGCACCGGCAACGGTGTATAAGTGCGCCCTTGTAAACAAGGGACTTATGGCGTGTCCCCGGATTTTGGAAGGATTGCAGTCAATTCCACAGCCCCCGGAAGGTGGGACAGGGCAATCAGAAATGCTTTGACCTCTGCGCCGGAAAGGTTAGGAGCCAGCGGGAAAATCCCCTCTAAAATGGCTCCGCGCTCAATCAAGCGGCGGGTGCGAACCCTGCGTTCTTCATTCCGCTGCTTGTTCTCTAAAATCTTCTTGCGGTTTTCAAGCTGCCAGATCTCCTTCAGGACTTTCTCCCGTTCTTCTTTTGAGGGGTGGGCTGTAATTTTTTCGTTCATGTCATGCACCTCTTTTCTTTGGAAACGCTCATAGATTGACCGTCCATTTCTGACGCGCAAAGTACCGGCGTAGCCCCCGCAGTGCAGCGTGGATGGATTTTCCCGCCTGCGATGGTGTGATACCCTCCATTGCGGCAATATCTTTCACTTTCATACCCAGCATATAGCGGGCATGGACACGGCGGGCCTGCATAGGCGGCAGAGAGGAAATGGCTTCGTACAATCGCCGTATCAGTTCTTCGTATTCGGCTAATTCCTCTTTTTCTATCAGATGATCCTCTGGCGATGGCTGCGCCCAGCCGATTGCAGCATTTTCGATTCCGTCGTTACAATCGAGGGAGTAAAACGCCTTATATCGGAACATCTTGCGCTCTCTGGAAGCCTCGGCCCTCTTATCCAGAAGAAACGCTTCGACGATCTCATCGGACACCTCCACAAAAATGTCCTCTTTGCAAAATGGATAATATTGTTTGAGATTGATGGTCTGCATAGGCACGCCCTCACTCTGTTTGAAAAAGGTCATCATAGCAGCGGCGCATATTCCGCAGACCTCGACGGATGGCAACGCTGACCTTGCTGCTGTGGATGCCCTCTCTCCGGGAGATTTCCGGCTGCTTGATACCGGCAATGTAGTAGGCGTGAACACGGCGGGCCTGTGTCGGAGTGGCATGAGCCAGAGCCGCAGGCAGAGCTGCAATCAGGTGCAGGCGGGTGGTCATTTCTTCTCGTTCCAGCAAAATATCTTCCGGCGATCTGCTGTGTTCCAGTGCGTAATTTTCCAGCCAGCTGTATGCGTCCAGAGAGTAGTAGGCGCGGTGGTAGACTTTCCGACGCTCATAGTTCTCCATCTCCCGCTGGGCCTGATACATCGCTGCCCATACCTCGTCCGTAACATCCACAAACTCGTCATGCCGGTAGTGGGGATACATCCACCGCAGATTGATTGTTTTCATAGGCTTACCTCCTGAAAATTGGAGAGGCGGGCAGCTCGTCCGCTGTCCGCCCCTCGCTGAGATAAGGGAAATGATCCCTTTCACTTGGTAGCCAGAAAACAGGTCATTCGTTAAGCCTGTTCCCAAAGAAATTTATAAATTTTTTTCTGACCGCCTCCACACTTTGATACACAGCCACTTTGGAGCAGCCGCACAGCACACCGATCTCTGCAAGGCTCAGTCCGTCAAGCGCGTAGAGCAGGAACCGGCGGCGCTGGGCCTCGGTACAAGTGTCCAGAACTGCCATCAGCTCATGCAGCGTTTCCATGCGGCAAAGGTATTCTTCCGGCGTTTCGCCGTAGGCTCCTACGCCCTCGGTGGTAATGATGTACTCGTCAAACTCCCGGCCATCCCAATGCCGCCGCTGTTCATGGAACAGGTTCTCCGTTTTGTGATCGGCCCGGTCAAGAAATTCATAGACTTCCAGCGTGATCTCCACGGTCACAGCTTGTCCGTTATAATTGATGGTAACTTCCATCTGCCTTTCCTCCATTCAGATTTTTTCGGGAAAATCTGAATGGGGTGGTGGAGAACGGCACCGGGGATAAAGTTCGGGCCATGCTGACCCGATGTTCCGGCTCCATAGGGACAAAAAAGCGCCCGGACGGCATAAAGCCATACGAGCGTCATGGAATATATTTTGCTGTTTAATTACATGGTATAGTGCATACCACCGGCCGCATTGCTCCGCTGCTGGGAACAGGCTTTTTTTAGCTGGTGCAGGTCATGGGTGCTGTGAAAATAGGCAAAAATAGACACGGCGGCAATCCTCCTATATGCCGCCGTGGATTTACACGGTGTTAGGTCGTCGTTGGTTTAGGATAGGCGAAAAGAAACGGCGGCTCTGATTTCTCAAAACCGCCGCCAGAGTATGTAGAGTAAGCGCACAAAATCAACCTGCCCAGCTACGGTTTTTTTCTTTCCCCGTTGGGCGGGGCAGGCTCTCGTCGTATATTGAAATAAAAAAGGACCGATAACCACAAGTGAATTTACCTTGTGTATTATCGGCTCTGCGTCTGTGCGTCTGGCTCTTGAACGATGGATAAATTTAGTTTTCTTACTGTAATCAGGGTTTCATGTTTGCATTTAGGACAATATAACGGAAAGTTTTCCAGTACTGTATCATCGCGGATTTTCAATCGCGTTTTGCTGCCGCAAAAGGGGCATAAAATCCATTCTATCTTCATGTTATCTTCCTCTGTGCTTGGCTTTCTTCTTTTCCTGCCGTATGGCAAACTGACGGTCTTTCTCAGCCTCTTTCTGCTCACGGCTCTTGGTTTTCCGTTCCAGCTTACATTGCTCATGCTGGAGTTTCAACGCCTGCTGTGCCTTTGTGCCAATGCCTTTATCTTGCAGTTGACTTTGGATTTCGCGCTGCATTCGTTTGGGATTGATTTTTCGCTCTATGGCTACTTCGGTCTGGATCGGGGGACTGAATTTCAATTTATGCCAATTCTTCAGCAGAAACTCATAGACCTCATAGTCTTTGGGCTCTGAACCAAAAGTGATTTTACATACCTCGTACTTACCGTTATCCGTTCTTTCGTATAGACCAATCCAAAATGGAGCTTCAAACAGGATGGTCAAACTGCTTTGGGGGACTGTGCTCATTCTTTTAAGAACTGCCCTTCAAAGTGATCCAGCCATTCCAAAAGGGCGCGATAGAGAAACTGCTGCTGCTCAAAAATCGTTCTCCCAACCAAAGGAATGTCTGTAAATTCCCGCGCATAGCCCTCGTTGGATTCAGCCGAGGACTGTATGCTCCGGCGCAAAGCCGAAACCAGCTCCAACGCTTCGGCCTTGTCCATCTTGTTCAAATTGGTAATAACCACATTGAAATCGAATAGCAAGGGTACTGGGCCAGCGGCATAAGAGGCCATCAGCTCCTTGAAATACGCTCTGCCCTGATCGGTAATAGAATAAATAGCTTTATCCGCAAACTTATCGCCCTTGACAATATCGCTTTGCAGATAACCCTTTTCGCTCAACTGGAGAACCTTGCGATAAATAGAAGGTACGCTTATTTTTGTCCAGCGGGAAAAATGGTGGTACTCCACATCCTTTTGAATGTCATAGGCGCTTTGTGGTTTTTCCAATACAATACCAAGTATGACTAAATCGATTGACGACATAACTACACCTCCAACTTTTACTATTATCAATAGTACTATTGTTGATAGCAAAAGTCAAGGGGAAGTACTTTATATTTCCGAATTGGACATAACCTGTTTTTCAGCCATAGACAATTCCCGATGAAGGTGTAACGCCATAAATACAGTGATTACTACGGAAATTACATCCGCGATGGGTTGGGCATATAGGATTCCGTTCATTCCCCATACCATAGGCAGCAGCAAAATGACAGGAACAAAGCAGACACCTTGTCTACATGCTCCCAAAAAGAAACCTGCCGCACCTTTGCCCAAGGCAAGGAACAAAGAGGAGTAAACCGTGTAGAAACCAAAAAGAATGAATGTGATCCCATTTGCAAACAGTGATTTTTGACCTGCTAAAATCATTTGAGTATCTCCCTCAGTAAATTGAGAGATAATCTGCGTAGAAAAAACGGCCATCACCAAGCCCACAACTAAGCAGAAACTTGTAGACCAAATGATTGAGGTTTTGATTGCTTCGCGCAGGCGATCAAACTTCTTTGCCCCATAGCTGAATCCAGCAATAGGCTGGAACCCTTTCAGAAATCCAAAGACAACAAGAGTTCCCATAGAAGTAATTCGCGTAACCGCCCCCATGCCTGCAATGACCGAATCGCCATAATTGCTGGATGCGCGGTTAATTAGCGCAATCGAAAGACTTGTCAGCAGTTGGAACACCAAAGTGGGAACTCCAATTTTCAAAATTTCCGCCATCATTTGCCTCGTAGGAGAAAATATTTTTATACTGAACGAAAATACGCTTTTTTTTCGCAGAACATAGGTAAGATAAACAAGCGTGGATACCATTTGCGAAATTGCTGTGGCGATTGCTGCACCTTCTACTCCCATGTCCAAAGTATAAATGAAAAGAGGGTCTAATCCGATGTTCAATACGGCTCCCAATAGCAAGGCACACATGGTCGTTTTTGCTGCCCCCTCGCTACTTACAATATTGTTCATTGTTACATTAAACACATTGAAAATACAGGACAGCACATAAATTCTTGCGTATGTCAAGGCATACGGCATAATTGTTTCCGTCGCGCCCAACATTACCAAAATTGGTTTAAGGAAAATCGTAGAAAGTAGGATGATAATAGCACCAATCAGAATACTGCTATACAGTGCGGTGCTTGCCACTTTATCGGCGGTATCTTTATCTCCGCGCCCCAATAGTCTTGACAGATAGGATGCGGCTCCGTTACCGAACATAAGGCCTAAACCAACCACGACTTGTCCCAACGGAAATACGACAGAAATAGCACCCATTTGACTTTTGCCCAAGCCACTCACAAAATAGGCATCCACCAGATTATAGAGTGCATTGATCAACATCCCAATCATAATCGGTATGCCGAGAGCCATCAGAGCTTTGGGGATAGGCGCACTGCCCAAAAGCTCAAGTTTGTTGTTGCGTTCATTCATTGTTAATTCTCCTTTCGCTTCTTTAAGTATAATTTACAGTAGTATAGATTATAGTATCATACCACATAAATCATAGTACTATAATTTATAGTATATGTCAAGAGAAGCGAGGCGATTTGTCTTGACAAAGAGTATAAAATCTAATACTATATTTTATAGTAAATTTGACAGTATTCTTTCATGCAGAAAGCATAGTGAAAGGGCGTGATTCCACATGGCGACCATAGATTTAATCGTGTTGGGAATATTGAAAAAGGAGCCAATGAGCGCCTACGATATTCAAAAGTTAGTAGAATATAGAAACATATCCAAATGGGTAAAAATCAGCACTCCATCCATTTATAAAAAAGCCATTCAGTTAGAAGAAAAGGGGCTAATCCGAGGCGAAATCGTAAAGGAAGGGAAGATGCCAGAAAAAGCGATTTATTCCCTGACGGAAGCCGGAGAAGCAGAATTTGAACGGCTCATGTTTGAGATTTCTGGAAAGCCTATTAACATTTTTCTGGACTTCAACGCTGTTATTGTGAATTTGGATTCCTTGCCACCTGAAAAACAAAAATCGTGCATAGCAGAAATTGAGGAAAATATTAGTACTTTAAAATCCTATCTGGAACATAATATACAGAAAAAAGAAAATGAGCCCAGTATTCCCGCAACAGGTATGGCTGTTTTGCGTCAGCAGTATGTACTGGTGGAAGCAATCCAAGCATGGATTGCTTCATTAAAAGAGAATTAACAATAAATCATTATGCGAAAAGACCAGCAACTTTGTGTGACGCTGGTCTTTTATATATGAATTATAAACTTCAACTAACCTGCATATAGTAACATTCCACGGGCAAAGTATGAATTATACAATGTAACTGGGTGATATTATATGGCGAAAGTTGAAGATTGTCCCGGTTTTGAAACCTTTGGTGCAGATGTCAAAGCCGCACGAGAGGTAAAGCGTCTTGCACGAAAAACATTGGCAGAAATGGTTGGGATTGAATGGCGGTATCTTGCCAACATTGAGAATCAAGGTGCGATTCCGAGCCTGCCTGTGATGATCCAGTTGATTAAGGTCTGCGGACTTCCCGTAGAGCGGTATTTTAACCCGGAGATCATGCGGGAAGAAAGCGATCAGCGGCAGCGGGTCAGCCACAAGCTGAAGCTCTGTCCTGAACAATACCTGCCGATTATCGAAGGTGCCATAGACGGGGCGCTCAAAATGGAACAGACTGCGAAACAGAAGGAGGACGCATAATCGCGGCCTCCTTCTGGCGTTTCTGTATCATGTTTCCCTGCACTTTTCCAAAAGTTCCCGGCACCTCTGCTGGATTTCTCCGGTTTCTGTCACAGTCAGTTCACGCTTGTTTCCGGTAATTTTATCTTCCAGAAAGTTAGCGTATGTACTCAACAAAGCGTTCCGTAAATCCTCCGGGGTTTTCTGTATCTCGGCGCTGTACCAGTCATTCCGGTGGGGCTCCCATGCCATCAATGTATAACCGAGGCTGGTCTGAACCACCTCATACAAAGGGTCATCATCCAGATATGCCTGAAACACTTTCAAAACCTTTTCAAAGGTCAGCATTTCCCGCACCTCCCATTCAGCTGCAAATCAGTTCCCTGATTAAAATTTCCTCAATCTGTGCCGTTAATGTGTTCATCAGCCCCACCCAACGCATAGGGTCACAGGCTTTCAGTTCTTCCGTGACACCCGCAACTTCCATCATGTGAGGCAACATGGTTTCCACACGCCCCTGTGCTGTCCGCTCAATCTCTAACAGGTGTGGATACAGCTTCTCGCTCATCAGCAGATGGTTGTAGAGAATGGGGCGATGTTCCTTTAGGTAGGATTTTCGCATTCTGCCGTACTTGCCGATAGAAGTTTCCGGCTGTTCAGAAAGTTTTAGGTTGGGTATATCATAATCTCCACAACGAATGTAAGTCAACTTACTCATATTCATTCTCCTTTGCTTCGTGATGATTAGACTGCTGCGCTGGCTGCTATGCTGCCTTTGCGTGGTTCTTCTTTCGGCAGCTGTCCGACAGTAGAAAAAACGCCTTTTTTCATATCCTCAGCCCGGATCAGGGCTTTCTTAGCGTCCATTTCCGCTTTTTTCTTCGCCTTGATTTTGTCCTCATACCGTTTCTGTGCGCCGCTGGCTTTCCGCTTCAAATAATTCTGATGAAGCCTGTCCTTGCGTTCTTCTTTTTTCCGCAGTTCTTCCTGTTCCTCCGGGGTTAAAGGAACCGGCTGTAAGGATGGTGGGATATAGCGTCCTAAAAAATTGAAGTAGATTTCAATTTCCTGCGTGGTGTCCTGACTGCCTTTTCGGGCGCGTTCGTGGACAAGGATTTTCTCTACAAACTCATTGAGCATGGTGTTTGTCAGCGTGTCAAAATTCTCGTATTTATCAATCAGGGCTATAAATTTCTCCGCTGATTTCTGGCTTTGCTCGTAGCCGGTAACAGCCTTTTCCAGCTCCGCAATTTCAATCTCAAGTGCGTCCTGCTCTTTGGCATACTGTGCATCAAGTGCCCTATATCGTGCATCCGGCAGCTTGCCGAGGGCATTGTCCTCATAGATTTTGCAAATCAGTTTTTCCAGTTCTCCGGCTCTCTTTTGAGCAGCGGCCAGACGCCTGCGCTTTTTCGCTATATCGGCACTCTGTTGGGCAACCTGCGTTTCCTGAACGGTGTGAATAAATTCCTTCCGGTCATTTCTGGAATATTCAGCGATAGCCCGGAGCGTGTCGGAAACCAATGTCAGAACAGCACTCTCATTGATACGGTGTTGTGTAGGGCATAGTGTCCCACACGGAACTTTGGTATAATTGGAACAGGTATATTGAGAAATCCGCTTGCCATTGTTGGTGCGGTGGACATACATCTTGCCGCCACAATCGGCACAATAGAGCAAGCCTGTGAGGGGAGCCGCTTCGCCCCAGCCGTTTGGATAACGCCGTACATTGCTGCGGATTTTCTGCACCAGATCAAAGGTCTGCTGGTCGATAATGGCTTCATGGGTATTCTCAAAGATCGTCCACTCGTCCTCAGAAACATAGTGGCTTTTCTTGTCCTTAAAGTGCTTGCGGGTCTTGAAATTGATGGTGTGCCCTAAATACTCTCGCTTTTTCAAAATGTTTACGATGGTAGATGATCCCCATCCATAGGGGTCTTTGACCGGCTTTGAACGGTTCACACCCTCGTTGAAGCGGGCAAGGTGTACGACAGGAATTTCAATCCGGTCTGCGGATAGTTTGCAGGCGATCTGATAAGGCCCATATCCCTCCAGCGTGAGGGAGAAGATACGGCGTACCACTTCGGCAGCTTCCTCATCTAACAGCCAATGCTCCCGTTTTTCGTCCCATAAATAGCCGTAAATCACGGTGCCAGTCAGGTGCTTGCCACTCATGCCTTTTGACTTAAACACAGAGCGGATTTTCCGGCTGGTATCACGGGCGTAAAATTCATTCATGATGTTGCGGAACGGGGTAAAATCGTCATCGCCTTTCAGACTGTCCACACCGTCGTTGATGGCAATCAGACGAACGCCTCGCTGCCGCAAAACCTCCATGACCTGACCGACCTTCAGATAGTCGCGCCCCAATCGGCTCATGTCCTTGATGACGATTGCCTCTACACGCCCTGCCTCCACTTCCTCCATCATCGCCAAAAATCCAGGGCGGTCAAAACGGGTGCCTGAGATACCGTCATCGGTAAAGTGCGTAGGGTTTGGCAGTCCATTCCGGCGGGCAAAATCCTCTAACATCTGCTTTTGATTGGATATGGAATTGCTCTCGCCCTGTAACTCATCGTCCCGGCTCAGGCGCTCGTACAGTGGGGTAATTTTTTCATTTCTCATGGCTGTACCTCCTGAAACAAAAATGCTCTAAGTGATTGCTTCACTAACCATGACACAATCATGATTAAGAAGTCACTTAGAGCATATATCACCTGCCGCCAGCTTATACTTCTTATACTGCCTTACGGCAAAATGATTCGGGTCTTTTTCCTCCAGTTCCTCAAAAAGAAGATCAACCGCATTCTTAAAGTTTTCATCATCTTCTCTTGCTTCACTGGCATCAATCATATCAATCAGCATTGCAAAATTCTGTTCTTCCTCTGGTGCTTCATACCAGATATATGCAATCAATGCTGTATAATAGAGTTTTTCTGCTTTGACCCAAAAGTCCTCACCGGATTGCTGCCCCTCTCCTTTGGTGTTGACTATAATCGTATTAACCAGTTTTAAAATATCCTTTTCGCTCCGAAGGTCGGGTAAGAGACTGGCATTACTGCCAGCCCCTCCCCTAAGAACCGTACGTGATAGTTTCCCGTCATACGGCTCAAGCCTATCATAAGGCCTCGTGTGAAACGAAACCCGGCTCAAATCAAGTAGT
>NZ_BLTJ01000018.1 GCF_013282095.1 Enterocloster alcoholdehydrogenati
CTCTTGACATGCATGGAAGTACCTGTTATATATAAAACAAGGGTGAAAAACCTGATTTAGAAGTTTCCCACCCTTCATTATCATAGAAGAATCTTATTTACAGAAATTTTCTCATACTCTCAATCTTGTTGCTTTAACAATTGAAAACTTCCAAGAAATTAATGATTATAATTCTTTGGCTAGAATAAAAAAATTAGAAAGTCTTTCTCTTGAGGGTAATTTTGCTAGCTCAAAAAAGATTCATGTAAATTCTTTAGATTTTTTAGCGGATATGAAGCAGTTAAGGTTTTTAAGTTTGCTTACTGTTAACTTAAAAAGCAAAGATTACTCACCTGTTTTAGAGCTTATAAATCTCGAACATCTCACATTAGGGTCTTATAAAGAAGTTAGACTTTTATATGATAAACTTATTAAACTTCCCAAGTTGAAATATGGAATGCTTTTAGAAAAGCCAACTTTATATACGGGTATTCAAAGTCAAGAAAATAAATAAATCCCAGTTTGTTATTCCACACACATCGGGTCAACTTGCCCCGAACTTTTACAACTAAATACCCGCCGTCCACACAGCGGCACACCAAGCAGGAAATCTGAAAAAGGTCTCCTGCTTTTTTTCTGCCCAAAATGAGGTGATAAAACGCCACCCCATCCACTAATTACCGAAAGGAGGGACACGAAATGCCCTGTCCACACAACGAAATTTCTATTGTGCAGCGCAGCCAACAGCAGTCTGCGGTTGCCGCCGCTGCTTACCAGAGCGGCGAAAAGCTGTTCTGTGAATACGACCAAGAAGTGAAGCACTACCCGGAAAAGCGTGGTATCGTCCACAATGAAATCCTGCTTCCGGCAAACGCACCGCCTGAGTATGCAGACCGCAATACTTTGTGGAACGCCGCCGAAGCGGTGGAAAAGCAATGGAACTCCCAGCTTGCAAGGCGGTGGGTGCTTACTATCCCCAGAGAGATACCGCCCGACCAGTACGCTGTCCTTGTCCGGGAGTTCTGCCAGCAGCAGTTTGTTTCCAAAGGCATGATTGTTGATTTTGCCATCCACGACCCCCATCCGCCGGGACACAATCCCCACTCCCATGTCCTGCTGACCATGCGGGCAATGGACGAACATGGGAAATGGCTTCCCAAGAGCCGCAAGGTTTATGACCTTGACGAGAACGGGGAACGGATAAAACTTCCGTCCGGCAGATGGAAAAGCCATAAGGAAGATACGGTGGACTGGAACGACCAGAAGTATTGTGAAATCTGGCGGCATGAATGGGAGGTCATCCAGAACCGCTATCTGGAAGCCAATGACCGCCCGGAGCGTGTGGACTTGCGTTCCTATGCCAGACAGGGGCTTGATATTATCCCTACTGTCCATGAGGGGGCTGCTGTCCGACAGATGGAAAAGCGTGGTATCCAGACGAATATCGGAAACCTGAACCGGGAAATTAAAGCCGCCAACAGCCTGATGAAGTCCATCCGGCAGCTCATCCAAAACCTCAAAGGCTGGATTACCGAGCTGGGCGAAAAACGGAAAGAACTGCTTGCACAGAAAGCGGCGGAGGAAGCTGTCTTTCTTCCCAATCTACTGATGAAATATATGGAAATACGAAAAGAAGAACGGAAAGACTGGACGAGAGCTGGACAAAACCGGGGGACTTCTAAGGACTTAAAGGCAGTCAGCGAAGCCCTGTCTTATCTCCGGCGAAAGGGGCTTTCCACTGTGGAGGATTTGGAAGCATTTCTGAAATCTTCCGAGAAATCTGTTGCCGACTACCGCAGCCAGATGAAGCCCAAGGAAACCCGCAGCAAAGTGATTGACGGGATTCTTTCCGCCCGGACAGACTGTAAGGAATGTAAGCCTGTTTATGAGAAGTACCAGAAGATATTTTTCAAGAAAACGAAGGAAACATTCAAACAGGAACACCCGGAGGTTGCCCGGTATGAGAAAGCCGCTGCCTACCTTGCCAAACACCCGGATGATAAGGACAGCACCAGAAAGGAGCTGCAACAGGAGCAGACAAAACTTATCAGCGAAATCGCAGAATTGAAAGTACCGTTAATCGATGTACAGGAGGATTTGAAGAAGCTGCGGGACATCCGCTACTGGGTACGGAAAGCCACACCCGGCACAGAGGAAAGCAAAGAGCCGCCCAAGAAACAGCCTATCAAGGAAGTCTTGCAGGATAAGGCTGACGAGAAAAAGACAGAGAAAACTGCCCCGGAGCAGACGAAACACAAACAACAAAATATGGAACTTTAACAGGCACTTGCCATTTTCAGATTGAGAATGTCAGGTGCTTTTTTCTTTTTAAGGAGGGATAGATTTGAATGTATTTGAAGCTGTGAAGCAGTCCGTCACAACAAGACAGGCTGCGGAGCATTATGGAATCCATGTAGGTCGGAACGGGATGGCTTGCTGCCCGTTCCATCACGATAAAACCCCAAGCATGAAGCTGGATCGGCGTTACCACTGCTTCGGTTGCGGTGCTGATGGGGATGTGATTGATTTTGCCGCCGCCCTGTATGGGCTTGGGAAGAAAGAAGCCACCGTACAACTGGCACAGGACTTCGGGCTTTCCTATGAGGACTGGAAACCGCTGGGAAAGGCAAAAAAGCCCAAGCCCCGGCAGAAATCCCCGGAGGAACAGTTTCAGGAAGCAAAGAACCGCTGCTTTTGTATTCTTGCCGATTATCTCCACCTGCTTATAGCATGGAGAACGGAATATGCTCCGCACTCCCCGGAGGAAGCCTTTCATCCCCGGTTTGTGGAAGCCTTACAGAAGCAAGCTCATGTGGAATATCTGCTGGATGTACTGCTGTTTGGGGAGACAGAGGAAAAAGCGGCTTTGATTACGGACTACGGAAAGGATGTGATACAGCTTGAACAGCGAATGGCAGAGCTTGCAGCCACAGACGCAGCAAGAATTAAAAAACACCATGAACGCCATGCAGCCGCCCCAGAGCGCCCCTGAAATCAAGGCGGGGCTGGAAACTACCGAGAAAGGCGGCGTCCGTCAGAGCATACGGAACTGCCTGACCGTATTCCAGCGTGACCCGCTGCTTTCCGGGGCTATCGCATACAACATCCTGACCGACCGCAAGGACATCATAAAGCCCATCGGCTTCCACAGGGAAAGCACTGCCTTAAACGATACGGATATGAAGTATCTGCTTCTCTATCTAGAAGAAACCTACGGGCTTACCAATGAGAAAAAGATTGATAACGCCATCGGGATTGTGGCGAATGAAAACAAGTACCATCCCATCCGGGATTATTTAAGTGCCCTTGTGTGGGACCGGACAGAGCGAATCCGTTTCTGTCTGCGGCACTTTCTGGGGGCTGACGCAGATGATTACACCTATGAAGCGTTGAAGCTGTTTTTGCTGGGCGCAATCTCACGAGCCTTTCAGCCGGGGTGCAAGTTTGAAATCATGCTCTGTCTGGTAGGCGGTCAGGGGGCTGGCAAGTCCACCTTCTTCCGTCTGCTGGCAGTCCGGGACGAGTGGTTCTCCGATGATTTGCGGAAGCTGGACGATGACAATGTGTACCGCAAGCTGCAAGGTCACTGGATTATTGAAATGTCGGAAATGATGGCAACCGCCAATGCCAAGAGCATTGAGGAAATCAAGTCATTTTTAAGCCGGCAGAAAGAGGTTTATAAGATACCTTATGAAACCCACCCGGCAGACCGCCCCCGTCAGTGCGTGTTTGGCGGCACTTCCAATGCCCTTGATTTTCTTCCCCTTGACCGTTCCGGCAACCGCCGCTTTATCCCCGTCATGGTGTACCCGGAGCAAGCCGAGGTTCATATTTTGGAGGATGAAGCTGCTTCCAGAGCTTATATTGAGCAGATGTGGGCGGAAGCGATGGAGATTTACCGAAGCGGCAGGTTCAAGCTGGCTTTCAGCCCCGCCATGCAGCGGTATCTCAAGGAACACCAGCGGGATTTTATGCCGGAGGACACCAAAGCCGGGATGATACAGGCGTATCTTGATAAGTACACCGGGAGCATGGTCTGCTCCAAGCAGCTCTACAAGGAAGCCTTAAACCATGCCTTTGACGAGCCGAAGCAATGGGAAATCCGTGAAATCAACGAGATTATGAACCAGTGCATTTCCGGCTGGCGGTACTTCCCGAATCCAAGGATGTTTTCAGAATATGGCAGACAAAAGGGCTGGGAGCGTGAAAACCCGGCAACGGACTCCGGCAACCCGTCTGAAAAAACGATGGACGGTTTTGTGGAGGTCACAGAACAGATGCAGCTTCCATTCTGAAAAGGACAGCCCGTTGCACACCCTGTTGCTATCCCGTTGCCGAGCCGGTTGCCGGGGGAAATCCTTTATTTCCGGGCTTTTTCCCTCTTTAACAACCAAAACAACAGAAAAATAAAAGAAAAGTATAAATAGTAACCATCGCCAGATTGAGATTGTTTGCAAGGTCTTTTGAAGCCCGTTGCCGGACTTCGTTGCCGACACTCTCTGTCTGGCTGTTTTCATGTATGGAGGATAACTGCCTATGGCAAAAAACAAAACAGAGATTCATGTGACTACTGTGTTTGACGGGGAACTGGACGCAACCGATGTGTTCGTCAGCCTGATTTCCCAGAAATACGGCAAGACAAATACGAAAGAATATCTTGCTAAAAAGAAAGATATGAACTATAATGAAGATGAGGTTCAAAAGAGCCAGATACCGTCTGGATTGTGTGGGTAAATGGCTATGATGAACGAAATGGAATATAGAACAATCGGAAAAGCACTTGCCGGGGGCTATCGTGCGGCGGTCTATTGCAGGCTGTCAAAGGACGATGACCTGCAAGGCGAAAGTGCCAGTATCGCCAACCAGCGGGATATGCTGGAAAAATACTGCGAAAAGCAGGGATGGGAGGTTGTAGCAGTCTATCAGGACGATGGCTTCACAGGTCTTAATATGGAGCGTCCTGATTTACAGAGAATGTTGAGAGCCATTGAGCGAAAGCAGATCAACCTTGTTGTCACGAAAGACCTCAGCCGTCTGGGGCGGAACTATCTGCAAACCGGGCATTTGATTGAGGACTTTTTCCCAAGAAATGGTGTCCGCTATATCGCCATGAATGACGGTATCGACACCCTGCGGGATAACAACGATATTGCCCCGTTCAAGAATATCCTGAACGAGATGTACAGCAAGGATATTTCCAAGAAAGTCCATTCCTCTTATCTTCTGAAAGCGCAGAAAGGACAGTTTACCGGGTGTCTTGCCCCGTTTGGGTATCGGAAAGACCCGGAGGACAAAAACCATCTGCTCATTGACGAGGAAACCGCCCCGATTGTGCGGCTGATTTTCGGATATGCCCTGAACGGTCATGGTCCGAACTATATCCGCAGACGGCTGGAGGAAGAAAAAATCCCCTGCCCCACATGGTGGAACCGGGAACGGGGGCTTCGCAATACCCGCACCAAATGGGAAAAGAAAGACCCGGAAAACGGGCGGTATATGTGGGACTTCTCCGTTATCAAAGACCTTTTGATGAATCCTGTCTACACCGGGGCGATTGCTTCCCAGAAAAAGGACTACCGTTTCAAAATCGGCACGATTGGGGAAAAGAAGCCGGAGGACTGGATTGTGGTGGAGGGGCAGCATGAACCGCTGATTGACCGCATGAGCTTTGACATTGTGCAGAACAAGCTGAAATCCCGCCAGCGTCCGGGGCAGACTAATGAAATCAGCCTGTTTGCCGGACTGTTAAAATGCGGCGAGTGTGGGAAGTCGCTGACGGTACGCTACACAAACGCAAAACATCCCCAGCAGATTTATTCCTGCAAGACCTACAATGCCTTTGGAAAGAACCACTGCACCCAGCACCGGATTGACTATGACACCCTTTACAGCCATGTGCTGCGGAAAATCCGGGAATGTGCCAGAGCTGCCCTGATGGACGGGGAAGCGGTTGCTGACCGCCTGACCAATACCTGTGAAGCCGAGCAGCGGGAACAGCGGGAAGCAATGGAACGCTCCCTTACAAGGGACGAGGAACGGATTGAGGTTCTGGACAAAATGGTCATGCGGCTTTATGAGGATATGATTGCAGGGCGTATCAGTGAGCAGAATTTCAACACCATGCTGGAAAAGACACAGACCGAGCAGACGGAGCTTAAAACAAAAGTGTCAGAGGGCAGAAAGCGGCTGTCTGATGAAGTCCAGCTTGCCAATGACGCAAAACAATGGGTGGAAGCCATTCAGGAATACGCCAACATCACAGAGCTGGACGCAGCCACCCTTAACCGCTTAATCAAAGAAATCGTCGTGCATGAGCGCATTGACGAAGATAAAACAAGACACATTTCTATCGAAATTCATTTTAATCTCAAACCCATCCCGGAGGTGGAACAGGTCACTGCCTGACCTGTCCCGCCGGGACGGTTCTCTTAAAAACACCATATAGATTTTTTGTACGCCGCCGCCCGCCATCGAGCAGAGTTTTACACCTAATTGGGGATAAAACAGTTGATGGCGGGCGGCGGCGTTGCCCTTATCGGCCTTACCCTTGTCCCGCTGCTCTCCGGCCTGTTTGGATAATGCCACAAACTAACACTACCCGCCGCGCTCTCCCGCTTCACGCGGGAGGGCGCGGGAAAGGAGGGATTAGCTTTTGATATGGCAGATGATTGAAGATTGGTTTCGCGGCATTTTGACAGACGGAATACTCTCTAATCTCTCCGGGCTGTTCGACAGCGTAAATACAGAGGTTGGAGAAATCGCAACGCAAGTCGGCACAACCCCCGCCGGGTGGAACGCGGGCATATTCAATATGATACGCAGCCTATCGGAAAACGTCATTGTGCCGATTGCGGGCGTTATCATTACCTTTGTCATGTGCTACGAACTAATCCAGCTTGTAATTGAGAAAAACAATCTGCACGATCTCGACACTTGGATTTTCTTCAAGTGGATTTTCAAAACCTTTGTTGCGGTGCTGCTGGTAACAAATACTTGGAACATCGTCATGGGCGTATTTGACATTACACAGAGCGTCGTCAACGACAGCGCGGGCGTTATCATATCCGACACAAGCATAGATATTGCAACCGTTATCACCGATATAGAAGCAAAGCTGGACGCTATGAGCGTCGGCGGGCTTTTGGGGCTATGGTTTCAATCACTCTTTGTGGGGCTTACCATGAAAGCGTTGTCTATCTGTATCATGCTGGTGGTGTACGGGCGCATGATTGAAATATACCTTGTAACGAGTATCGCCCCTATCCCCGTTGCGACAATGGTAAATCGTGAATGGGGCGGCATGGGACAGAACTACTTAAAATCCTTGCTTGCCCTCGGTTTTCAGGCTTTTCTAATTCTTGTGTGCGTCGGTATTTATGCGGTTTTGATACAGACAATCGCAGCAACCGATGACATATCCGGCGCGATCTGGTCTTGCATGGGCTATACCGTCCTCTTGTGTTTTACGCTTTTCAAAACGGGAAGCCTTGCAAAATCCGTATTCAGCGCGCATTAAGGGGGTGCAGATGAAGAAATACAAAATCATTTACGCCGATCCCCCTTGGAGATACGCGAGAAGCAAGGTACAGGGCGCAGCGGAAAAGCACTATCCCACTATGAGTATTGAGGAACTTTGCGCTTTACCCGTCAAAGAAATTGCGGATAAGGACTGTATTTTATTCCTATGGGCGACGTTCCCGCAGCTTAAAGAAGCGTTGCAGTTAATCAAGGCTTGGGGATTTACCTATAAATCCGTTGCCTTTGTATGGTTAAAGCAAAATCGGAAATCGCCCACTTGGTTTTATGGCTTGGGCTTTTGGACGCGAGGAAATGCGGAAATCTGCTTGCTTGCTACCAAAGGACACCCGAAGCGACAATCAAACAAGGTACATCAATTTATTATTTCCCCTGTTGAGCAGCACAGCAAAAAGCCGGATATAACGCGGGAAAAGATACTTGCCCTTATGGGCGACCTACCGCGTATTGAACTGTTTGCAAGGCAGCATACCCCTGGTTGGGACGTATGGGGAAATGAAATCAAAAGCGACATACGGTTTGCCGGAAAGGAGGTTTGAAATGGCGTATGTAACCGTCCCAAAGGATTTAACCAAAATCAAGAGCAAGGTAATGTTCAACCTTACCAAAAGACAATTACTCTGTTTCGGCGCGGCGGTGGCTATCGGGCTACCGCTATTCTTTTTGACAAAGGACAGCGCGGGAACGACAACGGCGGCTTTGTGCATGGTGCTTGCCATGCTGCCCATGTTCCTACTCGCTATGTACGAGAAGAACGGGCAACCGCTGGAAGTGATTATACGGCAATTTGTGGAAGTGAAGTTTCTTCGCCCCAAAGAGCGACCTTATCAGACCAACAATTTTTATACCGCCCTTGCGCGGCAGGAGCGATTAGATAAGGAGGTACGGGCGATTGTCAAAGGAAAAGGGAAAGACCCAAAACAAAAAGCGTAAACTTACGCGGCAGGAAAAGAAACAGATCGACGCGCTTATCCGGCAGTCAAAGGGCGACGGGAAGCCCCATACGGCGCAGGACAGCATACCGTTTGAACGAATGTATAAGGACGGGATTTGCCGCCTTGCAAACGGGCGGTATTCCAAGTGCATTGAGTTTGAAGATATTAACTATCAGCTTGCGCAGCCGGACGACAAGACCGCCATTTTTGAAGCCCTTTGCGATATGTATAACTCTTTTGACGCTTCTATCAGTGTGCAGCTTTCCTTAATCAGCCGCCATGCGAACAAGGAGGATTTCAAGAGCAGTATCACGATTGCCCCACAGAATGACGACTTTGACAGTATCAGAGCCGAATACACCGAAATGCTGCAAACACAGCTTGAACGCGGCAACAACGGGCTTATCAAGACAAAGTTTCTCACCTTTACCATTGAAGCAAAAGATATTAAATCGGCGCGGGCGCGGCTTGCCCGTATCGAAACGGACACCCTCAACCATTTTAAGGTGATCGGCGCGGCGGCGCGGGTATTGGACGGGAAGCAGCGGCTTGAAGTGCTGCATGGGCTTTTCCACCCGGACGGGGAACGCTTCAACTTTGCGTGGGAATGGCTACCCGTAAGCGGCCTTTCCGTCAAAGACTTTATTGCCCCGTCCTCTTTCCGTTTTGGCGACGGGCGAATGTTTCAAATGGGCGGGAAGTTTGGCGCGGTTTCCTTTTTGCAGATTGCCGCGCCGGAACTTTCAGACCGTATGCTTGCCGACTTCATGGAAGCGGAAAACGGGATTGTCGTCAATCTGCACATTCAGAGTATCGACCACAACGAAGCGATCAAGACCATCAAGCGGAAAATCACCGACCTTGACCGCATGAAAATCGAGGAACAGAAAAAGGCAATCCGCAGCGGCTACGATATGGATATAATCCCGTCCGACCTTGCCACCTACGGCGGCGAAGCGAAAAACCTTTTGCGGGATTTGCAAAGCCGGAACGAGCGAATGTTTTTGCTTACGCTGTTAGTTTTGAATATGGCAGACACAAAGCAGAAATTGGACAACGATGTATTCAGTGCCGCAAGTATCGCGCAGAAATACAACTGTATGCTCACCCGCCTTGACTACCGGCAGGAACAGGGGCTTATGTCCTCTATCCCGTTGGGCGAAAACCTAATCCAAATCCAGCGGGGCTTGACGACTTCCAGCACCGCTATTTTCGTCCCCTTTACGGTGCAAGAGCTGTTCCAAAGCGGCGAAGCGTTGTATTACGGCTTAAACGCCCTTTCCAACAATATGATTCTGTGCGACAGAAAACGGCTGAAAAACCCAAACGGCCTTATCCTCGGCACACCGGGCAGCGGCAAGAGTTTTTCGGCAAAGCGCGAGATCACCAACGCTTTTCTCATTACCGCAGATGATATTATCATTTGCGACCCGGAAGCGGAATATTACCCCCTTGTGGAACGGCTGAAAGGACAGGTTATCAAGGTTTCGCAGAACAGCACGCAGTACATTAACCCGATGGACATAAACCTCAATTACAGCGAGGGCGACACGCCCATAGCCTTAAAGAGCGATTTTATCCTTTCCTTTTGCGAACTCATTATGGGCGGCAAAAACGGGCTGGAAGCGGTTGAAAAGACCTTGATTGACCGCGCCGTTATCAGCGTGTACCGCAGCTACCTTGCAGACCCGAAGCCGGAGAATATGCCGATTTTGGGCGACCTCTACAATGAAATCAAGAAGCAGCCGGAAAAGGAAGCGCAGCGTATCGCGTCGGCGTTGGAACTGTATGTAAACGGCAGCTTGAACCTGTTTAACCACCGCACAAACGTTGACATTCACAACCGCCTTGTCTGCTTTGACATTAAGGAACTCGGCACCCAGCTTAAAAAAGTCGGTATGCTCATTATCCAAGACCAAGTGTGGAACCGCGTAACGCTCAACCGCAGCGAGGGCAAGGCGACGCGGTACTACATCGACGAGTTTCATTTGCTCTTGAAAGAGGAACAGACCGCCGCCTATTCCGTTGAAATATGGAAAAGATTTAGAAAATGGGGCGGTATTCCGACAGGTATCACGCAGAACGTCAAAGACCTTTTGACGAGCAGAGAAGTTTCAAACGTTTTTGAAAACAGCGATTTTGTCTATATGCTCAACCAAGCGCAGGGCGACCGGGAAATCCTTGCAAAGCAGCTTAACATTTCGCAGCAGCAAATGACCTATGTAACCCATTCCGACGCGGGCGAGGGGCTTATCTTCTATGGCAACGTGATTTTGCCCTTTATTGACCGTTTCCCGCAAGATACGGAACTCTATCGTGTAATGACGACCAAACCCGGCGAGGTGTCGGCATGAGGATAGAAATGGACAAAATCTATTGCGGCGACAGCTTGCAGGTGCTTCAAACCTTGCCGGAAAATGCAGTTGATTGTTGCGTAACGTCCCCACCCTACTATGCCTTGCGGGACTACGGCGCAGACGGGCAGATCGGACGGGAAGCAACGCCGGAGGAATATGTTTCCCGTATTACGGCGGTATTCCATGAGGTAAAGCGGGTGCTTACGCCGGAGGGTACTTGTTGGCTGAATATCGCGGACACTTATTGCGGCACAGGCAGCAAAGCCGACCACCAAGACCCCAAATACCCCAAAGGCAGGAACGGGCAGCAAGTGGCGTTTAACCACCGCGCCCCCGGCTGCAAGCCCAAAGATTTAATTGGTATTCCGTGGCTTGTAGCCCTCGCCTTGCGGGGCGACGGTTGGTATTTGCGCAGTTCTATCATTTGGCACAAAACAAACCCCATGCCGGAAAGCACGCGGGACAGGCCGACCCGCTGCTATGAATATGTGTTTCTGCTTACCAAGTCAAAGAAGTATTATTACGATTGGCAAGCAGTAGCCGAGCCGATAGCCCCCACAACGGCGGGGCGGCTGAAAAGCGGAGTTAGCAAAGGAAATAAGTATAACGTTACTGTTCCGGGGCAAAACCAACCGCAGAAAATCAACCGCCCCCGCGAAAAGGGCGCATACGCCGACGAGTTGATTTCTCCCGTCCGCAGCCGCCGCAACGTTTGGCAGATTAACAATGTCGGCTATCATGGCGGGCATTTCGCAGCGTTCCCGCCGAAACTTGCGGAAACGTGCATTTTGGCGGGCTGTCCCATCGGCGGGATTGTCCTTGACCCCTTTTTCGGCAGCGGCACGACGGGCATGGTAGCAAAACGGCTTAACCGCCGCTATATCGGCATTGAGTTAAACCCCGACTATTGCGAACTTGCAAAACAGCGGATTGGAGGTGATGAAGATTGAGCAAGGAACTGAAAGCCCCCGACAAGGTAACGCAAAAAATGACCCGCGACGGTGCGGTTGCGGAAAACCTCACGACGGGCGAAACGTCCAGTATCAGCGAAAGGCCGCAGGAAGAAAACTATTCAGCCCCCGCAGGGGTGGCAGCGGAAAAGGTTGTGCAGCATATCGGCGCAGAGATTGAGCGACACGCAGCAAAAGGCGCGGAGAAAAAAGCCCTTGACGCGACGCAGCCTAAAACCCATTCTTCCCGCTTGCAGTTTTCCGAAGCGGAACGGGCAACGCCGGAACTTCAAAAAGCGATCAAGAAATCGGATAAGGCGGCAGACTGTTTAGACGCAGCGCGGGCGGCTATCCCCAAGCAGACCAAAATCAAGAAAGAGCGCGTTTTTGACGAAGCGAAAGGCAAGGCAAAGACGCGCCTTTCCTTTGAAAAGACGGATAAGCCCCCAAACGGCAAGTTGCGGCATAACCCCTTATCCCGTCCGGCACAGGAGTTAAACAGTACCGTACATGGGAAAATCTACGAGGTAGAGAAAGAAAACGTCGGTGTGGAAAGCGGGCACCGGGTAGAACTTGCCGGAGAGAAAGCGGGCGGCATGGCGGCGCGGGCAGTTAAGGGCGGCATACGCCGCCATAAGCTGAAACCCTACCGGGCAGCGGCGGCAGCGGAAAAACAAGCGGTAAAGGCAAACGCAGATTTTCTCTATCAAAAGGCGTTGCACGATAACCCCGCGCTTGCGCACTCCAACCCCATTTCCCGTTTTTGGCAGAAGCAGCGCATTAAAAAGCAGTATGCAAAAACGCTGAAAGCGGGCGGCAAAGCGAAAAAAACCGCTGAAGCCACCGCAAAGGCGGCGAAGAAAACCGCGCAGGAAACCAAACGGGCGACGTTCTTTGTTGTCCGGCATTGGAAAGGCTGCTTGATTGTGGGCGGGATTGCCTTTATCGTGCTGCTGCTTTTCGGCGGGCTGTCCTCTTGCTCCCTCTTTGGCGGCAACAGCGGCAGCGGCTTGATTGCGTCGTCCTATCTCTCCGAGGACGCGGATATAACGGGCGCGGAAAGCGCGTATGCCGCTATGGAAGCCGAGTTACAAGATATGCTGGACAATATCGAAAGCGAATACCCCGGCTATGACGAATACCGGGTAAACGCGGACGAGATCGAGCATGACCCCTATGTGCTAATTTCTATCCTTTCCGCGTGGCATGAGGGCGTGTTTACACTCGATGAAGTGCAAAGCACCCTTGAAATGCTCTTTGAGAAACAGTATATCTTGACGGTCGAGGAAGAAGTACAGGTACGCTACCGCACCGAAACAAGGACGGACAGCGAGGGCAACCCCTATACGGTTGAAGTCCCCTATAACTATTACATTCTTCATGTGGATTTGGAAAACTTCAACCTCTCCCATGTCCCCGTTTACATCATGGGCGAAGAACAGCTATCCATGTACGCTATGTATATGTCGTCGCTGGGAAACAGACCCGACCTTTTCCCGCAATCCGGCTATGTGTCTAAATACTATGAAAACCCGCCCGCCGATTATGAAGTACCCGCCGCGCTGCTGGGTTCCGATGAAAAGTTTGCGCGGCTCATGGAGGAAGCAGATAAATACGTCGGTTTTCCCTATGTGTGGGGCGGCAGCACCCCGGAAACCTCTTTTGATTGCAGCGGCTTTGTGAGTTATGTGTTGACGAACAGCGGCCTATACAATACGGGCAGACTTGGGGCGCAAGGGCTTTACAACATCTCAACCCCTGTTTCTAACCCGCAGCCGGGGGATTTGGTGTTCTTTACGGGTACATACGACACCCCCGGCGTTTCCCATGTGGGGATTTATGTGGGCGAGGACGGGGACGGAAGCCCCGTCATGCTGCATTGTGGCGACCCTATCCAGTATTCAAAGCTGGACACCAGCTATTGGCAATCCCACTTTTACGCCTACGGGCGGTTAAATTACAATTAAAAGGAGTTGAAAAATGAATATTGTATCTTTTGGCGGCGGCACGAATAGTGCCGCCTTACTTATTGGCCTATACAAGCACAAAATCCCGATTGACCTTATCACCTTTGCCGATACGGGCGCGGAACACCCGCATACCTATCAATTTATCGAGATAATCAATCAATGGCTTGCGGAACACGGTATGCCGCAGATTACCGTTGTGCAGTATGTTGACCGCTACGGCAACCGCCTATCTCTTGAAACCGAGTGCTTGCGCTCTCATACGCTCCCGTCGATTGCCTACGGGCATAAGCGTTGTTCGCAGAAACACAAAATCGCACCGCAGGAAAAGTTTTGCAACCACTATGCGCCTTGCCGCGAAGTATGGCAGCGCGGCGAGAAAGTCAACCGCTATATCGGCTATGACGCGGGAGAAGTGAAACGGTATGAACATTCCCGCAAGTACAACGAAGCCGACAAAAAATATCATAACCGCTACCCCCTCATTGAAGAATGGGGCTGGAACAGGGACGATTGTATCCGGGAAATCAAAGCGGCAGGATTGCCGCAGCCGGGTAAATCGTCCTGTTTCTTTTGTCCGAGCATGAAGAAACAAGAGATTTTATATCTCAAAGAACACTATCCCGATCTATTTAACCGGGCGGCGACTTTGGAAGAAAACGCTATGCCCTATCTTAAAACCGTTAAGGGATTGGGGCGCAGCTATTCATGGAAAGAACAGTTTGGAAAGGAGTAAATGACTATGGCGAACACGAAACTTGACCGTATCGAAAGGGATATTGAGAAAACGAGGGCAAAAATCCTTGAACAGCAAAAGAAGCTGAAAGACCTTGAAGCGCAGAAAGTCGAGGAAGAAAACGCGCAGATCGTGCAAATGGTAAAGGCGGTACACCTTGACGGGACGCAGCTTGCCGCGTTCCTCTCCGCTTACGCCAGCGGCGAAATCACCTTGCCGCAGCCGGAAGCCACTTACCCCGCCGAACAGGAGGACAACGACAATGAAGAATAAAAAGATAATCCGAAAGTTTACCGTATTGCTTGCCGCACTGGTTATCATGTGCGGCTTTTCTGTTACCGCTTATGCGGGCGGTGGCGATGAAAGCGACGACACGCCTACCCCCGTAACCGAGGAAACCCCCGCGCCGGAAACCGAGCCGGAAGAAACGACGGGCGGCTATGAGCCGCAGCCCCTTACCCCGGACGGGAATATGTCCCTTGTGGACGATATAACGGGTGAAGCGTCCGGCGACAAGCAGTTTATCACCGTCGTTACCAAAAGTGGCAACTATTTTTACATCATCATTGACCGCGCCGAGGACGGGGAAAATACCGTCCATTTCCTTAACCAAGTGGACGAAGCGGATTTAACCGCCCTTATGGAGGACGGGCAGACCGAAGCCCCCGTTTGTAGCTGCACCGATAAATGCGTTGCCGGAAGCGTCAACACCGCTTGCCCGGTTTGCAGCGTCAACATGAGCGAGTGCGCGGGTGTGGAAGCCGAGCCGGAGCCGGAAGAAACCGAGCAGCCGCCGGAAGAAGAAAAAGGCGGCGGCATGGGTATTCTGCTTGTCGTGCTGCTTGTTGCCGCAGCGGGCGGCGGCGCGTTCTACTACTTTAAGATTTTGAAGCCCAAAAAGGACGCGGCGAAAGGCAGCAGCAGCCTTGACGACCTTGATTTTGACGAGGACGACGAGGAAACGGAAGTAGTCGAAACCGAACAGACCGAGCAGGAGGACGATAATCTATGAAACTTGTAATTGCAGAAAAACCGAGCGTCGGGGCGGCGATTGCCGCCGTTATGGGCGCGAATGAAAAGCGCAGCGGATATTTTGAGGGCGGCGGCTACCTTGTGTCGTGGTGTATCGGGCATTTGATTAGCCTTGCAGACGCGGCGACCTACAATGAACAATTCCGTAAATGGAAGTACGACGATCTTCCCATTGTCCCGCAGGAGTGGCAGTTTATTGTTGCCAGCGGCAAGGAGCAGCAGTTTTCCATTCTCAAAGACCTTATGCACCGCAGCGACGTTACCGAGATTATCAATGCTTGCGACAGCGGGCGCGAGGGGGAACTCATTTTCCGCTTTGTCTATGAACAGGCGAATTGCAAAAAGCCCTTTTCCCGCCTTTGGATTAGCAGCATGGAAGCAAGTGCAATCCGCGAGGGCTTTTCAAATCTCAAAGACGGGCGCGGCTATGACAACCTCTATCAATCCGCGCTTTGCAGAGCAAAGGCCGATTGGCTCATTGGCATTAACGCGACCCGCCTTTTCTCTATCCTCTACCATAAAACATTGAATGTCGGCAGAGTGCAAACGCCCACCCTTGCTATGCTGGTAAACCGCGACTATGCAATCAGCAGCTTTAAGAAAGAGAAATATCATGTCGTCCGGCTGGACGTTGGCGGCGTTGCCGCCCTTTCCGAAAGGCAGGACGACGAAGCGGCGGCGCGGCAGATGAAAGCGGCTTGCGAGAAATCGCAGGCCGTTTGTACTTCCCTTAAAAAAGAGAAAAAGACCGCAGCCCCGCCGAAACTGTTTGACCTCACCGCCTTGCAGCGGGAAGCAAACCGTTTGTATGGGTTTACGGCGAAACAGACCCTTGACTATGCGCAAGCCCTTTATGAAAAACGGCTTTTGACCTATCCCCGCACCGACAGCAAATATATCACTTCCGATATGGAGGGCAGCACAAAGGAACTTATCACCGGCCTTTGCGCTGCTCTCCCCTTTATGCAGGGCGTGAAGCTGCAAGCCGACCTTGCGAGGATTTGCGACAACAGCAAAGTAACCGACCATCACGCCATTTTGCCGACAGCGGAGTTTGTGAAAACGGGCTTTTCTTCCCTTGCCGAAAGTGAGAAAAAGCTAATGACCCTTGTGTGCGCAAAACTGCTTTGCGCCGTTGCCGCGCCCTATGAGTATGAAGCGGTTACGGCGGTTTTCACTTGCGGCGGCTATACCTTTACCGCAAAGGGCAGGACGACGCTTTGCGAGGGTTGGCGCGAGATTGAAAGACTATCCCGCGCCGCGTCCGGGGAACAGGACGAGGACGCAGAGCCGGAAGCGGTTTTACCCCCGCTTGCCGAGGGGCAGACCTTTGACAATCCGGCAGCGGAGATCTCCGAACGTTACACGCAGCCCCCAAAGGCATTTACCGAAGATACGTTACTTTCGGCTATGGAGAGTGCGGGAAAGGAGGACACGCCGGAGGACGCGGAGCGCAAAGGGTTAGGCACCACCGCGACGCGGGCGGGTATCATTGAAAAACTCATTAGCGCGGGCTTTGCCGAGCGCAAGGGCAAAAAGCTAATCCCCACAAAGGACGGGTATAACCTTGTCGCTATTCTGCCCGACAGCCTTACGTCCCCGCAGCTTACGGCAGAATGGGAAACGCGCCTTACCGGGATTGCAAAGGGCAGCGACAGCCCCGCCGACTTCATGCGCGGGATTGAGGAAATGACAGCGGGGCTTGTCAAGACCTATTCCGCGATTTCCGAGGATAAAGCGAAGCTGTTTACCCCGCAGCGGGAAGCAATCGGCACTTGCCCCCGTTGCGGCGCGGCGGTTTACGAGGGCAAGAAAAACTTTTACTGCTCCGACAGGGCTTGCAGCTTTGTGATGTGGAAGAATGACCGCTTTTTTGAGCAGCGCAAAAAGGCTTTCACAAAGGCGATTGCCGCCGCCCTTTTGAAAGACGGAAAGGTAAAAATCAAAGGTATGTACTCGACCAAGACGGGAAAGACCTTTGACGGAGTTGTGCTGCTTGCCGACACAGGCGGCAAGTATGTAAACTTCCGCGTCGAGCAGAACCGAAAATGATAAGGCTTGATGAAAAGCAATACCGCGCCGTAAAGAAAATGACCCGCGCCGCTTGTGCAAACAACGATTGCGGGAATTGTCTGCTGCTGGACGACGGGGAAACTTGCGTTTGTGTGCAGAGTATCAGCTATTCGCTGCTATGCCGCTATTTCCGCGAAGCGGTATTACCCGCCGACAGGCAGCTTTGCGAACAGATCACCCGCAGCGGGGAAACCGATTTGAAGCGTTGCGCGGTATGCGGCAGCACGTTTGCGGCGGGCAGCAACCGGGCGAAATACTGCCCCGATTGCGCGGCAAAGATACGCCGCAGACAGAAAGCCCAAAGCGAGAGAAACAGGCGTTTACGGATAAAAACAACTACATAGCAAGCACAGCAAACGAGTACCCGTTTGCGAGAAATGCCCGCGCTTCCCATAGAGAGCGCGGGCATTTTGCTTGTTGGGATAGTCCCAAACCCTTATATGACCGAGAAAGGACGTGATGAAAGAATATGCCGTATTCCTCATACGACCATGACAAATTAGAAGCCGCCGAAACCATGCGGATAGAACGCCGGATATATTTTGAAGCAAAGGACAGGGAGATTGCCCCTTATGCTTCCTTGCCGATTGCGCAGCTACTTTCCATGCGCAGCGAAAGCGCGGCGGCAGAACAGGCGATTTTTGACGACCTTAAAGAACGCGCCGCCGCATGGGAAGAACAGGCGGGAAGAACGCTTTTGCTGGATAAAACACTTGAATATGTGAGAACGCCGCACGTCCAGCACACCGCTAACGAGTGGCAGACCACCGAGCATAACCGCCATATTCGCAGCAACCGGGTATATCAGATGAATTACTACATTTACGAGAATACCCGCTACGACAAAGAAGCGCAGAAATCTATCCCGTATTCATGGACGCTTACATGGAGCGTGCGCACCAACAGCCCAAGCAGAACCCAAGCGAAGATTGCCGGACAAGATAGAAAGGTTTTCACCGACAAGGCAGCTATGGAAAAGTATCTGAATGGGCGTATCAAAGCGTATGACCGCTTGTTTACGGAAATCTCCCCGCCTATCCCGCAGGAGTACGCCGACTATTTCAAAGTAAACGGTATGCTCATGCCGGACTACACCATAGAGGGCGAAGAACCCCCGCAGCAGCAACAGGCGGCAGCTATCCCCGAAAATACCGGGCAGGAAAAGGAGCGTGAACACATGAGCGAACAGTTTTCTATTATGATAGGCAACCGCAGCCGCTTTGACGCGGGCGACCCCGGCGGCTATTGGTTGGATATGCCCGCCACAAAGGAGCAGTTGCACGAAGCTATGCGGAACGTCGGCATTACCGCCGACAACCCGCAGGATTTTTCCATTCGCGGCTATTCCGACGACCCGGAGAAACATATTGCCTTGCCTTATGAAATGGTATGCGCCGCCGACGTGGACGAACTCAATTTTCTTGCGGCGCGGCTCGAACAGCTTGACCCCGCCGAGGTTGGCAAGCTGAACGCAGCTTTGCAGCAGAAAAACGGGCTTGCAAATATTGGACAGGTAATTGACTTCACCTACAACGTGGATTTTTACGTCCATATCCCCGAAGTACATAACTACCACGATTTGGGCGACTATTACTTA
The DNA here is from genome assembly GCF_013282095.1 of Enterocloster alcoholdehydrogenati. Classification (GTDB taxonomy): domain Bacteria; phylum Bacillota; class Clostridia; order Lachnospirales; family Lachnospiraceae; genus Enterocloster; species Enterocloster alcoholdehydrogenati. Next base: position 19,163 of record NZ_BLTJ01000018.1, read on the forward strand.
AATCAATCCGGCATGGTACAAATGCCCGAAGAATGGAAAGGCGGCATTGACCTTTCTACTTTTGGCAGGAACGCTGCCGCGCAGGAAAAAGGCGCGTTTACCGAGTACGGCTATATCGTGGAAAGCGGCGACGAGTGGGAACGGCAGTTTGAGGGGCGCGAAGTGCCGGAAGAATACCGCATTATGAGTTACCCGCAGCCGGAGCGCGGCGAACAGGACAAAGCCTATATGGACGCAGCCGAAACGCAGCAAGCAGACGCACAGGCCGCAGAGCCGCAGCAGCCCCGCCCCGTCGTCCCCATTATCCTTACTTCCGAAAAGCCCGCCGAAAAGGTAAAGGAGATCACCGCGCGTTTGGAACAGGGCGTACAGGCGATTTTTGACAGCGACCGCTACAAAGAGTTTCTAACCGCTATGTCAAAGTTCCATGATTATAGTTTGAATAACACTATCCTAATTGCTATGCAGGGCGGCAATTTGGTAATGGGCTTCCGTCAATGGGAAAAGGAGTTTGACCGCCATGTAAAGAAAGGCGAGAAAGGCATTAAAATCTTTGCCCCCGCGCCCTACAAGGTGAAAAAGCTGGTTGATAAAATCGACCCCGAAACGAGAAAGCCCATGCTTGACCGCGAGGGAAAAGTGGTAAAGGAAGAAAAGGAAATCACCGTCCCCGCCTTTAAGGTTATAACCGTCTTTGATATTTCGCAGACCGAGGGCAAGGAGTTTCCCGACCTTTCCGTTAAACCGCTGCTTGCCGATGTGGAGCAGTACGAGGATTTTTTCGCCGCCCTTGAAAAAGCGTCCCCCGTCCCGATTGCATTTGAGCAGATCACAAACGGCGCAAATGGGTATTTCAGTTTGACCGACAAGCGTATTGCAATCAAAGAGGGCGTGAGTGAATTACAGGCGGTAAAGACCGCCATTCACGAAATCGCCCATGCGAAGCTGCACGACGTAGACTTAAACGCCCCGCCGGAGCAGCAAAACCGCGTTGACCGCCATACCTGCGAGGTAGAAGCGGAAAGCGTCGCTTATACGGTTTGCCAGCATTTCGGCCTTGATACTTCCGATTACTCTTTCGGCTATGTGGCTGGTTGGAGCAGCGGCAAGGAAATGACCGAGTTAAAAGCGTCCCTTGAAACAATACAGACCACCGCAAAGGAACTCATTACCGAGATTGAGGGGCATTTTACCGAGTTGCAGCAGCAGCGGCAAGCCGAGCAGGAGCAGGGCGATACCTTTTCCATTTATCAGTTAAAGCGCGGGGACGAAACAAGGGACTTGCGCTTTGAGCCTTATGACCGTCTGCAAGCGGCTGGACTTACCATTGACCGGGTAAATTATGAACTCGTCTATACTGCACCGCTTACAAAGGATATGACGCTGGGCGACATTTGGGAAAGGTTTAATATCGACCACCCCGCCGACTTTAAGGGGCATAGCCTTTCCGTTTCCGACATTGTTGTGCTTCATCAGAACGACGAGGACACCGCCCACTATGTAGACAGTATCGGTTTTCAGCAAGTGCCGGAGTTTTTGCAGGAGCAGCAGACCCCCGTATTTGACAAGCTGCCGCCCGAACAGCAGCAAGCCTTGTCCGACACCGTACAAGACACTTTGCAAATGCTGGTTGACGCAGACAAGCGGATTTATGGCGACGTTACGGGCAAGACCCTTGAAGCAATCGCGGCGCAAGGATATTCCTACAAGGACGGGCAGCTTGAAAAGCAGCAGCCGGAAGCGACCCCCGACAGCCTTTTGACGGGTGAAACCGTTAGAACGCCGAGGGGCAATTTTCATATTACCGATATGAGCCGTGAACAGATCGAAGCGGCGGGATTTGGTTTTCACCATGCGTCGGAGGACGGGAAGTATCTCATTATGGGGAATGGCACACAGGCTTATGCCATAGCCGCCGAGCAGCCGCAGCGGGATAATCCCTTAAAGCACGTCGAGGACACCATAGAGCAGAACGACAACAATTTTGACGGGCTTATCAACAATACGCCGCAAACGCCCACCGTTGCAGATTTTGAGCAGCGGGCAAAGGCGGGGGAAGCGATTTCCGTTACCGACCTTGCAAAAGCGGTAAAAGCCGAGAAACGGGAACAGCCGCAGAAAAAACCGTCCATTTTGAAGAAGCTGGACGAATACAAGAAACAGGCGGCGCAGCAGCCGAAAGATAAACAGAAAGAGCATAAAAAGGATTTGGAGGTTTGATAGCATGAATACCCGCTTTACCATTGAGGAAGAAAACATTGTTGCGATCTACGCCGAGGACAGCCGGGAAACAACGCTTGAAAATATCCTTGCCGCCATGCCCTACATGGACGAGGATATGCGCCAGCTTGCCGCCGCAGCGGTGAACAAGCTGCAAGCCATGACGGACAGCGAGTTTTCCGAAAGGGAGTTTATCTTGACCGACGAGGAATAGCCCATAGAGAACAGGGGCGCGGTTGCCGATTTCCGGCACCGCGCCCCTGTTCTTTTTTTGTCCTTGCGTGGACAATTAGAAAGCCGTTTTTGCGGGTTTGAATATACTTTATCGTCTATGTCGTTTTCATGCGCTGGAAGCCGCAGAAACACAGGCGTTTTCAGCCCTTAACATTCCACTTGCCACCCCATGTTTTGCGCCTTATCGCTCCTGCTCCCGCGCCCTGCTTTGGGACGGGTAAAGAATACTATCGACGTTCTTTTTGACAACGCCGTATTCCTGCATTTGCTTCTTGGCTTGCCGATAATCTTCATACAATTTGGTTTTCCTGTCGTTTAAGCTTCTATACTCCTTGCGCAGCGCGGCGAGATCGGGCAGCTTCTTTATCTGCATTTCCTTTAATGCCCTTGCCGCAGCTTCAAACAGGATAATTTCGCTTTCATGCCCCCGCAGATACTTTTCCTTGTCCGGCGATTTTCGGTATTCATCGTAAATCGGTTTTAACTGTCGGTATGTGGTGGTGTGCTTGATAAGCAGCGACAAATCAGACATACGCTGTTCCACTTCCTTAACCGCCTTTGCCGCCGCGTCATGAGCGGTCATAATATCGGCTATCTTGCTTTCAAGTTCGCTATAATACTCAATCTTGTTTTCGGTTAGGAAGTTCATGCTTTTAGCAGCCTGTTTCAGATTATGGATTTTTGCCCACCGTTCATAGCCCGCCGACTGTTGGGCTTTGATACTGTTTTCAAGATCGACGACAAGCCGGATTTTCTTATCTTCCCGCAGCGTTTTTGTTTTGGCAACATACACGCCCTTGATACGCTCCTTTATCGCTTCTTCCGTATAGGCCGCGCCGAGCGTCTTTGTGCGGGTAAACCGTTCCTGTCCGGCAGCGCGAAAGGAAATGTATTTGCCCTGTTTGATTTCATACCCCATTTCCTGCAAGCGGCGCAGCAGTTCGTCAAAATCTTTCACTTGGGGAATGAGAGTATCTATCGCCGTTTTCAGCTTTGCTTTGTAGCTTGTCCCTTGCTTTTCGGCGGTGTATTCTGCATAGCTTTTTCCCTTGTCCTGTCCCGGTACGACGACGGATAGCCCATGCTCTTTACATATCCTGTCGCTGGTGCGCCGGATAAAGTGATAGCTTTGCTTGTTGGAATGGTACTTTTTGTAGTCAACGAAGCTAACCGCGTTGAAAATCAAGTGATTATGCAGATGGTCTTTATCGACGTGAGTTGTCAAAACAAACTCATACTTGCCGCCTAATACCGCCCCGGCAAGTTCCATGCCGATTTTGTGCGCTTCTTCCGGTGTGGTTTCTCCCACCGCAAAGGATTGTATCAAGTGCCGCCCTAAATGTGTGCCGCGATCTCCGGCAGCTTCCCGCGTCCATGCAAACTCAATATCGGCGGTTTCCAGCCCGCAGCCGAAAGAGGACGCAAGCAGCTTCCCGTCTGTCTTTTCGGGATTTAAGATATAGTCTATCGCAGCCTTTAAGGTTGATTTAATAGGGTGCGTCTTTGTAACCGCCATATCTCGTCCACCGCCTTTTTAATGTCCTCTATATCCTGCCTGTAAACCGTCCCCGTCGCATTGGCGCGTTTTGCAATTTGGTTGATGTTCCGGCTCACCGCTTGCAGTTCCCGGATATATGCTTTTGTGTCGCTTCGGTCAACGACAAGAATATACCCGTCTATCGCCATTTTACGGAAGTATGCCCCATACTGCTTTATGGGAAGCTGCTTCATCTTCTCGTCGATCAGCCGCTTTTCTTCTTCCGTAACGTAAAACTTCATCTGTATATTTCTCTTTCGGTTTTCCATTTCCGCACCGCCTTTCGGTATAAGGGTTTGGGATTATCCCAACAAGCATTTTCCGCAAACGGGTACTCGTTTGCTGTGCTTGCTATCTACTCCATACCCCCACCGAAAGGCGGTATTTGTTGCGCGTTCCTTTGATTTTGGACGCAAAAAAAGATTGCAGCCGCCATGCGCTGCAATCTCCCGATTTCTCATATTGTGAGGTTAATCCTCTGCTTTTTCGACTTCCGTTATCTCCCTTGCTGTTGCGGTTACAATCCGTATGCCTTTATCGCTCATACCGTCCAGCAGCGCGTCAAGCTGCCGCCGCCCGGTGGATTTCTCCGCATTGCTGTTCGGGAAGAAAAATTGATCTACCGAAATATGATACCGGGTTACAAGGTCATAGAATACCTGTAAACTCGGCTGTTGTCCCTTGTTCTCGATATTCGCAAGGTAGCGCGGGGAAATATATAACTCGTCGCTTACCTTTTTGCGGCTCTCGCCGTATTCATTTCTCGCGGCTTTTATAGCTGCCCCGAAAGCCTTAAAGTCGTACAATGGTACGGGTCTTTTTGCCATTTTCATTCACCCTGTTACATTTTACAGTTCACCTTTCTTTTTGGATATGTCCACACAATTCATATCATTAGGTTAAATACTTCCTGTTGTGTATTGACAGTAGACTGATTTTCTGATAAAATAAAATTTATGTAAAAGGAGGCGGCGTTTATGTTGCATAGCATGCGTATTAGATAAGCATTGAAAAAAAGGATTTTCCCATTTTCAACATGGGCTTTTTTGTCATGCTTATTTTGCGGATGCTATACAAAAAACTAACGACGTATAGATATAGTATAGACATAGTGCAAGCTATGCCTTAGTTTTGTTGTACTGCTCTGTGCATTATAAATGCAGGTCAATGCTCATGTTGAGGATTGACCTGCATTTTTTTGTGTAAAAAGGACGAGTGAAATATAATGCTTAAAAAATATTGGATAAAATGTCCGATTTGTAACGGAAAGACGAGAGTTCAAGTATTTCATAATACTGTATTAAAAGATTTTCCTCTTTTCTGCCCTAAATGCAAATTGACGCATATCATTGATGTAGAAAAATTAGAGATTGTAATCAAAAATACAGAAAAACAAACTTTTATTATTTAGAAGAAAGGATATAAAAATGAAACGTTTACCTAAATATACGCCTGCGGAAGTACGGAATGATCCATACGGATTTACTTACAAAGAAATGTCGGAAGTTATTGGCGAGAATGAAGCAAAAGCCTTATATGAAGAATTATATAAGCAATTACCACGCAAAAAAAATCTATCAATGTTGGTAAAAAATATTTGCAAAAGCAGTGATACTGAAAAGTATGTTTACGAACTGAAAGACAACAAATACATTGAAACGGTTTTTATCAAGCGGCGAGATGGTGGAACTGTTTGCGTGAGCACACAAGTCGGTTGTCCTGTTGGTTGTATTTTTTGTGAGTCCGGGCGAAATGGCTTTGTTCGTAATCTAACATCGTCAGAAATCGTACAACAGATTATATTGTTGCGTCGAAAAGTAAACCGTATCGTTTTTATGGGTATGGGAGAGCCTTTATTCAATTATGACAACTTGATAAAAGCAATCCATATTCTCCGAGATAGATATGGGCTCAACTTTCCAACCGACGGCATTACCATATCAACAGTTGGTCCGGTCGATCAATTAAAAAAATTGCGCGAGGAACATCTTAAAATTCAGTTGACAATATCTTTACACGCAGCAACACAATCTGCAAGAAATCGTATTATTCCTCACATGCGCATATATGCTATTGAAGATGTTGTTAAGCAAGCCTTATCCTATTCTGAAAGGCATAATCGCAAAATTGTCTTTGCGTATTTGCTTTTACCGGGTATAAATGACCGGCCCTCAGATGTAAGACAACTTGCAAAATGGTTTCGGGGCAAAAAAGTTATGATTAACGTGTTACAATACAACCCAACAAGCAATTCAAGAATTAAAGCACCACAGAAACGGGAAATAGTTGCATTCAAACATCAATTAGAGCAAGCAGGACTTGAAGTTACTATGAGAGTTTCTCATGGCAGAGAGATTAACGCGGCTTGTGGACAGTTAGCTAACACATATAATAAATTCAAAAAAAAATGATTAAAAGTGCCAGACGCATAGACGCAGAGCCGATAACGCATTAGGTCAAAAAACCTATGTGTTATCGGCTTTTTTATTTAATATTGCGCAAAAGCCGCTGTTCCCTATTATAGAATGGATTGCGGGTAGTGTATTAAAGTCGCCCTTTTTTAAGGATACGGCGGTATCGGGGAGGTATCGCCGTGTCCATTTTTATTTACTGTAACCCGCCTAATGCTTTGCGGTCAAAAAAAGCTATGCTCCGCAAGCGGGATATTCCGGCTATGAATGTGAACTGTCAATACATTTAGCTACTGCTTACATTTCCTTTGCGCCCGTCCGCGTCTTGCGGACGGGCGCATTTTGCTTTTTTCAACTTTTTTCTGAAAAGCGCACTCAAGAGCCATCTCCCGAACGGGTACGGAGCGAAAGGGGCAGAGAGGACAAGCCCTTAACTCCCGTCCTCTACTCCACGCGGGAAGGAGGTGAACTCTATGGAGCTATCTTCTTCCGACAAGGAAAGAATACAACATCAGTACGACGCATTAGCAAAGAAAACTTTGGTCGGCGAAGCGAAAAGCCACCGCCGCACTCTTGCGAAACGCGCAGCACGCGAAGTTACTTTTTCGGATTTGAGCGAAAGCGAACTCGCGCAGCTTTTCACAACGGACGAATACGAAAGCGATTATTTCCGTTTTCAAGTGTCCGGCTTTGATGTACTCGTCAAAAATGAACTGCTTGCCGAAGCCCTTAACGCTTTGCCCGAAAGGAAACGCGACATTATCCTTTTGTCCTACTTCTTGGATATGAGCGACGCGGAAATTGGCGAACTGCTGAATGTTGTACGCACGACGGTTTTCCGGCACAGGAAATCCGCGCTTGCGAAAATCAAACAGTATTTGGAGGGAAAAGCAGATGATGAATACCGTTAGGAAGTCTGAAAATCTGTTGCCGTTCCCTGTCATTTCCGCAGCGGCAAACGGCGACACAACCGCCATGTGCGCGATCTTGAAGCACTACGAGGGTTACATAGCGAAACTTTGTACCCGCACGCTGAAAGACGACGCGGGCAATACCTATTCCTATGTGGACGAGGAAATGCGTAACAGGCTGCAAGTGCGCCTTATTACCCGCACCCTTGCTTTTCATGTAGGATAATCTTTTAGCCCATGCGGGGAGCGTGTCCCCTTTCCACGCTTCCCGTTATGGGCTATTTGTCGTTCCGCAAAAGCATATCCGCTGTTGATGTGCTTTTGCAGGCCGACAAAGCCTATTGTTCTTTGACAAAGAAAGCGGCCTTTGGTGCGCAGCATAACAGGCAAACGGGTACATTCCGTCTGTACCGAGCCAGTCGGCGGGTACGCCATGACAGCTTTTCCCCATAGGGGAAAAGCCGAGCGAGAACTACCGCGCCGTAAAACAGGTTTAGCAGCTTGTGGGCGACGACATACAAGGCGGCACAATGATACTCCCGCGTTGAACACCCTCAAAGTATTGCGCGGCGCACCCATAAGCATGGGCCGGGGTGAAACTCCCGTGAGGTTGCAGCTAACAACCGCCCGTTTTTGCCTTTTGACGAATATAGTTTATCCATACAGGAAAAGGAGGTTTTTCTAATGGATAAAAAACAGACAATTACAACCGAACGCAAAATAGGGAAAATCACCTATCTTGTTCAAGCGTTGCCGAGTGAAAAGGCAACCGATACAATCCATAAAAAGATTGAGAAACTCATTGTAAAGGATTTGCAGAAAAAGCCCGGAAATCCGGGATTTTTAGCGTCCGAGTAGTGCATTAGGCGGCGGGATATGGTATAATGATAGCAACACATTATACCTGTTTATTCGGCTGTCGGAAAGGAGGACTAATGTTACAGTCGAATAAAATCACCGCCCTTTACTGCCGTTTAAGTCAAGAGGATATGCAAGCCGGAGAAAGCGGAAGCATACAGCACCAAAAAATGATACTTCAACGCTATGCGGACGAACACCATTTTTTGAACACAAAGTTTTTTGTGGACGACGGATTTTCCGGCGTGAGTTTTGAGCGCGAGGGGCTGCAAGCGATGTTGCAGGAAGTGGAAGCCGGACGAGTGGCGACGGTCATTACCAAAGACCTTTCCCGTCTTGGCAGAAACTATCTGAAAACGGGCGAACTCATAGAGATTGTATTTCCCGAAAACGGAGTACGCTATATCGCGATCAACGACGGAGTTGACACAGCGCGGGAGGATAACGAGTTTACCCCCTTGCGGAACTGGTTTAACGAGTTTTACGCCCGCGACACAAGCAAGAAAATCCGCGCAGTTAAACAGGCACAGGCGCAAAAAGGCGAGCGCGTCAACGGGGAATATCCATACGGCTATATCCCAGACCCGAACAACCGCCACCACCTTATACCCGACCCGGAAACCGCGCCGATTGTCAAACAGGTTTTCGCTATGTTTGTTAGCGGCGTGCGTATGTGCGAAATCCAAAAATGGCTTGCGGAAAACAAAGTCTTGACGATTGGAGCGTTGCGCTATCAGCGTACAGGACAGGCGCGGTATCAGCGGGCAATGATCGCCCCCTATACTTGGCCGGACAAAACGCTCTATGACATATTAGCAAGGCAGGAATATTTAGGGCATACCATAACCGCGAAAACTCACAAGGTATCCTACAAGTCGAAAAAGACCCGGAAGAACGAAGAAGAACAACGCTATTTCTTCCCAAACACCCATGAGCCGCTTGTTGACGAGGAAACCTTTGAACTTGCGCAAAAGCGGATTGCTACCCGCCACCGCCCGACAAAAGCAGCGGAGATTGATATTTTTTCCGGCTTGCTGTTTTGCGCTGGTTGCAGACATAAGATGTATTACCAACAGGGCGTAAATATCGAGCCGCGCAAGTTTTCCTATTCTTGCGGCGCATGGCGCAACAGGGCAAGGACAGGCAGCGAGTGTACCTCTCATTATATCCGCAAAAACGTACTTCTTGATTTAGTGCTGGAAGATATGCGGCGGGTTTTGCGGTATGTTAAGGAACACGAACAGGACTTTATCTGTAAAGCTACCGAGTACGGCGACATGGAAGCGAGAAAGGCATTAGCGCAGCAGCAAAAGGAACTTTTCAAAGCACAGGCGCGTATGACCGAACTTGACACGCTTTTCCGCAAGCTGTATGAGGACAACGCATTAGGCAGACTGACAGATGAACGGTTTGTGTTTCTAACTTCCGGCTATGAGGACGAAAAGAAATCCCTTGCCGCAAGGATAGACGAGTTACAACAGCAGATCGCAACCGTTACCGAGCGAAAAAGGGATATATCAAGGTTTATTCAGATTGTCGGGAAATACAGCGACATACAGGAATTGACCTATGAAAACGTCCATGAGTTTATCGACCGTATTTTGATACATGAATTAGACCGGGAAACCAACACCCGGAAAATCGAAATCCATTATAGCTTTGTCGGACAGGTTGATACCGAGCAGGAGCCGACGCAAGTTGTCAACCATGACCGCCGCAACATGGTAGATGTAAAAAGTATCGCTATCTAACCCCAGCAAAGTTTGCGCCGGAATAACCGTCGTCGGTGTACCAGCGCAGATTAGTAAAGCCGTTCTGCTTGGCGTAGGTTTCCAAAATCCGCTTTTGGTTGGAAATGGAATTGCTTTCGCCTTGCAGTTCGTCCTCATGGGACAGTCTTGGGTAAAGGGCGGTAATGAGTTGCTTGGTGGTCTGTCTTAACATAAATTCCTCCGTTTCCGACAGCCAGCCCCACTATTCCGTACCTTGATTGTACCACATGGGGCAGCTGTCTGTATAGCGGCAAAAGCGTCAAAATGCTTCCTTATGCGCTGTCAAAATGCCAGTTTTTCTTGTGGGGCTTCCCGTCTGCTTCCGGGCAGGCTGCTTTCTGCTTCCAGCACTTTCATCATCTTGTCGGCGGCGGTAGCGGTGGTGTCCTCCTTGAAGTAGCCGGAAACCACAAGGACGGTGTTTCCCATGCGTACCTCGGTCACGCAGTCCGGGCGGCGGGCAGGGCGTTTGTTTCTTTGGGTGTTGGTCATAGACAAATCTCCTTTCCTGCAAGCAGCCGTTTCAGCCGTTCCATTTTTCCCTGTGCAGCGGCTTTCCTCAAGTTCTCCCCGGTAAAGCAGAGAGGGGAACACATTTCCAGCAGGCGGTCATAAATCCGGGCGTGGGCGGTGTCCTCCGGGTGCTGCAATTCCTCCAGCGTGAGGTTGGTCGTCACAATCAGCGGCTTCCTGCTCCGGTATCGGCTGTCAATTACGTTGTAGACCTGTTCCAGACCGTATTCTGTGCCACGCTCCATTCCAAAATCATCAATGATGAGCAGAGGGAAGCTGCAAAGGCGGGAAATGTATTCATTCCTGCCTGCAAAGCTGGCGGCAAGGTCACCCAGTATCGTCGCAAAGTTTGTCATACACACCGGGACTTCCTGCTCCATGAGGGCGTTTGCAATGCACCCGGCAAAATAGCTTTTTCCAGTGCCCACCCTGCCCCACAAGAGCAGACCGTAGTTCCCGTCCTTTATCTGTTCCCAGCCTGCCACATATCCGGCGGCGTTCTTCATCTGCGGGCAGCTTCCGTTATCGTTGGCAAACGTCCAGTCCTGCATGGTCTTGTCTGTAAATCCCTGCCGTTTCAGCCGTTCCACCGTTTCAAGGTGGCTGCGCTGCTTCTCGGCGGCTTCCCGTTCCTTACGGGCTGCCCTCTGGCAGTCGCACTCTGCCGGGTGGCGGTCACGCCCGAAAAGGGTTTTGCCCTCCGGGAAATAGGCTTCTTTGGGTTTGTGGCATTTGCCGCAGTATAACAGCCCGTCCTCCCCGGTGTAATCCTCCGGCTCGGCTGTGGTGTCGGTCATGGGTAGCATGGTGTTGTGGATTGTATCGGTCATAGGCTTTCTCCCTCCTTGAATGAATAGTCTGGTATGCCTTTCTTTGGCTTCTCTTTTGCAGCGTCCTCCTGCGCCCACTTGTAAATGGTGGCTGCATGGCTTTTGTACTGCTTCCCGGTGGAAGCGATATGGCAGGAAAGACGGTCAAGGTAATACTCCCACTTGCCGGGGAAGTCCTTTTCCAGTTCCAAAAGGTCTGCGTCAGAAAGGAATACGTTTTTATATCTGCCATAAGCGGCGGGGGGCTGCCCCTCACTCACTCTTTTTGTTTGGCTCTCTATTAGGTTGTTTATATTAGTTTGGTTAGGGGACGGTTTTCCGACCGTCATAAGGTCAGTTTTCCGGCTGTCAGTTGTTCGCTTTTCTGCCCCTATGAGGGTCGGTTTTCTGTCCGTCAGTTGGTCGGAAAACTGTACCACTGGAACAGACGGCACTTTCACATAAAGGCGGTTGGCACAAGAAAAGCCCGCCCGCCTGCGCTCTACCAACCCCGCAGCGTCCAGTTCGTTCAGTGCGCCCTTTATGGTGGTGCAGCCTTTCTTCATCGTTTCCGCTATCTCTGCTATGGGGTAGACAATATATATCCGCCCCTCGCTGTCCTGCCAGCCGTTCTTCTTGGAAAGTGTGGAACGGTCTAGCAGCAGCGAATATAACACTCTGGCGGTATGGGATATCTCTGTTTTCAGCAGGAAACGGGGATAAGGCAGGTAGGCGGGCAGCTCCGTTTCTGCGGTCATATAATCAGCGATAGGTTTTCCCTCCTTTGTCGTGTCTGTCTGTGGGTTCTGTTACGCTTTTAGAGGGCGTTTTCGGGGGAAAAGGATAAATGTATCACGCACCCTTTGACACCCTCCCCAAAAGCCTTGATTTATGCGGGTTTGAAATGCCCTAAAGCGTGACATTTCTCCCTTTGTTTCCGCTTTCTCGCAGCGGCTTTCATTTTCTTCATGCGTCCGGCGCAATCCGGGCAGTATTTCCCCCGGTTGGATTTGGGGAAGAAGAACGCCCCGCAGACAGCGCAGCGTTTCCGGCTTCCCCGGCGCATGAGGGCGGCTTCCAGTGCTTCATCAAGGGGCAGGACGGCGACGGTAAACCAGCGGCAGAGCAGCGAATAGCTGATACTCTGCACACACGCAAGGCTCGCCGTCCTCCAACAGCAGGCAGTTCCCGCTGTCATAGTTGCAGCACTCATGCACAAGGCGGCGGGCTGCCCGGTACTGGCGGTAGTCCATGCGGGGGATATTACCGTTCATGGCTCTGCTCCTTTCTGTGCTGCGGCTCGCTCCGGCGTAGTAACTGGTCGATATTGCCCTTGACCGTCTGAAGCTGCCGGACACGCTCTTTTTTCTCCCGGTACTGGCAGTAGAGGGCGTTTTTCTCGGTGGTTAGCTGCTCAATCTCGGCTTGCAGGTCTTTCCGGGCGGGCAGCTTCTTGGTATAGCCCTGCTCCTTGAAGTACCGGACAGCTGCATCTGCAATGAGAAAATCACTTTCATGCTGCTCCCGGTAGGCTTGGCGGGCTTTATCCGATTTCTGCGCCTTTAGCCCCTCCCGGACAAGCTTGGTCTTTGCAAAGGCGAATATCTGCCGCCGCAGTTCCTTTTTGCCGGATAAGGTGCTTTCCAGTGTTTTCAGCTTGGCGGTAGTGTCCTGCAATCCGGCGCAGGCTTCTGTGAGAGCGGCTTCCATTTCTTCCAGAGAGGAAAAGCCGGACTGCTCATAAACGGCAAGGGAAGCTGCCGCCTGCTTCAAGTTGTGGAGTGCCGCCCACCTTTCATAACCCCGTCCCTTGCCCTCGACTTTCTTAGCTTCTATGTCAACCATGCGCTGTATGCCGTCATGGTTCGGGGCGGTTTTGACGGTTTTTCCCCTCTGTAACGGCTCTTTGACAGCGGCAGGGTATCCGGCTATGGCTGCGGTCTGTTCGGCGGCTCTGTGGGCGTTTTTCTCTAACATGGCAAGGACAGCGGTACGGTCAAAATCGTCCCCCAGCTTCCGGGCGGTAATGGGCTTGGTTCTGTCCGGCGAAAGATAGGACAGCCGCCCCCGCCTCTCCTTGACCGTCACACCCTCCCGCAAAAGCAGGGAAGAAAACTCGTCAAAGCTGGAAGCATGGGAAAGAGCCTGCCGGATTGTCCGGCGCAGCGTTTCCTTGTCCGTTTCAAACTTGGTCTGCCGGGGTGCAATACCGTCCGCAATCATAGTCGCATTGATTTTATCAAGGGCAAGCTGTCCATTTTTCTGCGCCCGGTATTCCCGGTCTGTTATGCGGTTCTTACTGCCGTTCAAGAGGTCGATTTGGTAAAGTCCCTCCCGGTGGCACATCTCCATGACTTCGGCTTTGAAATGGCGCAGGGCGGTGTCCGTACAGCGGTGCTTGCAGCCCTCCCTTGTGTCGGCAGGTCGCTCCATGTAGGGCAGGAACGGGACTTCGGAAATCCGCATGGAGTTGATAACGATATGCACATGAATGTTTCCGCTGCCGTTATGCCCGTCCGGGTGGGTGCATACAATGGCTTGGTGTCCGGGGAAATGTTCCCGGAAAAATTCCTCGCCTAACGCCTGCGCCCGGTCGGAAGTCAAACCGTTGTCTGTGCCGTCCCGCGGGTCAAAGCTGATGATATAGTGGTGGCTTTTTACGTCCTCTTTTCTTTGGTTCTTCCCATAGCGGAGATTGGCTCGCATACAAGCGACAGCAAAATCCTCCTCCTCGCAGTTAAGGGAAGAAATGCGGTAATCCTCCCTTGGTATCAGCCGCCCGTTTTCATCAAGGACGGGCTTCATGGTAAACTCGTCATGCTGGAACAGCAGATACTTTTCGGCTGCCCCGTAGTCTGCATTTTTAGAGCTGAAATGTTTGAGTATCGCCAACCACTCCACCTACTTTCTGCAAGACTTCATACTTGAGGGCTGCCAGTTCCGCAGCCGTCCCCCTTAGTTCCTTTGCAAGCTGGGGATAGGGTGCGCCGTACTCGTTCAGACAGCGGGCAATCTGATTTAGGTTGCCACCGATTTTCCCATACTCCGCAGCCAGCTTCCCGACAGCGGAAAGCAGTTCATCATTGACCGCCGATACATGGATAACGGGGCGTATGGCTGCCCGCCGGATTGCCTGCCGCAAAAACTCTGACTGGCTGATACCATAGGGGGCAAGCCGCTTCGTGAAGTCGGCGTATTCTTCATCAGACAGCCGCGTCTTGATGACATGGCTGCGGTGTGGCGTGTTGTATCTCTTTCGCATGGTGCAAGACCTCCTTTCTGTTGCCGCATGGACGCGGCGATAATGGGCGGCGTAAGCCGCATAAGCAGGGTTTGGGGAAGGCACTCCCCAACAAGTTTCCCGCAGGGGCAAAATGAGCGGTAAGCGAATTTTGGTACTGTGGTAGAAACTTGCTCTAAGAAACTGCCGGACTGCCGTTCACTTCCTACTGCCACTTTTTCGGGAAATCATAACCAACTTTTTCATAAAAGGCTGCGGGCGGGCGTTCTCCCCTTACTCCATACAAACCACAAAAAGGCAGAATGGACGGACTTTCCGGCAAGAACTTTTCCGGCGGCGTAGTCTTTCCCGACAATAAGGCGTTTCGGAAGCTGCGTTCTGCCCGCTGTTTGATAGAAAGCGGGAAATTTCCTTGCTCACATACCAGTACCGACACTTTCCCGATTTGCCAAAAATGGGCGCAAAAAAGCAGCAAATCTTTTTCAGACTTACTGCTTCATGTGCCGCTGCGGGGCGGCGGGATATTCAGTTTTTATGGTTGTTTAGTGTGACAAACTGGGAGTTGTTATTCTATACGAACATTGACGGGGCTCACTGTAAGTTCTCCAATGCCTTCCACTCTGTACCATTTTCCTCGCTCAAGTTTAATTGTATCGCCTACCCTAGAAGTAATGTAACCTATTACATAAGTTTCTCCGCTTTCAATATCCGTAAATACAACATCTGTATCAGCAGTACCAGTAACTTTTACCTTTCCGCCAACAGGCTGTATCTGTTCGCTTTTCACTATCTCACCACCTGAAAGGGTGAAAGTGTGCATCTTAATATAGCTGTTATAACTTATGCCGATTATGATGACAGCAAGTGGGATTGCAACTCCCAGCGCTCGTTTCAACCGTTTCTTATCCATCTATTACACCTCCCCAGAATTATAATTTGTTAAAATGATTTTATCATATCATCAATCCAAACTCAACGGTCAAGACGGAACTTGAACAGGCTTTCAATCAGCTTTGTTCTGATGTAGTCCTCCATATCAGAGTTATAATAGCCGTTCATCTTGGAGAAGTAACGAATATATCCGGCGTAGCGGTCAAGGACAGCTTGTATTGCTATGGGGTCGCCCTCATGTGCCTTTACAATAGTGTCATAGGGGAGAAGTCGCTCACTCATGGGACAGCACCTCCATTTCCTCTTTCAGCCGCTTCAAGGCAAGTTGGATATGCCGCCCGATTGTGCTGCGTGTCCAGCCGCTTTGTTCTCCGATTTCTTTCTGCGTCAAGTGCTTGAAGTAATACAAAAAGATTTCCTCCTGCGTCTGTTCTGGCAGCCCGGCAAGAGCCGCCGCAAGGGAGCAGCTATCTAAAAGTATCGTCTTCCCCCGGACAGAGAACGGATAAGTTTCGCCATAGTCCGGCACTTGAAAATACTCGTCTGTGGTACTGAACGGGACAAACTTTTCTTCGGTCAAGTATTCAAGGGAGATTTCTCGTTTCCACCTCGCCGCCAGCATACGGGCAGCGTCAAAGGACGCATGGCGAATAACAATCCGACAATAGGCGTCATGGGTATAGCGGATATGCTCTTGATAGGCTTCGTATTCAGTCATGAAAAATCCCCCTTTCTTCGATTATGGGAAAGGGCGGCAGCACTTTTTGCTGTCGCCCCTTGATTACCCACCAGCAAGGACAGACGGGGCTGTCAACGGTGGGTGCAGCCCATTTACTTGCCGTTGACTGGCTCGGCTGGATTTGCTATTTATAGTTCATTATCATTCTTGTGTTTTTGCTTCTTGTCTGTTGTGCATGATTTGTATTTGATATACAAGAACGGGAATCAGAGAAATCAAAGCAAGCACACCAAAAACAATCGAATGATTTATAACTGCAAATATTGCAAACATAAGCAGTATCAACAACCATGGATTACGCAGATTTCTGTAATAGTTTTCCTTGTCCTCATAGGAAGTATGAAGTTCAAACGGCTTTCCATCATTCTCTTTTTCTACAATCAACAATTCACGGTTGAAGGTTGTAGTGTTGGTCGCAATGCGTCCGCCTTTTTCAGCCCATGGACGCCAACGCACCTTACCGACAGAATAGTTAAGATTGATATTTTTGAAAAATACCTTATAGCCCATATCTTCCAAAAAGAGGGAATAGTCTTTTGCATTCTCTTTCGATTTTTCTCCGATAAATTCTACACAGTATTTTACTTCATTAGGTTTACATTCTTCAAACTCATATAACATTTTCCCCGCTCGAATAAGACGATAGCCCTTCTCCGACATTTTATTCAGCCAATTCGCCTGTGCATTCAACAGACCACCAAAAAAATGATAACATTTTTTACTCATACTGTACCTCCAATAATTCCACTTGCAACCTCTACAAGTTCATTAAGCCTTACAAGTTCTTTTTTCGCAACTTCTTTTCCCAGTGAGGTAATGATGTATTCTTTTTTTCTACCTTCACAATCTCCGCAAGGCTTAATCCATTCCTTTTCCTGCAAAGAGTTTAGCGCACCATACAAAGTGCCTGCTCCCAATGAAAGCCGCCCACCTGTTTTTTCTTCAATAAATTGCATGACAGCATATCCATGTTTTGGAGCATAGAGAGAAAGTAAAATGTAAAATGTCACTTCTGTAAGCGCACCACCTTTCATATTATCACGCATTGTTTATCCTCCTTATTACGGTTACTGTAATAAATATATCACTAACCGTAATAGAAGTCAACAGCGTTCAAAGAAATTTGGAAATATGAAAATGAAGCAACAACATCTTGGTGTTACTGCTCCATTCTTATACGGTATAGCGGTAGCCTTGGCTGCCTTTGTCTTGGTTTAGCTTCTTTACCGCACATGAGCATTGGAACCTGGGTTGTCCGATCCATAGCCCTCCAGCAGATTGACAACGCCCCACACGCCAAGACCAGCACCGAGAGCCACAACAAGGGTCTGCAAAGTATCAATAGCGGAAGTGAAAAATTCCATAGAGCCTCCTTTTCTCCGGGGTATTCCCGGCCATGAAAAAAGCCGCCATTTCTGGCGGCGGGTTACATACTTCGGGACACTTTGTCCCAAAGCCCTGTTTATGCAAAGGCGTCCGGATCGTCGATGTCATCATAATTGAGGATGTCCTCGTCCTCGCTTGTGAGCCCATCGTCCGGCACAGCCACGGCATACACCTCACACAGCTCGTCCGGCCCGGGCCGCCTGCGGCGGTTGATAAGCCGGTCAAGGTCAAAGGCGTTTTTCTTTTTGTCGGCTTCAGCCGTATATCGGTAGTTCGGGTGCTTTTTCAAATCGTATTTTGGGGAATAGAACGGGGGCAGGCCCCGAAGCTGTAAAATGCACTTATCC
Source organism: Enterocloster alcoholdehydrogenati (assembly GCF_013282095.1). Taxonomy (GTDB): domain Bacteria; phylum Bacillota; class Clostridia; order Lachnospirales; family Lachnospiraceae; genus Enterocloster; species Enterocloster alcoholdehydrogenati. The sequence continues at coordinate 37,032 of NZ_BLTJ01000018.1, forward strand.
CCGGGCATGGTCGCCAGTTCGCTGGGTGTCATCAGCTCCCGGCCCAGCCGCTGGTTATTTTGACTGTAGCTTTCCGACTGGCCACGGGAGCGGCTGTCCGTCTGCATGGAGATTGTAGCCTTACCCAGCCAGTTCTCGGATATTTCCTTGATGGTGCTGGCCTCCCGGCCTCCGAGGAATATCACACTGTCCATATTTCCCAAAATGGTTTCGGCGTGTTTATCGTAAATCGCCTTACACTGGGCCAACTGCTGATAGAACAGCGTCAGGCTGATCTCACGGGAACGGATGACAGCCACGATCTTTTCAAGCTGGGGAACCTGCCCTGTGTTGGCGGCCTCGTCCCACAGCACCCGTACATGGTGGGGCAGGCGGCCTCCGTGAACATTGTCGGCCCTCTCGCACAGCAGATTGAACATCTGCGAAAAGGCCAGAGCCACAAGGAAATTATAGGTTTGCGTAGTGTCCGAGATGATAAAGAACACCGCCGTTTTCCGATCCCCGATGCGGTCAAGCTCCAGCTCGTCATAGGCCATGACCTCCCGAAGCTGGGGGATGTCAAAGGGAGCCAGCCTTGCGCCGCAGGAAATAAGGATCGACTTCGCTGTTTTGCCGCTGGCCAGTTTGTACTTTTTATACTGCTTGACCGCAAAACAATCCGGCTTTCGTTTTTCCAGGCCCGCAAACATATAGTCCACGGCGTTCATAAAGTCCTCGTCATCCTCCTTGACCTCCATGCCGGAAATCATGTCAACCAATGTGTTCATGTTTCGATCTTCGGCGGGGCCCTCGAAAATGATATAGGCGATGAGGGCGCAGTAAAGCAGGGTTTCCGATTTTGTCCAGAATGGATCGCCTTCCTTGCCTTCGCCTTTTGTGTTGGAAATGAGAGCGTCCACAAATTTAAGGATGTCAGCCTCGTTCTTGATGTCGGGTAAGAGACTGGCATTACTGCCAGCCCCTCCCCTAAGAACCGTACGTGATAGTTTCCCGTCATACGGCTCAAGCCTATCATAAGGCCTCGTGTGAAACGAAACCCGGCTCAAATCAAGTAGT
>NZ_BLTJ01000019.1 GCF_013282095.1 Enterocloster alcoholdehydrogenati
CCATCCCCGAGAGTGGATGCCCGCAGGCGGGTGGGCTTATCCTGTCCGGGAGCAAGAAAGGAGATCACACCGCCACGGCCATGCTTTACCAGAAAGCCGGACTCCTCCATGAGCCTCAGAAACGCCGAAAAATCGGCGGGCTGTTTTTGCAGAGCCTCCACGATGGCCAGCCGCACCCGCTGTTTTGCAGATGGCGGCTTTTCCCCAATCCACTGACCATAATGGAGATACCGGCCCTTGCTGTGCTGTTTTGGATTTTGGATCACGGAGAGGTCATGCTCAATACACACCCGGTCAGAGAGACGCCGCAGGGCAAAGCTGGAGCCGATAAAATTATGGAACTTCCGGGAGCAGTCAAAAGCCGTTGAATTAAAATAAATGTGATTGTGGAGGTGGCCCTTGTCTGTGTGGGTGCAGACAAAAAACTGATACTTTCCCTTCGTCCAGCGCATGGCCGTTTCATAGCCGATCTGGTTGGCCTCCTCCGCTGTCACTTCGCCGGGCGGAAACGCCTGCCGGATCTGAAAGAACAGAGCTCCACGCTCTACGGCCCGGCCTGTTTCCGCCTGGTACTGGCTCTTTACCAGCAGAAACTCAGCGGGAGCCGTGGCCGGATCGCAGAGGTATGAGGACAGGGCTCCCAGCTTTTTCGGATTAAGCCCATAGTCAAAGCGTTCCTCCATTGTCTGGACAGCGCCTTTCCCAGCCGCCACCTTGTAGGGCCGGATATAAGTTGTAGCCGTGAGCACACCTCCTTCCAAAAGAAAACGGCGGCTGTCTGTCCAGCCGCCGCAGGGGACTTCGGGACAAATTGTCACAAAGCGTTATCCTGTGATAAAACTCTTTAACGAGTAGTTGAGACTGTCCAGCTTGCCAGACCAGCCACCTCAGCTTGCGGTGGTTTATGTGACATGATATACTAAAAATAAATTATGCAAGGGAGGTTAAGTATTATGGCTAACAATATTATCTATGGAAAATTTCAACTTGATGACAAAGTGTATCCATTTTTCTTTGTCGATTATATAATCACCATTACACAAACTCCATATGAATTTAATAGTGATTTTGCTGATGTTTATCATTTCAATTATCTTAAAGGTGTCACTCACAACAATAAATATATATTCTTTTTAGACTGTGATATTGTCGGCGGCTCCCTTGCACAAATTAGCAGTAATCTGCAATTAGTGTGCAAAGGATATATCCTGTCTAATTCTTCAGCAGACTGTTATGATCGAATTGAATTTTCCTCATCTGCACTTAATGGCTTTTATTCTCCGCGCCGAGCGATTGGAATAGATCATGATGAGGTCCGTTTTGGTGCTCGAGGATTAACATTCAAAAACTATGAGGATACATCCCGGAATTTTTCATGTATAATAAATGGAGAACATATCGACTGTACTTTGGCCTTTCGTTCCTCCGTTACATTAAAGCCTGAAGATAGCAGCATTGGTTCTGTTAATACTACTCTTTCAATGAAATTTTCTGAACCAAAATCTATTACAAAATTAGCTCAATACTATCTTTATGTGCATGACTTTTTGGTGTTTGTTAATTTCAGAGCTGATGTTCCAATAGATAATGTGGACCTTTATGGAAAAGTAGAAAACGAGAAATATGCTAAGTTCGGTACAGCCCAGTTTTGTCAACACGACTGTAGTCAGTATTCTGCAGATAACCGCCGAAGTATTTCATATAATGATCTTCCAGGTGAATGTCTCCCTAATGTTTTTTCCATCATAGCAGAACGCAGAGAGCAAGACTGTTACAATCCTTTTTTTATCCCTTTAGATGGCAAGGATGCCCGGTATTTTGACAGTGCGAAATGGCTGATAACAGCGATTAGCTTTGAGGGTGAATTTAATCGAAGATACCCAGATTTCAAATACGAAACCGATGAGAAGTTCAAGATCACTAAAGATCTTCTGCTTAAAACCATTGATGATGCTATATTGGCATCTGGAGTTTCAATAAATAACAAGACCAATGCAGCCTTTAAGAGTTTTCGTAGCCTGGTTAGTCATACAGATACCACAATTAGAGAAAAATTTCAGTTCTGCATGAACAGGTATGTAAATGAAATTACCCCTTTAATTGAAAAATATGTTCGCATTGAGGGCGTTGATAAAGATACTGATTTTGCACAGGCATATGCAGATTATCGCAACAGCACTGCACACGGCTCAATTCCACCTATTTCTAAAACGGAGAAAATTACATTTCAGTTGATGAAGTGTTTTATCTATGTACTGGTTTTGGAGTACGGTGGAGTTCCATATGAAAAGATCAAGGAAATTCTCATCCGAATGTTTTAATTCAGTTCAACTATTCTACTTCATAACAATAGACGGAGGGGCAGATTGCTCCTCCGTCATTTCACAGCTCCACCAATGCGGAGAGCTTTTTCAGCAGCTCGGACAGCGGCCCCCACAGGGCGGCATAGTCCCGTTGCAGAGCGGCGATCTCCTCGGGATAAATCCCGCCGTAGGTGTTGGCTTGGATTGCCACTTGATTGAGGTTGTTTGAGCACCGTCGCTGGAGCGATACCAGCTCCCGGACGGGCGAGAGGTCAACATGGAGCACATAGCCATTGAGGGCCATTTTCCGCATATAGGCCCCCATATTGCGGATGCCCGCCTCGGCCATGCGCTGTTGAATAAGGGCCTGCTCCTCCTCGGACACCATCACATGGAGATGGATCGGGCGGTGGCGTTTCTTTGTCATCGTTCCTCCCGTTCCCGGCTCCGGCGCTTGTGGGGCGGTTCCTTAACCTTATCCAGTTCCTTTTCCTCCGGGGGCGGGGCCTGGTTATTGAGAACACCATCCAGCATATTGTAATTGTGCTCGGTGGCGATCTCTGCACTTTTCATCGGGTTATATCTTTCTTCCATACAAATCCTCCTATCGGTCGCCCCGGTCGGGGGCCTTTTTCTTATGAACAGGATCGCCCCGGCTGGCCTCGGCCAGAGCCCCGGCCTCCTTCATCTGCCGGGCAATCGAAAGGGGCCTGTCCTCACTTTTCTGGGATAATTCAGAAATAACGGGGGCAGGACGGAGCTCATAGTCGGACGCCTCCTTTTCGGTCAGCGGCCTCGTATAAGTCAGATGCCCCCATGCCAGAAATGCGCCGCCCTCCACCGGGATGCGGCGGTCATAGTTGACGATCTCATCCGGGGCATTGTGGGGCGGTTTTGGGAATGTCCCGATGTCCACTGGCCGCTGGGTAGAATAATACTTGTAAAGGCCGGGGGCCTCGGTCTGCACGATCTCCACATGGTAAAGCCGTTGGTAGTCCTTTACCCGGTCTGAAAAATCCTGTTCCATAGCGGACAGATCATTGCCGTAATGCCCCCATTCATACTGCCGCTGGCCGTCCTTATCATCGTAACAGGCCCATGTGACATAGGGGGATGGGGCTGTGGGATGATGCCCCAGCGCAAAGCCCCTGCCATTTTCCAGCATCACAGCCTTCAAAATGGAATAGCCTTGATTTTTGTCCATAGTACCTCCTTCCAGAAAGCGAGGACTTCGGGACAAATTGTCCCAAAGCTCCGCAGTATAGATGTTGACAGCATTTGAGCCAAACCGGGGCAGGACATAGAAACATACGGCCCACCCCGGAAACGGCCCGAAAAAACCTTGCTACAAGCGGTTTTTTGGGGGCTTAATTGTCAACAGATGCACCCCGCTTTTTCCGCATATATTCCCGTTGCTGGCGGCGGTGGGCTTTCTTCGCACAGGCCGCCGAACAGTACGCCTGCCGCCTGTCGGGGGCAACGGCCCCGCCGCAGACAGGGCAGACCTTAAAATCCGGCCTTGGTCCCTCGTTCATAAGGGACGCTTCCATCGCCGGATCAAGGGGTAGGACGGACTCCCGGAAATAGCGGCAGTATGATCCCGTCCAGCATTTACCCAGCATATAGCAGTCGCTGTCCAGCGGCAGGCATCCGTATTCCCGGTCATAGTTGGCGCACCATGTTACCACAAGAGAGCGGATCGCTGTTTTTTCCTTGTGTGTCAGTTCACGGGACAATCCATCACCTCCCGCCAGCCGGGGTCTTCAAAAGCTCCTTGTAGCAGGACACGCATCCGATGCCCCGCCAGTAAGAACAGCCGTAGCAGGCCGAGCCCCGGGGCGGCTTTCTCACAGCCGGAGCCTGGGGACGGGGTTTTTCTTTCATCATTCGTTCAAAGGGACTGCTGGTAAAATTCATCTGATTTCCTCCTTTTCTTCGGCTTCGTCCTCCTCGGCCCACGGGGGGCCGTCATCTTCAAACTCGTCATCGTCCGGGTACTCCCCGCCATCGTCCTCCTCGGGCTGGTCAGCCTGCTGGTGTTTCGGACGGTAAATCTTGAAATACCATGCGGCCCCGCCGCCGATGCCCATGACAGCCAGCACCAAAAGGAGCATCCCGGCGTTGCCCGGGTTCTCGGGTTCGGGCTCAGGCTCCGGGGCAGGCTCGGGCTCCGGCTCTGCGCCTACGCATTTCCCCATATTGACAGAGCATACCGGGCAGTCAGTATTGACAGCCCCCGCCGCACATTTCTCCGGACAGGAGCAGACCGCCTGTTCCACGCCAGCGGCCTCGGCTGCGGCCAGCAGATCCCCCTCATCCACAACGCTGAAAAAGTAGGTTTCATACTGTTCGCCTTCCTCGTCCACAGGCTTGTCATAATCAATGACAATGTAAAAGGTATTGCCGCCGCTGGTCTGGACGGTAATAAACTGCTTGTTGGTGTGCTCGTCATAGAGCAGATCACGGGTTACAAGGTTTCCTTCCTCAGAAAAGCCCTCGCCCGGCGTAATAGTCGGCTCCGGGGCCGGGGGTTCCATTGTGGGATCGCCATAGTCCTCGCCCTCGCCGCCTGCGTAGGCATAGGCGGGAACGCTAAAACCGCATAACAAAACAGCGGCACAAAGCGCCGCTGTCAAAACTCGAAACCGTTTCATATTCAGTTTTCCTCCTTTTCCTTCGTCTGCACAAACTCCGCTTGAGCTCCTTCGTCGGCGTTGCCGCCGAAATCCGCCCGCTCCGTTGTGTCTCCTCTCCCCACAAAGTCATCCGACTTTGCGGGGGCCCCATGTGTGGACTTCGGGACACTTTGTCCCAAAGCTCCGCCGCCTTTCAGCTTTTCAAACAACAGGGGCAGCTCCGCAAGGGGGATGCTCATGCCACGCACGATGTCCACAATCTCGCTGTTTTCCACCTCCAGCTTTTTCTGCTCCAGCTCCTTGAGCCGGGCCTGCTGTTCGCTGATTTTGGCCTTGACCTTATCAATCTCGGCCTGGATTTTCATGCTTTTTGCTGTTGCCATAAATGACCTCCAATCATGGTAAACGCCCGTAGGCGTAAAAATGAGACTGCCAGTAGCTTGTATTTAAGTTTGCGTATCCGATGGGGTCGCCACAGTGGAGCATCCTCCCATCGCCTACATAAATCCCACAGTGGCTCACGCCCGGGGTATCATAGGTTCCCTTGAAAAACACAAGGTCGCCGGGCCTTGGGGAGCTGGTCGGGGTGCAGATGTTGTAAAGCCCCTGCGCCCCAAGGCGGCCCACATTCCAGCCGGAATGATTGATCACCCATGACACATAGCCGGAGCAGTCAAAAGATGTAGACGGGCTGGAGCCGCCCCACACATAGGGATAGCCGATGTATTTCTCTGCCTCCGAGAAAATAGCGGCGAATGTTTCATCGTCCAGATATTCCCCCGGCACCTCATAATCCACAGGCGGCTTGGTGTATTTGTCCACATACCCGGACTCCGGGAACAGGTCGGGACGGTTGCCGAGGGTGGACATATAGATGGAGTACCGGGACATCTGTTCTTCGCTCAACAGAGAAACAGGCAGGTGGGACAGGTTTTTGTTTTCCAGCGTCACATAGCAGATGTACCACGAATAGGGTTCATCGTCGCTGTCATAGCGTGTCTCCACCTCCACACGCTCCGTCAGAATATACTGGCGGTCAAAGAGCATTTGCAGGGAGCTCTCCACCTGTGAAAGCGTCCATTCCCCCTCATGGAGCGCCGACAGCAGGGAAATGAGCACATAGGGATCGTGTTCAATCTCGTCCAGATCGAAGTGGTATTCGTCATAATCGTGGGTGCTTTCGTAAGTATCAAGGTAGGTTTGCAGTTCTGTCTCCAGCCCGGCATAAGCCGCCTCCGCCCCTAAAATCGTCTCATCCTCAGAGGGGTAAGTGGTGGCTCCCAGCGCCCCGGCTCCAGCGTTGCCGATGGACACCAGCGAGGACGAACAGGACTGGAGCAGGACGATCACAAAGACACAGGCCAGTGCCAGCAGGCATCCGACTGGATGGTGCTTCACAAACCCGGCGGCCCGGGCTGTCAGCTTTTCCGTGGCGGCGGCTGTTTTTCCGGCGGCTTTGGTTCCCTGTTTTGCGGCCTCCTTCGCCCGCTTCTGGTATTGCCTTCTAAGCCGCTGTTTCTGCCAGTACCGTGTAAAATAGTTTTGGGAAAGTTCCGGGTGCTCCTGTGCGGCGGTGTGGAAATGATAATCCGCCGCCGCTTTCTGATACCTGGCCTCAGCCCGGCTGGCCGCCCTTGTCGGATGCTCCCGGACTTTGCGCTTTACAAACCGGGAGCCATGCCGCAGGACAACCTCCCCGGCAAGCTCCGAGCGGTGGGCTCCTTCGGTTCCTACATTTTCCTGCTCCACCTCGTAGAGCTTGCCATGCACAAAGCCGTGAACGCCCCATCCGGCGGCCCCCGCCGCCTTACGGATCGGGCCTTTTTGTTTGGGCGGCTTCTGCTTTGCCAGTTTTTCCCTGGCGGCCTCCCGTTTTTTGCCCCGCTTTTCCATGCGGAGCTTGGATGCCGCCGCCTGTTCCTGCTGGCTTTTCTGCCGGAATTTTGACTTTGGGACACTTTGTCCCGAAGTGCCAGCCGCCCCGGGCTCCTGTTCAGAGCCAGCCCCAAAAGCAGAGCCCTCGGGCTCGGCAGCCCCGTTTCCGGGTTCGGTATGCGTTTGGGCCTCCGGGCGTGGTTTATTCGGTTTTCGCTTCATTCTTCATATCCTCCGGTCGGGTGGTTAAGAGGTCATAGATTTCCCCCTTCGGGAACCGATCCACAAACGGGATGGTCACATTCCCGTAAAACAGCAGGCCCTCGCCGGAATTAGAGTGGGTAATGTAGGAAAGCTGGTGCTCGGAAATACCAAGCTGTCTTGCCAAAATCGCCCGGTCACTCTGCGCCTGCGAGAGCAAAATCATAAAGTCGGTGTTATCCAGAATGTTCTCGATCTCCCGGCTGGCCAGAAGGTCTTTCACATTCTGCGTGAGGGCGCTGGGAACGCAGCCTTTCTTTCTCAGCATTTTCCACACCGCCACAAAATAGCTGGCGGTCAGCGGATCACGGAGCAGGACATGGAACTCATCGAAATAGCACCATGTCGCCACACCCTCCCGGAAGTTGGTATCTACCGCCTGGGACACAAATTCATTTGTGATGTGCATGGCGATCTTGCGGAGGTTTTCTCCCATGTTTTTCAGCACGATACACACCACCCGGCTGTCGGTTTTCACATTCGTGGGATGGTTAAACAGGTTGAGGGAGCCGGTGCAGTAGAGCTCAAGGGCAGTTGCCACACGCCGGGCCTCGGGCTCCGGCTGTTTCAAAAGCTCCTCGTACAAGTCCTGCAAAAGCGGGGTTTTTCCCGTATCAAGCCCAAGGGCCTGTTCCCGGTACACCAGCCGCACACAGCGGTCAACAACTGTCTTTTCGATGGGCTGTAAGCCTTCCTTTCCGCCTACCACCAGCTCGCACAGGGAAAGCAGGAAATCCGCCTTCATGGAAAGAGGGCTCTCCCCGGCGGCCATGTTGAGCTCCACATCCATCGGGTTTAGGTGGTGGGGGCTGTCCGGGGCAATCTCGATCACCTGTCCGCCCAGCCTGCGAACCAGCGGGGCATATTCGCCCATCGGATCAACAATGATAATCCGATCCTGGGGAATGGTCAGAAAGACATTGAGCAGTTCCCGCTTTGCCGCAAAGGATTTTCCCGAGCCCGTAGAGCCGAGGTACATTCCGTTGGCCGACTTCAGCTTTTTGCGGTCAGCCATAATGACATTGTGGGAAAGGGCGTTCATGCCATAGTAGAGGGCCTGCCCGTCCATCCGCAGCTCCCTTGTCATAAAGGGGATGAAAATTGCCGTGGAGCTGGTTGTCATACCACGCTGGATCTCCACTTCGTTGTAGCCGAGGGCCAGCGAGGACACAAAGCCCTGCTCCTGTTGCCAGTCCAGCCGCTTGAGGGCGCAGTTGTATTTCTGTGCGATGCCGCCCACGGTAAACACATCATTTTCCAGCCGCTGGCGGGTAGGGGCCATATTGACTACCGTAAAAGTCAAAAGGAACATCCTTTCGTTACGGGACTGGAGGTCGGCAAGGAGCTCCGCCGCATCCTTGGAAAAGGTAATGAGGTCGGGCGGGAGAATGTCGGGATCGTACCCGGCCCGGACAGCCTTCCGCTGTTCCTCCACTTTCATTTTCCCGATGTCGGAGATTTTTCCCTTGATGGTTTTGATAGCCTTTAGCTGATCCACCGTCTGGATATGGAGGGTTACGGTCATTTCCGCATCCAGCTCCAGAATTTCTGCCAGCAGTTTATCCGAGAGCTCAGACGCTAAAATCTGCAAGTAGGAAACAGCGCCCCAATACTGGCCCACCCGGAACAGGCGGGAGTGCCGGAAGTCAAAGCTGTCCGGGGCGATATAGTCCTTGGTGCCGAGCCCCGTCTGCGGGATGTCCTTCCATGAAAAGCGGAACGGTTCCCGGTTGCCCGGATGCATCTGGCTGTGAAGCAGGGCCAGCCTTGCCCGCCCGTCCATCGGTTCACAGGGAACGCCCAGCCGCTTAAAGTTGCCCATCACATCGGCCTCCACACGCTCCAGACGGGGCCGGGCCTCCACGATCCCTCCGGCTGGGATGCCGAAAGTAATGTACTTGGAGCGTTCAATCCCGTTGTTAGACCGGGCGATCTGATTTTTCAGCATCCCGGTAAATTCCTCCCGGACGCTGTTAAAATCATCATCCGCCTGGGGAATGTTTACCTTATAGCGGCTCCGGGAGTGGGAGCGGCGGTTGATAAAGGAAAGCTGGAACGGCAGGGAGCTGTCAAAGTAGTTGAGGAATGAGCTCCAGCCGCCAAAGATTGCAGTCTGATCCTCGGTGGATGCCACGGAATAATTGATGTCCTCATATTCTACTGTCTTTGTGTAGAGCCCGCCGGGGAGCTTGCATACCCCGTCCGTGTGCATCGCCACATAGGGGATCGTCTGCTGGGCGGACAGGGCCGCCCGGTTTTTAGCCTTTGCGGTTTTTCTTCCGCTGGTTGGATTTGCCTTTCGCAATCGCATCCTCCTTTCTCACAGCGCCCCGCCCGGCAAAGGGGGCGTAAATGTTTTGTGTCTGATAGGGCCTGACTCCGGGACGCAGAAACCGGGCCCGTATGATGTTTTTCAGCACCTTTTCCGCCGGAAGCCCGTCTTTTTCATACATGGCCAGAAGAAACGCCGGGAGCATCACGGCCAGCATAAGGAACATGGCCCCGGTATTGCCGATAGAGCCCCGGGCCAGCAGATAGGACGGGATGCCTACCGCCGCCGCACAGCCAAAACAGATGAGCTGGCGCTTGGTAAGGTTTAGGGCCATTTTGGTTTTTACTTTTGACAGGTCGTTGGGTACATTCACATAGGGCATGGATCAGCCTCCTTTCCGGCCCCTTTAACCTCGGGACACTTTGTCCCAAAGTCCGGGATCGTGCTTTTCACTTCATTTCCCCACACCTCCCAGCCGGGCTGGGACTGTCTGGCAAAGAGCTCCACCCGGGGCAGGTCGCCCATAAGGGCTACGATCTTTTCCCGGGCCTCGTCCGGCTTTTTGCTGTGGGCTTCAATCGGGGAAATGATAAACTGATGGATATTTGCCGCCTGCCGTTTGGGATGTCCTCTGGTAGCCAGCAGGCAGATCTCGGCGTTTCCCCTCGTCCAGAAGCCAAGGCCATAAAACCAACTGTCCGCCTTTTTATTCTTTTTCAGCCAGACAAAGGCCACGGACTTATAGCGAAAGCCCCACGCTTCTATGAGCCGCAGGGCCGCCGGAAGCTGGGGGAAAGTCGCCCACAAAAAAAGTGCGCTGTCCGGGGCGGCCAGATCAGCCACCGGGAGCGCACACAGCTCGTCAATCCCCATTGTGGGGTAATGGTTTTCTGCCGCCCCCTGTACCTTACTGCGCTGGTACTGCCAAGGGGGATCGGCATAAATGATAGAATAGTTTCCGATAATCATACTCCTTTCTGCCCGGCTTTGACCGCCTCATCAGCCAGCCGGATGCGCTCACTGGCGGCGGCGTAAAAGGCCGGGGCGGTTTCAAAGCATACAAAGCGGCGGCCCGTATTGAGGGCGGCAACGGCGGTTGTGCCGCTCCCGGCGCAGATGTCTGCCACCACCTCCCCGGGCCGGGTGTAGGTCTTAATGAGATATTCGCACAGCTCCACGGGCTTCTGCGTAGGGTGGACGGTGCGCTGTACGGAAGAAAAGGCCAGCAGGTTTCCGGGGAAACGAAGGCCATCCTCTGATCCACTGCTGGAACGCAGGAATTTTCCATAGTTGGGGCTGTTGTCCCCTGTCCGGGAAATTTTCTTATAGGGCTTGCCCTGTTCAAACTGCGGATCGTAATAGGGCAATTTTTGATAAAACACCAGAATGTTTTCTGTCCGCTTTAGGGGAGCCCGCCTTGCGTTGAGAAAGCCAGTACACCTGCTTTTGTACCACACCCATTCATAGCGGAGCATAGAGAGGTTGGATGCCCCCAGCACCTTATCATAGGGGCATTGTGCGAAAAACAGCACTGCGCCATCCGGCTTGACACCCACTTGACCGCCTCCCACAGCTCCGGGAGCGGGAGCGGCACATCCCAAAAGTTCCGGGTAGTGCCATAGGGCGGATCGGTAAGGAGCATATCAACCGAGTGCCTCGGCAAAGAGCGCAGCCCTTCAATCCCGTCCATCAAAAACAGCCCCTCCGGGCAGGCTGGAGACTTCGGGACAATTTGTCTCGAGGTCACATCACCTGTCATCCCGGGCCTCCTTCTTTTTTGCCGGGGCGGTTCGGGCGGCATTTTCCTTCCCGGCCTCCCTTGCGGCCTGTGCCATCTGCTCCTTGATCGGGGTGGGGCGGACTGCCTCGGCCCGGGCGATGAGCTTTTCCACCGCTGAATGGTATGCCTGGGCTCCCGCCGCATTGAGCCGCTCCTGGGTGGCCCGGTCATTGATCCGCACCGTGGAGCGGTAGCCCGTCCTGCTGGTGGGATCGGGTTTGCTGGGAGCCCCGAGGAAAATCCCGTTCTTACCATCCACCACCTTGAAATCGTCAATCACTACACCGCCATAGTTGACGCTGGCAAAGCCGATGAGCTTGCCCTGGGGCTCAATCGGGCGAACCGTGACTTCGATGGGAACAGCGGCCTCCTGCAAAATTGCGTCCGTCCGCAGCTTAACCGCCTCGTCCACCGTCACGCCTTTTACCTCGGCCAGCTCCGCAATCGGCGCATCGAACAGCCAGCGCCGCTCCTCGGCGGCGATCTGTTCCGGGGTTAATATGACATCCTTATCCAAAATTGTTTCCTCCTTTCCCGACCTCGGGACAAATTGTCCCGAAGTCCGTCCGTTTAATGCGCCCCGAAGATGCGCTGGGCGATGCCGCCTGTCTTAAACAGCATGAAGCACAGAAGAACCGTATAGCCTACGGTTCCCCATATCGCTCCAATCGGATCGCCGCCTGTGGCGATGCCCTGGATGAGCACCGCATAGATCGCAACACAGACCAGTATGAGCATCCCTTGAAAGCCCACGGCGAACAGGGATTTTAGGTAGTTCTGCCCTGTGCCGCCCAGCTCCCGGTTGGAAAGCGTGGCAACGGGGAGAGGGGCCAGACTGGTCATTAAATATATTTCAATCATTCTTCCGTACACCAGAACGAAAATGATAATCCCCATGATCTGCATGGTCAGCCCGATCACAGAGGACTGGAGCCACAGGCCAAGGAGCGGCCCCAAGTCCATGCCCTCCAGCGTGGTTTCCAGCTCCGCCAGCATATCCGGCGTAATGTCAGTGGAGCCTTGGATGAGCCCCGCCGCATCCGCAATCACGCTCTGCGACACATCGAACACCGCCATGACAATATCAAAGGTGTTGGAAAGAATGAGGATGGCACAAGCGGTCTTGAATACCCATTTGTAGATATTCGCCACATCAAACTCGTGCATATTGTTCTTTTCCAAAAGCATCTGTATCAGCTCGTAGGTGGCAACAAAGGTCAGCACCAATCCGGCAATCGGCAGGATTACCGTTTCGGAAAGCTGGCGGATAAGGGAGAAAACCCCGGCGTTCCAGTCCGCCGGGGTAGTCCCTACCTGTACCGCAATCTCTCCGACTTTGGCATTGACGGTATCAAAGAGCCCTTCGAGGTTCCCCATGATGCCGCTGATCAACAGCTCTTTCAGCCAGTTCGTGAGCCAGTCGGTGAGAAAATCCATAAGCCCTCCTTAGAATAAGCCAGACAACAGGGGGATCAGCGTAGTTCCCAAAAGGATGATGCCGCCGCCCGCCATGAGCTGTTTTATCCCCAATTAGGTGTAAAACTCTGCTCGATGGCGGGCGGCGGCATACAAAAAATCTATATGGTGTTTTTAAGAGAACCGTCCCGGCGGGACAGGTCAGGCAGTGACCTGTTCCACCTCTGGGATGGGTTTGAGATTAAAATGAATTTCAATAGAAATGTGTCTTGTTTTATCCTCGTCAATGCGTTCATGCACGACGATTTCTTTGATTAAGCGGTTGAGGGTGTCTGCATCCAGCTCTGTGATGTTGGCGTATTCCTGAATGACTTCCACCCACTGCTTTGCGTCATTGGCAAGCTGGACTTCATCGGACAGCCGCTTCCTGCCCTCGGACACTTTTGCTTTAAGCTCCGTCTGCTCGGTCTGTGTCTTTTCCAGCATAGTGTTGAAATTCTGCTCACTGATACGCCCTGCAATCATATCCTCATAAAGCCGCATGACCATTTTGTCCAGAACCTCAATCCGTTCCTCGTCCCTTGTAAGGGAGCGTTCCATTGCTTCCCGCTGTTCCCGCTGCTCAGCTTCGCAGGTATTGGTCAGGCGGTCGGCAACCGCTTCCCCGTCCATCAGGGCGGCTCTGGCACATTCCCGGATTTTCCGCAGCACATGGCTGTAAAGGATGTCATAATCAATCCGGTGCTGGGTGCAGTGGTTCTTTCCAAAGGCATTGTAGGTCTTGCAGGAGTAAATCTGCTGGGGATGTTTTGCGTTGGTGTAGCGTACCGTCAGAGATTTCCCACACTCGCCGCATTTTATCAATCCGGCAAACAGGCTGATTTCATTGGTCTGTCCCGGACGCTGGCGGGATTTCAGCTTGTTCTGCACAATGTCAAAGCTCATGCGGTCAATCAGCGGTTCATGCTGTCCCTCCACCACAATCCAGTCCTCCGGCTTCTTCTCCCGGATTGTACCGATTTTGAAACGGTAGTCCTTTTTCTGGGAAGCAATCGCCCCAGTGTAGACCGGGTTAATCAAAAGGTCTTTGATAACGGAGAAGTCCCACATATACCGCCCGTTTTCCGGGTCTTTCTTTTCCCATTTGGTGCGGATATTGCGAAGCCCCCGTTCCCGGTTCCACCATGTGGGGCAGGGTATTTTTTCTTCCTCCAGCCGTCTGCGGATATAGTTGGGACCATGACCGTTTAGGGCATACCCAAAAATCAGCCGTACAATCGGGGCGGTTTCCTCGTCAATGAGCAGATGGTTTCTGTCCTCCGGGTCTTTCCGATACCCAAAGGGGGCAAGACACCCGGTAAACTGTCCTTTCTGTGCTTTCAGAAGATAAGAGGAATGGACTTTCTTGGAAATATCCTTGCTGTACATCTCGTTCAGGATATTCTTGAACGGGGCAATGTCATTGTTATCCCGCAGGGTGTCGATACCGTCATTCATGGCGATATAGCGGACGCCGTTTCTTGGGAAAAAGTCCTCAATCAAATGCCCGGTTTGCAGATAGTTACGCCCCAGTCGGCTGAGGTCTTTCGTGATGACAAGGTTGATTTGCCTGCGCTCAATGGCTCTCAACATTCTCTGTAAATCAGGACGCTCCATATTAAGACCTGTGAAGCCATCGTCCTGATAGACTGCCACAACCTCCCATCCCTGCTTTTCGCAGTATTTTTCCAGCATATCACGCTGGTTTGCGATACTGGCACTTTCGCCTTGCAGGTCATCGTCCTTTGACAGCCTGCAATAGACCGCTGCACGATAGCCCCCGGCAAGTACCTTTCCGATTGTTCTGTATTCCATTTCGTTCATCATAGCCATTTACCCACACAATCCAGACGGTATCTGGCTCTTTTGAACCTCATCTGCATTATACTCCATATCTTTCTTTTTGGCAAGATATTCTTTTGTATTTGTCTTTCCGTATTTCTGGGAAATCAGGCTGACGAATACATCGGTTGCGTCCAGTTCCCCGTCAAACACAGTAGTCACATGAATCTCTGTTTTGTTTTTTGCCATAGGCAGTTATCCTCCATACATGAAAATAGCCAGACAGAGGGTGTCGGCAACGAAGTCCGGCAACGGGCTTCAAAAGACCTTGCAAACAATCTCAATCTGACGATGGTTACTATTTATACTTTTCTTTTATTTTTCTGTTGTTTTGGTTGTCATAGGGGAGAAAAGCCCGCAGTTATGGGGTTTTCCCCGGCAACCGGCTCGGCAACGGGATAGCAACAGGGGATGCAACGGGCTGTCATTTTCAGAATGGAAGCTCCATCTGTTCTGTGACCTCCACAAAACCGTCCATCGTTTTTTCAGACGGGTTGCATAAGTCCGTTGCCGGGGTTTCACGCTCCCAGCCCTTTTGTCTGCCATATTCGGAAAACATTCTTGGGTTCGGGAAGTACCGCCAGCGGTCAATGCACTGGTTCATAATCTCGTTGATTTCCCGGATTTCCCATTGCTTCGGCTCGTCAAAGGCATGGTTCAAGGCTTCCTTGTAGAGCTGCTTGGAGCAGACCATGCTCCCGGTGTACTTATCAAGATACGCCTGTATCATCCCGGCTTTGGTGTCCTCCGGCATAAAATCCCGCTGGTGTTCTTTGAGATACCGCTGCATGGCGGGGCTGAAAGCCAGCTTGAACCTGCCGCTTCGGTAAATCTCCATCGCTTCCGCCCACATCTGCTCGATATAGGCTCTGGAAGCAGCTTCGTCCTCCAAAATGTGAACCTCGGCTTGCTCCGGGTACACCATGACGGGGATAAAGCGGCGGTTGCCGGAACGGTCAAGGGGCAGGAAGTCAAGGGCATTGGAAGTGCCGCCAAACACGCACTGACGGGGGCGGTCTGCCGGGTGGGTTTCATAGGGTATCTTGTAAACCTCTTTCTGCCGGCTTAAAAATGACTTGATTTCCTCAATGCTCTTGGCGTTGGCGGTTGCCATCATTTCCGACATTTCGATAATCCAGTGACCTTGCAGCTTGCGGTACACATTGTCATCGTCCAGCTTCCGCAAATCATCGGAGAACCACTCGTCCCGGACTGCCAGCAGACGGAAGAAGGTGGACTTGCCAGCCCCCTGACCGCCGACCAGACAGAGCATGATTTCAAACTTGCACCCCGGCTGAAAGGCTCGTGAGATTGCACCCAGCAGGAACAGCTTCAACGCTTCATAGGTGTAATCGTCTGCGTCAGCCCCCAGAAAGTGCCGCAGGCAGAAACGGATTCGTTCTGTCCCGTCCCACACAAGGGTATTGAGATAGTCCCGGATGGGATGGTACTTGTTTTCATTCGCCACAATCCCGATGGCGTTATCAATCTTTTTCTCATTGGTAAGCCCGTAGGTTTCTTCCAGATAAAGAAGCAGATACTTCATGTCCGTATCATTCAGGGCGGTGCTTTCCCTTTGAAAGCCGATGGGCTTTATGATGTCCTTGCGGTCGGTCAGGATGTTGTATGCGATAGCCCCGGAAAGCAGCGGGTCACGCTGGAATACGGTCAGGCAGTTCCGTATGCTCTGACGGACAGCGCCTTTCTCGGTAGTTTCCAGCCCCGCCTTGATTTCCTCAATGTTCTGGGGTGGCTGCATAGCGTTCATGGTGTTTTTTAGTTCTTGCTGCGTCTGCGGCTGCAAGCTCTGCCATTCGTTGTTCAAGCTGTATCACATCCTTTCCGTAGTCCGTAATCAAAGCCGCTTTTTCCTCTGTCTCCCCGAACAGCAGCACATCCAGCAGATATTCCACTTGGTCATGCTTCTGTAAAGCTTCCACAAACCGGGGATGAACGGCTTCCTCCGGGGAGTGCGGGACATAATCCTTTCTCCATGCCCTAAGCAGGTGGAGATAATCGGCAAGGATACGGAAGCAGCGGCTCTTTGCTTCCTGAAACTGTTCCTCCGGGGATTTCTGCCGGGGCTTGGGCTTTTTTACCTTTCCCGGCGGTTTCCAGTCCTCATAGGAAATTCCAAAGTCCTGTGCCAGTTGTACGGCGGCTTCTTTCTTTCCCAGCCCATACAGGACGGCGGTAAAATCAATCACATCCCCATCCGCACCGCAGCCGAAGCAGTGGTAACGCCGATCCAGCTTCATGCTTGGGGTTTTATCGTTATGGAACGGGCAACAAGCCATCCCGTTCCGACCTACACGGATTCCATAATGCTCCGCAGCCTGTCTTGTTGTAACGGACTGCTTCACAGCTTCAAATACATTCAAATCTATCCCTCCTTAAAAATAAGAAAAGCACCTGACATTCTCTGATTGAAAATGGCAAGTGCCTGTTAAAGTTCCATATCCTGTTGTTTGTGTTTCGTCTGTGCCGGGACAGTTCTTTGTGCTTTTTTCTCGTCTGCCTTATCCTGCAAGACTTCTTTGATGGGCTGCTTCTTGGGCGGCTCTTTGCTTTCCTCTGTGCCGGGTGTGGCTTTCCGTACCCAGTAGCGGATGTCCCGCAGCTTCTTCAAATCCTCTTGTACCTCGGTCAGTGGTACTTTCAGCTCTGCGATTTCTTCCAGAAGTTTTTCCTGCTCCTCTTGCAGCTCCTTTTGGGTACTGTCCTTATCGTCTGGGTGCTTGGCAAGGTAGGCGGCGGCTTTCGCATACCGGGCAACCTCCGGGTGTTCCTGTTTGAATTTCTCCTTTGTTTTCTTAAAAAATATCTTCTGGTACTTCTCATAGACAGGCTTACATTCCTTGCAGTCTGTCTGGCTGGCAAGAATCCCGTCAATCACTTTGCTGCGGGCTTCCTTTGGCTTCATCTGATTGCGGTAATCTGCGGCTGATTTCCCGGAAGATTCCAGAAACGCTTCTAAGTCCTCCACAGTGGAAAGCCCCTTTTGCCGAAGATAGGACAGGGCTTCGCTGACTGCCTTTAAGTCCTGTGAAGTCCCCCGGTTCTGTCCAGCCCTTGTCCAGTCCTTCCGTTCTTCCTTTCGTATCTCCATGTACTTCATCAGCAGATTGGGAAGAAGTGTCGCTTCCTCCGCCGCCTTTTGTGCAAGCAGCTCTTTCCGTTTTTCTCCCAGCTCGGTAATCCAGCCTTTGAGGTTTTGGATAAGCTGCCGGATGGACTTCATCAGATTGTTGGCAGCTCTGATTTCCCGGTTCAGGTTGCCGATATTCGTCTGGATACCCCGCTTTTCCATCTGCCGGACAGCAGCCCCCTCATGGACAGTGGGAACTATATCAAGCCCCTGTCTGGCATAGGAACGCAAGTCCACACGCTCCGGGCGGTCATTGGCTTCCAGATAGCGGTTCTGGATGACCTCCCATTCATGCCGCCAGATTTCACAATACTTCTGGTCGTTCCAGTCCACCGTATCCTCCTTGTGGCTTTTCCACCTGCCAGATGGCAGCTTTATCCGTTCCCCGTTCTCGTCAAGGTCATAAACCTTGCGGCTCTTGGAAAGCCATTTCCCATGTTCGTCCATTGCCCGCATGGTCAGCAGGACATGGGCGTGGGGATTGTGTCCCGGCGGGTGGGGGTCATGGATGGCAAAGTCAGCAATCATGCCTTTGGAAACAAACTGCTGCTCACAAAACTCCCGTACAAGGACAGCGTACTGGTCAGGCGGTATCTCTCTGGGGATGGTAAGCACCCACCGCCTTGCAAGCTGGGAGTTCCATTGCTTCTCCACCGCTTCGGCGGCGTTCCATAAAGTATTGCGGTCTGCATACGACCGTGGGGCGTTTGCCGGAAGCAGGATTTCATTGTGGACGATACCACGCTTTTCCGGATAGTGCTTCACTTCCTGGTCATATTCACAGAACAGCTTTTCGCCGCTCTGGTAGGCAGCGGCGGCAACCGCAGACTGCTGTTGGCTTCGCTGCACAATAGATATTTCATTGTGCGGACAGGGCATTTCGTATCACTCCTTTCGGTAATCGGTGGATGGGGTGGCGTTTTGCCACCTCATTTTGGGCAGAAAAAAAGCAGGCAACCTTTTTCAGATTTCCTGCTTGGTGTGCCGCTGTGTGGGCGGCGGGTATTTAGTTGTAAAAGTTCGGGGCAAGTTGACCCGATGTGAAGCTGATAAACTTGAACTGTGTTATCTTAATCTTCACTCAATGTTTTCAACATGAGTTCTTAAATAATCAAAATATTTTTTGCCATCATCATTACCGTCCTCGTCAGGCTCAAATATCTCCCTTCCTTCAAACATATAGGCTCTAAGCAAATATTCTGTGGCGTTTTTTTCGTCCCCTATTTCTAAACAACATTCACCTAATCGAAGCATAACAAACGGATTTCCATATCCCTCGCCGCTCAAATTCCCCCTTGCTTTGTCAAAGCATTCGTGTGCTTTTTCGTATTGTTTCTTTTGAAAATAAATATCGCCAATGGCAGCTAAAAACCATATGGTTTCACTGTAAAATTGCTGTGGCTCTGGGATTAGGCTAAGAGCTTCTTTCCATGCTTGTATAGCTTCCTCATATTGTTCTTCTTCCTCAAACTGATTGCCTTTTTGGGCTAATTCATCTAACTTAGTTTTTATTTGTGGTGTTAGTTCATCAATAGCCACTTCTTCATTTTTCTTCTTTGAAAACAGTCCCATAATATACCTCCGTGAAATTTCGATTTGTTGTCATCTTCATTATACTTCATCGATTATCGAAAAGATAGCATATTTTATGAAACTTGTCGGCTGGGAACAGCTTACAGCGCAAGGTGTCCCCAGATGGCAAGTCCACAAAAGGGTAGCTGGCGGCAGCCAGCGCAGGGGAAGCGTAGCGTCCCCTGTATGATTTGGAGCAGACCTTGACTGCGGAAAATCACAGCCCTCCGGCGAGGAGCCTTCGGAGAACGCAATGCACCAACCTCTGGGTGGTGTATAATTGCGCCCTTAGTAAACTAAGGGGTTTCCGGCTTCTCCCGTTCCAGCAGTTTTTTCAATAGTTCCTGCGTGTCCTGCCTGTGAAAAATGAGTTTCAACAACAGCATGACATCATCATCTGTCAGGCGTTCCGGCTCTTGCAGAAAACTTTCCAGCATACCGCCACGGGTACAGAGCCGGTGCGTCCGTTCCTTTCGGGTAAGCTGCTTTAACTGGTACTGCAATGCCTTTTCATCATTGATGGCTTTCCGCAGTTTCTTTTCGCTTTTCTCCAGCTCCCGGTTTAGCTTTTCCAGCTTTGAGGTATCAGGCAAGGGCAGCGTCCTCCTTTCCCGGTATCAGCACATAAATCCTGTTTGGTTCTCCAACGCCCTGACGCACCCGCATGATAAGTCCGGCGATTTCCAGTTCATTCAATGAACGTTTGACCGTCATGGGACTGCGGGACAGGACTGCGGCAATGGCTGTGACAGGGAAGCAGACAAACAGGATTCCGTTCTCGTCCTCCTGCCCATTGGAGAGCATAGCGTCCAGCATCCGGCAGTACATGACCTTTGCGGTGCTGCTGACTGGAAACCCTGTCAACGCTCTTGGAAAAGCCATACAGGGCGGCAATGGTGTGTCTATCGTCATAAATTCAAAATTCATTCGGTGTGTTCCTCCTTTTTCTTTGCTCGTTTGGATAAATAACGGGGGCAGTCAATCACAACCGCCCGGAAGCTCTGCTTGCACCCATGCTGGCATTTCCGGCATAATTCGTTGTAAGTGACACGCCCCCGGTCATTGAGGTAAAAAGAAAGCTCCTGTTTCCTCTTTTTGCTCATTCTCGGCATATTGCGCTTCCTCCCGTTTTCGTGTATGGTTTCGGGGCGATTTTCGGCAAAATTACAGCCATAGAGCCGCCTAAAATCTCCCGAAGTATCAGCGATAGGGTAGACTATCCCCCTATCAGATTGTCGTGTTTCGGTATCATTTCGGTGTCAGTTCGCCAGTTCTCCCCGGTGTCGTTCCTCCCCTGAATCTCACAGCGGCGTATCGCTCCCTTTGGTATGCTCGTTTCGGTCAGGGTTCCTCCACATCCCTGCCAAAAGTCATGGCACTACATCGCCGGGGAAGCATATCCCACACAGGCTGGTCATTCGATTGGAATAATCCATCGATGAACTACCTGTATCATAGAACATTTTTGTGCCCTATGCCGTATGTCCACAAAGTAGGAATTAGGAGTAAAAATCAGAAATTTCCACGATTGCGGAAAGTGTGATATAATCCAGTTAAGCGGCAGCAATGAAACCGCCGGAAAGGAGTGTGCGCCCATGAAAGGAGCAACAAGCATACAGGAACGCCTTTGGGAACTCCGCAAGGACAAAGGCTTAAATCTGGAAGAACTATCAAAGCTGACGGGTATTTCCAAATCTGCTCTCGGAAGTTATGAAAAAGAGGATTTTAAGGAAATCAATCATGGCAACCTTATCACGCTGGCAGACTTCTATGGGGTTTCCGTTGATTATCTACTGTGCCGGACAGAGAACAGGGAGCAGATCAACACGTCATTGACGGAGCTGCATTTGAATGATGAGATGGTTGCTCTCCTGAAAAGCGGTCGGATTAACAACCGTCTGCTCTGTGAGCTTGCCACCCATAAAGATTTTATCAAATTTCTTGCAGACATTGAGATTTATGTGGACGGGATTGCCACCATGCAGATTCAAAATCTCAATGCACTTGTCGATACCGTCCGGCATGAAATCATTGAACGGTATCGCCCCGGCGAAGATGACCCGCATTTGAAAGTGCTGCAAGCCGCCCATATCAGCGATGATGAGTATTTTAGTCACATGGTTCTGGATGACCTCAACCTCATTATCCGGGATATTCGGGAAGCCCACAAAAAGGACAGTGAGAGTGCACCCCAGACCACCGTTGCCGATGAACTGAAAGAAAATCTGGAAGCGGTCGAAAATTTCAAGGGCAGCCGGGATGAAAAGCTGGTTGTCCTTTACTGCAAGCAGCTTGGTATCAACTATAAAAATCTGTCAGATGAAGAATTTCGCTGGCTCATTCGGATTCTCAAAAAGTCAAAGAAAATGAGCACGCCTATCAGCCAAAGGAAAAAACGGTAAAGAAAAACCGCTGTTGCATGGTTTGTTAGCTTCCATGTAGCAGCGGTTTTTGCTGTGGTTATTCAGTTGATTTTTTCAAAACGCAGGCTGGTATTTGTATTTCAGATATGAATTTGAAACCCTTCATAGCTGAATATGCCATTCCCTTGTTTTAATTTCCCTTCATTTGACAAATTATGAAAAGCTGTCTCTATCTTATCAATTATAGTAACTGGAATAGATAAATGATGATGTCCGGGCAAAATTCGTCTTATCTCTAAAGATTGAATTTTTCTAACAGATTTCCAAAATTCTTGCGGGTTTGTTGATGGATAAAAAGCATCAAGACAACCTCTATATATCAAATCGCCAGAATACAGATATTTTCTATCCGCTTCATAGAAACAACAATGTCCGGGAGAATGACCGGGTGTGTGAATGACTATCAATTTGCGTTTCCCTAAATCAATGCTATCTCCGTCATGTAAAAGCATTTGTGGGACACCTTGAAAAATCTGATATTGGTCTATATTGAAATCTAAAGGAAAATTGCATGGCTTGCACATAAGACTATGTTTTACTACCTGCAAAGGAATAGGAAATTTAGCTGATAGCCATTCTCTTTCTGCTTCATGGACTGCGATAAACTTAAAATATTTGTGTCCACCGATGTGATCCCAATGAATATGAGTAGTAATTACCATAATGGGCAGTTGCGTTAATGTATCTACAATTTTTCGGATATTGGAAATACCTAAACCTGTATCAATCAAAACAGCCATTTTCTCTCCACATAGAAGATAACTATGTGTTTCTTCCCAGTGCTTATATTCGCTGATGGCAAATGTATTGCAATCTATTTGTTCAACGGTAAACCAACTATCCATATACTATTCTCACTCCTACCATTCCGTTATGAATAAATCATCTCATGCAAAACAATTTCTTCTGCCCGATTATGAATGTTATTGCAACGCTGCACCCATTCCATTTGTTGGGTACGCTTCAATTCCTCGGTTACGCCCTCGGCAGTTTTCATCTGCTCCATGATGGTGTCTAACCGTTCCTGTGCCTGTTCGTTCAGGTCTGCAAGATATGTCCACAATTCCCCGGTCAGTATCAATGTGTTCAATCTGGCTGGGTGGACTTCTCTTAAATATTCCCGGTGCATCCGCCCGTACTTTCCAATAGGGCGGTGTTCCTCCGGCAGCTTCAAAACCGGAATATAATAATCTCCGACAAGAATATAATCAATTCCGTTTTCCGTTATTCTTGGTTTCAATTTGCTCATGTTCCTTACCTCCTGCGGAAGTAGGCTCGTCTGGTACTAACTCAATCACATCAGTAATTTCGCAATTCAGCGTTTCGCAGATACGGGCTAATGTGTCCATGCTGATGTGCTTTCCCTCTTTGCTCATATTGGCAATCATATTCGTTGTCATACCAGCGGCAAGCCTTAAATCCTCTTTTCTCATATCACGCTCTAACAGTGTGTGCCAGAGTGGTTTATAGCTGATGTGCATATTTTTTTCCTGCCTTTCCATCCATACCACCGGGGCGGCCGCCCCGGCAGGAACTTTTCTCTTATTATAACACCAATCTTGTGAAATCACAATTTATTCTTGTATCCTGCCGCTGATACCGTCTGGATTGACTTTTCCTTTCTTTTTGTTCCCTTTAATTAGCCATGAACTGTTTCATGCCCTGCGACTTCGCGCCGGGGTTATCGTTGCCGTACCCCTCCATGAGGTTAATGCCGCCCCAAATGCCAAGTCCTGCGCCAAGCGCGATTACCAAAGTCTGCAATACGTCAACTGCGCTGTTGAAAAAATCCATATAAACCTCGCTTTCTGCCGCTAAAACGGCTCAAAAAATGTTGTTGGAAATAAAAATGCCGCCGTTTTTATTCGGCGGCTGCGTCCTCGTCGGACAAATCTATTTCGTATATGTCAAAGGGTTCGTCGGGCTTTACGATTGCCGGACGGGTGGACATATACCGTTCAACGTCAAAAGCGTTTTTCTTGTCGAAGTCGGAAAGGTATTTGTAGTTCGGGTGCTGCGTTATATCGTACTTATCGCTGAAAAAGGGGCGCACGCCGCGCAACTGCAAAATACATTTTCCTCCGTCCATAACTGCGATTTCGTCCTGTGTCATCAACTCCTTTCCCAATTTCTGATAATTGAGGCCATGAGAAACCTGCGTGCCGCGATTTTCGGAAGTGTTGAAACTGTCGATTGTTTCACGTCCCAAGTTCTCCGAAATATCCTTTGCATTTTTCCCGCGCCCTCCCAAAAACAAGGTGCTGTCGGCATTGTCAAGTATGATTTCTGCCGCGTCCTTGTAAATGGCTTTTAGCTGGCTCTGCGATTGCAGAATGATAGAAGCCGAGATTTCCCGGCTGCGGATTGTGGCAATCAATTTTTCAAACTGCGGGATTTGTCCAATGTTTGCAAACTCGTCTAACAGGCAGCGAACATGAACCGGCAGCTTGCCGCCGTATTCGTCGTCGGCCTTGTCGCACAAGAGATTAAATAACTGCGATTGCAGCATAGCGATAACAAAATTAAACGTGCTGTCCGTATCGCTCATAATCAAAAACAAAGCTGTTTTTCTGTCGCCTAACGTGTCAAGTTCTAATTCGTCGTAGGACATAAGATCGCGCAATTCCTTTATATCAAAAGGAGCGAGCCTCGCACCGCAAGAAATGAGGATTGATTTTGCGGTTTTGCCCGCCGCCAATTTATATTTTCGGTACTGCTTCACCGCGAAATGGTCGGGGTCGCGTTCTTCCAAGTCGGCAAACAGCAAATCGACGGGGCTTTGATATTCCTCGTCGTCCTCGCGGGCTTCGCTGGCGTTGATAAGTTCCAACAGGGTAATAAAGTTCATTTCCTCGGCGGGGGCTTCGTACCAGATGTAGCCCACCAACGCGCAATACAAAAGCCGTTCTGCCTTTACCCAAAAATCCTCCGCGCTTTTTTCTCCCTCACCTTTGGTATTCGCTATCAACGTATTTACCAGCTTCAAAATATCTTTCTCGCTGCGGATATACACAAAGGGGTTGTAGTGCATAGATTTTTTGAAGTTAATCGTATTCAGTACCTTAATGCGGTAGCCCGCCCGTTGCAGCAGCTTCCCGCACTCAATCAAAACCGTACCTTTCGGGTCGGTTAAGACGTAAGAGGAATGAAGCTGCATTAGATTAGGTTTGACAAAAAATCTTGTTTTTCCGCTGCCGCTGCCGCCGATCACGACGACGTTCTTATTTCTCGCGTACTTCGGCTGCTTCGGGCGGCTGTTCATGGTAAGCCGTTCCGTCTGCGTCAAAATGATGTTGTTTTGGAAATCCGGGTCTATGTAGGGCTTTATATCTTCGGCGTTTCCCCATCGGGCAGAGCCGTACTCCGCGCCCTTGCGGTATTTCTTCGCGTTTTTCCCTTTGACATAGACTATCAAGCGGATAATCACCGCACCGACAATGCCGACAAGCAAATCCAACGGGTAAACGCTCGGCAAGGCGTTTTCAAAGGCTGCGGAAAATCCTTGTGTGATATTCAGTATCTTTGCAGAAATATCCGCGCCGGGGGCAAGCCGCACCGCCTGTCCGACTTTATCAAAGAGATAGACAAAGAACACATAGGGGATATTCGGAAGTATCAGCTTTTTGTAGTTGATCTGCTTCATATCTCGCGCCCCCTGTCCATTTTCTTTACCTTGTCGCGGGCGGCGTTAAGCTGCTTCGCCTTGTCCTTTGCAGCGGCAAGGGCTTTGCGGATAGAGGGCTTTTTCTCCCGGTTCAGCTTCTTTGCGGAAAACTCTTGAAACGCTGCGGTCATAACGTCCGCGTCCCGGCCTTTGAAAAACACAAGGTAACGGGTCTGCTCGCCCTTAACCTTTTTTAGCGAAAAATCTATGTTGTATTTCTTCGCCGTACTCTCAAAGGCTTTAATATTGCTGTCGGTGATCTCGATGTTGGAAACACCCGCGTTCTGCTTCATAAGCTGCCGCATGGTCTGTTTCCCATGCGCGGGTTTGCTTTTCTGCTCCAAAAACTTTTGGATTGCTTTCTGTAACGCCTGTTCGGTAAGCCGCGCCGCGCCTTTTCCCACTTTGACGTATAGGGCAATCGTTTTTTGGGTTACTTCCTCCTGCAAGGTATCAACTCCTTTCCCGGTAAAGTGCGGCTATGCTCATTCGCCGCCGTATAAGTCGTGATTGACAAGGGCGGTATAGTAGCTGTCAATGGTACTCGGCGCGTTGAACAGCACCGCTTTTAGATACTGCTTGATGTTGCGCACTTTGGTTGTGTTCTCCCTCATGCAATCCAAAACAAACTCAATATGGCTGCTGTTCAGCTTCAAAAACTTGGATTTCACCAATTCGGCGGGGTAGTCGTCCCCGGCAATACGGATTGTCTTTCGGGCTGTGCAGACGGTTTCCAGCATAAGGTCAACAATCTCGTCCAAACGGTCTTTGTCAATTTTGCAGTTTTGAATGAGATGGTCGTATTCGATATTGTCCTTGATAATCTCCCTGTAAATCTCTACTGCGCTATTGCTTTTCGCTTCCGTTCTTTTCCTTTCCGGCGGCGTAGCCGCTTCGCCATGCGCAAAGGGCAAGGGGTTTAGGGAATGGAAAGGAATGGAATCGGTACTTGATAAATCAGTAATTGATTGTTCTTTACTTAATATATCTTTATTTAATTGCGTTGGATTTTCCAACGTAGGTTTTTCCTGCGTAGGTTTTTCCAACGTTGGATTATCCAATGTTGGATTTTCCAATGTAGGTAAATCCAATATAGGCGGCTGTCCGCCGCTGGTAGCTGCTTCCGGCTCTCGCGGCTGCGGCTGCTCGTATATGACGTAATCTGCGCCCCGCAAGCGTCCCTTTTCGTCGCGCTCCCGGCTGCGCACGATATATCCGGCTTTTTCGAGTTCCTTTACCGCTTCGCGGATTGCGTCGATCTTCTCCCGGTTGATATGGGATAAGCCCGCAAGGGTATAATCCCAATCTTCGGGCAGCGAAAGCATTTGCGACAACAAGCCCTTTGCCTTTAAGGACAATTCCTTGTTTCGCAAGTGGTGGTTGCTCATAACGGTATATCCCGTATTTCGCTCCACTCTGAAAACTGCCATATTTCCTCACTTCCTCTCTTGGTATGCGTGGACAATTAGAAAGCCGTTTTCGGCTGTTTTGGTATTGCAATATGCCCTTTGCCGTTTTCGCGTCTGCAAAGCCGCATGGCACAAGGGCTTTTGCCCGTCTATTTGTCCATGCTGGCGTGCGTTTTCCGCGTCCTTTTGCCGGGGCAATAGGGACACTCTTTGAAAACGCAAAACTCATATTTCCACCCGGGGCGGTAGAAACGGCAAGTGCCGCAATCTTCATCATCTCCGGCACAACCGGATTGATAGCGGTCAAATCCCGGCTTCTGCTGCATGAGCAATTCAAACGCCCGCTGCTTGCCCTTTGTGAAATACATTCCGGCTGCACCTCCTTTCCTGCGGGCATAAAAAAACGGCGTTACTTTCTCCCCCAAAGGGGTTAAGGTAACGCCGTTTGTGTGCGTATTCAGTTTTTAACACATTCCCTGTCTATCCGCTGTCCGCAAAACCATTGATTTTATTAGCTTTTTGCCGCTATCGCTATCACACCTCATTATTTCAAAGACCCGGATTTCAAGCCATGCTTGCAGACATTGAAGCCGGGAAAGTCGGTACAGTCATTGTCAAGGATATGTCCCGGTTAGGGCGCAACTACTTACAAGTGGGAATGTACACAGAAATGATTTTCCCACAGAAAAACGTCCGTTTCATTGCTATCAATGACGGCGTGGACAGTGCGCAGGGGGAAAATGATTTTGCCCCGCTGCGGAACATTTTTAACGAATGGCTGGTGAGGGACACGAGCAAGAAAATCAAGGCAGTCAAACGCTCTAAGGGCATGAGCGGCAAGCCTATCACAAGCAAGCCCGTCTATGGCTACCTTATGGACGAGGACGAGAACTTTATCATTGACGAGGAAGCCGCCCCGGTGGTACGGCAGATTTACAGCCTCTGCCTTGCCGGGAACGGTCCGACCAAGATAGCCCGTATGCTCACAGAACAGCAAATCCCCACGCCGGGGACGCTGGAATACCGCAGGACGGGAAGCACCCGCCGCTACCACCCCGGCTATGAGTGCAAGTGGGCGACTAATACAGTGGTTCATCTGCTGGAAAACCGGGAATATACGGGCTGCCTTGTGAATTTCAAGACGGACAAGGTTTCCTACAAGCTGAAACACAGCATAGAAAATCCCCCGGAAAAGCAAGTGATTTTTGAGAACCACCATGAGCCTATCATTGACCGGGAAACATGGGAACGGGTGCAGGAGTTACGCAAACAGAGGAAACGCCCCAACCGCTATGATGAAGTGGGCTTGTTTTCCGGCATACTCTTTTGTGCAGACTGCGGCAGCGTCATGTACCAGCAGAGATACCAGACGGACAAGCGTAAGCAGGACTGTTATATCTGCGGCAGCTACAAGAAACGTACAAGGGACTGTACGGCGCACTTTATCCGCACCGACCTTTTGACCGCCGGAGTGACTGAAAACCTTAGGAAGATTACCAGCTATGCGGCAAAGCATGAAGCCCGGTTTATGAAGCTGCTTGTGGAGCAGAACGAGGACGGGGGCAGACGGAGGAACGCCGCCAAGAAAAAGGAACTGGAAACGGCACAAAAGCGTATCAGTGAACTGTCCGCTATCTTCAAGCGGCTGTATGAGGACAGCGTGACCGGGCGCATATCAGACGAGCGTTTTTCGGAACTGTCGGCAGACTATGAAGCCGAGCAGAAAGAACTGAAAGAGCGTGTCGCCGGATTGCAGGAAGAACTTTCCAAAGCGAAGGAAGCCACCGAAAACGCAGAAAAGTTTATGAAAGTGGTTCGCGGGCACACCAGTTTTGAAGAACTTACCCCCACTCTGCTGCGGGAGTTTGTGGAGAAAATCGTTATCCATGAAAGCGTTGCCCTTGACGGGAAACGCCGGGGGAAATTACGCAGACAAGAAATTGAAATCTATTATTCTTTTGTCGGCAAGGTAGAACTGCCCGACTAATGCCCGCCCTGTCCGGTTCTCTTACCGGATAGGAACGGCAAAATTTTTTACACTTCTTTTACTTCTTTATCTCACATGAACTAAAAGCCAGGGCATGAAGCAGTTAATGGCTAATTAAAGGGAACAAAAAGAAAGGAAAAAACAATCCAGACGGTATCAGCGGCAGGCTACAAGAATAAATTGTGATTTCACAAGATTGGTGTTATAATAAGAGAAAAGCTCCTGCCGGGGCAGCCGCCCCGGTGGTATGGATAGAAAGGCAGGAAAACAATATGCACATCAGCTATAAACCACTCTGGCACACACTGTTAGAGCGTGATATGAGAAAAGAGGATTTAAGGCTTGCCGCTGGTATGACAACGAATATGATTGCCAACATGAGCAAAGAGGGAAAGCACATCAGCATGGACACATTAGCCCGTATCTGCGAAACGCTGAATTGCGAGATTACAGATGTGATTGAGTTAGTACCAGACGAGCCTGCTTCCACAGGAGGTAAGGAACATGAGCGAATTGAAACAAAGAATAACGGAAAACGGAATTGATTATATCCTTGTCGGAGATTATTACATCCCAGATTTGAAGCTGCCGGAAGAACACCGCCCTATCGGAAAGTATGGACGGTTACACCGGGAATATTTGAGAGAAGTCCACCCAGCCAGATTGAACACATTGATACTGACCGGAGAATTGTGGACATATCTTGCAGACCTGAACGAACAGGCACAGGAACGGTTAGACACCATCATGGAGCAGATGAAAGCTGCCGAGGGCGTGACCGAAGAATTGAAGCGTACTTCTCAGATGGAATGGGTGCAGCGTTGCAATAACATTCATAACCGGGCAGAAGAAATTGTTTTACATGAGATGATTTATTCATAACGGTATGGTAGAATGATTATGACAAATAAGAATTTGTGGAGGAGATATTTTGAGAACATACAAGGATAAAGAGGAATTAAAAGATGAGATAAATAAAAGCTTTGAAAAGTATATTTCTGAATTTGATAATATTCCTGAATCTTTAAAAGGTAAGAGAATAATCGAAGTAGATAGAACACCAGCAGAAAATCTTGCTTATCAAGTTGGATGGACAACATTAGTTTTGAGATGGGAAGATGATGAGAAACATGGAATTGAAGTGAAAACACCATCAGATATGTTTAAGTGGAATCAGTTAGGCGATTTATATCAATGGTTTACAGATACTTACTCACATTTGTCATTAGCAGAATTGAAAGATAGATTAAAAGAAAATATTACATCTATCCATACAATGATTGACTCAATGAGTGAGGAAGAACTATTTCAACCACATATGAGAAAGTGGGCTGATGATGCTACAAAAGCAGCGGTATGGGAAGTTTACAAGTTCATTCACGTTAATACTGTTGCTCCTTTCGGAACTTTTAGAACTAAGATTAGAAAATGGAAAAAGATAGCACTGTAAATTTCCAGTTTGTTGAGATGGAAAGAGTTATATAAATTAGAATTTGGAGGGAAGAAATATGCAGACGATTATTGTGTTGTTAAATCCAGGAATGCTTGAAAATGCTGATTTGGATTTGAGATATCGCATACCAGACCGTATCGAAGAGGTATCAAATTCTTTGATACAAAGCAATGGATATGATTATATAGACACAGAGGACGGAGACCCTGGACCATTGATGGGTATTTGGTTGGAAACTGAAAATGCACATAGAAACTGGCATATAGTGAGGGATTTGTTTCAAAGGGAAAAATTTATAGGAAATGATTTATCTTTGTCGGCTCAGATATATATTTCCGAAAAAGATACTGACGATTTAGAAAACTGTGTGCTTGTTTTTCCTGAATAACAATTCCAGTTTATAGGGGAGTTGAACAGAGTAAAAAATCGGAATTGGAGGTAGAATATGAAAAAAATCAGTATCGACGAAACGAAGCTTCCAGCCGTAATGGAAATTATTGAAAAGGCGGCACTACTCATGGACGAAAAAGATTGTGATAGTGATAAAGAAGCAAAAAAAGAGTTAGGGCAGCTACAAAAGAACTTGAGAGAAATTACTGGAAATAAGAAGATAAAAATTAATATCTTTCAAGCTTATTGGAGTTACACCGATTTAGAAACAACAGCACGCAGAGCCTTAATGTCTCCGCCAATGAAATCTAATTTATCAAATGAGCAACTCAAGGAAATCGTTTTACACATTCTGAAGTTTGGGGAAGGGGAAAGAGATTGGTGGTTGAAATATCTGGAGATTAACACCGGCTTAGACAATCTTACCGACTATATTTTTTATCCTGACTTAATTGGTTTGGACTTCGACGCTACTTTGGAACAAATTGCTGATAAAATAATTGCAGATAGGAAATGAACTTGTCGCTTTGAAATTTTAACTGAATAACCACAGCACGAACCGCTGCTACATGGAAGCCAACACAACCATGCAACAGCGGTTTTTTGTTACCGTTTTTTCCTCTGGCTCATAGGCGTTCCCATTTTCTTTGATTTTTGGAGAATCCGAATCAGCCAGCGAAATTCTTCTTCTGATAAATTTTTGTAGTTGATACCGAGCTGCTTGCAGTAAAGCAGTGCTAGTTTTTCCAAACGGCTGCCCTTGAAATTTTCGACCGCTTCCAGATTTTCTTTCAGTTCATCGGCAACGGTGGTCTGTGGTGCACTCTCGCTGTCCTTTTTGTGGACTTCCCGAATATCCCGGATAATAAGGTTGAGGTCATCCAACACCATGTGGCTGAAATATTCATCATCGCTGATATGGGCGGCTTGTAGCACTTTCAAATGTGGGTCATCTTCGCCGGGGCGATACCGTTCAATAATTTCATGCCGGACAGTATCAACAAGGGCGTTGAGGTTTTGAATCTGCATGGTGGCAATACCATCCACATAAATCTCAATGTCCGCAAGAAACTTGATAAAATCCTTATGAGTGGCAAGTTCGCAGAGCAGACGGTTGTTAATCCGACCGCTTTTCAGAAGTGCCACCATTTCATCATTCAAATTCAGCTCTGTTAATGGCGTGTTGCTCTCCTCCATATTCTCTGTCCGGCAAAATAGATAATCAAGGGACACACCATAGAACTCTGCCAGTGTGATAAGGTTGCCATGGTTGATTTCCTTAAAATCATCTTTTTCATAACTTCCAAGAGCTGATTTGGAAATGCCAGTCTGTTTTGCCAGTTCTTCCAGTTTTAGCCCTTTATTCACTCGTAAATCTTTTAATCGTTCCTGTATGGAAGTAGCCCCTTTCATTGAAACAGCCCCCTTTCTGACGGCATTTATAACCGTTGAATTGATTATATCATATCCATTTCGCAATCGTGGAAAATTTTTGATTTTTCAATTTTTTCCTATATTTCGGACATTCAGCACTGGGCACAAAAATGTTCTATGATACAGGTAGTTCATCGATGGATTATTCCAATCGAATGACCAGCCTGTGTGGGATATGCTTCCCCGGCAATGTAGTGCCATGACTTTTGGCGGGGATGTGGAGGAACCCTGACCGAAACGAGCGTACCAAAGGGAGCGATACGCCGCTGTGAGATTCAGGGGAGGAACGACACCGGGGAGAACTGGCGAACTGACACTGAAATGATACCGAAACACGACAATCTGATAGGGGGATAGTCTACCCTATCGCTGATACTTCGGGAGATTTTAAGCGGCTCTATGGCTGTAATTTTGCCGAAAATCGCCCCGAAACCATACACTAAAACGGGAGGAAACACAATATGCCGAGAATGAGCAAAAAGAGGAAGCATGAGCTTTCCTTTTACCTCAATGACCGGGGGCGTGTCACTTACAACGAATTATGCCGGAAATGCCAGCATGGGTGCAGGCAGAGCTTCCGGGCGGTTGTAGTTGACTGTCCCCGTTATTTATCCAAACGAGCAAAGAAAAAGGAGGAACACACCGAATGAATTTTGAATTTATGACGATAGACACACCCTTGCCGCCCTGTATGCCTTTTCCCAGAGCGTTGACAGGATTTCCAGTCAGCAGCACCGCAAAGGTCATGTACTGCCGGATGTTGGACGCTATGCTCTCCAACGGTCAGGAGGACGAGAACGGAATCCTGTTTGTCTGCTTCCCTGTTACAGCCATTGCCGCAGTCCTGTCCCGCAGCTCCATGACGGTCAAGCGTTCTCTGAATGAACTGGAAAACGCCGGACTTATCATGCGGGTGCGTCAGGGTGTGGGACAACCGAACAAGATTTATGTGCTGATACCGGGAAAGGAGGACGCTGCCCTTGCCTGATGCCTCAAAGCTGGAAAAACTCAGCCGGGAGCTGGAGAAAAGCGAAAAGAAACTGTGGAAAGCTATCAATGATGAAAAGGCATTACAGCACCAGTTGAAGCAGCTTACCAGAAAGGAACGGACGCACCGGCTCTGCACTCGTGGCGGTATGCTGGAAAGTTTTCTGCAAGAACCGGAACGCCTGACAGATGATGATGTAATGCTGTTGTTGAAACTCATTTTTCACAGACAGGACACGCAGGAACTATTGAAAAAACTGCTGGAACGGGAGAAGGCGGAAACCCCTTAGTTTACTAAGGGCGCAATTATACACCACCCAGAGGTTGGTGCATTGCGTTCTCCGAAGGCTCCTCGCCGGAGGGCTGTGATTTTCCGCAGTCATGGTCTGCTCGAAATCATACAGGGGACGCTACGCTTCCCCTGCGCTGGCTGCCGCCAGCTACCCTTTTGTGGACTTGCCATCTGGGGACACCTTGCGTTGCAAGCTGTTCCCAGCCGACAAGTTTCATAAAATATGCTATCTTTTCGATAGGTGATGAAGTATAATGAAGATGACAATAAATAAGAAGTTGTGGGGGGTGATTTTATGCTAAATGAAAAAGAAATCAGATATGGTTTTGACTATTATCATAGAGATGAACCTAAAAGTAAATGGGTTACAGAGCTTTCTGAGTATGATGGCGAAAGTAATATAACTATCAACTGCACACAACTTAGTGATAAATATAAAGCAAAAGATAAAAAGAGAATTGTGCAAGAATGGATAGATTTTCTGAATGATAATCCTTGTGCTTTCACGCAATTAACATTTGGCACGAGAGTATCACAAGAGTTATTTAATGCTATTTGCTCTCAAACGCAACTAAAAAAACTTTATATAAAATGGGGGGCATATCCTGATATTTCTCGAATAGAGAATTTAACAAAACTTGAATATTTGCATATTGGATCAGGTGTATCAGTTTTAGATATAGAGCCTATTACAAAACTTGAAAATCTTGTGAGAATGTGAAACTTTTTCTGTAAAATTAACTACGATAAGGTCCTTCTATGATAAAATAAATATCATTAGGAGGGCTTTTTACTATGGCAAGACAAAAGAAACCGGTTCACAGAGTTGAAATGAC
>NZ_BLTJ01000020.1 GCF_013282095.1 Enterocloster alcoholdehydrogenati
TAAAAAAAGTTATTGAATTAAATGAAAATACACAATCAGAAAACGCTACCAACAATCCGGTAGCGTTTTTATATGACTAAAAATTTGTATTTATTGTTTCGCACAACATCTACTTTACGAATTGAAGTTCAACTTTTTAATGTTTTTACAGTTCTATTCGACACTGGTGTACAGACAGTGAGCTATCCCCTTTACAGCAATACATATATATTGCATTACTTGATTCTTTTGCTGCAGCAAAAATGAAATGAGGCACCAAAAAAGAAAAGCTTTTCAACATATGACTGCGATGAATCTCCTTTTGGGCACCTCATTTTTATTTTATATCAGAGCTGCAAAACAGAAGTTTTAAATTCCTCTGTCTTACTCTTCCTCTGCCGTTTGGACCTCCTCCTCGTATTCCTCATTATAGACATTGCTGTCCTTGGTCTCGTTTTCACGAACCTTGGCAATGCTGGCTACCTTAATATCTGAATTCTGGTCAATAGACATAAGTTTTACACCGGAGGTGTTTCTTCCAATAACGGAAATATCATCTACGGACATTCGGATAATGATGCCTTCGGTGGTAATAAGCATAATCTCTCTTCCGTCATTTACCAGTTTGGCCCCTACTAAGGAACCTGTCTTTTCTGTAATCTTGTAGCAGAGCACACCCTTTCCGCCTCTGAACTGCGGCTTAAACTCTGCCGTCGGCGTTCGCTTGCCCATTCCATTTTCAGATACAACAAGAAGCTCCTCGCCCTGATTTGCAGTCTGCATACCGATGATTTCATCATCTTCCTCAAAGCGCATACCAATCACACCCATGGACACACGGCCCGTGGTTCTCACATCCTTTTCCTTAAAGCGTATACACATACCTTTCTTGGTAACTAAGAAGATATCCTGCTGGTCATCGGTAGCCTTTACCTCAATCAGCTCGTCCCCGTCCTTTAAAACAATGGCCTGAAGGCCGTTCTTACGGACATTGCCGTATTCTACCATTGGTGTTTTCTTGATCATACCTTCTCTGGTAGCCATTATAAGGTACTGATCCTCGTTAAATTCCCGCATGGGAATAATAGCCGTGATCTTTTCTCCCGGCTGAAGCTGTAAGAGGTTCACAATAGCGGTTCCCCGAGCGGTGCGTCCTGCCTCCGGAATCTCGTAGGCCTTTAAACGGTATACCCGTCCTGTATTGGTAAAGAACATCATGTAATGGTGATTGGTCGTCATAAGAAGGTCCTCAATATAGTCCTCCTCTATGGTCTGCATTCCCTTTATGCCCTTTCCGCCCCGGTTCTGGCTCTTAAAGTTGTCTGCGTCCATCCGCTTGATGTAGCCTAAATGGGTCATGGCAACGACGGTATCTTCATCGGGGATCAGATCCTCCATGGATACGTCATCATCAAAACCGATGGCGGTTCTCCTGTCATCCCCGTATTTAGCGGCAATCACATTGATTTCTTCCCTGATTACAGCAAGAAGCTTTTTCTCATCTGCCAGGATCGCCTTTAACTCCGCAATCTTTGCCTGAAGCTCTTTATATTCATTTTCCAGCTTCTCCCGTTCCAGACCGGTAAGAGCGCGCAGTCTCATATCCACGATAGCCTGAGACTGAGCGTCAGAAAGTCCAAAACGTTCCATTAACTGCGCCTTGGCCTCTGCCACATTGGCACTGCTGCGGATAATTCGGATCACCTCGTCAATATGATCCAGGGCAATCAGCAGGCCTTCTAATATGTGAGCCCGCTCCTCTGCCTTATTTAAATCGTACTGGGTCCGTCTTCTGACTACCTCCTCCTGGTGAGAGATGTAGACGTCCAGCATCTGATGCAGGTTTAAAATCTTTGGCTGGTTGTTGACAAGAGCCAGCATGATTACGCCAAAGGTATCCTGCAGCTGTGTATGCTTAAGAAGCTGATTTAAAATAACATTGGCATTTACATCACGGCGCAGCTCAATATTGATCCGCATACCCTCGCGGTTGGACTCATCGCCGATATAGGTAATGCCGTCAACTTTCTTTTCTTTTACCAGATCCGCAATCTTTTCGATCAGACGTGCCTTATTGACCATATAGGGAAGCTCTGTGACAATGATCCTGGACTTGCCGTTTGCCATGGTCTCAATATTGGTAACGGCCCTTACCTTGATCTTGGCCCGTCCGGTACGGTAAGCCTCTTCAATGCCTCTTCGGCCTAAAATAGTAGCTCCTGTAGGGAAATCGGGACCTTTAATCACTTCCATGATCTCTTCTAATGTAGTATCCCTGTCCTCATTGATCCGGTTGTCAATCATCAATGAAACAGCGCCGATGACTTCACGGAGATTGTGAGGAGGAATATTCGTCGCCATACCTACAGCAATTCCGGAGGTACCGTTTACAAGCAGGTTGGGGAAACGGGAAGGCAGAACCAGAGGCTCCTTTTCCGTCTCGTCAAAGTTGGGTACAAAGTCTACGGTATCTTTATTGATATCCGCAAGCATTTCCATGGAGATACGGCTTAAACGGGCCTCTGTATATCGCATGGCCGCAGCGCCGTCTCCGTCCACGGAACCAAAGTTTCCATGGCCGTCTACCAGCGGGTAGCGGGTGGACCAGTCCTGAGCCATATTTACCAGAGCTCCGTAGATGGAGCTGTCGCCGTGGGGATGATATTTACCCATGGTATCTCCGACGATACGGGCGCATTTACGATGGGGCTTATCCGGCCCGTTGTTTAACTCTATCATGGAAAAGAGCACACGGCGCTGAACGGGCTTAAGGCCGTCCCTGGCGTCAGGCAGAGCTCTGGCGCTTATGACGCTCATGGCATAGTCGATATAGGACTGTTCCATGGTCTTTTTCAGGTCTACGTCATGGACCTTGTCAAATACATTTGGTTCCATAGTCTATCTCCTTTATGTTCGATCTCATTTGCAGCGAAACAGTTCTGCCATACATGGCCGGACCATTATCAGATATCCAGATTTTTTACCTTTTTCGCATTATTTTCAATGAATTCCCTTCTTGGCTCCACCTGGTCGCCCATCAGGGTGGTAAAGGTCAGATCTACCTCAGAGGTTGTCTCCTCATCCATGGTCACGCGAAGGAGAATCCGGCGCTCAGGATCCATGGTGGTCTCCCAAAGCTGCTCCGCATCCATCTCTCCCAGACCCTTATAGCGCTGGATCTTATTGCTGTTGTCACGGCCGATCTCCACCAGGATGGAATTGAGTTCCTCATCGCTGTAGGCATACCAGACACGCTTGTTTTTCTCAATCTTATATAAGGGCGGCTGTGCCAGATATACATAGCCCTGCTTGATCAGCTCCGGCATAAAGCGGTAAATAAAGGTCAAAAGCAGGGTACTGATATGAGCGCCGTCCACATCGGCATCGGTCATGATAATGATCTTGTGGTAGCGAAGCTTACTGATATCGAAATCATCATGGATACCGGTTCCGAAGGCTGTGATCATGGCCTTAATCTCTGCATTGGCGTAAACCTTATCCATTCTGGCTTTTTCTACGTTTAAGATCTTACCGCGAAGAGGCAGGATAGCCTGGGTTGCGCGGGAGCGGGCGGTCTTTGCAGAGCCGCCGGCAGAGTCTCCCTCTACGATATAGATCTCACAGTTTTCAGGATTTTTGTCCGAGCAGTCTGCAAGCTTTCCCGGAAGAGCCATTCCCTCCAGGGCAGACTTACGGCGGGTTAAATCTCTGGCTTTTCTGGCTGCTGCTCTTGCCCTCTGTGCCATAATGGACTTTTCGCACATGGCTCTGGCTGCCGCCGGATTCTGCTCCAGGTAATAGGTCAGCTGCTCACTAACAATATTGTCAACAGCGGCTCTGGCCTCGCTGTTTCCCAGCTTCTGCTTGGTTTGTCCCTCGAACTGCGGTTCCCCTACCTTTACGCTTATGATCGCAGTCAGACCCTCTCGGATATCTTCACCTGAAAGGCTTTCCTCATTGTCTTTTAACAGCCTGCTCTTTCTGGCGTAGTCATTAAAGGTCTTTGTAAGGGCATTTTTAAAACCGGTCAGATGGGTGCCGCCTTCGGGGGTGTTGATATTATTTACAAAGGTGTAAATGTTCTCGGTATAGGAATCATTGTGCTGCATGGCCACTTCCACGTATACACCATCCTTTGTGCCTTCGCAGTAGAGCACATTTTCATAAAGGGGCGTCTTGCCCTTATTCAAATAAGACACAAATTCCTTGATTCCGCCCTCATAGTGGAAGGTATGCTCATGCTTTTCCTCCCGCTCATCCCTGAGGCTGATCCTTAGGTTCTTTGTAAGAAACGCAGTTTCCCGCAGACGCATTTTCAGTGTATCATAGTCAAATACGGTTTCCTCAAAGATCTCCTTGTCTGGAAGGAAACATACGCGGGTGCCATGCTTGTCAGGACTGCACGTTCCTGCTACTTTCAGGGGATACATTGTCTTGCCCCGCTCATACCGCTGTTCATATACCTTTCCATCCCGGTAGACCTGAACCTCCAGCCACTGGGAAAGGGCATTTACAACGGAGGCGCCTACGCCGTGAAGCCCGCCGGAAACCTTATATCCGCCGCTTCCGAATTTGCCTCCTGCATGAAGGATCGTAAATACTACCTCCACAGCCGGGATACCCGCTTTTTTCTGTATATCTACAGGGATTCCCCGTCCGTCATCGATAACGGTGATGGAATTGTCCTCATTGATGGTAACGTTAATGGAGCCGCAGTATCCCGCAAGGGCTTCATCTACTGCGTTATCTACGATCTCATAAACCAGATGATGAAGGCCTCTGGCAGAGGTGCTGCCGATATACATACCGGGACGCTTTCTCACTGCCTCAAGTCCTTCCAGGATCTGGATCTGATCTGCTCCGTATTGCTGCTCTGCCATGTTCTATATCTTCCTTTCTTTTCAGGTAACTTCTTATGTGTGTCAATTCTGGCTGTATACCTTTCCGTCCACTACTTTGAAGATTTTGTCAATAGGGAACCGGTTATTAACAAAATCCTCCAGCCCGGTACAGGTGATCATGGTCTGAATATCCTGTATGGCGGACAGAAGCTGGGTCTGGCGGCTGCCGTCCAGTTCCGAGAGAACATCATCCAAAAGAAGGATGGGAGCATCCTTACTTACCAGCTTTACAAGCTCCAGTTCGGACAGCTTCAGAGAAAGGGCGGCGGTACGCTGCTGGCCCTGGGAGCCAAACCGTCGGATATCGATACCATTTACAATAAAATTGATATCATCCCTGTGAGGACCTGCCAGAGTAGTCTTTTGTCGGATATCCTGGGAACGGTTCTTTAAAAGGGCCGTCTCAAGTTCCTCCTCTTGTGTATCCGGATCATAGAAAACGGATATCTCCTCTTTCCCACCGGAAAGCCGGGTGTGGATTCCCCGTATAATCTCTCCCAGCTGCCGGATAAAAGAACGACGGGAGGTAATAACCTCTTTCCCGTATTTTACCAGCTGTTCATCCCAAATGTCCAGTGTTGGTTCATATTCCGGTTTAAAGGACAGTTCCTTAAGGAGACGGTTCCTCTGCAGGAGAACCCGGTTATACTGAACCAGAGAATGGACGTAGAGCTTATCCAGCTGACA
The DNA here is from genome assembly GCF_013282095.1 of Enterocloster alcoholdehydrogenati. Lineage (GTDB taxonomy): Bacteria > Bacillota > Clostridia > Lachnospirales > Lachnospiraceae > Enterocloster > Enterocloster alcoholdehydrogenati. Next base: position 5,568 of record NZ_BLTJ01000020.1, read on the forward strand.
CAATTCCATATCAATAAAACGGCGCCGCTCCGAGGGACCATTCTTTATGATGTTTAAATCCTCAGGGGAAAAAAATACCACATTGGCCAGACCAAACAGTTCGCTGGCCCTTCGAATGGGAACCCCGTTAATGGCGATTCCCTTGGGCTTATTTTTCTTTAAATGCATATCAATGCGGCAGGGAATATCATTTTTTCGGATCTGAAGCTTAATATGGGACTCATCCTGACCGAAACGGATGATATCCCTGTCTTTTGCGCTGCGGTGTGACTTGGAGGTGCAGCAGACATAGACTGACTCCAGAACATTTGTCTTTCCCTGGGCATTGTCGCCATAGAGAATATTCGTTCCCTGATTCAGTTCCATATGTAGTTCTTCATAATTGCGGTAATTCTTAAGCTCTATGGACTCGATGATCATGGATGTTCTCTTTCCGGGATTATTTGATGATCTTAATGGTGTTTCCTTCGTAAACAACCACGTCTCCGTCTACCAGTTTCTTGCCCCTCTGGAAAGCCGTCTCGCCGTTGACCGACACAAGGCCGTCTTCAATGGCATACTTGGCGTCTACTCCGGATTCCACTAAGCCTGCCGCTTTTAAGGCCTGGCCAAGCTTGATATATTCTTCTCTCAGTTTAATTGTTTCCATGTTTTTCCTTTCTATTACCATGAATCACAGGCGCACCGGGAAAATGTCTTTCTCCGGCGCACACTGGATGTATAAATATGCAATTGTCATTCCATTCCTGCATAGCCTCAAAGGCAGACCGCCCAGGGCAGCTGTGCCGTTACACAGAAGCTGCATTAAAGTTTACGGGAAGGATCAGATAGATATAATTTTCCTCCTCATCCTTGATAAAGCATGGGGATTTGGGATTCATCATGTAGATATTGATCTCCTCATCTTCAATGACTCTGAGGGCGTCGATCAGGAACTTGGGGTTAAAGCCGATCATAATATCCTTACCGGTCTTATGGATCATAAGATCCGCATTCATGGAACCAAAGCTGGAATTTAACTTCAGCTCCATTGTGTTATCGCTTACCTGAAGAATCAGCGGCTTTTTATCATTTTCGCGGATCAGGATAGTGGCGCGCTCAATACAGTCAAGAAATTCTCTCCGATTTACAGAAAGCTTCGTCTCATAATCGCTGGAAAGCATCTGGTTTATGCGGAAATATTCTCCCTCGATCAGGCGGGAAACCACGATGGTATTGTCAAATTCAAAGAGGATATGGTTAGAGCTGAAGAAGATCCGTACTTCTTTTTCATTGTCACCTCCTAAAATCTTGCTGATCTCGCTTAAGGTCTTTCCAGGAACAATGACCTTGGTCGATTCGTAGTGGTCTTTCAGAGTAACATTGCGGATAGAAATACGGTGACCGTCTAATGAAACCACTTTCAGCTGATTTTCATTTACCTCAAACAGCTCTCCGCCCATCATTTTGTTGCTGTCATTCGGGGAGATGGAAAAGATCGTCTGCTGGATCACTTCTTTTAAGGTAAACTGAGAAAGGGTAATGTATTTATCACGTTCAATATAAGGAATATAGGTAAATTCTTCCCCATCCCGTCCCTGAATATTGAATACGGAATTTTCACAGCGAATGGTTGTATTAAGTTTTTCATCAGATTCTATGGTAACGGTTGAATTCTGGCTGGATACGCGGCGGGTGATCTCAGAAAAAAGCTTAGCATCAAGCGCGATCTTTCCATGTTCTAAGATCTGTCCCTCCACCTTCGTTTCGATTCCAAGCTCCATGTCATTGCCTGTTAAGCGGATTTCATTGGAAGAAGCATCGATAAGGATACATTCTAAAATAGACATGGTAGTTTTGGATGGAACGGCTTTCATAACAATGTTGATGCCATTTACAATGGCGTCCTTCTGGAATTGCAGCTTCATAATTGTTGATAACTTCCTTTCTGATTGGAGTAGGGATGGCAAAGTCATAGTTGCAGATATATATAGTTAATTTTCGCCGTAACCGTAGTAGGGGCTGTGGGTTTGTGTAAAAGTCCAGGAAGCCTTTGAAAATGGGGATAAATACCTGTGGAAGAAATGGTGGAAAGGGTCCACAAAACTTCAGATAACCTTCATAGTTATCCACAGGAGATTAAAAACCATTTTGAACCACAAAAAGCCGGATCCATTATCAACAGTTTATCCACAGCCATTCCACGCCCTATTGTGGATTGATTTTCTTCTTTAAAATATCAATAGTATTTCTTAAGGTTTCGTCCTTTTGCAGGTCCGCGGCTATTTTTTCCGCGCCGTGAATTACGGTGGTGTGATCCCGTTTTCCAAGGCTGAGCCCTATGACCTGAAGGGAGGCTTCCGTCATATCGCGGCAGAGGTACATGATGATCTGACGGGGATATACGATATCCTTCGTGCGTTTCTGGGACATAACATCTGCCGGAGTAATGCCGAAATGATCGGAAACTACCTGGATGATCAGCTCAGGCGTCACCTCTCTTTGTGCATTGGGAGAAATGATATCCTTTAAGGCTTCTTCTGCCAGCTCCAGGGTAATATCGCATTTATTCAGACGGGAAAGGGCCACGATTTTTGTAAGGGCGCCCTCCAGCTCACGAATATTGGATTTAATGTTGGTTGCAATATATTTGATTACTTCGTTGTCAATATTGTATCCTTCCATCTCCTCTTTTTTGCGCAGAATGGCCATTCGGGTCTCATAATCCGGGGACTGGATGTCCACGGTCAGGCCCCATTCAAAACGGGAGCGCAGCCGTTCCTCTAAGGTTTCGATCTCCTTGGGAGGTTTATCGGAGGAGATAATGATCTGCTTTTTTGATTCGTACAAGGTGTTAAAGGTATGGAAGAACTCCTCCTGGGTACTCTCTTTTCCTATAATAAACTGGATATCGTCGATCAGGAGAACGTCGTTGTTGCGGTATTTCTCACGAAATTCCGTGGTAGTGATGTTGTTTTTGTTACGGATGGCGTCAATGAGCTCATTGGTAAAGGTCTCAGAGCTGACGTAAAGGATCTTGGATTTAGGGTTATCTTTTAAAATAAAATGAGCGATAGCGTGCATCAGATGGGTTTTTCCAAGTCCTACGCCTCCATATATGAACAGCGGATTATAGATCTCTCCTGGAGATTCCGCTACTGCAAGGGCTGCGGCGTGAGCCAGATTGTTGTTGGAGCCAACGACAAAGGTGTCAAAGGTATACTTTGGGTTTAAGTTGGCGTTCTGTATTACATCCGGGCTTACGGGAGCTTTTGCTTTGGGAATCAGAGCCGGAGCGGCGGGCTGTTCCTCTGCCTCCACCTGTTCTTTTGCTTTAAAATCCACCTCACATTCCTTGCCGAGAAATTCTGAGATGGTAACTTTTAAGAAGGTGCTGTATTTTTTCTTTACATAGGATATAAATGGCTGCTCCGGTACAATGATGGTAATGGTATTTCCCTTAAAAGAATAGGGTTTCAACGGTTCCAGCCATGTTTTGTATGAGATATCCGTAATCTGATCCCCATACTCCTCCCTTAATATAAGAAGGATCTTTTCCCAGTTTTCTTTTATTTTATCTATCATTTTCTGTCTCCTGAAACTGTATTGCAGAATTGCCCAATCTAAATACATTGTATACTAACGGCTCCATTTTTTCAATCAAAAGTGTAAATATCTGTGGATAACTTTGTAGGAAACCTGTGGATGGAGAGGAAATTAGCCGTTGAGCCGACAGTTTTCCACAGAATGTGGGTAAAAATAACTGCAGGTTTTACACAATGGGGAAAGTTGCAGAATATAAGGAGATTTTGTCCATGCATGGGGATCACAGTCGAAATATCCCACACTTATCCACAAGTTATCAACAAATTGTGGATAATGTGAAAAACACAAGGGTGAATTACGGGGAAAGAAATATTGACAGAGAAAAGAAGGCCCGCTATAATACAATCGTAATGCGTTGTATCTTTTAAAAAGAACAGCAGCAAGGAGGAAAAAAATGAATAAGAGAAAAAAAGACACCCGTTGGCTTGCAAGTGTTGCACTTATGATGGCGGTGGTGATCCTTCTGGCAAATACGCCTCTTGGGATGATCCAGCTGCCGGTGGTGAAGGCGACAACTGTGCATATTCCAGTGATTTTAGGCGCTGTTTTGCTGGGGCCTTTTGCTGGAGCGATCCTTGGAGGAACCTTTGGAATCTGTTCCATGATCAGTAATACCATGGCGCCCACCCTTCTGTCCTTTGCATTTTCACCCTTTATGAGCATGACCGGGATTTCCGGAGCCATAAAGGCAGTGTGGATTTCCGTAGGGTGCCGGATCATGATTGGTCTGGCGGCCGGCTGGCTGTGGATCCTTCTTATGAAGCTGAAGGTAAAATTTACGCCGGCGTTAGCTGTAACCGGTTTTGTTGGGGCCATGGTGAATACAGTATCCGTTATGGGAAGTATTTATCTGCTGTTAGCGGTGCAGTACGCCCAGGTTAAGAGCGTGGGGATCGACGCCGTATGGGGGCTTGTGATGGCGACAGTTGTCGCATCGGGTATTCCTGAGGCGATTGTGGCGGCGGTTTTGGTGGCTGTACTTGGAAAGGTGCTGCTTAAACTGGTAAAGTAAGCGGTTTCACGACGGTTTTTAAGATTTTTAATTGAGTGGGGGAAGAAAACAGGGGGATTTCCACGTGTTTTCGGGGGCTTTTAAGAAAAATTGCTTGACGAGGGCAGATTTCTTCTATATAATTGAGAAGATGTTTAATTATACTAGTCAAATGTGTGTTATCACATTACCAGATAATATTTGATAGGAGGTGCCCGGATTATGAAGATGACATTTCAGCCTAAGAAAAGACAGAGAGCAAAAGTTCATGGCTTCAGAGCAAGAATGAAGACAGCAGGCGGTAGAAAAGTTATTGCTGCCAGAAGAGCAAAAGGTAGAGCAAAGTTAACCGCTTAAGAACTGCAGGCCACATTTCCATGTGGCCTTTTTCTTTACGGAGCGCCGGGAGCGGGGATTTGGCCGATCCGGTGAATATCGTTACAGGAGGATCGAATGAAGCGATTTCCTTCCATTAAGAAAAACAGCGACTTTCAGTACATCTACAGAAATGGAAAGTCCTATGCCAACCGCCTGTTAGTCATGTATGTGGTAAGAAGCGGGCAGGAAGCAAACAGCATCGGCATATCGGTGAGCAAAAAGGTAGGCAACAGCGTGGTGCGCCATCATGTGACCCGGCTGCTGCGGGAGATATTCCGGTTAAATCATAATAAAATTGAGACTGGGTTAAACATCATCCTGGTGGCCAGATCGGCTGCCGCAACATCTGATTACAGACATTTGGAGGGTGCTTATATGCACCTGTGCGGACTGCATCACATTTTAAAAGAATCGAAGTGAGAATTATGGTAAAGAAGGCATTTATCTTTCTTATCAGGATCTATCAGAAATATTTATCGCCATTAAAGGTGAAAACTCACTGTATTTATACGCCAACGTGCTCTCAATACGCCATTGAGGCACTTCAGAAGTATGGCGCGTTAAAAGGTACATGGTTAGCCTGCAAAAGGATTCTTCGTTGCCATCCCTTTGCAGAAGGCGGTTATGATCCAGTCCCATAAAGGCGCGGAAACAGATTCGCGCTGTAAGATAACGCAGGTTTAAGTCCGCGTTAAGAAAGACACAGGGAAATACGCTTGCGTATCAGCGCAGTCCGGTGTCTTAAATGAGGGAAGTATACCCATAAGGAGGTAGCGTTTTGAACGGTTTAGTCGGCGCAGTAGTTTTGACAAAGGAAGGCGGTTTTCTGGGGCCGGTCGCCAGTTTCCTTGGCTGGATCATGGATTTACTATTTAAGTTCACCAGCACATTCGGCATTGAAAATATCGGTCTTTGTATTATTCTGTTTACACTGGTTACAAAGGTTCTTATGATTCCTCTGACCATTAAGCAGCAGAAGTCATCTAAGTTAATGACCGTTATGCAGCCTGAGATCACAGCGATCCAGAAGAAGTATAAGGGAAAAGAAAATGATCAAAAGGCCGCGATGATGATGCAGGCTGAGATTAAGGCAGTATATGAGAAATACGGTACATCTATGACAGGCGGCTGTCTGCCTCTGCTGATCCAGATGCCCATCATCTTCGCCCTGTATCGTGTTATCTATAATATTCCGGCTTATGTGCAGTCTGTAAGAGGCTATTATGAGACGGTAATCAGCCAGCTTCCAAGCGGATATCAGACGCAGCAGGCATTTACGCAGCTGGCAGAGGCCCACAAGATGGTGGGGGAGAAATTTGATTACAACAATGTAAGTACAGTCATTGATCTTTTATATAAGTTTACTGCCCAGCAGTGGGATAACTTTATCAGTGCGTTCCCTGCAGCGGGACAGGCAGTGACGGATGCCGGCGTTAATGCGGTGGATGCCATTGAAAACCTGCAGAATTTCTTTGGATTAAATATTGCTTATACCCCGGCGCAGGTAATTACTAATTTCTTTGCAAAGGCAGATGGCGTTACTATCGGTATGGCGGCTGCAGCTCTGGCGATTCCGCTGCTTGCGGGTCTTAGCCAGTGGTACAGCACAAAGCTTATGACAGCCAGCCAGCCAAAGCAGTCAGCTGAGGAAAATCCTACGGCTAACATGATGAAGTCCATGAATATCATGATGCCTCTGATGTCCGTATTCTTCTGTTTCTCCTTTGCTTCCGGTATCGGCCTTTACTGGGTTGCTCAGAGTGCATTCACCATTATCCAGCAGTTATGGATCAATTCCTATCTGAATAAGGTGGATATGGATGACCTGGTACAGAAAAACATTGAAAAGACAAATAAAAAGCGTGCCAAGAAGGGACTTTCTCCTGTCAGAGTCGGAAACGTGGACGAGATGTTAAAGCGGATGGAGGAGAAGGAAACAAAAGAAGAATCCGCCCGTATGGAAAAGATTGCCAAGACAAAGGCGCAGGTGGAAGAATCCAATAAATATTATGACCTGGACGCAAAACCGGGCAGTCTGGCTTCCAAGGCCAATATGGTTGCCAAGTATAACGAGCGTCAGGAGAAGGGTAAGAAGAAGTAGGAGGGTTTCGTATGGATATGATTACGGTTACTGCAAAGACAGTAGATGAAGCGGTTACGAAGGCTCTGATCGAACTTGAGACCACCAGCGACAAGCTGGAGTACGAGGTAGTGGAAAAGGGAAGCGCAGGATTTCTTGGAATCGGCGCAAAGCCGGCGGTGATCCGGGTAAAGAAGAAGGAGACCATAGCGGATAAGGCCATGGATTTCCTGACCCAGATCTTTGACGCTATGGGTATGGACGTATCCATAAAAGCGGCATATAATGAGGAGGAGCAGGAGCTGTCCCTGGAACTGGAGGGCGGAGACATGGGTATCCTCATTGGAAAGAGGGGACAGACCCTGGACTCTCTTCAGTATCTGGTCAGCCTGATTGTAAATAAGGATACCGATGGGTATTTAAGAGTTAAGCTTGACACGGAAAACTACAGAGAGCGAAGAAAAGAGACACTGGAAACCCTGGCAAAGAACATTGCCTATAAGGTTAAGAGGACAAGACGCCCTGTTTCCCTGGAGCCTATGAATCCTTATGAGAGGCGCATTATTCATGCGGCGGTCCAGAATGATAAATATGTGACCACCCGCAGCGAGGGCGAGGAGCCCTTCCGCCATGTGGTGATTGCACTTAAGAAGGAAACGGGCGCCGGTGAGCGCAGAGGACGTTATGACCGCAGCCGCGGCGGACGCTATGAGCGTACAGGCGGCTACCGGGGAAATAACCGCAGAAGCGACTCCTATCAGGCGGCTTCCCTGTCAGAGCATAATGCTGAGACAGCCGGCGGCAGCGGACAGGAGACAGAGGAGTAATCCGGTAAATGAACATGGGGAGGCTGTTGCAGAGCGATTTGCGGCGGCCTCTTTTTGCTTGTGAAAGGATGGAACAGATATGAAAACAGAGACCATTGCTGCCATTGCAACAGGCATGAGCAATTCAGGGATCGGGATTGTAAGGATCAGCGGAGATCAGGCCTTTGAAATCATCGACCGGATCTACAGGAATAAGCAGGGAAAACCGGGGAATTTAAAGGAGGCAAAATCCCATACGGTCCATTATGGTTATATTTATGACGGGGATGAGATGATAGATGAAGTCCTGACGCTGATTATGCGGGGGCCAAACAGCTATACGGCGGAGGATACGGTGGAAATCGACTGCCACGGCGGTGTGCGGATGGTGCAGCGGATCCTGGAAACCGTTCTTCATAACGGAGCGCGGACAGCAGAACCGGGAGAATTTACAAGACGGGCTTTTTTAAACGGGCGGCTGGATCTGGCCCAGGCAGAGGCGGTGGCAGAGCTGATCCACGCTTCCAATGACTATGCCTTAAAGAGCTCTGTGAACCAGCTTAGCGGTTCTGTATCAAGGAAGATCCGGGCGCTTCGGGAGGCTATTCTCTATGAGACGGCGTTTATTGAATCTGCCCTGGATGACCCGGAGCATATTTCCCTGGATGGATATGGAGAAAGGCTCTTAAAGGTTCTTGAACCCGTAATAGAGCAGGTGGAGCAGCTGATTGCTTCATCCGATGACGGCAGGGTAATGACGGAGGGCGTGCGGACGGTGATTATTGGAAAGCCGAATGCAGGCAAATCGTCACTGATGAACGTGCTTTTAGGGGAAGAGAGAGCCATTGTAACGGATATCGCAGGAACCACCAGGGATACACTGGAGGAGCAGATAAAACTTCAGGGAATCAGCCTCAATGTGGTGGATACGGCGGGAATCCGGGACACGGAGGATGTGGTGGAAAGGATCGGTGTAGATCGGGCCGTGAAGGCGGCTGAGGACGCAGATCTGATTATCTATGTGGCAGACGGATCAAGGCCGCTGGATGACAGCGATTATGAAATCATGGGCCTTATAAGAGATAAGAAAGCCATTGTGCTTTTAAATAAGACGGATTTAAAGCTTACGGTAGATAAGGAGGCTCTGGAGGCACAGTGCGGACACTGCGTGATTCCCATTTCTGCAAAAGAGGAGAGGGGGATAGAGGCATTGGAGTCTAAGATCAAGTCCATGTTTTACCATGGTAACATTGCATTTAACGATCAGGTATATATTACAAGCGCCCGCCATAAGGAGGCGCTAAAGGCAGCGTTAAAGAGCCTTAACATGGTGAGGACAAGCGTTCTTGACGGGATGCCGGAGGATTTTTATTCCATTGATCTTGCGGATGCCTATGAGCAGTTGGGGCTGATCCTGGGAGAAGCGGTGGATGATGATGTGGTAAATGAGATCTTCTCGAAGTTTTGTATGGGAAAATGAGAGGACAGGAAGGAAGTAAAAGGATGCCGTATTTGGAAGAAAATTATGATATTGTGGTGGTGGGAGCCGGCCATGCAGGCTGTGAGGCGGCTCTGGCCTGTGCAAGGCTTGGGCTTGAGACGATTGTGTTTACCGTCAGTGTGGACAGCATTGCCCTGATGCCCTGTAATCCCAATGTGGGAGGCAGCTCTAAAGGCCATCTGGTACGGGAGCTGGATGCGCTGGGCGGAGAGATGGGAAAGAACATTGATAAAACCTTTATCCAGTCTAAGATGTTAAATGAATCCAAGGGGCCGGCGGTTCATTCCCTCCGCGCTCAGGCAGATAAGCAGGCGTACAGCCAGGCCATGAGACAGACACTGGAGAATACAGACCATCTTACGGTTCGTCAGGCAGAGGTATCGGAGCTGATCGTGGAGGATGGCACTGTAAAAGGCGTAAGGACGTTTTCCGGGGCCATATACCATGCAAAGGCAGTGGTTTTGTGTACGGGCACTTATCTGCGGGCCAGATGTATTTACGGGGATATAAGCAATGCCACAGGGCCAAACGGCCTCCAGGCAGCCGGACATCTGACAGATTCCCTTATTGCGAACGGGATTGAAATGTTTCGGTTCAAGACGGGAACGCCGGCCAGAGTGGATAAAAGGAGCATTGATTTTACGAAGATGGAGGAGCAGCTTGGAGATGAGCGGGTGGTGCCGTTTTCATTTTCAACGGATCCGGAAAGTGTACAAAAGGAACAGGTTTCCTGCTGGCTGACCTACACAAACGGAAAGACCCATCAGATTATCCGGAATAATCTGGATCGGTCGCCCCTGTTTTCAGGCGCTATTGAGGGAACCGGGCCAAGGTATTGTCCGTCCATTGAGGATAAGGTGGTGCGGTTTCCTGATAAGGAGCGCCACCAGGTTTTTGTAGAGCCGGAGGGGCTTTCAACCAATGAGATGTATCTGGGAGGAATGAGCAGTTCTCTGCCGGAGGATGTGCAGTATGCCATGTACCGTACCGTACCGGGGCTGGAAAATGTGAAGATCGTGCGCAATGCCTATGCCATTGAGTATGATTGTATCAATGCTCTGCAGTTAAAGTCTACCCTGGAGTTTAAGCGGGTGAAAGGCCTTTTTGCGGGTGGTCAGTTTAACGGAAGCTCCGGGTATGAAGAGGCGGCTGTTCAGGGATTTATGGCGGGTGTAAACGCGGCTATGAAGGTTCTGGAACGGGAGCAGGTGGTTCTGGATCGGTCTCAGGCGTATATTGGAGTTCTGATCGATGATCTGGTGACAAAGGAGAATCATGAGCCTTACCGTATGATGACTTCACGGGCGGAATACCGACTGCTCTTGCGGCAGGATAACGCAGATCTGAGGCTTCGTGAAATCGGCCATGAGATCGGGCTGGTAAGCGATGAGGAGTATGAGAGAATGCTTGGAAAGCGGCAGGCCATTGAAGAGGAGATCCGGCGTCTGGAAGGAACTGCTATTGGAGGAACGCCGGTGGTTCAGGAGGTTCTTTTACGGTATGGGAGCACGCCGCTGAAATCGGGAAGCACCCTGGCGGAACTGGTGCGCAGACCGGAGCTGGATTATGAGAAGATCGGCGGGATAGATAAAAAACGCCCGGAGCTGCCCTTTGATGTGCGGGAACAGGTTAATATTGAGATTAAATATGAGGGATATATTCGGAGGCAGAAGCAGCAGGTAGCCCAGTTTAAGAAACTGGAGGGCAAAAAGCTTCCTGAAAACTTTGATTACGGGCAGGTAAAGAGTCTGCGGATGGAAGCGGTGCAGAAGCTGAATCAAATACAGCCCGCAACGGTGGGACAGGCTTCACGTATATCCGGCGTTTCACCAGCAGATATATCGGTGCTTCTGGTATATCTGGGAAGAGAGTAGAGAGGACAGGGTTAATGACAGGATCATTTGTTGAAAAGATGAAGGCCAAAATGGCAGAGCTTGGGATCGATTTAAGTCAGATCCAGATGGAACAGTTTTTTGCATATTATGAAATGCTGGTGGAGACCAATAAGGTGATGAATTTGACGGCGATCACAGAGGAAGGAGAGGTGGTAACGAAGCATTTCTGCGACAGTCTGTGCCTGATAAAGATGTATCCGGAAATTGTAAAAACGGTTTCTGTGATTGATGTCGGAACTGGAGCCGGATTTCCGGGGATTCCGTTAAAGATTGCGTTTCCGGGGATTCGCCTGACACTGTTGGATTCATTGAATAAGAGGGTGAAATTTCTGGATCAGGTCTGCCGAGAGCTGGGACTGGAGAGCGTAAGCTGTATTCATGGACGGGCAGAAGATGTGGGACGAATGAAGGAGCACAGGGAAGCATATGACCTGGCTGTATCAAGAGCTGTGGCAAATATGGCGTCTCTGTCAGAATACTGTTTGCCTTTTGTGAAGGCAGGAGGATCCTTTATTCCATATAAATCCGGGGAAATCAGGGAAGAACTGGAACAGGGGAGAAAGGCGGTGGAAATCCTTGGAGGTGAGATTCAGGATGTAGTACACTTTGAACTTCCTGGAGGAGACGGAGCCAGAAGTCTGGTAAGGATACGAAAGATAAGGCCGGTTTCTGCGAAGTATCCAAGAAAGGCCGGATTGCCGGGGAAAGAGCCGTTAGGAAGATAAGCGTACGCTGTGAAAACGCCTGGGAACTGTTTCATATGGGTGTACAGAAACAATATAACACGGGGAAAATAGATGAAAACGGTTACACAAAATACATTGCAGATGGGGCAGAATCGTATGAATATTAAAGAAATAGCGCGCGTAGCAGGGGTATCTCCGGCTACCATATCCCGTGTACTGAATGGTTCCGGGTATGTAAAGGAAGAGACAAAGAAGAAGGTAATGGCAGCAGTTGAAAAGAATAAGTACACGCCCAGCCTGATTGCGAGAAGCTTGAGCGGAAGAGACAGCTTCAGTATCGGAGTGATCCTTCCGGAGGTGGGGAAAAAGGTTTATTCGGGGATCCTTGAGGGAATATGCCGGGCGTCTCAGCCCTATGGATATAATATTGTTCTTATGAATACGGCAGGCGATTTAAAAAAAGAGCATGAGTTTTTGGAAACGGCAGAAAATCAGAGGATGAAGGGGCTGATTGTGGCTCCGGCAGCTGAAGATGATAAGGTGACCAGGGAAAAGCTTGTGCGCCTGGAAGAACAGGGGATGCCGGTAGTGCTAACAGAGGGAAATATAAAGGGCGCGCCCTTTGACTGTGTGTTTGGTGATAACTGGCGAGGCGCTTATGAGGGAGCGGAGTCGCTGATGGAAGCAGGTCATAAAAAAATCGCTGTAGTTCGGGGGATTGGCGGAACGAAGGAAGAAAGAGAACGGTTTCGGGGATTTTTGCAGGCTATGGAGGATCATGGCCTGGAGGTGCCAAAGGAGTATGTGATCCAAGACGGCGAATGTGCCGAAAAGATATCCAGGGCCATAGGGGGGCTGTTAGAGGGCGATATGCCGCCCACGGCGGTTTTTGCGCTGGATGGCTGCGGAACTGCAGGGTGTATGCGCTGTCTGGGGAAAAGAGGGCTTATAGTGGGCGAGGATGTAGGATTTATGGGGTTTGATGACCAGGAGATTTTTGAGCAGCTGGGATTCAGGCTTTCCGTGGTGGAGAGAGATGCCTTGGAACAGGGAAAAGAAACCATGCGTCTGCTTCAGGAGCGGTTTGATGAAAAGGACGGGGAGAGACGACGGGGAAAGAGAGTCATGGTTCCCTGCAGGCTGATTCTGAGAGGATCTGCAAGCATGAAAACGGTTACAGAAAGTGCGAGAAAGAGGAGGCTGGCCGGAAAAAAGGAGGGAAAATAATTAAGAAAAATCAAGTGTGGATGAACAGGAAAAATGGGATAAATGGGAGGGGAGGAATTATCCCTCCCACTCCTCACGCATAATAGAAATTTCTCTGGCATATCCATCCAGGTCATTGGGGGTCTCCAGATAGAACGGGAGATTTTTTAATGCCGGATGATTGATGACCGCAATGAGAGCCGATAGGCCAATGTGGCCTTCTCCCAGACGGGCATGACGGTCCTTATGGGAGCCAAGGGGATTGGAACTGTCATTTAAATGAATGGCTTTCAGACGTTTCAGACCAATGATATTGTCAAATTCTGTGATAACTTCGTCTAAATGCCCTGCTATATCGTAGCCGGCATCCCATACATGGCAGGTATCCATACAAATGCCCACATGGTCTGAAAGCTCGATACGATCCAGAATCTGGCGGAGCTCTTCAAAGCTGCGTCCGATCTCACTGCCTTTTCCCGCCATGGTTTCTAAGAGAACAGTGGTTGTCTGGGTGGGGGACAGTATGGCGTTCAGCATATCCGCAATAAAGGAGATACCAACCTCTGTCCCCTGTTTTACATGGCTTCCGGGATGAAAATTATAGAGATTTCCCGGTATATATTCCATGCGGATCAGATCGTCAGCCATGGTTTCTCTGGCAAAATCACGAAGATGGGGATCAGCGGAGCAGGCATTTAATGTGTAAGGCGCATGGCAGAGCAAGGGTGCGAGATCTTGTGTTTGAGCCTGAATAAGAAATTGGGATATGTCCTCAGGATCAATCGGTTTTGCATTTCCGCCCCGTGGATTGCGGGAAAAAAACTGAAATGTGTTGGCGTTTATCGTGGCAGCATCCCTGGCCATGGCACAGTAGCCCTTGGCAGATGAGAGATGGCATCCAATTCGCAGCATAGTAATAGTCCTCCTGTTAGTATAAAATTTAGTAGATTTTGAGAACAGATCAGCTGTTTCAGCCGAAATGTTTCACGTGAAACATTTTTAAGCTTCCAGATAAGGACAGAGCAGATCATGAAATCGTGATGGAGCTTCTAAGTGAGGCAAGTGCTTTGCTTTTGGAATAGTAATTGCCTCAATGGCCGGATTGTATTTACGGTAATTTTCCATAACTTCTGCCATATTATCCAGTTCTTCACCGCCAAACAGATAAATGCTGTTGTCAATCCGTCGCAGTGCGTTTGTAATGTTGCATTTAGTATAGTTGCATTTTACACTGGCATAAATGGACTTGGGAGAGGCTCCTAAATGGGCGGATTCGTAATACGCGTCAATCAACCGGGAATTGACGGAATATGGGTTACAGTAGCAGCGGCCCATAAAGTCCTGAGCAATATTCTTACGGCTGCAGGCAATATTATAGATCAGAGTACCGGCAAGAGGAAGATCCAGTATTAGTTTGTAAAGTTTGGCATTTTTTCCAGGCACCAGACTGCAGGAAAGCAAGGATTCTGGATTGATCAGCAGCAGACGGTCAAATAATTCCGGCGCATTGCTGCAGGCCATGACTGCGAGAGAAGAGGAGTCGCCGGTAGCGATTACATCGGTCCGATGCCCAATTTCTGACTTAATAAAGTCGGAGATGAGCTGTACATAGAGATAATTCGTGTAGGTGAGATTCGGCTTTTCAGAACGGCCAAATCCTAAAAGATCAATGGTATAGACGGTATGATCCTTTGTGAGACGTTTGGAAAATTCCTTCCATTCGTATCCGCTGGACGCTGGTGTCAGGTCATGAATCAGCAGAATGGGTTTTCCATTCCCTTCTTTTGTGTAATGAATATTGCCAAGGCGCCAGTGATAGCATTGGGAGGAACTTGATTCATTTTCAAGAATATGTCTGGATATGGCAGACAGTTTAATGGCCTTGTTGATACAGGCGGTAGCGGCAGCATCGCCTGCGGCCAGAATAAGCAGTGTTAAAAGTTTGTTCCTTGTTTTCATTCGGTTTATTCTCCTGAAGAAAATTGAGTTTAGAGACGGCAAAGCTGTTTGCCGCCTGCAGTATGGTCCGCCAGATGGGGCGTGCAGTCCCTTATCTGAGGATGGTATATATAGTATAATACAACAAAATAACGATTACAACGGGGGAGACTCAAAATGTTTCACGTGAAACATTTCCGATGAGACATTGTATAAAACAGAAAAATAAAATAAAAAAGCGTTTTTCATAGGAAAAGAGAAAAAGTTGTGCTATAATCGTCTGGTAATCGAAAACGAACGTGAGGAAACGGATATGGGACGAATTATTACAATCGCAAATCAGAAGGGCGGAGTAGGAAAGACAACGACAGCTATTAACCTGGCGGCTTGTCTGGCGGAAGCAGGACAGCACGTGATGTTGGTGGATTTTGACCCTCAGGGAAATGCCAGCAGCGGTCTGGGGCTGGAGGAAAAGGAATTTGAGCGTACCGTTTACGATATGCTGGCCGAGGAGGCGTCGGTTGAAGAATGTATTGCCAGAGAGGTTCAGGAGAATCTGGATGTGCTCCCGTCTGATATGAATCTTGCAGCGGCAGAGATTGAATTTCAGGAGGTGGACAATAAAGAAAAACTGCTGAAACAGTCGCTGGATCAGATAAGAGATAACTACGATTTTATTTTAATTGATTGTCCGCCGTCTTTAAATATATTGACCATCAATGCACTGACAGCAGCGGATACAGTGCTGGTTCCCATTCAATGTGAGTATTATGCGCTGGAGGGATTGAATCAGATGCTTAAGACGGTGGATCTGGTGAAACGGAAACTGAATCCCTCCTTAGAGATGGAGGGTGTGGTATTCACTATGTATGATGCCAGAACGAATCTCTCGCTGCAGGTTGTGGAGAGTGTGAAGAGTAATCTGAATCAGACAATTTACAAAACCATTATTCCAAGAAATGTGCGTCTGGCAGAAGCGCCGAGTCATGGAATGCCTATTAACCGGTATTCCTCACGATCTACAGGGGCGGAAAGTTATCGGATGTTGGCAGCGGAAGTGATTAGCAGAGGAGAGGTATAATGGCAGCAAAGAAAGGGTTAGGAAAAGGTCTGGGAGCAATCTTTGGCGAGGAAGTTATAAAAGAACAGAAGGAAAAGATTGCCAGAGAGGATGGAAAGGGAAAAGAATTGATGGTAAAGCTGTCATTGATTCAGCCCAACAAGGAACAGCCCAGAAAGACCTTTGATGAGGAAAAACTGCAGGAGCTGGCAGGCTCTATTAAACGCTATGGCGTGCTGCAGCCACTTTTGGTAAAGAAGAATGGCAGCTTTTATGAGATCATCGCAGGAGAGAGAAGATGGCGTGCTTCTCAGCTGGCGGGACTGAAGGAAGTGCCGGTGGTGCTGAAGGAATACAGCCGCCAGGAAGCCATGGAGATCTCACTGATTGAAAATGTGCAGCGGGCAGATTTAAATCCTATTGAAGAGGCAAAGGCGTATCAGCAGCTGATCCGGGAGTTTGATCTGACACAGGAGGAGATTGCGGAACGTGTGGCAAAGAACCGGGCTACTATTACCAATACCATGCGTCTTTTAAAGCTGGATGAGCAGATTCAGGAAATGCTGATCCAGGGTGTAATCAGCAGCGGGCACGCCAGGGCGCTGCTTTCGCTGGATGGAAAAGCGCTTCAGCTGAAGGCTGCCAAGGAGATTATTGAGAAAGGGTTAAGCGTCCGCGAAACAGAAAAGCTGGTAAAGCGGATAGCGAAAGAGGCTGCAGGGGAAGGGAAGAAGGAAAATAAAAAAGATGATGCACTGATGCTGATCTACCAGAATCTGGAGGATCGAATGAAGAGCATTATGGGAACCAAGGTCAGTATACATAATAAGGACAAAAATAAGGGACGTATTGAGATTGAATACTATTCAGAGGCAGAGCTGGAGCGAATTGTGGAAATGATAGAGTCTATTCATTAGAACCTGATTCCAAGAGATGTGATTGGAAAATTCGGATCGGTGATTCTGGCAAAAGTAAGGAGAGGTTAAAAAAGAATGGAAAACAGTATGTTATTTGACCTTCCATTTGATCCTGCGTATGTGATCGTAATTTTGGCCGGGCTGGTGGCAATTCTTTTAATCCTGGTAATTGCGACTATGTCCAAACTGAAAAAGCTGAGCCGGAAATATGATTATTTTATGCGCGGGAAAGATGCGGAGACATTAGAGGATGTGATTCTGGATCAGTTAGAGGAAATCCGTGTATTGAAAGCGGAGGATCGGGCTGCTAAGGATTCTATTCGAACTTTGAATCGGAATTTCAGATCTTCCTTCCAGAAATTTGGAATGGTGCGTTATAACGCATTTCCGGGAATGGGAGGAACACTGAGTTTTGTATTTGTACTTCTTGATTATACAAACAGTGGTTTTATTTTGAACTGCCTGCACAGCAAAGAAGGCTGCTATTTATATATGAAGGAAGTGGATGCCGGAAAAACAGAAAAAGTGCTGGGGAGCGAGGAACAGGAAGCTCTAGAGCAGGCACTGGGATATGTCAAAAAAAATTGAGAAACAGGATCTGCGAAAAACAAAAAGGGTGTCAGAGCGTGAAAATACGTTAAGACATCTTTTTTGATGCGTAAATTGGAAAATCAATATGGGGAGGCGTATCAAAATGATTGACGAGAAGGCGGTTGGAGAACAGGATGGAAAAGGTTTTTAAATATTTTATGTTTCACGTGAAACATTTTTAAACCATACAGCATATGATAAAAGTGAAAGATATGCGTAAGGACAGGAAGATGGAATGTTTTAAGAGTATGTATCCCATGGGGATCCGAGTAATACAAAATTATGTATCAGAGGCTTGCGATCGAATGGATTACCAAAACAGTCCTATGTATGATGAGTGCCCGGAAACATTGATGGTGAATCGACTTTGCGATTCCGTTTGTAATGCGGTAGTTTCATCGGAGGAAATGGGGATACTTAGAAACGCATGGGGAATGAACGAGGAGAAAACACTGAAAAAAATGGAGACGGGGGAAGAAAATGAAAGCAGTGTAAAAGGTACAGGGGGCGTGACAAAGGAAAAATATTCAGAAGCTGCAGGAGGAGAAACGGTCAGCATAAATAATGAGGAAGAGAAAGAAAGAACAAAATCAGAAGAACGAAATGTAATTGGTACAGAAGATATGGGGATGATGGAAATGGGAATGAAAGCAAAAATAAAAGAGGAAAACGAGAAGAAAGAAAATGAGTGTGCTTTAACGGAGAAAGAGGAGAGGGAAAATGCAGGGACAGAATATAATAATGCGAAAAAAATAGAAGTGGATAAAATGAACATGGAAAAACAGACCCTGATGGCAGAAGAGTATGAGAAGAATCCAACCGATATGTCAGAAACGTTTGGTGAAAGGCTGGGAATGGAAGAGGAGGATATACATCAGGTAAGAGTAGATGGGATGTACGGAATGAGTGAAGGAACGGGGGAGGAACAGAATATGCGTCCGCCATTGAATCCATGGTGGAATGGATGGAGAACCAGTGGAATGGAACCAGACGTGCAGGGGATGGCCTGGGATATGGAATCCATGTATGATCCTATACGTCCGCAGGGCCCCCGGCCGAACCGTCCGCCGCAGGGTCCCTGGCCGAATCGCCCGCCGCAAGGCCCCGGCCCAAATCGTCCGCCGCAGGGTCCCTGGCCGAATCGCCCGCCGCAAGGCCCCTGGCCAAACCGTCCGCCGCAGGGTCCCGGCCCGAACCGTCCGCCGCAAGGCCCCGGCCCAAATCGTCCGCCGCAAGGCCCTGGCCCTAGCCGTCCGCCGCAGGGTCCCGGCCCAAATCGTCCGCCGCAGGGTCCCGGCCCAAATCGTCCGCCACAGGGTCCCTGGCCGAACCGTCCGCCGCAGGGTCCCTGGCCGAACCGTCCGCCGCAGGGTCCCTGGCCGAATCACCCGCCGCAAGGCCCTGGCCCCAGCCGTCCGCCGCAGCGGCCAAATTACCCGGCCTGGTTCTGGGATATAGTTAAAACGATGCTTTTGGATGAGATGCACAAACGGAGGTGCAGCAGGGGAATTTGTTTCCGTTAAAGAGGTTTATCAGCCACGATATTTTTGTCGTGGCTGATTTTTTGCGGGTTGTTCGATGGATAAAAATGCAGCAGTTCAGGATGGGGCACTTCTTGAGTTCCTTTCGTCATTCAAGACATAACGAAGATTCCTTTGATGTGAAAACAGGTGCAAAATCATATGTATAAACGAGTATAATGCCTGTTTTCCTGCCGTACTGAACAGATACAAAAAATTCAAAAAAGATTAAGTTGTAGTTTTAAAGGTTATTATATAAAATAGAATGATACCAGGGTTAGATGGAAAAGAACCATGTGCAGGTTAGTCTGAAGGCGGTTTTTGACTTTAACTCTTGGGTTTACATGGATAAAATCAGCAAAAAAGGAATGGATCAACATATGAAAAAACTCATGCAAAGAGCAGGAATCCTGTTTCTTATATTTATTGCTGCCATCGTGGTGTACTTTGCAGGCGCCAGGAAGAGTGTGAAGCAGGAGGATATCGTATATTCGTCCATGGACGAGCCAGGTTTGCCGGTGGTGTATACAGAGTTTCAGGGAGAGGAGATCAACGGACTTCATGGGTATCTTCAGGATATGGGAAACAGGACTGCCAGGGATTCGATTTCTATTCTTCCGGCAGACCGAAGTCTGACGATGCGCATTCATGAATACGGCAATACCATTACAGGGATCAGTTACGAGATCCGTACACTTTCCATGGAGCGTCTGATCGAGCGAACCCAGATACAGGATTGGATCAGCGATCAGGGAGTGACATCTGTAAGTCTTCCCATTCAGAACCTGATTGCGAAGGATGAGGCGTATCTTCTGATCCTGAATGTAAAAACAGCAGAGAAGCAAATCCAGTATTACACCCGCATTATGTGGACGGAGCAGCCGGGACCAGCGGATATGCTTCAGCTGGCCAGGGAGTTTACCACAAAGAGCCTGAATTACGATCAGGCCAGGGATCTGGTATCCTATCTGGAAACGAACCCAGGCGAGGACAACAGTTCTCTGGGTCATGTGACAATCCGGGCCAGTTTTGATCATCTTACCTGGGATGGTTTAAAGACAGAGCTGGTAGGGGAGCCTCAGATAATCCTGCAGGAATTTGACGGCATTATGGGACAGATTCAGGTGCGATATCAAGTACGTCTTACCGACAGTGCAGGCAGGGAAAGCCTGGTTCATGCAGAAGATAATTTCACGATGAAATGGAATGAGCAGCGCATTTACCTGATGAATTATGAACGAAATGCAGATCATATTTTTAATGGAAGTGCAGACTTATTTTCAGGAAAAAGGATTCTTTTGGGAATCTCTGAGGGAACAGATCTTCAGACGGTTAAAAGTCCTGATTCCAGATATATTTTCTTTAAAGTAAATGGAAATCTGTGGCGATACGATCAGAAGGAACAGCGGATCATGTGCATATTTACATTTTTGGACAAAGAAGGAGAGGATGTGAGAAGCGCCTATGATCGCCACAGCGTTCAGATCCTTCAGGCAACAGATGACGGTTCAGCGGATTTTCTGGTGTATGGTTATATGAACCGGGGGCCGTATGAGGGTCGTACTGGAGTGGTATTTTACCACTATAATAATGCCGGCAGTATGGTTGAAGAGAAATTCTTTATTCCTGCGGCTGAGGATTTTGAGAAGATGAAACAGGATGTGGAAAAGCTGTCCTATGTAAGTCCAGAGGGAATGGTATATCTGATGCTTGGCGGAAATGTATTTGGCGTCGACTTAAGCAGCAACGAATCCATTTTGGTGGCTCAGGGCCTGACAGAGGGAACCTTTGCTGTAAGCAACGACGGAAGCCGTATGGCATGGCAGGAGGGCGAGGATTCTGCATGGCCGGAGAAAATCCATGTCATGGACTTTAATACATCCCAGAAACAGGAGATCAGCGCGTCAGAGGGCGAATGTGTCAGAGTGCTGGGATTTGTGGGAAGCGATCTGATCTATGGTTTCGCAAGACAGGACGATGTATGGAAGGTCAATGGAAGAGTGCAGGGGCTGCCCATGTATGCCATGTATATTGTGGACAGTGAAATGAACATTGAAAGCGAATATAAAAAGGATGGGATCTATATTTCCGATGTGGTTACGGAAGATGGGCGGATCCATCTGAAACGTCTGGTAAAGCAGGGAGAGGAACAGTATATCTATCAGGATGAGGATACTATCGTGTGCAATCAGAAGGTGGAGGACGATCCGCTGGAGGGAATTGGCTGGTACGCATCTCAGGAGATGGGACGTCTGTATTTTGTACAGATGGATTCTGATTTGAAAGATGCTTCTGTAAAGATGGATAAGCCAACGGCATTTTCCTATGAAAATACAAGCACGCTGGAGCTGGCGGGAAAGACTTCCTTGGGGGAGGACGGTCAGGTGATTTTCTATGCCTACGGAGGCGGTCATTTTCTGGGAGCATCCAGACAGTTTTCAGAGGCGGTAAATCTGGCCTATGATAAAATGGGATTTGTTACAGATGAAAACCAGCATCTGGTATGGGACCGCATTAACCGGCAGCCGGTCCGCAATCTGAAGGATCCCACGGGACAGGCGGCGGATATGATGGGACACATGGATGGTTTCAACGGAAGTACGCTGTTTGATGATGGGATCATGGTTATCGATGCATCCGGCTGTATGTTGAATCAGGTGCTGTATTTTATCGATAAGGGGATTCCGGTCATAGCCTACAGGGAGGATGGCAGCTACGTTCTTTTATCCGGATATGATACGTACAATGTGACAATCTATGATCCTGGAGTTCAGGACACAACGAAAATGGGACTGGGAGATGCAGCGTCTTACTTTGAGAGCCAGCATAACAGTTTCCTTTGCGGCCTTAAGGTCGAATAAGAATAATTTTCTGCAGGCCGCCTGTCTGGTGAAACGTTTTTTTCACCGGGCAGGCGAGTTTGCTTTACAAATCTGATTCTTATGGTATAATCTAAGAGATGTAAATAAAATGTGAACAAAGACTTAGGGAATTATTAAGTATGGAAGTTAGCCCGGCGATCAGCCGGGAAATCTATTTACAGACATGGCGGAGACGTCCTGAGATGATTCTGCCGGACAGCGTAAGGGTGGCTTAGGAGTATCAAAGGAGCCAATATCTTTACGGTTTAAATAAGCATTAGAGGTGTAAAATGGAACATTATATTATAAAAGGCGGCAACCCGCTGGTGGGCGATGTGACCATAGGCGGTGCGAAGAATGCCGCACTGGGTATCCTGGCAGCGTCCATTATGACGGATGAAGATGTGCTCATCGATAATCTGCCGGATGTGCGGGATATCAACGTAATGCTGGAGGCGATTCAGGAGATCGGTGCCAGCGTACGCCGCATCGACCGCCATACAGTGAAGATCAATGCGGGAAATATAAGAGAGGTATCTGTGGATGATGAATACATTCGTCGGATCCGCGCCTCTTATTACTTTATAGGCGCTTTGCTGGGTAAATATAAGAGCGCCCAGGTTCCTCTTCCGGGAGGCTGCAATATCGGAAGCCGTCCCATTGACCAGCATATAAAGGGATTTCGGGCGCTGGGAGCGGATGTGCAGATTGAGGGCGGGGCAGTGATTGCTCACGCCATTGATCTGGTGGCAAGCCACATTTATCTGGATGTGGTTTCTGTGGGAGCCACCATCAATATCATGATGGCGGCGGCCATGGCAGAGGGACAGACCATCCTTGAAAATGCAGCCAAGGAGCCTCATATCGTAGATGTGGCGAACTTCCTTAACAGCATGGGAGCCAATATTAAGGGCGCAGGAACGGATACCATCCGTATTCGGGGCGTGGAACGGCTTCACGGTACGGAATATTCCATTATCCCGGATCAGATTGAGGCCGGTACCTTTATGTGCGCGGCAGCGGCTACCAGAGGGGATGTTATGGTTAAAAATGTAATTCCCAAGCACCTGGAGGCCATTTCCGCAAAGCTGACAGAGATTGGCTGTGAGGTCATTGAGTTTGACGATGCCGTTCGGGTGGTTGGAAAACCTTCTCAGCGCCACACGGATATCAAGACGCTGCCGTATCCCGGCTTTCCTACGGATATGCAGCCTCAGATGGCTGTGACCCTGGCTCTGGCAAAGGGAACCAGTATGGTAACGGAGAGCATTTTTGAGAACCGTTTTAAATATGTAGATGAGCTGGCCCGTATGGGAAGCTCTATCAAGGTAGAGGGAAATGTGGCTGTGATCAACGGTGTGGAGGGCTTTACAGGAGCTCAGGTTAATGCGCCGGATCTTCGGGCCGGAGCGGCGCTTGTGATTGCCGGACTGGCGGCGGAAGGATACACCATTGTTGACGAGATCGGATATATCCAGAGAGGATATGAGTGTTTTGAGGAAAAGCTCCAGGGGCTGGGAGCCATGATTGAACTGGTGGATTCCGAGCGGGAGGTACAGAAGTTTAAATTAAGGGTAGGATAAGAACCGCATATCCATCGTGCGGTTTTATATAAGCCCCTGTCCGGCACTGAGGGGCGGAGGCAAAACTATCACACAAGGAGGTTGTATAATATGACCGAAAAGAGGGGAAAAAGAAGATTCCTGCAGCTGTTGTGGTCTCTTGTACTTACCTGCAGCCTGATCGCAGGTATGTCCATGTCCGCATGGGCAGATGAGACGGGGGCACAAAGGGGCGCGGATCAGGATATCGTGGTTTTATATACCAATGATGTTCACTGCGGAATTGACGACAATATCGGCTATGGCGGTTTGTCGCTGTACAAAAAGGAAATGCTGAAACAGACTCCTTACGTTACCCTGGTAGACGCGGGAGACGCCATTCAGGGCGCGCCGGTAGGCACGCTTTCAGAGGGCGGATATATCATCGATATCATGAATCAGGTTGGATATGATGTGGCAGTTCCTGGAAACCATGAGTTTGATTATGGTATGTCCCGTTTCCTGGAGTTATCAGGAAAGCTGAACTGCGGGTATTATTCCTGCAATTTTATCAGTAAAGAAACGGGGAATACCGTATTTGCTCCTTATAAGCTGATCTCCTACGGAGATACAAAAGTGGCATATGTAGGCGTTTCCACACCGGAAAGCTTTACAAAATCCACGCCGGCGTATTTCCAGGATACAAACGGGAATTATATCTATTCCTTCTGCGAGGATGAGAGCGGCGAGGCGTTTTACCGTCAGGTACAGTCCAGCGTGGACAGCGCACGGGCTGAGGGTGCAGATTTTGTAATCCTGGTAGGACACCTGGGAGAAACTGGAGTTACAGAGCGCTGGAGCTCTGTGAATCTGTTAAGCCATATCCGCGGCGTAGATGTGTGCATCGACGGTCATTCTCATGAGACAACCCCATCCATGACGGTGAAGGATATGGATGGAAAGGACGTGATCATCACACAGACAGGAACCAAGTTAGCCAACATTGGAAAGCTGACCATCCGCAAAGATGGAACCATTTCTGCAGAGCTGGTATCTGAGGTTCCCGCTTCTGACGTAAACAGCACTTATACGGTACAGAAGAACGATTCCTTAAGCAGGATCGCAAAGAGAGAGCTGGGAAGCTATAATCGCTGGACAGAGATCTACAACATGAACCGCGATAAGATCAGCAATCCGGAGAACATCTATCCTGGAATGGTTCTTACCATCCGTCAGGGAAGCGTTTTAAATGAAAATGGCCGCCCTGTAGATCCTGACACAGAGAATCTGATGAATCAGATCAAGAGTCAGTACAATGAGACTTTAAAGACGCCTCTTGGAAGCACGCCATATACCCTGACGATCAATGATGCGGAAACAGGAAAGCGGCGGATCCGCAGTGGTGAGACCAATCTGGGAGATCTGGCGGCAGACGCTTACAGAACCCAGCTGGGCGCTGATATCGGTCTGAGCAACGGCGGCGGTGTTCGTGTGGACATCAAAACAGGAACGATTACATATGAGGATACGCTGGCTGTATTCCCATTTGGGAATATGGGCTGCGTGGTAGAGGCAACAGGACAGCAGATCAAGGATGCTCTTGAAATGGGCGCTAAGAACTATCCTGAGGAGTCCGGCGGCTTTATGCAGGTATCCGGCCTGACCTATACCATTGACAGTTCCGTAAAGTCCAGCGTAAAGACGGATGACAAAGGCAACTTTATCAGTGTGGACGGCCCGTACCGCGTAACGGATATTCAGGTAGGCGGACAGCCTATTGACCTGAATAAGACCTATACGGTAGCTTCTCACAATTATATGTTAAAGTCCGGCGGAGATGGCATGACCATGTTCAACGGCTGCAATGTTATTAAGGATGATGTGATGGTGGATGTGGATGTATTATCCTCCTATATCCAGAGCCTGGGCGGAACTGTGACAGCTGATTATGCAGATCCTGCAGGTCAAGGACGCATCGTGATCCGATAAAGAGATCTAAGGCGGCGACGATTTAAGTGCCGAATGACTTCCCGGCAGAGGAGATGGACCTCTGCCGGGATTTTTTGTGAGAAAAATTCATATTGACAGGAATGGGGAAATGATTTAAGATAAGCAGGTAGTCATTTTACAATAGAAAACGTTCGTAAATATCCCTTATTCAGAGTGATGGAGGTACAAAGGACCTGTGAAGTCACGGCAACCCCGGTTGAGTACATACTGCAGACGCTTATGCAGATGTGCAGAAGGGCCGGAAGGTGCCAGCCTGAGCGAGGAGTGCAGAGGAGGAGCTGATACAGAGGCGGCCGGGCTGTGCTTGATCGAGCAATAAGAGGATTTGAAGATCTGATATTTTCAAGTCCGCCGTTGCTGCGGGCTTTTCTTTTTACACAGATTCATAGAAGAGACATTTTCCTGCCGGTATATGAATGGAGGCAGTTATGCCGGAGAATGGGGAAACTTCAGGATCTGCCTGCTTAAATGACACAGAAATCATACAGAAAAGAAAAGGAGAATTACTAATGGAGAGAAGATTATTTACATCCGAATCCGTAACTGAAGGCCATCCGGACAAAATGTGCGATGCTATTTCTGACGCTATTTTAGATGCCTTAATGGAGCAGGATCCCATGAGCCGTGTAGCCTGCGAGACTGCTACCACCACAGGACTTGTGCTGGTTATGGGCGAAATTACAACAAAGGCATATGTGGACATCCAGAAGATTGTAAGAGAAACCATCCGTGAGATCGGCTATGATCGTGCAAAATATGGCTTTGACTGCGATACCTGCGGTGTGATTACAGCCATTGACGAGCAGTCTGCGGATATTGCTCTTGGAGTGGATAAGGCTCTGGAGGCAAAGGAAAACCGTATGTCTGAGGAAGAGTTAGATGCCATCGGAGCAGGCGACCAGGGCATGATGTTCGGCTACGCAAGCAACGAGACAGAGGAATATATGCCTTACCCTATTTCCATGGCTCACAAGCTGTCCAGAAGGCTGACTGAGGTAAGGAAGAACGGAACCTTAAAGTATCTGCGCCCGGACGGAAAGACACAGGTTACGGTGGAGTACGACGAGAACGGACGTCCGGCCCGTCTGGATGCAGTGGTGCTCTCTACTCAGCATGATGAGAACGTGACACAGGAGCAGATTCACGCAGATATCAGGAAGTATGTATTTGATGCCATTATCCCGGCAGATATGGTAGATGAGAATACAAAATTTTTCATCAATCCTACCGGACGTTTTGTGATCGGCGGCCCTCACGGCGACAGCGGCCTGACCGGACGCAAGATCATCGTTGATTCCTATGGCGGAACGGCACGCCATGGCGGCGGCGCATTCTCTGGAAAGGACTGCACCAAGGTAGACCGCTCTGCAGCCTACGCAGCCCGCTATGTTGCTAAGAATATTGTAGCGGCCGGACTGGCTGACAAGTGTGAGATCCAGCTGTCCTACGCCATCGGCGTTGCCCATCCTACGTCTATCATGGTAGATACATTTGGGACAGGGAAACTCAGTGAGGAGAAGCTGGTAGAGATCGTCCGTGAGAACTTCGATCTGCGTCCGGCCGGAATTATCCGTATGCTGGACCTGCGCCGGCCGATCTACAGGCAGACTGCGGCTTACGGCCACTTTGGCCGCAACGACCTGAATCTGCCCTGGGAACAGCTGAATAAGGTTGAGGATCTTAAGAAGTATCTGTAAGATGATAAGAAGCTGCCCTTCTGGTGCTAAGAATCAGCCAGAGAGGGCAGCTTTTTGATCGTAATGCTGTATTTCAAAAGGAATTATTTGAGAGTATGAGAAAATTTCTGTAAATAAGATTCTTCTATGATAATGAAGGGTGGGAAACTTCTAAATCAGGTTTTTCACCCTTGTTTTATATATAACAGGTACTTCCATGCATGTCAAGAGCAGG
>NZ_BLTJ01000021.1 GCF_013282095.1 Enterocloster alcoholdehydrogenati
AGATAGCCCCATTTTTGGTATCGAATAAGTGTTGCCTGTACATGAAAGAACAACCGTGTGAGAAGTGGGCAAAGAAACATAGCAGCCGGCCATTTTTGGGACTGATGGCATCGGAAGGTGGCCAGAGAGAAGAGGCACTTACAGAACACGGCTGCAACTATTTTGGCAAGGGAGTAATCCGATCTGCGCCATTTGCCCCGTTCCTGCGGCAGGATTTGTTGCAGCTGGCTCTTGATCTGAATGCTCCAGTACCGGAGATTTACGGGGAGATTGTCAGAAAAGTGGATGGAACCCTATACACCACAGGGGCACAGAGAACTGGATGCAGTATGTGCGGATTTGGAGTCCATATGGAGAAGAGGCCCCACAGGTTTGACCAGTTGCGTGTAAGAAATCCTAAGGAATGGGAGTTCTGGATGTACCGCTGCTGTACGGATCCGGAGACTGGCGAAAAGTTTGGTTGGGGCCGGGTGCTGGATTACATTGGAGTTGAATGGGAAAACGTACCAGACGGCGTAGATCTGCCTGGGCAGATGGATTTCTTTGCAGATGGATTCATTTGAGAAAATTAAGTTTTGAGAAAGGAGACCGGAGCGGTGGCCACCGTAATGGGATATCCCGGCTCTTTCTGGAAAAATGAAATACACAAAAAAAGTAAAATGTGAGATATACAGAGACAATATGCAGAATTACAAAAAATATGCAATCCCTCCAGCGCAGCTGATTATTGCGGATGTACCGTATAACGTAGGAAATAACTTTTATGGATCGAATCCAATGTGGTACAAAGGAGGGGATAACAGGAACGGGGAAAGCAAACTGGCGGGTAAGGCGGCATTTAACTCGGACTTCAATTTCAATCTTTTTGAGTATTTCCACTTTTGCTCAAAGATGTTAAAAAAAGATGATGTGAAACCGGTGCAGCGTGGCCGCAGCAGTGATAGCCCATGCATGATCGTATTTTGCAGTTTTGAGCAGATCCAGACATTGATTAAGGCAGCAGAAAAACATGGTTTTGTAAATTACATACCATTGGTTTTTTGTAAGAATTACAGCCCGCAGGTGTTAAAAGCAAATATGCGGATCGTAGGAGCGACAGAATATGCCCTTGTGCTGTACCGAGACCGGCTGCCAAAATTCAGAAACGGCGTGAGGACGGACGAGAACGGAAAGACGATTCCTGGAACAGGGCATATGGTGTTTAACTGGTTCCGCTGGGAGAGGGATGGGAAAGACATTCCGAAAATCCACCCGGCACAAAAGCCGGTAAAGGTGTTGAAAAATCTGATAGAAGTCTTTACAGATCCGGGAGATGTTGTGATTGACCCCTGTGCAGGAAGTGGAAGTACATTACGCGCGGCGTATGAGTTAGGGCGAAGTGCATATGGTTTTGAGATTGACCGTACTTTTTATCGAAGGGCAAAGACTGAAATGCTGGCCTGGGAGCCAGCTGATCAGATCAGTATGTTTGATACGATAAATTAAGGTTTAAGATCCAGAGGCTGCCGAAGGATCAATATAGACACCAGAATGATGATGGCGTTTTGAAGAGTGAGAGGAAGGAGAATAGCCATGGCTAAGATTTTGATGCAGGGAAAAGAAAGATTTATGTGCCCAGTATGTGAGAATGAGAGGATTGAGCCGGGGCAGAAATACTGCCAGATATGCGGTGAGGCACTTGAGTGGAAGGAGGAAGGCGAGAATGGAACGGGAAAAGAAATCATTCAAAACCACTTGACTAATGTTCCAGATGCAAATACCAGAAATATGGATGCTGATATCAAAGAAACAATAGAACTGTTAAGAGGAATGCAGAATCCGTTGCAAGATTATGCAGATATGGTTGGAACTCCTATATGGGCATATGGACATCGGTATGTATATCCTGATCCAGAGGACTATGCTATCGAGAAAGCAATAAGTGCCTTAGAAGAACAGAATAGGCACCGCTGGATCCCGGTGGAGGAGAGGCTGCCGAAGCTAGGAGAACCAGTCTGGGCGACTGTAAAACATTCTAAATGGATCAGCGATTATGACGCTGACTGGCTTCCAGAAGAGAAAAAGACATACCACCCAGAGAGCTATGGTGTGTATAAGGCAGAATATATAGGCGAAGGGATCTGGCAGTACTCCGATGATTATAACGAATGGGTATACTGTGATCTAGTGGAAAAAGAGAAAAGGAATCTGGCAAATGTGTATGACACAGTGACTGCCTGGATGCCGCTGCCGGAGCCATACCGGCCAGAGGAGTGAGTTTCTCCCAAGGAATTACTTGGTATCCTTGGGAGCACAGAGGGCCTGATGTGCAGCCATAGTGGCCAGAGAGTCACCGATCTGTACAAAAATGGAACTGATCAGGGCGATCTCTTCTGGAGACCTGTCATCGGCAATACAGCAGGCCAGAGCAGAAATCGTTACTGTAAGTTCACAAGAATCCATGATATCACCTCAGGATAGTATATGTGTTGATATCATGTATAGAACAGAGTTGAGATTTTGGAGGTTGAAGATGGAGAAAAGAGAAGCGATCCAGATATTGCAGGAGCATATCAGCACATACAAAAACCAGATCACAGATGGCGGCTGGGAACGCATGGTACGCGCGGGAATTGCTAGGGATAACATATATGAGAAACTGGCATTCCGCGCAGACGCAGAGAAACAGATCCAGGCGTATGAGATGGCTATTAAGGCGTTGGAGAACAGCGAGGCAGAGGAATGGGTGGACAGGTGCTATTTGGGGTCTCCGTGTCCGTACCAGCATAATTAAGGTTTGGGAGGCGATAAGCAGAATGAAAGAAGTAATTCTCAAAACAGCAGGGATGTTTGATGAATATGACCCGCAGGATAAGGATTATGAACTCTGGAAATCCATTTCCGAGTATATGGATGGAGAAACTGCACTGGTAATGGAGAGTGCGGCCAAGGATGGAAAATATGTCTTTTTAGGTTTAACTGATCGGGAAAAGGATAGGGAACTGTTTTACATGATGGAACAGGACAGTATGATTGGTAGATATATTGGTGCTAGGGAGTTATTTGAGGCAGAATGGGAAAAAGGAGATTATGAACCTGAAGGCTGCATTTGCTTGGAAAAGAAATACCTGGAGTTTCAGGAAAATTGAGATTTGGAGAGGATTAAATATGATAAAAGTAAAGGCTTTCGCAAATTATGGATTTGCAGGAACCAACATGGAATTTGAAGAAGAATTCGATGATAATACGACAGAGGAAGAAATTGAAGAATGCATGAGAGAATTGATTATGCAACAAGTTGATTGGTCATGGAAAAAGGTGGAAAAACAATGTGAATGCTGACACAGTTATATTAGCCTTTGGAGGAGAAGATGAAAAACATAGATCGCATAAAAAGCATGAGCGAAGAAGAACTGACGGAATTATTTCATGAAATTCCATTCGATTGTGCGGAAAGATGTCCTGATTTTGGGAATGGCTGCCTTGGAACGTGTACGCATGATGCTGGCCGGGATTTTATACGTGACTGGCTGAATGAAGAAAATTGAGATTTAAAGGAGGAGTAAAAACAATGGAAAAGTATTACATAGTTATGCCTGGTAATCCAATCTATAAAGAGTATATGGATTACAAGGTCATGTCGGAAAAGGTAAATACTGCGTTCGTGGAATTTGCAAAAGAACAGGGATTTGAAACGCATGAGTATTATCAATCGGCACAGCGCTTGTACATTTGCCCAACGGAAGGTGATGTGGATAAGTTTGGAAAGTATTTTAAGAAGGATACCCCTGGATTATTCAAGAAAAATTCTCCGCCTGCAAAAGCCTGGGTTAATAAATGTCAGGTGTTCGGATTGAAATCACCAAGCAAACCTAATTTGGCATTTGAATTCAGAATTTTCGGTCGGACAAGCAGTAGGCTGTTTATGGTAGGCGATGCTTTATATGCAAGCTTTAGAGCAGACTGTAATTTTGAAAACCCCGACGGATTTGAGGAAATAAAGGCAAGTGATTTTTTCAAAGTTATTGAGGATTATGAAGAAAGTTTAAAACACTAAACTGACATATAGCCCAGGAGGAAACAATGTGGCAGAAGAAAAATCCATACCTGGAATACGCCATAGCCCTGCTGCGGGGCCAGAAAGAAGGGATACATAATGGGGATTGTAAAAACGGAGGCCCAAAGGAAGGCGAACCGGCTGCGGAGAGAGCGGGCAGTAGCGGCCAGTGACGCAGAGGCGATCCGGGGGGCCGAAACTGGATGAGTGGTCAGCCCGGATGCCGGCCTATGCGTATACGTCATTATGCCCGGATGAGAAATACAGGAGGTGATACCGTTGGAAATGACAATAAAGCGCTTGGAAAGCTACAAGAGACTGATGCAGGAAATTGCGATCCTGAGGTGGGAACTGAATGAAATGAATACAACAGATGCAGGGCTGGGGAGCAGCGTCATAAAAGACTATAGTAAGGGCTTTGAACGTCCGCAGGCAGTGGTGGGCTTTGATGGTGAACGATATAGAAGAAAGCGCCAGCTTCTGGATCAGAAAGAGGCAGAAGCAGAAGAAATTAGAAAGTGGGTTGAGGCAATCGAGGATACGGCTACCAGGAAAGTATTTGAATATTTCTATCTGGATGGGCTGCCATGGAAAGAGGTTGCAAAAAGACTGGGGTATCGGGATAACCCAGACTATCCGAGACTATATATTCGGGATAAATACTTAAAAAGTTGTGGAATTAAGTAAAAACATCGTTTATATCGGAAATATCGTTTTATAATAAAATCCGAAGCCAAAGGCATACAGCCGACGGCTTTCGACCAATACCTCTTCATTGAGTACATGGCCCGGCGTAACAGCTGGGCCGCCCCACATTTTATTGGATCCTTAGCTCAGCTGGCAGAGCAGGTGGCTGTTAACCACCGTGTCACAGGTTCGATTCCTGTAGGATCCGTTAGCCTGGTTTAGGGATCTCCACCCAGACGTTCCAGGTGCAAGAGACATCCTAGAGATAGGGTGTCTTTTTGTGCTGTTAAGATTTTAAGTTGAATGAGAGGTAAAAAGGTGATACTATGATATCAACTATGTTGATTTTGGGTGGAGGACAAAAAATGAAAATCGAGAAATTGGACATAAGTGGTATAGGTGGAATAAAACAATTATCACTTACATTTAATCCAAGATTGAATGTAATTTGCGGTGAGAATGGCGTTGGAAAAACAACAATTTTAAACATTATTGCTGATGCTTTTGTTTACAATGAGAAAATTATAAAAAGAAATGCAGAAGTGCAAGAAGGGAAATATATTGCTAGATTTTCTGAATTCACTGAAAATAGAAAGGTGGTAGATTTTTTTCCGCATGAGAAAAAAGAATCGGTTACGCATTTGAAAGATGCAAAATTTGTAATGAATTTTCAAGCTAACCGAGAAATTAAATATTCTGGACTGTCTGCTATACCAAGCGATATGCAGTACGCAGATTATCAGATAGGAAATCAAGCTTCACTTGGTATTTCTTCAAAAGAGATCAAGGGATGGTTTGTAAATCGATGTCTATTTTCTAAACAAGAAAAGGGATTTACAAATGCAATGAAAAAGAATTTAGAGGAAGCTCAGAAGGCATTTGGGATTCTAGATGGAACTACGAGATTTGATTATATTGATCCACATACCAATGATATAATGCTGGAAACGACAAAAGGAACAGTGTTTTTTGAATATTTATCTTCAGGATACAAAACATGTATATACATTATTTTAGGGATTTTGAAAGAGATAGAATATAGATTCAAAGATCTTTCTCATAGTGATTTTGAAGGTATTATACTAATTGATGAAGTAGATATGCATTTGCATCCTCTATGGCAGGCAAAACTGTTGAAGACATTAAAAAGTATATTTGAGTCTGCTCAAATTATAGTAACAACTCATAGTCCGAGTATACTTCAGTGCATAGAGAAAGACGAAATTATTGCTATTGCTTTAGATGAGAATGGAAATACAAAACTTAAAGAGCTGAAATTAGGCGAATATGGACTACAAGGCTGGACATTGGAAGAAATTCTTAAAGATGTTATGGGAATGCCTAGTACAACTTCGGATGTGTATGCTAGTACAATTAAGGCATTTGACAAGGCAATGATGGATGAGAATATCCCAGAAATTAAGAAAAATTATGCTATTTTAGATAAAATGCTTCATCCTAATAGTACACTGAGAAGACTTTTACAAATCCAAATGGCAGGTATGGAGGAGTAGAAGTTATGATTAAGTTAATACGCCCAGATAAACCCATTGAACTAACTCCGGAAGTTGAAAATCAGTTGGTTAAGGAATTTAAAGAGAACGGAAATCCAGTTTGGAGAAAAAAGTATATTGTGGATACTTTGAAGAAAATGTCGCATGAAAAGTGCTGCTATTGTGAAGTAAAGCTAGGAACGCAGAGCAGAGAAATGCAAGTGGAACATTTTCTTTATAAAGATGGATATCCTGACGAGGTTGTATCTTGGGATAATTTATTACCATCATGTAGGCAGTGCAATTCGAACAAGGGAACGCATGATATTATAAAAGATGGTGAAATTATCAACCCATCTGTTGATGATCCAAGAGAATATTTGTATCTAAAACAATATATGATTAGAAGTAAAAATAATGATCTTGACAGTAAAGGAAGAAGGACTGTGGATCTATTAGACTTGAATAATCGATCAAGACTAGTGACCCCTAGAATTGAAATTGCAGACACAATGTGTAAGAAACTTGAAGACATACACGAGAAGGCAATTGCTCTTTCTAAAAGAACTGATGGAAAACAATATAATAAAACGAAGATATTAAATGGAATTCGCGATATTTTGTTAATGGCTCAGTCCGATGCAGAGTATAGTGCGTTTATGGCAACAATTATTATGACTGATGAAGATTTCATCGAAACAAAAAATATTTTAATTAAATTAAAATTGTGGAGTGAAGAATTGGATATGTTGTATAAAAATGCTGAAGTGCTAAAACTAGACACGAATAAGTGACTATATCATGTGACACAGAATCGAGCCGTCACCATGTGGCTCTTTTTCCATACCCAAAAAACGAAACGAATGAGAGGTAGCCCAGGCTGCCTCTTTTTGATTGCAAAAATTTAGCCAGATAGGAAGGTGAGGTGATGGCAAACAATGAAAACTTAGTGCCTTTTACAAGTAATCAAAGCCGTGAGGAAGCCGTGAAAAACGGAAGAAAAGGAGGCAAAGCATCTGGTGCGGCCCGCCGCAGAAAAGCAGACTTTCGGAAAACACTAAACGCTCTCCTTACGGCTGAAATAGATAGCCCAGAATGGACTCCGGTCCTGAATGCGTTGGGACTTGACAGTACGCTGGAATCAGCTGTTAATGCAGCTATGATACGGGAGGCACTGTCTGGTAATGTGAAAGCGTACATTGCTATCCGCGATACCCTGGGTCAGACTACCAAGTCAGAAGAGGATTTAGAGGAACAGAAGATCAGGACGGCAGCGGCCAAAGCAAAGGCAGGTCAGGAGGACGAAGAAGAGCCAGAAGATGATGGATTTATTGATGCATTTAATGATGCTACGGAGGATGACTGGTCTGATTCTGCAGATAAAGAAGAAACGGAGGATTTGAACAATAAAGAAGAAACGACCGATATTTAAGTTTCAAAAGTTCTCTCGGAAACAGCGTCAGGTTTTTACCTGGTGGGTAGATTCCAGTCCCGTGAAGGATAAGGATGGGATCATCGCAGACGGTGCGATCCGATCAGGAAAGACAGTCAGTATGTCATTGTCCTATGTGATGTGGGCCATGGAACGTCATGACGGCAAGAACTTTATTATGGCTGGAAAGACGATCAGTTCTTTCAAGCGTAACGTGCTGCAGAATCTTAAGCTGATGCTTACCAGCAGAGGATACCGCTGGGATTATCACATTTCTGGAGATCTTCCCAATATGCTGGAGGTCACAAGAAAAGGGAAGACAAATTATTTTTCATTTTTGGTGGAAAAGACGAAGGCTCTCAGGATCTGGTGCAGGGCATTACGGCAGCGGGCACCTTTTTTGATGAGGTTGCACTGATGCCGGAATCCTTTGTCAATCAGGCTACTGGCCGGTGTTCTGTGGAGGGCCGGAAATTTTGGTTTAACTGCAATCCAGCAGGGCCGATGCATTGGTTTAAGCTTAACTGGATCGATAAGTGCCGGAAGAAAAAACTTCTGTATCTGCATTTCACCATGGATGATAACCTGAGTTTATCAGAAGAGATTAAGGCCCGGTACCGCGGTATGTATGCCGGTGTATTCTATCTACGCTATATCAAGGGGCTGTGGAAAGCCGCTGAGGGCCTGACCTATACCATGTTCACAGATGACGATCTGTATACAGATGATCAGCGCCCGATGGGCTTGAAAAGCACAGCGATTCGGAGCATAGCAGTGGATTACGGTACTACGAATCCCTGTGTATTTCTGGATATCTGGGACGATGGGCAGACGCTATGGGTTGATCGAGAATATCGGTGGGACAGCCGATCGGAAGAAGCCAGACGCAGCCCCAATCCTCAGAGAACAGATTCCCAGTATGCGGATGATATGGCAGAGTTCATGGGAAATAGGCCAGAGGAACAGTGTGAGATCATTGTAGACCCCTCTGCTGCCTCCTTTATAACCGAACTGCAGGGGCGTGGCTATTATGTGAAACCGGCAGACAATGAGGTAATAGATGGGATTCGCATTGTATCCACTCTTCTGGCTAAGAGGAATATCCGGATCAATCGCAGGTGTAATGGACTAATTGCGGAAATGCAGTCCTATGTGTGGGACGATAAGGCTGCCGAACGTGGTGAGGAGAAACCGGTAAAACAGCAGGATCATGGGCCGGATGCTCTCCGGTACTACTGCAAGACAAAACTACCAAAATGGAGGATAGCGTCATGAGCAAAGAAGAAAAGAATGATATTCCGTACGGATATGAACAGATCACATATTCCCGATGCGGGGACAGTGAAGTGTTGGAGATCCTTCGGCCTGCTCCTGGCAATGCGGGACAGGTATCTATGACATTATCGCCGAATATTAGAGTGAACTTTGAAACAGAGAGTAGTATTTCCGTTTCAGATATAGTGAATAGACTGAAATGGGTATTGAAAGAGCAGATGGAGGGAGAAAATGATCTTTGACGTAAGAACAATATCTACGCTGGAAGGAAATAAAGTTACGGTTCTTTTGGAAGGGATTACAAAAGAGGTATTAGTAAAAAATTTCGGACAAAATGATATATATGTTTCTGCATCATCCGACGTATCCCCGGGGGCAAAGGGAACGATCAGAATTCTGCCAAATGCCGCACAGCTTGTTACGGTTAATGTTTTGGCATCGGGGACGGGGATGACATTCAACACGTTGTATGTGTATTCAACAGCGGCAGAGGAAAACAGCGTTGAAATTCAAAGGATTAAGTGGTGAGTATGGATAGATTAGGAAAAGATATGATCATTGGTATGGGATATATCGGATTGGATCCCGGTCGTCTGTACCGTATGCATCGAGGTCCTAAGCTGATTGACGCTGTTGTCACCGGCACGGACATCACCATCAAGGACGCCGCCGAGGGCCGGGCGTTTAAGGGGCTGCGGGTGTTTGGGCGGACGGATCAGAAGGGAACGCCAAGCCCGGAAACTCCGCAGGAGATGGAGACGGCGGGGGAGAGCGGAAACCTCGGCGTGGCAGTATCTGACGGTGCAGATCGCTCCCAGTCCCTTACGCTGTCCACTCCAAACGGCCTTCCAGGGATCCCGGTATCATCCGGCGGCAACTATACAGATGCCAAGGGCCAGCAGTGGGTATGCGATGAGATCGATCTTGGGCGAGGGAAGTATGTGCAGCGGGTAGCAGCCGAAAGCATAAGCGGCGGCTGGAAGTTGGTGGATACTTCAGACGTACCAGGAAGATTTATCCAAAATAACCGTGTGTCCAATGCATATGCAAATGGAGGGAAAACCGCACTATGTACTATTGCAGCGTGGACAAATTATGGCGTAAGTAAAGGGGATAATAGATATGTGTTCGCGGTAAGTGGTACTGCGTTTTATATATCTCCACCATCGGATGTATCCATGACAGCGGACGAACTTAATGCAAAGCTTAATGCATTAAAAGATCCTGTGGTTATACTGGGGCAGCTTGCCGCCCCCATCGAACGCGGCCTCACCCCGGAAGAGATCGCCGCCTACAAGGCCCTTCGGACGTACATCCCGACTACGGTTGTGAGCAATGACGCGCGGGTGTGGATGGAAGTAGGATATGAAGCAGAGAGGAAGGAAACTTAATTATGTCTAAAAACAGGAACACCCGCCGCACGCGGGCAGATACAACACAGGCACCCACCGCAACGATGGATGCCTTTTCTAATCCTGCCGCCCGGATTGGTTTCGGTACCATGGATCTTTTGCAGGCAACAGAATACCCCTTGACACGTATGACCTAGAATTACCAGCTCCTGACCAGCTTGTACCGGGACAACTGGATTGTTCAGAATATTGTATCTACTATCCCTAATGATATGGTTCGCAAATGGTATGAGATCAAGTCCAGAATTGCCCCAGAATATATAGACCAGATGGCCAGGCTGGAACGGACCACTCAGCTACGAAAGAAATTGCTGACAGGGCTGTGCTGGGGAAGGCTGTACGGCGGTGCGGTTGGAGTAATTCTTATCAGGGGACAAAATGATATGTCCTTGCCCCTGGATCTGGACAGTGTGATGCCTGGGAGTTTCCTGGAACTACAGATTCTGGATCGATGGAGTGGTGTGTATCCAGAAAGCGATGTGGTATCAGATCCGTCAGATCCTGATTTTGGTCTGCCTGATTATTATATTATTCGGGATGAGATTACCGGGCAAACTGTTGTGCGTGTGCATCACAGCAGAGTTGTCCGTTTTATCGGCCGGGAGCTTCCGTGGCTGGAGCAGGTGGCAGAGCAGTATTGGGGAGAATCGGAGCTGGAAGCGATATACAATGAGATTGTCAAGCGTGACAATCCGTGCCAATATCAATTATCTGGAGGCGGACGGCCTGGATCAGCTTCTTGGGACTGCAAATACAGAGATGCAGCGCCGGTTTTGGAATTTGATGCAGGCACAGGCAATCCTGGAAAGCAACTTCGGCACCCGTATTATCAATAAGGGTGACGCCATGCACAATGTACAGTATACGTTTACAGGCCTGGCAGATGTGTATGATAGAGTGATGATGGATGTAGCAGGAGCAGCCAGAACGCCAGTGACGAAACTGTTTGGGCGATCACCGGCAGGAATGAACTCTACCGGCGAATCCGATATGCGTAATTATTACGACTATATAGATGGATTGAGGGAAACTGATTTCCGGGCGATCATAGAAAGGCTGCTGCCTATCATGGCGGTGTCAGCCTGGGGGCAGATACCAGATGATCTGGAGATTGACTTCCCGCCGATGCAGACCCCAGATGCCAGAGAAACGGCAGAGATCGCCGAACGCAAGACAAATGCAGTCCTGGCAGTGTACCAGAATGACCTGATCGACGCTGCCACGGCGCAGCAGGAACTCCAGATGCTGACCGAGGAAACCGGAATGTTTGGCAAAATCACGGATGAAAGCATTGAGGCGGGCAGAGGCCAGACTTACAGCAGTTCCAAGGCCATGCAGGATCCGATAATGGGGTTGGAACTGCCGCGGGAACCGGATGACAGGAGTGAGGAGGAGCTTGAATGACAACGCAGATGAAGATCCTTCCACCGGATCGGGCAGATGTGACAGCCTTTATGCGTATGCTGTTTTTGCGGACAGAGAGGGAGATCATAAATGCGATCAACCGTAAGCGTGGGGCGGGCCATGTGGATTATGCAGAGGTAGCCGCTCTGGAACGGGTTCAGAGGATTCTCCAGAACATGGTAGATGAATCCTGGGCATATGTGCCTACAATGATCGAAAAGATATTCTACCATTCGGATAAGGATGCTTCCGGCTACGCTAATGCACGAAGGATGACTGAGACATTCTCAGCGCCTCAGATTGCCATTATACAGCAGTTGACCGATAATCTGCTTGGAGAGATCGCGGAGGTGTCGGAAACCGTTTATAAAAGCGTGCAGACAGTCTACACAATTGCAAGACTGGAGGCTGATCCCTTCCGGGAAACAGCGCTTAAGCAGGTTTTACGCCAGGAGGCAGCAGGCGCCCCATGGATTAACAGCAGTCAGGCTATGGTACAGGAGATGCAAAACAAGGGAATTACCGCTTTTGTGGACAAGGCAGGGCGCAAATGGTCCTTGCAGAGTTATGGGAATATGGCTGTCCGCACAACTGCCCATCAGGCAGAGGTGGCAGCCCTCCTCACAGCGGATGACTATGACCTGTGGCAGATCGCAAAAGTTGGCAGTACCTGTAAGGTATGCGCAGCGCTTGAGGGACGGGTGTACAGTAAAAGCGGGACAAATCCAGATTACCCGCCCTTGTCTCTGGCTTTCGGGAAGGTGGATCCAGATGGATCGGACGATCTGACCAATACCTACTTGAATATCCATCCAAATTGCCTCCATTCATTTATTAAGTATACGACCATAGGAAAAACAGAGAGGCAGATCCAGAAGGATAAGGATTTCTCTGACCCTGAAAAGAATCCTATCAATCGGGATCCTCGCACAAAGAAACAGATTAAAGCATATCGTGAGAAGGAGCGGAATCGGCAGAGGCTCCTGCAGGATAAGAGGCAGCATAGGGAGTACCGGGCAGTATTGGGAAATGAAGTGCCGAAAGACTTTGAAAAATTCAGGGAAATGAAGTATACTAAAGGTGAAAGGTTTGAAGCGCTCAGGAAAAGAGTTTCAAATCATGAAAAGTCCCGTAATTTCAAAGAGAAATTAAGGAATGGAGAAATCATCACAGCTGTAAGAAACGTGAAGCAGCAGGAGCACATTCAGGGAACGAAGAAGTGGAAACAGCGGGTACGTTCTGATCTGGAAACGAAAGGTACGGCCCCGGATATGTTTTACAAAAATATGGATATCCAGAAGCTGATGGATGAATATTCCGGGACTGGGGAATTTGATTTTCGCAAGAATCAGCAGTACCCGATTGAATTTATCAGTGCGAAGGAGCCTATCGGAAAATATTTTAATCTTGGAAAAGGCAGATACGAAGAAACAAAGCGTTTTGCTATTCGGTATTCAGGTAAGGGGGTACACCTGCATCCGGTAAAGGAGGTTTGATCATGTGTCGGGCAAAGATTTCGCCGAATTTAAAGAAAATATTCGAAAAAGGTGAGCGGGGAGAGAAATTAACGCTGTTACTAACAGATGGAAGACGGATTGAATGTAGGTTCGAGATGCTTACATACGCCAACAAATCAGACACCGATGACACAGATGTTATGGTTGCTCGGATAAAATACGGAGACGGCAGCGGAGAACTGCTGGCGGAAGAAGATATCAAAGAAATCTTGTAATACCACTGGTTTTGTACTGGTGGTATTTTTTGTACCATTCTTAAGGTTGTGCGACGTCGCAACAGGAAGGAGCAGCAATAAGAACACTGAGCAAATGGAGAAATTGGCTGAAACGGTTGTTTTTCTGGGCAAAGCCTGGTTGTGAACATCGGTATCGAAAGCACTGGTGCCGCCATCAAGGCCCTTATGGCGGATATGTGCAGAGATGTACTAAATGCGGAAAGGAAACAGAAAGATGCTTGCATATTATGGATACACCGTAAGTCCGAACCAGATTGAAACTGGCGAGGGCTTTTTGATTTGCAGAAATGTCCCGATTGCCCGCACTGGTGATCAGGAATATCTGGGGCGTGAACTGGGGCTTTCGGGGGCTGATGCGGAAAAAATAGTTGTTGTCCATCGGTATCCGGAGGAAGTGTTTTCTGATGCAGCCCTTGCAAGTTTTGAAGGGAAACCGACTACAGATGACCATCCACCGGAACTTCTTACCCCGGACACGGCAAGTATGTATGAAAAGGGCCATGCCCAGAACATACGAAAAGGAACCGATGAATGGGAGGGTTATGTAATTGCGGATCTGCATATTCATGACCGAGGACTGATTGACGCGATCCAACGGGGAAAACGGGAGATCAGTTGTGGTTATGAGTGCGAATATGTTTCAGATGGATCCGGGGCATTCAGCCAAAAGAATATACGAGGGAATCACATTGCGGTCGTGAACCGGGGAAGAGCCGGGAAACGGGCCGCGATTTTAGATTCAAATACAGTTAAAAAAGATCAGGCCAAACGGCCGGAAAGGAAAGCTATGAAAAAGAAAGGGTTATTTTTTAAGATCTTCGGACAGGCCGTAAAGGATAAAAGCCCGGAAGAGATTGAGCAGCTGGCTATGGATGCGGCAGATGCATTCGGGGAAGAGGATACTGGCACGGGAGATGGAGGAGAACCAGAAAAAGATGGGAATACTGGCACCGCTCAGACGGTACAGGATGCCGCTTTCTTAACTGC
The DNA here is from genome assembly GCF_013282095.1 of Enterocloster alcoholdehydrogenati. GTDB lineage: Bacteria > Bacillota > Clostridia > Lachnospirales > Lachnospiraceae > Enterocloster > Enterocloster alcoholdehydrogenati. The sequence continues at coordinate 14,480 of NZ_BLTJ01000021.1, forward strand.
CCTGGATCAGAAGGTGGATAAGCTGTTAAGTCTGTTCGACGAAGCGGCAAAGGAAAAGCCGGAAGATGATCCCATGGATGTGGCTATCAAGGAGCTGGAGGGAGAAGATGAAGAAGGCGAGGAAAAGAAAGAGGCAAAGGTATACCGGCAGGAGGAGAAGATAAAAAGGCGCCGGCCGTGGATAAAGCTCTGGCTGCTGCTCTTTTAAAGGCTGCAAGGCCCGCCGTAGCCGCTATCAAAGACGAGAAAGAACGTAAGGCAGTATCTGATGCACTGATTGCCTGTGTGACAGGATCGGGAGCCGATGGAGATATCGCAAAGCTCATGAAGGCGGCCCAGCATAACGCACAGAACGCAGCAGATCATAAACAGGCTACGGATTTAAGTGCTTTGCAGAGTGCATACGACCAAATGAACCCACACAAGAATGGAGGTACACAGTAATGAGAGGACAGACAATCGGAAAGACAATGCCCCACGGATATGCCGGTAGTTATTCTGGGCAGCCTGATATGATCGTGGATTCCCATCCGCTGGAGGGGAATGTAGCCGTAGCTTTTGGACAGGCTCTGATTTACGGGACGGCAGGAGCGGTAGTTCCCTTTGGAGCAGATGGCACAGCGGCGAAGTTTGCAGGTGTGGCGGCCAGGGAAATCAAATCCGCTACGGATTACCTGGGTCAGAATACAGGGGCATACCAGCCGGGAGAGGCCGTGTCTGTATTCAAGCGTGGCCGCATCAATGTGATTTGTCAGAAAGGAAACCCTGCTTTTGGGGGAAAGGTATATATCCGGACAAAAGCGAATGGAAGTTACCCCAACGCCAAGGTAGGGGGATTTGAGGCAGAGGAGGGCACCACGAATACAGTAGAATTGACAAATGCTCAATGGAGAGGCAGTGCCGATGCAAACGGTGTGGCAGAACTGAGTATTTTAACAATGATCAACGCATAAGGAGGAGTAAAATGGCATTTCAGAACGTAGGTACAATGGATTTAGGTATGCAGGTGGCGCGTGGCGCTGGTGGGGCTACCACCGGAGGAAACGCAGCCCGTATGACAATGGATGCCGCCGGGATCGCTTCTGGACAGGCATTTTTAACATCAGAGCTGGAAAAAAGAGATACGTTGGTAAGGACCCCTCTTACCAGTGTTACTTATGCCAGAGATATTCCTATGAGGGTAGGCGGCGGCTGGGCTGAATTTGTGAGTGCTATGCAGGTGGGATACGGCACCGCCGGAGGCTCCGGCGATAACCTGCACCATGCCGGAGGAGCAAACGGTATCCCCATGATTCAGGCGAATTTCGAGAAAGGCCTGTACAAATCCCATATGGTGGCAATGGGAACCCGGGTGATGTGGATTGATATGCAGCGGGGAAACATGACAGGACGTAATCTGGACAGCCTGCTCCGGGATGGCCTGCGCCTGACATACGATAAGCATATGGAGGAAAATACATATGCAGGATTCAAACGCTATGGCACAACAGGTCTGTTGAATAATGCTGATGTGACAATCACCAGCGCGGCGTCTACTGGGACGTCTGGTGGAACAACTTTTAGGAGCAAGACGCCAGACCAGATTCTGGATGATATCAATACGGCGATTCTGGCAGCCTGGGAGGCGGCAGAATATGACCGGGACGCAATCCCCAACCATATCATTATGCCGTATGAGCAGTTTAACTATCTGGCAGTTACAAGGGTAAGTGATCTGGCCGAAAAGACAATCCTTACATTCCTGCTGGAAAACAACGTGGCAAAACAGAATGGTGTAGATCTCTTCATCGGCGCAACCTCCTGGTGTAAGGGAGCAGGAGCCGGAAAAAAGGACCGAATGGCAGTGTACTGCAATAAGGAGCGCTATCTTGCCATGGATGAGCTTGCACCGCTGACCCGTGCCATGACAGGGTCAAACACAGAACATTTCTGCTATGACACAGCGTACGCGGCAAACGTGTCTGAAACAGAGGTATTTTACGATCAGACCATGCTGTATGTAGATGGAATTTAAGGGAGGTAGTGAAGGATGTTTATCATGTCAAAAAACAGGTTCCTTATTCCTCGGGAAAACAATGATCCATATGTGATTCCCAAAGATTATATCGGAGAGATTCCCTCGGATGTGGCTGATCACTGGCTCATCCAGGCTGCAGTTCAGTCCGGTATGATTGCAACGCCTCAGGGAAGTAAGGATAAACAGTTAGAGGCTGCGGATGAGGCTGCTGCGGATAAGGCAGATACAGCAGATATCCGCCCGGATGCAAAAGAAGATCTTGCAGAAGATGAAAAGGCTACCGGAAAGAGAAACTCAAAGAAATAAGGAGGCGATGGTATGGGGCCAATCTATGATGCGTTTTATAATGCGAAAATCACAGCGGCAAATGTTCCGCAGCCAGGAGAGCAGGGATCCTATACCATGTCTGCTTTCCTGGAGGATTTCCCGCAATTCTGCCTGGAGCATAAGACAATCGGAAACGAAGAGACGCAGCGCAAATGTCTGGTGCCGGAATCTGTGCTGCAGGTATTTGTGGAACAGGCGAATGACAGCGTACTGCCGTCCCGCTGGGGAAGTATGTGGAGGTATGCGGCAGGGCTTTATGTGGCACATTTTTCGGCTATGTATCTTAAGACCTATGCCCCGGCATCTCAAAACGCTGGACAGGCAGCAGGCAATGCCGAGCAGAAAGGCGTGGTCAAGACGGTCGCTATGGGAGACACCTCGGTTAGCTATGATAACAGCGCTGTGACAGCTGGGACCGAAAAGTGGGGGAGCTGGAATGCTACACAGTATGGTTCGCAGCTGGTGACGATGGCCCGAATGGTGGGAATGGGAGGTATGTATGCTGTTTGATAATCCTATTTTTGCCGGATGGTACACAGACACCGTTGATATTTACAGAGTTTTGTCCCGGAAAGACGGGAATATGACCCGACAGGAGAGGCAGAAGGTAAATCAACTTCCTGTTTCCTGCCGGGTATACAGTCCGAAAAAAGACGGTCCTGCAATGACCGATAATGCAGCCAGGGAACGGTCGGTGGAGAAACTGGCCTGTGACCTAACGGTGGATATCCGGGCAGGGGATGAGCTGCTGGTGATCCGGGGAGGATCGCTGGGACACGCAAACCAGCCGGAGCGGTATGTTGCCGGAGCGCCGGTGGCATATTACGATCCGGTAGGTGGTGGAATGACCGGATTGGAGCATAAAGAGGTTGGTCTGTTAAAAGACAATATTGTGAGGTGATTCTATGTCAAGCTTTGGCTCTCAGATGAGAAAACGCCTGGATGAGCTGCGCAGGGCCGGACAGGATGTGCCTAAGATCATGGCAGAGGTGGTGGAAGGTGCTACCATTGAGGCTGTACGGGTGGCAACAGAGAATACGCCGCCCAATGACGGGACGATCGCCGGGACAAATATGCGATCGGGCGAGATGGCACAGCATTGGGCTACGGACAGTCAGATAACTCCAATAATCATGGGGAGGAGTGTGCGGACAGAATTGAGCAACTATATGCAGTATGCCTCTTATGTGAATGATGGCCACCGGGTGGATAAACATTTTGTACCAGGTTTGATAAAGAATGGTTCTTTGCTGGAACGGTCACCGAATGGTTCCGGCGGTCTTATGGTCGGAACAAAGACCACCTATGTGAAAGGAAAATACATGAAACAGAAAGCAAACGGCAAATACCGGGACGTGGTACGGACGGAACTGGATAAACGGGTAAGGGAGGCGTTCAAATGATTTTTTCATTGGGTCATATTGTAGATAGCCTTGCGGGTGTCCTTACTTCCAGATACCCGGTTTATCCGGTTTATGACAGCCCTAATCCGCAGGGCACAGAACCACCCTGCTTTTTCATCTTCTTCATGCCCTCTACCATAGAGGGACAGATAGGAGAGAGGTTCTTACGTGACCTGGGTGTGGATATTGTGTTTGTGCAGGAGCGCAACATCATCAATGCCAATGCTGAGATTCTTCAGATTGCGGATTATCTGGATATGGCGCTGGAATTGTTCCCTTATTCGGATGGGGGTGATGAGACGGCGTGGATCCGAACACATGAGAGGCAGTGGCAGACGGAGGATGGGGAACTGCATTATCAGTTCCATATCAAGGAACGGGTGCGGCTGCCAGAGGAAGAAAATCCGATGCAGGAAATGGAGGAAAGTTATGGCATCAAAGACGATAAATAAAAGTGCAGCGTCCAAGCCTTCTGTTGCGACGTCGCACAAAAAAGAAGAGCAGAAATATCCGACTGGCAAACTACTGAAAAGTAAGCATCTGGCTGGGTACCAGCGGGATTTTGTCAGGGTGATTCTGACAGAACCGGAATACACCATTGAAGAAGCGAAAAAGCTTCTGGATGAAAAATTAAAAGACAAGTAAAAAAGCCGCCCATTTAGGACAGCTTTAAGGATTATGTCCGGAGTTTTGCAAGTAGGGCTTCCTGAAGGGTTTGAGAAAAATTGATTCCCTGTTCCAGAGCAGCTTTGTTTAACCATGCTGGAATGGACAGGGTCTTTTTTACGGATTTCTCAAAATGCTCTTTTGCATAAGCTTCCACATCCACAGACACCATATTAACGAATGCTTCGCAGGGAGGAGAATCTGGATCCAATTCTTTTGCAATAGCTTGAGGATCAATATCTGACAATCCAGATGGTTTGGGAAGAGTTTCGTTATCTCTTTTGCAAGTATGAATATAACCAGCGAGACAGTCAATGGCCATTTCCATGGCTTCTTGGAGTGTATCGCCCTGAGTGGCAAGCCAGTTAAGATCTGGAAAAATGACAGAATAGCCATTTCCTTCCTTGAAAAAACAAGCTGGGTACACGGATAACATATATATACCTCCTAAAATTATTTGAGAAGGCAGGTTGGGGCTATTTGAGCCCCGCCTGCTTTCTGATGGAATTCTCAGTCTTTTTGGTTAAGTCTTTACCCTGATGGAACGGGATTGTAACTTTTCCAGGCTTTATTGGATGTATATAGTTCCGATGAGAGCCTTCCTGGCTTTTGAATATCCATCCATCTGCAAGGATTAGTTTTTCCATTTCTCTTGGTTTTAGCGGCATTTGTTATACCTCCCTTGCATTATTATAATATCACATAATACGTATCATGTAAATACGTATTACAAGCATTGAGCAAAGTAAACATTTCAAAAAAGGAAATAAGATACCAATAATTTAGAACGTCTTTCTTTGGATGGGCGTTCTTTTTATGCAAAAAAAGAAAGCGAGGTCAAAAAAAATGGCAGGAGGCACATGGACAAGCCAGAACAAAGTCCAGCCTGGTGTGTACATTAACACCAAGTCACAGGGCAATGTCAAAGCAAATATTGGCACACGGGGGATTGTGGCGATTGCAGAGCCCCTTTCCTGGGGGGCTTTGGGGATTGTGCAGACAATTATCCCCGGAGAGGATCTGACCCCATATATCGGTTACGATATAACGAGTGAAAAGGCGCTGTTTCTTCGGGAGATGATGAAGGGAAGTGATACTACGGCGGGGCCGTCAAAGATCCTCCTGTATCGGCCTAAGGGATCCGGGGGAGCGAAGGCAACTGCAACAACAGGAACGCTGACTGCAACGGCTGTTTATGAAGGTGTACGGGGAAATGATATTGCGATTGTGATATCTGCTGATCCGGATGAAGAAACTACATTCCAGGTTGCAACGGTGGTTGATGGATCTGTAAGGGATGAGCAGACTGCGAAAAAGGCGGAGGATCTAACGGGTAACGCCTGGGTTACATTCAGTGGATCTGGAGAGCTTGCAGCCACAGCAGGAAAAACACTGACAGATGGAAAAGATCCATCTGTATCCACGGCAGATTATGCAGCTTGGCTTACCGCGATGGAACCGTATAAATTCGATGTGCTGATCTATGACGGCGAGGACAAGACTACGATTCAGGCAGTTGCGGCGTTTGTAAAGCGTGTTTCAAACAACGTAGGCTTAAAATGCCAGGCCGTTATGGCAAATGCCCAGGCATCGAACAGTGAATGGGTGATCTCAGTCAATAATGGCATAAAACTGGATGATGGTACTGTATTGGACGCGAAGAAGGCTACTTGGTGGTTAGGCGGAGCAGAGGCAGGAGCGCTGTATAATCAGTCTTTGACCTATTCTCGTTATCCTGATGCAATCGAAGCCAGCCCAAAGCTTACGGATACGCAGATTGAAGCAGCAATTCAGGCAGGGGAAATCGTCTTTATTGATACATTCGATAAAGTAAAGGTATGCACAGATATCAATACCCACACAAGCTTTACGGTAGATAAGGGCGAGGAGTACGCCAAAAATCGTGTAATGCGGGTGCTGAATCAGTTCTGCAATGATGTGTATGAGCATTTCAGTAATTACTTTATTGGCAAGGTAAGTAATGATGAGACCGGCCGCGGCCTGCTGAAAGGCTGGATTGTGGGCTATCTGAACGATATGCAGGCTAATGGCGGGGTTCAGAACTTTGAAGCTGAGGATGTAACGGTAGGGGCCGGAAACAGTATTGATGCGGTTTTGATCGAAGTAAAGATCCAGCCGGTGGACAGTATTGAGAAAATATATATGTCGGTTACGGTATCTGCAAGTACCGAAACGGAGTAGGAGGTAGCATATGGGATATTTACTGGCCCAGGATGCCATAAGCGGTAAAGCGGGAAAGGGCTTTATGGTTGTGGATGGGCAGAACATTGAGTTGTTTGGCATGAAGAAGTTTGAAAGCAGTGCAGAGGTTCAGACGGATGAGTTCCCGGTTGTGGGCTCTGTTGTAGATCAGACGAAGGTGAGAGGGCTGAAATACTCAGGCACCGCAACGGTGTACTATGGAACTCCGGCTTTTTTAAAGATCCTGATGGAATACAAGCGCACAGGCAGATTTCCACTGATTAACTTCCAGATTACCAATGATGATAAAGGTTCTTCGCTTGGACCTCAGGTAATTGGGATTTACGGTGTGACATTAACTAAGATCCCGATAGCATTATTGGATGATTCCACATCGAATTTACAGACAGAGATTTCATTTAATTTTACAGATTTTGAGCCGCTTCAGCATTTCAAAGATGCTCCGGCACAGTTAGGAGGAGAAAGATTTTGAGTAAATTAAGTGCATTTTTAAGACCGGCCCCGGCCGGAAAGACCCGGGAATTGATTCTGGACCGTTTTACAGATGATGAGGGAAATCCGGTGCCATTTGTGATCCAGTGCCTTTCAGCTGGAAAGAGTGACGCAATCATGCAGCTGTGCACTGATAAAGAAGGACAGTTGAATGCCGCAGAGTTTGGCGACCGTATGATCGTGGAGAGCATGGTGGAGCCGAATCTGAAAGATGCTGAGGTTTGCCAGTATTATGGTGTTATGGATCCTTTGGATGTTCCTGGTATTATGTTCTCTCCTGGAGAAAAGAAGATTGTGGAAGATGCTGTTATGGACATCAATGACATGAAAGATGCTATTAAGAAACTGAAAGAGGCAAAAAACTCTTAAGGGAAGGTGACTTGGAGACGGAACTGGCATATTTCGTTTTCGTCTCCTTTGGTATCTTCCCAGAAGATCTGGAACGCAGAAGTAGGAATGAAAAACTGCTGATGCACGCAATGATGACTCGTTTTCATGAGGAAACGAAACCGAGATAAGGAGGGAGAAATGTGGGACAGATACGGGAAGAATTAGTATTAACAGATGGGTTCAGTGCATCATTTAGTCAGTTCCTCTCCCTTGGAACCTCATCTATCGCAAAGATGGAGCATCTGGACGGAACGATTCAGAGCGTTGGTAGTACGCTTCAGACTTCCATTGCACAGGAAGCGGCACAAACCAGGCAGTCAATCGATGGAGTAACACAGAGTATCAATCAGATGTCGGACGCGCTCCAGTATATCTCCGTTCAGGGAATGGATGAGATCAACCGTACAATTCAGCAGATTGGGGTTAATCAGCGGAGGCATACGGAAGAAACAAAGCAGACAAGCAGAGCGGCAGGCAGCCTATTGCGAACATTTCGCCAAATTGCGGTAGCAACTGGAGCGGTCAGCCTTGTAAAATCCTTTTTAGGGGTTGCTGACCAGCAGACGCAGATTACTGCTCGATTAAATCTAATGAATGACGGCCTCCAGTCTACTGCTGAATTACAGGATATGATCTATGTATCAGCTCAGCGCACAAGATCAGCATACGATACCACAGCACAGGTGGTGGCGGGTCTTGGCCAGCGCGCAGGTAAGGCATTTTCATCCAGTGCGGAAATTGTCCAGTTTGCAGAAAATCTAAATAAGCAGTTTAAAATCGCAGGTGCTTCGCAGCAGGAAATTTCATCAGCATCCCTGCAGCTGACGCAGGCTCTGGGTTCTGGTGTGCTGCGAGGAGAAGAGCTGAATGCGGTCTTTGAATCAGCGCCCAATATTATCCAGACGATTGCGGATTATCTGGGAGAGGATATAGGGAAAATCCGGGATCTGGCAGCAGATGGGCAGATTACTGCAGAAATTGTGAAGAATGCGATGTTGAAGGCGACAGACGAGATCGATGCAGAGTTCCAACAGATGCCGATGACACTGGCCGAAGCCTTTACCATGGGGAAAAACGCAATCCAAAAGAGCTTGCAGGATAGTTTCTCCGGGTGGAGCAAATTTTTAAATTCTGACGAAGGTCAACAGGCAATTATCCAAGCAATTAACTTGTTTACGATTTTGGCCCAAGTGGGTATAGGCGCTTTATCCACAATAGGGCAGGCTGCTTTGTGGGTGTCCAATAATCTGGATTTCATTTTGCCGGTATTGGCAGCGATAGGAGTGGCTCTTGTCATTTTAAAAGGGCAGGCTATCATGACCGGTATGGCGAATGTAGGGAGCGCATTAGCATCAGCTGCAGCATGGGCAGTGGCACACTAGCCTATTCTGTTGCTGATTGTTGTTCTTTCATCAGCACTGATTGCTGCACAGCAGTTTGGTTTTGGAATGCAGCAGATCGGAAACTTTGTCGGCCAGGTTTTAGGACTGCTGTATGCCGTTGGATACAACGTCTTTTCATCCTTGTGGAATGTAATCGCATCGTTTGCAGAGTTTTTTGCGAATGTTTGGAACGATCCTCTTGGAGCAACAGTTCGTTTATTTTTTGATGTATTTGATTCGATTTTGGGTATTGTAGAAACGGTGGCGGGCGCCATTGATGCACTTTTGAGAACTGACATGGCTGGTGCTGTGTCTGGTTTCCGAGACAAGATGTCCGGATGGGTTGATGATACATTCGGAGAAAATGCAGTCCAGATTAAGCGTATGTCAGAACTTGATGTGGTTGCAACATCGCAACAGTTTGGTGATATTGGTGCGAACCTGGGGTCAAAACTGGACAACATGGATCTCAGCCTGGAATCGTTGACCGATAGCTTGGGAGGGCTGAATGGTTTTGACGCATCGTCTATCCCAACCGCGGACAACCTGGGTGACATTGGGAAGGTTGGAAAAGTCGGTAAAATTGAAGATGATGTAAAGCTTTCCGATGAAGATATCAAGATCTATAGAGATCTGGCAGAACGACGCTATATGAATAATATAGAGCTTCAGACGATGGCTCCGCAGATCAATGTATCCATTCCAGAAAGTGCCGCTAAGAATCTGACTGCTAATGATATCGCGGATAAATTGAAAGCGATCCTGATTGAACAGGCTGCCGCCGGAACTGCGGTATCACACGGATAGGAGGAAGGAATGGGACAGCTTAAAAATACAACTTCTATCTATCTGAAATTTGGAAGTACGAAGATACGGATACCAGTTAATCCGGAGGAGATTGAAATCAAATACCCGAGCAACAATAAGAAACAGGATATCATCGGCGTGGGAGAGGTTGTTGTGCAGAAGCGGCCGGGCTTAAGAGAGATTACCTGGAAAGGCTTTTTTCCCGGCGAGGACAGCGTAGACCCTTATATCAATAAGGGTGCCAAAAGTCCACAATGGTATGAAAAGCAGATCAGTAGAGCAATGAAAAGCAAGCAGAAAGGGCGGCTTATTATCAGCCGCTCTGATCTGTATGACACAAATATCCGCTGCATAGTCAGTCAGTTCGAGACTACCGATAAGGGTGGTGAGCCGGGAGATATGTACTATTTGTTGGAACTGCAGGAGTACAGGGACTATTCTCCTCAGACAGTCAGTATAGTCACGACTCCGCCTCAGGCATCTGGAGGGGAACCGGTTCAGAGTGATGCATCCGCAGAGCAGCAAAGGGCAGTGGAAACGCCGGTGCTCCGGGTAGGCGCATCCGTAGTGGTGAATGGGGAATATTGCTATGACAGTTACGGCGGAAAGCCTCATGGCACAGCGAATAATATCAGCACGACTGTGACATGGATTGTTTCCGGAAATCCTTATCCGGTCCATGTGGGCTCCTATGGATGGGTACAGGAAAGCCAGATCCAGATAACAGGGTGATTATTATGAGCAGTATAACATTACAGATTCAGACAATAGGGTCAGCTCCAGGCGGGGCCACGCAGACGGTAATCACCGATTATGCAACTGCAGCCCAAGAAATCGAACTTACAACAGAGCGGTTTGATACTCCGAGCGCCCTCACATTTACCTGCCTGGAAGACAGCGGGATTGCCATCCCGGAAGGAAGTTCCGTGGAGTTTTCTGTAGATGGGGTAAAGATGTTCAAGGGATATATCTTTACCGCAGAACGCAACAAGGACGGAGAAGTATCATATACGGCTAGAGATCAGCTGAGATACCTGAAAGCGAATGCCAGCTATCTATTTCAGAATATGACCTTGCCCCAGATCATCGGGCAGATTGCAGTGGATTTTGGCCTGAAAGTGGGGGCTATGGAGGATACTGGCTATGTGTTCCCGTATTTGGACAAGGAAAACGAGGGTTGCTTAGATATTATATTTGATGCCTTGGCTCAAACTATTGTGCAGACTGGAAAGATCTATAATTTCTATGATAACTGCGGGGAACTGTGTCTGACAGAGGCAAAGAATATGTTCGTTACCACGCTCCTAGGAGATAAAAGCCTGGTAACAGATTATACCTATAAGCGGGATATTGACAGTAATACATATAACCGCGTGAAGTTGGTGCGCAAGAATAAGGACAGTGGCCGGACCGATGCCTATATACACGAGGACAGTGATACCATTAAGAAATGGGGCCTGTTGCAGTATTACGATGAAGTAGATGAAAATCTGAATGAAGCTCAGATTGATGAGATGTGTAAGCAGTATCTGCAATATTATAACCGGGTGTTGCAAACATTGTCTTTGGATTCTATTGGTATTCCGGGGCTTCGGGCTGGGATGATTATTCCAGTGAGGATCGGGGCGGTAGACGGCCTTGCTGTTTCCCGACTTATGATAGCAGAAAAGGTTACACATACCTTTGAGGGGGATGAGCATGACCATACCATGAGTATTGAAGTAAAAGATTTTGGACAGCTGGGAGGGATAAATATTGTCTAATCTATTAGGGGTAATGCAGGAAATCATGCAGGAAAATCAGAAAGCGATGAAGCCTACGGAAGTCGCATTTGGAACCGTAGCTACGGTATCTCCGCTCTCTATTCTGGTAGATGGAACCTCTCAGCCCAAACCGGAGGCAGGACTGATTCTTACAGAGGCAGTAATCCCTAAGACGGTTCAGGTTCAGGGAGGCGGAGGAATGGTTGTAGTCAATAAAGGGCTGGCTGTGGGAGACAAGGTTGTTATGCTGCGGGTTTCTCGTGGAAACCGCTACATTGTTCTTTCAAAGGCGCAGTAAGGAGGAAGTATGGCAACATTACCGGATGGTGTAGGACTGGATGTATCTCTGAAGCATACAGAACAGCCTACCAACACTTTCCTGATTGATTGGTCTTCCGGGCAGATTTCCGGGATGGATGAGGGACTGAAAGCAATGAGGCAGGCGGTAGAGATCGTCCTGCAGAACGAACGTTTCCGTTGGCAGATCTATGACAGTAACTTCGGGACAGAGCTGGAGGACCTGATCGGTGAAGAATATGATTATATTGTAAGTGAGCTTCCCCGTAGAATCGAGGAAGCTTTTTCTATGGACAGTCGGATTCTGTCAATAGAAAATTTTCAATTTGCGGAACAGGGGAGCGGAAAAGTAACGGTATCATTTGATGTTGTGACTGTGTACGGGACTCTTTCGGAGGAGGTGGAAACGTGATTGATTTTGAAGGTTACACGCAAAAGGCCATACAAACACAGCTATTGGGACAGGTGTCTGATAAGATAGACAGGCGTCAGGGCAGTATCATACAGACCGCCCTGGGGCCGGTTGCCTGGTATCTGGAAGGGCTGTATATGCTTTTGGTGCAGGTGCAGGAAAACGCCTATGCAGGTACAGCTGTGGGAGAGTTCCTTGATTATATCAGCGCTGAGCGTAATATAACAAGAAAAGCGGCCACATCAGCTCTCCGAAAAGGGATGTTTGACGTAGAGATTCCACAGGGGGCTTTGTTTAAAACCATCAACGGCGCAGCATCGGTGATATTTGAGAGCGGAAAGCTGATCAGCAGTGAAAAGGGGAAATATATCTATGAGATGGCCTGCAACACACCTGGAACGGCGGGAAATGCGTACACAGGCAATATGCTACCGATTACTGCAATCGCTGGCCTTACGAGCGCTGTGCTGGGGGAGATCATAACATCAGGAACAGATGAAGAGGATGACGATTCCCTGCGAGCGCGATTCTTTGAGAGCTTCGATGTGGCATCGTTTGGAGGGAATATAGCTGCTTACAGAAATACAATCCTTGCCATTGAAGGGGTAGGAGCCGTGCAGGTGTATCCAGCATGGAAAGGCGGAGGAACGGTTCTGTGCAGCATTCTGGATAGCCAATTAACACCAGCGGAGAGCGGACTGATTGCGCAGGTACAAAATGTCATATGTCCTCCGGAAAGCGGCCAGTCAGGACCGTCGGGGAATGGATATGGCATGGCGCCGATTGGTGCGGCGGTTACGATAACAACAGCTACAAATTTGACGTTAAATATTTCTGCTGCTGTTCAGCTGGCAGCTACGGTAAGGACCGGCATAGAAGCTTATCAGGATCAAATAGAACAGAAGATACAGGGGTATCTTGCATCTGTGTGCAGGACATGGGGAAATGCGATCAAAGGGCAGAAGATAGAATATGTTGTGGCGGTTTATGCTTCTAGAATCGTAGCATCTATTCTGGAGATACCCAATATCGTCAACGTCACGGATGTTTCAATCAATGGATCATCAGGGGATTTGATATTGACGGAAACAGCTGAACTTCAGCAGATCCCTTCTTTGGGGGAGGTAACGATTCATGGCGATTGATTTGATTAAAATACTGCCGGAATATTTTAGACCGGTTTTGGAGTTCAAAGAAATCATAAAAGCCGATGAGGCTGTGCTTGCAGAGCTGGAAACTAATATAGAGCAAATTCGTAAAAATTTTTATATTCAGACAGCCGATGAAGCTACATTGACACAGAAAGAGATGCTGTTTGATATATTCGCATCGCCAGGAGAGACAATCGAGTACCGCAGGCAGAGGTTACTTCAAAAATATAATACGATTGTCCCCTTTTCCACTGACTTTTTAAGAGATCAGCTGACGGAACTGTTTGGTAAGGATTTCACGCTCAGCGTGGATTCTGCGGCCTGTAAGCTGGAAGTATCAGTCACGTCGTCACGCTATGGAGCGGTAGATTTGCTGTATAACCTGCTTTGGGACGTGATTCCGGCACACATGGAAATCCATGCAAATCAGCAGGTTAATAATTACAGTATATCGAACTTTGTGTTGGAGGGGTTATGTCCAGCGCATTTATGCAGACCATATAGGAGGCTTATTCATGGGAGTATATAAAAAGGCAGTTATAACAGAAGCAGGAGAGGCACTGACAGCAAGAGCGGTATCTGGTGAGGCGACGATACAGTTTTCGCATACAAAAACATCAGCGTATACATATCCTAATGGAACTAATCTGAAAAAGCTGACAGATCTACAGGAAGTAAAACAGACCGTGATCCCGTCCAATATCCAGCTTGCAAATGATACATTGGTCAGCATCCGGTCTATGTTTGATAATAGCGGCATCACACAGGAGTATCTGATTCAAAATGTAGGAATTTATGCTTCGGATGGAGAAACAGAAGTCCTGTTTGCAATCTGTCAGGCGACTACGCCGGATCAGATGCCGGCGTTTAATGGAGTGGCCCCATCGTCTTTTATCTATAATGTGCAGATAAGCATAGCACAGGCAGAGCAGTTGTCGATCTCTGTTAATACTGCAGGGACGGCTACAGTCCAGGATGTGCTTGATCTGGAACAAAAAATGGAGGAAAAAAAGCTGGATTCTTTTGGGGGAGATGCATCAAATACGGTTGTATCACTGGAAGATCCAGCTTCGTCGGATGATAAATATCCAGAGATCAGCGGCAAAGGCTCGCTGAAAAATACGCTTGGAAAACTATATCGTTGGGTAAATTCCCTAAAAGCAAACAAGGTAGATTCCATTGGCGGTGACACCGCGGACACTCTGGTTTCTGCCTTTGATGCATCATCAGACAGTTTCCCGGTACCGGCCGCAAAAGAAAAGGCCCGGACACGCTGGGGGAAGATGAAGAAGTTTACGGAAGATTTTAGGAATTGGATGACCGGCGTCTGCCTGATCGGACAGATCGTAAACAACTGTGTTACTGACCGGACAGATCTGCCCCTGTCGGCGGCTCAGGGAAAGGTATTGATGGATCTTTATACTGTGCTCAATACCAACTCCTCAAAAATCGGCCACGCTCATGATGAACGATACTATACTGAGGCTGAGGTAAATAATCTTTTCAATACTTATCAGGGACTTCCTCAATATAGTATGGATCTTTTCAATATACAGAGCGGCGGCCGTCTGCTATATTATGATGCCAATACGAAAAACACGCCATACAAGGCTGGTATTACACAGGCATCTGAAGGTGTGGCTATTACAGTAGGTGACTGGGGGAACTTTATTACGTCTTTGGCAATACCGAAAGGCGATTCAAGACTATACATATACAGCCGCGCAAACAGTATAATCACAGACTGGAAAATGCTTTAAGTCCTACCAGAAATTTCCTTCCATTCTCCATAGGATACTCCTGGAGTATGGAGTGACACAAACAGCCGCAGATCGTTGCTGATGGCAATCCGTGTTGTCCACATCTTGAGGAAACCAAATGTCAGGATAACACCGCCGTTTCCTTCTCCCTCTACTGGCCTGTGTGTAGCGTTATCCGCATAGATGTATATTCCTGGCGAATTTGTATCCACGAGGCAGTCCGAAACACTGGTGGCATTTTTAGCATAAAAAAGTTCGCTATCCTCCTGCTTTGTGTGATACCTGTCATCATGGGTATGCCCAATCTTAGAGCTCTTGGTATTGCGCACAATATGTAAGAAAATTCCGGGCCTAAAAGGGCCTTTTATAATACATAAAAATACAAATTATTAGAAAGGAAGGATGCAAAATGGAAAAAATCAAGATCCAGGATACTGAGTATGAAATTATCCGTATCATGCCAGCTGCCCCCAATGTGCTGCAGATTGTGTTTGCAGATAATATCCCAAGGGAATGGGGGGATATTACCACATTTACAATTGGAGGCTTGGAGGCAGGCAATATAAGCGGATACGATACACTGTACCGCACTGACGGCCAGACAATCTACCTGAGCAATGACGGCAGCGTATATGAACCGCCGGCGGATTCAGGACTGATGGATGAACCTATGCTGATTAAGGAGGAACAGGCATGACGGATGAAGAAATTGTGGTAGTGCTCGAAGGCTATAAGCATGAAATAGCATCTTTGAAACATCGCATGGACAGTGTAGGGAAGATTGTGGATGCCGTACACACACTTGCTTTGGAGATGGCCCGGCAGACGGAGGAGATTAAGCACATGAATAGCTCCATCCGGCAGCTGACAGACGATGTGACGGAACTGAAAGCCAAGCCGGGGCGGCAGTGGGAAATGCTTATCGGGGCGTTGATTGGGGCGGTCGTGAGTGCGGCGGCCTCAATGCTTTTTTGAAAGGAGGTGACATAAATGAAAGAGAAACTGGCTAAGCTGATCGATGTTAAGTCGATCATGACTCTGGCGCTGACTGCGGGATTCGTTGGTCTGACCTGCACTGGGGAAATTTCCGGGCAGGAATACCTTACGATCTTCACGATGATTGTGGGGTTCTACTTTGGCGTTCAAACAGAGAAAAGCAGACAGAAATAGAAGGAGGTGATCCATCTATCTCCCGGTCCGGCCAGGGTTAGAGCCGGAGCAACTACCATTACATAATAAAAATGAAAGAGAGGACAAAATTTATGGCAAAATTAACAGGAAAACATCAGGATAAAATCCCTGGAATGGGAGGCTATGTAAACGCAGGGCCAGATCTGCAGCCTAAGGAGCCGACCCCATATCTGCATGATGCACCATGTGATGTACCGCATCCTGACAAGCATCAGAGCGGCGTAGGTGGCCCATCTGATCGTAATAACAACGGTGTAGATGACAGTCAGGAGTAGAGTCGTGCGACGTCGCAACACAGACAGGCCCCAGGGGATTCCTGAGGTCTATATTTTGATTGCGGCATAACTGCAGCTGTGCTATAATGCCTATGTTACCGCCCCTACACTGGGAACAGAAAAAAAAAAAAAAAAAAAGGGGGGGGGGGGGGGGGGGGGAG
>NZ_BLTJ01000022.1 GCF_013282095.1 Enterocloster alcoholdehydrogenati
AGTACTATTTACATGCATTAAGCCATGTAAACGTACATATTCAATTAGAAGTTCGTTGACTAAATCATTTTTTGCTTCTGGACTCATATATGTAGTTCCTCCTTTGAATTTTGTACACATATTATGATTGTTTCTTATTAGGAACGCTGTAAATACAAGGCTTTTCGGAGCCTACAATCCGAAAAAAATAATATTTGATCTATCACATTACGCGAAAGGCCGTCCAGGTGCTATCTTGGACGGCTTTTTTGCGTGGATAGACCGGAAGGAGGCCAAAAAATAATTACAGAAATTTAAGCTCGAAAATTGTGCAACTTTCACGAAAAGGAGGTTAGTGAATGGCAAATGAAAAATTGAACACGGGGCCCGAGGCGGCAAAAACCGAAGAGGCTCCCGCACCCGTTGCGGCTGATCCGGCCCGCAGTGAGGCCCCGGCTCCCGAACACCAGCCGGAACAGGCCGGGCCTGCCGAGCCCGGCGATGTGGTTATCTCTGCGGAGCAGATTGACGCACTCATGGCAGATAAGCGCCGGGCGGCCCGGGCCGAGGTGGAAAAAGAAGAAACGTCCCTGGAACAGGAGGCCGGGGCTCCCGGGCCGGAGCGTCCTGCCGCTGAAAAGGCGGAGCACACCGAGGCGGAGTCTGAAAAAGCGCCGAAGAAGGCCGGGCCCCGCAAGGGCCGCCCGGCTAAGGCTGACAAGGCGGCCCCCGGCGAGGCCCAGCCGTCCAAACGGGACAAATTGTCCCGAAGTGGCGGGAAAGCGCCCGAGGCTCCGGTTCCCACGGATGCCGGGAAAGGTACTCCCGCAAAGGAGGCTGCTCCCCCGGAGCAGGCCACGCAGGAGCCTGCTGTGCCGCCCCGTCCCGTTGAGGAGGGCAAGCTGGTTTATCTGAAACTTTCCGAGCTACATCCGTTCCACACATTCCGGCCCCACCCGTTCAAGGTGCGGGACGATGCCAAAATGCAGGAAACGGTAGCGTCCATCAAGCTCAACGGCGTTATGGTTCCCGGCCTTGCCCGTCCCGAAAAGGACGGAAACGGCTATGAGATTGTGGCGGGCCATCGGCGCTGTCGCGGCAGTGAACTGGCGGGCCTGGAGGAAATGCCCTTTATTGTCCGGGATATGACCGACCATGAGGCGGTTGAGGCCATGAAGGACAGCAACAAGCAAAGGGATCAGACGCTCCCCAGCGAGCTGGCCGCTCTTTTGGATCTGGAAGTGGAGGACATCAAGCACCAGGGCGGGCGGCTGAAAGGCGTGGCCGAGGGGGACGTTGGCAAACGCTCCGTTGAGATCGTAGGCGAGGCGCATGGTATGAATTATAAAAAGGTCATGCGTTATCTGCGCCTTAACCATCTTGTCCCGGAGCTCATAAACAAGGTGGACGATAAAAAGATGGGCTTTATGCCTGCGGTGGAGCTCTCTTACATTAAGCCGAAAAACCAGCGTCTGATTGCCGTTTCCATTGACGGGGAGCAGGCGTCCCCCTCGCTGGCCCAGGCAAAACAGCTCCGGGAGCTGGATAAGGAGGGCAAGCTCAACGGCGATGTGATTGACGGCATCTTATCAGAAAAGAAAAAGGAGGATCGCGGCGTGATTATTTCGATGGCTGAACTGGAGAAATACTTTGGCAAGGAGGTTACTCCTGCCAAAATGAAGGAGCAGATTATGACCTTGCTGGACGAGTGGAAAGAGAAACAGCCGCCCGAGCTGGCAAAGGCACCGAAAAAGATGGAAAAAGACAAGTAACCTGTCCACTTCGAGACAAATTGTCCCGAGGGCCCCGCCCCTCTTGCAGAGGGCTCTGTGGTGATATATCCCCCGTCGCCGCCTATCTTCCTGCACAGCCGGGAGTGGGCCGTCAAGGGTGCAGCGCACCGCCGCTTGCGGCGGCCTGCCCTTGACGGTCTGCCCCGGCTGTGCTATTTAAAGCGGCGCGGCGGGGGCATATATCCTCCAGAGCCGCCCTCTTTCCCATGAATGGGAAAGGGCGGGGGGATTGGGCTGAAGTATCCTTAATAAAAGATCGGAGGTTTTGACTATGAAACGGCCACTTGCTTATATTACCGCCGCATGGCTTGGCGGTGACAGTGAAAATGCAGAACAGGCGGCCCGGTACTGCCGGGCGGTGTATGAGTCGGGGTTTTCTCCCATCTGCCCTACCCTGTATCTGCCTTTGTTTCTTAATGATGCAATTCCCGAGGAACATAAAAGCGGCATTGATATGAGCCGCGACCTGCTCCGCCGCTCCCATGTGCTGGTGGTCTGCGGCCATACCATGACCGAGGCCATGAAAAACGACATCGCCGTTGCCCAGCGCCTGGGGATTACGGCCACCACCCTTGAGGGCATTTTGACCGTCAAGGGCCAGGGCCGCCGAAACCGTGAGTAAAAAGAAAGGGCGGCCACGCTCCGGCACGCTGATGGATGAGCCTGCTGTCCAGGAGCTCCTAAAGGTAATGGCGGCAAACAACGCCCCCGGCCAGGAGGATCTGCTGGCGGTATTCCAGCAGATCGCGGGGCTGGAAAAACAGCTCAATGCGGCGGTGGAGGAGTTGGCGGCCATGCGCCAGGAACTGGCCCAGGTCAGGGAAAGCCCGGTAAAGCGGACGCTGCAGGCCATTGTGGGAAATCTGGAAAAGAGCGTGGCCGTCCTGCGGGAACATTTGGAGGGGCTGAAGCATTCGATTGTGGAGGGCTGTAAAAAGGCCCTTTCTTCTTTCCGGGAGCGCGGGGTATCGGCTTTGGCCCATACCGCGCAATTCTTCCATGTGCGCCCGGCGCTGGAGGCGGTGGAAAGAGAATTAGGAAAAGCCGTTGCTCACAATGAGCGGGCCCTTTCCATGATTGATACCGCCAGCCGGGAATATCACGAGGCCGGACGGCATCTGAAAAATATCCTGCGGGCTGTCCGGGGCCAGGAACCTGCTTTGGAGGCCAAAGGCCCCGGCTTGCTGGCCCGGGGGCTCTCCGCTCCCTTTAAGCAGGAGCACCGTTTGTTTTCCGCGATGAAAGCCCGGGCGGGCGGAGCCATTGGGCGGCTGGAGCATTTGGAGCAGGCGGCCCGGCCCCCGATCCGGCAGACAATGGAGGCTCTGAACGTGAAAATTGCCCAGGAGCAAAAGGGCCGTGAAAAGGCCGCCCCCTCTGTAAGGCGTGAGGAACGGTAGGACTTCGAGACACTTTGTCCCGAACTGAAAGGAGGTGTTTCGTGACATTATTTGAAGCCTACATCACGAACCTGGGGAAATATAACGAGGGCGAGCTCGTTGGAGAAACGCTGAAATTCCCCACTACCACAGAGGAAGTGCAGGCGCTCCTAAAGCGCATCGGCGTGGACGGCGTGCGGTATGAGGAGTTTTTCATTACCAGCTTTGACGGCGATGTGCTGGGGCTCTATGACTATCTGACGGAATACGAAAATCTGGACGAGCTCAACCACCTGGCCTGCCTGCTCTCTGAACTGGATCAGAGCGATTTGGAGAAATTCGAGGCTGTGATCGACAGCGGCGGTCATACCTCCACCGTGGCAGACCTCATCAACCTCACACAAAACCTGGACTGCTACGAGTTTTATCCCGATATTGAAAACGAGGAGGATTTGGGCCGCTATTTTTCGGAGGACTTGCCGATCCCGGAAGAACTGAAAGATTATTTTGATTATGAGGCATACGGGCGTGACATTCGGATCAACGAGAGCGGCCACTTTGCCCCAGGCGGCTACATTGTCCAGACCAGCGGGGACTTCAAGGAGTTTTACCGCGATACAAAGGACATTCCCGCCGAGCACCAAGTTTTCTCCTATCCGAAACTTTCCATCCGGGAGCAGATGGCGGCCTACAAAGAGATTATTGACGGCTCCTCCCTGGAAAGCCATCGGAAACTTTCTAACAAGGAGCGTGAGGAACGATAGGCGGCACTTTGAGACACTTTGTCCCGAGGTGGCCGTCGGAAAGGAGGCGGTGTAACTGATTGATGAAGATGTTTCCCGGCGCACGATTGCCGTATCTGTCCGCGCCAGCAAGCTGACGGCCCGGGGCCTTGCCTATGTGGTGGGAGCTGTGGGCCGGAAGATCCGCAAGGCCCACCGGGAACGCCAAACGCCCCACGGCAGGCAGAGCGTGAAAAAGCTCATGGCCCACGGCGCGGCCACAAACAGCATTGAGCTATCCGGGGACACGAAGGCGTTTGACCGGGTGGCCCGGAAGTCGAATGTGGACTATGCCTTTTACAAAACCGGGCCGGACAAATATCTGTTATTTTTCAAGGCTGGGCAGGCGGATGCGATTACCGCCTGCTTTTCTGAATACTCGCGGAAGGTGCTGAATAAATCCAAGTCCCGCCGTGTTCCCATCCGGGAACAGCTTAGACAGGCGGCGGATCAGCTTGCGAAGGAGAAGCCCCGCAAGCGGGAACGGGTAAAGGAGGCGGTTCGTGAGGACAGATAACATTAAAAAATATGTACTTCCCAACATCCCCTATCTGTTCGTGCTGTGGGCCTGTCTAAAGCTGGGGACGGCCTACCGGCTGGCCGAGGGCACGGATTTGCCCCATAAGCTCATGAGCCTGGGCCAGACCATCGGCCCGGCCTTTGCCGACTTTGCGCCGGGGCTCAATCCCCTTGACTGGCTCATCGGCATCGTGGGCGCGGTGGGCTTTCGGCTCTTGATTTACTTCAAAAGCAAGAACGCCAAAAAATACAGACGAGATGAAGAATATGGATCGGCACGATGGGGCGGGCCCAAAGACATCGCCCCTTTCGTCGATCCAAAGTTTGAAAACAACATCATTCTGACCGGGACGGAGTTCCTTACCATGAACACCCGCCCGAAAAATCCGGCCAATGCCCGCAACCTAAACGCCTGCGTCATCGGCTCGTCCGGCTCTGGAAAAACCCGTTTTTGGCTTACTCCCCAGCTACTCCAGGCCAGCGCGGACAAAAAGGGCGGGTGCAGCTTTGTCTGTGTTGATCCGAAGGGCGGGGTGCTCTCTCAGGTGGGGGCTTTCCTGCAACGGCGGGGGTATCGGATTAAGGTTTTCAATTCCATTGATTTCTCAAAATCCATGCACTATAACCCGCTGGCGTACATCCGCAACGAGGCGGACATCCTCAAATTTGTGGATGCGCTGATTTCCAATACCAAAGGCGAGGGCAAGGAAGGCGATCCGTTCTGGACGAAGGCGGAAACGCTTTTGTACTGCGCTCTGATTGCCTATATCATTTTCGAGGGGCCCGCCGAGGATCGGAACATGAATACGCTGGTGGATATGATTTCCGGCATGGAGGTAAAGGAGGACGATGAAAATTTCCTAAATGCCGTGGACTATATGTTCAAGGGGCTGGAAAAGCGCAAGCCGGACTGCTTTGCGGTCAAGCAATACCGCAAATATAAGTTAAGTAGCGGCAAAACCGCAAAGTCGATCCTGATTTCCTGCGGGGCCCGCCTCGCGCCCTTTGACATCCCCCAGCTTAGGGAAATTATGAGCTATGACGAGATGGAGCTTGACCGCATTGGGGATCGGAAAACAGCGGTGTTCTTTATCATTTCGGACACCACGCAGACCTATAACTTTCTCGTGGCCCTGGCCTTTTCGCAGATGTTCAATCTGCTTTGCGAAAGGGCTGACAATGTTCACGGGGGCCGCCTGCCCCACCATGTACGGGTGCTGTGGGATGAGGCGGCCAACACGGGACAGGTGCCACAGCTCGAAAAGATCTGTGCCGTGATCCGTTCCCGCGAGGTATCGCTGACGCTCTTTTACCAGCAGTTGGCGCAGTGCAAGGCCATTTACGATAAACACGCGGAGACAATCCTCGGAAATATGGACAGCGTGGTATTCCTGGGGGGCCGCGAAGCCAGCACCATCAAGGAAATATCGGAAAACTGGCTGGGAAAGGCAACCATCTATATGCAGACCGATGGCCGCTCGAAGGGGCAGTCGGAAAGCTACAATCTGAACACCCAGCGGCTGGGCCGGGAACTGATGACACCCAGCGAGCTGGCTACCATGCCCGGGGACAAGTGCATTTTACAGCTTCGTGGCCTGCCCCCGTTCTACTCCCCGAAGTATGACCTGAAAAAGCACCCGAATTATAAATACACGGCTGAGGCCGACAAAATCAAAAATGCTTTTGACCTTGATAAGCTCATTAACCGCCGCAGGCGGCCTGGGCTTAACGAGGCGTGTGAGATGTATGAGGTGGCTGTGCCGGACGATGCGCTCACGGAAGAGGACGAGGACATCCTCAACTATGACGACATCGACGATCCAGACGCCTTTGCATAAATGGGCTTTGGGACAAAGTGTCCCGAAGCTGTAACCTGCCGCCAGTGATGGCGGCTTTTTTCATGGCCGGGGAACACCCGGAGAAATGGAGGCTCTATGCAGTTCTTTTCTTCCGCTATTGATACTTTACAGACGCTTGTTGTGGCTCTCGGCGCTGGCTTGGGCGTGTGGGGCGTAGTCAATCTCCTTGAGGGCTACGGATCGGACAACCCTGGCTCCAATGCTCATGTACGGTAAGGAAGCAAGCAACCGAAAACAAGAGATAGACCGCCAGCACTACACTATTCCGAACCAAAGACCAAAAGATAAGCATTGTGGGAAAATCTAAACTTTTGGATTTTCCTACAATGCCAACTACGGCGGAATCCCTCCCACTCCTTATATCTTTCTGTATACATTGAATTTGTATTTAGTAAAATGCAGACAACACCACGGATCGGCTTTTGGCTGGACAATTCCAACCAAACACCACAGCAGACAGCAGAAAACATTCTGAACGCTAGGAAGCCGGTATGATTGTTACATATAAGGGGAAGAAAAATTTCTTTTAGGTACTTGCTTTCCTAAAACTGATGTGATACAATGATTTAATCCAGAAAAGGAGTAAAAAATATGCGGCAAGGTATTCTTAAATAAAACTATAATCAAATAGTGGGAACAAAGGATTATGATAGCTCCTTTTGTAGGGGCTTAGTTTTTTGTACCCAATTTAAGAATACTTTTGCCTTATCAATTTTGACATATCCCCAAAAACAGCAATCACAAACAGGTGTATGCTGTATATGTGTATGTCCGCAACTTATAATCCCCAGTGGTAAAAGTATTTTACTGCTGGGGATTTTTATGCCCTTTGGGGCTGTAAAGGGAGGACAATCACATGAAAATAATCAATATTGGAATTCTTGCCCATGTAGACGCTGGAAAGACGACCTTGACGGAGAGCCTGCTATATGCCAGCGGAGCCATTTCAGAACCGGGGAGCGTCGAAAAAGGGACAACGAGGACGGACACCATGTTTTTGGAGCGGCAGCGTGGGATTACCATTCAAGCGGCAGTCACTTCCTTCCAGTGGCACAGATGTAAAGTTAACATTGTGGATACGCCCGGCCACATGGATTTTTTGGCGGAGGTGTACCGCTCTTTGGCTGTTTTAGATGGGGCCATCTTGGTGATCTCCGCTAAAGATGGCGTGCAGGCCCAGACCCGTATTCTGTTCCATGCCCTGCGGAAAATGAACATTCCCACCGTTATCTTTATCAACAAGATCGACCAGGCTGGCGTGGATTTGCAGAGCGTGGTTCAGTCTGTTCGGGATAAGCTCTCCGCCGATATTATCATCAAGCAGACGGTGTCGCTGTCCCCGGAAATAGTCCTGGAGGAAAATACCGACATAGAAGCATGGGATGCGGTCATCGAAAATAACGATGAATTATTGGAAAAGTATATCGCAGGAGAACCAATCAGCCGGGAAAAACTTGCGCGGGAGGAACAGCAGCGGGTTCAAGACGCCTCCCTGTTCCCAGTCTATCATGGCAGCGCCAAAAATGGCCTTGGCATTCAACCGTTGATGGATGCGGTGACAGGGCTGTTCCAACCGATTGGGGAACAGGGGGGCGCCGCCCTATGCGGCAGCGTTTTCAAGGTTGAGTACACCGATTGCGGCCAGCGGCGTGTCTATCTACGGTTATACAGCGGAACGCTGCGCCTGCGGGATACGGTGGCCCTGGCCGGGAGAGAAAAGCTGAAAATCACAGAGATGCGTATTCCATCCAAAGGGGAAATTGTTCGGACAGACACCGCTTATCAGGGTGAAATTGTTATCCTTCCCAGCGACAGCGTGAGGTTAAACGATGTATTAGGGGACCAAACCCGGCTCCCTCGTAAAAGGTGGCGCGAGGACCCCCTCCCCATGCTGCGGACGACGATTGCGCCGAAAACGGCAGCGCAAAGAGAACGGCTGCTGGACGCTCTTACGCAACTTGCGGATACTGACCCGCTTTTGCGTTGCGAAGTGGATTCCATCACCCATGAGATCATTCTTTCTTTTTTGGGCCGGGTGCAGTTGGAGGTTGTTTCCGCTTTGCTGTCGGAAAAATACAAGCTTGAAACAGTGGTAAAGGAACCCTCCGTCATTTATATGGAGCGGCCGCTCAAAGCAGCCAGCCACACCATCGATATCGAGGTGCCGCCCAACCCGTTTTGGGCATCCATAGGACTGTCTGTTACACCACTCTCGCTTGGCTCCGGTGTACAATACGAGAGCCGGGTTTCGCTGGGATACTTGAACCAGAGTTTTCAAAACGCTGTCAGGGATGGTATCCGTTACGGGCTGGAGCAGGGCTTGTTCGGCTGGAACGTAACGGACTGTAAGATTTGCTTTGAATACGGGCTTTATTACAGTCCGGTCAGCACGCCGGCGGACTTCCGCTCATTGGCCCCGATTGTATTGGAACAGGCATTGAAGGAATCGGGGACGCAGCTGCTGGAACCTTATCTCTCCTTCATCCTCTATGCGCCCCAGGAATACCTTTCCAGGGCTTATCATGATGCACCGAAATACTGTGCCACCATCGAAACGGCCCAGGTAAAAAAGGATGAAGTTGTCTTTACTGGCGAGATTCCCGCCCGCTGTATACAGGCATACCGTACTGATCTGGCCTTTTACACCAACGGGCGGAGCGTATGCCTTACAGAGCTGAAAGGATATCAGGCCGCTGTCGGTCAGCCGGTCATCCAGCCCCGCCGTCCAAACAGCCGCCTGGACAAGGTGCGCCATATGTTTCAGAAGGTAATGTAAAGATACATAATCGTCAAGACGGCAACAATCAGAAGTTATGGAGGGTAACAATGGAATATAGTAAGGAAGATTTAATGGAAGCAAAAAAGCAAATTTGGGGAGTGGGAGAGAACATGGGAACAGAGGAAAGTAAAAAAATCTGGGAGGAGAACGCACAATTTTGGGATAATGCAATGGGTGACGAATCTAATGAATTTCACAGAGAGGTAGTGCGTCCCAAAGTAACGGAACTTCTATCTCCTAATCCTGCGGATTACATTTTGGATATTGCGTGTGGCAATGGAAATTATTCTTCGTATCTTGCACAAAGAGGCGCTTCGGTTGTCGCTTTTGATTACAGCAAAAAAATGATAGAATTGGCTAAAAGACGGCAATCACAATATGCAAAACAAATTGAATTTTGTGTGGCGGATGCGACCGATAGAAAAAGTATATTAGAATTAAAAAGAAATCGAGCCTTTACGAAAGCAGTTTCTAATATGGCAATTATGGATATTACGGATATTGAACCACTTCTTATGGCTGTTTATGAACTGTTGCAGGAAAGCGGAATTTTTGTCTTTGCAACGCAACACCCTTGTTTTGTCACGTTGACTGAAAAATATATGACACCGCACAGTTACTATGATATAGCGATTGAAGGGCAACCGAAAGAGCAGATTTATTATCATCGTTCCATACAAGATATTTTTAACCTTTGTTTTAGAGCTGGATTTGTCATTGATGGATTTTATGAAGAATGTTTTAAAACCAACAAAGAAATTCCTATGGTAATGATAGTAAGGCTTAAGAAGGTAAAACGTGATAGCTTAAAATAAATTCAAGTTTGTCGGGTAAATAGCAAACCCAGCCGAGCCAGTCAACGGTCAAGATGAACGGCGCATATGCGCAGCCGTTGACAGCCCCGCCCGCCTTTGCTGGTAGGCAATCAAGGGGCGACAGCAAGAAGTGCCACCGCCCCGCACTATTATTCAGAAAGGGGAATTTCCATGACCGACCAGATAGCCTATCAAGAATATATCCAGCGCAGGTACAACGCCTTTTGCAAGACTGTTATCCGCTGTGCCGCCTTGGACAAGATTTTGAAGCTTAAACGGCAATGGGAACGGCAAGTTTCCCTTGACTATCTGATGAACGAGAAGTTTGTCCAGTTTGCCGCGCCGGAGCCGGACGAGGAATACCCATTTACCGTCTGCGGTCAGACCGTCCTGCTCTGCAACGCCGCCCTTGCCGACGCGATCTCTGTTTTGCCGGAGCAGACGCGGGAAGAAATCCTGCGCTATTACTTTCTGCGCCAGCCGCAGCGCGTGATCGGCGCGTGTATTGGCCGGTCACGCAGCACAGCGGGGCGGCATATCCAGCTTGCCTTGCAGCGGCTACGCGAAGAAATGGGGGTGAGCCGGTATGAGTAGACTTCTCCCCTATGAAACAATCCTCAAAGCCCGTGAGGGCGACCCAGAAGCCGTGAACGCTGTCCTGCTCCACTACGCCGGATATATCCGCTATTTCTCAAAAGTGAACGGGCAGGTCAACGCCGAGGTGGAGGACTATGTAAAGCAGCGGTTAATTGACTGTCAATTCAAGTTCCGGCTTGACGAACCACCGGACAAGTCATAAAAACTGAATACCAGCCGCCACCGACGCGGCCAGCGAAAGCAGTAAGTCTTGAAAAAGATTTACTGCTTTTTTTGTTGTCCGGCTCCGCTCCCGGCCATTTTGCCCCCTGCCGGTTGTAGTAGTAAGCGAGGAGGGAATTTTTCTGCCCTGGTGTTTGGCATTTGGAGCATTTACCCGTAGTAGAGGGCAAAGAGAAAGGATTTCTCCAACACCGGGTAGAAACCACTGCGTCCGGTGTCATTTTAGCGAAAGCGGGCAGGAATGCCCTTTACAGGATTAGTAGTAGCAGAAAAAGAGAAACAAACTTTTGTGGTTGCAGTTTTCCAAAAAAGTGGCGGACGGAAGTGAGAGAAAGTTTGCAGTCACGGAGAGCAAGTTTCTACCACGGTGCCAAAATCCGCAATTCTGCGGTTTTGCCCCTCGCGGGAAACTTGTTGGGGAGTGCCTTCCCCAAACCCTGCTTTGCGGCTTGCGCCGCTTATCCCCGCCGCGCTCATGCGGCAAGAAAGGAGGTCACGACCATGCGAAAGAAATACAACACGCCCCACCGCAGCCGCGTTGTGAAAACCCGGCTGTCCGAAGAAGAATACGCCGACTTCACAGCGCGGCTTGCGCCCTATGGTATCAGCCAGTCCGAATTTCTCCGGCAGGCGATACGGCGCACCGCCATACGCCCCGTTATCCATGTGTCAGCGGTCAATGACGAGCTGCTTTCCGCTGTCGGGAAACTCACAGCCGAGTACGGCAGGATCGGCGGCAACCTCAACCAGATAGCCCGGTATCTGAATGAGTACGGCGCGCCCTACAATGCGCTGTCCGGTGAGGTACGCGCCGCCATAGCCGACCTTGCCGCCCTCAAGTATGAAGTCCTCAAGAAAGTAGGTGACGCAGTTGGCAACACTCAAGCATATCAACTCTAAAAACGCCGACTACGGAGCCGCCGAGCAATACCTGCTTTTTGAGCATGACGAGTTTACCATGAAACCCGTCCTTGATGAAACCGGCAGGCTTATCCCCCGCGAGGACTACCGGCTGTCCACGCTGAACTGCGGCGGGGAGGATTTTGCCGTTGCCTGTATGCGAGCAAATCTCCGCTATGAGAAGAACCAGCGGCGGGAAGATGTGAAAAGCCACCACTATATCATCAGCTTTGACCCACGGGACGGCCCGGACAACGGCTTGACCGTAGACCGGGCGCAGGAGTTGGGCGAGAAGTTTTGCGCCGAGCATTTCCCCGGCCACCAAGCCCTTGTATGCACCCACCCGGACGGGCATAACCACAGCGGAAATATCCATGTGCATATCGTCATTAACAGCCTGCGGATTGAGGAAGTGCCGTTCCTGCCCTACATGGACAGGCCAGCCGACACGAAAGCCGGTTGCAAGCACCGCTGTACCGACGCGGCCTTGCGCTACTTCAAGTCCGAAGTCATGGAGATGTGCCACCGGGAGGGGCTTTACCAAATCGACCTCTTGAACGGCAGCAAGAACCGCGTCACAGACCGGGAGTATTGGGCGCAGAAAAAGGGACAGGCCGCACTGGACAGGCAGAACGCCCCCATGATTGCAGGCGGTATCACGCCCCGGCAGACCAAGTTTGAAACGAACAAGGAGAAGCTGCGGCAGACCATACGCGCCGCGCTGTCTACAGCGGCCTCATTCGAGGACTTTTCCTCTCTGCTGCTGCGGGAGGGCGTGGCCGTCAAGGAGAGCCGGGGGCGGCTTTCCTACCTTACGCCGGACAGGACAAAGCCCATTACCGCCCGGAAGCTGGGTGACGACTTTGACCGCGCCGCTGTCCTTGCCGTTTTGGAGCAGAACGCCGCCAGAGCCACAGAAAAGGCCGCGGCCATACTCGAATACCCCCGGCGTGGGAAAACCGGCATACAGCCCACAAAAGCCCCTCAAACCGCCCCGAAACAGGACGGTGTGCAGCGGCTTGTGGACATTGAGCAGAAGAAAGCCGAGGGCAAAGGCCGGGGCTATGAACGCTGGGCGACCATGCACAACCTCAAACAAATGGCCGCGACGCTGAATGTGTATCAGGAATACGGCTTCACTTCCCCGGAGCAGTTGGAAGCCGCCGTTGATACCGCCTATCAGGAAATGCGCCAGACCAGCGGCAAGCTGAAAGCACTGGAAACGAAGCTGCAAGGGAAAAAGGAGTTGCAGCGGCAGGTACTTGCCTACGCCAAGACCAAGCCCGCCCGCGACGGGCTGAAAGCGCAGAAATCCGAGAAAGCCCGCGCCGCATACCGGCAGGCACATGAGAGCGATTTTATCATAGCCGACGCAGCCGCCCGGTATTTCCGGGAGCATGGCATTACCAAGCTGCCCGCCCGGAAAGCGTTGCAGGACGAGATCGAGCAGCTTGTTTCCAAGAAATCCAGCCTGTATAACACCTACCACGAACAGAAGCAGCGGTACACGGAGTTGCAGACCGTCAAGCGGAACATCGACCAGATTTTGCGCCGGAGCGAGCCGCACCGCAGAAAGGAGCAGAGCCATGAGCGATAAGCTGCCGAGAATGGACTACCGCCAGCACCGGCGGGCGCGGCGGCTGGTGCATGAGTGCTGTAACTACGACGAGGGGAACTGCCTGCTGTTGGACGACGGGGAGCCTTGCGTATGCGTCCAGAGCATTTCCTTTTCCCTCATGTGCCGCTGGTTCCGTGTGGCTGTCCTGCCCCTTGACGGGGAGCTGGCCGCAGCCCTCTTGTACCGGGGGAGCCGGAAACGGTGCGCCGTCTGCGGCGCGGCCTTTGTCCCCAAATCCAACCGGGGAAAATACTGCCCCGGCTGCGCCGGACGCATGAAGAAAATCAAAGCCGCCGAGCGAAAGCGGAAACAAAGGCAGAAATGTCACGCTTTAGAGCCTTTCAAACCCGCATAAATCAAGGCTTTTTTCGTGGGTGTCAAAGGGTACGCGATACATTTATCCTTTTCCCCCGGAAACGCCGTCCTAAATGCGTACAAACCGCCAAAATCAACCCGAACACAGGGAGGTGATCCTATCGCTGATTATATCATGGCAGACACGAAGCTGCCCGCCTATCTGCCCTATCCCCGTTTCCTGCTGAAAATGGAGATTTCCCAGACCGCCAAGCTGCTCTATGCGCTGCTGTTAGACCGCTCCACCCTCTCCCAGAAGAACAAGTGGCAGGACGGCGAGGGCAGGATTTATATTATCTATCCCATCGCGGAGATAGCCGAAATACTGGATAAAGGCAGCACCACCATAAAGGGGGCGCTGAATGAACTGGACACGGCGGGGCTGCTGGAACGGGAACGGGGCGGCTTCTCCGCACCGAACCGACTGTATGTGAAAGTGCCGCGTGTGCCACAGGTACAGTTTTCCGACCAACTGATGGCCGGAAAACCGACCCTCATAGAGCCGGAAAACCGACCAACTGATGGTCAGAAAACCGACCTTATGATGGTCGGAAAACCGTCCCCTAACCAAACTACTATAAACAACCTTACAGAGAACCAAACAAAGGGAGTGAGTGGGGAGCCGCCCGCGCCCTATGGCCGATACCAGAATATTTTTCTGTCACAGACCGAATACGACGAGTTGCAGGCAGAGTACCCCGACAGGCTGGAACGGTTCATCGAGGAAATGAGCCGCTACCTTGCCGCCAGCGGGAAAAGCTACCAGAACTATGCCGCCGCCCTTCGGATATGGGCGGGGAACGACAAAAAGGGCGCCCCGAAAAAGGGCATCCCTGACTACTCATGCAAGGAGGGCGAGAGTTTATGAAGAACGAAATCAACGCTGTTTTGGAGAATATGACGGCTGCCACCCCGGAGCCGGAGGACTACACTGGCGAGGACGGTTTACTCTACTGCGGCAAGTGCCGCAAGCCGAAAGAAGCCTATTTTGCGCCGGACAAGGCCGCTATCTTTGGGCGCGACCGCCACCCGGCAGAGTGCGACTGCCAGAGAGCCGCCCGCGAGGAACGGGAGACCGCCGAGAAGCGGCGCAGGCACCTTGACACCGTAGAGGAACTGAAACGCCGGGGCTTTACCGACCCCACCATGCGGGACTGGACTTTTGAGAACGACAACGGCAGGAACCCGCAGACAGGGATTGCCCGCCGGTATGTGGAACACTGGGAGGATATGCGAACCGACAATATCGGCTGCCTGTTCTGGGGCGGCGTGGGAACCGGGAAAAGCTACCTTGCGGGCTGTATCGCAAACGCCCTTATGGAGAAAGAAATCCCCGTCCACATGACGAATTTTGCCCTTATCCTCAACGACCTTGCCGCCAGCTTTGAGAACCGCAACGAGTACATTTCCCGCCTTTGCCGCTATCCGCTGCTTATCATTGACGACTTCGGCATGGAGCGCGGCACCGAGTACGGGCTGGAACAGGTTTTCAATGTGATTGACAGCCGTTACCGCAGCGGCAAGCCGCTGATCGTCACGACCAACCTCACGCTGGACGACCTGCACAACCCGGAGGACACCGCCCATTCCCGGATTTATGACCGCCTGCTTTCCATGTGCGTCCCGGTACGCTTTACCGGCGACAACTTCCGGCAGGAAGCCGCGCAGCGGAAAATGGAGAGCATGAAGAAACTGATTACCGACTGAAAGGAGTATTGCCTATGACAGATAACAAGCAGCACGACACCCGCACCGCCCGCCGCCCCGACTGCGTGACGGAAATCCGCATGGGCAATTCCGTCCTTGTCGTGTCCGGCTATTTCAAGAAAGACACTACCACCACCGCCGCCGACAAAATGGCGCGGGTACTGGAAGCGGAAGCCGCTGCTACACAAAAACCGGCAATTTGACAAACCATAAAGAAGCAGATTTGACACTTTTGCCGCTATACAGCCCCCGCTATTCCGTGGTACAATAAAGCTACGGAATAGTGGGGCTGGCTGTCGGAAACGGAGGATTTTATGTTAAGACAAGCCACCCAAAACCTCATTACCGCCCTTTATCCGAGATTGTCCCATGAGGACGAATTGCAAGGTGAGAGTAATTCCATATCGAACCAAAAAAGGATACTCGAAGCCTTTGCAAAACAGAATGGCTTTACCAACCTGCGCTGGTACACCGACGACGGCTTTTCCGGCGCGAACTTCCAGCGCCCCGGTTTTCAAGCCATGCTTGCAGACATTGAAGCCGGGAAAGTGGGTACGGTCATCGTCAAGGACATGAGCCGGTTAGGGCGAAACTACTTGCAGGTAGGGTTTTACACGGAAATGCTGTTCCCTCAAAAGGGAGTGCGTTTTATCGCTGTCAACGACAATGTGGACAGCGCAAACGGCGGCATGGACAACGATTTTACCCCTCTGCGAAATCTGTTCAACGAATGGCTGGTGAGAGATACGAGCAAGAAAATCAAAGCAGTAAAACGAGCAAAAGGCATGAGCGGCAAGCCCGTTACCAGCAAGCCGGTCTATGGCTATCTCATGGACGAGGACGAGAACTATCTCGTTGACGAGGAAACCGCGCCGGTTGTCCAGCAGATATACCAGCTTTGCCTTGCCGGGAATGGCCCGACCAAGATTGCCCGTATGCTGTCGGAGCAGCAAATCCCCACGCCGGGAACGCTGGAATACCGCAGGACGGGCAGCACCCGCCGCTACCACCCCGGCTATGAGTGCAAATGGGCGACGAACACCGTTGTTCATATCCTCGAAAACCGGGAGTACACCGGCTGTCTGGTAAACTTCAAGACGGAGAAGCCCTCTTACAAGGTCAAGCACAGTGTAGAAAACCCCGTGGAGAAGCAGGCCATTTTTGAGAACCACCATGAACCTATCATAGACCGGGAAACATGGGAGCGCGTGCAGGAATTACGCAAGCAGCGCAAACGCCCGAACCGCTATGATGAAGTGGGGCTGTTCTCCGGTATGCTGTTCTGCGCCGACTGCGGCCATGTGATGTACCAGCAGCGGTATCAGAACAAGAACCGCAAGCAGGACTGTTACATCTGCGGCAGCTACAAGAAGCGCACCCGCGACTGTACGGCGCACTTTATCCGCACCGACCTGTTGACCGCCGGTGTCCTCTCCAATCTCCGGCAAGTGACCGAATACGCCGCCAAGCATGAGAGCCGCTTTGTGAAGCTGCTTATCCAGCAGAACGAGATCGGCGGCAAGAGAAAGACCGCCGCAGCCACGAAGCAGCTTGAACAGGCACAGGAGCGCATTTCCGAAGTGAGCCGCATTATCAAGCGGCTGTATGAGGACAATGTGAACGGCAAAATCAGCGACGAGCGTTTCATGGAACTGTCGGCAGACTATGAGCAGGAACAGCGGGAACTGAAAGACCGCGCCGCCGCTTTGCAGGAGGAACTGGACAAGTCGCAGGCCGCCACCGTCAACGCGGAAAAGTTTATGGGTATCGTCCGAAAGCACCTTGCCTTTGAGGAACTTACCCCCACCCTCTTGCGGGAAATGATTGAGAAAATCGTCGTGCATGAGTGCAGTTATGACGAGAACGGCACCCGCAGGCAGGATATTGAGATTTATTACAGCTTTGTCGGCAAGATTGACTTGCCCGAAGCCTAACGCCCGACCTATCCGACACAATGGCCAAGTGCCGGATAGGAACGGCAAAATTTTTTACACTTCTATTACTTCTTTATCGCACATAAGCAAAAAGCCAGGGCATGAAACAGCTCATGGCGGGCGGCGGCATCATCCTGCTCGGCACTACGCTGATCCCTCTGCTGTCCGGCCTGTTTTAAGGTAGCGGCTTATGGGATTTCTCACCGACTGGCTGACCGACTGGCTCAAAAGCCTGCTCATTGAAGGCATTTTAGGCAATCTGAGCGGCCTGTTTGATACGGTAAACGCCCGAGTCGGGGAGATTGCGGGAGAGGTGGGAACAACCCCGGCGGCATGGAACGCCGGGGTTTTCTCCCTTATCCGCCAGATTTCCGAAACGGTAATTTTACCGATTGCCGGGTTAGTCCTAACCTATGTGGCGGTCTATGAGCTCATTCAAATGCTGATAGACCGCAATAATCTGCATGACATCGACACCTGGATGTTTTTCAAGTGGATTTTCAAGACGGCGGCGGCCATTCTCATTCTGTCCAACACATTCAATATCGTCAACGCGATTTTTGATGTGTCGCAGAGCGTAATTGCAAGCTCGGCAGGGGTGATCCAGGGCTCCACGGACATTTCGCCGGATATGCTGGCGGATTTGGAGGCCACGCTGGAGACAATGGGGCTGGGCTCTTTATTGGGCCTGTGGCTCCAGTCCATCTTTATCGGCTTTACCATGACCGCGCTGAATATCGTGATCTTTGTTCTGATTTATGGCCGTATGCTGGAAATATATATGCTGACCAGTTTAGCGCCCATCCCGGTGGCTACCCTGTCCAACCGTGAAATGGGGCACATGGGGCAGAATTATCTGAAGTCCCTGTTCGCCATCGGTTTCCAGGGGCTGTTGATCCTGCTGTGCGTGGGCATCTATGCGGTGCTCATTCAGGAGATCGCCACAAGCGGCGATCCCAT
Organism: Enterocloster alcoholdehydrogenati; assembly: GCF_013282095.1. Taxonomy (GTDB): domain Bacteria; phylum Bacillota; class Clostridia; order Lachnospirales; family Lachnospiraceae; genus Enterocloster; species Enterocloster alcoholdehydrogenati. Next base: position 18,198 of record NZ_BLTJ01000022.1, read on the forward strand.
CGGCGCGATATGGGGAACTGTGGGCTATACGGTTTTGCTCTGCTTTATGCTGTTCAAGACCGGGACGATTTCAAAAAGTATCTTTGGCGCACATTGAGAAAGAGAGGTTAAACTATGGCGAAAACGCAGGAGGCGGCGGGCTGGGGAGCCCCCGCTGTGGATACGGCGCAAGAGGATTTCCGGCGCTTATTGTTTGAGGCTCCGATTGCGGAGCTGGCGGAAAACCAGGGCATCAGTATTGATGAGGCGGTACGGCTCCGGGTGGAGCAGGCGGTGGCGGAGGCCACTACGCCCCAGGTAACGGTGCGGCCCATTGAGCCCCAGGGCAAGCTGATCGGCTTTGCCAGCGTAAACATCGGGGGCGTGGTGGTGGATGATTTTAAGGTGGTGGACGGGAAAAACGGGGTGTTCCTGGGCGCTCCCAGCAAGCCCGATCCAACCAGCAGGACGGGCTACCGCACTACGGCGCGGGTAACAAACCGCGACTTGCAGGCCCAGCTTGACCGGGCGGCGGCCCAGGGCTACAACCAGGCGGTGGAAAAGCTGCTGGCCCGGGTCGAGGCGGTACGGCCCGCGTCAATCCGGGAACAGATGGCGCAGGCCGCAAAGGAGGCCGGAAAGGAAAACGCCGCCCGCCCCGCCCCGGCGAAGGGCAAGGAGGCAAGGGATGACCGATAAGGCGGCTTTGGGACAAATTGTCCCGAAGTCCCCGGCCTGCCCGGAGGGGCTGTTTCTGATGGATGGCATCGAGGGCCTGCGCTCCCTTCCCCGTTATTCGGTGGATATGCTCTTGACCGATCCGCCCTATGGCACTACCCGCAACTTTTGGGATGTGCCGTTGCCGCTCCCGGAATTATGGGAGGCGGTAAAATGGGCGGTCAAGCCGGAGGGCGCGGTGCTGTTCTTTGCTCAATGCCCCTATGACAAGGTGCTGGGGGCCTCCAACCTCTCCATGCTCCGCTATGAGTGGATCTGGTACAAGGAGCGCGGGACGGGATTTCTCAATGCAAACCGGGCCCCGCTGAAAAAGTCGGAGAATATTTTGGTGTTCTATCAGAAAGCCCCGCTTTACAATCCACAGTTTACTTACGGCAAGCCGTACAGCCGTGTCCATGCCCGCAGCGGCACCAGCCCGAACTATGGGAAATTCGAGCGGCAAAGCTCCGAGTCCAGCGATGGGCGGCGCTATCCGGGAAATGTGCTGTTTGTCCCCACGGTAACAGGCGGCATCCATCCCACGCAAAAGCCCGTGGAGCTGTGCGAGTATTTCATCAAGACCTACACCCGGCCCGGCGAGCTGGTGGCCGACATCTGCGCGGGCTCCGGCACAACCGCCGTTGCTGCCCTCAATGCTGGCCGCCGCTTCGTCTGCTTTGAAACGGCTCCGGCCTTTTACGCCGCCGCCAGTGAGCGCATCCGCGTGGCGCGCTCGGCGGTGGAGGCCGGGGAGAAAGGAGTGTAACTATCGGACGATATTCTATCATTTACGCCGATCCCCCGTGGCGGTACGCCCAAAAGGGCCTGCAAGGGGCGGCGGAGCACCATTATCCCACAATGGGAATTGACGAGCTATGTGCGCTCCCGGTGGCGGATCTGGCCGCCCCGGACAGCGCGCTTTTTTTGTGGGCGACTTTGCCCCAGCTCCCAGAGGCCCTGCGGCTGATTAAGGCGTGGGGCTTTCAGTATAAGTCCGTGGCTTTCGTCTGGCTGAAGAAAAACCGGAAGGCTGATAGCTGGTTTTACGGCCTGGGCTTTTGGACGAGGGGAAATGCGGAGATCTGCCTGCTGGCAACAAAAGGGCATCCGAAGCGGCAGGCGGCCAATATCCACCAGTTTATCATTTCCCCCATTGAAGCCCACAGCAAAAAGCCGGACGAGGCCCGGGAAAAGATTGTTGCCCTTATGGGCGATCTACCCCGGGTGGAGCTGTTCGCAAGACAGACGCCGCCCGGCTGGGATGTGTGGGGAAACGAGGTGGAAAGCACCGTCCCGGACTTTGGGACAAATTGTCCCGAAGTCCCCAGGGTGAGAAAGGAGGTTGATCCATGCCCTATGTGAATGTCCCGAACGACTTATCCAAAATCAAAACGAAGATGGCGTTCAATCTGACAAAGCGCCAGCTCATCTGCTTTGGCGGGGCGGCGGCCATCGGCATCCCGTCCTATCTGCTGGCACGGGAGCCCCTGGGGAATACCGGGGCTATGTTCCTTATGCTGGCGGTCATGCTCCCGGCGTTCCTGCTGGCGATGTATGAAAAAGACGGGCTCCCCTTTGAAAAAGTGGTTCATAACATCATCCGGGCCAAATTCCTGCGGCCCGGGGTTCGGCACTATCAGACAGAAAACATTTACGCCCCGTTTACCGGGCGGGGCGCTGTGAGAAAGGAGGATGCGATTGCGAAAGGCAAAAAGCAAAAACAGTCCCGGAAGGGGTAATAGCCGGGCGGCCCTGTCCGTCCAGCAGACAATCCCCTATCTGGCGATGCACCCGGACGGGGTGTGCAAACTCCCCGGCGGGCTCTATACAAAGACCGTGGAATATGAGGACATCAATTATTCCGTGGCAAGCACCGAGGATCAGACGGCGATTTTCGGCGGCTGGAGCTCGTTCCTCAACTACTTTGACAGCACTCTGCCGTTCCAGCTTTCCTTTATCAACCGCCGTTCCCATTCCAGGAGCCGCTACAAGGTAAACATCCCCCAGGCGGATGATGATTTTAACAGCGTCCGGGAGGAATTTACCGGGATGCTGAAAAATCAGATCGCTAAAAGCAACAACGGCATTGAACGCTCTAAATACATCACTTTCGGCATACCCGCCGAAGGAATCGCGGAGGCCCGCCCCCGCCTGGAGCGCGTGGAGGCCGATGTGATGGGGAACTTCAAGCGGCTTGGCGTTCCCTGTGAGCCGATGGACGGGCGGGCAAGGCTGGCCTTGCTTTATAGCCAGATGCACCCGGGAAACCGGGAGCCGTTCCGCTTTTCGTGGAAGGACATTCCGCAGACCGGGCTCGGCACAAAGGACTTTATTGCCCCGGACAGCTTCGACTTTCGGCAGTCCCGCTCATTCCGGATCGGCCAGTATTGGGGCGCGGTGTCCTACTTGCAGATTTTAGCGTCCGAGCTCTCCGACAAGCTCCTTGCGGAGATTTTGGAGATGGATGCGGAAATGACGGTCACGCTCCATATTCAGACGGTGGATCAGCTCAAGGCCATTAAGACCATCAAGGGCAAAATCTCCGACATCGGAAAAATGAAAGTGGAGGAACAGCGCAAGGCGGTGCGGGCCGGGTACGATCCCGACATCCTGCCGCCCGACCTTATCACATTCAGCAAGGACGCGGCGGAGCTTCTGGCTGACCTCCAGTCCCGCAACGAGAGGATGTTCCTGCTCACTTTCACGGTGGTAAACTTTGCCCCCACCCGCCAGCGGCTGGAAAACGATGTGTTTACCGTGGGCGGCATCGCGCAGAAATACAACTGCTCCTTAAAGCGTCTTGACTGGCAACAGGAACAGGGCTTTGTGTCCTCACTGGCTCTCGGCTATAACGAGGTGGAGATTAAACGGGGTATGACTACCAGCTCCACGGCGATTTTCATTCCCTTTATGACAAGGGAGCTGCGGATGGCTGGGCAGGCCCTCTACTACGGCATGAACGCCCTTTCCCACAATGTCATCATGGCTGACCGCAAAAAGCTGAAGTCGGCTAACGGGCTGTATCTCGGCTCTACCGGCTCTGGAAAATCTTTCGCCGCAAAAAGGGAGCTCTTAAATGTGTTCCTTGCCATCCCCCAGGATCGGATTTTGATTGTTGATCCGATGGGGGAATATGCCCCGCTGGTTCGCAGGCTGGGCGGCCAAGTGATCGAGATTGCCCCGGACAGCCCCCACCACTTAAACCCGATGGATGTGGAGCTTAACATGACCGCCGGGGAAAGCCCGCTCTCCATGAAGGCGGATTTCCTGCTTTCCCTGTGCGAGCTGGTGGTAGGCGGCAAGGACGGCTTACAGCCCATCGAAAAGACGGTGGTTGACCGCTGTGTGCGTCTGGTCTACCGGAAGCAGGCCCTGGGGCTTGCCACGGAAAAAACGCCGCTGTTGCAGGACTTGTACGAGGAGCTTCTCAAACAGCCGGAGCCGGAGGCCCGCCGGGTGGCAACCGCCCTGGAGCTCTACTGTACGGGCTCCCTCAATCTCTTTAACCATCCCACCAATGTAAAAACGGACAGCCGGGTGGTGTGCATCGTGCTCAAGAACATGGGAGAAAACCTCCGCAAGATTGCCATGCACATCACAAACGAGTTTGTCTCCCAGGCGGTGGACACCAACTTCCGGGAGGGCGTGGCGACCTGGTGCTACTTTGACGAGTTCCATGTCCTGCTCCGCGATCCTCTGACCGCCAGCTATTTCGTGGCGGTCTGGAAGATGCTCCGCAAAAAAGGATGTGTCCCCAGCGCACTTACGCAGAATGTGAAAGACCTTTTGGCCAGCCGGGAGATTGAGAACATTCTCGACAACACGGATTTTATGATCCTGCTGTCCCAGGCCCAAAGTGACCGGACGATTTTGGCAAAACAGCTCGGCATTTCCGAGCACCAGCTTTCCTACATCACCCACTCCAATTCCGGCGAGGGCCTGCTGTTCTATGGGAATGTGATCATCCCCTTTGTGGATCGGTTCCCGAAAGGCGAGATCTATAACCTGCTGACCACCCGCCCGGAGGATGTGAAAAATGAAGCGAAAACCGAATAACGGCGCGGGCCCCGAACCCAGGGAGGCGGCTGGGGCCGCCGATTCGGGCGGGGCTGGCGAAGGAAACGCCGGGGGCACTTCGGGACAAAGTGTCCCAAAGTCAAAATTCCGGCAGAAAAGCAACCAGGAGAAAGCGGCGGCGTCCAAACTCCGCATGGAAAAGCGCGGGGAAAAGCTCGATCGGGCGAAGGAAAAGCTGGCAAAACAGAAGCCGCCCAAAAAGCCGGGCCCGGTGAGGCGTGTGGGCCGGGTGGCCAGCGGCTCCGCCCACGGCTTTGTGCATGGGAAGATTTACGAAAACGAGCATGAGAATGTGGGCATCGAAGGGGCCCACCGCTCCGAGCTTGTGGGCGAGTCTGCCCTGCGGCATGGCTCCCGGTTCGTGAAACGGAAAATCCGGGAACATCCAGCGAAGGCTGTCCGGCGGGCCGAGTCCAAATATATCAAGGCCACGGCGGACTATCACTTCCACACCGCCGCCCAGGAGCACCCGGAGCTTTCTAAAAATGCCCTGTCCCGCTACTGGCAGAAACGGCGGCTCCGCAAGCGGTATCAAAAGCAGGCAAAGGAGGCCGCCAAACACGGGGCCCAGGCCGCCGGGAAAACGGCTGTTACCACAGAAAAGCTGGCGGCCCGGGCGGTGGGTTTTGTGAAACGCCATCCCGTGGGCTGTCTGCTGGCTCTGGCCTGCGTCCTGCTTGTGCTGGTAATGCAGTCCTGTTCTTCTTCCCTTGTTACGCTGGGAAACAGCACCATCGGCGCGGTGGGGGCCAGCACCTATCCTTGCGAGGACGGGGATCTGCTGGGGGCCGAAGCCGCTTACTGTGACTTGGAGGCAGAGCTTTCCGACTATCTGGACAGCTACGAAAGCACCCACGACTATGACGAGTACCACTTCGACCTGGACGAGATCGAGCATGATCCCTATGTGCTTCTTTCTCTGTTGTGCTCGCTCCATGAGGGCCAGTGGACGCTTGACCAGGTGGAGGGCTCTCTGCAAACGCTCTTTGACAGCCAGTACATTCTGACCGAGGATGTGGTGGTGGAGGTGCGCTACCGGACGGAAACCCACACCGACAGCGAGGGCAACGATTACGAGGTGGAAGTCCCCTACAATTACTACATCTGCTATGTGACGCTGGAAAACAAAAACCTGTCCCATCTGCCTGTCTACCTGTTAAGCGAGGATCAGATGTCCCGGTATGCCATCTATATGGCAACGCTGGGAAACCGCCCCGACCTGTTCCCCGGCTCCGAGTATGTGGGAAAGTACACGGAAACGCCGGACGGCTACGAAGTGCCCAGGGAATATCTGGACGATGAAACCTTTGCCGCCATGCTCTCCGAGGCGCAGAAGTACATCGGCTATCCCTATGTGTGGGGCGGCTCCAGCCCATCCACTTCCTTTGACTGCTCGGGCTATGTGTCCTGGGTGATCAATCACTCCGGCTGGAATGTGGGCCGCCTGGGGGCCCAGGGGCTCTATAACATCTGTACGCCGACCAGCAATCCGCAACCCGGTGATCTGGTCTTTTTCAAGGGCACTTATGATACGCCGGGGGTGAGCCATTGTGGGATTTATGTTGGTGATGGGCGGATGCTCCACTGTGGAGATCCCATCGGTTACGCAAACTTAAATACAAGCTACTGGCAGTCTCATTTCTACGCCTACGGGCGTTTACCATGATTGGAGGTTATCTATGGCAACGGCAAAAAGCATGAAAATCCAGGCCGAGATTGATAAGGTCAAGGCCAAAATCAGCGAACAGCAGGCCCGTCTGAAAGAATTGGAACAGAAAAAGCTGGAGGCGGAAAACAGCGAGATCGTGGACATCGTGCGGGGCATGAGCATCCCCCTGGCGGAGCTCCCGCTCCTGTTTGAAAAGCTGAAGGGCGATGGGGCTTTGGGACAAATTGTCCCGAAGTCTGAACCTGGCGGGAAGGAGGAAAATTGAATATGAAACGATGGAAGTCTCTGACGGCGGCGCTCTGTGCCGCCGTTCTTTTATGTGGCTTTTCGGCTGTCCCGGCCTTTGCCTATGCAGACGGCGGTGAGGGCGAAAACTATGGCGATCCCACCATGACCGAGGAAACCACGGCCCCGGAGCCGGAGCCCACCATTGAACAGGGCGAGGGCTTCTCGGAGGAGGGAAACCTTGTTACCCGCGATCTGCTCTATGACGAGCACACTAACAAGCAGTTTATCACGGTACAGACGGCGGGCGGGAACACCTTTTACATTGTCATTGACTATGACAAGCCCGTGGACGAGGAAGGCGAGCAGTATGAAACCTACTTTTTGAGTATGACGGACGAAGCCGATCTGCTGGCTGCGGCGGAGGCTGCCGGGGTGGAACAGGCCGCCTGCTCCTGCTCTGAAAAATGCGCGGCGGGGGCTGTCAATACGGATTGCCCGGTCTGCGCTGTCAATATGACCGAGTGCGCGGGCGTGGAGCCGGAACCCGTGGAAACGGAGGAAACCGGGGAACCCGCCCCGGAGGAGGCCGAGCCGGAAACGGGCGGCAATATGGGGATGCTTCTGCTGGTGCTGGCCGTAGTGGTGATCGGCGGCGGGGCTGGCTGGTACTTTAAGATTTACCGCCCGAAACATGAAAAAGCCGCTGAACCCGAGGAGGACTACGGCGGGGAGCTGGATGGCTATGACGGCGGGGAACCCTACGGGGACGAGGACGGCCCACCCTGGGACGAGGAGGACGATGACGGAGAGGAGGCTGACAAATGAGATTTACCAACAGCCCCTTTGAAACAATGATGAAGCAGAAGCCCCGTCCCCAGGCTCCGGCCACGCCGAAGCCGCCCAGGGGCTCCCGTTGCTCCGGGTGTCCCTACTGGCGGGGCATCGGCTGTGTGTCCTGCTACCGGGAACTTTTGAAAGCCCCGGCTGGCGGGAGGTGAGGCCATGTCCCGCGAACTTACCCGGGAGGAGAAGGCGGCCATCCGCTCCCTTGTGGTAAAGTGGTGCGCCAACTATGACCGGGAGTGCGGGTGCCTGCCGCTGGACTGTGAGTGCTATATGCTGGGGAAATGCTGGACAGGCGCATACTGCCGCTATTTCCGGGAGGCCGTCCTGCCCCTTGATCCGGCGCTGGAGGCGGCTCTCTTGACCGAGGGGCCCAGGCCGGATTTTAAGGTCTGCCCGGTCTGCGGCGGGCCCGTTCCCCCGGATCGTCGGCAGGCGTACTGCTCGGCGGCCTGTGCAAAGAAAGCCCACCGCCGCCAGCAGAGGGAATATATGCGGAAAAAGCGGGGCTGGGGTGTTGACAATTAGGCCCATCAAAATCCGCTTGTATCAAGGCTTTCCGGGGCCGAAACGGGGCGGGCCGTATCAGAGTATGGCCTGCCCCGTTTCGGCCCGGATGCTGTCAACATTTATGCTGTGGGACTTTGGGACAATTTGTCCCGAAGTGCCCGCTTTTTAAGGAGGTGCTACTCTGGAAAGCAATCAAGGCTATGTGATCCGGCAGTCTGTTTTGTTTGACAATGGCCGGGGCTTTGCGCTGGGGGAAAATTTCAAGGCCCCTAATCCATTTGTGACCTGGCAGTTTACCCAGGAGGACGGGAAAAGGGATTACTATTGGGGCCATTACTTCAACGGGGAATGTGAGGCCATCGGGGACTATAACCGCCGTGTGTTCAGCTATGAAAAGCAATATGGCGTTTCCCGGCTGGAAACCTCCGGCCCGGATTTTTTCAAGTATTACTCTACCCAGCGGCCCGTGGATATAGCTACCTATCCCCGTCCGAAGGACAACTTGCCTGTGGCTCATCTCAACTACAACACCCGCCAGCCTGTGGAGGGCGAGTCATTCCGGGCATGGGGCGAGCTTTGGTATCTCCACCCGCTGACAGAAAAGCAGATGGCCGATTATGAACTGCGGCCCGCCCATGACAATCCAAAAGGCCGTGAACCTGTGCCGGGGCGTGGTGCGGAAAAGAAGCCGCCGATTGCCCAGCAGATGAAGGAGGCCGGACGCAAGGCCCTCAAACAGCGGGCCACGGATGCGCCGGAAAAGAAAAGCCCCAGCCGGGACGATAGATAGGAGGTCTGTGTTATGGAGAAAAAGCGGGAACAGGAACTTGCCGACCAGGAGGCCCTGCGGCTGTACCGGGAATTTCACGCCCCGATCCCCAAAAAGCTCCCGGAACGGAAAAAGCCTTTGGACAAGGTAAAGGAGCCGCCCCGGGCCAGCCGCAGTCTGGAACGGGAGGAACGATGACAAAGAAACGCCGCCGCCCGATCCATCTCCATGTAATGGTGTCGGAGGAGGAACAGGCACTCATACGGGAGCGCATGGCCGAGGCGGGCATCCGCAACATGGGAGCCTATATGCGGAAAATGGCCCTAAACGGCTATGTGCTCCATGTTGACCTGTCCCCCGTCCGGGAGCTGGTGTCGCTCCAGCGGCGGTGCTCCAACAACCTAAACCAGGTGGCGATCCAGGCCAACACCTACGGCGGCATTTATCCCGAGGAGATCAAAGGGCTGCAACGGGACTATGAAATGCTGTGGGGGCCCTTGTCCGATCTTTTGAAAAAGCTGTCTGCGATTGTGGAGCGTTAGTCCTGCCGGGGAGCGGTTTTGCCGTTCCCCGGTTTTCACTACTTCGGGACACTTTGTCCCAAGGTGCTGAAAGCCGTAGGCATCCTTGTTGTCCCTCCGGGACAGAGGTATAATGATTATATAGGGGTAAACCGTCAACAAAAATAAGGAGGTATCAAGCTATGCGGATCATTCTGAAAATCATCGCGGCTCCTGCTGTGCTGGCTCTTACGCTGATTGTCGCAATCCTCAATTTCAGCGTTTCCCTTGCGTCCTGGGTGCTTGGCATCCTGTCCCTTATCCTTGCAATGTGCGGCCTGTTCGAGCTGTTCATTCAGAGCAATCCACAATGGGGGATCACCGGGCTGGTGCTTGCTTTTCTGCTTTCCCCTTTCGGGCTGCCCGCCGCAGCCGATTGGCTGGTCTGCAGGCTGGATGATCTCAACTACTTGTTAAAGATATTTATTGCGGGATGACGCTTTGGGACAATTTGTCCCGAAGTGTTATGGACTAAATAACTTTAGCATGATATATTTTAGAAAAACACATTCGGTTTCTTAATGTTATTGGGCCAGTTTAAGGAGATAGAAAATGGAGCAGATTGTAAAATGCAGATCTTTAACAGCGGTTTTTCAAGATGATAGATTGTTACTTGGTGGGCCTCATATAGTTGAGTTTGATACAATAGGTGATCAGAAATTCCATATAAAAATTGAACAATGTGGTGTTAGAATAATTGTGATAACATCAGATAAGGATGCATCAGCTTCTGGCTTATACGCAATACTTACACGCATTGAAAGGCTCTTGATGCTTTTAGATGGGGTATTTATTCACTTATCGGAGCTAAAACTGTCTGAGTCTGATACTGCTGATGAAAAGCAGTTGACCTCTTTCCAAAACAATTTAATCAAAGGGAGGTTGTCATATTTTTCATCGGCCGATTTCTGTAATTACAAAGTCGATAAGCTATTGGAATTTGATACCATTCTCACAGCGGAGTTATTTTACAAATGGGAACAATTACTTGTCGAACTGGATATAGTACACCAAATGTATCTTTACTCTTTGAGCAATAGCAAAATAACAGTGGATGTTAAATGTGCTTTTTTGATTGAATTAGCAGAACCTCTTATTGAAATTATAAAAGTACACACTAAGTTTTTTTCTTCACTTACTCCAGGCTCCCGTGGTACATCATTAAAAAATTGCTTAGATGCGTTAGTCACAAAATATGGAGTAGATATTTTCAATAGCGAATTAAGCGGTGATTATGACCGCTTTTTATCCGCAATAGTTAACAGCAGAGTTAGAATAATGCACATCAAGCGTGAACAAAAAGGGGTATTCCTCAATGGTACGGAGTCTGTTCTCTACATACTGAAATTGAGCTTACTGTACCGAAGAATTTTGTTTGAAGTTTTAGACATAGCTGAAATATATTATAAGGAGAGTTTAATTAGAAGCGTTTCAAGATTGGATACTTGGAATGATGTTTTGAAGAATTTCCTCGCAAGATTATCTTGACAAAATTGTTTGGCGGCTGGAGCACAGCCGCCATCTTTTTTAGAAAGGAGGAGCGGCTATCGCTACAACCTATATCCGGCCCTACAAAGTAGCGGCGGGGAAAACGGCTGTTCAGACGATGGAGGATCGGTTTGCCTATGGGCTCAATCCGAAAAAGATAGGAGCTGTGTCTGCCTACCTCTGCGATCCGTCATCGGCCCCCGCTGAGTTTCTTCTGACGAAAAGCCAGTACCAGGCGGAAACGGGCCGGGCTGTGGAGCGCGGGGCCCTGTTCTTTCAGATCCGGCAGGCGTTTCCGCCCGGCGAAGTGACAGCGGAGGAGTCCAACCAGATCGGCTATGAAACAGCCATGCGCTGGACGAAGGGAAAGTATCAGTTTTTTGTCTGCACCCACACAGACAAGGGCCACCTCCACAATCACATTTATTTTAATTCAACGGCTTTTGACTGCTCCCGGAAGTTCCATAATTTTA
>NZ_BLTJ01000023.1 GCF_013282095.1 Enterocloster alcoholdehydrogenati
AGATAGCCCCATTTTTGGTATCGAATAAGTGTTGCCTGTACATGAAAGAACAACCGTGTGAGAAGTGGGCAAAGAAACATAGCAGCCGGCCATTTTTGGGACTGATGGCATCGGAAGGTGGCCAGAGGGAAGAAGCATTGGTTGAGCATGGATGCAACTATTTTGGCAAAACCACGATTCGATCAGCACCATTCGCGCCCTTTCTTCGCCGGGATCTGTTACAGTTGGCTCTTGATTTGAATGCACCAATACCGGAGATTTATGGAGAGATCGCCAGAAAACCGGATGGAACCTTATACACCACAGGTGCCCAGAGAACTGGATGCAGTATGTGCGGATTTGGAGTCCATATGGAGAAGAGGCCCCACAGGTTTGACCAGTTGCGTGTAAGAAATCCTAAGGAATGGGAGTTCTGGATGTACCGCTGCTGTACAGATCCGAAGACTGGCGAAAAGTTTGGTTGGGGCCGAGTGCTGGATTACATCGGGGTTGAATGGGAGAACATACCGGACGGTGTAGATTTACCTGGACAAATGGACTTTTTTACAGATGGGTTTATTTCAGAAAATTGAGATTTGATGGAGGTGTAAGATGAAAAAAGGGTTGACTCTGTGGCTGTTTTATCATGATGGACATACAGAAAGAAAATGGTTTAGCAGCTCCGCAAAAGCTATTTCGTGGTTGGAAAAGCACCCAGAAGTTAAAAACGTCAGTAAGGTATTAGATTAAGGTTTTGACGGAGGTAGACCATGAATAGATGGATACTGATTGATTATGATTTCAGAGACAAATTACCGAAGGAGGATTGTGAGATATGGATCACTAGGGTATGTTTCACAGGCGAAAGATGGGTGCAGAAGGTGGATTTCTATGCAGATATGAAGGATATTGAGTATGATGGGACAATTGCGTGGATGATTGTGGAGAATGACGTAATGCCAAAACCATGTAATGCCAGGCATACCATGGTGATTCAAGCTGTACGTTAATTAGGGTTTAGGAGGAGTGGAAATGAGTGATATCAAATTAAAGCCGTGCCCGTTTTGTGGTGGAGAATCGGTTGTACATGTTGAGGATGGCGTAAGAGTTATATGTAAAAAATGTGGGGTGATGACAAAATGTCTTGTAGACGGATATGCACAAGGACATCCGACAGGTGGTGCCATTGAATCTGTTGTAAAAGCATGGAACAAACGAGAAGGACAGGAGTGTAACTAAACTGACATATAGCCCAGGAGGAAACAATGTGGCAGAAGAAAAATCCATACCTGGAATACGCCATAGCCCTGCTGCGGGGCAAGAAAGAAGGGATACATAATGGGGATTGTAAAAACGGAGGCCCAGAGGAAGGCGAACCGGCTGCGGAGAGAGCGGGCAGTAGCAGCCAGTGACGCAGAGGCGATCCGGGGGCCTAAGCTGGATGAGTGGTCAGCCCGGATGCCGGCCTATGCGTATACGTCATTATGCCCGGATGAGAGATACAGGAGGTGATGCCGTTGGACAAGGAGATTTTGGAGCAGTACATAGATGCGTGTGAGCTGATCAAGGACACCAAGGAGGAGATCGGGAAGTTGCGCAAGCGCCGCAGGCAGATACAGAAGGATAGTGTCAAAGGGTCGGCGCAGGAGTTTCCCTACACGTTGCAGACCTACCATCTGGAGGGACTTGGGTATGCTACCGTTAAAGATCCGGATGAGTTGGATCGCATGGAGGAGTTGTTGGCGGAGCGGATCCGAAATGCGGAGAGAATCAAGCGCCAAGTGGAAGCATGGCTCAATACAGTTTCGCCCAGAATGCAGCGGATAATTAGGTACAGAGTATTTGACGATATGACCTGGGCGCAGGTGGCTGTGAAGATGGGGAGGAAGGCTACAGCGGATAGTGTAAGGATGGAATTTGAAAGATTTATCTTAGCGGCGTAAAGTTTGTTCGATTTGTTCACACTGTTCGTTTTTAAAATGTTATAGTGTACCATGAAGCCAAAGGCATACAGCCGACGGCTTACACTTAGCCCCAGTCGGTCGCCGGGTGTCACAGCCCGGTGACCGGATCGTCTGGCTCTGGTTCCGGCCCAAGGCTGGACGTCCCCTTTTTCCTTTGTGGGATAGCTCAGCGGAAGAGCGACGGCCTTATAAGCCGCAGGTCACTGGTTCGATTCCGGTTTCCACAATGGTGGGCATTCCTCCAGGGGAGGATGAGAGGCCCTGAGTCCGAAACGCCAGGTATCGGATAAAGTAAGACGGCTCAAAAGAGTGCAGTTTACCTGGTAATATGGATCCTTAGCTCAGCTGGCAGAGCGCGTGACTGTTAATCACGTTGTCCCAGGTTCGATTCCTGTAGGATCCGTTTGGATGGATAAACCATTTTGATAATTCTCCTTTGTATGAGTCCCTGCTTCGGCGGGGACTTTTCTTTCGTCAACATATTGTGGATGAAGTGTGGATAAGTACAAAATATAGATTGGAGGTGAGCCTGATGGCTAAATATGAATATTGGCTGACGCCGGAAGGCTTGCTGAAATTGGAAGCCTGGGCAAGAGATGGCTTAACTGATGAGCAGATTGCGAAAAATGTGGGGATCAGCCGGGAGACGCTTTACCAATGGAAAAATAAATATACTGACATTTCTGACGCCCTAAAAAAGGGCAAGGAGGTAGTTGACATCCAGGTGGAAAATGCCCTTCTGAAACGGGCGCTTGGATATTCATACACGGAAACAAAGGTTGAGAATGGCCCGGATGGAAAGAAGGTCACCAAAACGGTGAAAGAGGTTCTTCCAGATACGACAGCCCAGATTTTCTGGCTTAAAAATCGGAGAGGTAACAAATGGAAGGACAAGCAAGATGTTGAGCACAGCGGCCAGATAGGAGGGGTGACGATTATCAATGACATCCCAAAACCAGACACAAGTTAGGCTTACGGGTCTGATCGCCCCATCCTTTTATGGCCTCCACTGGGATATTGCAGAGCACCGGCATACGCACTATAAACTTTCTGGCGGTCGAGGATCCACAAAGTCATCCTTTATCAGCCTGGAGATCATATTGGGCATGATGCAGGATCCACAGGCAAACGCAATCGCTATGCGGAAGGTGGGGAGATTCCTGGACGAATCTGTATTCCAGCAGCTTATCTGGGCGATCAATGCCTTAGGGGCAAGCAATGATTGGAAAATCCGGTACTCTCCGCTGGGGCTTACCTACATTCCTTTTGGCAACAAAATCATCTTCCGGGGGGCGGATGATCCTCAGAAAATCAAATCCGTAAAACTGGCAAACGGGTATTTCAAATATATCTGGTTTGAGGAGCGGGCGGAGTTCGATGGCGAAGAGGAGGAACGTACCATACTTCAGTCCCTGATGCGCGGTGGTTCAGAATATTTTGTATTTTATTCCTGGAATCCGCCTAAGTCCATGAATAACTGGGTGAATCAGGATGTACTGCAGACGAGGGAGGACACGCTGACACATCACAGCGACTACCGCACAGTTCCTCCAGAGTGGCTGGGGGAACAGTTCCTGATTGAGGCAGAGGCTTTGAAAGAAACAAAGCCCAAAGCGTATGAACATGAATATCTGGGGATTGCTACAGGAACTGGCGGACAGGTATTTGAGAATGTCACAGTCCGAGCGATCACAGCAGAAGAGTTGGACCGGTTCGACCGCATTTACCACGGGCTGGATTTTGGTTTTGCGGCGGATCCGGCAGCTTACGAAAAGATGCATTTTGATAAGGCCAGAATGCGTCTTTTTCTATTTGGAGAAGTTTACGGGCCGAGGCTGGGAAATACGAAGCTTGCCGGGAAGATACGTAGCCTGAACCCGCTTAACCGGCTGGTGACAGCCGACAGCGAGGATCCTCGGGCAATAGACGCTCTAAATGAACTGGGACTGCGGGTAACAGGAGCAAAGAAAGGCCCTGGATCCGTCGACTTTGGGATGGAGTTTCTGTCCAATGAGATCAACGAGATCATCATTGATCCAAGGCGCTGCCCTAATGCCGCCAGGGAGTTTACCAGCTATGAACTTGACCGGGATAAGAACGGGAACTTTAAGAGTAGTTACCCCGACAGGGATAACCATACAATCGACGCGGTGCGCTATGCTCTGGAGGATGTAATGACAGCCAGAAAGGCAAAGATTAGGAATAAAAAGAAATATGGGTTTAATTAGGAGGTGGGGATATTGTATCACTTTACCATGCCTGCGGATAAATGGGATGAGAATCACCCAGATAAGCAGACTATTCTGACGCTGATCTGCAAACACAGGGGATTTGCTGAGAAACTGAGAAAGAATAAGGAATACTATGAGGGGATCCATAAGATTTTGGCGGAGGACCGGAGGAACCAGCTGGTGTGCAATCACGCAAAAGATATTGCGGATACAGCGAGCGCTTATTTTATCGGGAACCCGATTTCATATAAAGCAGACGGGGATATCAAAGGACTAACAGATCTTTTGGAGATAGCGGGGGCCGATGAAGTGGATGGTGATAACGGTCTGGATTTATCCATTTACGGCCTGGCTTATGAATACATTTACACCAAACAGGGGGAAACCACGCTGTCTGTCAGGAATCTTTGTGCTGAAAATACATTCATGGTCTACGACGATACCATTGAGGAGAATGAACTGTTTGCAGTCTACTACTATGCCAGAAGGGACGACACAGGCCAGACAGCAGAGGTATTTGTAGCCACGGTTTTCACAAAAAACTGGAAGTACATCTTGAATATTCTAAACACGGGAGGCCCCCAGGAGCTGATGGAAACCCCTCAGCCACATTATTTTAATGACGTACCTGTAATTGAGTACCGAAATAATAAGCTGGCAATAGGTGACTATGAACTCCAAATCCCACTGATTGATGCCTATAATGCACTGATGAGCGATCGCATTACAGACAAGGAACAGTTTATTGATGCGATCCTTGCGATATATGGAGCACTGCTGGGGGATGAGGATGCAACGGATGAGGATGGAAAGACGGCAGCACAGCGCCTGAAAGAGGACAAGCTTCTGGAGCTCCCAAAGGATTCTAAAGCGGAGTACATCACCCGTACGTTTGATGAATCAGGGGTGGAGATCCTTAAAAAAGCGATTGAGCAGGATATACACAAGTTCAGCCACGTCCCGTGTATGACTGACGAAAGCTTTGGGGGGAATGTTTCAGGAGTAGCCATGGAATTTAAACTTCTTGGGCTGGAGAACATCACAAAGATCAAGACCCGATATTATAAAAAGGGGCTCAGGAAACGTCTGAGGATCTTTGCAGGATGGCTCCATACGAGCCGGCAGATTGTCATTGACACAAGAGGGATTACGCCGACCTTTACCCGTGCGTTGCCCAAGAACCTGCTGGAGATCAGCCAGATCGTGGCAAATTTGTGGGGCAAGGTAAGCAAGAAAACGCTGCTTTCCCAGATTCCCTTTGTGGATGATGTGGACGAGGAACTTGCCGCCGTGGAAAAGGAGACAGAGGAAACTGTCAAACAGCAGCAGGCCATGTTCGGTCTGGGGAGCAATACGCCGCCACCGGAAGAAGAACCGGAGGATGTAGATGAGTAGCCTGAAATATTGGGAGAGGCGTCAGGCACAACGGATGTTTGAATATATGCAGTCAGCAGAGGATACAGCAGACGAGATATCAAAGCTGTATCAGAAGGCATCCGGGTATATATCCCATGAACTGGACCGTATTTTTGAGAGGTATAAGCGCAAGCATCATTTAACCGATGCGGAGGCATACAGGCTTTTGAATACATTGAGGGATAAAACTTCTCTTGATGAACTGAAGAAGGCGCTTAAGGCTCCGGGAAGAGGCCAGACAGCAGCAGACCTGTTGGCAGAGTTGGAGAGTCCAGCTTATCAGGCAAGGCTGGAACGCCTGCAGCAGCTTCAAAACCAGATCGACCTTGTTATGCGGGAGGTTTACAATCAGGAAAAGGCGAGGAACACCAGCCATTATGTGGATCTGGCCAATGAAGCATACTATAAGGGCATTTTTGATATCCAGCAGCGTACAGGACTGGGGTTTTCCTTCTCTCTCGTTGATCCAAAAGTGATTGACTCTGTAATCAACAGTAAATGGTCTGGGGCAAATTATTCAGACCGGATCTGGAATAATACTGTTTCTCTGGCTAGAAGTTTAAAGCAGGAGCTGCTTGTAAGTCTGATGACGGGAAGGACGAACCGGGAGACAGCCGATATCATTGCCAATAAATACGCTCAGGGAGCCAGCATGGCCCGCAGGCTGGTGCGGACGGAATCATGTAACCTGGTAAACCAGATGGAGATGCAGGCTTATGAAGAGTGTGGGATAGAAACGTATATCTATGTGGCGACGCTCGACCTCAGAACCTCAGCTGTCTGCCAGGGGCTGGATGGAAAGCGTTTTCCTGTAGCAGAACAGCAGCCGGGAAAAAACTGCCCCCCTATGCATCCGTGGTGCCGCTCCACAACTATATGCGATATTTCCGCCGAAGAACTGGCCCAAATGCAGCGCAGGGCCAGGGACCCTGTTACCGGGAAAAATGCACTGGTTCCAGCCAGCATGACTTATGAAGAGTGGTACCGTAAAAATGTGGAGGGAAGAGCTCAAGTTGAGTACAAGGAAATGGCAGTTAAAAATCACAGTGCAGACCGAAAACAGTATGAAAAATACAAAACGGCTTTGGGAGAAGATGTTCCAAAATCACTGGATTCTTTCCAGAAGATGAAGTATACTGATAAAAAGAAATGGAGTGCACTTAGGCATGAATACCGAATTGTTAATCAATACGATATGGTGTCAGGAAGTGTACCGCCCAAAAAGATTGTAGAACTACATGAAAAAAATCAGAGGTTTAGGAATGATTTTAGGGCGGGCATTGGAAAGAAGGGAAATGCTGCAACCCTTGAATTTAATGGGAGAACGTATTACTCCAACAGCAGTATACAAAGTACCACAAGCAGAGGATATTCAAAATATAAAGGCAATCCTGCCGATCTGATTTTGTTGAAATCCAAAGAGGAAAGGATTTTTAAAACATTTCCTGTGAAATCGGAATCTTCGCCTTATGGTTCTTGGGATCGATGTATAGACAGTGAAGCAAAACTGATGGAATTTTTACATGACAGTAATGATGAAAGAACAACAATGGCTTATTTACTCTCAGATTTTCCAATGTGTGACAGTTGCAAAAATGTATTAGAACAATTCAAGCAGCATGACAGCAATATTCATTTAAATGTAGTTGAAAGGAAAAGGCATGGAGGCAATTGAAGATATTAGAGACTATATTAACGATGCATTTGACGTATGGCCGGATCTGGAATGCGGACTGGATGGTTTGCTGGGATATGTAGGTGAGTATAATGAGTGTTTTAGTACAGGAAAAGAAAATGCGGATTGGGCAGAACATATTATTCTGTTTTCATATACAGCGCTGAAAAAAGGGTATGATTTGTCTTTAGAAATAAAAGAAGAGTGTCAAAGAGCAATGAAATATCTGAAGAAAGAAAATATATCAGTTCTTGAAAGTGAAAGTCGGTTTTTACAGAAAAAGGGAATTTAAAAATTGAATGGAAAGCAGTGTTAATACCACCAGTCAGTAATGGCCGGTGGTTTTTTGTACGCATTTTTAGGTTGTGCGACGTCGCAACAGGGAGGTGAGGCAATTGATTGAATGTATGATTCGGTGGTTCCGGCAGAGGCGCTGTCAGCACAGGTACCGTAAGCATTGGAGCTGGGAGGCTGGCGGGTATGTGCGGCGGTGCGCGAGGTGTGGAAAAATCGAATAAGTCATAGCAAGTCATAGAATTAGTCATAAGCACGCAGGCGGGGCCTGGGTGTTATTTTTATGCTCCGAAATGAGCCTAAACTATTGCAATGGCCTGGACTTAACTGGATGGGCTGGGGCAGGAAGGAGTAGAAAATGAATAAACACACAACGGAAAGAGAACAGATCCCTATGATGCTGCAGCTGTTTGCCGAGAAAGGGAACGCACCTGAGGTTGACAGTGGAAATGATCCTGATGAGAAAGGCACAGAAGGGGCCGGAGCAGGGACGCAGTCTTTTGATGATTTCCTCAAAGGGGATGGGAACCAGGCTGAGTTTGACCGCAGAGTGCAGAAGGCCATTGATACAGCGCTGACTAATGCGCGGGAGAAATGGCAGGCACTGACAGACGATAAGCTGTCAGAGGCCGAAAAGCTGGCTAAGATGACCAAGGAGGAAAAGGCGCAGTATATGCAGCAGAAAAAGGAGAAGGAGCTGGCTGACCGGGAGGCAGCTGTTACACGGTCGGAACTGATGGCGCAGGCAAAGAATACGCTGGCAGAAAAGATGCTCCCTGTGAGCCTTGCAGAGGTATTAAACTACACGGATGCAGATTCCTGCAGCCAGTCTATCTCAGCCGTGGAAAAGTCTTTCCAGGAAGCTGTACAGGCCGCTGTAGAGGAACGTTTGAAAGGTGGAAATCCGCCAAAGAAAGCACCCCAGAGTAGTGAACTGGAGGAACTGGAAAAACAGATCTATGAATCAATGAAAGGATGATGTGAATTATGGCAATTAACACACTTGCAACAGCTACTTTATTCCAGACTAATCTGGACAAAATCGCCATCCAGGATGCCACGACGGGGTGGATGGACGCGAATGCCGGACAGGTGATCTATAACGGCGGGGCTGAGGTGAAGATCCCTAAGATGTCCGTACAGGGAATGGGAGACTACGACCGGGACACAGGTTACGTTCAGGGCGGAGTAACGCTGGAATACGAAACCAGAAAAATGACCCAGGACCGTGGCCGTAAGTTCCAGTTAGACGCGATGGACGTGAACGAAAACAATTTTGTGACAACGGCTTCATCGGTTATGGGAATGTTCCAGAGGGAACAGGTGATCCCGGAGATTGACGCGTACCGTCTGTCGGCTCTGGCTACGCAGGCGATCAATTATCAGAACGGGGCCTTAGTCGAATATGGCTATACCGCAGCGGAAGGGACGGTACTGCGCAAGATCAAGGAAGGCATCAAGGCCGTCCGTGATCATGGATACAATGGCCCGCTTGTGATCCACGCAATTTCTGATGTGACAATGGAACTGGAGATTGCCCTTGCAGGGAAAATCTCTGCGGTTGATTTTGCAAAAGGCGGAATCAATACGAAGGTACCAGCGGTAGACGGAGTTCCGATTATTGAGACCCCGGCCAACCGTATGTACACCGCGATCAAGCTCAACGACGGCAAGACATCGCAGCAGGAAAAAGGCGGTTACGAAAAGGGGGATACGGCTAAGCAGATCAATTTTATGGTCATGCCCAGGACAACGCCTATTGCGATTACGAAGCAGGACAAAATGAAGATCTTTACACCGGATACAAACCAGGACGCGGATGCCTGGAAGATGAACTACCGTCGGTTCCATGATATCTGGGTATTAGACAACCGGTTAAACTCCATCTGGGTGAACATCAAGGAGGCAAAAGACTGATGCGGTACATAAAGGGGAACATCGAGCGGGAGGCCGTGACGCAGAGCCAGTGCGAACATCTGGAGGCCCAGGGATTCCGACCGCTTGAAGCGGCAGGAATTTTACAATCTTCTCAGGAGGCAGGACTGCAGGAAACGCAAGGGCAGCAGCTGGGGCAGCTGAACACCGCTCAGCTTAGGGCTATCGCAAAAGAACGTGGGATTGAAGGGGCCGGCAGTTTCACAAAAGCGGAACTGCTGACAGTTTTAAAGGACGTGTGCTAAATGGATGATCTGAGATGGATGTCAAAAATGACAGGGGAGAGAGATGATGAGCTGCTCTCCCTCCTTTTATCTGACGCACAGGAAACCGTATTAAGCTATACTGGCCGGGCGTCAATGATACCGGAACTTAAGAAACCGGTCAGGGATCTGGCACTGATTGCGTATAACCGTATGGGCACAGAGGGAGAGGCCGGCAGGAATGGCGGCGGGGAATCATACAGTTTCAACGACGCCCCCAGACAGATCTACGACGTGCTGGACCGGTACCGTCTGGCAAGGATAGGAGGCAGGAGATATGAGGCTAAAGAAAAGCAGGCTGGGAACGTACCATCACAGAGCAGCCATACCTAAAAAAGACGGTGAGGGCAGTTCTTATGTGGAGTATGGCCCGGCATCACCTTTCCAGGCTGAGGAGTGGCCTGCCGGCGGAAAGCTGCAGGCTGAAATGTACGGCCAGCGGCTGCCGAATATCCGAAATCTGAGGATACAGGGGAGTTATAAGGAAATACCCGGAAACGGAACTGTGAGTTACGCAGTGGAAGATGGCCCGGTCATTGCGGCCAATGATGGGATATGTCTGAATGTGGGCGCTGATATGGAGCCGAATTATCGAATCGTTGCCGTGTACCCATATCGATTCCTTACATTGGAGGTGGAAAAGATCTGATATGCCAAAAGGAATACAGGGATTAGACGCACTGATGAGGAAATACGGTGAGCTCGCAGGCCATGTGGCTGCGGAGGCAATGCCCAGAGCGGTAGGCGCAGCAGCAAAACTAGTCCGGGCTGAGGCGGCGCTGAGGTGCCCTGTGCATGACGGGGAACTGCGCAGCAGTATACGCACAATGGTTTCACAGGATGCAGATGGTGCGACCGGAACCATATATACAAACAAAGCATATGCCGGATATGTGGAATTTGGAACAGGCCCCAAAGGCGAAGCGAACCACGCGGGAATTTCACCGGAAGTTACACCAGTGTATACGCAGTCTCCCTGGTGGATACACGAAAGCATGATCGACAGGGAAATTGCAGAAACCTACCATTGGTTTTTCATTGATACCCCTGAAGGCAGATTTTACCAGTGCACAGGCCAGCCAGCCCAGCCGTTCTTATACCCTGCTTTAAAAAACAATGAGGAGCGCGTAACCCGAAATATAAGCAATTACATTTCAAGAGAGATAAAGAAGGTGATTACATGATAAACGTAAAAGATCAGGTATATAACGCACTTTTAACGGTAACGGACAACGTAACTGATTACTATCCAAGGGACTGGGCGGAAGATCTCACGATCCAGTACATGGAAGAGGATAACAGAGTAGTTGAATATACAGACATGAAGGAACAGAAGGCATATGTCAGGTATCGTATCGATGTTTTCCACCGCAGGAGTACCTCGGGGGCTGCTGTGGCAGTGGACGCCGTAATCGCTGCCCTTGGCCTTAAGCGTATCAGCTGCCAGGATATAGATGACCCCAGCGGTATGAAACATAAACAGATACGGTATGAAATGGTGATCGATGTGGAAACAGGGCAGGTTTATCACAGTATGTAAAGGAGTGGAAGAATGTTAGCGAATGGATCAAAGCTTGGATACAGAAAACATAGTGGTTCAGACGAGGGGAATTATACCGATCTTCCGGGACTGAAGGAGATTCCAGAGATGGGTATTGAGCCGGAAAAGGTAGAAAACACCTGCCTCACCGACAAAAATATGCAGTACGAAAATGGCATTGGTGATGCTGGAGACATTACATACAAATTTAAGTATGACAATTCAAAAGCAGACAGCCCGTACCGGATCATGCGCAAGGCCCAGGAATCAGGAGAGGTGATGGACTTTCAGGAGACCCTGATCGACGGTACAAAAACGGAGTTTTCCGGCCAGGTATCCGTTAAAAGAACCGGGGGAGGCGTAAACGGTGTAATTGAGTTCAACCTGGCAATCTCGCTGCAGAGCGATATTAAAGTAATAGACCCTAGTGAATAAGGAGGAAACAAGATATGGCTATTTATGGATTCGATGATGAAATGGAACAGGAGCAGGCACAGGCAACAGAAAGGAAAGCTGCCGTTGAGGTGATACCTAAGAGGCAGCCGTTTGCGTTCTGGCAGGTGGGGAGCACCACATACAGGCTGAAATTAACAACCGCCCAAGTGTGCAGGTTAGAAGATAAATACCGTACGAACCTTTTGACACTTTTAACCGGAGCAAACGGGATCCCTCCATTAAGCGTCATGCTTACTGTGGTACTGGCGGCGGCCACGCCATGGAACCATGGTGTCAAGTTCACCTCCATTCAGGAAGCCTTTGACCGGTACACAGAAGATGGGGGTACGCAGCTTACGCTGTTTACGGATGTGGTCATGCAGATCCTGACGGTAAGCGGTTTTTTTACGGAGGATCAGGCGGAGAATATGAGCCAGAAACTGAACGAGGTCAGGGAAGTCCTGTAACCTGTTCTGAACTGGTATGGGCACTGTACCCGGAAGCCCTGGACTGTGGGATTTATCCCGGAGTTTTCTGGGAGTGTTCCGTTGGTGAGATACGGGATCTTTTGAAATCTCATGAAAGAACCAGGAGGCGGGAGGCGAAGCAGCAGATTCAGTTTAACCATGAATTGGCCGGGCTGATTGGCTGCTATATGCAGAGGCTATTTAAAAGCGATATCGTGATCCCGCAGCTATGGGACAACTATCCAGAACTGTTTAAGGAAGAACGCCTGCGGTATGAACAGGAACATCAGGTAGAAATGCTGGAGCGTACACGGATTTCACGCCGGGAATACGCAGAACATATAAATGCTCTGCGCAGGCAGAGAGCAAAGGAGGTGAGGGAGTGAATGGACGGTGGCGGAACTACGCTTGAAAAATTAAAGGTTATTATTGAAGCCTACACGAAACCTTATCAGGAAGAGATGGAGAAGGTTCAAAAACAGACAGGACGCGTCATGTCAGCCGTGGAACAGCAGACCGCACGGATCTCAAGATCCTGGAAACGTGTGGGGGCAGCGATTACATCTGTTATCAGTGTTGCGGCCATTGTGGCTTTTGGGAAATCGTGTCTGGAACTGGGCAGCAACCTCCAAGAAGTCCAGAACGTTGTAGATGTTACCTTTGGCTCCATGTCCGGCAGGGTGGATGAGTTCGCCAAAAATGCGGCAAACGCGTTCGGTCTGTCGGAGACGATGGCAAAAAAGTACATGGGAACGTATGGGGCTATGGCCAAGTCCTTTGGGATCGTGGGACAGGCTGGCTATGATATGTCAGCAGCCATTACAGGACTTACAGGAGACGTGGCGTCCTTTTATAACCTGTCACAGGATGAAGCTTATACAAAGTTGAAATCCATCTTTACAGGAGAAACGGAATCTCTTAAGGATTTGGGCGTAGTCATGACCCAGACAGCCCTGGATCAGTATGCGCTGAATGAGGGATTTGGAAAAACCACCGCAAAAATGACCGAACAGGAAAAGGTTATGCTGCGGTATCAGTTTGTTATGTCACGACTGTCAGATGCATCAGGTGACTTTGCACGCACCAGTAATTCATGGGCTAATCAAGTCCGTATCCTTCAGTTGCGTTTTGAAAGTCTGAAAGCGACGATCGGCCAGGGGTTGATCAACGCCTTTACGCCGGTGATCACAGTGATCAATACAGTTCTTGCGAAACTGGAAACATTGGCAGACTACTTCCGGTCATTTACAGCTGCAATCTTTGGGGATGCCTCTGGCGGAGGCGGCGCGGCATCAGGGACAGCGGATTCCATGGAGGATGCAGCAGGATCATCAGGCACGTTGGCAGACAATATGGCCAATGCCGCCGGATCGGCAAAGAAGATGAAACGCGATCTGGCGGCATTTGATGAGTTGAATAACCGGAGTTCTGACACTGGGAGTGGAAGCGGAGGCAGCGGCGGGGGTGGTTCTCTTGGAGGGCTCGATCTGGGAATGGAGAATGTCCAAAAACAGGCAGATCTGATCTCAGATAAGATTATTGAGGCATTTAAAGCAGGGGACTATTATTCGGTTGGAGCTTATATCGGAGCAAAGATTACAGAGGCGCTCCGAGGCATTAACTGGGATGAGGCCTATGCATCTGCCAGAGGGTTTGGAACAGGATTTGCCCAGTTCCTAAACGGACTGATATCTCCAGAATTGTTTTACGAAACAGGACATACAATTGCTGGCGCTCTCAATACTGCGCTCTACACAGCGCTCTCTTTTGGAAAAGAGTTTGACTGGTCTAATTTGGGAGTGTCACTTGCTGCCGGAATCAATGGTTTTTTCAGCACATTTGATTTTTCGGCTTTAGGGGAATCTGCTTCTGTATTTGCGATTGGCGTGCTGGAAATGATATCTGCAGCCTTAGGGACTACAGACTGGTTTTTGATTGGGTGTAAAATAGGCGAATTTCTGGCAGCGATTGACTGGAAAACAGCGCTGGCAGAGATAGGGAGAATTATTATTGAGGCAATCAATGCAGGAATAGAACTGTATGCCGGATTAGCGAACACTGCACCGATTGAAACAGCACTGATAACAGCCATATTGGGATTTAAGTTTGTAGGAATTGGCGAGGGAATAGTAAAGAAAATAGGTGATTCCATAGTAAAAAACAAAATTTCATTGTCAGGATTACAGCTATTGCTTGATGGTGCAATTACCTTTTCTGTTGGGCTTCCCGCACTTCAAGTAATTGGAAATGAGATAATTGATGGAATAGATACGTTCATTCGTGAAAACTTTGGAGAGAGCGTGCTGAATGCGCTGGGGGAAGGTCTGCTGATTGCGGAGGGAGCTGGAATAGGAGCCGTCCTTGGCGGACCTGTGGGAGCGCTGATCGGTGCGGTAATCGCTCTCATAATTGATACGATTCAAGGGGGTGAGTGGGCCACAAAAGTCTGGAAAGGAATCTGCGACACGCTTTTCAACTGGAGTTTTACATCGTCTCTTTTAGAGAGAGCGAATGAATTTTTTGACAAGGCCTTTCATGCAGATAATTTCCTTGAATTTGGCGCCAACATCATAGCCGGTCTTGTCACTGGCATGGCTTCGGCTATTTCTTTTTTAAGCGAACCTATCGTAGATCTGTTTAACTGGATTATAGATGGTATCTGTTCTATTTTCGGGATCGCATCTCCAGCAAAAAATATGGAGATATATGGACAGTATATTCTTGAAGGAATCATTGAAGGATTTAAAGCAACCTTTTCTGAGTGGACAGAATCGCTGAATGAGTGGTACAGCCAACATATATCGCCATGGTTTACAATACAGAAATGGAGTGAGTTATACGAGTCAATTAAAAGCAGCTTAAAAACGAAATGGCAGGAGACTGTTGGACAATGGGATACTGATGTAAAGACTTGGTGGGACAGTCACGTAACAAAATGGTTTAAAATGGATACTTGGAAACAGGTATCGTCAGGTATTAAAGAAGGTCTTGAATCATCCTTTTCCGCTGCTATTGATGGCGTAAAAGGATTATGGAATAAATTCGCTAACTGGCTGAATGAAAAACTGACTTTTACTATAGATCCTGTCACAATCATGGGTCAGACAGTGTACGAGGGAGGAGAAATAAATCTGGGTAAAATCCCGACTTTTGCCACGGGTGGATTTCCAGAAACCGGTCAACTCTTCATCGCCAACGAGGCAGGGCCTGAGATGGTAGGCAGGATGAATGGGCGCTCGGCTGTAGCAAACAGCGATCAGATCACGGATGGTATCGCAAGCGCAGTGTATATGGCCAACCGCGAACAGAATCAGCTCTTGCGTGAACAGAATCAACTTTTGAGGGCTATACTGGCAAAACCAGGTGTCAATAAAGATGATGTTGTAGAACTCTGGAAAGCGGGAGCGGCTGACTATCGGAGCCAGACAGGGAGACAGCTGGGGTTAATATAGAAAATAAACATGGAGGGTACTTTTTTAGGCCCTCCTTAAATTAAGGAGGCGAAATGTATGTCAGCATATAAGGGGTGGCTGCTTAAGTTTGAGGGGCGCATATTCCCTATGAAATACATTGCTCATGGTTCCTACGGATCGACTCCCGACCAACAGCAGGATGAAGATTCTTACCGGGATGGTTACGGAAAACTGCATCGGAATGTGTTGCCGCACAAAGCAACAAAGATTGAATGGACTACCCCGTCGTTGCACCTGAAAGACAAGATCGATATGCAGTCATATTTTCCGAACCGTACTGCTATGGAAGTAGAATATTGGAACGATGAGAGGAATGATTATGTTGTGGGGACATTTTACGTACCAGATATCAAGTTTCCGTATTATCATGTCTCAGATTCTGATATCTGGTACAGCCCAATTGAAATAAAGCTGATCGAGTATTAGGAGGAAAAGTATGCTTGATGTGCCAGAGTATGTAAAGCAGCGGTGCAGGGGAAACGGGGATCCAGAGGAATGTATACGTCATCTTGATATGGCCTTTTTTGCATCAGGCATTGATACGCTGTATCCGTCCAATGACCTGTACCCTGAAAATGACCTTTATCCATCTGAGGCAGGTGTTCCATGGCTGGAGATCAATTTGGAAAAGGTAAGCATGGGATCCCTAACATTGACAGAAAAACTATGTTCCGCGGATGATATCATCCTGGGCAGCTGTGAAGCGGCTAAAATAGAAATTATAGTGGCAGATATAGAAGAAGACCTGACAGGCAAGGAATTTGCTCTTACCCTGTCTATAGGGGATTACAAGATGGCGTTTGGGATGTATACGATTGCCAGTATGCCCCGTCAGGCAGACCGGCGGAAACGAAAGATTACGGCTTACGATCGTATGCTTCGCTTTGATATGGATGTGGCTGATTGGTATAATGCCCTATATTCTTCTGACGGATCCGCCCACACCCTAAAAGAACTGCGAGACAGCCTGTGCCAGTATTGCAATGTACCGCAGCAGGAAACGGCTCTTGCCAATGACAATCTGACCATCGGTAAGACAATCAGCCCGCAGACACTGAATGGCCGGGATGTGCTGCGGGCGATCTGTGAGATCAACGGCGTATTCGGCCATATTGACCGCACGGGGCAGCTGGTGTACATGAAACTTCAGGAATCAGGCCTGTACCCGTCAGAAACCCTTTACCCCAGCGAGGATCTGTATCCCCACTCAGCATGGGGGGATGTGGCGGAAGAGTTGGAATATTATAAGACAATCACTTACGAGGACTATATGACTGAGGGGATCGACCGGGTACAGATCCGGCAGGAGGAAGGGGATATCGGGGCTACTGTCGGATGGGGGACAAATACGTATGTGATCGAAGGGAATTTTCTTACATACGGGCTTGCAAGTGCGGAGCTTACCAGGCTGGCCCAATCCGTGGTGGATATGATTGGGGGCCGGGGATACCGTCCAGCAAAGATCGAAACCTATGCCATGCCATGGGTGGAGGTAGGCGACGGCATCCGGGCGGTTACCACCCGGGACGAAATCACCACATATGTCCTGAGCCGGACTATCAAAGGCATACAGGCCATGATGGATACGGTGGAATCCAAAGGCAGACAGACACGCGGAGAGTTATCCGGCGGTATTCAGAGCGAGATTATACAGCTGAAAGGAAAGACGGCTACAATCATCAAGTCCGTGGATGAAGTGTCCGTAAAACTCTCAGATGTGGAGAAAAATACTGCTGCCTCCATCAAAGTGGTGTCTGACCAGATCACGGCAGAGGTCAAGAGAGCCACCGGGCAGGAGGTGGAGCTGGCAGCCTCCATTAAAGTGATGGCCGGACAGATCGAGCAGAAGGTGAGTGCAGGGGATCTGGTGGCAAAGATCAATCTGGAGGCAAATAAGGACGGTTCCGTCATCACGATGGAGGCCGGCCATTTTGTTTTTAAGGGGAAGAATTTTTACGTAAACGCAGATGGCTCCGGCGGGGCTGCAAACGGGAATTTTACCTGGGATACAGCCGGAAATATTACGGTAACCAAAGCAACAATCAACGGTACCACCAATACCAGTTCGTTTGGCGCCAGCGTAGTCAATGCGGATCATCTGGAAGCCGGACGGATCGTGTGTAATGGGAACTCCCAGTTTTCGGGCCGGATAACCGCAATGAATATTGACTGCAATAAGATCACTTGCGTATCGGTCTATTCATCCATGGCCGGGGAAACCTGGTCAGACCAGCGATTGAAAGAAGGTATCCGCAAAATAGATCCTCGCCAGGCAGTAAGGTTTCTGACGGATATATCCAGTGTATCCTATCGCTTAAAGGCGAACGGGGAACCGGCGCTGGGGTTCCTGGCACAGGATGTCAGGGAAAAGCTGCGGCGCATGGGGCTGGATTACCCGCTGGTCGGGGAACATAACGGCTATCTGACCCTGCGGTATCAGGACTTTGTGCCGCTGTTGGTAGCTGCGGTACAGGAGCTGATAAAAAAGAGAGGAGAGCATAAATGAGCGAAAAGAAAAGCAGGATGGTGGTTCACAGCGAACAGGACATGAAGATAGTGTGGGACTTTATCAACTCCCTCCAGGTAAACGGGATCGCTGCAGCACGCCAGGTAGCCAGTGTGGGAACCATTCTGGAATCCGGGAAACCGCTGGAAGAGTATATGGAACGGAAGGAGGCAGGTACAGATGGATAAATTCTATACCCCGAAAACATGGAAGAATAAGCCGAGCACAGAGAGCCCGATCAATGAATACTGGCTTAACCACATGGAATCTGGCATTAACGAAAGTGATAACCGGATCGTCCGGCTGGACGCTGAAAAGCTGAGCCGGGAAGAGGCACAGAAATTTGTAAAGTCAGTGACACTGGACAAGGCCACCGGCGTTTTGACAGTGACGCTGGCAGATGGCACACAGACCAGTGTAGATCTGGACATTGAGAAGGTAGTGACCAACTTTGACCTGGATGAGGAAAACAACCTGGTACTGACCCTGGCAGACGGGACGAAAAAGAAGGTTCCCCTTTCAAAGTTTATTGATACGTACACTTTTAAAAGTTCCCCAACCGTGTCATTTTCTGCAAATGGTAAGGAGATTACGGCGGTGATCCCGGATGGGGCGGTTACGTTAGATAAGCTGGAAACATCGATCATCACTACGATCCGGCAGTATACCCTTGACGCCCAGACAGCGAAAGGGCAGGCTGAACAGGCTGCGCAGACAGCTGGTGGATGGGCTATCGGTGGCCTGGATGGCTTTGAGAATAGCAATTCCAAATATTTTGCAAGCCAGTCCAAGAGGTACGCCATCGGCGGCGTGGAGGAAGGAGATACATCCGACAATGCAAAATACTACTGCGAGGAGGCCAGGAAAGCGGCGGAAACCGCGAGCGGGGCAGCTGGATTTGACGGAACGGCGGCAACCGTATCAGCAATAGATACTCAGGATCTTACAGGGGTTGGGAAAGGCAAAAAATCCACAGTGCAGGCGCTGCTTGATAAAATCGCCCAGAAACTGGTCGAAAAAGTGGTGACATCGGATACCTTCCAGACAGTCCTGGGAAAGTACCTGGTGAACAATGGGCTGACAACAGAGGCAGGGAAGTTCGGGCTTGATGCTGCTTTTGGAAAGAATCTCCAGGATCAGATCACTCAACAAAATAGCAATATGTCTGGGGCTATTTTTTATAAAAATCAACTTCCTCCTAACAATAACGCCGACGATGCTGATGTAAATGGGATTTATATCATTGATCATCAGACCAATATGGGAACAGCTGGAATAGAAAGCGGATACGGAATTTTGTTTTGCTTTGGCCAAGGAATGGGGCCAGGAGATAACTCATCCTGGCGTTGGCAACGTGTATTTCGGTCAGGTTCATTTTCTGGTGGAATACGAACAAAGGTCAACGAATCGCCCTGGACTGACTGGACAGAAAAATCATAAATTATACACTGGATGATGTGCCTAGTGTGGTCCAGCCGGACCATGTCCCGAGGCGCTTGTATCGAGTGAACAGATTAGGATCACCAACTGCCATTGCAAGCTGGCACAGCCATTGATCACCGGTGCTGTAGGTGATGCAGAAACCATTACCATATACAGTGTTTCCGGTTTTATATGGGGTACTGGCTGTATCTGGGTCCCAAACAACAAGGTTAATCCGGTTGAGAATGTTAGTGTCTGCATTGTCAATGTATGATGACTTAACCGGATCCACATTTGTTTTGACTGTATTAAGGTCACTGGACAGCGATTCTAGTCGGCTTCCTGTATCTCCTAAATTGCTATATCATTTAGTCTACAGCGTCAAAAGTTGAAAATTAGGGTCTATTAAGGCCCTTTTTGTATATTTATCCATAACAAAAAGTAAAGAAAGAGAGGAAAAGAAATGAAAGACACAATGATTTTAAAGGATGGAACCACAGTGGAATTGGAGGCGGGTGCGTCTCTTGCAGCGATCCAGGTAGCAGCAGCTGACAGAACGGCAATGCTGCAGGTCTGGCAGAAACTGACCGAGGAGAACCTGGCAGAGGTACAGATCAAGAACGGAAGCGGGCTGACAGTTGGAACGTATACAAATCTTATGCTGGTATCTGAAACGTCCACAGTGGATGCGGATGGAGCCGTAACCACTACCTACAATCTGCGGGAAAAAAGCGCGATAGAAAAGCGTCTGGACAGCGTTGAGACTGGTCAGAAGATTCAGGATGGCGCTATCGGAGATCTGGGAGAAATGGTTGGGTCGCTTGCAGAGGGAGGTGAGGTATAATGGGGGCTTTTTATGGAACACAGATCCGGGCAGGAGAGATCACGCTGGAAGATGTACCTAAATTCTGGCGTAAGAAAACAGAAAAATGGCTGAAAGAAAATCCTGAAAAATAAGAATGAGAGGTATAAGAATGAAAGCTAAAGCAATCGAATACACAATAAGTGCAGCTATCGGAGCGTTTTTCAGTTTCTTTGGAGTGCTGGCAATCCCGTTAGCTTTGCTGATCCCCTGCAATATCATTGACTACTTTACAGGAATGGCAGCATCAAAGGTGAATGGGGAAAAGATTACAAGCGAAAAGTCATTTGCGGGTATTGTGAAAAAAGTAATGATGTACATACTGATTTTTGTGGGATATGGAGTAGACTGTATGATTTCCTATGTAGCAGCCAACTTACATATTGAAATGGCGTTTCCGCTGCTGTTCTCCGCGATGGTGGCGTCTTGGCTGGTAATCAATGAGTTGATCAGTATTACGGAGAATTGTGAGGCAACAGGAGTGGCAATTCCTGTATTAAGTCCGGTATTACGTTTTATAAAGAAAAAGATTGAAACGGTAGTGGATACCCCAGAAGAGGGAATAAAGAAAGAATAAGTAGAGTCGTGCGACGTCGCAACGCAGACAGGCCTCAGGGGATTCCTGGGGCCTATATTTTGATTGCGGCATAACTGCCGCTGTGCTATAATGCTAACGTTACCGCCTCCGAATCTGGTGACAGAAGGGAGGTGTCTGAATTGGATACACTTTTATCGTTTATTGTTGCCGTTGCGGCTGGTGTGGTTAGCCACCTCATCAACAAATGGTTGGACGGTGACAAATAGTCGGTAACCAGCCTATGGTCTAAGCCACCATAAAAACGGAATAGAAAACCCCAAGGAATTGCGGTCCTTGGGGTTTTCGTTTTTGCTGTCTGAAATGGACAACTTTTATCGTTTAGCCTACTGGCATTATAGCATATGCAGATTTTAAAAGCAAGATACCTGAAAATGATTTTTGTCCGGTTTTGTACCGGGCTTTTTTATTTGGAGGCAAAGACATATGGAAAACGCAGTAAAGAAACTCATTGATCAGGCCGCCCATTGGGACGGCTATCTGGAAAAGAAAAGCAACGCCCAGCTGGATGATTTTACGGCCAATGCCGGCAGCGGCAATTTCACTTGCTTTGCCAGGGACTATAAGACACACACTGGTCAGAACCTGCAGGCCCAGCCCTGGTGCGCCATGTTCGTATCGGAGGTATTTGTGCAGGCATTTGGTCTGGAGGAGGCGAAGAAACTTCTGGGCGGCAGCCTGTACCATTATTGCCCCACAGGGGTCAACCAGTTTAAAAAGGCAGGCCGGTGGGCCGCGGTGCCGGAGCCTGGGGCAGTGATCTTCTTTACCAACGGCCAGAGAGCCTATCATACAGGGATCGTTACAGAGGTGACGGCAACGCGGATCAAGACCATTGAGGGTAATACGTCTGGTGCATCCGGTGTGATTGAAAACGGCGGCGGGGTGTGCCGGAAGGCTTACAGCCGGTCTTATGGGAAAATTCTTGGCTACGGGCTGCCGGACTGGTCGATTGTCAGCCAATCAGAATACGTATTAGGCTGGCACCATGACAGTAACGGATGGTGGTACGCAGACACGCCCCACACCTATTATAAGTCCTGCTGGCAGGTGATTAACCATCACAAGTATTATTTTAACCAGGATGGCTACGCATTGACAGACTGGCATCAGATCGATGGGGAGTGGTATTATTTTGAGCCGGCGGCAGGCCACCCATTGGAATGTGCCTTGTATGTAACTGACGCCAGTGGGGTACAGGGGCCGGGTGAGTTTTAAACCGGATCAATTGAGTACAGCCGAATTTTCGGCTCTATTCATGGAAGGTAAATATGTGGCGTCTAATGGGAAGAAGAACAAAGAGTATCTCATGACCCGTGTTATCCTTTGAATCCAGATGTTGATTTATTCTGTTAGACTGGTGCCTGGATCAGGACGGGGCGCTGCTGTGGCCGGGGCTGGGAAAGTAAAAAATAGGGGAGATTGTCGAAAAAGAAGTAGCAGAGATGATATGAGTGTGCTATAATGCTGATGTTACCGCCTCCTATACTGGTAAGGAAGGGAGGTGCTTACTATGGAATTTATTATATCCTTTATCGTCGCTGTTGCGGCTGGTGTAGCTTGCCACTACATCATCAAATGGTTAAACGGCGATAAGTAATCGGTAACTAGCCTGTGGGGTTAAGCCTTCCCACTCCGAAAAATAGGAATAGAAAAACCCGAAGGTCTTGCACACCTCCGGGTTTTTTGTTGTCGCTCACTATGGAACAACTATATCCTTTATTGCCTACTGGCATTATAGCATACGCAATTCCTAAATGCAATATTCTATAAAAACCTTTTTTGTCTCCACTTACTCACAACACTATAAGTTATTGCTATCCGGTGGCCCAGACGGAGAGATGGGCGCATCCATGCGATACCTTTCCCAGCGCTATGCCATGCCGTACAAAGAGTGTAAGGCGGTTCTGACAGACATTGGTACGGAAGAATTAGCGCACCTGGAAATGATCGCGGCTATCGTACACCAGCTTACCCGTAATCTTACAGCAGAGCAGCTGGTAGAGCAGGGGTTCGGGCCTTACTATACCGACCATACTACTGGCATCTGGCCTCAGTCTGCAGGAGGAGTACCATTTAATGCCTGCGAATTCCAGTCAAAGGGCGATGTGATCACAGACCTCCATGAAAATATGGCTGCAGATGGTGCAACTGCATAAGTGCAACATAGAAGTGTTAAGTAGAAGTTCTATATAATCTGGTGTGCCAGACACCAGATTTTACAGAACTTAGAAATTCCAATGTATTTCAATCGGGACATTTCTTGTCCCTGGAATCCGTTTTCCTACTAATATATAATCAATTAGAGTTTCAACGGTTTCTCTGTCTAAATGTTCAAGATTTGTGTATTGCTCAATAAGCTGGCGGCGATTATCGCCTGTCTGGATTTTTCTCTCAATTACATCAAGCTGTTTTTGCGTTTCAATCACCAGCTTTTCAAGCCGTTCTCTGTCATTTGTGAAGTCTTTTGACAAATTCAGGAAATCATTTTCGGAAAGAATCCCTTTTACTTTATCAAGATAAAGTTCTCTGATTACCTTTGCGTCTTCTTCAATCTTTTTTTGATAAGTAGCAAGTTGTGTTTCTAAAGCAGTTTTTTTCTCCTTTACGTTGGAGTGAAATTCCACGTTCTGTTCCAATTCATCTTTATCAAGATATTCTTGTGATAACTTGTTCAGTTCAGAAATAACTGCCTGCTCCAACTTCTTCACAGAAATAAATGAGCCTATGCAAGCGTCCTTTGCAACATGGCGATTTGAACATTGTAAATAATGTCTTCCATCTGTCTGCTTATTAGAACGCATGGTATAGCCACAGTTCATGCAGCGAGCTTTTCTGGCAAACAGCCCTATGGTTCCTACTGTAAATGGTTTTGCTTTTTCAGCTACCATAGATTGTACTCTATCCCAAAGTTCACGGTCAATAATCGGTTCGTGTGTTCCCTCTACTCTGTACCATTCTTCTTTAGGTCTGGGCTTATTTTGTTTTGTCTTATACGAAACACTGCCGTATTTTCCTTGAACCATATTTCCGATATAAATTTCATTTGTCAGCATATCGGAAATAGCAAAATATTTCCATAAGGTACTATTTTTTCTGGTAGGCTGCTTATAGCGTAAACCATGAAGCCGTTTATATTCCGTAGGGTTTGGAATCCCACGGTCATTCAGCATACGGGCAATCGCTGTTTTGCCATATCCCTGTGAAAATAAAGTAAAAACTTCTCTGACAACAGCAGCAGCTTCTTCGTCAATAATCAGGTGTCCCTTTTGTTCGGGGTCTTTTTTATAACCATAAAGAGCAAATGCACCAATATGAAATCCATTCTTCCGGCGGTCAGTCAATACGCTGCGGATGTTTTCTGACATATCCTCTAAATACCACTCATTAACCAGACCATTGATTTGTCTTGATTTTTTGTTTCCTTTATTAGCGGTATCTGCATTATCTACAATACTGATAAAACGAATCCCCCAAATAGGAAACAATCCATGTATGTATTTTTCCACCAACTCTAACTCTCTGGTAAATCTGGATTGTGTTTTACAGAGGATAATATCAAATTTTCGGTGTTCAGCGTCATTTAACAGTTTGTTAAATTCTGGTCTTCGTCTATCTGAACCAGTATAATCGTCATCACTGTATATATTGTAGACTTCCCAACCTTGTTCCAATACATATTGAATCAGCATGGATTTTTGATTTTGAATACTGTTACTATCATCAGTTTCATGTTGTTTGTTTCTATCTTCTTCTGATAAGCGGCAATAAATAGCAACTTTTGACTTTGTGTTCATCATATTTTATCTCCCTTAAAGAGAAGATAAAACAAACATTCCACCTACACTTATTATACCGTGTTGAGAAATGTTTGTCTATCATTTTACAGGTAATACCTGTCCTTTGGATTTTTCTAATTGATTGATGAGTTCTATCCATTTCTGATTGAACTCTTTTTTTAATGCCGACTTATCTTCACACTTAAATACATTTTTGCAGGAAATTTCTGCTTCTTTTGGCATAATTCCACCTCACAGTCTTTACTATGTTTACAGACTATGCAAAAATGCTTGTTCATTATGAAAGAATCATCCTTAGCAAACCGAACAGCTTTCGCTAAAGCTCATGGGAATCTCACCCCTGCATGGTTCTCATCCAGCCGTACCCTTTGTCAGCGGTGCTACATCATCACACAGACTAAGGCTGTACGGAAGTATCATTATCACGATAGAAAGGTCATGGCGGCAGCTTTTGCGGTAAGCTGCTTATGGAACGCTGGCAGGAATCGCTATCCGGTTTCATCCCTCCTTTGGTGGGTTACGGCGTGCCAGCCCAACGGCTCTCTTTCTATCGAAACGTATTCGGCTGCTTTATGCTGCGTTGATTAGACGCTTTCTTTTTCAAGGAACAATCCGGCTTTGTCAGCCTGTTAAAGTGCACTGGTGATAATGCACTTTAATAGACTGGCAAGCTCTGTCTGGGAAGCATGGGCTTGTCCATGCTTCCACAGGAGAGCGTTATTTTTACTTTGGTTCCCTGATTTCAAAAGATAAAATCTTTGCAATCAGACGTGTTTCCATCCGGCGGCGTAGGGTTTCATCTACAACCATGTGGGTATTGCCATATTCGTCTTTCATGGGACGCATGGAACGGCTGGC
The DNA here is from genome assembly GCF_013282095.1 of Enterocloster alcoholdehydrogenati. Classification (GTDB taxonomy): domain Bacteria; phylum Bacillota; class Clostridia; order Lachnospirales; family Lachnospiraceae; genus Enterocloster; species Enterocloster alcoholdehydrogenati. The sequence goes on from NZ_BLTJ01000023.1 coordinate 25,716, forward strand.
AATAAAACCGCTGTAATGGCGTACAATCTGGTTGATTGCTTCAATATCACCGTCCGCAGCCCTTACAATCACAGGAAACGGAATCATAGGGTGCTTTGCTGTCATGCTTCTTCCTCCATAAATTTTTTGATAAATTCCAGTCCGGCGTGTCTTCTTCTCTGGATGGTAGAACGGTTGACTTCCAGAATTTTTGAAATTTCCGTATCGTCAAATCCAAGAAAATAATATCTCAGGATAACATCACGTTTCTTTCCATCCAGATTTTCTAATGCTTCTGCTAATAGGCTGTTTTCAATACGGACAGTAAATCCATCCATTTCAAAAGTATGGAAGTGGGATGGATAGGTGTCTTCGGAAGAAAACAAGTTGACGGTATAATCGTCCATATCACAGAACAGGGTTTCCCGTTTACACTGTCTGGACAACGCTTTGAGATAGTCTTTGCGTTCATCCTCCATAGCGACTTTACAGATGTAATCAAACTGGTTCTCTATGGTTGTCTGAAATTCAGATGGCTTCATCATTGCTCACCCCCTTTCCAGCCTTGAAAGGGAGCGAGCTGATAGGAATTTCTGCTTCTTTCCCCCTTTTCGCTCTTAGTCCCGACAGGACAGGGGGTGCAGTTGCGTTTTGAGAAGAAAAATTTAAAACCTTTTTCTTCCAACTAAAAAAGCACGCAAACAGACGATATTTCTGCTTGTGTGCTTCGATAGTTCTTTCTATGTATTCTGAAAAACCATATTGAGGTTCAGACTTTTCTAGTGTAGGTGAATGGCTTTTTTTAACAGTTTACCGAATGTAGATATATTTAAGAAAATATTTTGCATAGCGGCTTCCTCCTGTAAGCCGCTGTCTGTATAAAGTAGTAGACTTTAAAAATCATCTATATTTCATGCAAAAAAAGACGGCGGCTTTTGTTAAACCGTCGTCTGGAAAGGCTTATGTGATTTTGACGCAAGGAAAGTATGCTGCCAAATAACGGTTTTTTTTATTTCCGTTTCGGCAGCATAGTTTTATCTTTGATACACATAATAGGAACTGTACAACTATACAATACGTTTTTCTATACCTGTCTCTATTACAACAGGAACAGTAAAATGTACAGAGGTGGTGTATTATGCGTAAAAAAGAAGATAAATATGATTTCAGGGCGTTTGGGCTTGCCATAAAAGAAGCCCGTAAAAAACAGGGTTTGACCCGTGAACAGGTGGGAGCAATGATTGAAATTGACCCACGCTATTTAACTAATATTGAGAATAAAGGGCAGCACCCAAGTTTACAGGTGCTTTACGACCTTGTATCTCTGCTGAATGTATCAGTGGATGAGTTCTTTTTGTCCTCTGATAATCCGGTAAAAAGCAGCAGACGAAGACAGCTTGAAAGTAAAATTGACAATTTTACAGACGCAGACCTTGTTATCATGGAAAGCGTTGCGGATGGTATTGTCAAATACAAGGAAATGGAAGATAAATAACTTCTATTGTCTGCAAGAATAGGACTGAAACTAAAATGAGAGTATGAGAAAATTTCTGTAAATAAGATTCTTCTATGATAATGAAGGGTGGGAAACTTCTAAATCAGGTTTTTCACCCTTGTTTTATATATAACAGGTACTTCCATGCATGTCAAGAGCAGGC
>NZ_BLTJ01000024.1 GCF_013282095.1 Enterocloster alcoholdehydrogenati
CGCCGGGACTTTGGGACAATTTGTCCCGAAGTTCAGCGGGTTTGGGGAGCTCCCCAACAAGCATTTTTGCGGGCCTGCGGCCAGCAAAAATTTCGGAGTGTGGCCACACCCGAATTGCTTGCCATTTCGTGCGCTTCCGCTACATGGCGCAAAAAAACAGAGGCCCTTATTCTGGAACCTCCGTTTCTCTGGCTTTCTTAATGCCCTCGGCTGTGGCTTCTATCACAACAAGCTCTTTTTCATTCATGGAGTTTAGAAGCACATCAATGTGCTTTCTGCAAGAGCTTGACCTTGCCCCTCCGTCCGCATGAATAAACTGGTCAACTGAGACATCAAACATGGTAATGAGTTTAACAAAAAGGTCGAAGCTGGGATATTGCCCTTTGTTCTCAATATTCATAATGGTACGGGAGTCACGGTCTACTAATTCCGCAACATAGGCTTGTGTCCAGCCCTTTTCTTCTCTGGCTCTTTTGAGAGCCGCCCCGAGGCCGTGAAAGTCAAACCTTCTTTCATCTTGGTTCATTCTCATATCACCCTATATCATTCTACATTTCGTGTTAGATTATGAGAATGTAATAAAATTTTACATTAAGTAGTATTTTATTTCGCATCCGTGTAGGCTCTAACTTGTATTATTCGAGGTAGAGAACTATAATATATCCTGTGGAGGTGCGAAATGGACTATATGACATTGAAAGAGGCCGCCGAAAAGTGGGGCGTGACACCTCGTAGGGTAAATTATTATTGCGCTGGAGGGCGTATCCCCGGCGCTGTAAAAATGGCTGGTGTTTGGCTGATCCCTAAAACTGCGGAGAAGCCGATTGATGGGCGGACAAGACAAGGGAAGGAGTTGCGCCATGAATAAAATTTTGATTATAGATGATGACAGAGAACGGTGTGCTTTGATTAAACGCAGCGTACAATCGGAACATATTGAAGCTGATTTTTGTAATACCGGAAAAGAGGGCTTGCAGAAATTAAAAGAGCAGGAGTATCAGCTTGTGGTGCTGGATGTGATGATGCCCGGTATGGATGGCTTTGAAACGCTGGAAGAAATCCGCAAAGAGAACAGCCTGCCGATTTTGATGTTTACATCCAAAAATGACAGCATTTCTAAAGTGCGGGGCTTACGGGCCGGGGCGGACGATTATCTGACAAAACCGTTTGATATGGACGAACTGATTGCCCGTATTGCGTCCCTCATTCGCCGCTACACCCGCTTTAATCATCAAGCCGGAGCTGTGCAAAAACTGGATTTTGATGGATTGCAAATTGACCTTGAAAATCGTTCTGTTACGACGGAAAATGGCACTTTTGAACTTCCACCAAAGGAATTTGATCTGCTCCTGTACTGTGCAAAGCATCAAGGAAAAATTTTGACAAAACAGCAGATTTATGAGGAAGTTTGGGGCGAAGAATATTTCTATGATGACAGTAACATTATGGCGATTATCAGCCGGCTTCGTAAAAAATTAGAAGTCAATCCTTCAAGCCCAAAGTATATCCAAACGGTCAAAGGGATTGGCTACCGCTTTAACAAGGAGGTGTAGCCAGTATGGAAATCATCGTTTTCTTGTCCATTGTGATTGCTGTTGTGGCTGTGCTGACTTCCATCATTCTCATTCGGCGCGTAAAAAAGCAAATCGCAGAAATGACCGATTCACTGGTTGATGTGAAAAACGGAAATGGCAACCGGCGTATTTTGTCTGCAACAAATGAACTGACAGCGCCTCTTGCCTATGAAATCAATGAGATCGTTGTGTCCTATGAAAGCAGACTTTCGATTGTACGGCAGACAGAAGAAACCAACCGCCAGCTTATGACGAGCCTTTCCCATGATGTTCGGACGCCCCTTACAACTCTGATTGGGTATCTTGACGCCGCACATAAAGGACTGGTCACAGGAAAAGACCGGGATGATTATATTGAAACCGCCCGCCGGAAAGCCCATGATTTGAAAGAGTATATTGATGTGCTCTTTGACTGGTTCAAGTTAAATTCCGACGAGTTTGCTTTGGAGATCCAGAGCATTGAGGCCGCAGAACTGACAAGAAATATTCTGATCGACTGGATACCGATTTTTGAGGATAAACAGGTTGATTATGACATTGATATTCCGGAACAGCCTGTCCGGGTAAGATTGGATATGGACAGCTATATGAGGATCATCAATAACCTTATTCAAAATGTAATCGCTCATAGCCATGCGGACAAAATTAAAATTTCTCTATCGAAGAAGGAAAACAGCATGGAGCTGCTGCTGGCGGATAATGGAGTGGGAATTGAGAAGGAAGATTTGAAACACATATTTGAACGGCTTTATAAGTGTGATAAAGGACGCTCTGAAAAAGGCAGCGGACTTGGTCTTTCTATTGTCCATCAGCTTGTAGAAAAGATGGGTGGAAGCATAACAGTTGAAAGTTTTCCGGGAAAGGGAACTGAATTTATGTTGCGTTTTCCTTTGGAGATTTAAGCGGGTTCCCGTCCTTACGGCGGGAACTCTTGTTATTTTAGCCGAATTTCAAATTGCAAGGTTAATGCAAGGTTGCGGCAAGGTTAATGCAAGGTTGGCGTGATAGAATACCTTACAGAACAGGAGGTTTTGAATATGGATACAAATTACATCATTGAAACAAAAAATCTGACGAAGCAATACGGCTCACAAAAGAGTGTGGCTGACTTAAATATCCATGTGAAGCGTGGGAGAATTTATGGTCTGCTAGGCAGAAATGGAGCCGGAAAAACCACGACCATGAAAATGTTGTTGGGCTTAACGAAGCCGACTTCCGGGGAGGTCAAAATCTGGGGAAATCCCTTGCAGGGGAATGAAAAGAAATTGTTGCCCCGTATTGGCAGTCTGATTGAGTCCCCCGGCTTTTATCCAAATCTGACCGGCACAGAGAACCTGCGTATCTTTGCTACCCTGCGGGGCGTACCAAACAATCATGCTATCAAAGATGCTCTGGATCTGGTAGGACTGCCTTACAAAGATAAAAAGCTCTTTTCACAGTATTCTCTTGGTATGAAGCAGCGGCTTGCCATCGCCCTTGCTGTTATGCACGATCCGGAACTTTTGATTTTGGATGAGCCGATCAACGGTCTCGATCCCATCGGTATTGCAGAAGTACGATCCTTTATTCGGGAGCTTTGCGACGCAAGAGGAAAAACCATTTTGATTTCCAGTCACATTCTTTCGGAGATTTCCTTGCTGGCTGACGATATTGGAATTATCGACCACGGCGCATTGCTGGAAGAAGAAAGCCTTGCTGAGCTGGAGCAAAAAAGCAGTAAGCATATCCGGTTTACGCTCTCTGATACTGCACAGGCGGCAAGAATTTTGGAACGCAATTTCCATGAAAACCATTTTTCCATACAGGACGACCACAATCTGCGCCTGCACAACCTTGATCTGCCTGTGGGGAAAATTGTAACTGCCTTTGTAGAAAACGGATTGGAGGTCTCGGAGGCGCATACTTGTGAAGAAAGTCTTGAAGATTACTTCAAGCGTGTGACAGGGGGCGAAGGAATTGCTTAAACTAATCAAATGCGAATTTTTGAAATTGAAACGGAAGAAATTTATTCCGCTGATTATTCTGGCTGCTTTCCTGTTTCCAATCCCGCTGACTTATCTGATGACAACGCCCTCTATGATGGAGCGATATACGGATCAGGCAGATGCTTTCGACGGACTTTTTAATATGGTGTTGGGATATGGTATCCAGTTTTTACTGCCCTGCATTATCGGTGTGATTGCCGCTATCCTGTTTTTTATGGAACGCGACAATGACACATTCAAAAATCTGCGTACAATTCCCGTAACCAGCACGCAAATGGTGCTTGCAAAAATTATTGTCCTGTTTCTCTTTGGAATTGTTTTTTGTGTGGCTTCTACCATTGCAACAATTCTTTGCGGATTTGGAACATTAGAAGTTTATGGAATAGGCTATAAATTGTTTTTAGCGGTTGAAACAGGAATTTTCATTACGGCAGGAACACTCCCGTTGATTGTCCTTGTTGTCTTTTTTAGTAAGACCTATGTTTTTTCCATTTTACTGTGTGTCTTTTACAGTGTTCTGAACATGAGTGCTACGGCATTGTTTGACACACTTCCTAAAACCATGTTATGGCTTCTGCCCACGCCACTGACTACATTTTGGAGTGCAGGAGATATGGCGGCTCATGGAATAAAAATGGACTTGGAGCAAATGACAGGGCTAATTCCTTCAACATTTCAAGTTGTATTCATTCTTGGGATCATGGCATTAGTTTCGTTCTTACTGATTGACAGATTATATAAGCAGAGGGGGGAATAAACATGGTTCGCATTGTAAAAACAGAATTTTATAAATTGAAAAGGTATCATATCCTTTGGGCGGGCGTTGCGCTCATGCTCCTATCCGTCCTGCTGACCTTGTTTACCTCTATGGCGAATGATGGTTCCGTTTGGGATTTCGCCTATCTTACAGAACAGGTCATCAAAAACAATATGTCCATGATTTTTCCGATGTGTATCAGCCTAATTGCTGGATATATGATTTCTCGTGAGCAGACGGATGACACATTGAAAAATATTCTGACTGTGCCGATCTCTTTTAAGAAACTGCTGACCGGAAAATTGATTGTGTGCGGCGTATTGTCTATTATTTTCGGGCTGATATGCAGTCTGTTTACAATCATAGCAGAAATGATTGTGGGATTTCCCGGCTTTGAGATCTCCTTAGCGCTAAAAGCAGTCTTGCAGATTACCACGGTTAATTTCTTTTTATATCTTGCGGTTCTGCCGATTATCGCTCTTACTTGTCGGAGGGCAGGCAGCTTTTTAGTCGGTGTAATCATTGCTTTTGTCTATGGATATGGAGGGATGTTTGCCGCAGGAAATATGACATTAGCAAACCTTTATCCGATTACCGCAAGTCTCGGAATGGTAGGTTACCGCAGCTATGATACCGCAGTCAACTGGAATATCGGAACCTGTTCTTGCAGTCTTGTGCTTGCTGTCGTTATTTCTGCCATCTTGATTTTGTGCATGAAAGAGCGAGAAGCAACCCAAACAAAGAAAAAGGCCAAAAAGGTAGCACCAAAGAAAGGCTGGTGATGATTTTATGAAGAAAATAGTTTTAGCATTGGCATTTGTCCTTTTGGGAAGTTTTATGATTTCTGGCTGTTCAAAAGATGAAATTCTCGATCATTATAATAATATCGTTCAGTCAGCTGGAGCCATAGAGCTTACAGGAAAGTTATCTTTGGAAGGAACAAAAGAAAAAGGGATCGATAATTATACGGGAACTTATACGGCTGATTATGAGAATTTTTCAGATACAGAGTATTTGTTCGGAGGAACTTCCATAAAGAGAGAAGCCGGTAAGGAGCTGTCTATTGACTGCACTTTGGAGGTTACGGAAGGTACTGCAAAAGTATTTTGGATTTCTGGATCTGATGAAGCAGTCACTTTGATTGAAGCAACCGGAACTTATAGTGACACAATTACACTTCCTGATGGTGGAAATTATATCGGCATTGAGTGTGAGGACTTTACTGGAAACATTGAATTGAATATTGAATAACATTCTGCCGGACGACGGCAAAAGAAAAAAAGCCGTCGTACAGCAGACATATTTCCACGCGCCTATGGAGCGGCGGTTTTGAGAAAATCAGAGCCGCCGTTTCTTTTCGTCTGTCCTAAACCAACGACGACCTAACACCGTGTAAATCCACGGCGGCATATAGGAGGATTGCCGCTGTGTCTATTTTTGCCTTTTTTCACAATACCCATGATCTGCATCAGCTAAAAAAAGCATAGCTCCTCCACCGGGACATTCTGGTTATGGATGTGAAATTAGACATTATATAAACGAATATATAATTTCATGCGTCTGTGCGGCTTTGTGCCGCCCAGGCGCTTTTTTGTACTTCGAGACAAATTGTCCCGAGGTGCAGGGCGGCTCCCCGGGGTGTCGCTCCCCGCCAAGCCCCGTTTCGGTCACTCATCCACCCAACACCGAAACGGAGGTTTATTTATGACTACAATCAATCTGAAGGATTTTTATTATTGGTACACACAGGATCAGTTTATCGAGGTTTCTGACGAGGTAGCCGAAGTGTTTGTGTCCGATGCCCGGCACGAAATGGCCTACCAGCGGCGGCTCTCCCGGCATAAGGCACAGTATTCTCTGGACTGCGATGACGGGATCGAATATTCCGCCTGCCTGCATGAGCCAACGCCCCAGGAGCTACTGGAGCGTATGGAGCTATTCATCCGTCTGTGGAACGCACTCAACTCTTTGCCGGAGATCCAGGGCCGCAGGATTGATGCCCACATCATTCTTGGAAAGAGCATCACGGAAATTGCCGAGGCCGAGGGCGTACATGAGGAGTCTGTCCGCCAGTCGATCAAGCGTGGCCTTGAGCGCATGAAAAAAACTTTTTGATTTTTTCATTTTCCCCACTTGGAAATGGTGAAAAAATGTCTCGGTTTATGAAAGGAGATATTCTTCTTTCCGCAGATAAACAGCGGCGGCCCCGGGCATAGTCCGGGGAGCCGGGCGGCGGGTGCGCTGTGACTTTTTCTTTGGAAGAACGAGCGAACAACACCAACGCCGCAACTGGGCCGGGCCACCCCACGGCCACGATCCGGCATAGGACAGGCTGGCCGCCTGTCCCTCCGGGCCGCCCTCTTATCTGCGAGGGAACGCCGCTCTGAGTATGGTTGTCTTTGGACAGGGCAAGAAAATGGGAGCGGCGTTCCTTAAATTTCAAGCAGGAGGCAGACGATATGAAAGCGGTGCTATATTGCCGAGTAGATGGCCCTCAAACTTCTTTTGCCCTTGATGCAATTAAGGGACAACAGCTATATCTCATGGACTATGCGAAGAAAAACAACATAGAAATCGCAGGGATATATTTGGATGTGGGGTATCATGGCCGGACAATGGATCGTCCTGGCTTGCAATCTGTGATCCAGACTTTGAAAGAGGGCAACGCCGATGTGATTTTGGTTGCAAATTATAACCGCTTATATCGAGGGCGTTTCCCAAAGGAATTGCAGGAGCTCCCGGTTGTTTCATTGAAGGAGCAAAATTGAAAAAGAGAACGAGGAGGAAAAGAGCATGACATTTGATCCTGCGCTGTCCGCTATGATGGCCGAGCCTTGGAGCAACAACGCCTGCCGGGGATATGTGATCTATGCGATGGAGAACTGTGGATTTTCTCACGAGGACATCCGGCGGGTTGTTGGTGAGCTTCATTATGTATTTGATTTCAAAACGCTGGAAGAAGCCCAGCACCATTATGAAACCGGCTCCTATTAACTTTGAGACAAAGTGTCCCAAGGTGGAGTGAGGCAAGAGGGCAGCATCGTTTAGGTGCTGCCCTCTTGCGTTTCCCCACGATATGCGGGAGGCGTATCCTATTTTTGATAAGGAGGTTTTACCGTGAGATTAACGGCAAAGGAACTGAAACGAATGAAAAGCGTTGACATCGGCGCAGTGGCTCCCGAGTCCCTGCCGGATGTGAGCGGTATGGCCTTTGACACCTCTCTCCCCCGGGAGGAGCGGATCGCCCTGTTTTTACAGGCGGTAGAAAATCCATACTGCTTTTGCATCGGCGGGATCGGTGTAAAAATTGAATTTGCGGAAAGCGGGCCGTCCTTGCAGGACACGCTGACGGACTTCCTGCTCCGGCAAAAAAGCGGGCTGTAACTTCGGTTATGGCCCGTTTCTACTTCGAGACAAAGTGTCCCGAGGCGGAGGCATCCTTGTTGTCCCGCCCGGCCAGAGGTATAATATAGATGTAATGTGATAGGGAAGGAGGAACAATGGCACGAACAAAAAACAGAGGATTGCAACAGAGTTTCTCTCCCTCTTATACCGTCCGCCGCTGGCGGCTGGGCAAATATATCCGGCTTTCCAAGGAGGATTTGAAAAAGGGAAAGGACGACAGCAACAGCGTCATCAACCAGCGTGATCTGCTCAATGACTTTTACCAGAAGCATATTGGAGAATTTGAAAGTGTTTCCGAATATGTAGACGATGGACACACGGGAACAGACGCCAACCGGGAGAATTTCCAGCGGCTCCTTTCCGATGTAATGAGCGGGAAAATAAACTGCGTGGTAGTAAAAGACCTGTCCCGTTTTGCCCGGAATTACAGCGATGCGGGAAGTCTGATTGATAACCTGTTTGTTCAGATGGGCGTTCGCTTCATCAGTCTTGCTGAAAATGTGGACAGCTATCTCAACCCGGACAGCGTTTCCAGTATTATCGTCCCGATTACAAATGTGATGAACGATCAATACTGCTACCAGACCTCAAAGAAAATCCGCCAGGTATTTGATTACAAGCGGCGCAACGGTCAGTACATCGGCGCATTTGCTCCTTATGGATATGTGAAGCACCCAAAGGACAAGCACCAGTTGATCATCGATCCCGATGCCGCTGAAATCGTCAAACTCGTTTTCTCTTTGTTCCTAAAAGGGACATCGAAACGGGCCATCGCTTTGTATCTGAATGAACACGGCGTACCCAGCCCCTCAGCTTATAAACTGCAAAAGGGCATACCCGTTTCAACAAGAGGATATGACGATCCTATGTGGAGAGCCCGCATGATCCACTCCATTCTTACGAACCCCACCTATACCGGGGATTTGGCACAGGGCCGCAGTCGGGTAAAAAGCTATAAAGTACACGAGGTTGAAAGCGTTCCCCGTGAAGAATGGGTGGAAGTAGCCGGTGCGCATGAGGCAATCATTGATTATGAAACCTTTGATAAGGTACAGGCCCTTTTACAGCGGGATACCCGTACTTCTCCAAAAGGCCGGGAAGTCCACCTGTTCAGCGGTTTTCTGAAATGTGCTGACTGCGGGCGGGCAATTACCCGGAGCGTAGGCAACAACAATAATGTGTACTATGCTTGCTCCACCTACAAGAACCGCTCCCGGACAGCCTGCACAATGCACTCAATCAAGCATAATCGTCTGGAGGCCGCTGTCCTCTTTGCGGTACAACAGCAAGTCCATCTGGCTGTTTCATACTCAGAAATGATTGCCCGCATTAACACCGCCCCGGTCAAAAAGAGCCAGTCCATCCGTTTGGAAGAACTGATTGCTGCGAAGGAGCGGGAACTGGCAAAAATCAGCCGCTACAAGCAATCCCTTTATCAAGACTGGAAAGACGGGGAAATTACCCAGCAGGACTACCGGGATATGAAAGCCGATTATGAACGACAGACCATCGCTCTTACGGATGTGCTGGCCCGGCTGAACGCTGAACGGGCGGAATTGGCAAACGGTGTAAAGAGTGAGCATCCCGCATTGGTGGCCTTTACAAAACATCAAAATATCGACCAGCTTTCCCGGGAACTTCTCGTTGAGCTGATCGACCATATCAAGGTTTATGAGAATGGAAACATTAGTGTGAGATTTAAGTTTGCGGATGAATTTAGACGCATAGCAGAATACATTGAAATCAACACCACAAAACCCGCAGTAGCGGGCTAACCCCCGCTACATACCCCTTTGACAGTGTGTTTTCCTAATAGGAGCTAATCATAAGCCAATAGATCCCGCCACAATTCCTCTTGAAAACGGGAGTGATGGACTGCCATGGAACAATCCGGAAAGGCAGTAGCTTATGGACTTTATGGGAAGATTTGTGGGTGGTCTGCGTATTGATATAGATTCTCACCAGATGGAACTGACTGTACAGTGTGATCGGGACGATATCGGCCCGGAGTGGGATGATCTGAGAAAACATGAGAAGCTGGTCTTTACTGTAAAGCCATGGAAAAAGAAACGCAGCTTGGATGCAAATGCTTATTACTGGCAGATGGTGACAAAACTGGCGGACAAGCTCAACATTTCCAAGCCACACTTACACAATATTCTTTTGAGGCGGTATGGTCGTCGAGAGATTATGGACGGTCAAATGATATTTTTAGTTCTTCCAGATAATGACGAAGGAACCAGAAAAGCGGATGAATCCGAAACCTACCATATCTGTCCTACATCAGAAGTCAAGGTAGGGAAGGACGGGAAACTGTACCGTACCTATGTAATGCTGCGTGGATCAAGTACCTATGATACCGCAGAAATGTCTGCGTTGATTGATGGGCTGGTGTCAGAATGTAAGGAACAAGGAATTGAAACAATCCCGCCTCAAGAACTGGAGCGGATGATGGAAATGTACGAGAAGAATTGGAGAAAACGCCATGAAAAAACTGCATAGCGTGCTCACAGATGATCTGCACCACTGTATCATTACAGGAGATTGCAATGTTGCCATCCATCATGTATTTAACGGGCCGAACCGGTCCCTGTCAGAGAAATATGGCTTTCTGGTGCCGCTGCGCCCAGACTGGCACAATATGGCCTCTTACAGTGTACATATGGATCAGGTACTTGATGAAAGTTTGAAACGTAAGGCTCAAAAGTATTATGAGGAGCATTATGGAAGCCGGGAAGATTTCCGGCGGGAATTTGGAAAGAGTTACCTCTGATGGCGGGATAATATGTCACGATATTAAATGCCATCTGGTTATAAATGTCCTAAGACCGGCATGGCTGACCGTCTGCCGGTCGGGAAGGAGGTACATGGGAAAATCACAGAGAGAAAAAGGAAAGCGCGGAGAGCGGGAACTGGCCGGGATCCTGCGGGAATACGGTTATGACTGCCGCAGGGGCCAGCAGTACTGCGGGTCTGCCGGTGATGCGGATGTGATAGGCCTCCCGGGGATCCATATAGAGTGCAAGCGGGTAGAGAAACTGAATCTTCTGGATGCCGTATTGCAGGCAGTAAGGGACGCCGCTAAAGGACTTCTTCCCGCGGTATTCCATCGGAAAGACCGGTGCGAATGGCTGGTGACGATGCGTCTTGTAGACTGGATCCGGATATACAGGGAGTGGGAAGCAGGCAGGGAGATGGACAGTAGGTGAAAACATGAATTACATAGCCATGATCAATTCTTTCTGGGATTCGGCCACGACAAATCCGTTGTCTACAGGGCAGGTGTCGTTATACTTTGCGTTATTGCATGTATGCAACAGAAGCAACTGGACAGAGTGGTTTCAAGCGCCGAATCAAGTGCTGTCAGTACTGACGGGAATGAGCAGGTCAGGAATACTGAAAGCGAGAAATGAATTAAAACAAAGAGGGCTGATTGATTTCCGGGAAAGGGGAACCAAAACGACTGTGTACTGCATCACTATAGCAAATAGTAAGCAAGTTGGTACGCAAGATGGTGTGCAAAACAGTAATCAAAACAGTATGCAAGATGGTGTGCAAAATAGTAGCACATTATATAAACATAAACAAAAACAAAACAATAAGAAAGATACTAACGTATCAAAAGAACCCACCGATCCGTCAAAGGTGAAACATAAGCGCGGTGAATACGGTCATGTCCTGTTGACGGACCAGGAGCTTGAAAAACTGACCGGCGAGTACGGAACTTCCCTGACCACGGATGCTGTCCGGTACCTGGACGAGTATGTGGAAATGAAGGGGTACAAGCACAAGAGCAGTTACCTGGCTATCAGGAAGTGGGTCATTGACGCCGCAAAACGGGAGAGGAGGGAAAAAGGTGGATGCTTTGGAGAAGATGATAAGCCGGATAAGAGCAGAGCGGCAGGAAACTATCTTGAAGATGCCGGGGAAGATTTCACAGGGTTCTGAATGCCCTGAATGTCATGGGACCGGCTGGGTGTACTGGCGCGATGCGGAAGGCATAGAGTATGGGCGTCGGTGTGAGTGCGGTCTGGTAGAACGC
>NZ_BLTJ01000025.1 GCF_013282095.1 Enterocloster alcoholdehydrogenati
CGTGTCGCGCATAGGCAAACGGATTATAGTGCATGGATCTTGAAAAATCTATGCTGTTGAATACCCGCACCTTATAGCCCTGTCTCTGTAAAAAGCGGCCGCACTGGTCGAGGGTGCCGCCTTTTGGGTCTACGCACACATACGAGGAATGGGCCTGAAGGAGCTGGGGCGTGAGCCAGAACCTTGTTTTTCCCGAACCGGACGAGCCGATCACGCAGGCATTTAGGTTCCGGGCGTTGGCCGGATTCTTCGGGCGGGTATTCATGGTAAGAAATTCCGTCCCGGTTAAAATGACATTGTTCTGGAATTTCGGGTCCGCAAACGGCTTTATATCCTCCTTTGTTCCCCAGCGGGCGGTGCCGTACTCCGCATCCCGCCGGAATTTTTTTGCGTTTTTGATTTTGGACTGTACCAGAAGGTACATTCCCGCAGCCCCCAAAAGCCCGACCGCTAAATCCAGGCCTCCAAGCCCCGGCCAGTAGTTCTCAAAGGCCTTTGGAAAGGTGGAGAACATCCCCATGAGCTTTTCTGCAAATACATTCCCCGGGGCGGTCCGGTAAGCGGTTCCCACTTTGGAAAAGAACCAGAACACAAAGAGATACGGGAGGTTCGGGAGCAGATATTTTTTTAACTGGTCACTCAACGTCCTTCTTTCACCGCCTCTCTGGTATGCTGTTTCTCCTTTGGCTTTTTCTGTATCTGCTCCGTAAAATGGCGGAGCTGCCCGAGGATAGAAGCATGGTCTTTGTTTTTGTTCAGTACCTTGTCGCTGTATTTCTGAAATGCCGCTGTCACAGCGTCCGCCTGGTTTGCCTTGAAAAATAACAGGTAGTGTCCGGGACTTACTTTGTGAAAGGCATAGTCCACGTGGAACTCTCTGGCGATACGGTCAAACTCCTTTGGGGCTCCCACATAGGGCATGGAGCTTTTGCCACCATAGTGGTTCATCAGCTTTTTTACGCTCTGGCGGCCCTGCGGGGTCAGTGACCTTTGGCGGCGCTTCTTCACATCCCCCAGTATCTTTTGAAAGGCAGACGCCAGAACCTTTCCCGACAGCTTCGCCGCCCGTATGGAGAGGGCAACGGTCTTTTGGTTTACTTCTTCCTGCATACAACCTCCTTTCCGTCAGGGCTCCCTTTCTTACGGGAGGCCCCCGCTGGTTTGTTTGAGGCGGAAAACCCCGGGCCATCATGGCCCGAGGTCTACCGCTCGGTACGTTTGGCGGAGGGCTCCGTTTTTGCCGGTTCCGCCTGTATCTTTTCAGACTGTTCCCGCATGGCTTTCAGGATAGACGGCTTTTTAGGAGCCGACTGTTCCAGCCGTTCCAGACCTGAAAGAGCCTTTTCAACGGTTCCTTTCATAGCTGTCAGACAGGCCCGGTCTGCCCGGAACGGGGCGGCAATGATTTTTGCGGCCTTTCCTATGGGCTTTGCCTCTGTTACTGCCTCCTTTCCGGCAAGCGCCCGTCCGGCATTTTTCAGATGTTTTCCGGCTTCATGGTACTGTGCCGCCATGGCTTCGATTTTTACTATGGCCCGGGTATCGGTCTGAATGGCCTCCTGTATGGTGTCCCGGACTCCTTCAAAGCCCTGCCGCAGATGGAAAAAGCGGGACAGGTTGTCAAGGGCGGAAATCCCATGCTCCCGGACTTCGGAAAGCGCCTGTCTGCATCCGGTAAGAATGGATTCCTTCAAAGCGGAAATCTGTTCTTTTAAAGAGGCGGCTTTTTCTTCCAGTGTATGGATAGAGGCTTGCAGAGCTGATTTTAACGGGGACTTCTGCAAGTTCTGTACTTCCTCCTGCATGACCGATAGCTGTTTTACAGCCCCGGCAAGCTGGTTTTCCAGTTCCTCCACATGGCGGATGGCTGCTAAGAGGTCTTTGGCACTGGAATAGTTGTTTTCTTTCAGGACGGCCAGAAGCTCCCGGACCTCCTTTTGTTCTGCCAGCCGTTTTCCTTTGGATCTGCTGATGGTGTATCCCTCCTTTCAGGGCTTCGGGCCATCATGGCCCGAAGTGTCAGCGTTCCGGCTGTTTTTTTGCCGGGGCATTTGTTTCCCGGTGGGGCTCTGTTTCATGTTCCTGCATGGCCTTCAAGATAGACGGCTTTTTCTGAAGCTGGGAGGGTTTTTCGCCGGACAGCGGTTTGATACAGTCCAGGCGGTCCGCCGCCCGGATGGCGTTGTCAGTAAGCTGTCTCTGCCATGCCCCTACACTGGGAGCCCAGCGGAAACCGTTCCCCTTTAATTCGGCCCGGGTGTCCGCATCCGGCTTTCCGTCAAAAAAGACCTGTAAGCGGTTGTCCTCCCGGTTCATTTCCACATGGCCGCCGTCAAAGTCCCAGCCGGAAAATTCCCGTTCTGCCTGTCTGGAAAGCTGTTCCATCCGCTCCTTTACCCGCCGGATTTCTGCGTTATTGTTGGTAAGCTGGTAGCTTTCAAAGGGCTTCGGGCTGCTTCTGTAACTGGAAGCCATGGCAGATTTCAACTGCTCAATCTGTTCCGGGGAAAGGAGGGCACAGCCGTCCAGCGTTTTGTGTTTCCGGTAGTAGGCATTGACTTCTTTCATAATGAGCTGGGAGCGTTCCAGTCCGTCCAGCTTTTTCTGCAACTTCTCAATGGCTGCCGGGTCATCGGCACTGATCCCGCCCATGCCCGTACTCTGGATTTTTTCTAAAAGCCCCTGGATATGCCGCCATTCCTCCATGTTGCTGTGCCGGGCCTGGTTCTGCTTTTCCTTTTTCCCAACCGGGAAATTTGCAGGCCCCGCAATCATCACAGAAGGAACCCTTGCATCAATGGTATAGCCATGGTTCATGTTTTCGGCCAGCTTTCTGGCATAGGTATCCAGCAGACGGTCGATTTTTTCATGGTACATGGGGTCAACCCGGGCTTTCTGGCGTTCTGCCAGAGCGGCGGCCTTGTCTACCATGTCCCGGTATTCTTCTGTGGCACTGCCTTCTTTGTAATCGTAGAAGCTGTTCATTTCCTTTGCCCGGCGGGCGGCAGCTTCATTGATGGGATAATAGTTGATCGGTTCCACCTCCTTTGTACCTCGGGCCATGATGGCCCGAAGCGTTACCGTTCCTCATGGGAAATCCCCGTCTTTTCCTTATGGGGTGCAGGCGGGGATTTCTGGAACTGTTTCAGTGTGTCAAGAATGGAAGGGACGGAACGGGCTTTTTCCGGATAGGCAAAAATCCGGTGCTCTGGCGGTATGTCGGCAGTTCCCCGGTAATACTCCCGGAAGGTGCCTGGATCAGCCGCCACATATCCACCTGGAGCAAACACGCCGCCCTCATTGAGCCGCATATCCCGCCCGTATGCTTCGTAATCAAAATAATTCCGTATATGTTCCGGGATTTCAATGGTATGCAGTTCCTCCGCATACATCAGCCCCAGTGCTTCATCCCCGTCAATCTCCGGGTAAAAGCGGTAAAGGTCAAGGTTCTGTGCCAGGTTTATCAGGTCTTTCACACTCCCGGTATGTTTTCCAAGAACAAGGGCGGCTTCAAAAGCCTCCAATCCGCCCTGTGCCTGTACTTCCAAGAGGGTGTGTGCCAGCTCATTCAGTTCGTCAATGCTTTCATATTCATTCAGATAGTCATAGAGCCCCAGCACGTCACTGTCAAAGCTGGTAATAAAAACCTCGGTATAGCGTTTCCCGTCAATTCCGATTTTGGCAAGGGTGTCCTGTACCTCCTGCGTGGTGGCGGGAAATTTCAGCACCGTCCCTACCTCGATCCCCATAAGCGGATAAAGGGCGATGTTTGTAAGATAGGCTTCAAACATGGGCTATCCCTCCTTTCCGGTCTGGCCTGCCAGCACTTCATAAATCCCGCCCATGATGTAATCGGCACAAGGGAGGGCGATTGCGTTTCCCAGTGCCCGGTAGCGGAAGGAAGAACGGATTTCCTCGCCGTCTGCCCCGTATTTCGTCCAGCCCTCCGGCAGTCCCATCAGACGCTCACTTTCGGTTTCCGTTAAAAAACGCACACAGCCGCCGCCCGGGTCGCCCTCGTACCAGAAAGAGAATGGCGTCACGTCACTGGCTAACAAAGTGGGAAAAGGGTCAGTTGGTAATCCGAAGCTGTTTCGGAAGGCTTCTTTTTCCTGCCTTTTGGAAGCTCCCCGCATACGGAAGCACTGAAAGGGGTGGACGATGGGTAATGGCCGCCCTGTTTCAAAAGAAGCTGTTCGATCTCCTTTGGCGGCGGCGTCCCGGCCCTCTCTGCAAGGCGGAGGAAGTGGGAGCACTGGACGGGGCTTAAATAATATGTCTGCGGCACGCCGGCCTCCAAAATCTGCCACGACGAAAATCCGCTGCCTTCTTGCCAGCCTGCGGGTTCCTGCCCAATACTGGGCGTCCATGAGCCGCCAGCACACGTCAGGCGAGCCCCCTCGCACCATTCCGGCTCCTGCCCATCTTCCCGTAGGAGGCATTGGAACTTCGGTGTCTGCGAAAGCGGATAGGACGGCTCTAAAATCCATCCGGTCATTTGTAGAAAACGCTCCCATGACGTTTTCCCAAACAATGATAACTGGATATAAGTGGTCAGTGGCATCCCTCATTTCCTGTATGATACGAAACGCCTGATAGAACAGGCTGGATTTTGCCCCGGCAAGGCCGGAGCGGTTGCCGATCAGGGAAAGGTTCTGGCAGGGGGAGCCGAAAGTGATCACATGGACGGGTTCAATCTTCCCGCCGTCAATCTTTGTAATGTCCCCCAGGTGCTCCATTTCCGGGAAGTGCCGTCTGGTAATGGAAATCGGGGCTTTCTCAATCTCGCTGGCCCACACCGGGCGGATTCCGCACCGGGAGGCAGCAAGGGGAAAGACCCCGATCCCGTCAAACAGACTTCCCAGCTTAATGTCAGGCATTTCTGCCATGTCCTTTTACTGCCAGGACTCCCTCTAAAGTCGTTGCCGCAATGCCAAGCCGTCCGGCAACGGCAATATCGTTTTTCACATCTTCATCCACTGTTTCCCCGCAGACGATCAGCGTATGGGAACGGCGGAGCATATCCCGGGCCATGTCAATCCCGGCTTTGTGTTCCTCGGGTACGCCATCGTCTAAAAACAGCGGAAGGTAGATCAGCGGACAGATGGGAGAAAATCCCGCCTCATAAGCAAGACGGCAGTAGCCCGCCGCCAGTTCCATGTCGATTTCCGGCTGTCCGCTCCATGCGGCAGTCAGATATGCTAAGGGTCGTTTCATTAAGTAACCTCCGTTTCTTCTTATATAAAATGGGTATCAGCAAGGTTCGCCTTTCCCCTCCGCCCCTTTCCCCGGAAAGTGGGACGGCTCTGGAGAATTTATATCCCCGTCGCTTGACTGTGTAAAAGCATAACCGGGAGAAATCCGTCAAGGGTGCCGTATGGCACCGCCTCCGGCGGCGTATGCCCTTGACTGATTTTCCCGGCTATGCTAAGGGATAACTGGCGACGGGGAATAACATTTTATATCTCCAGAGCTTCGGGGCGTGGGGCAGAGCCCCACAGGGTCTTGACCTCGGGCCAGTGTGGCCCGAAGCCTTCCTTACTTTTCTTTCTCGGCTTTTTTATCTGGTTTTTCCTGTGCCTTCTGTTGGCCTTTCCAGTCGTCAAGGAGCTTGATGATCTGGTCTTTCATTTCCCTCGGGGTGGTTTCCTTTCCGAAATATTTCCCCAGTTCTGCACCTGTCAAAATCACTTTGTCTACCTCCTTTTTATCCTCCATCATAATGCCGTCGATCACGTCGCCGTTTAACAGCTTCTTTTCGTCCAGCTCCCTCATGCGTTTGGCCTGTGCCTGCGACGGGGAGGACTGCTGGCTGTCTACGGCCACCGCAATATAGTTCTGGTTCTTCTTGCTGATATAGGAAAGCTCTACCGCTGTGGTAAATCCCAGCTTTTTCTCGTCCATCAGCTTCATCAGATCCGGCACCAGTTCATTGAGGCGGATATACCGCTGAACCTGCTTGACTGCCATCTTGTTCCGCTCGGCCACAATCTCGTTGGAGCGTTTCCCAGCGTCCTTCGGGTCAATCTGGCCCGAAGTGCGGGAGCCCTGGTGTTTGATTGCCTCAAGCTGCATTTTCAATGCCTTCGCCCGCTCACTGGGGAGGATTTCTTCCCGCTGGTTTAAGTTGTCCTCCACCATCTGGGTAATGGCTTCATCATCCGTCAGGTTACGGACGATACAAGGCATATCCGCATATCCAGCAAGCTCGCTGGCTTTCTGGCGGCGGTGGCCGAAAACAATCTCATAGCCGCCATCCTCCCGGGGACGCACGATAGCAGGCTGGGTAACGCCCTTGTCCTTGACGCTGGAAACCATAGCCCGCATTTCTTCATCATCCCTTACCTCAAAGGGATGGTTTTTGAAGGCGTGGAGGTCGTCCAGCTTGATATAGACGATCTGTTCCTTTCCCCGGTGGGGTGCCCCTTTGGGCTTTTCCGGTGCCTTTCCAGCTGTTTTTTCCGGAGGTGCGGCAGGAACAGATCCCTTAGAAACCTCTTTTTTCGGCGGTTCCTGTTTCACTTCGGATTCTTTTTCCGCTTTCTTCGGGGCGGGAGCTTTCCCGGTTTTCTGAACGGGTTCCTTTTTCGGAGCCGTTTCCTTAGAAGCTGTTTCCTTTGGAGGACGGCCCCGGCGTTTGGGCGGTTCCTGTTTTTCGGCTGTTTTTTCAGCCTTGCTGGGAATGTCAGCCTTTGGAACTTCTTTCGTGGGGGCTTTCTCAGATTTCCCGGGAACCGCCGGTTTTTCTGTTTCCTTAACTGTTCCTTTCTCTGGTGGTGCCGGGCTGGATTTTTCCGGGGTATGAGCCGCCCGTTCCTCCGCCTTTTTCCCTTTCATAATTTCAGAGAAGTTATAAACAGATACATTAGGGGCAGCCGCTTCTGGTTCCGGTTTCTTGTCTGCCTCCGGGAATGGTGCGGCCTTTGGCTCCTGTTTTTCCGGTTCAGCTTTGGAAGCCTGCGGCTGTCCGGTTCCCGGCCCGGTATCTGCTGCCGGAATATCCGGGGTTTTTATGTTCTTATCATCTGCCATGTACAAAGTACCTCCTGTTTTGGGTATAAAAAATGGGCCTGATGTTTCATCAGACCCGGTCGCATGGTTCCTCCTTTCCCTGCCTGGACACAAAAATACCGCCCATAGTCTCGATAGGGCGGTATCATGTGTAAGATCGGCAGTCCATTATTAAGTTTTTTATCATGTTCCCTTTGTACACTGTTGCAAAGATCGGTTCTAACCTAAATCAGATTGCAAAATATTTTAATACCGGAGGGGACAGATCCCGCGCAATTGAAAATGAAATTCACCAATGTATCTCGGATCTTTTCTTATTACGTAAGCAGGTATTAAAAATGGCAGGTGACTTTCATGGCAGTGCTTAAACACATTAAAAGTAGAAATGCGAATTACTCAAAAGCAATTGATTATCTGCTATTTCAACACGATGAGAAAACTGAAAAAAAGATAACGGATGACTTTGGGAGAAGCATTCTCAGAACTGAATTTTACATGGATGGAATTAACTGCGAACCTATGTCTTTTGATAAAGAATGTGAGATCATCAATTCTAAATTCCATAAAAACCATACTCGCACTGAAATCAAAAGCCACCATTATATCATCAGCTTTGATCCGGCAGATAAGACCGAATGTGGTTTAACTGGACAACATATCCAAGAGCTCTGCTTGACACTTGCCAAGTATTTTCAGGACATCAGGCTCTCGTTGTTACTCATACCGATGGTCATAATGAATCTGGAAATATTCATACACACATTGTAATAAACAGTATTTGCAAATTTGATACCAAAAGAGAATCTTATATGTCACAGCCTCACGATCATGAAGCCGGATATAAGCACCGTTCCACCGACAAATTTCTAAATTATTTTAAACGGGAAGTGATGGATATGTGTATCCATGAAGGTCTTCATCAGATTAATCTGCTTTCACCAGCAGAGACAAAAATTGCACAGGCTGAATATATGGCTCAGAAGTCTGGACAGAAAAAATTGGAAGAGACTAATAAAAAAATCATTGCTGATGGATTCAAGCCGACTACTACTATATTCCAAACATAGAAGCAAGATCTCCGAAATGCGATTGAAGAATGCGCCTCTCTTTCTAAAAACTTTGAAGAATTCCAATCTCATCTTTTGGAAAAATACGGAATTTCTGTAATTGATGAAAGAGACCGATACCGCTATCTTCATCCGAATCGTGACAAAAGAATTACTGAAAAAGCTCTTGGTACACGATATGGGAAAGATTATCTGGAACAGTCTTTCTTACGAAAAGATCCGATTCAGATTCTTTATATCAAATCACATTTACGGTTAGTGGTTGATCTGCAAAACAATGTGAAAGCCATGCAAAGTCCCGGATATGCACATCGTGTTAAGATTTCTAACTTGCAGGAAATGGCAAATACCATCATCTATGTTCAAGAACATGGCTTTGACACACAGGCAGAACTGAAAAATTCGCTTCTTGCATCACGACAGAGACTAACAGAATTACAGACGGAACTTACACAGCATATATCCGATAGGAAGACACTCAACAGTCAAATTCATTACACCGGACAGTACTATGCAAACAAAGAAAGCTATTCTCAGTTTTTAAAATCTAAGAACAAAGGGAAGTACCGAAAGGAACATACTAATGAAATCCAGGCATACGAAGAGGCCAGAGATTGGTTGAAATCTTTCTATCCTGATGGAAAAATGACAAATATAAAAACACTTAAATCACAAAAAGAAAAGCTTCAACAACAAATCATTTCAGAAAAAGAATCATTGAACGCTTTAGGAAAAAAGTTAAAGAATCTGGATACTGCAGATCAGAACGTTGATGCAATTCTTCAGATGCAAATTCCGAAGACTGAGAAATCAAAAACCAAAGAATATGAACGATAAAAATCACAAAACAAAGCTGATCTCTGGATCACTCAGTACGAAAGTGATACTCAAACACTGAAAGAAGATCTTATGAAAACTCTTCGAGAATGTGAAACTTTTTCTGTAAAATTAACTACGATAAGGTCCTTCTATGATAAAATAAATATCATTAGGAGGGCTTTTTACTATGGCAAGACAAAAGAAACCGGTTCACAGAGTTGAAATGACAG
>NZ_BLTJ01000026.1 GCF_013282095.1 Enterocloster alcoholdehydrogenati
TGAAAAATTTGTACGCCAAATATGCAAAGTTGCGAGATAAGAAAGGGCTGACAGATTATCGGGTGTCTGAGGAAACAGGGATTTTAAAATCCACACTCTCCGAATGGAAAAACGGAAAATATAATCCTAAGTTCGATAAGCTGTTAATTCTCGCCAAGTATTTTGATGTTCCAGTGGAGTATTTCGCAGAGACTGAGGAAGGGAGGTGAGAGAGGTGGAAGAAGTAAAGCGATGGCGAAACGATCTATCAGAGCAGGAAGCCATACGTTTGCGTGAGAACGGAAAAATAACAGGTGTTAAAGAGGAGCATTTAGGGACAGAAAGAACGCCATCTGGTCATAACAGAATAGACATATATCTTGTCTTGGATGAAGATGGCGTTTACAGATTGGAATACAGACTGCAAATGATGAATGAGGCAGAGATGGCCGAATTTTGCTACAAAAAGGATAGATTAGACGAGGTAAAAACTTTGTTTGCAGCATCATTATTAACTGCAGCAAGCATTGGAATTCTTGTTCTTACCGGATATTTTCTTTTATGGCTTTGTAGCAATAATTAGAAATTCGAAATCTAATTTTATGTTTCTTGCGAACTGCTGTTTTTAAAACAAGTGAGGAGAGAGATGCTTACGATAATTTTAACCATGACAACTGCCATATGTGCATTTGGATGGCTTGTAAGTCGAATTTCGGCTATAGCCATGATAAGGTATTTCAAAATTAAGGGGTATGAACGCCCAACTAATACAGAATTAAATGAGTGTATACGCTGGGCGGCAAAAAGAGTTTTTAAAAGAGTTGGTGATGGAGGTGACGAAAGTGAGGATTGAAAAAATGCAGAATTCGGTGATTTAAAGCACTCGATCCACGTATTTGATGCAGAGGGAAAGAAAAGACAATGGAGTTTAAGGCTTAAGAAGGAGGGTACACAAAATGCATGATTTAATGAGAACCACCATCACATCAATGGAAGCTGCTGAGTGGTGCGGAAAAGAACATTCTAAGTTACTTCGGGATATTCGCAATTACATATCTCAGTTAGGAGCAGCCAAAATTGGATTCTCCGATTTTTTCAAGGAATCCACATATGTTACAGAGCAAAACAAGACACTTCCCTGTTTTCTTGTTACAAAGAAAGGCTGCGAGTTCATCGCCCACAAGATGACTGGACAGAAGGGAACGGAATTTACCGCAAGATATATTAACCGATTCCATGAGATGGAGTATACAAAGCTCCCTTGCCCACTCAATCCACAGATTGCTTCCAGCGTGGCAGATTTGGGCCGGGTAACGGAACGGGTTATGAAGAATCAGGGCTCAGCACCATATAAGATTGCGGAAGCATTTAAAATGGAGTGCGAACAGTTCGGTATCCAGCTTCCAGCTGATTTTGTGAAGGTTCCTGAGTATGAGCAGATGTCTTTGACCGGGTTATTAAGCGAAAGATAGGAGGGATTGGTTTTGAGAAAAGTAGTGTTAAATCAGGTCAGTTTTAGTAAGGATGATTTGAGTGAAATCCATGGCTGTTTTGTAAGCGGACTGACAGATGGCGTTAATGAAGATGGAGACGAAGTGATCTTTCTTACATTTTTCAATCCGGTGACAAAAAAATACATTGGCGCGGAATTTGGAGAACATGGATGTGCCTTCGTTTCAAATCCATATGAGGAAGGGAGGTAATACAGCATGGTAGCACCATATCAACCATTATACACGGTTAAGGAAGCGTCGCTGGTTTTGCGGGTCAATACCACTAAGGTCTATGAGCTGATAAACACTGGACAGCTGCCCTGCCTGTTATTAGGGCAGAAAAAGATCCGGGGTTCGGATCTGGAAAGATTCATTGAGAAATATCCGGTCGCAGAGCCGGCAGTAGGAGGAGACAATGGAAGTAATCAAACATAACCCCCAGCCAGAAGCCCCC
Source organism: Enterocloster alcoholdehydrogenati (assembly GCF_013282095.1). Taxonomy (GTDB): domain Bacteria; phylum Bacillota; class Clostridia; order Lachnospirales; family Lachnospiraceae; genus Enterocloster; species Enterocloster alcoholdehydrogenati. The sequence goes on from NZ_BLTJ01000026.1 coordinate 1,927, forward strand.
ATCACCATCACCCCGGAGGAATATGACGACATCCTGGTACTGGGCGGCCTGGTAGGGGATGAGCTTCAGAGATACCGCCAGGACAACCGCTGGGCGTGGAACCTGGCCGCGGCGATGGCGTTTCTGCTGGGAGCGGAATCAGTGGTGCTGTTTCTGGTGGCGTATGGCGTGATCGCGCTGTGAAGGGAGGTGAGGAAGGATGAACAAGAGATTGAAGCGTAAGGCAGAGAAACGCAGGAGGCAGCAGATATGTGGGGCCTTGGATCTGTGTTTGCAGATCAACGGGCTGCAGAAGAGTAAGCGGAGTCTTACGGGGGATCACCCCACCGCATTTTTTGAGTTTAACGGCCGTGCAGCAGGCGTGGGTGTACGTGTGTTTCGGTATGGCTGGGAATCGTATGTAGGTATAGGAGAGCGGCTGCTTTCCCGTATCACCCGTTCCGACGAACTAGGGGAGATGATCGGCCAGCTAAAGCAACTGAAAAGGACCTGCACAGCGGCAACTGTGGCGGGTCCAAAAAACAAATTTAACACACCCTTATTATAAGGGAGAATGAGCGAGGAAACAAGATGGCAAATCGAAAAAATGATGTATTTTGCGCTGAAAATCAGTATGAGGAGGCCCTGATGCTTATGGGCCGGGTCAATGCGCTGGCAGGGATTGCGAGGATAAGCAAGTATTCCGTGATTGATTGTGAGCTCGTGGCAGCAGTGTTAGGGTTCGACATGGACGTTGAGGATTGCGAGCAGAAGGGAGATACGGAATGTACTATAAAGGAATAGGCCCTGAGGCTGGGACGATCGTGGAGGAAGATCAGGCGTATCAGTACGCATTGGAACGATGCATGAATGCCACACCAGAAGAGAAAGAGGAATTTGTGAACTGGTATTATTCCGGGAACTGGGCTGAAATGGAGGATTGGGAAGAATGAACAAATTTCGAACGCTGAGAGCGGATGAGATTGATTGCAGAATAGCCACGGCAACAGAGAAGGGGATTTCCCTTCTGCTGTACAAGGATGCCCGGTGTGATATGAATATTCTGGACGAATCCGTAGGAGCAGAGAACTGGCAGCGCCACCATTCCAGAGATAACGCAAACTGCACAGTAGCCATCTGGGATGATAGCAAGAACCAGTGGATTGAGAAAGAAGACACAGGCACAGAGAGCAACACAGAAAAGGAAAAGGGGTTGGCCTCGGATTCGTTTAAGCGGGCTTGCTTTAACTGGGGGATTGGCCGAGAACTGTATACTGCTCCGTTCATTTGGATTCCGGCAGGAAAATGTAAGATTGAAAAGGCAGAAGGAGCTGGAAGAGCAAAATACACTTGCAGGGATCGCTTTTCCGTAAGCCAGATCGGCTACGATGCTGAGAATAATATCAATGCATTAGTGATTAAGTGTAAAAATAAGGTGGTTTTCACTCTTGGGCAACCTGAACCAGAGGAAACAGCAGATACCATGCAACCACAGAGGCCGATATTGGTAGAGACGGCTCATATTAACACGCTGTACGTGGAATTATCCAGAACAGGGGTAGGATTGAAACAAATTCTACGGAATTATGATATTAAAGATGTTCATGAGATGAATATAGACCAATTTCGGGACGCAATGGACGTCTTGAAAGGCAAACCAGATATGATTGTTTCCTATTAGGAACGCTGTAAATACAAGGCTTTTCGGAGCCTACGAACCACAAAAAATAATATTTGATCTATCACATTACACCAAAAGCCGTCCGGCGTTCAAATCGGGCGGCTTTTTTGCGTGGATAGACCGGAAGGAGGCGGAAAAATAATTACAGAAATTTAACCCGCAAAATTGTGCAACTTTCACGAAAAGGAGGATAGTGAATGGCAGATGAAAAATTGAACACAGGCCCCGGTGAGGAGAAGCTCCCGGAGGCTCCCGCTCCTGTTACGGTTGACGGGTCCCAGGCTCCGGCTCCCGAACAGACTGCCGCTCCCACACCCCAGCAGGAGGGGCCTGCCCAGCCCGAGCCCGGTGATGTGGTGGTGTCCTTTGACAAAATCAATGAGCTGATGAATGAAAAGCGGCAGACAGCCCGGGCCGAGGTAGAAAAAGAGGAGGAGGCAAAAGAGCCGGAGGAGAAAACGCGGGAGGAACCTCCCGCCGCTGGGGATGATGAACCGAAAAAGGCCCGTCGGGGCCGTCCCCCAAAAGAGGAAAAAGCGGAGCCTGCTGGCAAGGAGGCGGCGAAGCCCCGCAAGGGCCGCCCACCCAGGGCGGATAAGGCGGCCCCCGGCGAGGCCACGCCGACTAAGCGAGACAAATTGTCCCGAAGTGGGAAAAAGTCTGCGGAGGTTAAAGCTGCCCCGGAACCCGAAAAGGCCCCATCCGAAAATGCGGCTCCGGCCCCGGAACAGGCTCCGCCTGAGCCAGCCGCTCCGCCCCGTCCTGTGGAGGAAGGAAAGCTGGTCTATCTGAAACTTTCCGAAATGCATCCGTTCCACACATTCCGCCCCCACCCGTTTAAGGTGCGGGACGATGCCAAAATGCAGGAAACGGTAGCGTCCATCAAGGCAAACGGCGTAATGGTTCCTGGTCTTGCCCGCCCGGAAAAGGATGGCAACGGTTATGAGATCGTGGCGGGCCATCGCCGCCATCATGGTTGTGAGCTGGCCGGGCTGGAGGAAATGCCCTTTATCGTTCGGGAAATGACTGACCACGAGGCGGTACAGGCCATGAAGGACAGCAACAAACAGAGGGATCAGACGCTCCCCAGCGAACTGGCCGCCCTGTTGGAGCTGGAAGTGGAGGACATCAAGCACCAGGGCGGGCGGCTGAAAAATGTGGCCGAGGGCGATATTGGAAAACGCTCCGTTGAGATCGTGGGCGAGGCGCACGACATGAACTATAAAAAGGTCATGCGTTATCTGCGGCTGAACTCCCTTGTGCCGGAACTGCTGGACAAGGTGGACGATAAAAAAATGGGCTTTATGCCCGCTGTGGAGATTTCCTATATCCGCCCTAAAAACCAGCGGCTGATCGCTGTTTCCATTGACGGAGAACAGGCGTCCCCCTCTCTGGCCCAGGCGAAAAAGCTCCGGGAGCTGGACAAGGATGGAAAACTCAACGGTGATGTCATTGATGGCATCTTATCAGAAAAGAAAAAGGAGGATCGAGGCGTGATTATTTCTACCGCTGAACTGGAAAAGTATTTTGGCAAGGAGGCCACTCCCGCCAAAATGAAGGAGCAGATCATGACTTTACTGGACGAATGGAAGGAGAAACAGCCGCCCGAGCTGGCGAAGGCTCCGAAAAAGATGGATCAGGACAAGTAACCACTTCGAGACATTTTGTCCCGAGGGCCCTGCCCCCCGCCCTTTCCCATGATTGGGAAAGGGCGGGGGGATTGGGTTGAACTTTCTTATTAAAATATCGGAGGTATTGACTATGAAGCGTCCCCTTGCATACATTACCGCCGCATGGCTTGGCGGCGACAGTGAAAACGCAGAACAGGCCGCCCGCTACTGCCGGGCGGTTTATGAGACAGGCTTTTCCCCGATCTGCCCGCCCCTTTATCTGCCCCTGTTTCTCAATGACGCAGTACCCGAGGAGCATAAAAGCGGCATCGACATGGGCCGTGACCTCTTGCGCCGCTCCCATGTGCTGGTGGTCTGCGGCCACACCATGACCGAGGCCATGAAAAATGATATTGCCGTGGCCCAGCGGCTGGGAATTACCGCCACCACCCTTGAGGGCATCCTGACCGTCAAGGGGCAGGGTAAACGCTGATGGAGTCTGTTTTTGAGGCTTTCATTTCAAATCCTGCCCTTTACAGTGCGGGGCATCTGGTTGGGGAAACGCTGCATTTCCCAACCAACACGGAGGAGGTGCAGTCCCTCTTAAAGCGGATCGGCGTGGACGGGGTACGCTGCCAGGAATACTTTATTATCTCCTTTGACAGCGATATTCTCGGCCTTTATGACTATCTGGGCGAGTATGAAAACATTGACGAGCTCAACCACCTGGCCCATCTGCTGAAGGAGCTCTCCCCATCAGAACGGGAAACGCTGGAGGCGGTTATGGACAGCGGCCAGCATTGTGGCTCGGTGCAGGACTTGATCAACCTTACGCAAAATCTGGACTGCTACGACTTTCATCCCGGCGTGGACAATGAGGAAATGCTGGGCCGCCTTTATGTGGAGGATATGGAAAGTCTCGAAGTGCCGGACAATATAAAACTCTACTTTGACTTTGAAGCATACGGGCGGGACATTTCCATCAACGAAAACGGACACTTTGCACCGGGCGGCTATGTGACGAAGGTGAGTGACGATTTCCGGGAGGTCTACCACGGCCCCCAGGACATCCCCGCTGAACACAGGGTTTTTGCTTACCCCCAGCTTTCGATCCGGGAGCAGATGGCCGCTTATCAAGAAATTATTGACGGTTCCTCAAAGGAGGGGTTTCGGCGGCTGGCTGAAAAACACCATGAGGAACGGTAACGGGACTTCGAGACAATTTGTCCCAAGGCGAAAGGAGGCGGTGTAACTGATTGATGAAGAAATTTCCCGGAGCTCCATAGCGATTTCTGTCCGGGCCAGCAAGTTGACAGCCCGGGGGCTGGCCTATGTGCTCCGGGCGGCGGGCCGCCAGATCGCCAAACGGCATAAGAAAGCCCAAAGGCCCCACGGCAGGCAGAGCGTGAAAAAGCTCATGGCCCACGGCGAAAATGTGAACAGCATCGAGGTGGAGGCCCCGAAGCTCTTTGACCGCATGGCCCGCCGTTTCAATGTGGACTATGCCTTTTACAAAACCGGGCCGGACAAATACCTGCTGTTTTTCAAGGCGGGACAGGCGGATGCAATTACCGCCTGTTTTGAGCGGTACTCCCGCAGGCTTCTGGAACAGTCAAAATCCAGCCGCATCCCTATCCGGGAACAGCTTAAAAAGGCGGCGGAACAGCTTGTAAAGGAACCGCCCAAAACACAGGAACGGACAAAGGGGGTGGTTCGTGAAGAACGATAGCATCAAAAAATACCTTATTCCCAACATCCCGTATCTGTTTGTCCTGTGGGCCTTTCTCAAGCTGGGGACGGCCTACCGTCTGGCGGCGGGTGCGGATTTTGCTCATAAGCTCATGGGGCTGGGCCAGACTATTGGCCCGGCCTTTGCCGACTTTGCCCCGGGGCTTGCTCCCTTTGACTGGCTCGTTGGCATTGTGGGGGCTATGGGCTTTCGCTTGCTGATCTATATGAAAAGCAAGAACGCAAAGAAATTTCGGCGGGATGAGGAGTACGGTTCAGCCCGTTGGGGATCTGAAAAAGATATACGACCTTTTGTCGATCCGAAGTTTGAAAATAACATCATTCTGACCGGGACGGAGTTTCTTACCATGAATACCCGTCCGAAAAATCCGGCCAACGCCCGCAACCTCAATGCCTGTGTGATCGGTTCGTCCGGCTCCGGCAAAACCCGGTTCTGGCTTACCCCGCAGATTTTGCAGGCCAGCGCAGACAAAAACGGCGGATGCAGCTATGTGTGCGTAGATCCAAAAGGCGGCACCCTCGACCAGTGCGGCCGCTTTTTACAGAGACAGGGCTATAAGGTGCGGGTATTCAACAGCATAGATTTTTCAAGATCCATGCACTATAATCCGTTTGCCTATGCGCGACACG
>NZ_BLTJ01000027.1 GCF_013282095.1 Enterocloster alcoholdehydrogenati
CGCCGGGACTTTGGGACAATTTGTCCCGAAGTTCAGCGGGTTTGGGGAGCTCCCCAACAAGCATTTTTGCGGGCCTGCGGCCAGCAAAAATTTCGGAGTGTGGCCACACCCGAATTGCTTGCCATTTTGTGCAAGCCCCGAAAATGGCGCAAAAAAACGGAGGCACACGCTTCTCTTACGCATCCTCCGTTTCTTTAGCCGCTTTCATCGCTTGGATCGTGGCTTCTACAATTTTTAGTTCTTTTTCGTCCAGGGCGTTGAGCATGGCGTCAATCCGCTTTCTGCACTCGCTCCCTTTGTTCTTGGACGGATAGAAGTATTGATCTACCGATATATCGAACATTGTGACCATCTGGTAAAAGGTGTTGAGGCTGGGGTGCTGGCCGTCATTTTCGTTATACATGATGGTGCGTGGAGCCCGGTCAACAATATAGGCCAGTTGTTCCTGCGTCATCCCGCTGGCCTCTCTTGCCCGTTTGATGGCGAGCCCTATATCGTGAAAATCAAACCGTCGTTCATCTCTTTCAATCTTCATAATATCACCTAATGTAATTTTACATTTCAGGTACTATTATTTGAACGATTATATATTTCATACTACTGACTATTTATTTTCATATATACATCATTGAAATTATTCGTTTGACCGTATATAATTATTCGTGATTGATTTGTGGAGGTAGGATATGGATTTTATTTCGGTACAAGAAGCTGCAAAAAACTGGGGAATTTCAGAACGCCGCATACAGAAATTGTGCGAAGAAAATCGTATAGAGGGTGCCATAAAGTTTAGTAGGTTGTGGCTGATACCTCGAAATGCTCAAAAGCCCTCTGATCGCCGTCGCAAAGATTTGCCTAAAATTGAAAATATCATTGAAAGTTATGGGCAATATGTTTACAATTTGGCATTAAAGCTATCGGCTAATCCTGAATATGCAGATGACCTAACGCAAGAAACTTTTATTAAAGCATGGCTCCACATAAAGGAGCTTAGAAGTAAAGAAGCAATCAAGAAGTGGCTTCGCATAATTTGTATCAACGAGTTTCGTATGTTGTTACGCAAACAACAACGAGAAAACAATGTTGAATACTTTGAAAGTATCGAAGAATTAGAACGGGATGGTAAGCTATTAGTTACTCCTCCATCTATTCAGTTGGATGAAGTAGAAGCAAATGAAGAAGTGATAAAGCTGCGCGATGGGTGCTTTTTAGCTATGACAAGAAAGTTATCGCTCAATCAAAGAATAGCTTTTTCCTTAGTTGATATGTTTGGCTTATCAATAAAAGAAGTGAGCGAAATATTAGATATTACTCCTAAAGCTGTCAAGGGATTACTATATCGCGCAAGGTTAAATTTGGAGTCGTTTTTTCAAGGGCATTGTAGTTTTTTTGGTATAAATAACCCATGCACCTGCAAGGAATGGATTGAATTTATGAATACAAGAAATTCAATCCAGAAAAAAATGAGGCAATCCCTCACTGTGTTAAACTACAAGCAAAATGGTTATGTTCAAAATTCAAAGACTACGCAAATGATATTGCATTTTTATCATAACATTCCTGATCAAAGACCAAGTCAAAAGTGGTTTGATGAGATTATATTGCTTGTTAAAAATTTTTATGGAAATTGTTGATGAGGCCGAGCCTTTGCTTTTGTTTGAGCATCTATTATTATGAAACTAAAAATTCAAGATTGCAGAAAGGCTTTTTTATGGATAAGGAATACTTACAATACTTAGTTGACACAATCACTGACAAGGACAATTTGAAAAAGGTTAAGGAAGAAGCTCTTAAATTAAGTAGCTCCTATTCACACGAAGAATATATCCAAATAGCTTCGGAATTGTATTGCTCAGAATATTTTCAAATTCAAGAAATCGGCGTGCTCTTATATGGTTATGCAAGCTCAATACGCCCGACTGCATTAGAGTTTTTGCGCGAAACTGTAAGTACGCATCCGAGTTGGAAAGTCCAAGAAGTTTTAGCTATGGCTTTTGATATATATTGTTCTACAAACGGATATAAAAAATCATTGCCAACTATTAAAGAATGGTTGCAAGATAGTCGCCCTAATGTTCGTCGAGCTGTTTCAGAGGGACTTCGTATATGGACAAACCGCGATTATTTTAGAGAAAATCCTCAAATTGCAATTTCACTCTTATCCAATTTGAAAGCAGATAACAGCGAATATGTCCGAAAATCAGCAGGGAACGCACTAAGAGATATAAGCAAAAAATTTCCTACCCTTATAAAAGAAGAAGTCTCTACCTGGGATATTTCGGACAAAAAAGTGGCACAAGTTTATAAGTTAGCGTATAGATACATAGCAGAAAAAAGTATTGATAGATAATCGCAACGGCAATAGTGCTAAGCCAAACGTATAGAGTACAACCGCCCAACGGGATAATAAAAAAACCGTTGTTTCGGCGGCTGGCTTATCACGCGCCTAAACAAAATACAGTAGCCTTGCGGCGGTTTTGAAATAACAAATTTCAAGCCGCCGTTTTCTTTTCAAAAAATGAGATTGCGGGGGGTGTATTAAAGTCGCCCTTTTTTAGGATACGGCGGTGTCCAGGAGGTATCGCCGTGTCCCTTTTCCTTTTCTATCCCCCTAACCTGTCAAAAAAAGCCCACCCGCCCAGCAGGATCAGTCCGGCGGTGGATGCGAAATTTGGCAGTACATAAATGAATTTGTTATTTCATGCGCTTGCGTGGCCTTGTGTCGCGCAGGCGCTTTTTGTTATCCGTACTTCGAGACAAAGTGTCCCGAGGTACGGAGCAGCTCTCCAGGGTGCCGCTCCCCGCCGAGCCCTGTTTCGGTCGCTCATCCACCCAACACCGAAACGGAGGTTTATTATGGCTACAATCAATCTGAAAGATTTTTATTATTGGTACACGCAGGATCAGTTTATCGAGGTTTCTGACGAGGTGGCCGAAGTATTTTTGGCTGATGCCCGCCATGAGATGGCTTATCAGCGGCGTCTCTCCCGGCACAAGGCGCAGTATTCCCTGGACTGTGAGGACGGGATTGAATACTCGGCCTGTTTGCATGAGCCTACGCCCCAGGAGCTCTTGGAGCGGATGGAACTCTTTATCCGTCTGTGGAACGCGCTTAACTCTCTGCCCGAAGCCCAGGGCCGCCGTGTTGATGCCTGTGTCATTCTTGGCAAGACCTATTCTGAAGTAGCTGAAGCGGAAGGCGTTCACGAAAGCGCGGTGCGGCGGGCTGTGGAGCGTGGTTTGGAAAACATGAAAAAATATTTGAAAAAATCCCGCTGAACCAGTCCGAATATCATCCAAAAATGTCTCGGTTTATGAGAGGAGGTTTTCTTTTCTCCGCAGATGAACAAGGGCGGCCGCGAGCGCAATCCGGGGAGCCAGGCGGCGGGTGCGCGGTGACTTTTCCCAAAGGAAAATGAGCGAACAACACCAGCGCCGCAAGTGGGCCGGGCCATCCCACGGCCACGATCCGGCAGTGGACAGGCTGGCCGCCTGTCCCTCCGGGCCGCCCTCTCGTCTGCGAGGGGGCGCCGCGCCGAGTATAGTTGTCTTTGGACAGGTCAAGGAAATGGGCGCGGCGTTCCCTAAATTTTATCAAAGGGGGAATTAGAAAATGAAATACGATCCCGTATTGGCCGCTATGCTGGTCGAGCCGTGGAGCAACAACGCCTGCCGGGGATATGTGATCTATGCGATGGAAAACTGCGGTTTTTCCCCCGAGGACATCCGGCGCGTTGTCGGTGAGCTCCATTATGTATTTGACTTCAAAACGCTGGACGAGGCCCAGCACCATTACGAAAACGGCCCCTATTAACTTCGAGACATTGTGTCCCGATGTGAGGACAGGCCAAAGGGCGGCACTTATGTGGTGCCGCCTTTTCGCGTTTCCCCACAGGACAACCGGGAGGCGTTTATCAATCTGAACAAAGGAGGTTTTACCGTGAAATTAACCGCACAGGAACTGGAACGAATGAAAAGCGTTGATATTGGTGCAGTCTCCCCCGAGTCTCTGCCCGATGTGAGCGGTATGACCTTTGATAACACTCTTTCCCACAAAGAGCGCGTCATAAGGTTTTTGCAAGTTGCCAAAAACCTATACTGCTTCAACATCGGCGGAGTCGGTGTGAAAATTGAATTTGCGGAAGGTGGGCCGTCTTTGCAGGACACCTTGACGGACTATTTGATCCGGCAAAAAAGCGGGCTGTGACTTCGGCTGCGGCCCGCCCCAGCTTCGAGACAAAGTGTCCCGAGGCGGAGCCATCCTTGTTGTCCCTATGGGACAGAGTTATAATATAAGTGTAATGTGATAGGGAAGGAGGAACAATGTCACGAACAAAAAACAGAGGGTTTCAACAGAGTTTCTCTCCCTCTTATACGATCCGGCGCTGGCGACTGGGCGAATATATCCGGCTTTCCAAAGAAGATTTGAAAAAAGGAAAAGACGATAGCAACAGCGTTAAAAACCAGCGCGACCTGCTGAATGATTTTTACCAAAAGCACATAGAGGAATTTGAAAGCGTTTCCGAATATGTGGACGATGGGCACACAGGGACGGATGCCAACCGCGAAAATTTCCAGCGGCTTCTGGCCGATGTAATGAGCGGGAAAATCAACTGCGTTGTGGTAAAAGACCTTTCCCGTTTTGCCCGGAATTACAGCGATGCGGGAAGTCTGATTGATAACCTGTTTGTGCAAATGGGCGTCCGTTTTATCAGTCTTGCTGAAAATGTGGACAGCTACCTCAACCCGGACAGCGTTTCCAGCATTATTGTTCCGATTACAAATGTAATGAACGATCAATACTGCTATCAGACTTCAAAGAAGATCCGCCAGGTGTTTGACTATAAGCGGCGCAACGGCCAGTACATCGGCTCCTTTGCCCCCTACGGCTATATAAAAGATCCAAAAGACAAACACCAGTTGATTGTCGATCCTGAGGCCGCCGAGATTGTAAAGCTTATTTATAACATGACTTTGCAAGGGGAAACAAGACGGGCTATCGTCTACCACTTGAATGACCACGGCATCCCCAGCCCGACAACCTACCGAAAAAATAAGGGCCTGCCCTATTCCTGTTCGGTATCAGATAATCCCATGTGGGGAGATCGGGTGCTTACAAACATTCTTACCAACCCGATTTATACCGGGGATTTGGTACAGGGCCGCCGCCGTGTGAAAAGCTATAAGGTACATGAGATTGAGGCGGTGCCGGAGGATGAATGGGTGCGGGTGGCTGATACCCACGAGGCGATTATAGACCGGGAAACCTTTGAAAAGGTCCAGGCCCTGTTGAAACGGGACACCCGGACGGCCCCACGGAAAAAGGAGCTCCATCTGTTCAGCGGTTTTCTCCGCTGTGCGGATTGCGGAAAATCCATTACACGGAGCCAGAGCGGGAAAAATGTGTATTACGCCTGCTCTACCTACAAATACCGCTCCCGGGCCGCCTGTTCCATGCACTCAATCAAGCATGAGCGGCTGGAGGCCGCCGTCCTGTTTGCCGTCCGTCAACAGGTACATCTGGCCGTTTCCTTTTCGGAGATACTTGCCCGTATCAACTCGGCTCCAGTCAAAAAAAGCCAGTCATTCCGACTGGACGATCTGATTGCCGCAAAGGAAAAGGAACTGGCGAAAATTACCCGATACAAACAGTCCCTTTATCAAGACTGGAAAGACGGGGAAATTACCCAGCATGACTACCGGACTATGAAGGCCGACTATGAACGGCAAGTGAGTACACTCTCCGATGTGCTGGAACGGCTGACCGCTGAACGGGTGGAACTGGCAAACGGCGTTGACAGTGAGCATCCGGCGCTGGTGGCCTTTAAGAAACACCAGAACATTGAAACGCTCAACCGGGAAATCCTCATTGATCTTGTAAACTACATCAAAGTTTACGAAAACGGCAATATAAGTGTGAAATTCAAGTTTGCTGACGAGTTTCGCAGAATTGCCGAATACATTGAAATTAACATTTCTGAAATTCCCGCCGCGGCGGGCTGATGCCCGCCACACCATTTCTGGCAGTGTGTTTTCCTAATATGAAACATTCATATGAAATGAATGATACTTCTGTTACTACTGTACTCCATAATAATAGTCCTGGTTTGCAATATCTTGATTCATAACATTTTCCAGGAATAGCAATGAAACGCCATTCTGAATTTGAATATAATGACA
>NZ_BLTJ01000028.1 GCF_013282095.1 Enterocloster alcoholdehydrogenati
TGAAAAATTTGTACGCCAAATATGCAAAGTTGCGAGATAAGAAAGGGCTGACAGATTATCGGGTGTCTGAGGAAACAGGGATTTTAAAATCCACACTCTCCGAATGGAAAAACGGAAAATATAATCCCAAGTTCGATAAGCTGTTAATTCTCGCCAAGTATTTTGATGTTCCGGTGGAGTATTTCGCAGAGACTGAGGAAGGGAGGTGAGAGAGGTGGAGAAAAAAGAATTTCGTAGCATTCATATCGATCTGAAAAAGAAGGAGTTTCGCTTAAACGATATTCCAATGGGATCAGTATCAGTATTGGAATTAACCTTTAAAAATGGAAGATGGTCGTTGTACATCACTAAAGATGAGCTGTATGAGGGTACAACGACCACTAAGGCTACGGTATAAATTTGGTGATAAAGTCGGTTAGTTCTGTAAGCCCATTTTTAAAACGGTTTTCCATATAAATAATACCGAGATCGGTTAATTCAAAATTTCCGACAACGTAAAGTTTGATTAAACCAGCACGTCCTAGTTCTACGATAGTTTCGTCACAATCGTCAGGATGCCAAGAAGAAAAGGCTTTATTAGTTGAAAAATAATCCTCTTCAAATTGACGGGCTTCGGATTTTGGTAAACCGCTTTTGCGTAATTGCAAAAATGTCTTATAGATGAAACAAATCATTTTGTCAGCATCTTTAGTTAATTCCATGATATTCCCCCCTTTCGCTGTACTTGGTGTTGCAGCACCTGTGAATACAGTATAAGGCAGAGGGGAAGAAAAGACAATGTAGCTTAAGACTTAGGAAGGAGGACACATAAAATGCATGAGTTAATGATTTTTGAAGGCCACGAAGTAGAAGTATTCGAACTGAATGGAGCCGTACTTTTTAATCCGTATCATGTGGGGGAGTGTCTTGATATGGCACCTGGAACTGTGAAGGATCACATGAGCAAGATGAATAAAAAGCAGGTTGTAAAGGTAAAAAATTCGGATGTCGGTTTAACCAACTTCCGAAAATTGAACAACGCAGGTGAGAATTTCCTTACCGAGAGCGGCGTGTATAAGTTGGTTTTTAAAAGCCGCAAACCAAATGCAGAAGCCTTTACCGATTGGGTAACTGATGAGGTTCTTCCAGCGCTGCGTAAGACTGGTACATATGAAATGCCAAAAGCTAAAAAGAACAAATCGAACCGTACCGCATTATCCTCAGCTAACATGATGGTTAAAAATGTCATGAGCGTTTTGGAAAAGGCAAAAGTTGAACCTGTATTTATTGCTGCTGAGGTAAAACGCCTGTATACAGATCTGGGATACGAGGTAAAAGCTCCTCTGGTAACGGATAAAGAGACCATGCCAAAGCTTTATGATTGTACAGAGATAGCCAGGGAACTGGGGATCTATTCCACTAATAACAATCCACACAATCAGGCCGTAAGCGTTATTATCAAGAAATTACATATACCAGACAGCGAGATCATCACTACAGCGTTTAGCCAGAATGGACATGATGGTGTAACAGTTCAGTATAAGCCCTCTGTTTTGGATGATGCAAAGGCGTGGTTATCTGAAAACAATTACCCAACAAGAATCCCTTATGAAGATTTAAGGGGGAATAAAAAGGTTTGTACGGTGGTGTATCGCAATATGAACAGATAGAGATATTTTCGCTTTAAAGAAGTGATATGCGCTGTGAATAGCTTCTTGAAAGCAATGGTTGATAGTAGCAAAAGCGTATTACAGCTTCTTTTCTAAGTGGTAAGCCATCGGCATTTCCCCGAAGCACCCGATATAAGACATTGTGACTGTCTTATATCCGAGTTTACGCCACTGATCCGCTAGGTGGGCGGAATAGACGATTCTCTTTATACTATCACCTCCTTTCAAGAGGCGATTCACGGCACATATCATTATTGTAACACAAAAGCAGGAGGTGAATTTTGTGTTTGATAACTAATGAGGGAGACTGAGGAAGGGAGGTGAAAAAAGATGGGTTTGGCATTTTTAATAGCCGTTTGGATTATTGGTGCTGTATGCGTGTGGTTGATGAAAAAAATAGAACCCAATAACAAGATCTATCCTGTCTGGGTTCTGTTTGTAGCATTGATGTTTACAGTGTATTCATTTTATAGGTGGCTTCGTGGCTGACAATTCGTCATTTAGAGATGAGGCAATAGATGTGATGAGAGATGTATATTCTCTACGCTGTGTTCTTGAAGCATTTACACCATAAAATTCTTCGTCTACACGTTTAAGAAAATCAATGATAAAGTCTCGGTTATATTCATTGCAGAATAGAAGCGCTCTATCGGCAGATGAGTGCAATGCCTCATACACAGATGAGGATTGCGTTGTTAAAGAAAAATGTCCTGCTGCTTGTAGAAAATCACTAAATGCCGCCCTTTTATCAGCGTAATAAATAGAGAATTGCTTTTCTATTAATGCAGCATCGAACTCCTTTTTTTTAATAGTTTCTTGATGCGCTATATCCATTTGACGCATTATACGTGAGTGGTGATTGTTTATGATAGCAACAACAATCGGGGACAAAAATGCAACAACAGCAATAGTGGCTGTTATGGCCCAAGATAGATCTAATGGAGGCAAAGTGCTGATGGTGTTTGCAGCGGAAGCAGTAGCAAGTAACATGATTATTTCTCCTTTGCATTTGATAAAAGAATTGTAACACAGAAATTTAGAGACTACCAGAGAGCGAAAGGGAAAGCAAGATAATTTATAGTTTAGGAAGGAGGCACATAAAATGCATGATTTAACAAGAACCACCATTACATCAATGGAAGCTGCTGAGTGGTGCGGAAAAGAACATTCTAAGTTACTTCGGGATATTCGCAATTACATATCTCAGTTAGGAGAAGCCAAAATTGGATTCTCCGATTTTTTCAAGGAATCTACATATGTTACAGAGCAAAACAAGGCGCTCCCCTGTTTTCTTGTCACAAAGAAAGGCTGTGAGTTCATCGCCCACAAGATGACTGGACAGAAGGGAACGGAATTTACTGCAAGGTACATCAACCGATTCCACGAAATGGAGAATCCGAAAAAACAGATTCCTCCAACGGAGCATCCGGGAGAGGTGGCGAATCTGCTCAAAGTTCTTTCAAACCGTATGGATAAGCAGGGTATTGCTCCATATAAATCCGCTGAAATGGTAAAGATGGTTTGCGAACAGTATGGAATCCAGCTTCCAGCTGATTTTGTGAAGGTTCCAAAATATGAGCAGATGAGCATAATGGAGTTTTTAGAAGGAGCAGGCAAAAACTGAGGAAGGGAGGTGAGAATATGTGTTGTATTCCTAGAATGCGAGGAATTAACGAATGTTATGCATGGCTTAAAGCGCAGGATCCAGAAACTCAAATTACAAAATGGCGTTTTAGGAATCTTGTGAATGAAGGGATCATCCCTTCTAGCAGAAACGGAAGATGTATTTTGATCAACCAAGATATGCTCCCAGAGTATTTAAAGAAGTGGGCGGAATCTATGGAGCAGGAGGCAGAAAATATACGAGAACAAACGAAAGCTGAAAGCAGAGAAAGGGATCTTCCCAAAGTAGCAACAGCACAGTCTAAGCAATGCAGCAAATATGGTCAGATCAGAGCTATATAGAGAAGAAAGGACAAGCTATGGAAGTAATCAAACATAACCCCCAGCCAGAGGCCCCCATCACCATCACCCCCGAGGAATATGACGACATCCTGGCACTGGGCAGCCTGGTAGGGGATGAGCTTCAGAGATACCGCCAGGACAACCGCTGGGCGTGGAACCTGGCCGCGGCGATGGCGTTCCTGCTGGGAGCGGAATCAGTGGTGCTGTTTCTGGTGGCGTATGGCGTGATCGCGCTGTGAAGGGAGGTGAGGAAGGATGAATCAGAGATTGAAGCGTAAGGCGGAGAAACGCAGGAGACAGCAGATCTGTGAGGCCCTGGATCTGTGCTTGCAGATCAACGGGCTGCAGGAAAGTAAGCGGGAGCTTACAGGGGATCACCCTACAGCGTTCTTTCTTTTTAACGGTCATGTCGCAGGGGTGACGGTGGAAACTTATGCGACTGGCTGGGAGCCTGGTATGGATGTAGGTAAGTACCTTGATGCATATCTGGACAGCCCAGGCCAGATGGACAAGCTGTTCAAGGATCTTAAGCAACTGAAAAAGGACCTGCACAGCGGCAACTGTGGCGGGTCCAAAAAATAAAAAACTAACACCCTTATTATAAGGGAGAATGAGCGAGGAAACAAGATGGCAAATCGAAAAAATGATGTATTTTGCGCTGAAAATCAGTATGAGGAGGCTCTGATGCTTATGGGCCGGGTCAATGCGCTGGCAGGGATTATCCAGGCAAGCAAGTATTCCGTCGACCGTGAAGTGGTTGCGGCGGCGCTGGGCTTTGAACTGGCTGAGAATAAAGACAACGAACAGGGAGGAAAAGCAGAATGAAAGTAAAGGCAAAAGAACTGATCTCAGGGCAGACGATCCGGGTGGAGTACGGTGATTACGGGAACTGGGTTAAGTTCCAGATAGATGCGGTAAAACCGGATGGAAGATATATCAATGTGGACTGCCACGCAGGCGGCGTACATACAACCCTGGCTATGGAACCAGAGGAAATGGTGGAAGTGAATGAATCATGAAGAAATTTAGAACATTGAGAGCAGACGAGATTGATTGCAGGGTAGCCACAGTAACAGAGAAAGGCGTCACCCTTCTGCTGTATAAGGATGCCCGGTGCGACATGAATATCCTGGATGAAGCTGTGGGGCCGGAAAACTGGCAGCGCCACCATTCCAGGGACAATGCAAACTGTACGGTATCTATCTGGGACGACGACAAGAATCAGTGGATTGAGAAAGAGGATACAGGTACAGAGAGCAACACAGAAAAGGAAAAGGGGTTGGCCTCGGATTCGTTTAAGCGGGCTTGCTTTAACTGGGGGATTGGCCGAGAACTGTATACTGCTCCGTTCATTTGGATTCCGGCAGGAAAATGTAAGATTGAAAAGGCAGAAGGAGCTGGAAGAGCAAAATACACTTGCAGGGATCGCTTTTCCGTAAGCCAGATCGGCTACGATGCTGAGAATAATATCAATGCATTAGTGATTAAGTGTAAAAATAAGGTGGTTTTCACTCTTGGGCAACCTGAACCAGAGGAAACAGCAGATACCATGCAACCACAGAGGCCGATATTGGTAGAGACGGCTCATATTAACACGCTGTACGTGGAATTATCCAGAACAGGGGTAGGATTGAAACAAATTCTACGGAATTATGATATTAAAGATGTTCATGAGATGAATATAGACCAATTTCGGGACGCAATGGACGTCTTGAAAGGCAAACCAGATAAGCCAATAGATCCCGCCACAATTCCTCCTGAAAACGGGAGTGATGGACTGCCATGGAACAATCCGGAAAGGCAGTAGCTTATGGACTTTATGGGAAGATTTGTGGGTGGTCTGCGTATTGATATAGATTCTCACCGGATGGAACTGACTGTACAGTGTGATCGGGACGATATCGGCCCGGAGTGGGATGATCTGAGAAAACATGAGAAGCTGGTCTTTACTGTAAAGCCATGGAAAAAGAAACGCAGCTTGGATGCAAATGCGTATTACTGGCAGCTGGTGACTAAACTTGCGGACAAGCTGAACATTTCCAAGCCGCACTTGCATAACATCCTTTTGAGACGATATGGACAGACCGAGTTTATTGATGGAAAGATGATCTACCTTGTGTTGCCGGACAGTGATGATGGGAGCAGGCAGGCGGATGAGGCGGAAACCTATCACATCAAACCCACTTCAGAGGTCAAACAAGGCATGGACGGAATGATGTACCGGACGTACCTGATGCTTCGCGGTTCCAGTACGTACAACACCAAGGAGATGAGCGGATTGATTGAGGGCCTGGTGTCAGAATGTAAGGAACAAGGAATTGAAACAATCCCGCCTCAAGAACTGGAGCGGATGATGGAAATGTACGAGAAGAATTGGAGAAAACGCCATGAAAAAACTGCATAGCGTGCTCACAGAT
>NZ_BLTJ01000029.1 GCF_013282095.1 Enterocloster alcoholdehydrogenati
TATGAAATGAATGATACTTCTGTTACTACTGTACTCCATAATAATAGTCCTGGTTTGCAATATCTTGATTCATAACATTTTCCAGGAATAGCAATGAAACGCCATTCTGAATTTGAATATAATGACAAACCAGTGTGATGAGAAACAGTAATTACAGTTGGCTTTGATAATTTGATAGTTGCTGTAGATCCTATAGGTACTTCAGCTACGACAATACCATTAATTTTGTATTTAGTCCTTTTTACTCCTCTATCATCAGATAATGCTCTTATCTTTATTCCAGTTGGAGCAGATGCTATTGGACAACCACAATGCGGACAATTTGAAGCTTGATTAGAAATTTCTTTTCCGCATTCTGGACAATTGATTAGAGCCATAATAAGACCTCCTGTAGTTTAATAATCAGCATATTTATCTTTTTTGGCTTTCCATTTTTCAAAACCTTCGACCATATTACTGTCTTCTCGGTTGAGTTTTTCTCCGCGAGCTTTTCTTGCTCTTGCATCTTGTAAATCCTCGGCAGTGTAATCATCACCACCACATGCAGTTAATACGGTTGAACTTAATAAAATGCCTGTCATGCTTGCAATAATTAGTTTTTTGGCAAAAGATTTTTTCATGTTTGCGTACTCCTTTATGTGTGTTAATTTAAAATTTTCTTGAATTTTATCCTTACCTCATCTGAGCAATGAGCATAAAGCTCCATTAATTCAAATAAGGTAAGCACCCCAAATTCATATCCAGAATAAAGAACTACATAAGGAAAAACTTCTGGTATATATGTTTTGAGAATAATTGGTAGAGACTTATGTAAATATTGCTCACCGTCTGGTAATAATGTATAAAGCTGAAAGAAAAGATAACCAAACAGGACACAGACAATGTGGAAAAGTATTACGTTTAATTTTGTGCTTTTGAAATCTTCGATTTTCCAGAAGTCTTTTAATTGTCGATAATCTTCTTCAATCTCTGGTCTGAGTTCATAGGTTGTGATGATGTCCCTTGCCGACGTATTTATATCTGTGGTTACAAAAACAAAATATTCATCTTCGTTTTTGTTCCAAACTACACAGCAATTAATGGGAACATCTTCTTTAGGATTAGAGCTTTCCCAATATAAACCCATACCAGAAATAGCAGAAATGACTTGATCTTTTCTTTTAGGATTAGGATGAGGTTTCCAATCATCTAATTCTTTGGCACTGAGTACAGCTTGTTCATAAGCAATCATATTTTCTTTTAAGGGAACATAAACATCAACATTTCTAGATGTTTTAAGAAAATTAATTATGTCCCTAGATAGAAATCCTCTATCATTAATGAGAATATCGCCAGGTTTTAACATTGGAGAAGTACGAACCATTTCTTCACTCAGATTAAAATCATGGATGTTGATACTACCAAATCGGATATCTTCAATCAAACCAGTATCATCAACAATTCCTCTGAGAGTGGCAAGCTTATACCCTCTGGTTAATGAATCATCACGTTTACTATGCGTAACTCCTGAATTTTCATAGTTGGAATTGGAATAATTAACCTCCAGATCAGTACAATCAAGGATATGAATATCTGGAGCAATATCAAGCATAGGGAAAATGCTCTTTTGAACTGTGTTGTTATAACCGTTAATAAATAAAGAAGGATTATATTTACTTAATAAAAATCTTAAAGTTCCTTCTTGCATTAATCCGCATTTTAAGCTTCCATTAGAATCAATCAGTGTATATCCAAGTTTTGCCAAAGTCCTGTGGTTACTGATTGCATACGGAATATCAGTAAGACTGGTCTGAACTTTCATTTTAGCAGCTATAGCACTGGCCCAGATTAATTCATAAGGAACGGTTGTATTATGTGAACGCTTATCAGAAATATTATCCTTTAGACATTCAAACAAATGAATATCATTCATTTTGAGAATAATATCATCAATAAGATTGGTAGTGCTTAATGCAACCATGTCCAATTTACCGTTGCGGATATTATTTAATGTAGTTTCTTGGTTATACTTACACAGCCGGATCATTTTTTCACCTCCTTTCCACCTTCAGTATACTACAAGAATACGTTTTTGTCTACTATTAGAAACGTTTTCGTATTCCAAAAGTATACGATTTTTATAGTAAAATAAAAAGAAAAGGTGTTTATATATGCTAATTGGTTACAGAATAAAACAACTGAGATTAGATGCTAAAATGACACAACCAGAATTAGCTGATAAGATAAAAGTATCACGCTCTACAGTTGCAGCTTATGAAAACAACACAAGACAACCATCTTTTCAAATTCTTACACGTATTGCTCATGTTTTCAATGTTAGTACAGATTATATTTTATTAGGACATGAGCAAGATGCTATAGATGTTAGTGGCTTGTCTAATGAACAAAGGGCACTTATTGCTGGGCTTGTTAAAAATTTTAAAGAAACCAATGAAATCATTAGACATACTTCTAAACGAAAAGAAAACTTATAGAACAACATAATAAAATGTTAACAATAATTAAATCAAGCGTAATTTTAATATGTAATATTATTTTTATAATATAAAAATATACTATGATGTGATATAATTATGTAAAAAATATAAGCAGAGGATTTTTACATGAGTTTAATAGTGGGTATTTTACAAAATGATTTTATTATGTTTTGTTCGGACTCTAGATTGAATGGATATGACCAAAAAAAGTATTTAGTTCAAAAGATTTTTAAGCTAAATGATAACTTAATGTATGCAACAGGCGGAGATAAAGAATCAATAGATAATATTTTGGATAAAGCCATAAGTGTTTGTGAGGAAAATGTAAGTTATAGGGAGTTTAGTAATATAGTTGAAGATATATTTAGAAGTTTACCTTTAAGCGAAACGAAAAATATTTCACTTTTTATAGGTGAGGTATGTGGTAATAAATTATCAATGAAAGAATTACTAGTTTTAAATCATGAATTAATCTGCAATATATATAATACTCCTGTTGATATTCCAATCCGAAGATTAGCAACTGGTCAAGCAAACTTACATATTGATACAATTAAAACGTATTTCCCATTTGGAAAAGAGATGACTATTACTGAAATAAAAGATGCTGTTAAAAAAGTATTAGATTTAGGGTGTATGATAGATGATGAAATTGACAATGAAATGCAATATGAATATATAAAAAAAGGAGTGACATGATTGGATAATATAAAGAATACAAGTTGTACTTATACAATTGATGATTGGATAATAACTAAATTTCCTGAACCTTTATATACTATAGAACAAATCCAAAAGTTCAAAGTATTAAAAAAAGTTATTGAATTAAATGAAAATACACAATCAGAAAACGCTACCAACAATCCGGTAGCGTTTTTATATGACTAAAAATTTGTATTTATTGTTTCGCACAACATCTACTTTACGAATTGAAG
>NZ_BLTJ01000030.1 GCF_013282095.1 Enterocloster alcoholdehydrogenati
TGCTCCTATACCGTCTGGTTAAGCCCTCGACCGATTAGTATCAGTCAGCTCCGTACATTGCTGCACTTCCACCTCTGACCTATCTACCTCGTCGTCTTCAAGGGGTCTTACTCTTGCGATGGGATATCTCATCTTGAGGGGGGCTTCACGCTTAGATGCCTTCAGCGTTTATCCCGTCCAGACTTGGCTACTCTGCCATGGCCCTGGTGGGCCAACAGATGCACCAGCGGTCTGTCCATCCCGGTCCTCTCGTACTAAGGACAGCTCCTCTCAAATATCCTACGCCCGCGCCGGATAGGGACCGAACTGTCTCACGACGTTCTGAACCCAGCTCGCGTACCGCTTTAATGGGCGAACAGCCCAACCCTTGGGACCTGCTACAGCCCCAGGATGCGATGAGCCGACATCGAGGTGCCAAACCACTCCGTCGATGTGAACTCTTGGGAGTGATAAGCCTGTTATCCCCAGGGTAGCTTTTATCCGTTGAGCGATGGCAATCCCACTTTCATACCACCGGATCACTAAGTCCTACTTTCGTACCTGCTCCACCCGTCGGTGTCGCAGTCAAGCTCCCTTATGCCTTTGCACTCTTCTAATGGTTTCCAACCATTATGAGGGAACCTTTGAGCGCCTCCGATACCCTTTCGGAGGCGACCGCCCCAGTCAAACTCCCCGCCTGACATTGTCCCCCAGCCAGGTCATGGCTGCAGGTTAGAAATCCAATACCGCAAGGGTGGTATCCCAACAGCGGCTCCTCACAGACTGGCGTCCATGATTCATTGCCTCCCACCTATCCTGTACATGCAGTACCGAATCCCAGTATCAAGCTGGAGTAAAGCTCCATGGGGTCTTTCCGTCCTGGCGCGGGTAACCAGCATCTTCACTGGTATTTCAATTTCACCGGGTGCATTGTTGAGACAGCGCTCAAATCATTACGCCTTTCGTGCGGGTCGGAACTTACCCGACAAGGAATTTCGCTACCTTAGGACCGTTATAGTTACGGCCGCCGTTTACTGGGGCTTCAATTCAAAGCTTCGCTTGCGCTAACCTCTCCTCTTAACCTTCCAGCACCGGGCAGGCGTCAGCCCATATACCTCACCTTACGGTTTTGCATAGACCTGTGTTTTTGCTAAACAGTTGCTTGAGCCTATTCTCTGCGGCCTGGTTTCCCAGGCACCCTTTCTCCCGAAGTTACAGGGTCATTTTGCCGAGTTCCTTAACAATGCTTCTCCCGCCGGCCTTAGGATTCTCTCCTCATCTACCTGTGTCGGTTTACGGTACGGGCACGTATCACACAATAGCGGCTTTTCTTGACAGCTGGAATCGCACACTTCGCTACTTTCATTCGCTCCGCTTCACAGCTTCGGATTGCCAGACGGTTTTGCCTGCCTGACTCCTACCCTGCTTGCCCCGGTTTTCCCATTCCCGGGATGTGCTGTCCTTCTGTGTCCCCACAGTTCTGATAATACGCGGTACAGGAATCTCAACCTGTTGTCCATCGACTACGCTTTTCAGCCTCGCCTTAGGCCCCGACTTACCCAGAGCAGATCAGCTTTACTCTGGAAACCTTGGATATTCGGCCTGGAGGATTCCCACCTCCATCTCGCTACTCATTCCGGCATTCTCTCTTCTTAAAAGTCCACAGCTCCTTGCCGGTACTGCTTCGCCCCTTTAAGAATGCTCCTCTACCAACGATTTCTCGTTCCTAAGCTTCGGTGTTGTGTTTCAGCCCCGGACATTTTCGGCGCAGGACCTCTCGACCAGTGAGCTATTACGCACTCTTTGAATGTGTGGCTGCTTCTAAGCCAACATCCTGGTTGTCTCTGAAATCCCACATCCTTTTCCACTTAACACACACTTTGGGACCTTAGCTGTAGGTCTGGGCTCTTTCCCTTTTGACTGCCCAACTTATCTCGTGCAGTCTGACTCCCGTACATCATTTATGCGGCATTCGGAGTTTGATATCCCTTGGTAAGCTTTGACGCCCCCTTAGGAATTCAGTGCTCTACCTCCGCTAAACTAATACGAGGCTAGCCCTAAAGCTATTTCGAGGAGAACCAGCTATCTCCGGGTTCGATTGGAATTTCTCCCCTATCCACACCTCATTCCCACCCTTTTCAACGGATGTGGATCCGGTCCTCCACGGAATTTTACTTCCGCTTCAACCTGGACATGGATAGGTCACCCGGTTTCGGGTCTGCCTGCGCTGACTTGACGCCCATTTGAGACTTGGTTTCCCTTCGGCTCCGCGGCTTTACCGCTTAACCTTGCCAGCGCCGGCAACTCGCCGGACCGTTCTACAAAAAGTACGCGGTCGCACCTTAACGTGCTCCCACAGCTTGTAAACACAGGGTTTCAGGTTCTCTTTCACTCCCCTCCCGGGGTCCTTTTCACCTTTCCTTCACAGTACTATGCGCTATCGGTCACTAAGGAGTATTTAGCCTTGGAGGGTGGTCCCTCCCACTTCCCGCAGGGTTTCTCGTGTCCCGCGGTACTCTGGATCCTGCCGCTGCCTACCGTTTTCATGTACGAGGCTTTCACTCTCTCTGGCCTGACTTCCCAGTCAGTTCCATTAACGGGTCGGCTCACTTTTGCAGTCCGTAACCCCAGTATGCACGCACACTGGTTTAGGCTCCTCCGGTTTCGCTCGCCGCTACTCCCGGAATCGATGTTTCTTTCTTTTCCTCCGGCTACTTAGATGTTTCAGTTCACCGGGTTCCCTCTGCATGGCTATGGATTCACCATGCAGTGACTGAGGATTTCTCAGCCGGGTTTCCCCATTCAGATATCTCCGGATCAATGGATATTTGCTCCTCCCCGAAGCTTTTCGCAGCTTATCACGTCTTTCATCGGCTCTTAGTGCCAAGGCATCCACCCTGCGCTCTTTATAGCTTAACCAATATAGAAATGAAAGCGGCCGGCCATTTATGAAACAGTCCGCTGAAAGCTTGCTTTCACAAGGACAGGTTCATGAATTGACGGACATTTGCGAAGCAAATGTTACTGAAAAGC
>NZ_BLTJ01000031.1 GCF_013282095.1 Enterocloster alcoholdehydrogenati
GTCGGGTAAGAGACTGGCATTACTGCCAGCCCCTCCCCTAAGAACCGTACGTGATAGTTTCCCGTCATACGGCTCAAGCCTATCATAAGGCCTCGTGTGAAACGAAACCCGGCTCAAATCAAGTAGTTTGGCTCATGCAGACTTTGATGACACCAGGGATGTACCATAATAACAGGCCATTTCCTGTTGTTTTCAGTGACGAAATGCGTCTTAAACCCCGTTTCGGATGTGATTTTCTCTCCGCATACAGGGCAACACCGTTTCTGGTTGTTCCAGATTTTGACGAGTTTTTCCCGTCCTTTGGTGCTGTTCAGCATTCTTTCTCCGTCACGTTCCTCATAATATCCCGTCCATCTTTCATCGAATGGGTTGGCTTCGGCGGCGATTTTCCTGAATCGGATGATTTTAGTGTTTGCCGCGTATTCCAGTTTGAGGTATTTTTCATCGAAGTATTTACCGTGGAAAGCAGGCTCCGTTGCAAACGTCCACATCCGGTTATCAATGTGATGCCAGTATTTAGCAGCAATCCATCTCTTACCTTTTCGTTTGTGTCTGCGGCAAGCCCACCTCCATAGGCACTCGAAAATCCTGTGGTCAACCAATCCGAAAATATCCGCCGAAACTACATAGCGGTGGTAGTTGACCCAACCACGAATGACAGGATTTAGCTTGCGAATGAGCAAGTCCTGTGTGGCTGTTTTGTTCTCCCTAACGATAGTCCGCACTTTTTTGAGGAAGGATTTTATCGCATTCTTTGACGGCTTTATGAGCAATTTTCCGTTGTATTTCCGAATGTTCTGTCCAAGAAAATCAAAGCCGTCGCTGATATGTGTAATCACCGTTTTTTCCTCTGAGAGTTGCAGACCGCGCTCCGCCAGAAAGTCCTTGATGAGCGGCATAACCTCGTTACGTAGAGTTTTCGGGCTTTTTCCGATAACGATAAAGTCGTCAGCATATCGTACGAAGTTAATCTGGTCGTAAACAGTTTTACCTGCCACCGTCCGTCTCATAGGGAACCTTTCTTTTAGAATCCGCTCCAGACCGTCTAAGGTCATGTTCATCAAGACTGGCGATATTGTTCCACCCTGTGGAGTTCCTTCCTCTGTTGGAAAGAGCTTTTTGGTCTCCACAAAGCCACATTTCAGCCATTTTTCTAACATTTCCTTGTCCATTGGGATATTTTCCATTAACCAGCTATGGCTGATATGGTCAAAGCACCCTTTAATATCTCCCTCCAAAATCCATTGAGGGGAGCCGGCTCTGCACAAATCGTTAAAACATTGCCCGATAGCGTCGTGTGTGCTTCTTCCAATTCTAAAACCGTAGGAGTTCGGGTCTGCTAGAGTTTCTGCCAATGGTTCCAGTGCAAACTTATATAATGTCTGCATGGCGCGGTCTGTCATCGTCGGAATACTCAGCGGGCGTAATTTTCCGTTTTTCTTCGGGATGTACACCCGTCTGAGAGGTTGGGGCTTATAGCCCCGGCGTTTGAGTTTTTCAATCGCCTCGAATTTGCCCTTTGGTGTTTTCCATAATTCATGGTCTACACCAGCAGTGTTTTTACCTTTATTACTTGTCACACGCTTTACCGCCAACGCCTTGGCATAGAAAGAGTGCGTCAACAGCCATTGCAGGGTTTTCACCTTGTTGTAATGACCATCTTTTTGAGCCTTTACGATACGCATTTGCAGCTTTTTGACATAGGCCTCCGCTTTCTTCCAATCAATGGATTCCCAGCTTTGTACCCTGTCAGCAGGCGCACACAGTTTCCTGTTCATTTGCAATTCCTCCTTTCAAAAGTTCTGGAAATTCTCTCGTAAAGATAGACCTGCTGGAAGTCAGCCCGCTTTCGCGTGGAATACTGTTTCAATTCCTATCCGTCCTCATTACAAGGTCGGCATTCGCTTTTTCCAGCGTTCCTTACCCGCGTTTCTATCGGCTTTCCTTACGGTCAGCTTTCCAAATATACGGAGAGAGCGCGGGCTTACCACGTTTCACGTAATCAACTGTGTAGGTTAGGTGCCGCCTATCCGCCGACAGTCTTGTTTGTCCATGTGTCCCCAGCTTACAGGAGAACATCCGACTGCACACCTTTTGGTTCAGGCTTATCAGCAACTTTAGCCTAGTTCCCTCTAACGACGTTTAACAGCGATTTACTTACATTCACTATACTACACAAGCCAGGCTCCCCAGCCGGACGTTGCTTCCAGCTTTTCGCCTCTGCCTCGCGGTTTCGGCTTGACCCTTTCGGGAGGGCTACCTTTCTCGTCATGCTGCCTCACGACCGTTGCCAGCCGCTTCGGTGACGATAGGCTACTGCTAATGGAATAACAGGTTCGGTCAGCGCCGAACAGTTTAATTACGCGACCTCGTGTCGCGCATAGGCAAACGGATTATAGTGCATGGATCTTGAAAAATCTATGCTGTTGAATACCCGCACCTTATAGCCCTGTCTCTGTAAAAAGCGGCCGCACTGGTCGAGGGTGCCGCCTTTTGG
>NZ_BLTJ01000032.1 GCF_013282095.1 Enterocloster alcoholdehydrogenati
TGGGTGCGACACGAAGTCGCATAATTTAATTGTTCGGCTATTGACCGAACCTGCTATTCCATTAGCAGTAGCCTGACATCACCAAAGCAGCTGGTAACGGCTGTGAGGAAGCATGATGTGAAAAAGTAGCCCTCCCCGAAAGGGGTCAAGCGGAAACCGTGAGGTGGATGCGATAAGCTGCGAGCAACAATGCGGCTGGGGAGCCTGGCTGTGCGGTATGGTTAATGTAATGTGAATCGCTAATAAACGTCGTTAAAGTGCGAACAGGCTAAAGTTGCTGATAAGCCTGAACCAAAAGGTGACGCAGTCGGATGCCCCTTTCCATGATGGGGGCACATGGACAACAAGACTGCCGGCGGAGAGGCGAAACCTAACCCGTACTGTTAATTATGTGAAACGTGGTAAGCCCGTATTTTCTCCGGCAAAAGCCGGAAAGCAGACCGCAAGGAAAGCCCATGGAAAATGCGGGTAAGGAACGATGGAAAAAGCGAACGCCGACCCTGTAATGGGGACGGATAGAGGTTGCAACATCACCTCACGCGAAAGCGGGCAGACTTCCATCTGGTCTTTCTTTACGAGAGAATTTATAGAACTTTTGAAAGGAGAAAATGCAAATGAACGGGAAACCGTGTGCATCTCCCGGCATTGCAACGTGCTGGGAAGAAATAGACTGGCAAAAAGCACGGGCGTATGTCAAAAAGCTGCAAATGCGTATCGTAAAGGCTCAAAAGGAAGGTCATTACAGCAAAGTAAAATCGCTGCAATGGCTGCTGACACACTCGTTCTACGCCAAAGCCCTGGCGGTAAAGCGAGTAACAAGTAACTCAGGCAAAAGGACATCCGGCGTAGACCATGAATTATGGCTGACGCCACAGGCAAAATTCAACGCAATCTCAAAACTCAACCGGCGGGGGTATCGCCCCCAACCGCTCAGACGGCACTATATTCCCAAGAAAAACGGAAAAATGCGACCACTGAGCATCCCGACCATGACCGACAGAGCCATGCAGACACTCTACAAATTTTCACTGGAACCGATAGCGGAAACCTATGCCGACCCCAACTCCTACGGATTCAGAATCGGCAGAAGCACTCACGATGCAATCGAGCAGTGCTTCACCGACCTGAACAAAGGAAAATCCCCGAAATGGATACTGGAGGGCGACATCAAGGGCTGCTTCGACCACATCAGTCACCAATGGCTGCTGGAAAACATTCCAATGGACACGCAGATCCTTGAAAAGTGGCTGAAATGCGGATATGTGGAAACACAGAAATTATTCCCAACAGACGAGGGTACACCGCAAGGCGGTACGATTTCTCCGACGCTGATGAATATGACTCTGGATGGTCTGGAACGCTTGCTCCATGACAGACTCCCGACCCGTAAAAAGGTCAATGGGAAAACACACTGCAACAAGATGAATTTCGTGCGATATGCGGATGATTTTATCATCACAGGAGAATCGCCGGAGTTTCTGCGTGAAAAGGTGCTTCCCATCGTGAGAGAGTTCCTGACAGAAAGAGGATTGCAGCTATCTGAAGAAAAGACGGTTATTACCCACATTGGCGAGGGCTTTGACTTCCTGGGCAAAAACATCCGCAAATACAACGGAAAACTGCTCATCAGGCCCTGCAAATCTGCGGTGAAATCCTTCCTGGGCAAAGTGCGGGACATCATTAAGAGCAGCAAATCCATAAAGCAGGAAATCCTGATTCGTAGGCTCAACCCGGTTATCCGGGGGTGGGTAAACAATCAGAGATATGTTGTTTCTTCCAAGGTGTTCAGCACGGTTGACTATGAGATATACAAATGCTTGTGGCAATGGGCCAAGCGCAGGCACAAGAAAAAGAGCCGCAAATGGATTGCCAGGAAATACTGGCACGACATCGACTCTCGCCAGTGGACATTCTCTGTTCCCTATGAAAACCAGGGCACGGAGGGCAAACCGCTCTATTGCAAACTCGAATATGCAACCGATACGAAAATCATACGATTTAAGAAAATCGTGGCGGAAGCAAATCCGTTTGATGAATATTGGACGGACTATTTCGAGGAACGAGAGGGCGAAAAGCTGCTCAACAGCACCAAGGGACGGGAAAAGCTGCTGACGATCTGGCGGCGGCAAGGCCGCCGCTGCCCTGTCTGCGGGGACCTTATCACCTCAGAAACCGGCTTCAAAGTGCATACCCCAGCCGGAAAGAGCAGCCGGAAAATCATGGTACACAAGGAATGCCACGAAGAAAATTCACAGCCTGATTACTGCTTTTGAGCCGGGTTCTCGATAAGAGAGCCTTTTGAAAGGCTTGAGCCGTGTGAGGGGAAACTCTCACGCACGGTTCTTAGGGGAGGGATGGGCAGCAATGTCCATCTCTTACCCGACCAGAC
>NZ_BLTJ01000033.1 GCF_013282095.1 Enterocloster alcoholdehydrogenati
TCAGCCGCCGATTAGAGCAGACTCTTTCTGATCTGGAGGGCCAGCAGGGCGCACTTATGTTTGATGGCGCGCCATTAGACGATGAAACAAAGGAACTTTTGAAGGCCAGTTTAGAGCACAGCATACGGGTTGCTAAAATCAATGCAAAAAAATTTACAAACAAGCGTTATCTCAACTCTGAAAATCAGGAGAAGTGATTTTATTGGATATACATAACGAAGTCGCCTATTTAAAGCGATATTACAAAACAGAGAATCCTTTTGATATTATCCGGGCCAAAAAAATTCTTCTCTTATATGAAGAACTTGGCCTTATCAGAGGATACTACAATCTTGTACTGCGCCAAAAACAAATACATCTTAACTGTAATCTTGAAGGTATTCAGCGTATTTTTACTGCCACTCATGAGTTGGGCCATGCTATTATGCACCCTAAAGCGAATACACCTTTTTTTACTGGCAAATACTTACCAGTCTGTGGATAGATTAGAAATAGAAGCGAATAAATTTGCTGTTGAATTTTTGATTACAGATGAGACTTTATATGAATATTTCAAATATCAGGAATACACGATTGAACAGGTAGCACGTGCATTGGGCTACCAAAAAGAATTGATTGAATTAAGATTAAAATAGCCTATGGCGTTTTAATAAAAATCAAAAGAAAAGAGGAAATAGGTATGAAAAAGACAAAATTATTTCTTGCTACCGCCATGGTATCAGCATTTTTAGCGAATACTGCTCTAGCTGGAACTTGGCAGGATCAAGGCAATGGAAAGTGGAAGTATCAGAATGACGATGGAAGCTTTGCCACTGGATGGGTTGAAGATAGCGGTAAAAGCTATTATCTGGATACCAATGGCGTAATGATGTCCAATACCACTACACCAGATGGCTATTATGTTGGCGCTGATGGGGCATGGATTCCGAATCAGGAAACTCCAAAATTTGATTTTTCAATTGATACTTGCTCCATTAAATATACCGATCACAAAGTATTTTCATTTGATTATGATGGGTATCCTTGCGTAGCTCTTTATTATGATTATACAAATACAGATACAGAATCTACAGGGGCCTATCTGGCAGATTACTACATTACTGTTTATCAAAATGGTATTGAATGTGATACTACATTCCTGCCATATGATGAAGATGACGAAGCTTTCCGTAATTACACAAAGAAAGTCACACCTGGTACAACCATCAATGTGGCAAAGGCTTATAGAATCTCAGATATGAGTGATATCACAATCGAAATAAAAGAAATGTGGAACTGGAGTAATCCGAAAACCCAAACCATAACATTAAATCTCAATAAATAAACCAGATAACTGTTTTATATGAAACGAAAGGAAAATATATGAAAATGAAGAAAATACTTCTCCCTGCCCTTATCACCTCTCTTGCAGTGAGTATGGCAGCCTGCGGCAACGGATCAGCTTCAGAAACAACAGCAAATACCACAGCAGCAAAACAAGAAACAAGTTCTCCAGAAACAACGCCAGACGCTACCTCCGATGCAGATGCTATTGCAGATGTCAATGTTGAAAAAGAATTATTTGATGTAAAACTCACGATTCCATCTGACTACATTGGAGACGCTACACAAGAGGAATTGAGCAAAGAAGCTGAAGCAAATGGCTATAAAATCGTACTTAATGATGATGGAAGTGCTACCTATACGATGAGTAAAAGTCAGCACAAAAAAATGATGGAGGAGCTTTCTGACAGTATCAACACTGCATTAACTGATATGGTCGGATCTGAAGACTACCCTAATTTTACTGATATTAAAGCAAATGATGATTTTACTCAATTTACCATTACAACAAAATCCGAAGAACTTAATCTGAAAGAATCTGTTTCTGTAATGGGATTTTATATGTATGGCGGAATGGAGAGTATGAGAAAATTTCTGTAAATAAGATTCTTCTATGATAATGAAGGGTGGGAAACTTCTAAATCAGGTTTTTCACCCTTGTTTTATATATAACAGGTACTTCCATGCATGTCAAGAGCAGGCG
>NZ_BLTJ01000034.1 GCF_013282095.1 Enterocloster alcoholdehydrogenati
AGCTCCAGCGTAAGCAACTAATAAGCGTCGGACTCTGGACACAGCGTAAAAGCCGCAGTTTAAGGCTTTTCTGGAACTTTGTGTTCACTTTTTGCGACAATTTGATAATTTGGACACGCTTTTGTATCCACTGTCTCAGGCGGTGAAAATGGCTTAGATACATAGAATTGCAGGCTTTGCCAGCAATTTGTAATGGTGGCGGACACATAGTTGTGTCCGTCCTATTCCTGCCTCAAGGCTCTGGTCTCGAGAATTTGCCCAGTGTTTTCGCCATAGATAGAATTATGCTCCGCAGGGCATGGGCTTTGCCCCTGCACCCCACAAGGGACTAGTCCCTTGACCCATTTTCGGGGCTTTGCCCCGAACCCCACATTCGCCATGTGGCAGAGGGAGCAGATCCCTTTGGGTTCTGCTCCCTGACGGGAGAGTGTGGGGGCTTCATTCCGTCAAGGTCGGTTCTTCCGGTATCCCTCCCAGGCAAAGCCTGTGAGCATATCCTCAGAGCCTCTCTTGACTCCATTCTCGCCCTTTTAATCCGATAGGCATAGAAAAACCCCTAGAACGTCGTAAAATCGATTCTAGGGGCTTTAAAAGCTATTTTAGGGTTACCGTCTGCATTCGCTTATCAAGAACTTTTGCTCGTTCTTCTTGTTCGCTTTTTGATAACACAATATTTGCTGGAAATTCGCAATATTCTTGATTGTTTCCCCAGCTGTTCCACACAAGATTTTTATTGGCTACGTAAACGTTACTTGTACCACTTTTGTAGATATACAGAAATCCGTTATCTTTCAAGTATTTAACAGACCTTGCAACAGTTGCTTGCCCAATGCCTAAAGCTTCTTGAAATACTTTGTATGAGCATACAACAGCATTGTATTTGTCCATGTGGTCGAAAATAAAAAAGAGCAATTCTAAGGCTTTAGGGTTTTCTTTTAGGCAACTCCGGAGATATTCAGAGTTGTCTTTGTTTACTTGATAAAAACTTGAAAATGGGCTTTTTCGTTCTCTACGAAGTTCTTCTTGGTCGCGCCGATCCATTTCAGCAAGGTCTCTTGCACGCTGCTGAAATGATACCTCATTAAGCCCTTTAGGATTAGCTACTACAGTTGGCATTATGTATCCCCCTTTGTTATCATGTTGTGATAAAACTACTAATCATTATTGATAATTGTTTTATCATAAATGATAACAAAATTCAAGGGGTTTTATCATAGCTGGTGATAAATAGTTTTATCATAGCTGGTGATAAAACGTAAAATTACAAAAACCCTTATAAATCAAGGCTTAGAGCCTATTTTTCGGCTTTTTCCCTCTTATATCTTCATATGAACGCCATCGACCAGAGGGAGGTTCATGGCGTTCAGGGGGATGTAAGGGGGTGCACCCCCTACCACGACCGTAGGGAGTGCTAACAAGCCTAAAAAATGTAAAAAGCTAGTATTTACAAGGGTTGGGAGCACTTTGCTCACGCCATTCCCCGTTCTCCTTGACTGCTGGCCGTAGGCCCTTATTCCTAGTGGTGCCCGTAGGGCAGGCCGGGAGCAGCGGGAACCCATGGGGCGGCGGGCTGGCCCGGCCAACGAATGGTAGAGAAAGCCTTTGCATACTTGTGGAACCAACGCAGAGCGATAAATTTTCTTAGGGGTGGGAGGTGTCAGCTCCAGCGTAAGCAACTAATAAGCGTCGGACTCTGGACACAGCGTAAAAGCCGCAGTTTAAGGCTTTTCTGGAACTTTGTGTTCACTTTTTGCGACAATTTGATAATTTGGACACGCTTTTGTAT
>NZ_BLTJ01000036.1 GCF_013282095.1 Enterocloster alcoholdehydrogenati
ATGTCAAGAGCAGGCGGCTTGCCGCCTGTCTTTCTGCTTATTTTTCTTTATTCTGGAAGCCGTCCTTCATACATGATACTCAGTTCTCCATAGACATGCGCCCAGTCCCGGATGGTGGTGGTCCATTTTTTCGTAGCTTCAAAAGTAGCCAGATACAGCGCTTTTAGCAGAGCTGTATCGCTTGGAAATACACTCCTCTGGCGATTCAGCTTCCGATAGGTGGAATTCAGCGATTCTATCGCATTCGTCGTGTAAATGACCTTCCGGACAGCAGCTGAAAACTTAAAAATCGGGGAAATAGCATCCCAGTTATCTTTCCAGCGCTTCATGGAATTCGGATATTTAGGTGTCCATTTTTCGGTTACACGCTCTAAGGCTGCCAAAGCTTTCTGTTCATCAGCAGCCTGATAAATCGTTTTTAAATCAGCAGCAAAGGCTTTCCTGTCTTTATCGGGGACATATTTTAAGGTGTTTCTTACCTGATGAACCATGCACCTCTGATATTCTGTTTTGGGAAATGCCGCAGAAATCGCTTCTTTGATACCAGTAAGACCATCTGCACAAATAATCAGGATATCCTTAACACCACGATTTTTCAGTTCATTCAAGACAGAAAGCCAGTATTTCGCACTTTCGTTGTCACCAATTGTAATCGTTAGGACTTCCTTTCTGCCTTCCGAATTAATGCCCAGTATGACATAAGCGGCAAGTTTACGGATCACCCCATTATCCCGTACAGAATAGTGGATGGCATCGATGTAAAGGATTGGATATACCTCGTCTAATGGCCGATTCTGCCAGTCTTCAATCTGCGGAAGTATCTTATCGGTTACATCAGAAATAAAACTTTCTGATGTTTCGAACCCATAGATATCTTCTATTGTTTCCGAGATTTGGCGTGTAGTCATTCCTTTTGCATACATGGAAATAATCTTCTGGTCAATGTCAGAAATATCTTTTTGACGCTTTTTTACAATCTGTGGTTCAAAGGTAGATTTCCGATCCTGCGGTACTTCGATTGCCATAGAACCGTAGCGACTGTTGACCTGCTTGCGCTTATACCCGTTGCGATAATCGTCATTGTCAGAACGCTCGGATTTTTCATATCCGAGGTGCTCATCCATTTCAGCCTCCATCATTTCCTTAATGGTACCACCCAGGAGATCTTTAAGAGCATCCTGAATATCTTCTGCTGTCTCAATATCATATTCCTCGAGAAGCTGTCGGATAATATTTCGTTTTCCTTCTGTCATTTCAACTCTGTGAACCGGTTTCTTTTGTCTTGCCATAGTAAAAAGCCCTCCTAATGATATTTATTTTATCATAGAAGGACCTTATCGTAGTTAATTTTACAGAAAAAGTTTCACATTCTC
>NZ_BLTJ01000037.1 GCF_013282095.1 Enterocloster alcoholdehydrogenati
TCATAATATGTGTACAAAATTCAAAGGAGGAACTACATATATGAGTCCAGAAGCAAAAAATGATTTAGTCAACGAACTTCTAATTGAATATGTACGTTTACATGGCTTAATGCATGTAAATAGTACTAAAACTCCAGAAATTTTTCTTCCACTCAAAATAAGAGAAATCAAATCTGCATATGATGTTATTTTAAGTGAAGTAGAAAAGAATTTTTTAGCCGATGTTATTAAATTTTCAATGTACATCTTTTTCAAGGAGCACTCTTAGCGGTGCTCTTTATTTATTCAAAAAATATTAGAAAAAAGTTCTTCAATATTAACTTTATTCAACGGAACAATAATCGTATTATTGATATTACAGCATGGATTATTATTAGCCCAATCTAAAGCAGTTTTATACTGATTACAGATTCTTGATGCCGATATTTCATTACTTAACATTTCAATAAATTCATTTACTTCATCATATGTAAAATTATGTTCTGCTAAATAATTCGTAATATCAACAAGTGCTTGTAATTTATTACGTTCTTTTGTTATATTATACATGAAATCACCAACTTTCTAAGGAGGATAAAATTATGAGATTAAATCATGATTACGTCAGAAGCATACTATTATTCATTGAACAAGAAACAACTTATAAACAAGGCACACAAATACCAGTATTCCATAATGAAATAAGATATACAGTTATACTTAAAAACAAAGATTTTGAAGACTGCGATCAACAAGAACTTGCATATGCACTAGAATTATTAATAAAAGAAGGTTTTATAGAATGTTCAAGGCAACCTCACTTTAATAACGGTAATTTAAACTTAGCAAATATTATAGGTCTTACATGGAAAGGTCATGAATTACTCGATAATATTCGGGATAATACTATTTGGACTGCCGTAAAACAAAAAGCATCTAAAATAGGAGGATTTTCTTTAACAATATTAGCTTCAACAGCAAAAGACGTGGCTAATGCTCTTATGTCTGATCCTAATGCAATACAAAACTTTATGCAAGGCATTGAAAATATATTTCACTAGATAAATTTTAACAATCTAATTTTCGAAGCAGTTCAAGTGCTGACAATTTTTCCATATTGTCGTGTGAATTTGCCAGTATAAGAATTGCTTCTGATAAAACAAAATTATCCATTCCTACTGAGTTATATTTTAAAAATAATCTTTTGAAATTTTCATTATCCATATAGTCTACAAAATCTTGAGTAGATTCATATTTTTCTAATTCATTTTCGTATTCTGTTTTTGTCATTTTTTCTCCTTCTTATGATGTGCTGTATATTTAATGATGATAATTGTGTGCTTTACGAATTGAAG
>NZ_BLTJ01000038.1 GCF_013282095.1 Enterocloster alcoholdehydrogenati
TTGGCATTCCGGCAATCAACTGGATGGCCGGCGACATGAGCGCCCTGATGGTAATCGTGCTCCTGCGCGTATGGCAGTTCGGTTCCGCCATGGTTATCTTCCTGGCAGCCTTAAAGGGCGTGTCTGAGGATCTTTATGAGGCGGCTTCCATCGACGGCGCGGGCAAGTGGACCCAGTTTTTTAAGATCACGGTTCCCCTGATTACCCCCGTTATCTTCTACAACCTGGTTACCCAGTTATGCCAGGCATTCCAGGAGTTCAACGGACCGTTCCTGGTAACAAAGGGCGGGCCAAACGGAGCCACCACACTGATCTCCATGCTGATCTACAACAACGCATTCCTGCGCCACAAGATGGGTATGGCAAGCGCCCAGGCGTGGATTCTGTTCCTGATCACCATGACGATGACAGTTATTGCATTCGTAAGCCAGAAGAAGTGGGTTTACTATTCTGACGAGGATGGGAGGTAGAATCAGATGACAAGAGAAACCAAAAGAAAAATCAGCACAGTGATCCGCTACACCCTTCTGATCCTGGTAGGAATCATTATGGTATATCCCCTGATCTGGATGGTAGGCGCTACCTTTAAGACCAATTCCGAGATTTTCACCAGCGCATGGTTCATCCCGAAGAATCCGGTATTTGACGGCTATGACAACGCATTTAAGAGCTACGGCGGAAAGATCGACCTTGTAAAGTCCCTGATCAATACCTACAAGATCGTGATCCCGAAGGTAATTTTTACCGTAGTGTCCGCAACCATTACGGCATACGGCTTTGGACGGTTTAACTTTAAGGGAAAGGGCGTTCTCTTCGCACTCCTTATGTCCACACTGTTCCTGCCCCAGGTGGTATTAAACGCGCCGCAGTACATTATGTTCAATAACTGGAAATGGGTAAATACCTACCTTCCGCTGGTGATCCCATCCTTATTTGCGGCGGATACCTATTTTGTATTCATGCTGATCCAGTTCTTAAGAGGCGTTCC
>NZ_BLTJ01000039.1 GCF_013282095.1 Enterocloster alcoholdehydrogenati
AAATGGCAAGCAATTCGGGTGTGGCCACACTCCGAAATTTTTGCTGGCCGCAGGCCCGCAAAAATGCTTGTTGGGGAGCTCCCCAAACCCGCTGAACTTCGGGACAAATTGTCCCAAAGTCCCGGCGCTATGCGCCTGTTGTCTGCGGCCTGTCGCTATCGCTCCTGGGCCTTATTTTCCCGCCCGTCCGTCACGCCGAGCAGATGATCAATGTTCGCCTTGACCGCCACAGCCTGCCGCATATCCGCCTGGGCCTTGCGGTATTCCGCATAGAGGGCTTTTTTCTTTCCCGCCAATTCCTGGCGGGACTTTTTCATATCCGCCATCTTTGGCAGTTTTGCACCGTCCAAAAGCTCATTCATAGTAGCCCGGGCCGCTCGGTAAGTGGCAAGCTCCGCCTCATGCTCCGACAGATATTTTTTACTGTACCGGGCCGCCTTGTAACCGTCAAACACAGGCCGGGTTTTTGCGTAGTCCACAGTAGCCGCCATGAGCCCGGTGGTCTTTTCCAGCGCCGCCTCCGTTTGCCGCAATTCCTCGGACAGCGCATGAAAACACTCTACCGCCTTTTCTGTACTGACCGCCAGCGCCTCATAGTCCATTAGATCATTTTCCCGCAGGTACTGGAGCGCAGCAGCCATCTGTTTCAGATTGTAAACCTTGGCCCACCGTTCATAGGCCGGGCCCTTGCCCTGTGCCATGCGCTCTTGAATGTCTATAATCAGATTGACACGCCGGGCAGGAGCCGGGGCCTCCTGCGGGAGCTCCGGGATCGGACGCTCCCCGGCAATCACAGCCCGGATGTCCTCGGGATCAAAACCATCCCCGAGAGTGGATGCCCGCAGGCGGGTGGGCTTATCCTGTCCGGGAGCAAGAAAGGAGATCACACCGCCACGGCCATGCTTTACCAGAAAGCCGGACTCCTCCATGAGCCTCAGAAACGCCG
>NZ_BLTJ01000040.1 GCF_013282095.1 Enterocloster alcoholdehydrogenati
TGTCATTTCAACTCTGTGAACCGGTTTCTTTTGTCTTGCCATAGTAAAAAGCCCTCCTAATGATATTTATTTTATCATAGAAGGACCTTATCGTAGTTAATTTTACAGAAAAAGTTTCACATTCTCGCGGAATGTATAATGTATTTAACGGAACTACTGTTGATAATGTCCATGTTGATTTTGTGAATGCCGATACTGGAGAAATTATTTCCTCATCTGATTCAAAAGATATGGCGTCATAATTTTATGCAATAACGCAAAAACCTCCCCTGCGCCACCGCAGAGGCCACCACCTTGACAATATAATATACTTAACCGGGAGCCGGTAGGGCGTCCATGCCATCTGTTTCCATCCTTGTTGGAAGGAGGTGGTTTTCTATGAGTACATATGAGGAATTCCAAATCATTTTAGGCGTTGCCATGTTGATTGTAGCAATTCTGAATCTAACACATAGAAAATAGCGCCCCTGCTCTGGTAAAGTAAGGCGCTATTTTCTAAATCCTTATAACACCGGAAACGGATAGGTGTGTTCTATCGTACCGGTTCCTTGTTAAGTATATTATATGTCAAATCTGTTTATTTGTCAAATTACAAAAAACCGCCCCTGCGCCAACAGGAACGGCTTTAAATAAATTTTCTGTACAGGCCCGGAGGCCAATACAATATGATCTCAACATCCATATTGTACCATACCTCCGTGCATCTGTACAGGTGTATTTTTCTGTACCTTCAATTCGTAAAGTAGATGTTGTGCGAAACAATAAATACAAATTTTTAGTCATATAAAAACGCTACCGGATTGTTGGTAGCGTTTTCTGATTGTGTATTTTCATTTAATTCAATAACTTTTTTTA
>NZ_BLTJ01000041.1 GCF_013282095.1 Enterocloster alcoholdehydrogenati
GAAGATGCCGGGGAAGATTTCACAGGGTTCTGAATGCCCTGAATGTCATGGGACCGGCTGGGTGTACTGGCGCGATGCGGAAGGCATAGAGTATGGGCGTCGGTGTGAGTGCGGTCTGGTAGAACGCCAGATCATGGAGCGCAAGCTGTCTTTCGCCAATATCCCAGAGGCTTTTGCAGACATGGAGCTCAATACATTCTGCCTGGACGTGTACCGGAAAGAGGACAGCAGGAAAACCATAAGGCAGGCGTGTGCAGCGGTCAAATACTATCTGGATAACCTGGAGGACATGAAAGCTGCCGGAATGGGTCTGTACCTGTACTCTGATACAAAAGGGTCAGGGAAAACGAGGATGGCAGCAAGCATAGCCAACGAACTGATACGCAGGTACCGGATGCAGGTCAGGTTCTCCGGATCCATGCGGATCGTTCAGGAGATCAAGGCGACCTGGGATGACCGGGACCGGAAGGAAAGTGATCTTCTGGACGCTCTGGCAACGGTGGAAGTGCTGGTGATCGACGACTTCGGGACAGAGATCCCCAAAGACTGGATAGGGGAGCGCTTTTATGCCATTATCAACGGGCGGTATCAGGATAAGCTGCCTACGATTTTTACCAGCAATTCCAGCCTGGAGGATTTGAGGTATGATGAGCGGATTGTAAACCGGATGAAGGAACGCACTTATCAAATCCCGTTCCCTGAAGAATCAATCCGAGATGTCATAGCGGCAGAAAACCGGAAGAACCTGATTTCAGGGATACAGAAAATGAGAAGATAAAAAATGAAAGGAGCTGGAACCTCCGGCCGGGGTAATGC
>NZ_BLTJ01000042.1 GCF_013282095.1 Enterocloster alcoholdehydrogenati
CTCTGGCCACCTTCCGATGCCATCAGTCCCAAAAATGGCCGGCTGCTATGTTTCTTTGCCCACTTCTCACACGGTTGTTCTTTCATGTACAGGCAACACTTATTCGATACCAAAAATGGGGCTATCTGGTAATTTACTCCCTCATTATCGTTCTCATAACCTGCAAACAGCTCCAGCCACTTCTGCGGCATTTTCATTCGACTCTTCTTGGCATAATGTCCCTGAGCTCCACACTCGCCTGTAATAATTGCATGGCGGACCGTCTTATTCTTCTCTGTGGGATGCTGTAGCGTATCAATCCGGCCTGCAATCTTCTTGGAGATTACCGGGAAACCATATTCCTGCAAAATCTGTACTTTGGGCTTCCCTGGCATGATAGATATTACTCCCAAGTCCCTATGTATCTTCTGAATACTTCTATCCTCCAAAGCTGATACAGATATAGCTGGAACATCAATCCCAATCTTCTGGAGGAACATCAGGAGCACAATGCTGTCCAGCCCACCCACACTGACATGGGCATTCAGCCCCATTTCATCCAGCTTGTCTATGTACTCTCGGGCCCGCAGCTCTGCTCTTCTCACCTTTACCTCGTAAGGCAGGGCCTGCATGGCGGTCATCTGCGCTTTCTTTTTCTTCTTTTCGGTCTTCCACTCTTCTGTAGTTAATTCTTTCTTTTCCATTTTTCTGAAAGGAACCTGCTATAGCATTACCCCGGCCGGAGGTTCCAGCTCCTTTC
>NZ_BLTJ01000043.1 GCF_013282095.1 Enterocloster alcoholdehydrogenati
GGAGAGCTGCCGAAGGCGGGGCAGGTAACTGGGGTGAAGTCGTAACAAGGTAGCCGTATCGGAAGGTGCGGCTGGATCACCTCCTTTCTAAGGAAGAATGGAGTAGGGGTTTTATATACTGTTTAGTTTTCAACGAGGAAACTTGTTAAGAAAACACCTTTCTGGTGCTGATGCGCTTAGGGGCCACACCCGTACCCATCCCGAACACGATGGTTAAGACCTAAGCGGCCGATGGTACTATGCTGGAGACGGCATGGGAGAGCAGGTGAGTGCCAGATTACCGTGGGGGTGTAGCTCAGTTGGGAGAGCACCTGCCTTGCAAGCAGGGGGTCAAGAGTTCGAATCTCTCCATCTCCACTCGCCAAGCACAAAAGTGTGAGGCGCACACGTACCTTGAAAACCGCATATTGAACAAAAAGAATTGAATATTCAAACGAATATCAAGACATCCGAGGCCATGCGAGAGATCGCATGGAAAACAAACAACAAATTTGTAAACCTAGAACCAGAGATGCAACGCTATGCATCTTTAGAAGTGAAGCACCCGTGCGGAGTACAAGCGGTTACTTCAAAGCCGTTAGCTTTTCAGTAACATTTGCTTCGCAAATGTCCGTCAATTCATGAACCTGTCCTTGTGAAAGCAAGCTTTCAGCGGACTGTTTCATAAATGGCCGGCCGCTTTCATTTCTATATTGGTTAAGCTATAA
>NZ_BLTJ01000044.1 GCF_013282095.1 Enterocloster alcoholdehydrogenati
GGATTATATTTTCCGTTTTTCCATTCGGAGAGTGTGGATTTTAAAATCCCTGTTTCCTCAGACACCCGATAATCTGTCAGCCCTTTCTTATCTCGCAACTTTGCATATTTGGCGTACAAATTTTTCACCTCATTTCTGAACTTTTCTATTGCTATTAGTTCAGAAAACTGATATACTAAGGTTACCACACGATAGTACATAAAATTCAGTTTTCTGAACCGCATACTTGAATTATAGTTCAGTTTTGCGAACTTGTCAATAGTTTTTTGTTCTATTTTCTGAATTTTATAGAAAGGACAGTATGCATGAACGAAATCTATGACCGATATAAAACCATTAGGGATTCCCGCAATATAAAGGATTCTCAAGTCGCAAAGGAAACTGGAATTACTAAATCCACTTTTTCAGAGTGGAAGTCAGGAAAATATACTCCTAAACAAGATAAACTCCAAAAAATTGCTGATTTTTTTGGAGTGACCATTGACTATTTGATGACAGGAACCGAAGATACCACAAAAGAATATCCCCAACTCAATGCTCGTGATGAAAGGGATATCAGCCGCCGATTAGAGCAGACTCTTTCTGATCTGGAGGGCCAGCAGGGCGCACTTATGTTTGATGGCGCGCCATTAGACGATGAAACAAAGGAACTTTTGAAGGCCAGTTTAGAGCACAGCATACG
>NZ_BLTJ01000045.1 GCF_013282095.1 Enterocloster alcoholdehydrogenati
TCTTAAACCGTTTTACTTGGTTTTTGTTCTGAATTTTCTCAAATCCAAAGGTCTAAACCAAACCTTTTGAATTGTTAGAATTTTCAGGGTTTTACATACTGTTTAATCTTCAATTTTCAAGGAACTTTTGTTGTTGTCTTGTTCAGCAGCAACTTTTATATCTTACCACAGTTGCTTTTGTTTGTCAACAACTTTTTTCTTTTTTATTTTACTTCTTTTCTTGCCGATCACCTCAGCGAGTATCAATGATATCACATTCAAGCATCCATGTCAACTACTTTTTTAATCAGCATTTTGGAAAGAAGAGCGGAGAAAGAGGGATTTGAACCCTCGCGCCGGTTTCCCGACCTACACCCTTAGCAGGGGCGCCTCTTCGGCCTCTTGAGTATTTCTCCGAATTCATATTCCATATAAGTGCTTCTAATGAACATATTTGTTCGTCAGACGCATATGGTATTATACTAAAGGGATCTTGTTATGTCAAGACATATTTTTCAACTTTCTTCAATTCGTAAAGCACACAATTATCATCATTAAATATACAGCACATCATAAGAAGGAGAAAAAATGACAAAAACAGAATACGAAAATGAATTAGAAAAATATGAATCTACTCAAGATTTTGTAGA
>NZ_BLTJ01000046.1 GCF_013282095.1 Enterocloster alcoholdehydrogenati
ATCTCTGGTTCTAGGTTTACAAATTTGTTGTTTGTTTTCCATGCGATCTCTCGCATGGCCTCGGATGTCTTGATATTCGTTTGAATATTCAATTCTTTTTGTTCAATATGCGGTTTTCAAGGTACGTATCTGACTGACATTTTTATCAGTCATTTGCAAACTCGATCAACTCGAACTCACAAATCACTGGTAAAAACCAGTTATATGGAACAGCACTTCCCTGCTGACGTAGGTTAACACATTCTTTCCGTTCTTGCGAACCTCACAGGCCGCGCCTTTATCTTAGCCCATTGGAATATGTCTGTTCTATATGAAACACTCATCAGAGCGCGTTTTCTTTCGAAGGGATCCGGCAGCCACCTGCTCTCCCATGCCGTCTCCAGCATAGTACCATCGGCCGCTTAGGTCTTAACCATCGTGTTCGGGATGGGTACGGGTGTGGCCCCTAAGCGCATCGCCACCGGAAATTTTTGTGTCCTCTCTTATTGAACACTAAACAGTATATAAAACCCCTACTCCATTCTTCCTTAGAAAGGAGGTGATCCAGCCGCACCTTCCGATACGGCTAC
>NZ_BLTJ01000047.1 GCF_013282095.1 Enterocloster alcoholdehydrogenati
AAGCCTCATAATACTGCCTGCGTTTTATCATAGGAGGAAGGCCGCCATTGGCTGAGCAGATCCTCCGGTTATTCCAGTAACTGAGGAAGTATCTCCAGATGAGCACCTTTAAATCCTCTACTGTCATTTGCTTTGTGTCATAGCGGTCATAGAGAAGCTCCGTCTTCATTCTAGCCCACATACTTTCACACCGTGCATTATCATGGCAGCGTCCTCCGGCACTGTTCATGCTTTGATGGATGTGGTTCTCCCGGATGGCCTGACGGTAGGTCTCGCTGGTATACTGCCTTCCACGGTCACTGTGGATGACTGCACCTTCCAGTGCGGGATAAGCAGTCAAAGCATTTTCCAGTGTATGGACACACAGATCTGCTTTCATAGTTATTTCCATTGCCAGTCCAAGGACGCTAAGATCAAAGCAGTCGAAAGTCGCAGATACATACAGTTTTCCATTGGACGCCGGGATCTCCGTGATGTCTGTAATACATTTTTCCAATGGGGCATTTGCATGGAAATCCCGTTTCAGCAGATCCTCCGATTTCATGGATTCCCGATC